>CAWEPQ010000008.1:0-46969 GCA_963811055.1 uncultured Thermoleophilaceae bacterium
CTACGGGGTCGCCCGGAGCTACTACACAGCGTCCGGGCGCGGGCGGATCTCGACGCTCGGGACCCAGTCAGGACCGAGCTGTGCAACCGGGTGGTCGCTGGCGTGATACGTCATTTACATTTGGCAGCCTACCCCCCACGGAGGGGCTTCCGTGCCAGAACGACCGAGGGCGACCCGATGATCCGGATCGCCCCCGGGCGCTGCCGCTATCGAAGGGAAGGAATCCTCAGTGGGGTCCCCCGATGGCTGCGGCTGTGGCCGCCTCGTCCGTGCCGGACGCGTCGGGCGCGAAGCGCTGGCGCGGTCCGCCGAGCGCCGCGGCGGTGGTCGCCTCGTCCTTGCCGGGAACGAGGCCTCTGGGTTGGCGCGGCCGCCGACGGCCGCCGCGATGGACGACTCGTCCTTGACGGCCGAGGAGCTCTGCACCGGTCCGCCGATGGCCGAGGCCGTCGTGGACTCGTGCTTGGCGCCGGCGCCGTTGTTCGGCTCCTGCACGACCACGCGGGTCGGCTCGATGTTCACGTCGGTCTCGTCCAGCGCCGCGTAGATGCCTACGGCTCCGGCTGCCCCGATCACGAGGGAGACCATGGGAACGACCAGACTGCGTGTGTTGGGGAGATGGGCTGCGTATGCATTCGGAACCTCCTGATGAGGCCCCGCTATCCAGACCTGCGGCCTTTGTGTGTCGGCCGGCGGGCTGCGCGTCCTCCGGGCACGAGGCGAGTCGTATGAACAATTCATTTGTACCTCGCCTGCAGAGGCCGCACTGGGACGTTCGTCACACATGAACGCACAGGTGGACTCGGCCCGTGGTGAGGAGTACGCTCGCCCGGAGATGAAGGCCCTGGCGAGCAGTCGCGAGGGCGCAGGTCCTGGGGCTCGCGCACAGGGACCGCTCGTGGGAAGAGGCCCCGAGAGGGGCGAGCTGTCAGCGGCACTGGCCGGTGCTCATGCGGGACGCGGCGCCCTGATCCTCCTCGGAGGCGAGCCCGGAATCGGCAAGACGCGTCTCGCCGAGGCGGTGGCCGACGAAGCCGCCGCGCACGGCGACTCCGTGCTCTGGGGCGGCGCCTGGGACGCGGGCGGCGCGCCCGCCTACTGGCCCTGGACCCAGGTGATCCGCGAGCTCCTGCGCGACCGGCCCGCGGAGGAGGTGGCGGAGGACCTTGGTCCCGGCGCTCCCTACGTGGCGCAGATCGCGCCTGAGCTGGGTCAGCGGCTTCCGAACACGACGGATCCAGCCCCCTCGCTCGACACCGAGGCGGCGCGCTTCAGCGCCTTCGACGCCACGGCCTCGTTCATCCGCGCCGCCGCGGCACGGCGGCCGATCGTGATCGTGCTCGACGACCTCCACGCCGCCGACGTGGCCACGGTGCGCCTGCTCGAGTTCCTCGCGCGCGGCCTTCACCGCGCCCACATCCTCGCCATCGCCACCTACCGCACCGGCGAGACCGGCCGCGACGCCGAGCTGACCGCGGCGCTGGCGGATCTCGGCAACACGGGCCGGCGCTTGGTGCTCGCCGGCCTCTCGCGCGACGAGGTGCGCGAGCTCGCGCTGCCGCAGGCGCCGGAGGCCGGACCCGGCCACCTGGTGGAGCGCCTACACGCGCTCACGGGGGGCAATCCGCTGTTCGTGGACGAGGTGATGCGCCTGCTGGCGTCCGAGGGCGCGCTGTCCACTCCCGAGGCGCTGGCATCCGGCCGGCTCCCGGTGCCGGACGGCGTGCGCGCCACGATCCGCCGCCGCCTCGACCCGCTCCAGCCGGCGGTGGCACAGGCGCTGACCGCCGCCGCGGTGATCGGTCCCGAGTTCCGTCTCGAGACGCTCGAGCGCGTGCTCTCCCAGGAGCGCACCCCGCTGCTCGGATATCTCGACGAGGCCGCCGCGGCCGGGCTGGTGGAGGAGCTGCCGCGCGCGCTCGGCCGCTATCGCTTCGCGCACGCGCTGATCCGGGAGACGCTCTACGAGGACCTGCCGCGCCGCGAGCGCGTGGCCCTGCACGGAGCGGTGGGGGAGGCGATCGTCGAGCTCCAGGGCGACCGCCCCGACGCGCCGCTCAGCGAGCTGGCACACCACTTCCTCGAGGCCGCGCCCGCCGGAGACCCGCTGCGCGCGGCGGACTACGCGGCCCGGGCCGGGGAGCGCGCGCTCGAGTCGACCGCCTACGAGCAGGCGGTGGACCTGTTCGCGGACGCGCTGCGGGCGCTCGACATGCAGCCGGGCGAGGCCGAGCGCCGGGCCGCGATCCTGCTGTCGATGGGCCAGGCGGAGATGCGCGCCGGCAGGCTCGACGCCGGGCGCGCCACGCTGCGGGCCGCGGCCGACCTGGCCCGCGGCATCGGCGACTCCGAGCTGCTCGCGCGCGCCGCGCTGGCGTCGGCCCCCTGGGGCTTCGCCACGGCGCTGAGCGCCGAGAAGGGCCTGATCCCACTGCTCGACGAGGCCCTCGAGCAGCTGCCGGAGACCGACAGCGCGCTGCGGGCGCGGCTGCTCTCCCGGCTCGCCTCCGCGCTCTACTGGTCGGCGCCGGCGGAGCGGCGCCAGGAGCTGGTGGGCGAGGCGATCGACATGGCGCGGCGGGTGGGGGAGCCCGCGACGCTGGCGTTCGTGCTCTCGGACGCGCACCTGGCCACCTGGGACCCGGACTCGCCGGAGCGCTCGCTGCCCTGGGCCGCGGAGCTGTACGCCCTGGCCGCCCGGCTCGGGAACATGGAGCTGGCCATGACCGCCCACTCGTGGCGGGTCTCGCTGCTGCTCGAGCTGGGCGAGCTGGCCACCGTGGACCAGGAGATCGAGACGGTCGCGCAGGCGGCCAACTACCTCCACCAGCAGCGCGCCCAGGCGCAGTCGCTGCTGCTCCGCTGCGCGCGCGAGCTGATCGTGGGGCGCTTCGACGAGGCCGAGGCGCTCCTCACGGAGGCCACCGAGTACGCCGCCCTGCTCCAGCAGGACGACATCCTCGCCATGAACCTCGCGGCGCACGCGTTCGTGATGCGCGAGGTGCAGGGCCGCCTCGGTGAGATCGAGTTCGCCGTGCAGCAGTTCGCCGACGACCAGCCGGCCATGCCGGTGTGGCGCTGCGGCCTCCTGAGCGTGTACCTGCAGGCCGGCCGCACCACGGAGCTGCGACGCGAGTACGAGCGCTTCGCCGCCGACGGCTTTGCCTCGCTGCCACGCGACAACCTCTGGCTGACGGCGCTGGCTCTGCTCGCCGAGGTCTGCTCCCACCTCAATGACGAGAAGGGCGCGCGCGAGTTGCGGGCGCTGCTCGAGCCCTACTCGGGGCGCAACGTGGTGACCCCGGGGGTGGCCTACCTCGGTCCCGTGGATCGCTACCTCGCCCTGCTGGCCACGGTGGCCGGCGATCACGATCAGGCAGCGAGCTGGTTCTCCTCCGCCCGCGATCTGGCCGGCGCGATGGGCGCACGGCCCACCTGCGCACGGCTGGCGCTCGACGAGGCCGAGGCGCTCAGCGAGCGCGACCCCGCGCGGTCGGCCACCCTGGCCGCGGAGGCGGCCTCCGAGGCGGACGAGCTGGGGTTGGAGCGACTGGCCGAGCGGGCGAAGGCGCAGGGCGCGGAGACGCCACAGCCCGCCGCGGCGCCCGCCGCCGCCCCATCGCCCCGCGGCCTCCGGCGCCTGGGCGACTCGTGGGAGGTGACCGGCGGCGCGGAGCCCTTCCACCTGAAGGACGCCAAGGGCCTCCACCACCTGGCGCGACTGCTGGCCCGCCCGGGCCACGAGTTCCACGCGCTCGAGCTGGTGGGCGGCACGGCTCCAGAAGCGGCCGGTGCGCGCGACCTTGACCCCGGCCTGGAGGTACGCAGCAGCGGGCAGGACGATGCCGGGCCGCTGCTGGACGACCGCGCGAAGGCCCAGTACCGGGAGCGGATCACCGAGCTCCGCGAGGAGATCGAGGAGGCCGAGGGCTTCCACGACCCCGAGCGCGCGAGCCGGGCCAGGGAGGAGCTCGACCTGCTCTCACAGGAGCTGTCGGCCGCCGTGGGCATGGGCGGCCGCGACCGGCCCACCGGCTCGGCAGCCGAGCGCGCGCGCGTGAATGTCACCCGCGCCCTGCGCACCGCCATCGACCGCGTGACCCAACACGACCCGGGCCTTGGCCATCACCTGCGCACGTGCGTGCGCACGGGAACGTTCTGCGCCTACGAGCCCGGTCCGGACGCGGCGCGCTGGAACCTCGACTCGGGCTCCTGAGCCAGGCCCGGTAGCGGCCCGCCGATCTCGTCGGCGGCGTACGCGGCCAGGGCCATCACCGTGAGCTGCGGGTTGACGGTGATCGACGACGGGAACACCGACGCGTCGCAGACATGCACGTTCATCGTGTCGTACACCCGGAACGTGGGGTCCACCACGCCCTTCTCGGGATCCACCGACATCGGATTGCCGCCCTGGGGGTGAGCCGAGTTGACGCTGATGTCGCGGGGGGCGCCGATCTCGTCGTGGATCCGGTGGATCTCGTCGCGCGAGCGGATGTCGATCATGCGGAAGCTCGAGGGCATCACACGCTGCGCGCCGGCCTCCAGCCCGATCTCGCAGGCCAGCTGCAGACCCTTCTTCAGCTTCACGAAATCGCTATCGGAGGGCACGTAGTCGAACGTCATTCCCCCGAACCGGTTGGCCTTGACCCACCCGCCGCGGTCGGTGCCCACCACCACCCCGAGACAGGTCATGTGCCGGTAGCGGCGCATGTTGTCCCAGTGCTGCTCGAACCAGCCGGGCATGAACAGCGACTGCGTGACGATCGGGTTGAACCAGGTCTCGAAGACGAGCCCCTCGTGGCTGTCGTCGACGGGCTTCATGTAGTGCGTGATCTGGAGCCCGCGCTCCGACTGGAGGTCGCGCTTGAAGTCGAAGGTGACCGGCGAGGCCATGTTGAAGGCCAGTCCGGTGCCGGCGCGGTCGGCGCCGAGCCCGCTGCGCTGGAGGATCACGCTCGAGGCGAGCGCCCCGGCGCTGAGCACCACCGTGTTGGCCCGCACCGTCAGGCGGCGACCGTCCCCGAGCTTGGCGCGCACTCCCTCCGCGTTCGCGCCGCGCATCAGGACCTTCTCCACGCGGCAGTCGGGCAGGATCCGCACCGCGTCGCCGAAGCGCTGCTGCGCCTTGGGCAGCGTCCAGTCGAGCGCCGAGAGCTTCTTGCCGTAGGCGCAGCCGATGTTGCAGTAGCCGGAGCCGAGGCAGTCCGAGATGTTGGCCTCCACGGGGGTGAACGGCCAATCGACGTGCTTCGCCACCGCGCCCACCACCTCGAGCGCTCCCCGGTTGAGCGCGCTCGGCGGCCCCGCGGGCTTCACCTCCAGGAAGTCGCGCACATGACGGAACGACGCGGCCAGCCGCTGACGGTCGAGCCCCGCGTGGAACTCGCCGGGATCGAGCCAGCGGTCGAGCACCGGCCCCGGCAGGTCGAGGCACACGGCGTTGTTCACGACCGTGCTGCCGCCCACGCACATGCCCTGAGCCACCTGGAAGTTGAGGTCCTTGGACAGCGTGAGAGCGCCGTCGGCGTAGAGGTTGGACAGCTGGTCGGCCTCGTTCTCGGTGAAGTCGCTCGGGTCCACGTGGGCTCCCCGCTCGAGCATGAGGACCTCGCGCCCGCGCGCGGCCAGCTCGTACGCGAGCACCGAGCCGGCCGCGCCGGTGCCCACGATCACCACGTCGGCCACGAGCTCTTCCCCCGGAATGTCCGCGGGGCGCATGCAGCTCACGCCGGGGCGGTCGGCCTGCACGCGCTTCATGGCCTCCTGGTATTCCGGCCGGCGCGAGAAGGGCCTGTACCCGGCCTTCTCGGCCCCGCGCTCGTCGCCGTAGTAGCCCATGAAGCAGAACTGCTGCGCGGCGTGGATCACGCCCCTGCGCAGGGTCCGGAGCCCCTCCCACACCAGCACGTCCGGCACCTCGTCGAGGAACCGGCGCTGCACCCAGCGCTGGCGAAGGTCCACGGACATGACGTGGAACGGCGGTCGCCCCATACCGAGCGGCCAGTAGTTGAGGGCCCAGAGGGCCAGGCCGATCCTCCACTTGCCCTTGGCGCGGAAGCTCGCGAGGTAGCGGTCCACGCGCCCGGCCACCTCGGCGGGGGCGATGTCGCGGTCCTCGCGCAGGACGAGCACCTCGGCGAACGCCATCAGAGCCCGGAACGCCGCAGGAGTGAGGTAGCGCAGGTCGTAGCGCGAGCGCACCGCCATCCAGTGCAGCCACACGAAGAGCAGGACCACACCGATGTCGGCCGCCATCCAGCTGGCACGGAACTCGGACCCAGAGTCCGGGGGGCCGATCCAGGTGTGATCGATGCCTTTCGCGTTGCCCCAGAGCGCCGTGGCCAGCATCACCGCCGGCATGAGGAGGTGCGCGACGACGATCAGGGGAACCGCCACGGCGGCCCAGCGACGCAGGTCCCAGAAGACGAGCAGCGACAGCCCGGCCAGCAGCGAGTCCTTGGCCATCGAGTTGACCACGTACGGATACTCCGACTCCTGGGTGAGCCCCTTGACGAGGTACCAGACGGCAAAGCCGATCGAGACGAGCGCGAGCCCCGCCGCGGCCGCGCGCAGACCCTGCTCCCAACCCGTGAGTGCCCTGCGCTCGCCCCGCACCATCGTGTTCATGAGATGACCTCCATGAGGAACGCGGTCTGGTCGGCAACGGCCAGGTCGAACCCCTCGCCGAAGTACATCCCGAAATGTCCGAACGGGTAGCGGCGAAGCTCGCCCTGCGCGGCCGCTCGCACCATCTTCAGCGCCGGCTTGGGAGGCACGAGCTGGTCGGCGTCGGCGAGGCAGACGAGCAGGGGGCAGCTCACGTTGCCGGCGGAGCGCCCGGGGCGGTACATCGCGGTGGCGAGCGTGAACCGCGCCACCACCGCGTTGCGCCAGGTGCTCTCGGGAGGGGTGATCGAGGCGAGGCCGCTGAGCGCGTCCGGGCTGGTGGCGGCGGCCAGGCTGCCGGGGCGCCCCCCAGCGGGGATCAGCAGCGGGTCGCGGCCGAAAGCGGCTCCGATGCGGTCCTTGAGACCCGCCCACAGGAGCCGAAGGGTCTGCCGGACCGGCGTGCCGAAGAGCTGGGCGAGCCCGTCCACCAGCGGCACCTGGGCCACCACGGCCGCAATGCGTGCGTCATCGGAGGCCAGCTGCACCACGTGGCCCCCGGAGGTGGAGGTTCCCCACAGGGCGATTCGCTCGGGGTCCACTCCGTCGAGCTTCCGGGCGCATTCGATCGCGGCCCGCCAGTCGGCCAGCTGGGCCTTGTTGTCGAAGAGCTGACGCGGCTCGCCCTCGCTCGATCCGATGAAGCGGTAGTCGAACACCAGGACCGCCATTCCCTCGGCTGCGAAGCGCTCGGCGTATGCGTCGAGACACTGCTCGCGGACGCCGTCGAAGCCGTGGCCCACCACAACGCAGGGCACGGGGGCGGGGGAGTCCGGCCGGTAGTGCCAGGCGGCACACCGTGCGCCCTGCGACTGAAAGGTGAGGTCGTCCCGCCTAACGGTCCGACCATAATCGAAATCGGGAGAGCTCCGCGTGTTTTTCATCACCTTTCACGCGTGAGCCCGGAGTGAACATCGTTCACGGCACGATGTTCCGTCGAATGTCACGCCTCCGGTGCAATGACCGAGGCACAGCACCACACCTTCATGTTCGCCGACATCTGCGGCTATTCGCTGCTCACGGAGGTCGACGGAGACGACGCCGCGGCCGACGTGGCGATCCACTTCATGACCGAGGCGTCGAGCCTGGCACGTGAGCACGGAGCCGAGGTCGTGAAGGGCCTCGGAGACGCCGTGATGGTCTACGCCGACGACGCCGCCGAGGCGATCCGCATGGGGCTCGAGCTGCTCACCGCCTTCGGCGAGGATCCCGACCTCCCGTGCATCCACGTGGGCGTGCACACGGGCCCGGCGCTCAACCGAGCGGGCGACTGGTGGGGGGCCACGGTCAACCTCGCGGCGCGAGTGGCAGGCACCGCAGAGGCCAACCAGCTGCTCGTGACCGAGGCCACCAAGCAGGCCGCCGGCGACATGGCATCGGCTCGCCTCCATGGGCTGGGCGCGCGGCGCTTCAAGAACATCCCACTTCCGATCCAGGTGTACGCGGCGTCCGGCGTTTTGGCGGCCGCACCCTTCTGAGCTTCCCAATCTCCCGCCAGGCGGTGACACGTGAACTGCGCGCACGAGTCACCGCCTGGCAACGGGAGCCCCTCACCGGTACGGTCCCCCGGTGGCGAGCGACGAACGCGACTTCGCAGGCAAGGTGACCGTGGTCACCGGCGCGGGCTCGGGCATCGGGCGCTCCACAGCGCTGCTGCTCGCTCGCCTCGGCGCCAAGGTGCACGTGGTGGACGTGGACGAGGCGAGCGCCACGAGGGTGGCGGCCGAGATTGAGTCCGCGGGCGGCCAGGCGAGCGTGCATACGGCCGACGTGCGCGATCCGGCGTCGGTCGAAGCGCTGGCCGAGCGCGTGTTCGCCGAGGACGGCGCCGTGGACGTGCTCCACAACAACGCCGGTGTGGGCCACGCCGGACCCGTTGACCAGACGAGCCTCGAGGAGTGGCAGCGCGTGCTCGGCGTGAACCTGATGGGCGTGGTGCACGGCGTGCACTTCTTCGTGCCGCGGATGCTCGCGCAGGGCCGCCCCTCGCACATCGTGAACACCGCCTCGATGGCCGGGCTCGTGGCGATCGCGGAGATGGCGCCTTACGCGACCTCGAAGCACGCCGTGGTGGGGCTCTCGGAGTCGCTCAACTCGGAGCTGTCGCCGCGCGGTATCCACGTGAGCGCGATCTGCCCGGGGATCATCAACACACCGATCATCGCCGCCTCGCACCTCGAGGGCGCCGTGGGCCGCGAGCGCGACCGGGTGCAGCGCTTCTACGAGCGCTTCGGCGCGTCGCCGGACGTGGTGGCCGACGCGGTGGTGGACGCGATCCGCAAGAAGAAGCTGATCCGCGTGGTGCCCCGCAGCCACGGCGCGCTGCAATGGGGGCTGCGGCGCCTGTCGCCGCGATTCGCTCAGCCGATGGGCCGGCTCGGGCAGCGGATGACCTCCGGCAGAGAGCGCTAGCGCCGATGGACGCCCGCGAAGTGGGCGATCGCATCTGGCCGCTCCTGAACCGAGTCGTCAAGGGTCACGTGCTGGTGTACAGGGCCACCCGCGGCCGCGTGGGCCATCGCCTCCCGGGCCTCCCGCAGATACTGCTGCTCGACCACGTGGGAGCCAAGAGCGGCACCGAGCGGACCAGCCCGCTCGTGTACGCGAACGACGGCGAGAACGTGGTGCTGGTGGCCTCCAAGGGAGGGCATCCCAAGCACCCGGCGTGGTTCCACAACCTCATGGCCAACCCGGACACCACGATCCAGGTGGGCTCCGAGCGGAGGACGGTCAGGGCGCACCTGGCCACGCCCGCGGAGCGCAAGCGGCTGTGGCCGGTCGCGACAGCGGTCTACGCCGACTTCGACACCTACCAGGAGCGCACCGGCCGGGAGATCCCGGTGGTCGTGCTCGAGCCGCGTTAGGGCCGGCGCTCCTCGCGCTCGCGTTCCTGGTCCTCGCTCACGCCGACGTCGTAGAACGCCACCAGCAGCGCTCCTCCGAACCCCGCCATCTCGAACGCGATCATCAGCACCTGGCCGGTGAGCCCGTCCACCAGGAGCGCGCAGGCACCTCCGATGAACAGCAGCGCCACGCAGGCGCCGTACGCCCGGATGCGCCAGCGGCGGGTCACGCCCGCGGCACCAGCGTGAACTCGAGCTCCACGATCGGCGCCTCGCGTAGCGCCGCGTGGAGCTCGGCCTCGGTCTCGGAGCGGCCGGTCAGGCGCCGCCCCTCGCAGCGCACCGTCAGCCCGTCGCCGGCGAACGGCCACGGGTCCACCACATGGCGGCCGTCCGGGAGCGGCTCGACCCGCACCGTGCCCGGCACCTCCTCCGCCGCGAAGTCGTCCCAGCCCAGGCAGAGCGCCAGCGACATCCCGTCCCAGGCGAACAGCAGGCGCTGGTTGCGCGACGCCTGCTCGCGGTCGGCTCCCAGCACCGCCAGCAGCCGGTCCTGCCACGCGCGCTCGCGCGCGAGATAGGCACGCACGGCATCGGCCTCCGGCGGCTCGAGGCGGGAGAGGTCGCGAAGCTCGTACAGCGCGGTGCCGTGCATCGACACGAGCAGCGCGGCGTAGGCGCTCTGAGAGAGGAGCCTGGCGGGCGCCGCCGCCCACAGCCGCAGGTGGTCTTCGAGCGCCATCTCCATGAACGACAGCGGCCTGCCCTCGGTGGGGTGCAGCCGCGGCGCGAGGTCCCACTCGGCCATCCCCACGTCGTGCTGCTCCGCGGCCAGGCACACCTCCTCGTTGGGCTCCGGTGAGTCGAAGCTCCCGTTGCCCCAGGCGCGGGCGAGCTGGCCGGAGATCCATGCGTGTGCGGCCTGGCCGATCGCCACCACGCTGTCGCCGTCGGGGCGGATGAGCATCCGCCCATTGTCTACCGCACGGTGAGCTTGCCCTCCATGCCGGCCTCGCGGTGGCCGGGCACCGAGCAGTAGAAGGTGTAGGCGCCGGGCTTGAGATCGGCCGTGACGGTGGAGGTGCCGCCGTCCGCGACCTGCTTGCCGCGCTCGTCCACGCCGCCGCCGTCGATCGACACGTCGTGCGGAACCGGCGAGTCGTTCTTCATGTCGATCGTGACCGGCCCGGCCTGGGCCTCGAGCGAGGACTTGTCGAACTTCAGCTGGCCCGACGGGTCGGCTGCCAGCGCGAGCTTCCCGCCGGCCTCGGCCGGGGCGGGCTCGGGCGGCGCGGTCTCGTGGTTCGGCTCAGCGGCCTCGGCCTCCTTCTCCCGGTCGGCCTCGCGCGCGCCTTCGATGATCGCCGTGGCGATGGTCGTGATCACGAGCGACATCGAGATGGCCGCCACGACCGGTGCCTGGCGGCCGCTCGGGAAGTCCTTGACGCGGATTCCCACGATCGACACGCCCACGGCCCAGATCGCCAGGGCGCCGCCGCAGATGTGGTACGCGTTGATCGAGCCGATGAGCAAGGAACTGCCCACGGGCGAACGGTAACCCAAACTGACAACGATGGACAAGATGGGGCAGTCGACCGCCCCGGCTTAGATACTCGCGAGGGTGGCGCAACCGCTGCGAACGGGAGTTCAGGAGGCGCTCAGCGTCGCGCGCGGGCACACCGCCACGCAGCTCACCGTCTCCTCGCAGCTGCCCAATCCACTCTCCACGCCCGCACGCGTGCTGGACGTGCTCCTCCAGGGCTGGGCGATCTCGGTGGTGGCGATGCTGGCCGGCGCGTTCGGCGCCTTCTTCCATAGGCGCGGCATCGAGCACGACCCGATCGAACCCCGCAAATAGCGCTCGATTCTGTCCGTCGCGATCACCTCTTTGGGGGATCGAGACTTAGCATCTGCCGGGCTTTGCCGCAGAAGTCGAGACTGGCGCTCGTGGGGGTGAGCGCGGCGGTCTGCCTGGCCGTCGCGTCGCCGGCTGCGCAAGCGGCGCACGCCGGGCCCCTCACCAAGGCCCGCTTCCTGAACGCCGTTCCGATGGCGCCGCCCTCGGTGCTGATCGTCCACGGACACCCTCCCCGCATTCGGTCGTCCTACGGAAAGCCGAGCCCCTACCACGCCTGCCATCCCGGCCCGGCCCGGGTCGAGCTGAGGGTGGAAGGGCAGGCCAAGCCGGCCGTGACCGCGAACATCGACATCGGACGCGGCCGCTACACGGTCATAGCCGTGCCCGAGGGCAAGGGCGTGGGGCTCCGCGTCTACAAGGACGGTACGGCGATTCCCGGCAAGGCGCGGATGCGGACCATCAACGCGGCCTCCGAGCTCGACCGGGCGGAGATGCGGGTGGACGGCCATGCCGTGGCACGGATCGACCCCGACAGGGCCACCAGCTACACGTCGGTGCCGCCGGGCCGCCACGACCTGGCGATCACCCGCCCCGGCGGAGAGGGCGGAGCGCTGGCGTCAGCGAGCGGCGTTCCGCTCGTGGCGGGGAGCGCATCCACGGCGATCGTCGTGGGCAGTGGCGGCGAGCCCGCGCAGGTGCTGATGGTGTCCGATCAGACGGCCGGTCCGACCGTGGCCCCGGCCACGGGCTTCATCGGCGACTCCGGCGACGGTGGAAGCTGGCTGATCGTGGCGCTGGGCGCGATCGGGGCCGGCTGGATCGGGGGGACTGCCTACCTGCTCGCCTCGCGCCGTGGAGAGACCACCCCGCTTCTCGCGGCGGGCGTCCCTCGAGAGCCAGATCCGCCCAGCGCTACCGCTTCTCCCCGGCCTCCGAGCGAGCCGGTGTGGTGGGGCCTCATCACCCCAGCAGAGCGCGACCGGAGCCTGATGCTCAAGACCGCGGCGGCGCTGACCGCCGGGTCGCTTGTCCGGCGGTTCTACAGGGCAGTTCGTCGTCGTGCGTGAGGCGGGCCCACGGCCCGCGCTCCTGCTGCTCGCCATCGCGGTGCCGGCCCTCGTAGCAGGCGCCCTCGCCGCGTTCCTCGTCCTGCCGGAGCGCGGGCGCGGCTCCCCGGCCCCGGTGGCCTCGATCCCCGCGGCGCTGCCCAGCGTGAACCCCGAGCCCCGATCGAGACAGCGACGCCCCTCGCGGCCAGTGGGCATATCGATCCCGGCCGCGCGCGTCCGGGGGCCCGTCGACCCAATACGGACGGTTGACGGGCAGCTCGAGATCCCTCCGCCCGGCAGAGCGGGTTGGTTCAGGGGCGGCCCGCGCCCGGGAGAGCCCGGCCGCGCCGTGATCGTGAGTCACGTGGACTCGCAGGCGGGACCCGCGCTCTTCGCCGGACTGCGCACGCTCAAGAGGCGCACTCGCATCCTGGTGGAGGACCGCAGTGGCCGCATCCACCGCTTCCGGCTGGTGCGCCGGCTCCAGGTCGAGAAGAGCCGCTTCCGGCATGACCTGGCCTACGCACCGTCGCGGCGGCCGACGCTGGTGCTGATCACCTGCGGCGGGCCCTTCACGCCCGGCGAGGGCTATCGCGACAACGTCATCCTGTACGCGCGTGCGACCTGAGGCATAAGCCCGTTCGAGGCGGCCTGTTGCACCGCGCCGGTGGGCAGTGTACGGTCCCACCGGACAAAACCGGACTTCAGGCCCGATAATGACCGATATAGAGAACAGAGACGGCCACAGAGGGTCGCCGTCTCCCGGCGGGCCACGCCAGCCAAAGCCCCACCTCAGGATCCGGCCCCGTTAGGGGCGCAACTCAGCCCGCCGCCCCGGCAGACACAAGGAGACACCGATGCCAGCCAATCCCTTGAAGGGCCTGTATGAGATGCGACGCCGCGAGCTCGCGGCCAAGTCACTGCTCGAAGAGGGCCTTTCCCGGCGCGAGGTGCTGAGACGTGGCGCCGTGGCCGGCGCCGGTGTGGTGGTGGGCCCGACGCTTCTGGCCGCGTGCGGTGACGACGACGACAAGGGGAGTGGCGGAGGCGGGGGCGGCGGCTCCTCCGACGAGATCAACATCCTGAGCTGGGAGGGCTACCACGCGGATGCGTGGATCAAGGAGTTCACCAAGAAGTCCGGCATCAAGGTGAACGTGACCAACGTCGGGTCGCCGGCGGAGATGTTCGCGAAGGTCAAGGCAAGCCCCGGCCAGTTCGACATCATCTACAACACCGCCGGCTGGTTCGACCAGTACGTCCAGTCGGACCTGATCATCCCGATCGACGAGGGCAAGGTCCCGAACGTCAAGGAGATCTCCGACGCGTTCCCCTGGCGCGATGCCACCTCAGTCAAGGGCACCAACTACGGGATTCTCTACACGTGGGGAGCTCAGCCGCTCGGCTGGAACGAGGCCGAGATCCCGGGCGACTACGACATCAGCCAGTACGTCGATGACGAGGGTACGCCGGCTGACTGGAACATCTTCTGGGACGAGCAGTTCAAGGGGAAGGTCACGATCTTCGACGACCCCACCTCGGTCGAGCCGATGATCCCGCTCGCGCTCGGGATCAAGAACCCCTACAAGCTGAGTGACGCGGACTTCGAGAAGTTCCGCCAGAAGCTCCTCGAGCTGCGTCCCCAGGTGAAGAAGCTGACGAGCGGTTTCGACGATCAGACGAACACGTTCGTCACCGGCGAGGCGATCATCGGCTACGTGAACCACGACCTCGTGATCGTGGAGGCGGCCAAGAAGGGCGTCACGATCGGGGCCAACCACAAGGTGCCGCAGGGCGTGCCGGCGTGGTCCGACAACGCGACCCTCACCAAGGAGGGCGGCGCCAACAAGCAGGACGCCTGTTACGAGTTCATCAACGAGACGATCGCGCTGCCCTGGCAGGCACGCCTGGTCAAGACGACCGGCAACAGCGGCACGCTCAGCTACGACCAGGCCATCGACCAGGGCGTTACCGAGAAGGAGCTCGCCCCGACGCTGATTCCCCAGACCCGCGAGGGCGATGCGTTCTTCGGCGTGCTCAGCTTCTTCGAGGCCGTCGAGGATCTCGACAAGCGGCTCGAGGTCTGGAACGAGTTCAAGCTGGGGATCGGCACGTGAGCCAGACCTCGGACCCGCCTTTCCTCTACGACCCGTTCGACCTGGCCACCCAGGAGGACCCGTACGAGCACTACAAGACGATGCGGGACCGCTATCCCGCGTACTACAACGAGGAACGCGACTTCTGGACGGTGTCGCGATTCGCGGACGTCCAGGCAGTAGCTCGGGACTGGGAGAGGTACTCGAACATCAGGGGTGTCGAGTTGGACGACACCCAGGACTTCTATCCGCGCACGTTCGGCCCCGGCATCGTCATCCACTACGACCCGCCGGACCACTCGCGGATCCGCAAGGTCGTCCACCAGTGGTTCACGCCGAAGGGTGTGAAGGCGCTCGAGGAGCGCATCCGGGGCTACGTGCACGGCATGCTCGACGACCTCGAGGCTGCCGGCACCGTGGACCTGGCCGAGCAGTTCGCATGGCGGCTGCCGGTGACCACCACCAGCAGCATCCTCGGCTTCCCCGAGTCCGACCATCGCTGGCTCGAGAACCTGATGTACGACTTCGAGGCGCGCCAGTCTGAGCCCGACCAGTCGGATCTGTTCGAAATACCGGACAGCGCCCGGAAGGCCGGCGCTCAGATCGCCGAGTACATCAACGCGCAGATCGAGCTGAGGCGCAAGGACCCCAAGGACGACCTGCTCAGCGTGATGGTGAAGGCAGAGAGCGAGGGCGTGCTCGAATGGGACGAGCCGCGCGGGCTCACCTTCATCCTGGTATTGGCCGGGATCGACACGACCGCGTGCCTGATCTCGAACGGACTCCACCGGCTGGTGGACATGCCGGAGCGCCGCGCCCAGTGGCTAGCGCAGCCGGATCTGCTGCCGGCGGCTATCGAAGAGCTGATCCGCTGGGAGTCGCCCATTCCCGGGCTCGCCAGGCAGACCACGCAGGAGATCTCGCTGCACGGCGAGACCATCCCGGCGGACTCCCGGGTCTGGCTGTGCTACGCCTCGGCGAACAGGGACGAGCGGCGGTACGAGAATCCCGAGGTGCTCGACTTCGATCGCGAGCCCAAGCGGCACATCGCGTTCGGAGAGGGGATCCACCACTGCATCGGAGCGCCGCTCGCGCGGCTCGAGTCCAGGGTGGCCTTCGAGGAGTTCTGGCGGAGGTTCCCGGACTACGAGATCGTGGGGCCCAACGAACGGCTCCACCAGCACACCACACGCGGATGGGCGCAGCTCACCGGGAAGGTGGCCTGAGCCCCGCCAGCGATTGCAGTATTCCCGTCCCCGCCCCGGCAGACACTAGGAGAGACCGATGCCAGCGAATCCCTTGAAGGGCCTGTACGAGATGAGGCGGCGCGAGCTCGCGGCCAAGTCGCTGCTGGAGGAAGGTCTGTCCCGGCGCGAGGTGCTGAGGCGCGGCGCCGTGGCCGGCGCCGGTGTGGTGGTGGGCCCGACGCTTCTGGCCGCGTGCGGTGACGACGACGACAAGGGGAGCGGCGGAGGCGGCGGCTCCTCCGACGAGATCAACATCCTCACCTGGGAGGGCTACCAGGCTCCCGCGTGGCTCAAGGAGTTCACGGCGGAGTCCGGCATCAAGGTGAACGCGACGAACGTGGGGTCGCCGGCCGAGATGTTCTCGAAGGTCAAGGCCAGCCCCGGCCAGTTCGACATCATCTACAACACCGCGGGCTGGTTCAACCAGTACGTCCAGTCGGACCTGATCGTCCCGATCGACGAGGGCAAGGTCCCGAACGTCAAGGAGATCTCCGACGCGTTCCCCTGGCGCGACGCCACCACGGTCAACGGCAAGAACTACGGGATCCTGTACACGTGGGGGGCCCAGCCGCTCGGCTGGAACGCGGCCGATGTGCCGGGTGACTACGACATCGACCAGTACCTCGACGACAAGGGCGAGCCGGCCGACTGGAACATCCTCTGGGACGAGCAGTTCAAGGGGAAGGTCACGATCTTCGACGACCCCACCTCGGTCGAGCCGATGATCGGGCTGGCGCTGGGGTTCGAGAACCCCTACCAGCTCAGCGATGCCCAGTTCGAGCAGTTCCGCCAGAAGCTCCTCGACCTGCGCCCGCAGGTGAAGAAGCTGACGAGCGGGTTCGACGATCAGACCAACACCTTCGTCACCGGCGAGGCGATCATCGGCTACGTGAACAACGACCTCTCCATCGTGCAGGCGGCCAAGAAGGGCGTCACGATCGAGGCCAACCACGAGGTGCCGCAGGGCGTGCCGGCGTGGTCCGACAACGCGACGCTCACCAAGGAGGGCGGCGCCAACAAGCTGGACGCCTGTTACGAGTTCATCAACGCGACGATCGCGCTGCCGTGGCAGGCACGTCTGAGCAAGACCACGGGCATCACCGGCACGCTCAGCTACGACCAGGCCGTGGAGCAGGGTCTGACGAAGGAGGAGCTCGCGCCGACGCTGATCCCTCAGACGCGCCAGGGGGACGCGTTCTTCGGCGTGCTCAGCTTCTTCGAGGAGGTCGAGGACCTCGACAAGCGCCTGGAGGTCTGGAACGAGTTCAAGCTCGGCATCGGCACCTGACGCCGGCGCCAATGGAGCTGCGGGTCTTCCAGTCGATGTGGGGTATGGAGGAGCTCGGAGGCGGGGCGGGCGAGCCGAGCCTCGAGGAGAAGGTGGACCGGATTGCCGCGGCCGGGTTCCAGGGCGCCGAGGTGGAGTTCGACGACCTGGAGGTGGCGCGGGAGACCACCCGCCTGCTGGCCGAGCGAGGCCTCGACTGGACCGCGGAGTGCTTCCCGTCGACCGTCGACGAGCTGTCCGAGACGATCGAGCGGATCGTGGAGCTGGGCCCCGAGCGCTGCAGTCACATCAACCTGCAGCCCAACGTCAAGCCGCACACGGTGCTCGAGTGCATCCCGTACATCCTCGGGTGGCAGCGGCTGGCGGACGAGGCGGGCATGGAGGTCCTCTTCGAGACGCACCGCGACAGGATGACCACCGATCTCTTCTTCACGCTCCAAATAGTTGACGCGGTGCCGGAGATGAGGCTCACCGCCGACCTCTCGCACTACCTGGTCGGGCGTGAGTTCCACTGGCCGGTGGACGAGGAGAACCACGCGCTAATCCACCGGATACTCGAGCGCTCCTGGGCCTTTCACGGGCGGGTGGCCTCGCGGGAGCAGGTGCAGGTTCAGATCAGCTTTCCGCACAACCGGCCTCTGCTGGACCTCTTCCTCGGCTGGTGGGAGGAGGGCTTTCGGCTGTGGCGGGCGCAGGCGCCACCCGGTGCGAGCCTGGTGTTCACGCCTGAGCTCGGCCCTCCCGAGTGGTACGCGATGACGGGCCCGGACGGACGCGAGATGTCCGACCGCTGGGAGGAGTCGCTCCAGCTGAAGGCGCACGTGGAGGACATCTGGCAGCGCCTGGAGGCGGAGGCCGCATGAGCTCGCTGCGCGACGCCTCCCGCAGCAACTACCTGTGGTCCCTGGTCGAGCCCGCCGAGGTGGACGAGGGCACCACCCTCATCCTGGCCGAGGGCGAGGGCGTGCACGTCAAGACGATCGAGGGCGACCGCTACCTCGATCTGATGAGCACGGTCTCGCGTGCCTCGAGCCTCGGCTACTCGCAGGAGCGGATCGCACGCGCCGTGTACGAGCAGCTGGGCCGGCTGCACTACGGCGGCTGTGGCGCGTCGCAGGCCGACGTGACGATCGAGCTGGCCGCCCGCCTGGCGGAGCTGGCTCCGGGCGACCTGTCGGCGGTCGCGTTCACCGGCAGCGGCTCGGAGGCCAACGAGGTGGCGTTCAAGCTCGCGCGGCTCCACCACCAGGAGCGCGGCGTGAAGCCACGCGCCTACAAGGTGATCGCGCGCTCGTCCGAGTACCACGGCGCCGCCGGCGGGGCGATGGCCGCAAGCGACTGGCTGGGCGTGCGCAAGCCGTTCGAGCCTGGCATCCCCGGCTTCTCGCGCGTGCCGGCACCCACCTGTTACCGGTCCCCGTTCTCCGTCGAGGGCGAGGAGCTGGGCGAGCTGTGTGCCGACCTGCTCGAGCGCGAGATCCTCGAGCAGGGGCCCGAGCTCGTGTCGGCCTTCATTCTCGAGCCGTTCATGCAGGCGAACGGAGTGCAGATCCCGCCGCCCGGATACATGCAGCGCGTGCGTGAGATCTGCACGCGCCACGACGTGGTGTTCATCGCCGACGAGGTGATCACCGGGTTCGGCCGCACCGGCCGGTGGTTCGGGGTCGACCACTGGGACATCCGGCCCGACGTGATGACGATGGCCAAGGCGATCACCGGCGGCTACATCCCGCTGGGCGCCACGATGGTCACCACCGAGATCGCCGAGACGCTCGGCTACATCCCCGACATTCACACCTATTCCGGGCACCCGGCGGCCGCCGCGGCGGCGCTGTGCGCCATCCGGATCTACGCGGAGGAGGACCTGGTGGCACGCGCGGGCGAGCAGGGGGACTCGATGCTGGCCGCGCTCCGGCGTCTCGTGGACGTGGACATCGTCGGTGACGTTCGCGGGATCGGCATGTGGGCGGCCGTCGACTTCACGAGCGACCGCGCCACGCGCGCGGCTCCGGACCCGGAGATGCTCAAGCAGATCGTGACGAGGACGCGCGAGCTGGGGGTGCTGGTCAGCCGCAACGGCAGCTGCATCGAGGTCGCGCCGCCGCTCGTGATCCAGCAGGACACCCTCGAGGAGGGAATCGCGCGCTTCGAGAGCGCGGTGCGCGAGGTGGCCGCGCTCGGCGCCTGATTCTCAGGCCGCGAACCGCAGCTCGAACCAGACGGCGGTGCCCGGGTCGGTGGGCCTGATCCCCCAGTCGTCGGCGATCTGCTTGATCAGGTGGAGGCCCCAGCCGCCCGCTCCGCCCGGCCCGCCCAGGCCCCGCGGAGCCTGGTCGGGATCGAATCCCTCACCCGGGTCCGCCACCTCCACCCGCACGTGACCGGGAGCCAGCCTCAGCTCCAGATCCAGCGACTGCTCGGGTCCCACGTCGGCGTGGCGCACGGCGTTCGTGACCAGCTCGGTCACGAGCAGCAACAGGTCCTCGCGCACGGGGGTGGGCAGCGACCCGTCGGCCGCCACCAGGGCGCGCCTGGCCGCGGCGGCCGCGCCGGGACCGCCGTTCACGGAAATTGCGACAAGTTCGTCCCGCGTCACGAGTCGCCGCCGTGCTCTCTGCCGGACGCGCCGGGCCGGGCCAGCTCACAGAGCCAGCGGGTGCGCCGCAGGCGGAAGTCCCGCGACAGGCCGCCGCTCAGGGCAGCGGCCAGATCGAGCCATTCGAGCGCCAGCTCCAGATCGCCGAGCAGCTCGCAGAGCTCCGCGCGGTCGAACGCGTCCTCGATGCGGTGCTGGTGGTCCATCTGGAGCGCGATCTGCGGATCCCACGCCACCGCCGGCGTGCTGCTCGACCGGTGCTGAGAGAAAATCGACACGCCGTCTCCTAACACTCCCGTTCAACGAGCCGACCGAGGGTTTGGAGTCGGGGAACCACGGCCGGCCAGTGTCCTGGGGCGCAGCCTCTCGGCAGCGTAGCACCGCTTGCAACGGGTAGAAAAGAGCAAGTAGACTCTTCGGTCTC
Organism: uncultured Thermoleophilaceae bacterium; assembly: GCA_963811055.1. Lineage (GTDB taxonomy): Bacteria > Actinomycetota > Thermoleophilia > Solirubrobacterales > Thermoleophilaceae > JACVRW01. The sequence goes on from CAWEPQ010000008.1 coordinate 20,065, forward strand.
ATTCCTCGATGAGTTACCGCGAAACCGAGCATCTTCGTGTACTAATCGCCAACGAGCGGAGGGACAGGCTTGCTCTCGTCGCTCCGGTCGTAGCGTCGCTCGGGCACGAGGTGATCGCCCGCGAGGTGGAGGTCACCGAGGTGGGCGCGGTTACCGCGAGGGAGCGGCCGGACGTGGCGCTCGTGGGCCTGGGCGAGAGCTCCGACCACGCCCTGGTGCTCATCGAGAAGATCGTGCAGGAGGCGGCCTGCCCGGTGATCCTCCTGATCCACGCGCCCGACCCGGAGTTCGTGCAGGAGGCTTCTAAGCGCGGGATCTTCGCCTACATCCTCGACGGCGATTCGAACGAGCTGCAGAACTCGATCGACATCGTGTTGCGCCGGTTCGCCGAGTTCCAGGACCTGGAGGGCGCCTTCGGGCGGCGCGCGGTGACCGAGCGCGCGAAGGGCATCCTCATGGAGCGCCACTCGATCGACGAGACGGCCGCGTTCGAGATGCTGCGGCACCACGCGCGCGCCGGCAACCGCAAGCTGATCGACATGGCCACCGCGGTGGTCGACGGACACGCGATGCTGCCGAAGAGCGCCGACAGCTCGCTATAGCCGTATCGTCCCGGCCGTGGCGCACTCGCGGCTCTCGCTGGTCGAGTTCCCGGCTGACGACCCCCAGCGGGCGCGCCGGTTCTGGGCCGGGTTGCTCGGCTCGGAGCTGGAGCCGCGCGCCGAGGGCGACGGCGCCGGCTGGGAGACCGGCTCGGGGCCGTCGGTGGGCGTGCATGCCCGCGGCCGCGGTCCGGGCGACACGTTCTCGCTGCCCTACTTCGCGGTCGACGACCTCGTGGAAGCGGTGCGCCGGGTGGAGGAACTCGAGGGGAGCGTCGTCCACCCCGGCGAGCGCTGGGTGATCTGCAAGGACTCCGAGGGCAACCCCTTCGCGCTGGCGCTGACCGAGTCCTAGGCGCTCATCACCACGCGCACGCCGCGCTTGGGCGTGAAGGTGATCCCCTTGCGCACGCCCTTCTCGGGCCGGCCGCCGGCAGGCGCGAGGTCGGCGCGCAGGAGCACCTGGCGGATCACGACGCTCATCTCGAAGCTGGCGAACGCCGCGCCGAGGCAGCGGCGCGTGCCGCCGCCGAACGGCAGCCAGGTGTAGGTGTCGGGCGCGTCCTCGCCGAGGAAGCGCTCGGGCCGGAACTCGCGCGGGTCCGGGTAGCGGTCGCGCCGCCGGTGGATCGCCGCGATCGAGGGGTTGATCTCGATGCCCACCGGGATCTCGAACTGGCCCACCCGGAACGGCTCGCCACGCACCACCCGGCCCACGCCCGAGATCACAGGCTTCAGCCGCAGCGTCTCCTTGACCACCGCGTCGATGTAGGCGCGGTCGCCGTCCGCGGCCTCCGCTCGCGCGCGCGACAGGACCTCCGGGTTGCGCAGCAGCAGCTCGAACGCCCACGCCAGCCCGGTGGCCGTGGTCTCGTGGCCGGCCACCAGCAGCGTGACGAGCTCGTCGCGGAGCTCGGCGTCGGTCATCGCCTGGCCGTGCTCGTCGCGGGCGAGCAGCAGCATCGAGAACACGTCCTCGCGCTCGGCGAGGTCGGGGGCGTCGCGGCGTTTGGCGATCTCGTCGTAGATCAGCTCGTCCACGGCCGCGCGGCGCTCCTCGAAGCGCTGCCCGGCGCCGCTGCCGAAGCGGCCGCCCGAGAGCGCCAGCGCGATCAGTCCCACGCGCGTGGAGGTCGGGTCGATCATCGCCCGGAGCCGGCGCTTGAGCTCCTCCATGCGCGGCCCCTCGTCCACCCCGAACACCGCGCGCAGGATCACGTCGAGGGTGAGCGAGCGCAGCGAGGGGAGGAGTGTGAACTCGCGGCCCACCGGCCACGAGTCGATGGCCCGGTCGGCGGCCTCCGTCATCACGCGCTCGTATGCGCGCATCCGCTCGCCGTGGAACGGCGGCAGCAGCAGCTTGCGCTCGCGCAGGTGCTCGGCCCCGTCGAGCAGGAGCACCGAGCGCCTGCCAACGACGGGTCCGAGCACGGCGTTGGCCTCGCCGGCGCGCAGCTGGTCCGGCGGGCCTCGGAACACCTGCTTCGCGATCTCGGGGTCGAACACCATCACGAAGCACGGGTCGAACAGGCTCCGGAAGGTCACCACGTCCCCATACCGGCGCCGGTTCGCGTCGATCCACCGCGATGGCTGCAGGATGAAGCCGGCCGTCTGGACCCAGCGCGGGAGCCGCGGGCCGGGAGGCAAGCCGGTGGCGGACTCGGGACGCATCCGCCACAGCTTGCCAGGGGCGCGCTACGGCCGGTCGTACACCGAGGCCAGCCGCGCGAGCGTAAGGGCACCGAGCAGCAGCCCGAAGTCGCGCAGCGCCACGTCGTAGTACCCCGAGAGGGTCAGCAGGTTCAGGATGATGCCGCCGAGCCATGCCGCCACCAGGTAGGCGCCGTACCGGGGCTTGAGCGCCACGGCGATACCGGCCACGATCTCAACGGCGCCCACCACGTACATGAAGTCCTGCCCGCTGCCGGGCGCGATGTCGTTGATCCACGGGGCGAGGTAGATCGGCCAGTCCACGAGGACGTTGAAGAACTTGTCGAGGCCGAAGGCGATCGGCGCGACCGTGAACGCCAGCCGCAGGAGTGCGAACGCCTGGTAGCGCGGATCTGACCAGGCGCGCTCGCGCTCGGGACTTCCGTTCGACGACGGTGCGCCGGCCCCGGGCACCCGCGTGCGTACATCGGTGGTTGCTGACATCTGACGCTCCTGTCTCTCGTTGACCGCCGTACGGCGGCGTCAGGAGAGTTGGCGTACGCGAGTCAGGACTTCTTACGCTCGCCGCTGACCAATGCGAGCAGGCTCTGGTGATCCTCGCCGCAGGCAGGACATCCCTGCAGGTGGGCGCGCATACCGGGCACGGCGGCGTCGGCGTCCGTGCCCGCCAGCTCGGCCTCGACGTAGCGGTCGAGCTCGGCGAAGCATTCGTCACATGTCAGCTCGGGTCCGGCCGGCCCGAGGATGCGGCTGAGGCGGTCGCGATCGATCATGGTTGGTGGCCCTCGTCGGCCAGACGCCGGCGCAGCTTCTGCCTGGCGTCGTGAAGCGTCTTGTACACGGCGCCGCGGGTGGAGTCGAGCCGTTCCGCGAGCACGTCGATCGGCACGTCGTTGAGCGTGATCGCCACCAGCACGTCGCGCTGGTGCGCGGTGAGCTCCTGCTCGATCGCCAGCCGGACCGCGCCGAGCAGCTCCGCCGTCTCCGCGTCCTCGCCCGGACCCGCCGACCGGTCGGCGATCAGCTCCCAGCCCTCGCTGTCGATCGCCACCTGGCGGTCCTGCCACAGCCGCCGGCGCGTACGGACGCCGGCCTCGAGCAAAGCGAACTTGTACGCCCACGTGGTGAAGCGGCTGGCGCCCCGGAACTGGTCGAGCTTGGCGAGCACCGCCACGAGCGCGTCGTCGGCGCTCTGCTGGGCGAGGTCCTCGGCGTCGACCGCGGGCGCCCGCCGCCGAACCTCGAAGCGTGCCGCTCGCAGCAGCAGCGCATGCAGCTCGGCCACCGCCTGGTTGCGCTCGGCCCCGGTCGCGCGCAGGCGGGCCAGCCACTGGCGTGACTCGGCGTCCGTCAGCACGATGGGCGCGCGGCGCCGTCCGCCGTGCGCATGTGTCTCGCACGGTCGGGGTGAGGCGGCTGTGGCGCTGCGCCCTGGGCCCACACCATCCTTGGCGTCGGGCGCGGCGGGTTTCTTACCTGCGGCCGCGGCGCGGCTTCTCGGTGCGCGGCTTCGGCGGGTGCGCTGCGCGCTCCTTCGCAGTCATCTTCCGGACGGTGAGCTTCCCCGTCTCGATCTGCTCCTGCATGTGCGCGATCTTCTCCTCGCGCTTTGCGGCGTCTCGTTCCTTCTGGGTCTTCACATGGCCCTTCCGCTGGCTACCAAGGCACTCCTCCCACCGTGAAGGATACCCAGGAGGGCGGAGCGTTAAGCGATCACCGGGGTTTTACCCGGCGCGCCGGCGAGAGCGGCCGCAGAACGAAGTTCGCGGAAAGTCCGTACATTCTCGACTGCAGCACCGGGCTCATAGGGGTACAAGGAGGTACGCGAATGTCCGGCAGCAGACTTACGACGCTGGATGCGTCGTTTCTCGAGCTAGAGAGCTCATCGGCGCATATGCACGTGGGCTGGGCGGCGAGCTTCGCCCCCCGGTCCGGCCGCGCCACCCCGCGGTTCGAGGATCTGCGCGACCACGTGGCCTGCCGCATGGGCCGCGCGCCCCGCTACCGGCAGAAGCTCGCGCCGGTGCCGTGGTCGCTCCATGACCCCGTGTGGGTCGACGACAGCGAGTTCACGGTGGACCGGCACGTGCACCACAGCAGCTCCCCCGACCTCGGAGAGCTGGTGGACGAGGTGATGTCCGAGCAGCTCGGCCGCGACCGCCCGCTCTGGGAGCTGTGGATCGCCGACGAGCTTGACGATGGGCGCGTGGGCGTGATCGGAAAGGCGCACCACGCGATGGTGGACGGCATCGCCGCCGTGGAGCTGGCCTCCCTGCTCGTGGATCCCACGCCTGAGGTGGCGCCGCCCGACCCCGACGGCTGGACGGCGGCGCAGACGCCCGATGTGGTGAGCCTGCTCGTGGATGCGATCGCCGATCGTGCCGGTGAGGCCCTCCAGCTCGCGCGCTGGCCGCTCGACCTCACGCTCCATCCGCGCCGCCTGGCCGGCCTGGCCGGAGATGCGCTGCCGAGCGCGCGAGCGCTCGCCGACTCGCTGCGGGCGTCTGCCCCGCGGACCTGCCTCAACGAGCCGATCTCCCCGCACCGGCATCTGGCGCGTGCGCGGCGCCCGCTGGCCGACCTGCGGCTGATCAAGGGCCGGTTCGGGGCCACCGTCAACGACGTGGTGCTGGCGTCGGTGGCCGGCGCGGCGCGCGCCTTCTTCGAGAGCCGCGGGGAGCGACCGGTGCGTCTCAAGACGATGGTGCCGGTGAGCGTGCGCGGTGAGAACGGAGGCGAGGAGCTCGGAAACCAGATCTCGTTCGTGTTCGTGGACCTGCCCTGCGACGAGCCGGACCCGCTCCTGCGCCTCGCCTCCGTGATGGAGGAGATGGGGAAGCGCAAGCGCGGCGGCCAGCCAGAGGGCGCGGATCGCGTGCTCAAGGCGCTCGGGTACGCGCCGCGCACCGTGCAGCACGCGCTCTCGCATCTGGCGGCGAGCCCGCGCGCGTTCAACCTCACGGTGTCGAACATCCCGGGGCCGCCGGCGCCGCTCTACATGCTCGGGTGCGAGCTCGAGGAGGTCTATCCGGTGGTGCCGATCCCGGACCGGCATGCGCTGTCGATCGGGATGACCACGCTGGGCGACCAGGCCTTCTTCGGCGTGTACGCGGACTGCGACGCGCTGCCCGATGCCGACCTGCTCGCGGAGCTGCTCGACGAGGCCGTGGGAGAGCTGCTCGAGCTGGCTGCCTAGACTCGCCGCTGTGAGCTACGGCGGCAGCCACGAGGCGGTGATAGTCGGAGCGGTGCGCACGCCCGTGGGGCGCCACGGCGGGCAGCTCAGCGCCGTTCGCCCGGACGACCTGGGAGCGCATCCCCTGCGCGAGCTCACCGAGCGCACCGGTGTGCCGGCGTCGGAGGTCGAGGACGTGTACTTCGGGTGCGCCAACCAGGCGGGCGAGGACAGCCGCGACGTGGCGCGGATGAGCCTCATCCTCGCCGACTATCCGCTCGAGGTGGGCGGCGCGACCGTCAACCGGCTCTGCGGCTCGGGCCTCGAGGCCGTGGCGCAGGCGGCGCGCGCAGTGATGCTCGGGGAGGCCGACGTGTACGTGGGCGGGGGCGTGGAGTCGATGAGCCGCGCGCCGCTCGTGTTGCAGAAGGCCGAGAAGGCGTTCCAGTCGGGACACCGCACCGTCTACGACTCGACGCTCGGCTGGCGCATGACCAATCCCGAGATGGAGCGGCGCGGCCACACCGACTCGCTCGGAATGACCGCGGAGAACCTGGCCGACGAGCGCGAGATCCCGCGCGTGCGCCAGGACCGCTTCGCGCTCCACAGCCACGAGAAGGCGGTGGCCGCGATCGACGCCGGCCGCTTCGACGAGGAGACGGTGGCCGTGACGGTCAGGGGCCGCAAGGGCGACACGGTGGTGGAGGGCGACGAGGGCCCCCGGCGCGACAGCACCCTGGAGTCGCTCGCCAAGCTCAAGCCGGCGTTCAAGGAGGACGGCACCGTGACGGCCGGGAACTCGAGCCCGCTGAACGACGGCGCCGCGGCTGTGATGGTCACGAGCGCCGAGTACGCGAAGGCGCACGGCCTGCGGCCGCTGGCGAAGGTGCGCTCAGTGGCGGTGGCCGGAGTGCCGCCGCGGATCATGGGCATCGGCCCGGTGCCCGCCACGGCCAAGGCGCTCGAGCGCGCGGGCGTGACGCTCGAGGACATCGACCTGATCGAGCTGAACGAGGCTTTCGCCGCCCAGTCGCTGGCCGTGACGGACGAGTGGGGCATCGACGCCGAGGACGAGCGCCTGAACGCCAACGGCGGGGCGATCGCGCTCGGCCACCCGCTCGGGTGCTCCGGCGCCCGGCTGCTGACGACGATGGTGCACGAGCTTCAGCGCCGCGACGGCGCCGAGCTCGGCCTGGCCACGATGTGCATCGGCGTGGGGCAGGGCATCGCGATGGTCGTCGAGAAGACCGGCTAGCCGCAGGTATCCCAGGGACCGTCGGCCCCGGACGAGCTCGCGTTGCGGGCCGCCCGGCGCAGCTGCGCGGGGGAGACCGCGTCGCAGCTGTTCCCGGCCCAGTGCCCATCTTGGCGGGACACGAACAGGCCCCAGAGCGAGCCCGTGTCCTGCGGCAGGCCGCACACTCCGTCGTTCGAGCCGCCGCGCACCTTCACGATCTTGCCGCGGTGCAGCCGCTTGCGCCCCTTGAAGACCTGCCCGACCCGGTACCGGTAGACGGCCTCGAACTGGCCCGCCGGAGTCACGTCCAGCAGCCTGCCGTTGAAAGCCCCGTCCGCCCGGGCCAGCTTGTTCCTCGCGGGCTCGGCCACGCAGGAGCACGCCGCTGCCGTGTCCACGCCGGCCGCGAGGGTGGCGGCGACCACGGCCGCGGCGATCAGCGGGATGCGCACGAGCCGACCCTAACCGCTCCTACGGGTCACCAAGGCGCGAATGCACCCAGGCCAAGATCGCCGCGTTGTAGTCCGCGGGCTCGGCGGGATCGGTGTTGGTGCCGTCCTTGTTCGAGACCACGTGGGTCGCGCAGCTTCCGGGCGCGTCGGCGGGGCTCACGCAGAGGCGCAGGTTGCGGAACTTGCTGCCGGATCCGAGCGACGCGATGGCGTCGCGGATGAGCTCGTGCGAGCAGTCGGCCGAGCCCATCGTGGTGGTGGAGCCGTCGGCCAGCGTGCACGTCATCGGAGTGTCGCCGCACACGTTGGGGTCCGCCCTGCTCCAGGTGTGAAGGATCGGCACGGTCAGGTCGCCGCGGCGGATCAACAGGTCGGGCTGGTTCTTCACGCGGGTGAGCGAGGGGTGCAGCCGCGCGGCGATCGCGTCGATGGCGCGCCCGTCGTCACCGCAGATGCCCTGCTGCGCCCGTGCCACCTCCCACTGGCGATTGACGCTGCCGGAGTCGGCGATCGCGCCGGCCGGCGGCACGCCCTCCGCCTGCATGCTCCAGGCCACGTTGTAGACGCCCGCCGAGCCCGCGCTCCCGCCGTGCAGGAACACCTTGCCGGTCGGGTAGTGCGCCTTGGCGTAGGCGATCGCGGCCTTGGTGGCGAACATCCCGTTGACGGTGCGTGGCTCCCCGTCGGGCGTGGTGTTCGGGTTGTTCGGGTCCTCCTGGTCGCCGCCGCCGTAGATGTCGTGGTTGCACATCGACACCGACACGAGCCTGAAGCCGGCCGCGTCGTTCCGGACGAGGCCCGTGAGCGCCCTATCGGGCACCACGTCGATGAGCCTCGCCGGCAGCTCCTCGCGCTTGTTCCCCGCCGAGGGCTGTGGGTCGCCGTTCGCGTCGAAGAAGCCGACGCCGCCGCCGTGCATCCGCACCCAGAGCGGGCGGGCGGCGGTGTCGCTCGAACCGACCTTGGTGCCGATCACGAACGTCTGGTAGCCGCTGACCGAGCAGGGGTAGGCGAGGTTGCGGTAGTAGTCGAACTTCCAGCCGCCGCTCGTGGACGTGCTCACGAACGCGATCTGGTCCGTCTTGCCCGGGCTCTCGAGCGGCACACAGCCGCCGAGCGCGAGCGCGGCCGCTCCGAGGAGCGCGAGTGACAGCAGACGGCGGGCCAGGTTCGGGTGCATCGGTCTCCTCGGGGCGCGGGACGCGGGGGGTAGTGACCCGCGCAAACACCGGTCGTGCGCGGAAGTTGTGGCGTTGACGGAGAGCGCCGCTGCGCCACCCGCGGGCGACCGACGTGCCGCTCGACCCCGCAGCTAGCGACGGCCGCTGCGCCTGTCGTCGAGCTCGCCCTGCTCCAGCTGGAGCTTGCGCCACGAGGCCAGCCGCTCCGGGTCCACGACTCCTCGCACCGCACAGTCGGGCTCGGTGTCGTGGCGGCAGTCCGAGAAGCGGCAGCCGGTGGCCAGCTCCTCGATGTCGGCGAACGCCGTGCCGGTGCCGTCCCACACGTTGACCCTGCGGATGCCCGGGGTGTCGATCAGGAGCGCACCGGTGGGAAGGGGGATCAGCTCACGGGTCACGGTGGTGTGCCGCCCGCGCCCGTCGCCGGCGCGCACCGGCTGGGTGGCCTGGCGCTCGTGCCCGAGCAGCACGTTCACGAGCGTCGACTTGCCCGCCCCCGACAGGCCCAGCAGCACCGAGGTCAGCCCCGGCTCGAGCTCGCTCACCAGCGCTGGCAGCCCGGTGCGGTCGGGCACGCTCACGGCGTGGGCCTCGCGGAGGCCCACCTGTCGCGCCACCTGGGCGGCCAGGCGATCGGCGTCCGGCTCGAGGTCGGCCTTGGTGAGCACGAGCACGGGCCGCACGTCGCCCGCGGTGGCCAGCGCGATGATGCGCTCGGCCCGGCGCAGGTTCGGGTCGGGCAGAGCCTCCACCACGAGGGCCACGTCCACGTTCGCGGCCAGCGTCTGGGGACGCGAGTGCGTCTCCACCCCGCCGCGCACGATCGCGCCGCGCCGCTCCAGCACCTCGGCTATCGCCCCCTCGGCGTCGAGCGCCACCCAGTCGCCCGTGACCGGCGGGCCGTCGGGCCGGTCCACCGTGCGCGTCCGGGCGGTGACGAGCGTGGCCGTGCCGTCCAGGCCGCCCACGAGCCACTGCCCGCGGTGCTGGGCCAGCACACGGCCGGGCACGAGCTCGGGCTGGTCGAGCTTGGCGAGCTCCTCGCTCAGGTCGGGGCGCCTGCCAAGCGTGGCGGGATGCGGTTCCACGGTGTCAAAGGCTTTCACGGCTGCGCACGCTCTTCGCTCACGTTCGACTCGAGCTGCTCCAGCAGCCGCCGCAGCTCCGCCAGCTCCTTGTCGGAGAGGCCCGCGCGCAGCCGGGCGTCGAACGCCTGAGCGACCTCCCGCAGGTGGTGGAACATGGCCACGCCGTCCTTGGTCAGCTCGACGCGCTGGATCCGGCGGTTCTCGGGATCGCGCGCGCGGGTGACCAGGCCCTCGGAGACCAGCCGGTCGAGGTGGTGGGTGAGGGTCGGGCCGCGGATGCCGATCGCTTCGGCCAGCTCGCGCTGGGTCTCTGACCGCCCGCTGAACACGGAGAGGAGCACCAGCCAGGTGGGCAGAGAGCCGCCCGCCTCCGCGAGCGCGTCCTCGAAGGCGCGGTTGAGCGTGCGGCCGGTGCGGGCCGCCTTGAGGCCGATGGGCTCTTGGCGTGGGGTCGTCATGGACCAAAGAGTAGACATCTAACAGTTAGATATCTATCATTCCTTCTCATGGGTACTTCACCGAACGATTCAGGTCAGGCCGATCGGCGCAGTGTCGCGCACGAGCCCGTCGGCGAAACGCTTCCGGCCGGGGGAGTGCGGGTCGCCTTCGCGGCGCTGGTGCTGGCGATGCTCCCGGCGGTTCTCGATCAGACGATCCTCGCCACCGCGCTGCCGACGATCGCCTCCGACCTCGGCAACCTCGGCGACGTGACGTGGCTGGTGACCGTGTACGTGGTCACGGCCACCGCAAGCACGCCCCTGTGGGGCAAGCTCGGCGACCGCCACGGCCACAAGCTGCTGCTCGAGGTGGCGCTCGTGACCTTCCTGGCGGCCTCCGCCCTGTGCGGCGTGGTCCAGGGGATGACCGAGCTCGTGCTCGCGCGCGGAGTGCAGGGCATCGGCGCCGGCGGGCTCATGACCCTGGCGATGGCCTCGGTGGGCGACCTCGTGTCACCGCGCGAGCGCGGCCGCTACCAGGGGTACATCGCCGCGACCTTCGCGGTCGCCACGGTGGTCGGCCCGCTGGTGGGCGGGCTGCTGGTGGAGCACGTGAGCTGGCGCTGGGTCTTCTACGTGAACCTGCCCGTGGGTGCCGCGGCGCTCGTGGCCATCTGGGCCAAGCTCCCCGGACCGCGCCCGGAGGCCCCGGAGCATCCGCTCGACCTCCTTGGTGCGCTGCTGATCGTGGGTGCCACCAGCGCGCTGATCCTGGCGTGCGTCTGGGGCGGCGAGCGCTACGACTGGGACTCGCCTCAGAGCCTCGGCCTGGGAGCGGCCGCCGTGGTGCTGGGCGCCGCGCTGGTGGCGCGCGAGCTGCGCGTGCCCGACCCGATGGTGCCCGTCCGCCTGCTCGCCACGCCGGCGGTGGCGGTGGCCAGCGCCGCACTCTTCCTCGGCACCGCCTCTCTGTTCGCGGTCGTGGTGTTCGTGCCGGTGTTCCTGCAGGCCACGGCCGGAGTGACGCCCACCGAGGCCGGGCTGCTGATGGTGCCGATGATGCTCGGCACCACCGTGTCCGCGACCCTGTCGGGCCGTGCCATCTCGCGCACCGGGCGCTACAAGCGCTACCCGATCGCGGGGCTGGCGCTGATGGCGGCCGCGCTGCTGCTGCTGGCAGCGCTGGCGGAGGAGCGCTCGGTGGTGGCCACCGGCGCGGGGCTGGCGCTGTTCGGCCTCGGCTTCGGGATGGTCACCCAGGTGCTCGTGGTGGCGGTGCAGAACAGCGTCGACCGGCGCCGGCTCGGGGTGGCCACCGCCGCCACCGGGTTCTTCCGCGCGCTCGGCGGGGCGGTGGGCTCGGCGGTTCTCGGCGCCGTGTTCGTGGCGCAGGCCGGGATTCAGGGCGGCGCCGGGTCCAACGCCGTGGGCAACCTCCCGCCGGCGGTGCGCGACTCGATCGCCGACGCCGTGCAGACGGTGTGGCTGGCGGCCGCGCCGCTCGCGGTCCTCGCGCTGCTCGTGGTGCTGCGCCTGCCGGAGATGCCGCTCCAGCAGCGGGGCCGCTAGGCGGAGCGGAGCTCGAGCAGCACGATCTCCGGAGGCGCGCGGAAGCGGCCGGGCAGCGTGCTCGTGCCCACACCGCGGCTCACGAACAGGTGGCGGCCCTCCTCGATCACGTGGCCGCCGCCGTAGCGGGTGCCGAAGTGGGAGGGGGTCACGAAGTTGCGCAGGAGCGGCACGTTCACCTGGTTGCCGTGGGTGTGGCCGGACAGCGTGAGCGCCACCCGGTCGGGGATGAAGGGGAAGAGATCGGGATCGTGGCTGAGTGCGAGCACCGGCTCGCCCTCGGGGATCGAGTCGAACGTGCGCCCGATCGAGGGCTCGCGCTCGCGCAGGTCGGCCAGCCCGGCCACCCAGAGCGGGCCGGTGCGCAGCGCGCGGTTCTCGAGCACGCGGATGCCCGTGGCCGCCAGTGCGGCGCCCATTGCGCGTCCATGCACCCACCAGTCGTGGTTGCCGAGCACGGCGAACACGCCCAGCGGCGCGGAGAGCGCGGCCAGCGACTGAGCCACCGGCTCCGGCGCCACCTTGCGGCCGCCGAGCACGCGCGGGGAGGCATAGTCGCCCAGCAGCACGATCAGGTCGGGGTCCTCGCGGTTGAGCCAGGACACGAGCCGCGTGACCTGAGCGATCGGCACGTGCGGCGCGCCCGCGTGGAGGTCGGCCATCACTCCCACCCGCAGCCCGTCCACGGACTTCGGCCAGAACGGCAGCGTGAGCGTGTGAAACGAGAGCTCCACGTGGCGCGGCTCCCACCAGAAGGTGCGATACCCGAGCGCCGCCGCGCCCGCGCCAGCCGCCAGCGGGAACAGCGGGATCACGCCGCGGCCACCGGCGCTCGCGGCTTGATCGTCCCCACGGCCACTCCGGCGATCACCACCGCCACGCCCGCCAGCTGCACCGCCGACGGGGCCTCGGAGAGGAGCACCGCGCCCAGGAACACGGTGCCCACCGGCTGGAGCATCAGCACGATGGAGGTGAGCAGCGCGGGCAGCCGCGGCAGCGACACGGAGATCAGCAGCCAGCCGAGCACCTGGGAGGACAGCGCGAGCAGCACGAGCCAAGCCTGGGCCTCGAGGTCCGGCACCCAGTCGAGGTCGCCCACCACGAGGCCCCCGAGCGCCGAGCACACTCCCGCGCTGAGGGTGGCGTCGAACAGCGGTCCGGCGGGGCGGCGCAGGTCGGCGTTGCCCTGGCGCAGGATCAGCAGGAAGAGCGCGTAGGTGAGTGCGGTGAGCGTGCCGTACACCACGCCCAGGGCCGGGTCATCGCCGTAGGCGCCGGCACCCACCGCACCCGAGATCAGCACCACGCCCACGAACACCACCGGGATCGCGGTGATGGAGCGGCGCTCGGGCCGCTCCCCGAGCCAGGCCCAGGCCATCAGGCCCACGAGCACCACCTGGACGTTCGCGAGCACCGTGGCCAGGCCGGCTCCCACCGCCTCGATGGAGTGGTGCCAGAAGGTGAGGTCGGCGGCCAGGAAGACGCCGGCGGCCAGGGCGAGCAGACGGTCGCGGCGGAGCAGCGGCCCGTAGCGACGGTGCTCGTGCCAGGCCAGCAGCCCGAGCAGCGGGAGCGCGTAGAAGCAGCGGAACGTGGCCGCGGTGGAGGGCGACACCTCGGCCAGCCGCACGAGGATCGCGGAGAAGGCGATCACCAGGGCGCCGAACACGCCGGCCAGAACGGGTCGATCCATCATGCGGCCGCCGAGAGTAGAACGAACTCCTCCGGATATGGTCACCGCGTGGATCGCGGCACGGCTCTCTGGACGCTCGTCCTGTTCTTCGGAGCCTCCCTGATGTTCGCCACGATCAAGAACGCCACGGAGGACGAGTCGGTGGGGGTGGCGCTCGGAGCCCAGGTGCTGGCGGGGCTCTTGCTGGTGGGCGCGGTCATCGTGTTCGTCCGCCGCAGGCAGTGACCCACTGGATCGTGGACGGGATGAACGTGATCGGGTCGCGGCCCGACGGCTGGTGGCGCGATCGCCGCGGCGCCATGCGCAGGCTCGTGGAGGAGCTGGGGGCGCTGGCGCGCGCAGAGGCCGAGCCGGTCACGGTGGTGCTGGACGGCAGCGCGTTCGACCTCGACGGGGGTCCGGTGGAGGTGCGCTTCGCATCGCGCCGTGGGCCGAATGCGGCGGATGACGACATTGCCGCGATCGTGGCCGCCGAACCCGAGCCGGGCGACCTGCTTGTGGTCACCTCGGACGCGGAGCTCGGCCGCCGCGTGCGCGAGCACGGCGCCGCGGTGGAGGGCGCGGGCGCGTTCAGGCGCCGCCTCGACGGGCTCGGCGGCGGTGGCTGACCCGCGCTACAGCACGGCGCTGCTCGACTGGCTCGCCTGCGCGGCGCGCGGGGCGGAGGAGCGCGCGGCGCGGGCGTCCGGCGCGCTCGACGATCCGGTGGCCGCCGCGGCCACGGCCGGGCACGTGCTCGACTTCGACGACACCTACCTGCCCGGCATCGCGCACCTGAGCGCGCCCACCGCGCCGGTGGCGCTGGCTCTGGACCGCACGGTGGGGGAGGCGCTCGACGCGTACGCCGCCGGGTTCGAGGCGATGGGGGCGCTGGCACGGGCCAGCCATCCCGCGCTCTACGACCGGGGGCTGCATCCCACCGCCGTCTGCGGCGGGGTGGGCGCCGCGGTGACGGCCGGGCGGCTGATCGGCCTCGATCCCGAGGCGCAGCGCTCGGCGATCGCGCTCGCCCTGCTCGGCGCCGGCGGTCTGCGCGCCGCCTTCGGGTCAGACGGCAAGGCGCTCCAGGTGGGCTGGGCCGCGGCAGCGGGCGTACGCGCCGCACGGCTGGCGCAGGCCGGGGCGCGGGCGCCTCTCGATGCTGCGGCGCGCGGGTTCGCCGACGCCACCGGCGGCCGCTACGCGGAGCCCGGTGAGGCTGAGCCCGCGATCGAGCGCAACTGGATCAAGGCCTGGCCGTGCTGCCTGCAGACGCACGGCTCCATCGAGGCTGCCGAGCGCGCCCGCGAGGCGGGCACCGAGCCGGCCGCCGTGGCGGTGCACCCGCTGTCGATCCAGGCTGCCGGCGTGGGTCCGCAGCCGGCCGACGGCCTCCAGGCCAAGTTCTCGATCTCCTACCTGATCGCGTACACGCTGATGCACGGCTCGCCCACGATCGCGAGCTTCGAGGAAGTCGACCCCGAGGCCGTGCGCCGGGCCGCGGCGATCGACGTGCGCAGCGACCGCGGCCTGCTCGAGTCCGAGGCCGTGCTGCTCGCCGCGGACGGCGCGGAGCTCGCGCGTGTCGAGGCGGCCCTCGGCTCGCCCGAGCGTCCGCTGGACGCGGCGGCGCTCGAGCGGAAGGTGCGCGGGCTGGCCGGCGACCGGCTGGCGGGGGCGCTCGACGATCCGGAGCGCCCTGCTGCGGAGGTGCTGGCGCTGGCGGGTCTTCGGGCCTGACCGCGCCCGGCGGCCACAGTACGATCGCGCCGCCGCACCTTGCCCACGGCAACGGAGGGACTCATGGCCGAAGAAATTCAGATCGCCGGCGCGAACTCGACCGCGAAGGCTCGCAACCCGCTGGGAGTGCTCGGGCTCATCCTGATCACGCTCGGCATCTACTTCTTCTTCTGGTGGTACTTCATCAACCGGGAGATGCACGACCTCGGCAAGGCTCGCGGCGTGGACATCGGGCAGAAGCCGGCCAACTCCGTCTGGGCGGTCACGCTGGGCGCGATCGTCTTAATCCCGGCGATCGTGTCTGAGTGGAGAACCAGCGGACGGGTTCAGCTCTCCCAGGAGACCGTGGGCGTGAACGGGACCGCCAGCGGGCCGGTGATCTTCATCCTGCTCTTCCTGATCTCTCCGGTGGGCATCTGGTACATGCAGAGCGAGCTCAACAAGGTCTGGCGCATGCAGCAGGGCGGCGGCGCGGAGCAGGCGGCCATCCCGGCGCCGGCAGGCCAGCCGGCGCCGCCGGCGGAGTCGCGTCCCGAGGTGCCCGGCTCGTAGCGGCTAGGCGGGCGCGGCGGCCAGCTCCGCCGCGTCCGGAACGCTGAGCCGCTCGGTCACCACGGCCCGCGCCCCGCGGGCCGGCACCACGGTCACGTGCTGGACGCGCGGGCGCTCGGCACGTGGCGACGGGGCCTGCAGGCGCACGCGCCGCAGCACCTCCCGCAGCACCACGCGCATCTCCACCTGGGCGAACGAGGCGCCGATGCAGCGGCGCACGCCGCCGCCGAACGGAATCCACGCGTACGACTCGGGCTGCCCGTCGATGAAGCGCTCGGGACGGAACTCCTCCGGCTGCGGGTAGAGGTCGGGCCGCACGTGCACGGCCGCGATCGCCGGCAGCACGAGCGTGCCCGCGGGAAGGGTGTAGCCACCGATCTCGGTGGGGCGCGTGAGCTTGCGGGCCACGTCCATGATCACGGGGCGGATGCGGAGCGTCTCCTTCACCACGGCGTCGAGGTACTCGTCGTCGTCCAGCGACTCGATCAGCTGCTCCAGCACGCGCGGGGTGCGCATCAGGCGCTCGAACGCCCAGGACAGGCCGGTGGCGGTGGTCTCGTGGCCGGCGGTCAGCAGGGTCATGAGCTCGTCGCGCAGCTCGACGTCGGTCATCGGAGTGCCGTCCTCGTGCCGCGCGGCCAGCAGCAGCGAGAGCACGTCCTCGCCGGGCTCCGACTGGCGCCGGTCGGCGATCTCGGCGTAGATCAGCTCGTCCACCGCGGCCAGCGCCTTGCGGAACTTGGCTGCGGGTGAGAGGCCGCCGAGGTCGCGCTCCATCACCGGGAGCCAGGTGAGGACACTGGTGGTCTCGGCCAGTCGCGGGATGCGCGTGCGCAGGAGGTTCATGCGCTCGTCGTCGCGCACCCCGAACACGGCGCGGAGGATCACCTCGAGTGTGATCGCCTGCATGCGCGGGCGCAGCGCGAACTCCTTGTGGAGCGGCCACCGGTCCACCTCGCGCGCGGTCTCCTCCGCCATCACCTCGGCGTAGCGGCGCACGCTCTCGCCGTGGAAGGCCGGCAGCAGCAGCTTGCGCTGGCTCATGTGGCGACCCTCGTCGAGAGTGAGCAGCGAGTGCTCCCCGAGCGCGTCGCCCAGGGCCATCGCGTTCGCCTCGCCCGCGTGGAACGTCGCGGGGTCGCCGGCGAACACCCGCTTGATGTCGGCCGGGTCGGCCACATAGACCACGTTGCCGAAGATCGGGAAGCGTGAGCGGAACACGTCGCCGTAGCGGCGCCAGCGAGCCGACATGAAGCCGTAGGGCTGCATGGTCACGCGCAGGGCCTGCACCATGCGCGGCAGCCGCGGTCCGGGCGGTCGGTCCACCTGAGGGTTGTACCGGGTCAGGGCGCCGGACGCCAGTGCTCCGGCGGCGCCCGAGCTCAGCCGATGAACTTGCGCATCGCCGCGTGGGTCTCGCGGGGCGATTCGAGCTGGGGCACGTGGCCGCAGTCCAGCTCGACGTGCTTGGCGGCCGGCAGGCAGTCCTCCACGTGCTTCATGAAGGCGATCGGCACCAGCGTGTCGCGGCGGCCCCAGACGAACATCGAGCGCGGAGCGAGCGCCGCCATCCGCGTCCAGAAGCCGTTCTCGCCGTGGGGCTCGTCGAGGTAGATGCTGCGCGCGGCGGCGTAGAAGGCCGCGCGGCCGCGCGGGTTCAGGTAGGCGCGCAGGAACTCGTCCACGCCGGCGTCGGCCCAGCCGCCCTGGGCGCCCACGAAGCGGCGCACCACGCCCTCGACGATCGATCGCGGCGCGATCTGGAGGAGGCCGAGCTCGGGGCGCAGCGCCTTGACGATCGGCGCCCAGCGGCGGTCGCGCAGCCAGGCGAGCGCGGGGCTGAGCAGCACGAGGCTCTCCACGCGCTGCTCGTCGATGAGGCCGGCTTCGATCACCACACGGCCGCCCATGCTGTTGCCCACGAGATGGGCCTTCTCGAGGTCTAGCGCGTCCATCAGCTCGAACACGGACTTCGCGAAGTAGGGCGCGTTGTACGGGGCCCCGATCGGCTTGTCGGACTCGCCGAAGCCGGGCAGGTCCACGGCCACGACGCGGTAGTGCTCGGCCAGCGCGGCCACTGTGGGGAGGAACGAGGCCTTGGTGCCGCCCAGGCCGTGGGCGCAGATGAGCGTCTCCTTCCCGGCGCCGGCGGAGAGGATCGAGAGCCTGCCGGACTTACGTGTGCGCACCGACTCGAAGGTGAGCCGCGACTCCTCCGTGGCGCCGCTCGTGGCCGCCAGGAAGCCCACTCCCACGTGGAGGCTGCCGCGGATGCGGAGCTTGCCGCGGCGGAAGGCGCTCATCCCGCCGCGCACGTCGGCGGCGATCTGGCGCCATGTGGCGGTGTCGGCCGTGAGCATGGCGTCGGGCTCCCTGTCGAGCCGCGGCGCCTGGAGGCTGAGCTTCCGTCGCGTTAGCACGGCGTCCCACATGCGGTCGCCGTCGATCTGGAGCCGGACACGCGCCTCGCCGCCGGTCAGATCGATGGCGTCAGGGTCGTAGCGCTCGGCGAGAGCGCCGATCCCGGCGCTCGGTGCATCCGGGGCGGGCTTTATCGCTGCAACTGCCATGGGCACCATCGAATACCACGACTACGGGTCGGACAAACCACTGGATCACCCCTTCGCGGACCAGGGCCGCTCCTCCACGCGGAACACCTGAAGGCCGCGGGCGCGGTAGTTCGGAAGCGCCGAGGCGGCATCGAGCGAGCAGGTGGTGAGCCAGACCCGCGGCTTGAGCTCGAAGCCGCGGCGCAGGGCGCCGGTGAGCGCGTGGCCGCCCAGCCCACGGCCGTGATAGCCGCCCAGGAGGCCGAAGATCGCGATCTTGGTGGAGTCCGGCTCGGGCTCGAGCTCGAAGTACCCGATCGCCTTGCCGCGCAGCTCCACCACGTGAGTCTCCACACGGTCGGCCCAGGCGCGCCATTGGCGGTCGTTCCAGGCGAGCCGGTCGATCCAGCTGTAGTCGGCGCCCACGCGCGCGTAGAGATCGCGGTTGCGCGTGAAGTCCTGGACCACCCGGCTGCCCAGCTCGCGCGGCGCCGGCGTGGCCGGCGGGCGGATCGCCTCGGGGTCCTCGATTTGGAGGTAGGTGACGGTGATCGAGGCGGGCTGCTGGGCTTCGCGGGCCGCGTTCACGAAGGGCGATTATGGCGGTGGGGTTGCCTCGGCGGTGTCCAGGCGCGATGCTCGCTCCGTTTCCCACGATCAGGAGGTGTCCGTCATGTACGCACGAGTGGCCAGGTTCGAGGGGGCCGACGCCGATGCTCTGCGGGCGAGTGCAGAGGAGATCAACTCGCGCGCGGCCACAGGCCCGCCCGAGGGAGTGCCGAGCAACGGCTTTCTCCTGCTCATCGACCCAGACGGGGGCCGGGCTCTCGGCATCGGGCTCTTCGAGACCAAGGAGGATCTGGCCACGGGCGACGCGACCCTGAACTCGATGGACCCTCCTGGCGAGGGGATGGGCAACCGCGCGGCGGTCGAGATGTACGAGGTGGCGGTCGACGTCAGGTCGTAGTTCCCGGCTGATGTAGCGCAGCCGTCACATACGCAACCCACCGGTCTGGACGCCGCGCCTACGGTCGCCGGGTGCTCTCGGAAGGCGGCCAGGCGACGGTGGAGTGGACGGCGCTGCTGCTGCTCGTGTGCCTGCTCGTGGGCGCCGTCATCGCGGTGGCGCCGGTGGTCGACGGCCGCTCGTTCGGCGGCTTCTTGGCGCACCGCATCGCGTGTGCGGCGCGGGGCGGGTGTCGGGACGGGGATGCCGCGCTGGCCCGCGCGTACGGCGCGGACGATGCCGCGCTCGTGCGCGACCATGCGCCCGGTCTCGTCTATGAACCGGGCGAGCATCAGCTCCCGGTCGACTACGCGCATTGCCGCAGCCGCGCGTGCGCGGACGCGCCCGATGACCGCGATCTGGACGCCCACCGCGGCCACGCCGGGGAGCCCGCCACGGTCTTCACCCGGCTGCTGCGGCGCGGCGGCAGGACCTATCTCCAGTACTGGTTCTACTACCCCGACTCGAACACCACGTGGGCCGGCTCGGATGGGATCTGGGAGCGGAACCGCGTGTTGCAGCTGGTCGGGAAGGTGGTGCGCGGCACGTCCGGCTACCCCGGCTTCCACGAGGACGACTGGGAGGGCTACCAGCTCCGGATCGACCCGGACGGCCGTGTCCGGGCGCGGGCCAGCTCGCACCGGCACTACCAGGGCTGCAAGGAGCGGTTCTGCCAAAACCGCTGGATGGGCGCGAGCGGGTGGACGCGCGTGTCGCGCGGGAGCCACGCCGGCCACATTCCCGGACGGCTCTCGCTTCTTCCGCGGCCGCGCTTCAGCCCGTCGCTGCCGGGGGTGAACCTGCGCGAGCGCACCTCCACGCCGGAGGGCCTGCGGCTGATCCCGCTCGAAACCCGCCCGCCGGCCGGGTACCGGCCGAAGGACGGCAGCGTCACTCCGCCCTGGCGCAAGGAGGTGTACCTGGAACCCGAGAGCGGAGAGACATGAGCGCGCCCATGCGCGGTGGCGAATAGGCTGGAACAGCGCATGAATCCGGCATACGCGTCATGAAGGTCGGGCTGGTCCTCGGCGCCGGCGGCGTGCTCGGCGGCGCCTGGCTGACAGGGGGGCTCAATGCGCTCGCTCGCGAGACGGGCTGGGACCCGGGCAGCGCCGACTTCGTGGTGGGCACCTCGGCAGGCTCGATGGTGGGCGCGCTGATCGCCGCGGGCGTGCCGCCGTGGTTCATGGTCGCCCACTCGCGCGGGGAGAGCTTCGCCGGCGTGCTCGACGCCGAGGGCCGCCCCGCCGCGGAGGTGGACCGCGCGGCCGGGGCCGTGTTCCGAGTGCACCGGGGCCTGCCCGGCATCGGGCCGGGCTCCCTGCGGATGGTGGCCACGGCCCTGTCCAATCCGCTGCGCCGCCCGCCGCTCCAGCTGGTCGCCGGCTGGCTGCCCGCCGGGGTGATCTCCACCGACTCGCTCAAGGACGTGGTTCGCCGCGCCGTGCCCGGCCGCTGGGTGGACCACCCCAACTACTGGGCCGTCACGTGCGACTACGGCACGGGCAGGCGCGTGCCGTTCGGCCGCGCGGACGCGCCCGCGGCCGAGATCGCCGACGCCGTGGCGGCCTCGTGCGCGATCCCCGGCTTCTACCGCCCGGTGCGCATCGGCGGCCGCCGCTATGTGGACGGCGGCATCTGCTCGGCGTCGAACCTCGACCTGCTCGCCGGACGCGGGCTCGATCTCGTGATCTGCCTGAACCCGCTTTCCTCGAGTGACGATCCGCGTTCGGTCAACCCGCTCGACTGGCCGTCGCAGATCAGCCGCGCGGCCAACCGCAGACGCCTCGACCACGAGGCGCGCAAGGTGCGCGCGTACGGCACGAAGGTGGTGCTCATCGAGCCCACGGCGGCCGACCTGCGTGCGATGGGCCGCAACCTGATGAGCCCGGCTCGGCGCGACGAGGTGATCGCGTCCGCCGAGGAGACGGTCACCCAGGAGCTCCGCTCCGCGGGCGTGCGCGTCCGCCTCAGGGGCCTCCCTGCGGGCGAGGCCCACAAGATCTCCCGGCCCGCCGGCCCGCCGTCGGCGTGGCCGGTAATAGGTCCCTCTGCCAGGAAGGCCGCATGAGCGGCGCCGGCACCTCGCGCCGCGGGGCGCACCGCGGGTCCTCGAACGGCGGCGCGCCGGAGCCGGCGGCGGCCAGCGCTCCCACGGCCGCGGGCAGCGCCGTGAGCCTCGTGACCTCGCTCGCCGGGGCGGCGGGGCGCGCCATCGGAGCGGTGGCCGAGCAGGCCCAGCGACGTGTGCCGACGGCCGACCTGGACGAGCGCGACCCGGACTACATCCGCGACACGCTCCCGCGGCTGTGGCTGCTCGCCAGCCTCTACTTCCGCGCCGAGGTGCGCGGGCTCCACCGCATCCCCGAGGACGGCCCAGTGCTGCTGGTGGGCAACCACTCCGGCGGCAACATGACTGTGGACACCGGGGTGTTCACGCTCGCCTTCAGCACCTACTTCGGGGTGGAGCGGCGCTTCTACCAGCTGGCCCACAACCTGGTCCTGTCGATGCCGGGGCTCGGCTTCCTGCGCAAGTACGGCACCGTGGCGGCCAACCCGGCCAACGCCGCCAAGGCGCTCGAGTCCGGCGCCGCGCTGCTCGTGTACCCGG
This sequence comes from uncultured Thermoleophilaceae bacterium, assembly GCA_963811055.1. GTDB lineage: Bacteria > Actinomycetota > Thermoleophilia > Solirubrobacterales > Thermoleophilaceae > JACVRW01. The sequence goes on from CAWEPQ010000008.1 coordinate 41,607, forward strand.
GCGGCGACTACGAGGTGCACCGCCCCACCTGGGAGTCGGGCCGCGTGGACTTCGACGGCCGCAAGGGCTTCCTGCGGCTCGCGCTGAAGCACGACGTGCCGATCGTTCCCGTGGTGTCGGTGGGCGGCCAGGAGACCGCCCTCTTCCTCACGCGCGGGGAGGGGCTGGCCCGGCTGCTGCGCCTCGACCGCATGTTCCGCCTCAAGGTGCTGCCGGTCTCGGTGGCGCTTCCGTGGGTGCTGAACGTGGGCGACATGCTGGGGCATGTGCCGCTGCCGGCCAAGATCACGATCGACGTGCTCGAGCCGATCGACCTGCGCGCCGAGTTCGGCGAGGAGCCCGACCTGAATGAGGTCTACACCGAGGTGCTGGGTCGGATGCAGGCGGCACTCACGGCGCTTCAGGCCGAACGCCGGCTGCCGGTGATCGGCTGACATGCGGGTCGAGCGCACTCGAACCATCGACGCCCCGCGCGAGCGGATCTGGGAGCGCGTGCGCGACCCCGCGTCCTATCCACACTTCATCGACGGGGTCACGCGCTGCGAGCCGAAGGGGCGAGCCGATCCCGTGGACGGTGACGGGGCTCCCGCGGCGGACCACGAGCCGGGCCTCGGCTCGCGCTTCTCGATGCGCATGAAGGTGGGCTCCGCGGAGGTGGGCGGGGTGGTGGAGGTGGTCGAGTTCGACGAGCCCGGGGACCTCAGCTGGACCAACGTCACCGGCATCGACCAGCGCGGGCGCTGGCGCCTCCGGGAGACCTCGGACGGCCGCACGCGCGTGACGCTGCGGCTGTCCTACGACGCCCCCGGCGGCGTATTGGGCATGATCTCGGACCGCGTGTCGGCGCCCATGGTCGGGCGCAGCTTCGAGCGCACGCTCGAGAACCTGCAACGTGAGTTCGAGGGAGGAGATTCGGAAGTGGCGGAGCCAGGGAAGGGAGTGACCGGACGCATCGGGTACGCGCTCGGAAGCGCGAAGGTGCTCATGGAGGCCGGGGTGATCCGGCCGATCCGGCCGGACAAGCTCGTCAAGGTGCTCACCACGCTGGCCCGCTTCGGCCGCAGCCCGGCCGCGGGGACGATCTCGCTGGCGGCCCGCTACCCGGACGAGACGATGATCGTCGACGAGCTCGGCACGCTCACGTTCGGAGAGGTCCACCACCGCACCAACGCCCTCGCGCACGCCCTCTCCGACGCCGGGATCAAGGAGGGCGACGGCGTCGGGATCATGTGCCGCAACCACCGCGGCTTCATCGAGTCGACCGTGGCGGTGTCGAAGCTCGGCGCGGACGCCCTCTACCTCAACACGGCCTTCGCGGGGCCCCAGCTGGCCGAGGTGGTCAAGCGGGAGAAGCCCGTGGCGATCATCTACGACGAGGAGTTCACCCAGCTGCTCGCCGAGGCCGGCAAGCGGCGCAAGCGCTTCGTGGCCTGGCACGACTCCGAGCAGCTGGCCGACCCGACCCTCGACGAGCTGATCGACAACGGCGATCGCGACGACGTGGTGGCGCCGTCCAGGGAGGGCCGCGTGGTGATCCTCACCTCCGGCACCACCGGCACGCCGAAGGGGGCCTCGCGCGGCAACCCCCAGACGCTCGACCCCGCCGTGTCGCTGCTCGACAGGATCCCCCTGCACAACCGCCAGACGGTGCACATAGCGGCACCGCTGTTCCACTCGTGGGGCTTCGCGCACTACACGCTCGGCCTGATCCTCGGCAGCACCTACGTGCTCCGCCGAAAGTTCGATCCGGAGGCCTGCCTGGCCGAGGTGGCCCGCACGCGCGCCGAGGTCCTGGCGGTGGTGCCGGTGATGATGCAGCGCATCCTCGAGCTGCCGGAGGACGTTCGGCGCAAGTACGACGTGTCTTCCCTGAAGGTCGTGGCCGCCAGCGGCTCGGCGCTGCCGGGCGACCTGGCCACGGACTGGATGAACGAGTTCGGCGACAACCTCTACAACCTCTACGGCTCCACCGAGGTGGCATGGGCGTCGATCGCCACGCCGGAGCACATGCGCGCCGCGCCGGGCACCGCGGGCACGCCGCCGCGAGGAACCGTCGTCCGCCTCTACGACGACCGCGGGCTGCCAACGCCCCAGGGCGACACGGGACGCATCTTCGTCGGCAACGAGATGCTCTTCGAGGGCTACACCGGCGGCGGCTCCAAGGACGTGATCGACGGCCTGATGGCCACCGGCGACGTCGGCCGCTTCGATCCTGACGGGCGCCTGTTTGTGGAGGGCCGCGACGACGAGATGATCGTGTCCGGGGGCGAGAACGTCTTCCCCGCCGAGGTGGAGGACACGCTGGCGCGCCACCCGTCCGTGTGCGAGGCCGCCGCGATCGGCGTGGAGGACAAGGACTTCGGCCAGCGGCTCCGCGCGTTCGTCGTGCTCGAGGAGGGCTCGGAAACCACCGAGGACGAGCTGAAGGACCACGTCAAGCGCAACCTCGCCCGCTACAAGGTCCCGCGCGAGATCGTCTTCATGGACGAGCTCCCCCGCAATGCGACTGGGAAAGTGCTGAAGCGGGAATTGAAGAGCCGTAGCGTCAGCCGCTCCGGATAGGCTGCCCGCGCCGCCACACCCAGAGTGGGCAGGGCCACTCGTCTGACGTGACATAAGGAGACAGATGGACGCCCTGGTGATCGTGGTGATAGTCGTGGCGGTGCTCATGGGTCTGATCGGGCTCGGTGTCGTTGCCGGCAGCGGCCGTACCCGGCGAATGGACGAGCGTCGGTTCCACGCCGAGGAGGTGAGGCGCGAGGCCGAGTTCCACGATGCCCGCGCCGAACAGGCGCAGGCGGAGGCCGACGAGCGCATGGAGCGCGGGCGGCGCTTCGAGCGCCGCGCCGAGGGGGAGGAGGTGCCGCCCGACGCGGAGCCGGAGGACCCGGCCGAGCATCTGCCCGGGCGGCGCGACGACGCCTGAGCCCCCGGGCTAGGGTGGGGCGTGTGAAGAGGACGAGGCTTGCGGCGATCCTCGCCGCGACGGTCACGGGCCTCGCCCTCCCGGGGGCGGCGCAGGCGGCCGGCCGCTGCGGGGACCACCCGTGGTGCGACCGCTCGATGTCCGCCGACACGCGCGCGGGGCTGGTGCTCGGGCAGCTCACCCTCGACGAGAAGCTCGACCTGATGGGCGGGGACGTGGACGGGATCCTCCACCCCGAGACGTCCTCGAGCACCGTCAACGGGATCCCGCGGCTGGACGTCCCGCCGCTGACGGTGAACGACGGACCGGGAGGGATCAGGCAGGGGATCGGCCCGGACAGCAGACCCGCCACCGCGTTGCCGGCGCCGCTGGCGCTGAGCGCCAGCTTCGACCTCAAGCTCGCCGCCCGCTACGCGCGTGTGATCGCGGCCGAGGCCAAGCGGCGCGGCCACGACCTGGTGCTGGGACCGACCGTCAACCTCGTGCGCGACCCGCGCGGCGGGCGCACCTTCGAGAGCTATGGCGAGGACCCGCGCGTGCTGAGCGACTTCGGGGTCGCCTGGATTCGCGCGCTCCAGGGCGCCGGCCTGATCGCGGACGTCAAGCACTACGCGGCCAACAACCAGGAGACGGGCCGCTTCACCGTCGACGAGATCATCGACGAGCGCACCCTGCGCGAGATCTACCTCCCGCACTTCGAGGCGGCGGTCAGGCGCGGGCACGTGGGCACGGTGATGACCGCCTACAACAAGGTCAACGGCTTCTACATGGGCGCCAACCGCCCGCTCGTCCGCGGCACGCTGTTCGGCTCGTTCGGCTTCGACGGCTTCGTGCTCTCCGACTTCTATGCCGGCGGCGACACGGTCGGGTCCGCCCTGGCCGGCCAGAGCCTGGCGCTGCCCAAGGCCCAGTACTACGAGCCCGCGCTCCTGCGCGCCGCGATCGCGGACGGCCGCCTCACGACCGCCACGATCGATGACCTCGTGCGGCGCTACCTGCGGGTGCTGTTCCGGTTCGGCGTGTTCGACCGCGCCGCCTACCCGAGCAACGCGACGATCCCGGTCAAGCGCCACGGGCGGGTGGCCCGGGAGGTGGAGGACCGCGGCATTGTCCTGCTGCGCAACCGCGGCTCGCTGCTGCCGCTGAACGCCCGCCGGATCGATTCGGTGGCGGTGATCGGCAAGTCGGCCGACGAGTACCAGCGCCCCAACGCGGCGTCGAGCGGCGGAGTGAAGCCCTTCTACGCGGTCACGGCTCTTCAGGGCCTGAAGCGGGCCGCGCGCGGCCGCTTCGCCGTGCGCTACGACGACGGGAGCGACCGCGAGCGCGCCGTCAAGGTGGCGCGCCGGGCCGACGTGGCGGTGGTGGCCGCCGCGCCCGACGTGTTGTCGGGCGAGTTCTCGGACCGCCCCTGCATCGACCTCGACTGCGCGCCCAAGCCGCCGCTGCAGAACCGGCTCATCCGCGCGGTCGCGGCGGCCAACCCGCGGACGGTGGTGGTGCTCCAGTCACCCGGGCCGGTCACGATGCCGTGGGTCCGCCGGGTGGGGGCGATCGTGGAGGCCTGGTGGCCCGGCGAGGAGGGCGGCAACGCCATCGCCGACGTCCTGCTCGGCAAGGTCAACCCGTCCGGCAAGCTCCCCGTGACGTACCCGCGTGCGCTAACGGACGTGCCGGCCTTCGCCAAGGCGCGGTTCCCGGGCGTCGACGGGCGCGCGGTCTACTCGGAGGGCGTGCTGGTGGGCTATCGCTGGTACGACCGGAAGGGCATCAAGCCGCTGTTCCCGTTCGGCCACGGCCTCTCGTACACGAGCTTCCACTACCGCGACCTCGTGGTGCGCGAGCTCCGCGGCGGCACGCCCGGAGGCATTGGCCGCGTGCGCGTGAGCCTGAGGGTGGCGAACGTGGGTCCGCGCAGAGGCGCGGAGGTGGTGCAGCTCTACCTCGGCCTCCCGCGGCCGGCGCCGGGAGTGGTGCAGCCGCCCAAGGCCCTGAAGCGCTTCAAGCGGGTGGAGATCCCGAGCGGGCGCAGCCGCGACCTGACCTTCGTGCTGGAGGATCGCGACTTCTCGTTCTGGGACGCCGACAGCAACCGCTGGCGCGTGGCCCCCGGCTGCTACCGCGTGCAGGTCGGGAGCTCCTCGCGCGACATCAGGCTGCGCGACGTGCTGGCCCGCCGCGGCGCCGGGTGCGCGCGTCCGTAGGCGCGGCGGGCTCGGCGTCTACTGCGGCTGGGTAGGGAGGTGTCGGGCCAGTCCGCACCGGCTGGACCGTGCGAATGGGCCACCGTGTCACTTGGCTACGACAGTGCCATCGCTAGATGACACAGTGCCAGAGGTCGGGTTACGGGCGGCCACCCGAATGTGACGGGACGCCGACAGAACATCCTCCCTACCCAGCCGCAGTAGACGCCCGCCCCGCACGGCGCTGGCGGAGA
>CAWEPQ010000009.1:0-21444 GCA_963811055.1 uncultured Thermoleophilaceae bacterium
GCCGGCGGCGGGTAGAGCCCGGCTGCGAACGTGGCGGCCACCCCGGCTAGGCGCCCGTCCCGGAAGGCGCCGTAGATCGGCCCTCCGTGCCGCTCCATGATGCGGAGCGCGCCGCGGTGGTAGCGCCGGGCGACGAGCCGCCGGTGCGCCGTGCGGTCGGGTCCGACGGCGAGCCAGCCGGGATCGTGGAGGAGCGCGTCGGTGATGATGCGCGACGCTTCCCCATGGAGGTCGGCTGCGATGGGGACGACGGTCATCGGGACGAGAGCCTACGCGCGGGGCCGCCTCTACAATCGCCGTTCGCACCACTGGGGGGATGTCCGAGTGGCTAAAGGAGTCAGGCTGTAAACCTGATGGCTATGCCTACGCAGGTTCGAATCCTGCTCCCCCCACTACCGGCTAGCTTAGCCGGATACAGAGCGCCCTCTTAGCTCAGTTGGTAGAGCACTTCCATGGTAAGGAAGGGGTCATCGGTTCGAGTCCGATAGAGGGCTTCCGCAGGAGCGTCAGTTCCCCATTGCGCTTGGTGGGTTCGGCGTGGGAGGGTTCGGTGCCCGCGCTCAGGCCGCCCACCGGCTGCGACACAGGATGCGGCTGGTCGTCGGCGATCGCGACCGTCCGGTGGGGTGTCTCGTCGCCGTAGGCGGTCGTCTCCCCGTAGCGCCACCAGAATTCCGTGTCACCGGCCACGCTCGAGTACCACTTCCAGCTGTGTGTCCAGGACGACGAGGAGGACCCGCCGCGCGTCGTATGCCAGACCGACCGGACCTTTACGACCGCGTCCGAGGCCGGCACCTCAGGGATCGCCTTCCGCAGCATCCGCGACGGCAACGGCGAGATTTATTCGATGGACGCGGACGGCGGCAACCAGACCAACCTCAGCAACAACCCCGCCTACGACGACCACTCCACCTGGTCGCCGGACGGGAGCAGGATCGCCTTCACCACCCTCCGCTCCGGCGATTACGAGGTCTATGCGATGGACGCGGACGGCGGCAACCCGACCAACCTCACCAACAGCACAAACGTCGACGAAATACCCGCCTGGTCGCCACGGCCCTGACCACCTTGCCGTGAGCGTTACTGTCGCTCGCGGTGAAGGGGGCAGCGCGCTGACAGCCGACATCGACGTGGTCGTCGCGACGCGCGACCGACCGGATCTCCTCGTTGCCTGCATCGAGTCCCTGGGGCGGCAGACACTGGACCGCTTCCGTCTCGTCGTGGTCGACGATTGCAGCGCGACGCCGGTGGCGGACACGCTTCCGCGGGGCCTCGGAGCCCAGCGCTCGCTGCTCGTGCTCCGCAACGAGTCGCCCCTCGGCCCCGGAGCGAGCCGCAACCGGGGGGTGGGCGAAGCCACCGGGACCCACGTGCTCTTCCTCGACGACGACGTTCGGGCCCACCCGAGGCTGCTCGCCAGTCATGCGGACGTTTTCGAGCGCGAGCCAGGCGCCGTCGTCTCGATCGGCGCTCTGCTCCCGCCGCCGGAGGTGCGGCTTCCACCGTGGGACCTGTGGCAGGCGGATCGACTGGCCCGGGAGCACGGCCGACTGGCCCGCGGCGAGGCCGTCGCGTCCTGGGCACACCTCTACACCGGCAACGTCGCCCTACGCCGAAGCGACTTCGAGGCCGTGGGCGGGTTCGACACCGCCTTTGCCAGACAGGAGGATGTCGAGCTCGGTTATCGCCTCTCAGACCACGGATGCCGTTTCGCGTTCGAGCCGGCGGCGCTGGTCTGGCACGACGCCCGGCATGGTCTCGCGGACTGGTTGCGGATTCCGCAGGCCAGCGCGCGCTACGACGTTCTGATCGACCGCCTTCGTCCCGAATCCGGGCGGCTGCGCTGGGTACGCGAGGGCCTCGACGAGCGACACTGGGCGCTACGTGCCGCGCGGCGGGCACTACGGCGCCCCGGTGCGGCACGCGCGGCTGAGCGGCTCACGATCGCGGCGTCGCAGACGCTCCACCGCGTGCGAGCCGACCGGCTCGCGCTGCTCGGGTTCAGCCTGGTCTGGGACATCGAGTACAACCGCGCGCTGGAGGCCGCGATCGCCGCCGACCCCGTGCGGCCGTAGACGCCCTTTATGATCGTCGAGCCGATGGCGCGCCGCCCCAACTCGGACGCGGAGCTGAACGGGCTCCTTCGCGCGCGAGGGCAGCGCGCGTCGTTCCACCGGCTCGTGATCCACCGCGCGGTGCGCATGCTGAGCCACCACGCCAGGGCCGGCTTCATGCCGGCCGTACCGTTACCCCAGGCTCCGCTAAGCGATGGGGTGGTTGCTCTGCGCCCGCTACGTCCCGAGGATGCGGGAGCAGTCATCCACGCCTCACAAGATCCGGGTATCGCTCGCTGGACGAGGCTTCCGACACTCCCCCGCGGGCGTGACGCCCGTGACTTCATAGATGACGCGGAGCGCGACCGCAAGGCGGGTCGCGGCATCAATCTCGCCGTCGTTGTCGAAGCCGAAGCGGCCTTCGCCGGCTCGATCGCGCTCGACTGCTACTGGGAGCATCGCAAGGGCGAGCTCGGCTACTGGATAACCCCCGCTGCACGGGGGCGGCACGTCGGCACGCGAGCTGTCCGGCTCATCGCGCGCTGGGCGTTCGACGAACTCGGGCTCGAGCGGCTCGAGCTGCTCTCGGATCCGGAGAATGAGCCCTCCCGCCGGCTCGCGCTGCGGGCCGGGTTCACGAGTGAGGGTCTGTTGCGGTCGTACCGGCCTGGCAACTCTGGGCGCGAGGACCTCTTGATGTTCTCGCTGCTGGCGACCGATCCACCGACCTGAGAACGCCCGTCGCGGTGAAGCGCTCCGTCAGCGGCGGACCTGGAGTTCTCCTCCTGGGCGGGGACTACTACGGCACGCTGGCCGCCGCGCGGTGCTACGGCAGGAACGGGATCCGGGTCACGATGGCCGACGAGAGCAAACGCGCCCGAGCGGGGTTCTCGCGATACGTCGCGGATCGTCTCGTTCACCCACCGCTCGCCGAGCCCACGGCTGTCATCGACTGGCTCCTCCGGTGGGGTGAGGAGCATCCCGACACGGTCCTCTATCCGACGAACGACAACCTTGCCTGGCTGTTTGCCGTGGAGCGGGACCGCCTGGGTGGTGCCTTCAAGATGTTCAGCCCGGGCGAGGAGACGATCATGACGCTGCTCGACAAGAAGCGGCTCTACGAAGCATGCGGCGCGGTCGGCCTCGAGGTGGCCCCATCGGGCGGCGCCGGCGAGCTTCGCTACCCCTTGCTGCTCAAGCCCCGGACGCAGGTCTGCCTCACGAGCGGCATCAAGGGGCTCATCGTCCGAGACCGTGAGCACCTCGCCTCGCAGCTTGCGCGGTTCCGCAAACTCGTCGCGTTCAGCCCCGCGCTGCTCGCGAGACACCCCGACATCGCCGAGCCGATGGTGCAGGAGTACCTCGCGGTCGGCGAGAGCAACATCCTGAGCCTCTCGGGCTACGTGGGAGATGACGGCCAGCTGCTTGCCCGGGCCTCGGTGAAGATGCTTCAGCGCCCCCGCAAGGTGGGCATCGGCCTGTGCTTCGAAGGTCGTGCGGTCGAGCCGCGGCTCACGGAGCAGCTTGCCGAGCTGTGCCGGAGGACCGGCTACCGGGGCGCGTTCGAGTCAGAGTTCATCGTCGAGGGCGACCGGCGCCTCCTCATCGACTTCAATCCACGCTTCTACAGTCAGATGGCCTTCGAAGTCGCGCGTGGCCTGCCGCTTCCGCTGCTCGTCTGGCACGCTGCGCGGGGCGACCGCGAGCACGTCGCCCGAGAGCTCGCCCGCGCACGCTCGTGGGCGCCTTCGGGTGACGAGATCTACTGTCACAAGACGATGCTCGACCTCGTGCTCACGCTCCAGCGCATCTCCCGCCGGATGTCGCATGCGGAGGTGAGCCGGTGGCGCGGCTGGCACAGGCGCGCAGCGCGCCTGGGAGCGGCCACCGACGCCGTGCGCGACTCGGAGGATCCGCTGCCCGCGGTGGTCGACACGCTCAGGTGGATGACGGATTTCGCGAAGCACCCACGCAGCTTCGTAACGAGCTACGTGCTGAATCGTTGAGTCGCGGACCGCGGCTGAAGGCAGACGGCGGCCAGCACGCCCATCAAGGCTGTGATGCCGAACGCGTTGAAGGGCGGAAAGGTCAGGCCGATCACGAGCAGGGCGAACAGCGAGGCCTGGCTGCCGGTGTGCAGCATCCGGAGCCGCTCGTCGCCCGCGGGCGCGGGCCGGATCACCGCCGCCACGATCAAGAGGACGAGGAAGATGGTGGCCGGGAGTCCGAGCTTCCACGCCAGCCACAGGTAGCCGTTGTGGGAGAAGGGGGTCGTCTCCTCGGCGAAGACGCCCTCCTTGCCCCACGTGATGGTGGCGCCCAGGCCCGACCCCGTCAGCGGCCGCTCCGCGATCTGCTCGGCCACGTGGCGCGTCTCAACCTGTCTGAACTCGAGCGACTGATCCGTGCCGTAATCGGTCACCGAGGTGAGTCGCTCCACCGCGGTCTGGAGCTCGCCCAGCGTCACCAGCGACACGAGGAGCGTCACACCGCCGAGAGCCGCCCACGAGCGGGCCCTCCTGCGTGCCTCGGGGCCCGACCTGACGGCGGCCATGAGACAGGCCAGCACGGTTGCCAGCCAGAAGGTTCGCTCGTAGGTCAGCAGCAGGCAGAGGCCGTTGAGCAGGAGGATCGCCGCCAGCAGGATGCGCACCTCCACGGATCGGATCCGGTTGGCCACGAGGGCCGTGAACGCGAGCGTCACCGCGACCGGGAACGCATAGAGCCCGCCCTGGAGCGATCCCCGGCCGCCCGACGTCAGCTCCACGCCCGGGCGAACGCCGACATCGGCCCCGGCAGTGAAGTCGATCGAGAAGAACCACTGCGCGAGTCCCCAGACCCCGAGGGTGAGCCCGAGCGCGAGGAGCAGCCCATACAGGGCCTGTCGCGAGGCCGGCCGCGCGAGGATCGGCCAGACCAGGATGAACCCCGCGAGCACCATCCCCAGGCGGCGAGCTTCGTGACCGGCTTCGCTCAGGTCGGCGCCGCCCGCGACTCCCTCGACGAGGAACCCGGCCAGGACGAGACCGAGCGCAGCCGCCACGAGCAGCGGGGTCTCGACCCGAAGCTTCTTGGTGCCCAGGAGCAGCGCTATTCGGCACAGGCCGACGAAGACGAGAAGGTCCACGACCAGCAGCCCGGGAACGTTCTCGCCGCCGACGAACGACAACCGGTTCTGGACGTCGAACGGGACCACGACGGTCAGGAGGAGGAGCACTCCCAGGCTTGCGACGGGGGCTCCGAGCGCGAGCGGCACGATCGCGACGAGCACCACGGCGGCCCGCGGGTCCGCGGGGAGTGCGGTGCCGAAGGCGATCGCAGCCAGCACGGCAAGGCCCACGAGGGCGGCGGCACGCAGGCGGTCACGGGGATCGGGCGCCAGCGCGCCGGCCGGCCAGGGCGCAGTCGACCTCGCGATCATGACCGGCGCCGGTCCTCGCGCGCCGCGCGCAGCAGCGACGCCAGCTGTCGCACCGAGCCGTCGTCGTCGCGAGCCAGGAGGATCGCCACCACCAGCAGCCCGGCAAGCGCGCCGGCACAGGCGGCAAGGTCCTCGCCGGTGCCTCTCAGGCCGAGCGTGACTGCAACCGTCACCACGGACTGGCAGCCCACCGCCGTGACGATGGGGCGGAGAGCGAGCCAGAGCTCGCTCGGGCTGGTCCCCGCGCGGCGCGCCCCGGCCGTCACATAAACGGCGGCGTAGGGCAAGAACACGATGAGATGGGCGAGCGCCGCTCCGCGGATGCCGTCGACTGTCACGAGTACGAAGAGCGCCACAATCGTGGCTGCGCACCACACGACGTTGATCTTGGCGCGAAAGGCGATCTGCCCCGCACCGGCGAGCGTCTCGCCGATGCAGTTCACGACCGCCTGGCCTATCCCCACGACCAGAAGCAGCTGGAAGGGCGTGACCATGCCGGCCCATTCCGACCCAAGGATCGCCGGTATCGCCGCGGGGGCGAGCACGACCGCCGCGGGCAGGAGTGGGAGCAGGAGCGTGGCCATGAGGCGCGCTGCGTGGACGGTGCGCCGCCCGCTCGACTCAACCCCCGATGCAGCGGCTGCTGCGAACAGCACCCGGCCCACCTCCCCGGCGAACTGCTGCAACGGTGCGAACGCGATCATGAACGCAAGCGAGTAGAGCCCCAGGGCGGTGACGCCGCTCACGCCGCCGACGATCAGATAGTCGGCGTTCAGCGTCGACGAGCAGCGTGACGCCGAAGACCAGGAACCAGCGGTCGCCGATCCGAGGCGCCGGCTCGACGTCGCCCCCGCTGGGCCCCGGCGGGCGACGCGGCAAGTACGGGCGCGCGAGCGTCACGGCCAGCGCGGCGAGCAGCGCGAACCAGACCAGCTGCCGGGTCACGAGCGCCCAGACGCCGAGGCCGGCGACGCCGGCGAGCACGGCGGCCGCGGCCGAGGCCGCGTTCGATACGGCGGTCACGCGCGCGACCTTGCTGAACTGCATCACTCGCTGCAGGACGGCCATCGGGACGAGGGCGACGGCATACAGCGGCAGGGTGATCGCCAGCACCGCCAGTGCGGTGGCATCACCACCCTGGGCGGTTGCCTCGACGAGCGCCGGCGCCGCGATGCCCATCCCGGCCGCGAGCACCAGCGCGATGATCAGGCAGCGCCGGAAGGCTCGGCGGAGTGAGTCGTGCGTGAGGCTGGGAGCCACCACGATGCCCCCGCGCATCCCGGAATCCAACACGGTGATCGCAACCCAGACCAACGCGGTTCCGGCGGCGACCGTGCCGAAGCTGGCCGGGGGGATCAGCCGTGCGAGCACGAGCAGGGAGGCGTACGCGAAGAGCTGCGCGGCGAGGTTAGCTCCGCTCATCCACGAGGCCGCCGTGAACAGGCGGCGCGCGCTGAGCGCGGCGCGTGGTGGCGGGGACACCGTCCCCGTGCTTGGAGCCGGCGACGCGGCGGGCGCTTCCACTAGGTCCGTTGGGCGTGCCGGCGAGTCGCCCGCACGCGCAGCGCGTGCAGTCCGAGATGTGCCGCGAACGGCAACCCCTGCACCAGGTATCGCCGCCACACTCGCGGCTCGTAGACGAGACGGTGGGCCCACTCCAGTCCCAGCCGCTGCAGCCAGACCGGTGCGCGGGGACGGTCGCCGTTGACGAAGTCGAAGCAGGAGCCGATGCCCAGGAACCAGGTGGACGGAAGCCTCGAGCGCAGCTCGGCGATCAGCTCCACCTGGCTGGCGAACGGTAGCCCCACGTATACGACGTCAGGAGCGGCGGAGACGATGCTGCGCACCAGGTCCTTCACCTGCGGAGCCAGCGGTCCCGGCTTGACGAAGCAGTCCTGCGCCAGCGTTCGCAGACCCGGATTCACATCGATGAGATGGTCCGCAGCCCGCTGGGGAACACCCGGGCGCCCGCCCGCGAGGAACAGGAGGTCGCCGCGATTGGCCGCCGCGGCGGCGACGGACCAAAGCATGTCGCTCCCGGTTATGCGCTGTGGTACCGGGGTGCCCTGAAGCCGGGATGCCCACACGAGGGGAACCCCGTCGGCCACCAGGAGCTCGGTGTCCTCGAACACCTGCTGCAGCCGCCGAGAGCGCCGATGCTGGCGCAGCACGTCCAGGTTGGGCGTCAGCACCGCCCCGCCTTCCCCACGGTCGAGACCGCTCACCACCCGCTGAACGGCCTCGTCGATGGTGAGCCTGTCCAGAGGCATGCCCATCAGCGCCGCGCGCCTGGAAGCGGGGAGGGCCGTGCCGGCTCTAGCGATCGATTGCGATGACATCCGCGGAGGCGGTCGGGGCCGCTTTGTCCCGCGCGCGGCCGGGCTGCGCCTCTGGGCCGCGCCCGACGCCGGCGTCGACCAGCACGATTCCGGCGGGCTTCGCGCCGGTCCGCTCGAGCAGCTCGCGAGCCTGCCTCAGGTCGTGACGGTCGGTGTGTCCGGTGCGAACCACGAGCAGGCACATGTCGGCCAGGACCGCCGCCCGGGCCGCGTCTCCGCCGGCGCAGAGCGGCGGCCCGTCGATGAGCACGAAGTTGGCGCGCCTTCTCGCCTTCCTGACCAGCGCCACCAGGTCCTCACCCGTAGCCGGCTCGGGCTCGACGTCGAGGACCCTTGCGGTTCGCTCGCCGGCGGCGATCGCGGTGGCGATGCTGGTGGCACACGGGGTCCGTCCGTCGCCGGGCGACGCACTCGCGACGGCGATGGTCCCGCCGCGGGGCAGCGCGAGTTGGATCCGCTCTGCGAGCCGGGCAAAGGCGGCCTCCTGCTGCGGAAGCGCCGGGAGTACCTCCGACATCCGCAGCAGCAGGTCTGGATGGACCCGTGCGAGGACCGGCAGGGGATACGTGTCGAGAACGTCCTGCTCGCCGCCCACGCGGCGGTCGAGGCGGGACATCGCGACAGCGGCGAGCGCGCCGAGCAGAAGGCCGCCGATCAGCGCGAGCACCATGACGACCGCAGGCGAGAGTCCGTCCTCGACGATCTTCGGCGCGCCCCCTTGCAGCCTGAGCGTCGGATCGCGCCCGGCGCCGCGGGTGGCGGCAAGTATCTGCCGATCGCGAGCCAGTCCTGCTTCGTCGGCCGAGCTCTCGCTGAGTTCGTCGAGAGCGGCCACGCGCTCGTCGAGCTCTACAGCGATCTTGCGCCAGCGCTCGTTCAGCGTGGCCGCAGCGAACGCGGTCGCCACCCGCGAGGCCGAGGCGGCGTTGGACGAACGGGCACTGATCTCGACCAGGTTCGCGTTGGCGAGCGGCTTCACTTCCACGGCGTCGTGCACCGAGGGGGCGGTCCAATCGCCGCCGAGCCGGCGCGCCGCCTCGCGGTCCACCTCGTCGGAATCCATCGTCGACGCCAGGGTCGACGCGGTGCGGCCGGCGTCGCCCGCGTCGCGGATCAGGCTCGTCCCGAGGAAGGTCTCGTCCCCCTGCGGGAGCGGCGTGATCAGAAGCCTGAGGCGCGCCGTGTAGGAGGAGTCGGTCGTCGCGGACGCGATGGCGCCCGCCGCCAGGGCCGCGAAGGTGACCAGCAGCACCACCGGCCAGCGGCGGAGGACCTCCCGAAGTGTGCTGTGTCCTACCTGCTCACGATCCGACGTGCTCACGGCGCGTACCCCCCAACCGACCCTACATCGGCTTATGCAGCCGTGCGCCAGGCATACGCGTCGAGGTGGACGCGCAGCGCCAGCTCCTCGTCGGGCGGCCGCGGCGGCTCTGTCTGGGAGGCGAGCTGCGCGTCGATGGCGCGGCTGAGGTCGGCAACATCACCCGAGATGAAGGTCCGCAGCGCGAGCTCGCCCAGGCCGCCCACGCCGGCGGCCACGGTGGCGACCCCGAGTTGGCCGGCCACCGCCAGGACGCCGCTCTGGCTGGCTCGCTCGTACGGGGCCACGACGACGTCGGCGGCGGCCAGCGCGGCGGTGAAATCCTGCAATTCGACGAACTCCACCCGGGCGGCCATCTCCACCCCCTGCTCTCTGGCCAGGCGTGAGCACTCGTCCCAGGCGCCGCGGTCCTCGCCCACCACCGCGAGCCGGCGACCCCGGGGCCAGGAACGGGCACTGCGGATCAGCAGGTCGAGCCGCTTCTCGGGCCGGATGCAGCCGGCGAAGAGGACGACGTCCACATCCTCGCCGGCGTCCCACTCCCGCCGCCAGCGCTGGCGCTGGGCCTCGGTGGGGCTGGGCACGAGCTGGACCAGCGGTGACATCTGTGCGGCCAGCCCGGCGGCGCGGAGAACCTCGACATCGGTCTCGGAGTGCACGACGATCGCGTGCGGAACACGCAGCGCCAGGCGCAAAAGCCGGGCGTCGAGACGGCCTCGCCGGGAGAAAGTGTCGTGCGGCGAGTAGACGACGCGGCGATTCCCCGTCCGGGCGGATGCCAGGGCAAGCAGCGTGAGCGGGCCGGCGGCCGAGATTCCCTGCACGTGCAGCACCCCACCGGGACCTGTCGCACTGCGTAGATGTGGAACGGTTCGTGTGACGAACCGCGAGGCGATCAGCGTCGAGCGCCGCGCGCCACGCGGCTCGTCCCGCGGCCACCACGAGCAGGGACACAGCTCGACCCCGCCGGGCGACACCTGCTCGTGCTGATGACCGGTGTGCAGGACCACGCGGAGGCCGTGACCGCTCAACAGCTGGCCGAGCCGACATGCGTGCTGGAAGACGCCGGCGAAGCCCGACGGCTCGAACAGGTGGATTTCTCGCACCAAGCCCACCGTAACCCGGGTCGGGTCGCCAACACACCGGTTGTCCGTTGCGGGTACGGCCCCGGTGTGTTCTGATGGCCGTAGAGGCGGGGCGGGGGTGTCCAAAGCGCATATTCGAAAAGCAGCGACGGTCAGACCGGCGCCGGCCGGCCCGTCGCTCTGGCCGCTCGCACCGGAGCGGTCACGGCGGCGCAGGCTCGCCCTGTGCGTCGTAGGGACCCGTCCGGAGGCGATCAAGATGTTCTCCGTCGTCCGGGCGCTCCGCGAGCGAGACAGCCAGTTCGAGACGCTGCTCGCCTCCTCGGGTCAACACGCCGAGCTTCTCGATGACGCGCTGGCCACGTTCGGGCTGACCCCCGACTACGACCTTGGCGCGATGCGCCACGACCAGCAGCCCGCCGACGTCGTCTGGGCTATCGCCCGGTGGATCACCGACCTGTGTCGCCGGCTCGCGCCGGACGTGGTGCTGGTGCAGGGCGACACCGCCACCACCATGGCGGCCGGCCTGGCCGCCTTCTACTCGTCAACGAAGGTCGCGCACGTGGAGGCGGGCCTCCGTAGCTTCGACAACTACGCGCCGTGGCCGGAGGAGGCAAACCGGCGTGTGGTCGGCGCGGTTGCCGATCTTCACTTCGCGCCGAGCGAGCTTGCCGCCGAGAACCTTCTCCGCGAGGGAGTGCGGGCCGAGCAGGTACACGTCACGGGGAATACCGGCATAGATGCGCTGCACTGGGCAAGGGCCCAGCCGAGAACGGGTTCGGTCGTACAGGACGGCCGGCGGCGCGTGCTTGTGACCGCCCATCGTCGCGAGAGCATCCCGGACGGTGTGCAGTCGATCACGCGCGCCGTCCTGCGACTCGCCCGGCTCTACCCGGACGCGGTCTTCCAGGTCTACGTGCATCCGGCGCCGGCGATCGAGCGTGCGATGACGGCCGTGCTGGGCAGCGAGCGTCCAGCCAACCTCGAGCTCCTGCCGCCATGCGGCTACGTGCCCTTCGTCCAGGCGTTCGCCGGCTCGTTCCTGGTTATCACCGACTCCGGCGGACTCCAGGAGGAAGGGCCCGCGCTGGGGAAACCGGTTCTCGTGGCGAACCGCCGCACCGAGCGTCAGGAGCCATTGGCGGCGGGCTCGGCGACGATGGTGGGCGCGGACGAGGAAGAGATCGTGGCAGCGGCGACCAGGCTGTTCGACGACCCTGTCCATTACGAGCGCATGGCAACCGTTCGCGATCTCTACGGTGACGGCCATGCCGGCGAACGCGTCGCCGCGGTCCTCGCCGACAGATTCTCGCTCCAAGCCGTGCCCCGTGAGCAAGCGCTCGGCTGAGGTCGCCGACGCCGCCCGGCGCATCGAGGGCTGGCTTCTCGACTCCTCTGTCCAACTGGGCGAAGGCCCTCACCGCGGCGGGGTCGCCGGCTGGCTTGAGGCGGATGGCTGCCCGGAGTTCGTCTACCTCGAGATCACCGGCTACTACCTGACGCTGCTCGCGTGGCTGGCCACCGGAAGCGCCGGCTCCGAGGCCCGCGCCGCCCAGGCACTCGAGCACGGGCAGGCGGGGCTCGACTGGATGCGAGCGGTGACCGCGGACGGGGCGGTGCCCCCGACGCGGCTCTACCTCACACCCGACGAGGACGACTGGCGAAACCGCGCCGTGTTCTCCTTCGACCTGGCGATGGCGGTGCGCGGCGCCGACTGCTTCGGGACCGTCGCCTCGGCGGCGGACGCGGCCACGCCCGTCCGCGAGCTCAGCCACCGTCTGGAGGCGATCTGCTCGAACACGGTGCCGCTCGCCTCGCATACCGCCCTCGAGGCGCCCGGCGCCGCCCTGCCCGAGCGTTGGTCGACCTGCCCCGGGCCGCACCATGTCAAGGCCGCCGCTGCGCTGCTGCGACTGCCCGACGGCGTGGTGGACGCGGACCTCGTCGCGGCGTGCCGGGCGACGGTCGATCACTGGACGGCCGCGATGCATGAGGATTGGCCCTGCCAAGAGCTGCACCCGCTCCTCTACGGGCTCGAGGGGCTGCTGATGCTCGGCCTGTTCGATGCGGCCGAGCCGATCTACGAACGCCTGCTCGACCTCCAGGCGGGGGATGACACGCTGCCTGCCGCCGTCACAGGCTCGGGTGGCGTGCGCGCGGACGTGCTCGCCCAGGCGCTTCGGGCCGGTGAGCTCCTGCGCGCCACCGGTCGGCTCCGGGGCGACGTCTGGCGCAGCCGCCTCGAAGGCCTCGCGGGCGTGCTGCTCGGTCACGTGCGGCCTGACGGTGGGGTGCTGTTCGCGCTCGACCAGCAACGAGCGAACGCCTGGTGCGCGATGTTCGCCCACCAGGCTCTGACGCTTCACGCAAGCCCGGGTGAAGACGGGCTGGCCGCCCGGGCCGCGCACCTGCTGGTGTGATCGCCGGAGCCAGCCCCATCTGGCCGCCTCAGGGCTTCACGCAAGAGCGTCGGTTCCCCATTGCGTTTGGTGGGCTCGGCGTGGGAGGGTTGCCGGACCGCCCATGGCTCGCTGACACGGAGGTCTCTGGCCCAGACTGTTTGGAGTCCTCGCGTGAAGCGTTTGGTGCTTGCTGTGGTTGTCGTGGTGGTCTCGGTTGTGGCTTCGGGCTGTGCGGTGGGTGATCCGAAGCCATCTACGTACGTCTCTGACACGGGTGTGACGTTGAACGCGGAGGTCCACTCGAGCGTCGTCGGTGACACGGAGTTCTGGTGGCGCTACGGGGAGACGTCCGCCTACGGCAACGAGACGCCGCACCGGACGGTGGCGATTGCCGACGAGGAGCCGCATTCGGTGTCGCAGCCGATCAGCGGCCTGAGCGCTGCCACCGAGTACCACTTCCAGCTCTGCGTTCAGGACGAGGAGGAGGACCCGCCGCGAGCGGTCTGCTCCAAGGACCGGACCTTCACCACGGCGTCCGAGGCCGGTACCTCACGGATCGCCTACGTCTCCACCCGCGGCTTCAGCCAAGAGATCTACTCGATGGATGCGGACGGCGCCAATCCGATCAACCTCACGAACAACCCCGCCGGCGATGCCTATCCGGCCTGGTCGCCGGACGGCAGCAGGATCGCCTTCGCGAGCAACCGCGACGGCGAGGGCGAGCAGGAGATCTATGTGATGGACGCCGACGGCGGCAACCCGGTCAACCTCACCAACGACGACACGGGCGACGACATCACCCCGGCGTGGTCGCCGGACGGCTCCAAGATCGCCTTCGCCAGCACCCGCGACGGCAACCAGGAGATCTACGTGATGGACGCGGACGGGGGCAACCAGATCAACATCACGAACAACTCGGCCGACGACCTCTATCCGGCCTGGTCGCCGGATGGCAGCACGATCGCATTCACCACCGACCGCGACGGCGACTTCGAGATCTACTCCATGGACGCGGACGGCGGGACCCCGGTCAACCTGACCAATGACGGCGAGCGCGACGTCATCCCGAGGTGGTCGCCGGACGGCACCAGGATCGCGTTCGGCAGCAGCCGCGACGGCAGCTCCGATGTGTACGTGATGGACGCGGACGGCGGGAACCCGACCAACCTCAGCAACGACTCGAATTCCGACCAGACTCCGGTCTGGTCGCCGGACGGCAGCACGATGGTCTTCGCCACGAACCGCGACGGCGACTTCGAGCTCTACTCGATGGACGCGGACGGCGGCAACCAGACCAACCTCACCAACGACGACTCGGGCGGCGACGTCAATCCGGCCTGGTCGCCACGGCCCTGACCTAGTTCACGGGGATCGCGATCAGGCTGCTGAAGCTGGCCGAGCCGTTGGCGGTCGTCACGTCGCATTCCACACTCAGCTGGGTCGGCGACGTCGTGGTCACCGCCTGAAGCGAAACGGGTATCGCGGCGAGAGCCGGCAGCGTCTTCATGGAAACCTGGTCGATGCTGGTGACGCCCGCCCGGAGCACGCAGTCGACCGTGTCGCCGGCTCCCGAATGGGTCAGCTGCGTCTTGGCAAGGACCACGTAGTTGCCGGCCGGGACGGTCAGGGAGACCACGACGGTCGGCGGGGTGGCGGTGGGAAGGGCCGTTACCCCCTGCGTGGCGGACAGCGGCCCGAGGACGCCGTCGGCCCCGTCCGTTCCGTCGCTGCCGTCGGCACCCGGCGCGCCGTCAGCGCCGTCGATGCCGTTCACGCCATTGGGGCCGTTCGCGCCGTTGGACCCGGACGCTCCGGCCAAGCCGTTCAAGCCGTTCAAGCCGTCCGCGCCACGGGGGCCGTTCGCGCCGTTGGACCCCGACGCGCCGGCCAGGCCGTTGCCCCCGTTTGCGCCCGTTGGACCCTGCGCGCCCTTCAGGGAGGCTTTGGTCGTGCTGCTCAGATCCTTGGAGCTGATCGTCCCGTTCTTGATCGCTTTGCCGGTCACGGCCCCGGCGGCGATGTCTCCCGCCTTGATCAAAGTCTTGGCAACCGCCGACCCGCCGAGCGCGGTCAGCACGATCGCCGCCGCGCCGAGGACGGCGATTGCAAGTGCACGATTCAGCATGTGTACTGCTCCTTTGATGGGCCGCTGCGGGATGCGACTGGCAGCGGTTTGCGCGAGGAGCGATCGCTCCCGCACGTAACCCTTCGACGCCCTGGCCTCAGAGCATGAGGATCAGTCGCCGGCGCGCGGCGCCCAGTCGGCCTCGGCGATGAGGCCGTCCCGGAAGCGCCAGGTCCAGCGCACCTGCGTCTCGGCGAACCCGCCCTCCGACCGCTGAACCCGGGCGGAGCCGATCACCGTCACCGCGTCACCGTCGGCCAGGAACTCGCGTGGTCTCAGCACCACGCTCGTGCCGGCGCTCTCGGCCTCCGCGAAGAAGCTCCGCACCTCGTCGCGCCCGTGCAGCACGCGGTCCTTCGTGGTGTAGAGGCGGATGCTCACGTCCTCGCAGACGTTGGCCGCCAGGTACTCGCCACCGGACCGCAGGCCGTCCTCCTGCATGGCGCGGTAGAGCTCCTTCACGGTTTCTAGATTGTGCGAGTCCAACGTGGCTGGCCCAGGCGCCGGGTTGACGTGAGCCTATGGCCGATTGTCTCGCACCCGGCGCGGATAAGCGAGCCCTACCTTTGTCAGCGCCGACGCTAGACTGGCCTGGACCTCGCGGCCGGTGCGGGGTCTTTCGTCTGCCCGGCCGCCCAGACTCAACCTTCCGAAGGGGCCATGGCTCGCGGAGACGTACGAATCGCCGTCACCCTCGCGTGCGAGGAATGCAAGCGGCGCAACTATCAGTCGCAGAAGTCCAAGCGCAACGATCCCGAGCGGATCGAGCTGCGCAAGTACTGCCGCTGGTGTCGACAGCACACGGCGCACAAGGAGACCCGCTGATGGATCTCCGCTTCTCGCGCGCGCGAAGGAGCTAGCGCTTGGCACGTGATCGCCAGCAGGCGAAGCAGCGCCAGGCCGAGCGCCGTGCGCGCCGCCTCGCGCAGCAGGAGGGGGACGGCAAGAGCCCGCCCGCCGAGCGCGAGGAGGCGCCGGGCATCGATCCCGACCTCGCCGCCGGGGCGCCGCCGCAGTCCGAGGGACGCTCGGATGGCGTCGTCCATGACGAGCCTGACTTCGAAGACGACGAGGACGACCACCTCACCGAGGAGGAGGTCGAAGCCGAGGAGGAGGCCGAGGAAGAGCTCGCCGCCCGCGGCGAAGAAGGCTTCGAAGTACGCGGCCGCCGGGGCGCCCATCCAAGCGAGGCACACAAGAACCGGCCGCGTGTCGTACAGTTCCTCATCGCAGTCTGGGCCGAGCTCCAGCGCGTCCAATGGCCGGATCGTCAGGCGCTAACCACCCTGACCGGCGTAGTGCTCGGCTTCGTCCTGATCGCGGGCGGCTATCTCGGACTGCTGGACGCGATTTTCTCCGAGCTGATCAAGGCAATCCTCTGACCCACGCACGCACTTAACGAATGTTCCGCTGGTACGCCGTAAACACATACTCAGGTCACGAGAACAAGGTGAAGCACAACCTTGAGCATCGCCGCATCTCGCTCGGGCAGGAAAACAGCATCCGTCAGATCGTGGTGCCCACCGAGCAGATCCAGGAGCTCAAGGACGGGCAGAAGATCCAGAAGGAGCAGCGGACGATGCCCGGCTACCTCCTCGTGAACATGAACCTCACCGACGACTCCTGGCAGCTCGTGAAGAACACGCCGGGCGTGACCGGCTTCGTCGGCGCGTCGAACAACCCGGTGCCGCTCAACCAGGGCGAGGTGGACCGGCTGCTCCACCGCGAGGCGGCCGAGCGGCCGCGCACACGCGCCCAGTTCACGATCGGCGAATCCGTCAAGGTGGTGTCCGGTCCGCTCTCGGACTTCTCGGGGGAGATCTCGGAGATCAACGACGACGCTGCGAAGCTCAAGGTGCTGGTCTCCATCTTCGGGCGCGAGACGCCCGTGGAGGTCGGCTTCGACCAGGTGAAGAAGATTTGATCTAGATGGCACGCAAGGTTCTAACCCTCATCAAGCTCCAGGTCCCCGCCGGCCAGGCCAACCCGGCGCCCCCCGTGGGCCCCGCTCTCGGCCAGCACGGCGTGAACATCATGGAGTTCTGCAAGGCGTTCAACGCCCAGACGCAGCAGGACACCGGCACGATCATCCCCGTGGAGATCACGGTCTACGAGGACCGCTCCTTCACGTTCATCACGAAGACGCCCCCGGCGGCCGTGCTGATCAAGCAGGCGATCGGGCTCGACAAGGGCTCCGGCGAGCCCAACCGCAACAAGGTGGGCACCATCACGCCGGCTCAGATCCGCCAGATCGCCGAGCAGAAGATGCCCGACCTGAACGCGAACGACATCGAGCAGGCGGCCAAGATCATCGAGGGCACCGCCCGCTCGATGGGTGTGGAGGTCAGATAGATGCCCAAGCACGGCAAGCGCTACAGGACCAGTTACGAGTCCATCGACCGCGACAAGGCCTATGACCCGGTCGACGCCGTGGCGCTGATCAAGGGCTTCAAGGCGGCCAAGTTCGACGAGACGGTGGAGGCCCACGTCCGCACCGGGCTCAACGTGCGCCACGCCGAGGAGCAGCTTCGCGGGACGATCGCGCTGCCCCACGGGCTCGGCAAGGAGATGACCATCGCGGTGTTCGCCAAGGGCGACAAGGCCCGCGAGGCGGAGGAGGCCGGCGCCGACCACGTGGGCGCCGAGGATCTCGCCAAGCGCGTCGAGGAGGAGGGCTTCACCGACTTCGACGTGGCCATCGCCACGCCGGACATGATGCCGGTGGTCGGCAAGCTCGGCCGGATCCTCGGCCCTCAGGGCAAGATGCCCAACCCCAAGGTCGGCACCGTGACCAACGACGTGGCCAAGGCCGTGTCCGAGTCGAAGGCCGGCAAGGTCGAGTACCGCACCGACCGCCACGCGATCGTCCACATGACGATCGGAAAGCTCAGCTTCGACGAGCAGACGCTGCTCGAGAACTACGCCGCCCTGATCGACGAGCTCATGCGGGCCCGGCCGTCATCGGCGAAGGGCCGCTACCTCGAGACCGTCACGCTCACCACGAGCATGGGGCCGGGGGTCAAGGTCGACCCGGGACGTACACGTGCAATCGCCGGGGAGCCCGCGCCGGTAGGCTAGACCGCAAGAGTTTTTCTGCCCGAGACCCCCGGCGGCTGTTGGTGCAAGTCCGGGGCAGGTGGAGCCGCGAGGATCAGGTCGATCCGTTCCGCGAGCCCGCCTGAGCGCGGGCTTCTCACTTAAAGGAACGGAATGAACAGAGACCAGAAGGCGGCTGTGATCGAAGAGGTCGCCGCCCAGATTGAAGCGGCGGAGGCGGTGTTCGCGGTGGACTACCGCGGCATCACGGTTGCCCAGGTGGCCGATCTCCGCGTGAAGCTGGAAGACGCCGGTGCGCGCTTCCGGGTGGTCAAGAACACGCTGACCGAGATCGCTGCGGGCAGGGCCGGGGCGGATGCCCTCAAGGAAGTGCTCGAGGGACCCACGGCCTTCACCTTCGTCCGCGCCGACGGCGACGTGGCGCTTGCCGCCAAGGCGCTCGCCCAGTTCAAGCGCGAGCACGACGTGCTCGAGTTCAAGGGCGGGCTCCTGAGCGGCGAGACCCTGTCTCCCGACCAGCTGATGGCGCTTTCGCGCCTGCCCGCGCGCGAGGTGCTCCATGCGCAGCTGGTGGGCGTGATCGCATCGCCGATCACGGGCTTGGTCCGCACCCTCAACGCCCTGATCGCCGGGCTGGCGATTCAGCTCCAGCAGATCGCCGACCAGGGCCTGCTGCCCGCGGGCGAGGCTCCCCCCGAGGAGCCGGCTGCTGCCGAGGAGCCGGCCGCCGAAGCCGAGGCGCCCGCACCACCTGAAGAGACGTCCGCCGAGGAGGAGCCCGCCGCAGAGGCGCCCGCCGAGGAACAACCTGAAGAAACCGACGGTGCGCAGCCGGCCGAGCCGGCTGCTTCCGCTGAAACCGACGGTGCGCAGCCGGCCGAGCCGGCTGCTTCCGCTGAAACTGAAGCGCCCTCCGAGGGCGAAGACGAGAAGGAGGGCTAGATGGCCACCGCAGAGAAGCTGATCGAAGAGATCAAGAAGATGAGCGTGCTCGAGCTGTCCGAGTTGATCAAGGCGCTCGAGGAGGAGTTCGGCGTGTCCGCCCAAGCCATGGCGGCTCCCGCCGCGGCTGCGGGCCCCGCGGACGCCCCGGCCGAGGAAGAGCAGTCCACGTTCGACGTCATCCTCACCGGTCCCGGCGACAAGAAGATCCAGGTGATCAAGGTGGTCCGCGCGGCCACCGGCCTGGGCCTCAAGGAGGCCAAGGCCCTCGTCGACGAGGCGCCCAAGCCCATCAAGGAGGGTCTCGACCGCGACGAGGCCGACAAGCTCAAGGGCGAGCTCGAGGAGGCCGGCGGGAGCGTCGAGGTCAAGTAGCTCGCGCTTCCAGCAGCACTTGGAGGGGCCGCCGATCGGCGGCCCCCCGTCGTTCGGGGGTGTGCGCGGAGCGCGGCCCGGGTAGGCAAGCCGGAATGGTGCGCAGCACAACGGTCCTAGCCCTGATCGCCCTGGCGACCCTCGTGCCGGCGGCGCCCGCTGCGGCGGAGGCCACGGCACAGGGCTCGGGCGGAGCCGCCGCGTCGGTGGACCGGCTCGGCACCCGAGCGGCGATCTCGGTGCTGCGCCGGGGCGGCAACGCCGTCGACGCCGCGGTCGCGGCCGCCGGCGTGCTCGGCGTGGTGGAGCCCTACTCGTGCGGCATCGGTGGAGGCGGCTTCATGGTCATCCGCACGCCCGGCGGGCGCGTCACCACGATCGACTCGCGGGAGCTCTCGCCCGCGGCGATGACCCCCACGTCCTTCATCGAGAACGGCGAGCCGCTCGAGTTCGACCCGGCGCGCTACAGCGGCCTGTCCGCGGGAGTGCCCGGCACGGTCCGCGGCTGGTCCGCCGCGCTGGAGCGCTACGGCACGTGGTCGCTCGGCCGCGCGTTGCGACCGGGAGCCGCCGTGGCCCGGCGCGGCTTCGAGGTCGACGAGACGTTCGCCTCCCAGACGGAGGACAACGTGCCGTACTTCGACGACGTGCCGTCCACCGCCGAGCTCTACCTGGACGCCGACGGCACTCCGCGCGACGTGGGCCACCGCCTGCGCAACCCGGACCTCGCGCGCACGTATGACCTGATCGCCGCCCGCGGACCGCGTGCCTTCTACACGGGACGGGTGGCCGACGCCATCGTCAAGGCCTCCAGGACCCCGCCGGTGGCACCGACGGCCGACCACGCGTGGCGGCCCGGACTGCTCACGGCGGCCGACCTGGCCGACTACTCGGCGATCGAGCGGCGGCCCACGCGGGTGGGCTTCCGCGGGCTCTCGGTGTGGGGCATGGGTCCGCCCTCGAGCGGCGCCTCCACCGTCGGCGAGGTGTTGAACGTGCTCGACGGCTACAGAAATCTGGCGGCGGACCGGGCGCGGGCCCTCCACCTGCTGATCGAGTCCGAGCGCCTCGCGTTCGCCGACCGCGGCGCGTACTTGGCGGACCCCGATTCCTTCGACGTGCCGCTGCGCGGGCTCCTCTCCAAGCGCTTCGCGGCCGAGCGCCGTGCGCTCATCGACCCGGCCGCGGCGGGCACGAGCCCGGCCGACCCGGGCGATCCCAGCGGAGACGGCGGCCCGGAGCTCGAGGGCACGGCCGCGTTCTCTCACCCGCGCCAGTCCACGACGCACCTGACCGTTTCGGATCGCCACGGGACCGTTGTCTCCTACACGTTCACGATCGAGTCCACCGGCGGCAACGGAATCGTGGTGCCCGGCTACGGGTTCCTGCTCAACAACGAGCTCACGGATTTCGACTACGACGACCCGGCCGCCCCCAACAGCTCCGACGGCCGCAAGCGACCGCGCAGCTCCATGAGCCCGACGATCGTCACCCGCGGCGGGCGCCCGGTGCTGGCCGTGGGGTCGCCCGGCGGCGCCACGATCATCACCACGGTCGCCCAGATCCTCCTCGACCGGCTGGCGCTCGGCGCCTCGCTCCCCGAGGCGATCGCGGCCCCGCGGGTGAGCCAGCGGAATAGCGAGACGAGCGAGGCGGAGCAGGCCTTCATCGACTCTCCCGAGGGCCGGGCGCTCGCGTCGAGCTACGGCCAGGCCTTCGAGACTCCGGACGATCCGGCGATCGGCGCGGCCACTGGCATCGAGTTCGGCCGCCACGGACGCGTGCTCGCAGCGGCTGAGCCGGTGCGGCGCGGCGGCGGCAGCGCTGCAGTGGTGCATCCCGCTCGATAGCTCACCTGCCAGCATCGGGGGCATGGCCCTTCGCCTCGACCACGTCGTGATCCACGTCTCCGACTGGGAGCGCTCGAACGCCTTCTACCGTGACGTCCTCGGTGCGGAATTGGTGGAGCGCGACGGGAGCGAGGCCCGCCATTACCGCTTTGGGGACCAGCAGCTGAACGTGCACGGGCCCGGTCAGGACCCGAGCCCGGTGGCGGCGCGCCCCGCCGAGCCCGGCGGGGCCGACCTCTGCTTCGTGTGGGATGGCCCGATCGAGGCCGCGGCAAAGCACCTGGAGGGTCACGGCGTGGGCGTGGAGGAGGGGCCGGTCACCCGCTACGGCGGGCGTGGTCGCGGCACGAGCGTGTACTTCAGGGATCCCGACGGCAGCCTGCTCGAGTTCCTTTCGTACGAGTGAGGGGCAAACTCGCAGCCGCGGCCCTGGCGATAGTCGCCGGGGCGGATTGGGTGATCCACTACCGGAG
>CAWEPQ010000010.1:0-170788 GCA_963811055.1 uncultured Thermoleophilaceae bacterium
GCGCACCTTCTTCACCACGGCACCGGGCTTCCTGCTGGCCGGGCCCGCGGCGGTCGTGCGCGGGCTGCGCACCAGCTCCGTCCAGGACGGCGGCCACCCGAAGGAGCCGCACGTGTTCCTCTGGTTCCTGGCCGTGGACCCCGCGCTCCAGCGCTCCGGCGTGGGCCGGGAGCTGCTGGGGCGGGTATTCGATGCGGCGGAGGCTCCGGTGTATCTCGACACCGCGAACCCGGCCAACCTGCCCTACTACTCGGGCTTCGGGTTCGAGGAGCTCGGCAGCGGGGACCTGCCCCGCGGCGCCAAAATGTGGTTTATGAGGCGTCCCTGAGGCGCTGCGCCTCGGGAAGACCCTCCAGCTTCTTCAGCGTGTTGTTCTCGATCTGGCGGATGCGCTCTCGGGTGACCCCGAACGCGCGTCCGACCTCCTCGAGCGTCCGCGCCTTGTGCCCCGTGAGGCCGTAGCGCATCTCGATCACCTCGCGCTCGCGAGGCGGCAGCGCATCCAGCGCCCGGCGCACGTTCTCGCGGCGGAGATTCTCGGAGGCGAGCTCGAACGGCGACTCCGCCGTCTCGTCCTCCACGAAGTCACCGAGCTCGGAGTCCTCCTCCTCGCCGATCGGCTTCTCGAGCGACACCGGTAGCTGGGCGATGCGCAGGATGTCCTTGACCTCGCGCGCCGTCCACTCCAGCTCGAGCGCGATCTCATCCGGGGTGGGCTCGCGCCCGAACTCCTGGACGAGCTGGCGCTCGATGTGCACGACCTTGTTGAGCTTCTCGACCATGTGAACCGGGATGCGGATCGTGCGTGCCTTGTCGGCGATCGCCCGCGTCACGGCCTGGCGGATCCACCAGGTGGCGTAGGTCGAGAACTTGTAGCCGCGCCGGTAGTCGAACTTCTCCACCGCGCGGATCAGCCCGAGCGAGCCTTCCTGGATCAGGTCCAGGAACGACAGCCCTCGACCGAGATAGCCCTTGGCGATCGATACCACCAGCCGCAGGTTGGCCTCGATCATCTGCTGCTTGGCCATCATGTCGCCGCGCTCGATGCGCTTGGCCAGGCAGACCTCTTCGTCGGCAGTCAGGAGATCCACGCGCCCGATCGAACGCAGGTAGAGCCGCAGCGAGTCCAGGCTGGGCTCGACCGTCAGGTCGAGCTCGGGCTTCTTCGGGGCGTGCTGCACCTCGGCCGGTGTCGGCTCGGCGGGCCGCCCCGTCGGCGCGTGCCTCGTTGGACACGATCTCGATCCCGGCGTCCAGAAGGTGCAGGTGCAGGTCGCGAACCTGCTCCTTCGTGACCTCCACCTCCTCCAGGCAGGCCGCGATCTCCTCGAAGGTCAGATATCCACGCTCGCGGCCCTCAACCACCAGCGCGCGCAGCTCCTCGCTATCGAGAAACGGCGTGTCGATTTCCTCCACAAGCAGTACTGCTCCCTCGTGCTTGGTGCTCAACCCCTCCTCCTTCAAACCGTGGTGGCCCCACCCAGTAGGGCCCGTGGTACCGCATTCGGTTTTTGGGCGTTCGCGGCGTTGCCGCGAGGGGCTGAGCGAGTGGAGGCGATGCCTCAGCGTGCAGCCGCGGCCAGTCTATACCCGATTCGTGCGATCTGTCTCTAACGGCGTCCAGGTATCGTGGAACCTGCGTATGAACGAGCCAATCGTGCTTCTCGGCGAGGACGTCCAGGCCCGCCGTCCGACCACACTCGTGAGCCTGTCGCGAGTCGGAGTGACCGGTGTGGAGAAGGTCGTGCGCATCCGGGTCGGGCGGCCGGGAGCAGCTCTTCTACGCCGAACTCGAGTGCTTCGTGGACCTCGGGCCGCGAGCAGAAGGGCGCGCACATGTCGCGCTTCGAGGAGATCGTGAACGAGGCGATCGACGAGGTGGTGCTCGGCGAGGCGTTCAAGGCCGAGACGCTCGCGTCGCACATCGCCGAGCGTGTGCGGGATCGCCAGGGCGGCGCCCGCGCCGAGGTGACGATCGCCGCGCGCTATCCCGAGAACAAGACCGCGCCGGCGTCGGGCGCCCCCACCCAGGAGATCTACACGCTCTTCGGATCCGCGGTGGCGTCGAAGCGCGGCACCCGCCGGCTGGTCGGCGTCCAGGCGCAGGGGATGACCGCGTGCCCGTGCGCGCAGGAGATGGTCACCGAGCGCTCGCAGGAGCGACTGCGCGACGGACGGCTTCACCGACGACGAAATCGCCCGGGTGTTCCGAGGCGGTCCCGGTGGCCACGCACAACCAGCGCGGCATCGGCACGCTCCACGTGGGCTGCCCCGAGGCCTGCGACGTGGCGGTGGAGGCGGGCGACCTGCTCGCGATCGTGGAAGCCTCGATGAGCTCCGAGATCTACGAGCTGATGAAGCGGCCCGACGAGGTCGAGGTCGTCGAGAAGGCCCACCGCAATCCGCGCTTCGTCGAGGACTGCGTCCGCGAGATGGTGCGGAAGGCCCTCGACCGCTACGCCACGCTGGGCGATCTCGCGTTCGTCTCTGCCCGCCAGGAGAACCTCGAGACGATCCACAAGCACAACGTGGTGGCCGAGCGCCACGGGCTGATCGCCGATCTCACTCGCGAGATCGCGACGGGCGAGTCGGAGGGCCGTCACGTGACGGCGCGCGACTGGCTCGAGGGCGTCTGAGGGCGGAAGCAGCCGCTCGGCCGGCTGCGCACCGATGGCTTTAGCTCCTTCGCGACGAGGGCCGGGGGCCTTCTTTCAAGCGGGGGGCGGCGGGTGCCGATGTAGTCGGTACATCACGAAAGCACGGAGGCTTTCCCAATGACCGCCCGCCAGCGCCATATCCCCCTATCGCAGGACGCCGCCCTCGTGGTCGCGCTTGCCGGAACCGCCATGCCCTTCGCGCACTCCGCCGAGGACGAGGCCGAGCGCTGGCTGCGGGCGCTGAGGCTCCACGGCCAGGTCGGGTCGGCGCTTCAGGCACTCGGCGTGGGCGAGTCCCCGCTCATGACCGGATCGGACGCCGATCACTCAGGCGAGGTGGACGGCACACCCGCCTTCGGGCCCGGCGTGCTGGACGACGTGTCCAAGCGCGCCAGCGAGCTGGCCAACGCGCGCCTGGCAAAGACCGTGGGCACCGGCGATCTGCTGTTCGCCGTGCTGGACGTCTACGGCAGGCTCTTCGACCGCGTGCTGTACCTGCGCGGGACGAGTCGCGAGGAGCTCTCCGAGCGCCTCGCCACCAGCGACTCCCACCACGACTGAGAACCTCGCGGCCTAGGTCGTCTGCGTTCGGTCGTTAGCCCGCGACGCCTGCTCGAGCTTGCGCCGGAAGTTCAGGAAGTAGTCGGCGCCCGAGACCACGGTCACGAGCACCATCAGGTACACGAGCGCCTGGACCCAGGCGTCGTGGTGGTCCGACGCCACGATCAGCGACAGCACCGCCACCACCTGGACGATCGTCTTCAGCTTGCCGAGCCCGCTGGCCGGTATGACAACGCCCTGCTGGCCGGCCGCGATGCGCAGGCCGCTGACCGCGAACTCGCGCGCGATGATCACCATCGCCACCCAGCCCGCCAGCCGGTCGAGGCTCACGAGCGAGATCAGCGCGGCCGCGATCATCAGCTTGTCGGCCACCGGGTCCATGACCTTGCCGAACGTGGTGACCGCCTGGCGCGAGCGGGCGATGTAGCCGTCGAGGCCGTCGGTGAGGGCCGCCACGGCGAAGACGATCGCCGCGATCGTGGATCCGCCCGGAGACTCGACCGTCAGAGCCACGACCAGCACCGGCACGAGCAGGATGCGGATGAGCGTGAGCGCGTTGGGCAGGTTCAGGGGGAACATCGCGAGTGCCTCGAGGCTACCCGGGCTCCTCCGGCCCACGCCGCGCGAGGTACTCGAGTCCGGCGGTGCTTCCCACCGGCCCGAGCGGGGACACCGTCGCCGCGAGCAGCGTCCAGGGAAAGATGCGCCGGCGAGCGCCGTGGGCCACCAGCAGGCAGAGGATGATCCAGCCGAATCCGTGAGTCCAGCCGAGGATGGTCTCGGCGTTCTCTCCCAGGCCCCCGATCGCCACGACGAGCAGCGCGGTGAAGATGCACACCTCGACCGCCGAGTACAGGCGCACCGCCTGGAAGTAGCTCACGCGGTCAGGCCGAGGCCGCCTCGGCCGCCATCTGGCGCTTGACCACCAGCAGTCCGACGATGCCGAGCACCACGAGCACAGCCACGGCCACCTTCACCTCCACCGACGAGAGATTGGTGATGCTGCCGCCGAGCGCCACGTAGGCGAACACCTTCGGCGCGGCGCCTATGACGGTCCCGAGCGCCATCTCGCGGTAGCCCAGGCGCGTCAGGCCCACGGCGTAGTTGACCACCCCGTAGGGCAGGAACGGCACGATCCGCGACTCCATCACGGCAACCGTGCCGTTTCGCTGAAGGAATTCCTCGAGGCCACCCACGCGCTTGGGCAGGAGCCTGCCGGCGTGGTCCTTGGCAAGCCTGCGGGCCACGGCCATCTGCGCCACCGCGGCCAGCGTCACTCCCGCGAGCGCGAGCGGCCAGGCGACCGCTGTGCCGAACAGCAGCCCGCCGGCACCGGCGAGGATGCCCCAGGCCACCACGAAGTTCGCGAGGGCAAACAGCGGGACGTAGGCCACCGCGGCGAACGGGCCCAGGTCGTCGCCGAAACCGCGAGCCTCCTCGGCAGACGGAATCGCTCCGAGGATGAGGGCCGTGGCGAAGATTGCGCCGAGTGCGAGTCCGTAGAGACCGAGGCGCGTGAGCGCCGCTCGCCTGCCGGCCGCCTGCTCGGCGGCGGACGGATCCATGTGGCGAGGGTAGTGGTCCGGCGGGGGCGCCCCGGGTACGCTCGCCGGCATGACCGCCGCCGGGCTCCGTCGCCGCTGCCTCGCCAAGTCGGGCGCGGTCGAGGAGTTCCCCTTCGGGCCGGAGCCGTCGGTGTTCAAGGTGGGTGGGAAGATCTTTGCCATCAGCAGTCTTCATCGGCATCCACTTGCCGTGAGCCTTAAGTGCGAGCCCGACCTCGCCGAGCGCCTGCGCGCCAGCTATCCCGAGGTACGACCCGGCTACCACCTCAACAAGCGCCACTGGAACACCGTCGCGCTCGACGGCTCGCTGCCCGACCGGATGCTGGCCGACATGCTCGAGGACTCGTACGACCTGGTGGTATCGAAGCTGCCCCGGCGCGTTCAGCGCGAGCTGGGCTGGTCTCAGGCTCAGTAACCCGGGGGGTGGCGCACCACGTAGCCGCCGGCCGAGCGGCTGGTGCCGGTCCAGCGCGAGCCGGTCTCGGAGCGGGCGCTCGTGTCGAAGCGGCGCCCGTCGATCGTCATGTAGACGTGGCCGGGGTTCGCGTAGATCGTGATGTGCTGCCCGGGGCCGGGGGCTCCGTAGCTCATGAAGGCGCTCGAGTCGAGCGGCGAGGAGAGGAGGCCGCCGCCGTGCAGGGCGTATGACACCGAGCCCGAGCAGTCGTAGCCGGCCGAGTCGAACGAGCCGTGACCGCCGCCGTATACGTAGGGCCGCCCGGCGATCGCGTTGGCCGCGGCGATCACCTGCTGCACCACCGAGGAGCTGCCTCCGCCGCCTCCGGTGGACGACTGCCTGCGCGTGGATGCCTTGCGCTTCAGCACGGCGCCCGCGCCGATGCCCAGGGCGGAGCGGGTCTGCGGGCCGGCCGCGCCGTCCGGCGTCAGGCCGTGGCTGCGCTGCCAACTCTTGAGGGCGCGCTCGGTGGCCGGTCCGAACACGCCGTCCGGCGCCAGGCCGAGCGCCTGCTGGAGCGCGCGCACCCCACCGCCCGCGCGAGCCGCGACGACGAGCTTGGGCTGCGTCTGCTTGGGAGCGTGCTTGCGGGCCGCACGGGCGGGCCGCTGCCACTTGAGCACCGCTCCCGCTCCGAGCCCGAGGGCCGAGCGGGTCTGCGGTCCAGCCACGCCGTCGGCGGTGAGGCCGTGCGAGCGCTGCCAGGCGGCCAGCGCCTTCTTGGTGGCGGGGCCGAAGTCTCCATCCGCGGACAGGCCGAGCTTGCGCTGAAGGTCGGCCACGCCGCCCGGGGGCTTGGGCGGGGTCACGGCCGCCGCGTTGCGCACGGCCACCGCCGGCTTGTCGGGTTGGGCCGCCACCTGCTCGCTCGCGCGCTTGGCCGGACGCGGCTTGTCCACCGCCGCGACCTTGCCCTGGTCGGTGCCGTCGGCGGCATCGGCCTTGCCTCCACCCGAGAGCGACGAGGCGATCGCCGTGGCGGACCCGCCCGTGACGAGCAGCAGAGCGGCGATCGACAGGCCGCGCACCGGCGGCTCGAAGGTCTGGTCGTTCGCCTCGTGGCGACGGCGCGAGCGTGCCTGCGAGACGCGCCAGAGCTCCGGGTCGGACACGTCGCGAGCCACACGGCTGGGCGCGGCCGGCCGAGTGAAGCGTCCTGCGTCCGAGCCGGCGGAGCGTCGTGCTCGCGAGCGCTCGAGCGAGTGCTCCCAGACGTCGGGGCGCGAAAGATCCCTGTGCAAGTGCGTCTACCTCTCGATTGTTTCCCACGCCTCCGAGGTGAGCTGACGGGCTCGCGCTGTTTGCGCTACCCACGGGCCTCCGGCCCACGGGATTCGCCCCTGCGGCACATGCCGCTGTGGTTCCCCCGGTCTCCGATCCCTGAAGATCGGTGATTCGGCGTTGTTGAAGGGCGTCGTTCTATCACGACTTTTCCCTGCTAGGCGCAACTTTTGTTGCAGATTGGTCCAAATTCGGCTCTCTCAGCGGAAGCGCGTGGGCTCCCCAGACCGGGTACGGATACCCCCCGGCCTATGTAGGCTCGCCGCCCGATGAGGTACGGGAAGCTGATCGCCCTGGCCGCGCTGGTGGCGGCGTTTTCCGCCACAATGCCCGCCGCGGCATCCGCAACCAGGCCCGATCCCCACGCGGTGGGGGGCCCGCTTCACGCCGACGGGCGCTGGTTCCGCGACCCGCTCGGCCGGACCGTGGTGCTCCACGGGCTGTTCGCGGTCTGGAAGGGCACGCCGTTCTACCCGCCCGACGACGCGGCGCTGCCGAACGGGTTCACGGACGCCGATGCCGACCGCTTCGCCGAGCTGGGCTTCGACGCCGTGCGGCTCGCCTGGTTCTGGCGCGGGCTCGAGCCCGCCAAGGACCAGTTCGACCCGGCCTACCTGGCCGGCATCGCCGCCGTGGAGCGCAAGCTCGCGCGGCGCGGCGTGTTCGTGGTGCTCGACAGCCACCAGGACGGCTTCGGCGACCGCTTCAACGGCCTCGGCTTCCCCGATTACGTGGCGTTCGACGACGGGCTGCCGTTCGACACCCGGCTCACGTTCCCGCTCAACTACGTCTCCCCCGCCACCTCGCGGGCGTTCGACAACTTCTATGCCGGGAGGGGCGATGCCTGGCGCTACTACGGACGTGCCTGGCAGGTGATGGCGCTGCGCTTCGGACGCGACCCGATGCTCGTGGGCTACGACCTGATGAACGAGCCCTGGCCCGGCACCAACTTCGGCGCCTGCGGCCCGCCGGCGGGCTGTCCGGAGCGCGACCGCACGACGTTCCAGCCGCTGTTCGACTCGCTTGCGCGTTCCATCAGGCGGGTGGATCGCAGCCGCCCGGTGTTCTACGAGCCGTCGATCTTCTTCAACCAGGGCGCGGTGAACGGCTACGTCAAGCCGCCCGCCGGCACCGGGCCGGTGGGCCTGTCGTTCCACAACCAGTGCCCCACGCGCGCCGCCTGGCAGATCACGCACGACCCGACGCTGGTGGAACAGGCGCGAACGATCTGCCCTCCGATCGAGACGAGCGTGATGCAGCATGCCGAGGAGACGGCCGCGCGGCTGGGCGGCCCGCCGCTGATGACCGAGGTGGCGGCCACCACCAACGAGGACTACGACGGCCTCAACTGTCTGCTGGAGCGCACCGAGCGCTTCATGACCGGCTACACCTACGGCCTCAGCTGGCGCAGCGGCGAGCTCCGCACGCTCGCGCACGCGAAGGCCCAGGTGATCTCGCGGGTCTACCCGCGGGCGGTGGCGGGCACACCGCGCGCCTACGGCTTCGATCCCCGCACCGGCCGGTTCCATCTCACCTACGTGACCCGGCGCGGCGTTCGCGGACCCACCGTGATCACGGTGCCCACCGGGGTGCACTACCCGAACGGCTACCGGGTGCGGGCCAGCGGAGCCTGGGTGGTGAGGAAGGGCGGCGACCGGGTGGTGCTCGTGAACCGTCCTCGCGCACGCGAGGTCTCCGTGACGGTCGAGCCGCCGCCGGGCGACACCACCGCGCGCCCGAGCCTCATCGCCTGCACGGTGTAAGGGGTTCAGACGACGGCCTGCACGGCCGCGGCTGTGCCCGCCACGATCAGCGCCGCGCCGATCGCCCGTATGAGCTGGCGCTCCGAGAGCCGCCCCGTGAGCCGCGCGCCGAGCAGCGCTCCGGGCACCGACGCCGCGGCGCCGACGGCGAGCAGGTCCCAGTCCGGCGCCGCCGAGGGCAGATGCCCGAGCAGGCCGGCGATGCCCACGACCACCCCGACCGTCAGGTTGGTGCCGACCGCCCGCGACGGCGCCTCTCCCACCAGCTTGAGCAGCGCCGGCATCCGCAGCGCTCCCAGGATCAGGCCCACGAGGCCTCCCAGCAACCCGATCACGAGCCCGCTGAGCACGGCCGCGCGGACATCCAGCCGCCTCCGGTCCGAGATGTCGGTCGCCCCCGGCGCCGCCGGCTCCCATCGGAGCAGGTCGGCACCGCTGTAGAGGAGGACGGCCGCGATCGCCAGCAGCAGGGCCGACTCGGATATCTCCCCGGCCAGATACCCGCCCGCCAGCGCCCCGACCACCGACGGCGGCGCCATCCAGGCGAACAGCCGCCAGTTGATCCGGCCGGCGCGCACGTGGCCGATCGAGGCCGCTGAGGCCGCCACCCCGGACACGGCGATGTTGGCGGCTCCGCCCGACGCGGGCGAAGAGGCGAGCAGCAGCATCACCGGGAGGCGCAGGTTGCCGAGCACCAGGCCAACGACCCCACCGGCGAGCGCCACCAGGAAGCACCAGACCGCGACGCCTATCGCTTCGACCGGAGACACGCGGGAGGAGTGTTCCAGCCGCCCTGTGCTTCGAGGTGAAGAAACTGCTGACGAGCTCGCCGCGCGCCGTTAGTGTTCGCCAATGAGAGCCCGGCGATCGTGCTTGTCGGTGCCCGGATCATCCGAGGCGATGCTGGCCAAGGCGGCCACGCTCGCCGCCGACGAGGTGGTGATCGACCTCGAGGACTCGGTGGCGCCCGGCTCGAAGGAGGAAGCCCGAGACCTGGTGGCCGGGGTGCTCGAGAGCGATGCGCTCGCCGCCGTGCAGGTGGCGGTGCGGGTGAACGCCATCGAGAGCCCGTGGTTCGCCGACGACGTGAACCGGCTGGTGGGTCGCGCCGGACCCCGGATCGGGTCACTCGTGGTTCCCAAGGTCGAGGGCCCCGAGGACGTGGTGCTGATGGCCGGCCTGCTCGACTCGCTCGGCGAGGGTGCCGCGCACCTGCGCGTGCAGGCGCTCATCGAGACGGCGCGCGGCCTCCTCTCCGCCGCGGCGATCGCGGGCGCGTCACCACGGCTCGAAGCGCTGATCCTCGGCTATGCGGACCTCGCCGCGTCCCTCGGCAGGCCGCCCGACGCCGATCGGCCGGAACTCTGGCTGCACGCCCAGGACACGGTGCTCGTGGCCGCGCGCGCGTTCGGCCTCCAGGCGATCGACGGGCCCTACCTCGCCATCCGCGACGAGCAGGGCCTGCGGGACCGGACCGAGCGCGTGCGCGCGCTCGGCTTCGACGGCAAGTGGGCGGTGCATCCGGGTCAGCTGGAGGCGATCAACGCGGCGTTCACGCCGCCGGCCGAGGAGCTCGAGCGGGCGCGGGCGATCGTGGGCGCGCTCGAGCGGGCGGAGGGCGGCGAGGGTCGCGGCGCCGTGGAGCTGGACGGGGAGATGATCGACGAGGCCAGCCGCAAGCTGGCGCTCCAGACCGTGGCCCGCGGCCGCGCGGCGGGCCTGGCGTGAGCACGGCGGTGCAGGTGGGCGGTCCGTGGTTCGAGGACTTCGTGCACGGGCAGGTGTTCGACGAGTCGCCGGGCATGACCCTCACCTCCGGGCACGCCGCGGTGCACCAGGCCGTGACCGGCGACCGCCTGCGGCTGGCCCTCGACGCGGAGCTCTCCCGCGCGGTGACGGGAGACAGGCGGATGCTCGTGCACCCCAATCTCGTATGCGACCTCGCCATCGGGCAGTCCACGCCGCCCACCCAGCGCGTGCGCGGCAACCTCTTCTACCGCGGTCTCGTGCTCGAACGACCCGTGTTCGTGGGCGAGACGCTCCGCACGCGCACCGAGGTGGTGGGGCTCAAGCAGAACCGCCGGCGCCCGGACGGTTCCGCCGCGGGCCTGGTGGCACTGCGGATACGCACCACCGACGGCCGCGGCGAGCCGCTGCTCGACTTCTGGCGCTGCCCGATGATCCCGCTGCGCGAGCCCGCCACGGAGACCGGCCACGCGGACGGCTTCGACGACATTCCCAAGGCCGTGGATCCCGCCGCCGTGGAGGGCGCGGTGCCCGCGAGCTGGAACCTCGAGCCACTGCGCGAGGCCACACCGGGTCCCCACCACGAGGACCTGGCGGCGGGCGCGGCGTTCGCGGTCGAGGCCGGCGAGACGGTGACCGGCGCCACCGAGCTGGCGCGGCTGACGCTCAACGTGGCAAGCGCCCACACCGATGCGACCGGTAGCTCCCACGGGCGCCGGCTCGTGTACGGCGGTCACACCATCGCCGTGGCCGCGGCGCACGCCACGCGCGCGATCCCGGCGATAGCCACGATCGTGGCCTGGCAGGGCTGCGACCACCTCGCGCCGGTCTTCGAGGGCGACGTGCTGCGCACGGAGCTGACGGTGGAGGGAATGGAGCCGCGCGCGGGCGGCGGCGGGCTGGCTGCTCTGAGGGCGCTGGTGGCCGCTGTTCGCGCGGGGGAGGGAGAGCCCGAGCCGGTACTCGACTGGAGCTTCCTGGCGCTCGTGGCCTAGGAGAGGAGAACGAAATGCCCGGCATCCTGGATGGCATGCGCGTAGTGGAGGGCTCCGCGTTCGTGGCGGCGCCGCTCGGCGGAATGGCGATGGCGCAGCTCGGCGCCGACGTGATCCGCTTCGACCCGATCGGAGGCGGGCTCGACCGCGGCCGCTGGCCGGTTACGGCCGAGGGGAAGAGCCTCTTCTGGGCCGGCCTCAACAAGGGCAAGCGCTCGATCCAGGTGGACCTACGCTCCGACGAGGGGCGCGAGCTGGTGTCCGCGCTCGTGACCGCTCCCGGACCGGACGCCGGCCTGTTCCTCACCAATTTCCCCGCTCGGGGCTTCCTCGACTACGAGGCGCTCGCTGCCCGCCGGCACGATCTCGTGATGGTCAACATCGTGGGCAACCACGACGGCTCGTCGGCGGTGGACTACACGGTCAACCCGGCCACCGGCTTCCCGTGGGCCACCGG
This sequence comes from uncultured Thermoleophilaceae bacterium, assembly GCA_963811055.1. Classification (GTDB taxonomy): domain Bacteria; phylum Actinomycetota; class Thermoleophilia; order Solirubrobacterales; family Thermoleophilaceae; genus JACVRW01. Next base: position 11,483 of record CAWEPQ010000010.1, read on the forward strand.
CCCGCGCAACCTGAGCGTGCCGTTCAACCACCTGCTGCCCGCGTGGGACGCGATCACCGGGATGATGGCGTCGGCCAGCCTGCTGGCAGCGGAGCGCCACCGCACCCGCACCGGTGAAGGGCAGTGCGTGCAGCTCGCGCTCTCGGACGTGGCCTTCTGGATGGTCGCGAACCTCGGCAAGATCGCCGAGGTCCAGATCAACCGCCACGAGCGCCCGAAGGACGGCAACTACCTCTACGGCGCCTTCGGCCGCGACTTCCTGACCAAGGACGACCGGCGGGTGATGATCGTGGCGCTCACGGCGCGCCAGTGGAAGGGCCTCGTGGAGGCCACCGGCCTGGCCGAGGCGTTCGACACGATCGGCAAGCTCATGGGCGTGGACCTCACCGACGAGGGCGGCCGCTTCGCCGCGCGCGAGGTGATCGGCGCGACCTTGAAGCCCTGGGTCCTCCAGCGGACGCTGGCCGAGCTGCGCGAGACCCTCGACGCGCACGGGGTGTCCTGGGGGCCGTACCAGACGTTCACCCAGCTGGTGGAGGAGGACCGGCGCTGCTCCCCCTCCAACCCGATGTTCGAGGAGGTGGAGCAGCCGGGGATCGGCTCGTACCTGATGCCGGGCTCGCCGCTCGACTTCTCAGGGGCCGAGCGGCTGGCCCCGATGCCGGCGCCCGTGCTCGGCCAGCACACCGACGAGGTGCTGGCCGAGGTGCTCGGCCTGGCCGACGGTGAGATCGGTGCGCTCTATGAGCGCGGTGTCGTGGCGGGGCCGCAGCCTGCGCCCGCCTGACGCGGCTCCGTGGAGCCTTCATGCAGAAGGCGTTAAGAAAAACGGCCAGAAAACCCGCTAGTTGCGCGTCCTTGCACTATTCGCGCCTTTGATTGCGTGACAAACTGATGCTCAGTGTCACTCGACCAAACCGGTGATCGCCGCCTCACGGAGGAGAAGCAAATGGCAAGTGTTGTCCGGCTCCAAGAACGAGTCGCCGCCATGATGCAGGGCGGCAGCCCTCTTGACCTGGTTGAGACCGAGGTCATCGAACCGGCCCAGCTCTCGTCTGACCAGAAGGCCGCCCTCTGGCTGTACGCGTGGTCGTTTCTCGAGGGCCAGGAACAGCGCGACAGCGCCACGCGCTATCTCATGAACGCCGGACCCCGCTGACTCCTGCCGGGGACGACGAGCTGGCGCGTGGCTCGGCCATCAAGCTGGCGCTCAGGACCAGAGCCGCGCTGAGCAGGCGCGATCGCTGGCTCGCGCAGGCCGTGACGGCGTTCGACGCGGCGGTGCCCGAGCGCATACTCAGCGAAGAGCGCTCTGCCGAGGCGTTCGAGGCCGCGGAGACCGCGGATGCCCTCGACCAGGCCATGGCGGCCCACAGGGGCGATGCGGACGAGTGGACGGGCAAGGCGATGACCCTGCTCCGCGCGGTCCAGGCGGCGGACGTGGCCTACAAGCGCGAGCTGGGCGAGGCGTTCGCGCTCTATCGGCACGTGGCGACCACGGGCTTGGAGGACGACGAGCAGGAGAGCGACAGGGAGGATCCCGGTGAGCCCCCGACTTCTGATCGTCGATGACCAGGACGACATCCGGCTGATGCTCCAGATCCTCCTGGAGGACCAGGGCTGGGACACCGAGCAGGCGCCGTCGGGCGAGCATGCCCTCCGGCTGTCGGGCCTTGGTGCCCGGTTCGACGCTCTCGTCGTGGACTACCGGATGCCCGGCGTCGACGGCCTGGAGGTGGTGCGACAGCTCCGCGACCGCGGCTTCGAGCGGCCGATCATCCTTTGCTCCGCCCACCTGAATCCCGAGGTCGAGCGAGAGGCAGCGGCGCTGGGGGCCAGCACCGTGAGCAAGAGCGACCAGCAGCAGCTGCTGGACACGATCCGGCGTGAGGTCACGACATAGACGCGTCGCGGGAGGCCGAGGCGCTGGCGTTCGTGGCACACGAGCTGAAGGCTCCGATCGCGGTGATCACCGGGCTGGCCGAGACGCTGTCGGCCGGCCGGCACTCGCTGACGGACGCCCAGGTGGACGACTGCCTCGATCGGATCAGCCGTCAGGGGCGACGCCTCGACCGGCTCGTCGGCGATCTGCTGCACCTCGCCCAGGCCGAGTCCTTTGAGGTCAATCTCGAGCCGGTGGACCTGGCTCGCGCGGCCGAGGTGGCGCTCGAGGGAGCCCCGGCGCCCGCCCGCAAATCGGTCCGGCTGGACGTGCCCGATCCGGTGTGGGCGCTCGCCGACCACGACCGCCTGGAGCAGGTGCTGGTGAACCTCCTCACCAACGCGTACCGCTACGGCGGGAGCACCGTGAGCATCAGCGCGCGCGACGCCGCGGACGGGCCAATGATCGTCGTGGCCGACGACGGTGACGGCGTGCCGGGGGAGCTGGTGCCGAAGCTGTTCCAGCGCTTCTCCCGCGGACCGGCCGTGGACGGTGTGAACGGCTCGGGCCTCGGGCTGTCGATCTCCCGGGCCCTGGTGGAGAGCCTCGGGGGTCGCATCTCCTACGAGCCGGGCCGGCCGGCGGGCGCGGTCTTCAGCCTCAGCCTTCAGGCCGTCAGGCCAGGCGGCGCTCGGTAGCCGCCCCGGACGCGGCGCGCTCCATCAGGGCCAGCCCCGCGGCGAGCACCTCATGCGGGCGGAACGGCTTGGCCAGCGCGGCGTCCGCGCCCGGGACGAGGCCGCTGTGCGAGCTCAGCACCAGGATCGGGATCTCGGCCGTGGCCGGGTCGGAGCGCAGCCGCGCGATCAGCTCTGGTCCGTCCACGATCGGCATCACCACATCGGTCACGATCAGGTCCGGCCGGTACTCCTCGAGCCGCTCCAGTGCCACGGCCCCATGATCCGCCTGGATGATCCTGTGACCGGCGGCCTCAAACACCAGCTTCAGGAGAAAGCACACATCCGGTTCGTCGTCCACGACCAGGATCGTGGCCACCCGAGCGCCGCCTCACGGCCTGCTCGCCGGGGACAGCCGCAGGCCTCCGGACGCCAGGGACTCCACGAGTCCCCGGTCCTGAAGGCTCTGCATCGCGACGGCGGCGGACGCCGGGGTTGTGTCGGCCATCCGGCCGATCACAAGCGGGCTCAGGGGCCCCATGCTGAGGACCACTCGCTGCCCGTCGAGCTCCCCCCAGCGACGGGCGAGATGCCAGAGCGCAAACCGGACGCGCTCCTCGACCCTGCCCTCCTGGCGCAACGCGAACTGCACGGCGAGCGAGCGTGAGCGCTCGACCGTCCGGTCCAGCAGCACCCCGGTGATCTCCGGCCACGCGGCCAGCCTGAGGGTGGCCGCGCGGTCCAGGACCGCAAAGCGAGCACTTGTGAGCACGTCCCACGTCGTGGGGGTGGCCAACGACGTGGAGAACTCCGGCCGGTAGGTCCGCGGGCGGACCAGGTCGCCGGGGCCGAGCAGCTCGAGGAACGTGCGCGAGCCCGCCGTGACCTCCGCCGCCAGAAGGCCCTCGAGCACGAGCAGACCCAGTCCGCGGTGCCGCTCCTGGCCGTGGGGCTGGAACGTCCACTCCCCGGGGGCCACCGCGAGCACGTCAACGACGGCCCGGACTTCCGCCTCCGCGCGGCTCGGCTCGTCGAGCGTGGCCCCCAGAGCCCGGTCGACCTCCAGCAGGCGCACGGTCGCGCGGCCGTTCGATGTTCCGTTCGAGACGCCGCTCAGGTCCTCGGCGGCTCCGCGCCCGTTGGACGTGAGCCACCAGAGACTCGAGCTTCGCCGGCCGGAGCGAACCCGGTCGCGCTGGCTCTCGACCAGGCCCGCCTCCTCCAGCCCCGCGAGCGGACCCGCGTAGCGGCTGTCCAGCAAGCAGCGTCGTTCGACCAGGGAACTGACCGAGCGGCCCATGGTCCGCCGGAACGCGCGCTCCCGATAGAGGGCGACCATGACCTTCGTTTGCCGCTCGGTGAGGTGGTCCTTCACCGGCTCTCCTCCGGATCGATCAGAAAAAACTGACGAAAGTCGGCGGCGAGGGCTGGGCCGGGACGTTGCTCAGACTGTGTGTACCACCCGGGACGAGCGTCCACGGGCAGCCGCGGACCAATTGCTGCAGTTTCCGGGCTTTTCAGGGAGTGACCATTGGGAAGCGCCCGGGCGGGGACTCGAGCAGCGACAACAGCTCCTCCAGCACCGCGGCGTCGCCCTCGATCTCGACCGCGCCGGCCGCGAGCGCGTCGGCCACGGTCACCACCCCGCCAATCAGCGCAAGGAACGCCAGCCGCGGCGCGCGCACCGTCGCCGGTGCCCCGGGGCGCCGGCCGCGCGGGTGGCTGAGCGCCCCGTGCGCGACCGTGAGCGCGAAGTCCTCGTCCACGTCGGTGAACACCACGTCGAGCTCGATCACACGTCCGTCGGCGCGCGGCCCGTCCACGCGCACGCCGACCACGTGGAGCACCATCTCCGCGGTGAGCGCTGAGAGCAGGTCGAGGTTCGGGGCGTCGGCCATCGTGCTGCCGGGCGCCACGCCCTCGCGCAGCTCGAGCGCCCCGGTCAGGTAGAAGGACCGCCACGGCCCGGACTCGGCCTGGTAGCCAAGCTGCTCGAGGGCGTCGGCCTGGAGCTCGCGAGCAGCGGCGTTGTCAGGGTGGGCGAACACCACGTGGTTCACCACCTGCGCGACCCAGCGGTAGTCGCCCTGGTCGAACGACTCGCGCGCCCGCGTAAGCAGTGCCTCGGCGCCGCCCATGTAGTCCACGTAGCGCCGCGCCGCCTCAACCGGCGGGTGCGGATTGAGGTGGGCCGGGTTGCCGTCGAACCAGCCGAGGTAGCGCTGGAAGACGGCCTTCACGTTGTGGCTCACCGTGCCGTAGTACTCGCGGCAGGCGAACTCGTCGCTGAGCGACGCGGGCAGCGCGAGCTCCTCGGCGGCCTCCTCCGGCGTGTGCCCGGCGTTGGCGAGCCGGATGCTCTGGTCGTGGATGTAGCGGTAGAGGTCGCGCTGGGTCTCGAGGTGGTGAAGGGCGGCCTGCTCCCCCCAGCGCGGCCAGTGGTGGCACGCGAAGGTGACCTCGAAGCGGCCGCGGAAGCGCTCGATCGCCTCGGTGATGTACTCGCTCCAGCCGAGCCCGTCGCGCACCTCGGCCCCCCGCGGGGTGTACAGGTTGTGGAGGGTGCCCGAGCAGTTCTCCGCCATGCAGAGCGCGGCGTGGTCCACGAACAGGAAGTTCATCTCCGCGGGCGCCTCGGTCTCCGGCGTGAGCTGGAACTCGACCGTGAGGCCGTCCACCTTGAGCACCGTCCCCGTCTCCGAGATCGACTCGGTTGGCGCCACGAGACCCGGTGTGCCGGTGGGCACGGTCACGCCGATGCCGGCGTCCACGTGGCCGCGCGGACCCCGCGGTAGCTGGCCGCCGAACATGTACTCCGCGCGCCGCGCCATGGCGGGCCCGGCGATCACGTTCTCGCGAACCGCGGCGTCGAGGAACCCGGCGGGCGCGATGATCCGCAGGCCGTTCGCCAGATCCTCCTCGGTGGCCAGGCCGCGCAGGCCCCCGAAGTGGTCGATGTGGCTGTGGGTGTAGATCACCGCGGTGACCGGGCGCCGGCCGAGGTGCTCGGTCACGAGGTCGAGCGCCGCCCGCGCCGTCTCCGCGGTGGTGAGCGCGTCGACCACGACCCAGCCCTTCGCGCCGGCTACGAAGGTGATGTTGGAGATGTCCGCGCCGCGCACCTGGTAGACGCCGTCGCGCACCTCGAACAGTCCGTGCTCGGCGTTCAGGCCCGCCTGGCGCCAGAGGCTCGGGTTGACCTCGGGCGGCGGCTCGCCGTCGAGGAAGGCACCGGCCCCCGGGTCCCACACGGTCCTGCCCTCGGGACCGAGCACCGGCCCGGGCAGCGCGGCGATCCGCCCGCGCGTGGCCAGCTCGGCGTCGCGTGGATCGGAGAGCGGCAGGGACGCCGCCACCTCCGCGTTGCGCGCGGCCGTGGCCGGGCTGGCGTCGCGCGGTGCGGTCACGCGGGCCGGCTCTCGTCATATCGCGGCAGGCCGTCGTCGGGAATCGGCTCCCAGTCGGCGGCGTACGCCACGTACTGGCGCCACTCGGGGCGGACGCCGGGATCCTCGTCGAAGGCTCCGAGCCGAATGCTCATCTGGGCGGGGTCGGCGGGACTGCGGCTGAAGAGCTGCGAGCCGCAGTCGGCGCAGAACAGCTTCTCGAAGCCCTTCTCGGGCCGGTAGCCGCGCACGGACCCCTCGCCCTCCACCACCCGCAGCGCCGCGCCGTCGATTCGCGCCTGCACCGAGGCCGCGGTCCCCGTTCTCCGCCGGCAGCGGGTGCAGTGGCAATAGAGCGCAGGGCCCGGCTCCGCGTCGAGCTCGAAGCGGACCGCGCCGCACATGCAACCGCCGGTGAGGGGGAGCTCAGGCACAGCGGCATCCTAAGAGCATCGGTGCGCAGCCGCGACGAAGGCTCAGCGGCGGCGGGCCATCGCCGCTCCGACGATGCAGAGGGCGCCGCCGGCCAGCGCCAGCCCCGGCGGCACCTCGTCCAGGAGCGCCCAGCCCATGAGGATCGCCAGCGGCGGCACGAAGTAGGTGAGCGCCCCCATGCGGCCGGCGCTGCTGCGAGCGAGCGCGTACGCCCAGGTGGTGAAGGCGAGCGCGGTGGGCAGGGCGCCGAGGTAGACCATCCAGGCGATCGCGGAGCCGTCGGCGTCGCCGAGCTCGCGCACGAGCGTCGGGGCGAAGGGCAGACAGGCAACGGTGCCCACGCAACAGGCCAGCCAGGTGACGGCCAGCGCGCTGCTGCGCTCGAGCAGCGGCTTCTGGGCAATCACCCCGCCCGCGTACGTGACCGCGGCGAGCAGGCAGAGCGCCGTACCCCAGCTGGCGGTGAGCCCCTCCTGCGAGGTGGCCAGGCCGATCACCACCACGCCCCCGAACGCGATCGCGCACCCGGTTAGGAGGGTCCGGGGAAAGCCCTCGTGGAGCAGCCATCCGGCGAGCAGGGCGATCAGGATCGGGCCTACGTTCACGAGCATCGCCGCGGTGCCGGCGTCCACGCGCCGCTCGGCCTCGTTCAGCGCCACGTTGTAGATCGCGAACCAGAGCAGCCCGCACAGGACCAGCGCCGGCACGTCGCCCCGCGGGATCAGCGGCTCGCGCCGCGCGAGCACGATCACGCCGAGAGCCAGGCTGGCCACCCCCAGCCGGCCTAGCGACAGCGCACCGCCCGAGAGGTCCTCTCCCGCCGCCCGGATGCCCACGAACGCGCTCGCCCAGAGCACGACGGTGGTCACTCCGGCCGCGATCGCGCGCAGCTCGCCCCGGCGGGTTGCCTCGGCCTGGGCGCTCATGAGGGTGCAACGGTCAGGGCGGCGATCTCGTGAGATTGACGGCTCACCCGGAGCCCGCGCGTAGAGTGCGCCCGCGATGAAACTGCTGCGCGGCGAGGACGGATATGAGGACGCGCGCCGCGCCGCGGTGTGGAACGCGCGGACCCCCGGCCGCTTCCCGGACGCGATCGTGCTGGCCGCGAGCGAGGAGGACGTGGTGCACGCGGTCCGCACGGCGCGCGCCGAGGGAATGAGCGTGGCCGTGCGCTCGGGCGGCCACAGCTGGGCCGGCAGCCACCTGCGCGACGGCGGGCTGCTGATCGACGTCTCCCGGCTGACCGGCGTGGAGGTCGACTCCGGCGCGATGACCGCACGCGTCCAGCCCGGCTGCCGGGGCAACGATCTCGTGGCCGAGCTCGGCGAGCGCGATCTCTTCTTCCCCGCCGGGCACTGCATCGGAGTGGCCGTGGGCGGCTACCTGCTGCAGGGCGGCTATGGCTGGAACGGGCGGGTGCACGGGCCCGCCTGCATGAGCGTGGAGGCGATCGACGTGGTGACGGCGTACGGCGAGCTCGTCCGGGCCGATGCGCAGAACCATCCCGACCTGCTCTGGGCCGCGCGCGGAGCCGGGCCGGGGTTCTTCGGCGCGGTGACGGCCTTCCACCTGCGCGTGTATCCGAAGCCTCCGGTCGTGGCCAACGGCGTGTTCCTCTACCCGATCGACTGCCTCGACGAGGTGTTCCGCTGGGCGCACGAGATCGGCCCGCGCGTGTCGCGCTCGATGGAGCTGATGGTGGTGATCCACCGTGACGAGAACGGCGAGCCGGAGATCGCCGTGACCGGTCCCGTGCTCGTGGACTCGGACGAGGAGGCGGCCGAGGCGCTGGCGGTGCTCGAGACCTGCCCGGTGCTCGACCGGGCCAAGATGGCGGCGCCCAGCATCCCGGTCCGGCTCGAGGACCTCTACGCCGGAGTGCACGCGGCGTACCCGGACGACCATCGCTACTCCGCCGACAACATGTGGACGCACGCGCCCGTGGACGACCTCCTGCCCGGCCTGCGCCGGATCGCCGCGACGCTCCCCGAGGCGCCCTCGCACATGCTCTGGATGAACTGGGGCGAGAGCCCCGAGCGGCCGGACATGGCGTACAGCGTGGAGGACGAGACCTACATCGCCGTCTACGGGGTCTGGACCGACCCGGCGCGCGACGACGCCAATGTCGCGTGGGCCACCGACAGGATGAGGGAGATGGAGCACCTGGCCAGCGGCATCCAGCTGGCCGACGAGAACCTGGGCCTGCGCCCGGCGCGGTTCGCCACCGAGGAGAACATGGCGCGGCTCGACCGGGTGCGTGAGCGCTACGACCCGGAGGGCCTCTTCCACGCCTGGATGGGACGGCTGTGACCGGTCTCGAGTCCTACTTGGAGCGGCCAATGGATCCGCCGGCCACAGATGTGCTCGAGGCGATTGAGCGGGGCCCGATCGACCCGTCCGAGGCGCTCGGCCGCGACGAGCTCGACCGGCTGCTCGACCCGGCGCCGTTGTCCGCCGAGACGGGCTGGTGCACGCTGCCCGACGGCGTGGGCTACGTGGCGGTGCACACGGCGATGCCGGGCGTTACCGGCGAGATGGTCGACTGGTGGTTCGACTGGCACCCTGACGACTCGCTGCGGTACCGCATCTGGCATCCGTCGGCGCATTTCGACAACTCGGTCGAGCGTCCAAGGGTGGCCGGCGCGAAGGCCCACTGGGGCACGGTGCACCACCCGGTCGAGGACGTGGGCGTGGGCACCGTGCGCGCCCGCATCGAGTTCGTGCCGCCCACCCGGCTCGGCATGTCGAGCGACGCTCTCGACAACCCTGCGGTGGCCACGATCGTCTGCGGCTGGGCGGGGGACGACGACCGACGCATGCGGCACACCCCCATGGCGCACGTGTTCCTGCGCGAGCCCGGGGGCGTGGTGCTGCGCAGCCGCTTCTGGCTCGGGGCGGCGCTGCGGCCCTATCTGCCCGCGCCGCTGGCTGCACCGCTGTCGGCGGCGCTCAACCACGGGTTCGTCCGGCGGCGGGCCCTGCCGGAGCGGCTGCCCCGGGCGCTCGCGCGCCACTGCGCCGAGGAGTACGCCAACCTCGGCGTGCTGCTGCCGGAGCTCTATACGCGCTACGGCCCTACGGGATCCGCGCCCCGGTGACGCGCCGGTCCACGCCCGCCGCGGCCGCGCTGCGGGCCTTGGCCTTGGCCAGCACCGGTGCCTCGAATTGGACCTCCTGGCGGCAGACCGTGCCCTTGGCCGGCAGCGTGAGCTCGTTCACGTAGGCCTCGGTGGCGGTGTCGATGCAGCTCGACTCGCCCGGGTACGCCGTGTGCCCGTCGCCGCGCATGGTGATCAGGCGGGCGTTGCCCAGCTGGCGCACGAGCCGGAGCGCGCCCCTGTAGGGCGTGGCCGGGTCGTAGGTGTTGGCGATCACCAGCGGGGTCGGCTTCGAGCCTGCCACCTTGAACGGCCCGCCGTAGGCGTCCCTGTCGCGCTCCGGCCAGAGGCCGTAGTTGAGCTCCACGTAGCCGCTGTTGAAGAACGCGTCGTCGAACTGGCCCCACGAGTCGTCTCCGAGGTCCAGGTAGAAGCCCACGTCACGCGGATAGCGCTGCTCGGACGCACCGATCGTGAAGTAGAGGTCGTACCCGTTCCCGTAGGTGCCGTCGTCGTTGCGCTCGTAGTCGAGGTCCACCAGCTCGCGGATGAGCGAGCCGTCGCCGTCCTGCGCCATCTTGAGCGCAAGCCCGAGCTCGCCCCACAGCTCCTTGAGGTAGACCTCGCCGGTGGCGGCCCAGCGGAGGTCGTCGCCGTCGACCGGCCGCGGATCGGGCGCGTAGCCGTCCGCCGGGATCGGGCTGGCGTCGGCGCTCTCCACGAGCTCGTCCCACGCGGCCCACGGATCGTCGGCGCCGAAGCCCGAGCAGGCCACCTGGTCGCGCGCGCACGCCTGGAAGAAGCGGCGCAGCCCGCGCTCGAAGCCGGCCGTCTGCTCAGCCAGGTCACGCCACGGCTTGTTGATGTAGTTGTGCGCATCCACCGGACCGTCGAGCACCATCGAGCGGTAGCGGTTGGGGAACAGGCTGGCGTACGTCGCGCCGAGGAAGGTCCCGTACGAGTAGCCGAAGTAGTTGATCTTGCGCTCGCCGAGCAGCGCGCGCAGCCGGTCCATGTCACGAGCGACGTTGGCCGTAGAGAGGTGCGAGAGGATCCGCCCGTTGTTGCGCGTGCAGCTGCGGATATAGCTCTTGTCCTTGCGCACGAGCGCCTTGACGTCGAGGTTGACGGGCGTGGTGAACGGCTGCGAGTAGACGCCCTCCTTCTCCTGGTTCACCTTGCAGTCCACCCCGGGCGTGCTCTGCCCGACGCCGCGCGGGTCGAAGGCCACGATGTCGAAGTGCTCGTTCAGCGCCGCCCAGTAGCCGGTCGCGCCCACCTCCTGGAGGTAGTCCACGGCGGCGCCGCCGGGTCCACCGAAGTTGAAGACGAGAGCGCCCCTGCGCTCGCCGGCAGCCGGCACCCGCGCCACGGCGATATGCACGTCGCGCCCGCGCGGCCGGTCGTAGTCGAGCGGCAGGTCGGCGGTCGCGCACTCGGTGGTGGCCGCGTCGGGGGTGGTTCCACAGGGCTCGAACGTGAGCCGCTGAGCCTTGGCCGAAGCGGCGGGCACCGCAACCAGGAGGGCAACGAGCGCGCAGCAGAGCGCGACCAGCGAGGGGCGAAGACCGGACCGACGTGACATGGGGCTCCTTCGAGAGTTCGGCGCCCGGCGGCGGGCGCGGACCTGTGCGAGACGGAACCTAACCGGATGGGGCCGCCCAATGCCAAGTGGGGTAGGGTCGGAAACGAGACGATGCGCCGCCGACTCGCTCTCATCCTCGCCCTGGCAGGGCTCGCGGCCTCGGGCTGCGCCGTGGCCAACCCCAAGCCCGCCACGCTCGTGACGGGAGCGGGCGCGACCCTCAACGGGGACGTGCACTCGAACCTGGCCGGGAACACCCAGTACTGGTGGCGCTTCGGCACCACCGCCGGGTACGGGTCGGAGACGCCTCATCGCACGATCGCGATCAGCGACAACCAGGCGCATCCCGTATCGGAGCCGCTGTCCGGACTCAGCCCATCCACCACGTACCACGTCCAGATGTGCGCGCAGGACGGCGAGAGCCCGCCGCGCGCGGTGTGCAGCAAGGACGGCACGTTCACCACGCTGGCCCCGGCCGGCCAGCGTGCCCTCTCCGTGGCCCAGCAGTACCGCGGCACACCGTTCCACTACGGCGGGGCCAATCCGACCGTGGGCTTCGACTCGGACGGGCTGACGCAGTACGCGTTCGGCCAGGTGGGCGTGACGCTGCCGCGCCTGGCCTTCCAGCAGATCGAGTCCGGGACGGCGGTTTCACTCGCCAACCTCCAGCCGGGCGACCTCGTGTTCTTCGACGACGGCACCGGCTTCGTAAGCCACGCGGGTATCTACGAGGGCAACGCCTCGTTCTTCCACGCGCCCAGCACCGGCGACGTGCTGAAGTCGTCGAGCCTGAACGAGCCGTTCTACGCCGGCCGGTTCGCCGGCGGCCGGCGCATTACCGGCTAGGGCCCGGGAGCGCGCGCCAGCGCGAGCGCCTCGTCCACGTCCACGCACAGCCGCCACTGCACCAGCAGGCCGTCGCGCACACGGATCAGGTAGGCCAGGTCCATGTCCACCTCGATGCCGCTCTCCCGGCCGGTGGCGCTCTGATGGACGGACGCGACGACCGCGTCGCCCTCCTCGGTGACCTCGAGCGGCTCGGCACGGAAGTCGCGCCAGGGCTCCAGCCACTGCTCCAGCATCCGCTGAAAGGCATCGCGGCCCCGGTACGCGTCCGCGTTGGCGAAGCCCGACGGCACGTCGGCCACGACGTTGTCGGCCACCAGGGCGAGCAGGCCCGCTTGGTCGCCTGAGTTCAGGGCCTCGAGGCAGCGCCGGGCCACGTCGACGGGGGTAGGCGGCACACGGGCAGTATGCCTCGGCATATGGTGTGCGCGTGCACGCCCCGTTCCGTCGTGTCCTCGGCCTCGCGGTAGCGCTCTTCCTGCTCGGAGCGGGCAGTGCCCACGCGACCGCGGACGGGCCCGTGGCGCCGCTGCGCTCCGAGGGTCGCTGGATCACGGACGCCACCGGCCGCGTGGTGCAGCTGCGGGGCGTCAACGAGGTGGCCAAGTCCGCGCCCTACTACCCCTCGGCCTTCGGGTTCGGGGCGGACGACGCCGACTTCCTGGCGCGGCACGGCTTCAACTCCGTGCGCCTCGGCGTGGACTTCAGGGGCCTGATGCCCACGCCCGGCCGGGTGGAGTACGGGTACGTCGAGCAGCTGGCGCGCACGGTGAGCCTGCTCGGCCGCCGAGGGATCTTCGTTCTGATCGACTTCCACCAGGACGGCTTCTCGCCGAAGTACAACGGCAACGGCCTGCCCGACTGGATGGCGTTCGACGACGGCCTCGCCAACCCGCCGGACGCCGTGTTCCCGCTCTACTACATCCAGAACCCGGCGATGCAGAGGGCCTTCGAGAGCCTCTGGGCCAACCGCCCGGGGCCTGGCGGCATCGGCCTCCAGGACTACTTCGTCCAGGGCGTGAGCGCCGTCGCGAGGCGCTTCGCGGGCTCCCCACACGTGCTCGGCTACGACGTGCTCAACGAGCCGTTCCCCGGTGCGAGCTGGACCCAGTGCCTGCGCGTGACCGGCTGCCCCGAGCTCGAGCGGCAGCTGTTCGGGCCGTTCAACGCCAAGGTCACCGCGGCGATCCGCCGCTTCTCGCGCCGGCAGCTCGTGTTCGTGGAGCCGTTCGTGCTCTTCAACTTCGGCGTGGCCCCGACCTCGCTGCCGGGGGCGGCCACCGGCAACGGCCTGTCGTTCCACTCCTATGCGGCCACACCGGACGCCGAGCCGGCGGTGGTGGACTTCGCCGTGAACGCCGCCGAGCGCGACCGCGCCCCGGTGATCGTTACCGAGTTCGGGGCGACCACCTCCGCGCCGACGCTGCAGCGGCTGACCGCGGGCTTCGACCGCCGCTTCGTGCCCTGGATGTTCTGGGCCTACAACGAGTCGGTCATCGACGACCCCGCCCAGCCGGCCGGCCTAGAGAATCTCGCGAGCCCCGACGGGTTCCGCGCGCTCGTGCGCCCGTATCCCCTGGCGCTGGCGGGCACGCCCGAGCAGCTCGCGTTCGACCCCGCCACGCGTACGCTCGACCTGCGCTACTCCACGCTCTCGCCGGCGGGCCGCCGATCCGGCTGGTGGCTGCCGAGCGTGGTGCACGTGCCCCGGCTCGCCTACCCGGACGGGTACTCGGTGCAGGCCGAGGGCGCCTGGGTGGTCTCACGGAAGTGCAGCGAACGGCTGGTCCTGCGGGCCAAGCCCTGGGCCAGGTCCGTGACCGTGCGCGTGGCGCCGAGCGCCGCGGCGTGTGGACGCTGAGCCGACGCCCTATCGTTACCGCGCGCGCCGCAGTAGCTCAGCTGGTAGAGCACCACTCTCGTAAAGTGGGGGTCGTCGGTTCGAGTCCGACCTGCGGCTTGGGCGTCAGCTCTGGAAGACCTGAATCGACGAGATCAGCTCGTCTCTGAGCTTCCACACCCAGACCACGTCGGCGCTGACCGGGCCGTCCGCGGACTGTCCGATGACCTCTCCGAACACGGCCACGCCGTCCTCGATGAGCTGGAACACCTGGGGGCTGACCTCGAGGCTGTCCCAGACCGCCTCGAGGTCCTCGAGGTACGTGCGGATGCCCGCGTAGCCGGTGTAGGGAGCGGTCCTGCCCGCTTTCGCGGCGGTGCCGAGCGGCCTCAGCTCGACGTCTGGCTGCAGGTGCGTCTCCATCCCGTCCACGTCGCGGCGCACGAACGCGTCGAAGGCCGTTCGCACGAGCGCGACCCGGTCCGTTGGCTCCACGGGCTCGTGGCTGATGCCGGCGGCCTGGGTAGTGGTCTCGTGGGTCGGCGCCGGGCGGCCGATGTGGAATCCCTGCGCGTAGTCCACACCCATCGCCCGCAGGCGCTCGAGCGTCGGCTCGTCCTCCACGCCCTCGGCGATCGTCTTCCTCCCGAACTCGCGCGCGAGGTTCACGATGCTCCGCACCACCCGCTCGTCGTCCTCGTTCTCAAGGAGGTCGCGGACGAACTGCATGTCGATCTTGAGGTACTCGACCGGAAGGTGCTTGAGGTAGACGAAGGTCCCGAACCCGGTGCCAAAGTCGTCGAGGGCGCAGCTGCAGCCGAGCGCGTTGAGCGCTTCCACGAAGGCGCGCCCGTCCGCGAGCCGGTCCACCAGCGCCGTCTCGGTGACCTCGAACATCAGCAGCGAGGGATCGGCCCCGGTCTCGGCGATCGCCCGCTCGATGGCGCTCATCACCACGGGATCCCCGATGGACGCCCCGGACAGGTTGATCCCCACCGCCATGCCCTGGGCCGCGCGCTCGGCCGCGTGGCGCACCACCCAGCAGTCGATCTCGGTGATCAGGCCGTAGCGCTCCGCCACCGGAAGGAACAGGCCCGGCGCGATCATGTCGCCGCCGGGGTCGCACATGCGGATCAGCAGCTCGTGCTGAACGGTCTCGCCGCCGGCCAGGTCGATGATCGGCTGGCCGAGCAGCAGCAGCAGGTCCTCGTCCAGAGCCGAGCGGATCCGGCCCAGCCACACCGCGTCGGCCGCCTCGCGCTCCAGCTTGGCCTCGCGCGCCTTCCGGTGGCTCACGTCCACCGACTGGCAGAAGAACGCGCTGATCTGCCCGTCGGCGGCGCGGACCGGCACCACGTGCAGGGAGCACCAAACGGTGTCGCCCTCGGGCCGCACGTAGCGCAGCTCCGCTTCGAAGGTCTCCACCTCGCCGTGCACGATCGCCTTGCGAACCCGAAGGGCATCGGGGAGGTCCTCCGGCAGGATCAGCTCCAGCAGCGTCAGCTCCATCAGTTGCTCACGCGGGCGGCCCAGCAGCTCGCAGATCGCGTCGTTCACCCGCAGCAGACGACCGTTCTTCGGGTCGGTGAGGGCCATGCCGATGGGGGCGCCGTCGAAGCCCTGCCGGAACATCGCCTCGAACTCGCCGCGCGCCCGCTCGGCGACCTTCTGCTCGGTCACGTCCACCGTGGTACCGCGCAACACGATCGAGCCGTCCTCGCGCGCTACCGCCTGCGCTCGGGCGAAGGCCTCTCGGACGACCCCGTCCACGCGCTGGATCCGGAAGTCGCACTCGTACACGCCGCCGGGCGCGAGGTCCTCGGTCATGCGCCGGACCACGAGCTCGCGATCCTCGGGCACCACGTACTCGAGGAACCCCGGGACGTCGACGATAGGGGCGGCCGGGAAGCCGAGCAATGCATTCAGGCCCTCCGAAACGTCGGCCGCTCCCGTTTCGGCCTCCATCTCCCAGCTTCCGAGCCCGGCCAGCCGCTCGGCATGACGCATGCGCTCCTCGCTCGCCGCGAGCGCGGCGGCCGCGTCCCTGCCCGTCGTCACGTCCTGGAAGAGGGCCATGACGGCCGTTACCCCGGCTCCGCCGAAGTGGATGGGTGTGATCTGGACCCGATAGGAGGCCGAGCCGCCAACGGTCTCGTGGGGGAACGACTGCGGCGTGCCCCTGAGCGCCTCGCCGTAGCGCGGCGCGAGCACCTGCCAGATGACGGCCGGGATGACCTCGGCCGCCGGACGGCCTACCATCGCCGCCCCGCCACCGCCGAACAGCTTGCCCTCGAGCGACAGGATGCACTCGTGGGCGTCGATCACGACGATGCTCACACCGGGTACGCCGTCCAGAGAAAACCCGGGAACCGAGGCCGGCGGAGCAGGCGCTGCGGCGGTATGAGGCATCAACTGTCCCCATCGACGCCCCCTCAGGTTTCCTTGAGGTAACGGGGCGAGTCCCGCGCCACCCGTGGCTTCCCCCCGGGTGACTCCCCGGCTCGAGCGGCTCGATTCGGTCGTGATCGCGAGCGGACTGACGGTGCACGTCGCTCGCTCGGCTCGGGCCCGCATGCTCGGGCTGGCGCTCCTGCGCGACCTGCCGGCCGACCGTGCGCTCCTGATCCCGGGCTGCCGCTCCGTCCACACCTTCGGGATGCGCTTCGCCCTCGATGTCGTCTTCCTGGACGCGGCGGGGAGGCCGCTGCGCGTGGTGCGAGGGCTGCGGCCGTGCAGGGTGGCGGCCTGCAGCGAAGCCGTGGCCGTCTTGGAGCGCCGAGCCGCGCGGGATGGGATGATTCCCGCGATGTCCGACCAAGCATTCGCGAACCGCTTCCGGCAGGCGCTCGATCCACGGGTCCCGATCTACCGGGACGCCTACAACGAGTACTTCATGCTCGTGCTGTCGGCGGGCGGCGCGGCGGCCGGCACCCAGGTGCCGCTCTACATCGTCATGGCGATCACCGGGCTCTGGGGCGTCGTGCCCTTCACGCTCGCGTGCGTGGTCTTCGAGCTGGCCGTGATCTTCGGACTGGCCCGGCCGCAGATGAAGCCGAACGAGCGAATCGCCTGGGCGGTCCTCTGGGGCTTCGCCACCGCGGTGCTGGCCGTCTGCTTCTACTACCTCGTGGCCGAGCCCACGCTCTAGTCGGCCGGTCCGAACACGCGGGCATCCCACAGGCCGACCCCGTTGAACGTGGCGGCCTTGGTGGAGGTCACGCGCAGGTAGCGGGCCTTGCGCGCGGCGAACGGGTCGACCGTCCAGCCGGGGTGGGCGATCGTCACCTCGCGCGCCAGGGAGAAGTTCGTCCCGTCGGGCGACGTGCTGATCTCGTACTTGGTAGGCCAGGCCGACTCGTCCCAGTTGAGCGCCACGCGATCGACCGAGCGCATCCGCCCCAGGTCCACCTGCCACCACATCGCGCCGTACGGCTGCGACAGCCAGCGCGTGCTCGACGAGCCGTCCACGGCCCTGCCTGGCTGGTTCTCCGCGCGGGACGTGAAGGCGGTGGACGGGCGCCCGGCTGCCTTGTCCTCGGTGGTGGCGGCGTCGCCCGGCCCGAAGATCTGCACGTTCCTGAAGCCGATGCCGCCCGAGGTGGCGTTCTGCAGTCCCGTCACCCGGACGTAGCGGGCCGTCCGCGTGCCGAAGGAGCCTCCCCTCAAGCCCGGCTCCGAGTTGATCACCGTGGCGACGGTCGTGAAGTTCGTGCCATCGGTCGAGATGTCGACCCGGTAGCGGCTGGCGTAGTCGGCGGCCCAGTCGATCCAGATCGAGTTGATCGTGCGACTCGAGCCGAGATCGACCTGCCACGACTGCGGCCAGACGCTCGCGTCGATCGCGGCGGAGTGCCACATCGAGTCGGTCACCCCGTCCACGGCGCGCCACGGCTCGACGCCGGTATGGAAGGTCGAGGCCGTGGCCAGGCGGTCACCGGCCTTGTCCTCGCCGTAGACCGCCACGATCCGCTTGGCCGCGGGTCCGATGACTATGTCGTGACTCCTCGACCCGCCGTCGGTCCAGAGGAGGAAGTCGTGGATCTTCCCGTTCTCCGTCAGGTGTCGCTCGGGCACCGAGACCTGGGTGTGGAATCCCACGGCGGCGTCGCGTGTGACCGGGGCCGGGAAGCTGGTGCCCGAGTAGGTGACCGGCACGCCCGAGGGAACCCCGTCCAGGGTGAGCGCCGAGGTCCTGGGGCGAACGGTGACGGTGGCGGTGTCGGACAGGCCTCGCGAGTTGGTCGCGGTGAGCCTGACCTCGTAATACGAGTCGGAGTCGTGGTCGTCGGTGGCGAGGAAGCTCGCTGCAGATCCCACGAACGGGCCGAAGGGATGCACGTGGCTGGCGTGGTGCAGCAGCACGGTCCACCTGAGGTCCTCATCCCCCAGGTCGCCGTCGCGCGGATCGGTGGCGGAGCCGAGCAGCTCCACCGTCTGGCCGGCGTCGAAGGTCGATCCTTCGGCGGGCGTGGAGATCGATGCGGTGGGCGGCGAGTTCCCGGCGGAGATGACCACCGAGTCGGTGGCGCTGCGCCCGTGCCCGTCGCCCACGGTCAGCTCGGCCGTGTACTTGCCGTCCGCTTCGTAGGTGTGGGTGGGATTGAGCTCGGAGGACGTGGACCCGTCGCCGAAGGTCCACTCGTAGAGCAGCTCGTCGCCGTCGGGATCACCGGTGCCTGCGCTCGAGAACTGCACCTCGAGCGGCAGCTCGCCGAACGTGGGCGTGGCCTCCACCTCGGCGACCGGCGAGCGGTTGTCGGGCACGTAGCTGATCGCCCGGATCTGCCCGCCCAGCAGATCCGCGTACACGAGGTCTCCCCATGGAGCTTCCTCCAGGTCCACGCCGGGCCACCCGGTGGCAAAGGTCGTGACCCCGACGAGATTGCCCTCGGAGTCCACCTCGCCTTGCCTGACGATGTTCTTCACGTAGTCGCCGAAGAACACGTGGCCGCGGTACTGCTCGGGAAAGGAGTCGCCCACGTATGTGGGCCCGCCCACGATCGCGGCGCCATCGGGCGGCACCGGGTAGTCGAACACCGGCCCCACCGCAGCCGCAACGGTCCCCTCCTTCGAGTACTCCCCGCCGGGTCCGGCGCAGCGCGAGTCGGAGCTGTACCGGGGTGACCGAATGCCGCCCTCGTAGCACGGCCATCCGTAGCTCTTCCCCGCCGTCACGAGGTCGAGCTCGTCCCTGGCCTCGTCCCCCACGTCGCCCACCACGAGCCCTCCCCCCGGGCGCAGCGTGAATCGGAACGGGTTCCGGAAGCCCTTTGCGTACACCTTTGTGCACACATGGGTCAGGTCGGTGTCGTCAGGACAGAAGGGGTGGTCCGGCAGGCCCCGGCCTTCCCGGTCCACGTGCAGGATCTTGCCGGAGTAGCTCTGCTCGTCGGTCGCGAGGAATGGGGTGCCGGCGTCGCCGGCACCGACCCAGAGCGTCCCGTCCGGCCCCGAGCGGACCGTGCCGATCGTATGCGTCCAGGTGGAGGGGATGCAGTCGCTCGTGTTCGAGGGAGCGGGGCAGGGCGGCGTGCTCACCTTCCCGAGCACAACGGTCTCGGGATCCGACGGATTGACCAGTGTGTTGTCGGGCTGGACTTCCACTCGCACCAGGCGCGCCGTCTTGTTCGCGTACGGCTGGGACGGATCCGACTCGTGGACGTAGAGGATCCAGAGGTAGTGGTTGTTCTCGAAGTCGCTGTCGGCGGCGAGGCCGAGGATGCCCTGGTCGATGATCAGGTTGGTGTGGTCGCCGATGTCGAGCAGGGGCTCGTCCAGGAGCATTCCGGCGGCCGTGACCACGCGGATCGTGCCCGCGTGCTCCGCCACGAACATGCGCCCATCGGGCGCCCATGTGACCGCCACCGGGTAGGTCAGCCCCGTGACGAGCGGCCGGTCCTCGAAGCCCGAGGGCACCGTCGCGGCGGGAGCGCTCGCCGCCCCGGCCCCACCTGTAAGCAGCATCGCCAGCACGCACAGAATCAGACCCCGCCCGAAACCCACGATTGCAGTCTAACTTCCTGAGCAATCGGGAACAACTGATAATTCGGGGGACGGCCGGCCCCCCGGATGGCGTACTAGCCGGGCGAGCCCGTGAGCGCCGCCAGGCGGAAGCCGAGGGCGGAGAGCGCCAGCTCCTCGGTCACGTTCAGCTCGAGCGACTGGCGGGTCTGCTCGCAGCGCTCGGCCGCCTCACGCAGCCGGCGCGAGTCGCGTGCCCGGGCGTCGCCGGCCAGGTCGGGCGGCGAGTCCACCGCCAACACCGCCTCGGGAGCGCCCTCGGCCACGCACACCAGGTCCCGGAAGGCGAGCTCGGTCAGCGTCAGCGCCAGGGCCAGCACCCCGGTGCGGGCCCGCCGGCCGTCGCGCTTGGCGGCGTCCTCCATGTCGCGCTCGAGCGCCCGGCGATCGCGGCCCTTCGGCTCGAGCTCGAGCCGGCTGGCGCGCTCCTCCGCCGCGCGCTCCTCGGCGGCCCCCCGGGCGCGCTCGGCGCGCTCGAGCAGCGGCCGCCATGGCTCCGGCGCCCCGCCGCGAAGCGCGGCGGCCACGAAGCCCTCCACCTCGGCCCGCAGCTCCTGCCCCTCGGGGGAGGCCAGGAAGCGAGCCCGGGTGGCGTTGCCGAGCGACAGCCCCGCACAGGCGAGCGCGCGCTCGGGCGGCACCCCCTCGGCCTCCAGCGCCGCCGCGATGCGTGCGGCGGGCAGCGGCTCGAAGCGCACCAGCTGGCACCGAGAGACCACGGTGTCGAGCACGCGGCCGAGCGACTCGGTGAGAAGAATGAGGTGCACGTAGTGCGCCGGCTCCTCGAGCGTCTTCAGCAGCCGGTTGGCCACCTCGTCGTTCATGGTGTCCACCCGCTCCAGCACGAACACGCGCCGGGAGGCCTCGAACGGAGTGCGGGTGGCGGCGCTGACCACGGGGCCCTCCACGTCATCCACTCGCATCACGTGGGCGCCGCTCGGCCGGACCCAGGTGAGGTCGGGGTGAGTGCCGGCACCCACCCGGTGGCGCACCGACTCGGGATCGTCGGAGCCCTCCGACAGCAGCTCGGCCGCGAAGGCGCGCGCCGCGGTGCTCTTGCCGGTTCCGGCGGGACCGTGGAACAGGTACGCGTGCGAGGGCGAGCCCGCGAGCGCGGCGGTGAGCACCATTCGCGCCTGAGGGTGGTCCTCGGTGCCGGGAAGGGTGGCGACGCTCATGCCCGCGCTCCGCTCCGGGCGGCCTCCACGGCCGCCAGCACCTCGTCGTGCACGGCGTCCGAGCCACGCGAGCCGTCGATCCGCCGCCAGCGCTCCGGATCCGCGCCGGCCAGCCGGTCGTAGGCCTGCGCCACGGCGCGCTGAAGCTCGAGTCCCTCGTGCTCGAAGCGGTCGAGCATTCCCGCGCGGCCGGCGGCCTCGGCCGGGTCCAGCTCGAGCAGGAAGGTCAGGTCGGGCACCAGGCCGTCGGTCGCGAAGCGGTTGACCCGCTCCACCTCCTCCACGCCCAGCCCGCGCGCGCTCCCCTGGTAGGCCAGCGAGCTGTCGAGGAAGCGGTCGGAGATCACGATCCGCCCAGACTCGAGTGCGGGCCGGATGACCACGTCCACCAGCTCCGCTCGGGCGGCGGCGAAGAGCAGCGCCTCGGCCCGAGGGCCGGTTTCGATCCGGGCGTCCTTCACCAGATCGCGAACGCGCTCGCCCACCTCCGTGCCGCCCGGCTCGCGCACGGCGAGCGCCTCAGCCCCGAGCGCGCGCTCGAGCAGCTGGGCCTGAGTGGTCTTCCCCGAGCGGTCGATTCCCTCGAAGGTGACGAACAGACCGCGCATTGCGGGCGACCGTAGCAAGGGCACCGGTGTCAGTCGGCGGGAGACCGCCTACCATGCCCGACTTCATGCGTGCCCTCGTAACCGGCGGTGCCGGCTTTATCGGATCGAACCTCGTGGACGCTCTCGTCGAGCGCGGCGACGAGGTGACCGTGCTCGACAACGTCTCGACCGGCCGGCGCGAGAACCTCGAGCAGGCCCTGGCCGGTGGAGCCGAGCTGGCCGAGCTCGACCTCCGCGACGCGGATGCCGTGAGCGCGCTGGTGGAACGGGCCGGGCCTGAGGTCATCTTCCATCTGGGGGCGCAGGTGGACGTGCGCAAGTCGGTCGCGGACCCGGCCTGGGACTCGGCAGTGAACGTGGGCGGGACCGTCAACGTGCTCAGCGCCGCGAGCGAGCACGGCGTGCGCCGGGTGGTGTTCGCCTCGACCGGCGGCGCCATCTACGGCGAGGCCCAGACGATCCCCGCGCCCGAGGACCATCCGGTGGCTCCGGAGGCGCCCTACGGCCTCTCGAAGTTCTGCGCCGAGAACTACTGCGGGCTCTTCACCAGGCTGCACGGGCTGTCCACGATCGCCCTGCGCTTCGGCAACGTGTACGGGCCTCGCCAGGATCCGCTCGGCGAGGCCGGCGTGATCGCGATCTTCTGCGGGCGGGTGCTCGACGGCGGCCGGCCGGTCGTGTTCGGCGACGGGCTCCAGACGCGCGACTACGTCCACGTGCGGGACATCGTCAGCGCCAACCTCCTGGCCGCGGAATCGGACGCCGGCGGGGCGTTCAACATCGGCCGAGGCGAGCAGATCTCCGTGATCGACATCGTCGAGGCCCTGGCTCCGCACGCCCCGAACGGCTTCACGCCCGACTTCCAGCCCGAGCGCACCGGCGAGGTGCGCCACATCGCCCTCGACGCCTCGCGCGCGCGTGAGGTTCTCGGCTGGGAATCGAAGGTCGGCATCAACGAGGGGCTCGAGCAGACGCTCGGCTCCCTGCGCTGACGGTTCTCAACGGCGCGGCCGCCTCGATTCGGTTGCGTCCGCCGTTCTTTGCTCTGTAGAGCACCTCGTCCGCGCGTTTCAGGAGCTTGCCGACGTCGCCGCCGTCCTCGGCGCGGTAGGACGCCACGCCTCCGCTGATGGTGACCACGCTCGGCGGCGGTCCGATGCCGGGGTGCGCGATCGCCAGGGCCTCGACCTCGCGGCGCCCGCGCTCGGCGGCGTGCGTGGCCTCCTCGAGGTCCTGCTCGGGGAGGACCATCAGCAGCTCCTCGCCCCCGTAGCGGTACACGCTGTCGCCGCGTCTGCAGTGCTGGGCGAGGGCAGCGGCCACCGATCGGAGGACCTGGTCTCCCGCGGGATGCCCCGCGCTGTCGTTGTAGGCCTTGAAGCGGTCCACGTCGAATAGAGCCACCGAGAAGCCGTGGCCGTAGCGCTCGGCGCGATTGGCGAGCACGGCCAGGTCCTCGTCCTGGCGGAGGCGGTTGCCCAGACCGGTGAGGTGATCGCGCCGTGAGTCCACGCGCAGCATGGCGTTTAGGCGCTCGAGCTCCGCCTGCTGGCCCGCGAGCCGGCGGTGGAGGGCCGTGACGCGCGCGGCGGCGATCAGCCGCGTCGCGAGCGCCTCGGGGTCGTAGGGCTTGGTCAGGTAGTCGTCGGCGCCCGCCTCCATTCCGGCGATCATGTGACGGCGGTCGTCGAGTGAGGTGACCAGGATAAAGTAGGCGTAGTGCCCGCCCGGGTCGGAGCGCACCCGGCGGCAGAGCTCGTCGCCATCCAGGCCGGGCATCATCCAATCGCTGATCACCACATCCGGCGCGGAGCTCTGGAACATCTCCCAGCCCTGGACGCCGTCCTCGGCCACGACGCATTCGTGCCCGAGGCTCTCGAGCTCGCGCCTGAGCATCAGCCGCGGCGTCGGCGAGTCGTCGGCGATCAGGATCTTCATGGCCGGCCGAGCGCCTCGAGCCGGATCGCGCAGGCGCCGGCCACGTCGCCGAGGTCCACCTTGTCGAGGATCAGCGCGTGCCGCTCGTTCACCGGCCGGAGCGTGCGCAGCGCCTGCTCATAAGCCCGCATGGCCGCGGCGCGATCGCCCAGCTCCTCGTGAGCGCGGCCGAGCTTGAACGCGGCGAGCCCGAACGTGGGATCCACGTACAGGGCACGTCTGAGCGACGCCACGGCGGACTCGGCATCTCCACCGCCGAGCTCGGTGAGCCCCCGTACGAAGTGCGCGTCGGCGTCGAGTGGATTGTCGTGCAGCATTCGCTCGGTGGCGGACAGCGCCGCGTCCAGGTCGCCCGCGCTCGCGGACCGCAGGGCCACCCCGAGGCCCTCCTGGGGCTGGTGGTCGCGTCCGAGCGGGCGGCGAAGCGGCCGAGCCGGATCTCGGGCCCTGCCATCCGTCTCCGCCGAGCCGTCCAGACGAGCCAGGCGGCGTGTCTGGCCGCACAGCCGGTCCGCAGCGCCGAGCACGAGTGTCCCGTGGGGCGCCAGGGCGAGCTCGAGCGCGTCGATCACACGCTCGACCGCATCGGCGTCGAAGTAGATCAGGACGTTGCGACAAGAGATCAGGTCGAACGGCCGGCCGCCGAAGGTGGGCGCCGGGTCGAGAACGAGGTTGTGCCGTTTGAACTCGACCAGCTTGCACAGCGAATCCCCGACGGTCACACCGCCCTCCACGGGAACGAAGTAGCGCTCCCGTATCTCAGGGTCGAGGGTGCGAAGGGCCCGGCGGCCATAGCGGCCGCGGCGGGCCTGGTCCAGGGCGGCCGCGGATATGTCCGTGCCGAGGATGGCCACCGGCGGCGCCAACGGCGCGAACGCCTGGCTGGCCAGGAGTGCCAGCGTGTACGCCTCCTCGCCCGTGGCACACGCACCGACCCAGACCCGCACGGTCTCGGATCCGGCAGCGCGGGCGGCCTGATGGAGCGCTCGCCAGTCGATGGCGTCCAGCTCGCGTCGCTGGCGGAAGAAGAACGTTTCGTTGACCGTCACCTCGTCGATCAGACGGCCGCGCAGCGAGTCCGAGGCGGGGCCGCCCTCGAGGAAGCCGGCGGCGTCCATCGACGGGTCGGCTCTCCGTACCGCCGCCGCGAGCGATGGCAGCTGGCCGGCCTTGATCGAGATCCCGGTCTGCCGGCGGATCTGCCCCGCCAGCTTCTCGAGAGCCGCGCTCATGCGGGCACCGTCGCTTTCGCGAGCCGGCGCAGCATCCCGGCGATGCTCGCGACCGGGAGCACGGTCTGGGCACCGGCCTCGACGGCGGCCCGCGGCATGCCGAACACCGCTGAGCTCTCCTGGTCCTGGGCGATCGCCCGCCCGCCCTGCCGGCGGATCGCGGCAACGCCCTTGGCGCCGTCGTGGCCCATGCCCGTGAGCACAACGCCGACCGCGCCAGCGGCGGCCGAGGCGGCCACGCTCTCGAACAGGACGTCAGCCGAGGGTCGATGCGGGCCCACGACCGTGTCTCGATCCAACGCCAGCGTCATCGAGGGTTCCAGGAGCAGATGAGAATCCTCGGGGGGAAACCAGATGCCCGGCCCCGCCGGCTGCCGGTGCTGCGCAACACCCACGGGCAGGGGCGCTCGGGCGTCGAGCCAGCTCAACAGGCCGTCCATGAAGCCGCGACCCATGTGCTGTACCACCAGGATGGGGAGCGGGAAGTCGGCCGGCAGCTCCGTGAAGACCGTCTCGAGCGCCCGCGGCCCCCCGGTCGAGGCGCAGACCGCTACCACGGTGGCATTGCCGGGAGGCACCTCGGTGTGGCGCGCCACCCGGTCGGCTGCGAGGCGCCTCAGCCTGTGGCGAAGAGCCACCGCCGCCGGCCCGCGGGGATCACGAAGCCTGATTTGGGATTTCGGGAGCGCGTCGCGCGCGCCCGCCGCCAGCGCCGTCTCTAATCGTCCGGAGCCACGGCTCACGTCGCCGCCCAGCGCGAGGATCGGCAGCGGGTGGGATCGCATGATCTCCTCGATCGCGCGCTCGCTCCCGATGCCCGGCAGGTCCAGGTCGATCGTCAGCAGGTCGGGCCCGAGCCGGGGCAACGCGCGCAACGCCTCCTCCGCGGTGGCGCACACGCCCACCACCTCGAGCTCTCCCGTGGCGCCCAGGAACGCGGCCAGCGACTCGGCATAGGCAGCCGAGCGATCACACACGAGCACGCGAGTGAGGGTCTGGGAGCTCATCGATCGAGGAGACCCCCAATCGTCTCGAGCAGGGCCTGCTGGTTGAACTCGTCCTTCACGATGTAGGCGTCTGCTCCGGCATCAAGGCCGCGCCTGCGGTGCTCCTCTCCGGTGCGCGAGGTGACCACCACGACCGGCAGCGACGGGTGGTCCCCGCCCTCCCGGATCGAGCGCAACAGCTCGATGCCGTCCATATCCGGCATCTCCACGTCGGTGAGAACGAGCGCGATATCCGGCTCGCGCTTGACCCTCCCCAGCGCCTCGCGGCCGTCGCGGGCGGTCTCCACGCGGTAGCCCGCGGCCTCGAGAATGCTCCGCTGAAGCTCGCGCACGGTGAACTGGTCGTCCACCACCAGCACCTTCTGGGGGGCAGCCTGCGCGACCGACTTCCGGCCGAGACGCCCCAGCGGGAGCCGCCTCGTCAAGGACGCCGGGTCGAGGATCAGCGCGATGCCGCCGTCGGCCATGATCGCCGCGCCCAGGTAGCCACCCAGGCCGGCGAGCAGCGGGCCGAGGCTCTTGACCACGACCTCCTGCTCCTCGACGATCCGGTCGGACAGCAGCCCGGCCCGACGTCCCGACGAGGTGACGATCATGGCCTGCGACCGCGACCGCAGGTCCGGCACGTCCGCCCCGATGACCTCGCCGAGGTCCGCGAGCGAAACCGAGCGCCCATGGAGCTCGATCGCCTCGCGGCCGGCGAGCGACATGGTCTCGGCGACTGTGACCACCTCTTCGACGCTGGTCAGCGGCACCCCGAAGCGCTGGCCGCCGCGCTCGACCACCAGCACGCGCAGCAGCGCGAGGGTAAGCGGCAGCAGCATGGTCACGGTCGTGCCTTCCCCCGGGCGGCTGTGCACCTCCAGGCTGCCGCCGTGAGATTCGACGCGGGCCTTCACCGCGTCCAGGCCGACCCCTCGCCCCGACACGTCCGTGATCTCGTCGGCGGTCGAGAAGCCGGCGTCGGCAAGGGTGTCGGCGAGGGCGCCTCCGTCTTGGCCCAGGAGCTCCGCTGCCACGCCGCGTCCGTCGTCGATCACCTCGATCGCCACCAGGCTGCCGCGCTGGTCCCCGCGCAGCTCCACCCGGCCACATACCGGCTTGCCCGCCCGCTCCCGTTCCTCGGGCAGTTCGATCCCGTGCGCCACCGCGTTGCGCAGGAGGTGGGTGATCGACTGGGAGATCCCGTCGAGGATCACGCGATCGAGCTGCGTGTCGGCGCCGGTGATCTCGAGCTCGACCTGCTTGCCACCGTCGGCGGCCAGGTCGCGCAGCGCCCTCGGGTACGGGGTGGTGATCGAGCTAAGCGGCAGTGTCCGCAGCTGGATCACCGAGTCCTGCAGCTCGTCCAGCATGACCTCGCCTCGGCCCAGCTCGCCCTCCACTCGCTCGCGGTCGCGCTCTCCCTGCGGCTCGTCGGCCAGCAGGCGATCGATCCGCCGGTTCTGCAGGACCGTCTCTCCCACCGCGTCCATCAGGCGGTCCACCTTGTCCGCCGAGATGCGCATCGAAGGGCGCTCGGCCGGCTTGGAGACGGCCGCCGTCGGGCCCGGACGCTTTTCGGAGATCGCCGCCGAGAGCTCCTCGAGCGCCGCGCTCGTCAGGCCACCCTCGCCGTCAAGCGCCTTGCGGAGCGCATCCGTGGAGCGCAGCATCGGATCGACCAGCTCGGTAGAGAAGGTGCCCTTGGCGCGCGCGTCCTCGAGAGCGTCCTCCATCCCGCGGGCGATCGTGGCCACCTCCTCGTGACCCACCATGCCGGCGCTGCCCTTGATGGAGTGGGCGTCGCGGAAGAGCGAGTCCACCGCGTCCTCCGCGGCGCGTCCCGCCTCGAGGGCCAGCAGCGTCTCGACCATGCGATCGAGGCGCTCGACCGCCTCGTCGTGGAATACCTCGAGCAGCTCAGCGTCGGGACCGGTCACCTCGCCGGCGTTCCGGCCACCGTGTCGAGCACGGAGCCCACATCCAGAACGCCCACGAGCGCTCCGCCCGACAGCAACGCTCCGGCAAGGTGCGGCGAGTCGGTCTCCTCGGAGGCCGCCGGCAGCTCCTCCACCCCGCCCACGCCGTCCACCGCCAGGCCGGCCTTGCGCTCGGCTCTCTCGACGATCACCAGGCGCCCGGGAGGGGGCGCACCCACGAGTCCGAGCACCTCCGCGAGGTCCACCACCGGCACCACCTGGCCGCGCAGGTTGCGTACTCCCACGATCGCGGGCGACGCGCCGGGCAGCGGCGTCAGCTCACCCATCTCAGACACCTCGAGCACGTCATCCACGGGAAGCGCATGGGCCTCACCGGCCACCGTCACCCGGACGTGCAGCCGGCTCATGCTCCGTGGCCGGACCCGTTACCGGCGCCGTTGCCGGTCATCCCGGAGAACTCGGCCAGCTTGTGCTCGAGGTCGTCCACGAGCTTGTCCACGCGCCGGGCGGTGCCGGCGCGCTCCTGCTCCTCGCTGGCCAGCTGCTCGGCCGCGGTGCGGATCTCGATCATCGCGACCGACACCTGCTCGGCCGCCTCCTTCTGCTGGTCCGTGGCCCTGAGGCTCTCGTCGAGCACGTCCACGGTGGAGCGCATCAGCTCGCCGACCTCGCGCGCCTGCTTCGCCCCCTGCTCCGTGGCCATGATCGTGGCGTTGGTCTCGTCCTGGACCCCGGCGATGATCTCGCCGATCGACTCGGTGGAGCGGATGCTGCGCTCGGCGAGCTTCCGCACCTCGCTCGCCACGACGGCGAACCCCCGGCCGGCGTCGCCCGCCCGGGCGGCCTCGATCGCGGCGTTGAGCGCGAGCAGGTTGGTCTGCTCGGCGATGCCGTTGATCAGCTCGACCACCTCTCCGATCTTCTGCGAGCGCTCACCGAGGGAGAGCGATCGCTCCGAGATGGCGCTCACCTGATCCTGCATGTTCCGCATCGTGTCGCCGGTCTGCTCGGCGGCGGTACTGCCGGCGCGAGTGTTGTCCGCGATCGAGCCGGCCGTGGCGTTGAGTTCCTCGATAGTGGCGGCCACCTGGGCGATCGCGGCCGACTGCTCCGTGGTGGCGGAAGCGGCCTCGCCCGCCGCGGTGCGCATCTCGCCGGCGGCCACCGCAAGCTCGTTGGCGGTCGAGCGAATGCGCTCGATCTGCTCCATCTGGGTACCGATCTGGTCGACCTGCGCATCGATCCGGGCGAAGAGGCGGCGCACGAGCCCGCTCGAGTAGAGCGCGACGAGGATCGCCAGCAGCGCGGCCAGGCCCCCGGCTCCGAGGGCGATCTTCAGGGCACGGTCGGCGTCCCGGCGGGCCGAGGCCGCCAAGGCGTTCGCCTCCTCCTGCTCCTCGCCGGCGTAGTCGGCGAGTTGAGCGGAGACCTTTTCGAGGGTCGCGGCGTGCGGCTTCACGCCCGCGTCGAAGTCTGCCGTGCCGGCCACCGGCAGCACGTCGCTTTCGAACTGCACGTCGAGTCGGCGCACGCCGTCCTCGAACTTCTTCACCTCCGCAAGCTCTTCTTCGTCCCCGGCGGCGGAGCTGCGCAGCACGGCGATCGCGTCACGCAACTCCCTGTTGGCCTGCTCGAGGTTCGAGAGGTCCTCGGGGTCCTTGTCGCCGCCATAGGCATCCACGAGGCCGCCCGCTCGCGCCAGCGCCGTGCGCGCCTGTTCGGAAGCGACCACCACCCCGCTCTCCTGCAATGCCCGGTCGTAGGCGTCGCCGGCCACTCCATAGCGCCATACCGTTATGCCGACCGCCACCGCGAGCAGGACGATGATCGCGGCGATCATCGCCACCAGCCTCTGCGCGGGATCGTCCAGCCTTTGTCGGAGGCGTGTCAGTGGGTGGCTTCGGCGGGGATGTGATACGTATCGGTCTCCGGAGCGGCGCACTCAAGGGACGGGCGACAAGAAACACCCCGCTCTTTCCACAATATGTAGGGGTTCGGGCAGGAGCGAGGCCCTACAGGTAGTAGAATGCAGGTGTGCTCTGCCCGTTCTGCTCCTTCGAATCCACGCGTGTCGTGGACTCCCGGTTGACCGAGCCGGGCGACTCGGTGCGCCGCCGCCGCGAGTGCGAGGGCTGCGGCAACCGCTTCACCACCTACGAGCGCGTGGAGGGGCCTGCGGTGTCCGTGCGCAAGCGCGACGGAAGCACCGAGCGCTTCGACCGGCAGAAGCTCCTCGGCGGGCTCGCCAGGGCGGCGGGCAAGCGCCCCGTGACCGAGGCCCAGCTCGAGGAGCTGGTGGAGTCGATCGCGTCGGCCGCCAGGCGCGCCGGCCCGGTGGTCCGGGCCGACCAGATCGGGGACCTCGCCGAGCGCGGGCTCGCCCTGATCGACCCCGTGGCGGCGATCCAGTTCGCCTCCGTTTACCGCAATCTCGCCGACCTCGACGAGCTCGACGCGGTGGTCCGGCGCTTCAGGGAGGAACCCCTCCCGAGCGCCGATCAACTGGCCCTCGACGGGGCCGATGAGGACCCGCCCGTTCCGTCCGAGCCGGGGAGCAGCATCGGTCGTTCCCCCTTGAGGCCGACGGCCTAACCCCTGAGACGAGGAGAAGACATGTCAGACAGCCGTGACGCCACCGCACCAAGCATCGCCGCAGCCGATGCCGGCGTCACCGTCCCACGCCGTTTTACCGAGGCTGGGACGCATCCCTTCGACAGCGTTGAGTGGGAGATTCGCGACGCCCTGATCGGCGATCCCGCGAACCCCGCCTTCGAACAGCGCGGCGTGGAGTTCCCCCTCTCCTGGTCGCAGAACTCCACGAACATCGTGGCCCAGAAGTACTTCCGCGGACGGGTCGGCTCGCCCGAGCGCGAGTCCTCGGTCAAGCAGATGATCGGGCGCGTGGCGGGCACGATCGCCACGTGGGGCCGCGAGGGCGGCTACTTCGCGACCGACGACGACGCGCAGGCCTTCGAGGACGAGCTCACCCACATCCTGCTCCACCAGATGGCGGCATTCAACTCGCCGGTCTGGTTCAACGTGGGATTCGAGGAGAGCCCGCAGTGCTCGGCCTGCTTCATCCTCAGCGTCGAGGACACGATCGAGTCGATCCTCGACTGGAACACCCGCGAGGGCATGATCTTCCGCGGCGGCTCGGGGTCGGGCATCAACCTGTCGAACATCCGCGGGTCGAAGGAGCACCTCTCCAAGGGCGGCACCGCCAGCGGACCGGTCTCCTTCATGCGCGGCGCCGACGCCTGGGCCGGCACGATCAAGTCGGGCGGCAAGACGCGCCGCGCGGCCAAGATGGTCGTGCTCGACGTGGACCACCCCGACGTCCTCGACTTCATCTGGTGCAAGGCGCGCGAGGAGGAGAAGGCGATGGCGCTGCGCGACGCCGGCTTCGACATGCGGCTCGACTCCGAGAGCTTCGCCTCGATCCAGTACCAGAACGCCAACAACTCGGTGCGCGTGAGCGACGAGTTCATGGAGCGCGCCGAGCAGAGCGAGGACTGGGAGCTCACGGCCCGTCTCGACGGCTCGGTGGTCGAGCGCCTTCCCGCGCGCGACGTGCTCGAGCAGATCGCCGACGCCGCTTGGCGCTGCGCCGATCCGGGCGTCCAGTACGACACCACGATCAACGATTGGCACACCTGCCCGAACTCGGGCCGCATCAACGCGTCCAACCCGTGCAGCGAGTACATGCACGTCGACGACTCGGCCTGCAACCTGGCGTCGCTCAACCTCCTGAAGTTCCGCCGCGAGGACGGCACCTTCGACGTGAGCGCGTTCGAGCACGCGGTGGACGTGGTGATCCTCGCGCAGGAGATCGTGGTCTCGCCCTCGAGCTACCCCACCGAGCAGATCGGCCGCAACGCTCGCGCGTTCCGCCAGCTCGGCCTGGGCTACGCCAACCTCGGCGCGCTCCTGATGGCCAACGGGCTGGCCTACGACTCGGACGAGGGCCGCGAGGTCTGCGGCGCCATCACGGCGCTGATGACGGGCCGCGCGTACGGCACGTCGGCCGAGGTGGCCGGCGCGCTCGGGCCCTACGAGCACTACGAGGAGAACCGCGACGCGCACAACCGCGTGATGCGCAAGCACCGCGACGCCGCGTACGAGCTCGACGGCCAGCTGGCCAACGACGCCGACCTCGTCGAGGCGGCGCAGCGGGCCTGGGACGATGCGGTGGACGCCGGCGAGCGCCACGGTTACCGCAACGCGCAGGCCACGGTGCTCGCGCCCACCGGAACGATCTCGTTCCTGATGGACTGCGACACCACCGGCATCGAGCCCGACTTCTCGCTCGTCAAGTTCAAGGAGCTGGTGGGCGGCGGTCAGATGACGATCGTCAACCGCACCGTTCCGCCGGCGCTGCGCACCCTCGGGTACTCCGACCAGCAGGTCGACCAGATCGAGGCCTACCTCGCCGAGCACGGCACGATCGTCGGCGCTCCCGGGCTGCTCGAGGAGCACATGTCGGTGTTCGACGTGGCCGTCGGCGAGCGCGCCATCTCGGCCATGGGCCACGTGAAGATGATGGCCGCGGCTCAGCCGTTCCTCTCGGGCGCGATCTCGAAGACGGTCAACCTGCCGGAGTCGGTCACCGTCGAGGACGTGGCCGAGGTCTACCTCGAGGGCTGGAAGCTCGGGCTGAAGGCACTCGCGATCTACCGCGACGGCTCGAAGACGGCTCAGGCGCTGCGCACCGAGTCGAAGAAGGAGGTCGAGGAGCCGGCCCCGGTCGTGGAGGCCAAGCCCACCCGCCGCCGGATGCCGCGCGAGCGCCAGTCGCTCACGCACAAGTTCTCGATCGCCGGACACGAGGGCTACATCACCGCCGGCATGTACGACGACGGCTCGGTCGGGGAGATCTTCCTGACCGACATCGGCAAGGAAGGCTCGACGCTGCGCGGCATGATGAACGCGTTCGCCACGTCGATCTCGATCGCGCTCCAGTACGGCGTGCCGCTCGAGACGCTGGTGCGCAAGTTCAGCTACATGCGCTTCGACCCGGAGGGGATCACCGGCAACCCCGAGATCCCGTTCGCCAAGTCGATGCCCGACTACATCATGCGCTGGCTGGCCTCTCGCTTCCTCGATGCCGACATCCACGAGGAGCTCGGCATCCTCACCTCCGAGGTGCGGTCGCGGAAGGCCGCACAGGAGGCGCTGATGCGCGGCGACACGGCGGGACCGCCCGCCGACGAGGACGACGAGGGCCCGTCGAACGGGTCGGGCAACGGACACGCGAACGGCGGCAACGGTGGCGTGACCACCGCACAGCCCGCGGCCGCGGCGTTCACCGACGAGCCGCCGACGATCCCGGCCGCTCTGCAGGGCCTCGACCTGGGCCCGGCGTGCGCCCAGTGCGGCGGCATGATGCAGCGCACGGGCTCTTGCTACACGTGCTCGAGCTGCGGGAACAACACGGGCTGCGGCTAGAGACCTAGAGCTCGAACCGAGTAGTAACGGTCGTCCGACTCAATCGCCTCCTGTGCACCGAATCGTGTTAGTGCCCCGTCAGGGGGTACCGACGTCAGTGGCCCGTACGCCCGGGACGACTGCGCACGGACTCGAATGCCGGCGGCAGTTCTCGCCTCGCTGGACCGACCCAGCCCGGGAGCGCCCACGTTGACGGTGGTGGCTGTCCGGCAGCTTAGAAGGTCACCGCGGACCGCACGGACCCGGTGGTGAGCGAGAAGCGCAATCGCAACAAGAAGGCGTGGGCGCGCAAGCGCCGTGCGAAACGGTCACCCCTCCTCACATCCGCGCGACAGGAAGGGCAGGGCTCGAGCACCGGCTGGCGACCGTCGCTGCAATTCAGAAGCGCAGGTCCGAGTGAGCTGGATCAGGTCGGTGTACTCATCGTCGAGGAACAGCTGGGTCTCGAACCGACCGATTTAGATGGCCTTAGGGCGATCGTCTCGAGGCTTCCGTTTGAGCCGTGCGTGTCGCTGCTGTCTACCTTGGCCGGTCGCGTCGAAAACACGATGAATCGGCCAGACCGACAAGTCGCGATCGCGGAAGGTTTCTTTGGTCGGAGTCTGCTTGTCCAGCGCTATCGCCAGGTAATTGACCAGGACCCCACCGCTCACATCTTTGGTCCGCAGTCGCTCTACACGCTCATGCATGTCCTAGTCGATGAAGCTCTTGACGCGCCGATAAGCCACGAGCTCGTTCCCGAGGAGCGCCTCGCGCTCATGGAGGCCGTCGTGGCGTCCAATTCGGTCGTTGAGCGCTCGTTGGACTTGTCGGTCGGCGGGGCCGCAGACGAACTCCTAGCATATGAGCTGCAGGTTGGCAGCTACTACGCACGGCCAAGCTGGATGGAGGAGATGGCGCGCGCGCACCACCTCTTCCGGCTGGCTACCGAGGACCCGGGTCTAACCCGCTCTGCGGACTTCGAACCAGTCAAAGATTGGATCGAGCGCAGCGGCCTGACTGCTCGTGAACAGTGGATTCTGGGGTTCGCGCTAAGCAGTCTCACCAATGCCTGGGATCCGAGCGAGCACCCTCACGTCCCAAGCGCGGCGGTCACTGAGCTGTTGCACAAAACGGGGCTTACCCAAACAGCGGCCCCAGCCCTGTCCACGATTTCAGCAGACCGGCCGAGCCTTCAAGCGGAGTTCGCTGAGCTCAAGGCGGACGGGAAACGGTTCATCTGGGAACTACGGCCGTTTAATAGGTGGCCCTTCCTTCGCCTCGAACACGACGCGGGGCTAGTGCTGCTCGGGCGCCCATGGATCGTAAATTGGCTCAGCGAGGGGTTCCATTATCGCGCCATGCGCGTCGCGCAAGCCGAGGACAGAGGCAGGGCCGGCAACCGCGTGGATCACGTGCAGCGCTACACCGCGTTCGCCGGTCAGGTCTTTGAGGAGTACTGCCTTCGGCTCGCGAGGGACGCAGTTCCGGCACCCGCGATCATTTTGGGGGAACAGCGGTACGGCAAAGGCGGTGGCCAAAAGACCAGTGATGTGGCGATTCTCATTGGTGAAGACTTGGTCTTGTTCGAGGTTAACGCTCGGCGCGTCGGCGCCGAGCCGCTGGTGACGGGCGATCCCCTCGACGCGTCGACCGAGCTGACAAAGCTGCTCGTAAAGAAGATCAACCAGCTTGGCGTGTCGGTCGGCGCGATACTCGCCAACGACGCCACCTTGCCCGACGTGGACATGTCTACGGTAAGGCGGATCTTCCCCGTGGTGGTGGCCGCCGGCCGTCTGTGGCAGACCAGCCGCCTCTGGGCCTATCTGGACCATGCGCGAGACGCCGAGAAATGCAACTCGCTCAGCGACGAACGCGTTCAACCGCTTCAGGTGCTCGACCCTGGAGAGTACGAACAACTACTTGCTCTCGCGCACCATGGGAGCAACTTGGCCGAGCTCCTCGCACGCAAGGCGTCAGGCGCCTACCGCCACCGCGACCTTGCCACCTGGCTGCACGGAGACCCGCAAGCCCCGGACCACCATGTCCGGCTTCCAGCTGTCGAGGACACCTTCGGTGCGATGATCGGCGAGCTCACGCCTGCATTCGCTCTGAACAACTGACCACCATCCGGCTCAGGAGCGTCACGCGGTCGCTGGTCCTCGGCGTCTGAGCGCCCAAGGTGTGGCGCGAGCATGCGAGCCCGACGGAGGTTCGTCTCTGGCGGGCTCCTGCTTCGGCTCGTAGCAGAGCCGATCGGTAACGCGCGAGGCCGCACGGAGCGCCCAGACTCGCAGCACCGCCAGACCCCCGCCAGTCTCAACTCACCCGAGACCCCGCCGCACGCATGTCTGTTGCAACGCAAGGATGGATAGCGTAGAACCTCGGGGAGCATCAATGGGACCCCGGTAACGGTTGACTTTCGCCACCAGCCTCCTCTGCGCGATCGCCCGATCGATGGCAGCTGCTGATCGACGTTGCGCTACTGGCTGGCTTCGGCTTCATCCACGTGCTGGCCTGGCCCAGTTCCGACAGGTTCACGTCCGACGACGACAAGTACTGGGATCAGGCCCAAGGGGGGCTACGCGCGGCGGCAACAGCCGGTATTACCGTGGCCGGCATACTCATACCTCTATCGATCCTGACGATTGGCCTAACTGCCAGCGACAAGCTCGACCTACCTTCCACGGTTCTCGTGGACTTCTTTGTTGCCAACGTATGGCTACTGATCTCTCTTCTGCTCGGACTCTGCCTCGTGTATTTCGCGGGCGTCCGCGGCTACCACGAGAACATTCTCAGGAGTCGGGGCGCAGGAGCGGTATTCGGGCTTCAGTTGTTGTTCCTCGCCGTGGGAGTAGTACGCCTGATGTGGGGTATGTTCGGGTTGGTTGACACGTTGATCTAGGAGGACCAATGGAGGGTACACGCGGGTTTGGTGGGTTCGGTGTCCCTGCGAACAATCTCTGGCCGCAATTCGCGCGTCTTATCGAACCGGAGCTTCAGGAGGGGGAGAATCTTCAAGACGTTCTTGCGGGATCGGCCAGCCTGGGACTTAAGAGAGCCCGCTTGCTCGAACGCAACGCCCTTCCGATGGACATCGAGTTTGCGTTGGCGTTGCTGTGTTGGTGGCCATTCAAGCCGAAGCCCGGCCCAGCCGCAGCCAATGCCTTGTACACGACGCGTCGACGGCTTTTCACAGGAGCTGGTCAGTCACCCGTCGAGTTGCTGGAGCTGCCGGTTCCGGTGGAGGTGCTGAGGCTGACTCTAGATCAGCTGTATATCGAGCAGCAGTCCGATGACTGGACGCTGTCGTGGCTTGGGTCCGCGGGGTTCTGAGGCGCAGCCTGCGCCTCTCTCTCGGCTCGGGCGAGCGTGCGATAGGCTCGCGACTGACCACTCGCTCCGACTGACTGGAGACAGATCGTGTCCGCAGATGAAGGAAGCATTGCCAGCGCCGATGTGGTGTCTGTCCCGCTCGACGACGATGTCGAGTCATACGCTCCGGTCGTTAGCAGCAGCCCTGGGAGTGACCCGTACGACGCGCCTGACAGCCCCTCAACGGAGACATCTCCGATGGGTCAACCCAGTTCACCTGAAGGCTCCCCAACTAGAGGTCGGGTACGGGACCAGCATCGCGCTCAGCTCTTAGGTGTCGGCTGCTCAATGATCCCATCCTCAAGACCTGCTCGGCGGTGCTAGACCAGCATTTGGTCTTTCCCCCGGGGTCCGGAGGCTTGTCGGGCGGTGAACGCACGCAAGTTCGCGAGCTAGCGGCCCAGCTCGCGGACTTAACGGGTCCTGGTCTGGTCGGGGGAGGGCAACTTCGCCCGAGTCTTCGGCGCTCTCGCGTGGCGTGGCTCAACATGTCCGATCAGACCGATTGGCTCTTCTCCAGGGTCTTCTCTCTCGCACACGCCGCCAGCAGGGTGGCGGGCTGGGGCTTTGAACTGTCCGGCCCACACAAGGCGCTGCAGCTGAGCACCTACGACGAGACCGAACTGGGCGCGTTCGACTGGCACCTCGACTTAGGCCCAGGGAAATCGGGTACGAGAAAGATCTCTGTTGCAATAGAGATCGATCAAGCTGACGAAGGCGGTGTGCTTCAGTTCGGCTCGGCTCGGATCCAGTGTCGGTAAGTCTTGAACCGGGTCAGCGGTTGTTTTCCCCGCATACCTGCCGCATCGTCTAACGCCTGTGACTCGCGGGCGACGCCTCAGTCTTGTCTCTTGGATCTGCGGGCCCAGTTCCGTTGACGACAAACGTCCTACCGGAAGGCATCGGCTTTCTGCCTGGGATCATTCAGGGCGATGCTCTCCACTTGCTGCAGCGGTACGTGAGCCTTCGCCTAGCCAACGGGAGCCTGCCTCACGAGAAGGGCAGAGCAGATGCGTATGCTAGCTATGGCGACCCATTGGCTGAGGGACTCTTCGACGTATTGACCTCGAGGCTCTTCCTCTCGCCCCCGGTGCGAATCGAACCTAGCTACGCGTATCTTCGGGTCTACGTGGCGGGCTCGCGACTCGCTCCACACGTTGATCGCGAGTTATGTGAGTACACACTCTCGCTCTCGCTCGGCGGGATGCAAGCGGGCGCAAGGTGGCCGCTACATGCCGGGACATTTTTGGCAAGGAAGCCGCGTACCCAATGGAGCTAGGCGATGCGATCCTCATGCGAGGAAGGGAAGTGCTTCACTGGCGGGAAACACTGAGCAGTGGGTGGGCTGCGTTTGTCTTCCTCCACTGGATCTCTTCCGATACAGCGGGCGTGCGGCGATTTGATGGACGTTCGGGGCTGGGTTTCTCCACCACTTAGGCCGACTGAGCGGTGGCTGGGGCACCGATGGCCATCGCGGAGCGAGTCCCCAGGGAGTTCCGAAAGCCCCGCTCCGGCGGGGCTTCTTCGTGGTAGAAAGACGCCCGTCGTGACCGCCCCCGTCGACTTCGGCGCCTTCGACGTCCTCACGTTCGACTGCTACGGCACCCTGATCGACTGGGAGACGGGGCTGCTTGCGGCCTTGCGGCCGGTGCTCGGAGCGCACGGCGTGAGCGTCGCCGACGACGAGCTGCTCGAGGCTACGCCGGCCACGAGGCGCGCTGGAGGCCGGGCCGTACCTGCGCTACCGCGAGGTGCTCGGCGCGGGCGCTCGAAGGGGTCGCGCGCGACCTCGGGTTCGAGCCGACCGCCGGCCGAGGTGGAGGCGTTCGGCGGCTCGGTGGGCGACTGGCCGGCGTTCGCGGACTCGGCCGAGGCGCTGGCGCGGCTGCACGAGCGCTTCCGGCTCGCGCCGATCACGAACTGCGACGACGACCTGTTCGCGCGTCGAACCGGCGGCTGGGCGTCACTTCGACTGGGTGATCACCGCGCAGCAGGCCGGCGGCTACAAGCCGAGCCGAGCGCAACTTCGAGCTCGCGTTCGAGAGGATCGGCGCGCCGCGCGAGCGGATCCTGCACGTCGCGCAGAGCCTGTTCCACGACCACGTGACGGCCAAGCAGCTCGGGCTGACGACGGTCTGGGTCGACCGCCGCCACGACCGGCCGGGGGCGGGGGCCACGCCGCCCGCCGAGGCGCGACCCGACCTGACCCTGCCCGACATGCGCTCGCTGGCCGATCTGGCCGGCGTCTAGAGCAGCCAGGCGATCAGCAGGATGATCAGCGCGATGCCCAGGCCGACGCCGGTGATGCTGAGCGGCACGTGGCTGCGCCAGTACTCGGGCCGGGCGCGATCCGCGGAGTGCCGTCCCTCCGGCGGCTCGCCCACCCAGTCGTCCTCGTCGCGGTAGGGCACACGGCCACCGTACCCGGAGCCACGGTTGGCTCCGTCAATCGGGTACGCGACACATTCGACCCGAAAGCGAAAGAGGACGACATGGCGGAACCGAACGTCCGCGACGCAAAGCTGATCCAGTACCTGAACGAGGCCTACGGCAAGGAGAAGGAGCTCGAGATCGCGCTCGCAGGCGCACATCGCGATGACCACGCGGCCGCCGTACAAGAAGCGCCTCAGGGAGCACCTCAAGGAGACCAAGGCGCACGCCGCGCGGTCGAGCGGCGCATCAAGCAGCTCGGCGGCAAGGCCGAGGCCGTGCCTGCCCGGCCCCGACTCGGTCGGCGAGGCGGCCTCGAAGGTGCCGACGTCGCATCCAAGGGCGTCGCCGCCGCCAAGGGCCCGCTGCACGCGCTCCGCGGCACCGGTGAGAACGAGAAGATGCTGAAGAACGCCAAGACGGAGTACTTCGAAGGAGTTCGAGGAGATCGCCACCTACACCGCGATCGAGACGCTCGCCGAGGCCGTCGGCGACAAGGAGACCGCGAAGCTCGCCAAGTCGATCCGGCGCGAGGAGGAGCGCATGGCGAAGTTCCTCGAGAAGCAGATCCCGGCGCTGACCAAGGCGGTGGCCACCGAGGAGATCCCGGCGTCCGAGCGCCGTCGCCCGCGCGCGTCGAGCTCGCGCCGACTCGACGGCGCAGCCGCAGCAGCAACGGTGCTTCGGCGAACGGCTCATCCCGTTCGGCCCGTAAGCCGGCCGAAGAGACGGCCGCCGCAGGCGCCGGTTCCCGGAAGCGCTCCAGCCGCTAGCGCGCCCCTCGTGCGTCCCGCTCACGGCGGTAGGCTCGCGCCGTCGTGAGCGGGAGCGCCGGCAGCGGCCGGCAGGAAACGGAGGAGGAGCGGCTCGACCGCAACCTCGAGGAGCTGCTCGGCGAGCTGCGGGTGATCCTCCCCGGCGTGCAGGTGCTGTTCGCGTTCCTGCTGGTGGTGCCGTTCAACCAGCGCTTCGAGGACGTCAGCACGTTCCAGAAGTACCTCTACCTGGCGACCCTGCTGTTCGCGGCGACTGCCTCGGCGTGCCTGATCGCGCCCTCGATCCACCACCGGATCACCTTCCGGACACAGGACAAGGAGTACCTGGTGGCGCGCGGCCAACCGGCTGACGATCGTGGGTGGGGTGTTTCTCGCAATCGCGATGACCGGGGCGATCTGGCTCATACGGGCTACCTCTACGGGGACGCGATCACCGCCGTGGCCGCGGCCGGCGTGGCCGTCACGTTCGCCATCCTCTGGTACGTCGTGCCGCTCCGGCGGCTGCGCCAGCAGCGCAACGGCAGTTGAGCCGCCACCAGATGACCATGGCTTTCTCGGGCTTCTGCATCGGGGGTATGGACTGGTTCCGGCCCGAGCTTGTGGGGGTGGACGATCCCGATCGAGCAGGGTCGCATCCGGCGCGCGGTGGTGGCTGACGAGGCTCGGATGATCCGGCGAGCTGGGAGGGAACATGCTGCGGTGTGTTCTGGGACGTGGCCGGGCTCCAAGCGATCGGGCGGCAACCGAGATGGCGCTGGGGACGACGGTGACCGGGCCGACGGCGGACGGCTCGGTGCCGAACTCCGGGCTGGGGCTCCACCGGGCGCCGGTCGAGGAGCGGATGGCGCATCTGGACGAGGTGAACGTCGTCCTCGACGACCTGTTGGGGCTCCTCGGCGACGGGCTCGTGTTGGCCACGATGGACAACGTGATCGGCGGTGTGGAGGATGCCAGCGAGGGTGAACTGTGCTCCTCACACTGGTGGCACCGGCGCCCCGCTGGATCATCGAAGCCCCCTCGGAGGCGACGCTGGAGGCGCACGGTGGCCCGTTCACGTTCGAGTCGCTGTGGGAGCGCTACCTAGAGCTTCACGAGACGGTCCACCGGCTGCTGGTCCGGCGCTACGGCACGTCGGACCGGTGGCCGCGTTCGAGATCGGCAACGAACCCGACTACATGTGGGTACCCGAGGAGGTGAAGATCGAGGGCGTGAGTGATCCGCTCCTCTACCCGCTGTCGAAGTACGTGACGGAGCTCCAACTGGGCCAGGTGCCCGAACGGCAGGAGCAAGCGCCGGGGCTCCAGGCAACAGCTTGGGGGTTCCAGGGCGAGGATGCGGAATGGGCGCGGGAGGAAGCCAGACGGGTGCCGGTGTCGCGGTTCGACTGGGGACCGAAATTCGATTGGTACGTGACCTACTTCGCGTAGTTCCAAGAGCGAGTCGCGGATAGGATCGCTGCGGAGTCCAAGACGGTGGCGCCTCGGCTCGAGATCGTTTCGGGAAGCGTGACCCATAACAACATCGACTACCTCGTGCGGATGCGCCGGGCAAACCCGCGGGCCTTCGAGTCGGTGACGAAGCTCGGCATCCACCCGTACCACTGGGTACGCAACGACGTATGGGATGACAAATTCGTGGACTCGTAGCCCACGGCGGGCTGGACGAAGGCCTCTCCGCGCGAGTACGCCGGTGACTACTTCAAGCGTTTCGACTTCCTCGAGGAGCTGGCCCTCTGCGTGGGCGGAGGCGGACGAGGCGTCTCGCGTGAGCTCAAGTCCTTCTCGAGGGCGGTGCGTGGAAGGAAGCTGTGGATCACGGAGTTCGGGGTCGGTACGAAGGTTCTGGGGGCCTTCAAGTCCCGATCGCCGAATACACGAGGTTCATCCGGCCGCGCGAGGGCGTAGGGCTGGCGGCGGGTCATGAGGCTGCGATCTGGGAAGACCTGTGGGAGGCATTTCTCGCGCAGGCGGATGCGGCCTACTTGGAGAGGAACCAGGTGGACGGCCTGATTCTGTATTCGCTGCGGGAGATCGGCACCGCCGGGCTAGATATGGACGACGACGACCGGAGCAACCTCGCGGTGCTCTGGCGGGACGGGTCGGCGCGGATGGACGAGGCCACACTCGACCGTCTCCGGGCTGCTCGCGACCGGTCCCGCACCGGCGCGCGGACCGGCGGCGGGCATTTCACAGGGCGTCGAGTTGCACCGGCGCCCTTGGCGGTCGGAGTCGCTTCCCCAGAAGGTACTCAACGCGACCACCATGCTGTCGATCGAGGAGCGACAGCTGCTCGCGTGGCTGGCGGCCTCTCACTGGGAGGGCCGGGGGGCGATCGTCGACGGGGGCTGTTTCCTGGGTGGATCGACTCTGGCGCTGGGCAGAGGGCTCCGGGAGAACCCGAGCTCGGCTCAGGAGGCGTAGATCGACGTGTTCGATCTGTTCGAGGTGGAGCCGTACATGGCGGAGCTGTACTCGCGGACGAGGGGCTACAGGCGGGGGACAGCTTCCGGCCGCTGTTCGACCGCGAGACCGTCGGGGTGGCCGACCTGGTGAACGTCCATGAAGGCGAGCTCACCGAGATCGGCTGGGACGGGCGGCCGATCGAGATTCTGTTCGTGGATATCGCGAAGTCGTGGGGGCTCAACGACGTGGTGATCGAGCAGTTCTTCCCATGCCGGATTGCTGGATACTCGGTGCTGGTCCAACAGGACTACGCCTTCGGCTTCCAGCCGTGGATAGCGATCACGATGGAGCATTTGAGCGATTACTTCCGGCCGGTCGCCTTCGCGGAGTACAACAGCGTGGTGTTCGTGTGCACGCGGGCGGTACCCCGCGACGTGCTGGAGGGCTCACTCGTGGAATTGCCGGACGAGGAGAAGAGCCGGCTGCTCGAGCGGTCCGCGCGACGCTTCCGCGGATACCCGCGGGCCTCTCTCGAGGCCGGCATGGCGATGCTGCTGATGGAGCGCGGCGATCTGGACGCGGCACGCCTGGAGCTAGCGGCGGTGCGGGAGCGCTACGCGGCGGACGACGTGGCGCTGGAGGCGACGAGCCTTGTCAAGTCCGTGCT
Source organism: uncultured Thermoleophilaceae bacterium (assembly GCA_963811055.1). Classification (GTDB taxonomy): domain Bacteria; phylum Actinomycetota; class Thermoleophilia; order Solirubrobacterales; family Thermoleophilaceae; genus JACVRW01. The sequence goes on from CAWEPQ010000010.1 coordinate 54,212, forward strand.
CCACTAGCGCTCCCCGCTCGGTCCGGACCGAGGCGAGCCACGCGCGGCCCTGCTGGTCGCGCGGCGACCCAGTAGTAGGTGGTCACGATCCGGTCGAGGAAGGCAAAGCGCACGCCAGCCTGCCACATCCGCCGGGCCAGATTCCAGTCACCCGGCTCGCCCGCGAGGTACGCCTCGGCGTCGTATTCGAAGCGGCTCAGGCCAGCGTGGTACATGGCGCCCTGGAATCCGAATTGGCTGTACACGGGGGGCCAGGCCCCGACGATGTTGGGGAGGAGCTCGCCGGACTCCGCGTGCCGGACCCGCAGCCGCCCGTAGACGAGCTCTGCGTGGGTGCTCCGCGCGTGCTCAAGCAGCCGCTCGATGTGGTCGGGCTCGAACTCGTCATCGTGGTCCAGCGGCGCGATCCAGGCGCCCTTCGACTCCCGGGTGGCGGCGTTCGCCGGCGCCGTCCCGGCCACCAGAGTGCCGTCGCTGCTCATCCTCTGGGTAGGGCCCCCGAAACGGCAGGTTGATGAAGCGGATCCGCGGATCGCCCAACGCCTCGATGCGCTCGCCCGTATCGTCGGTCACGGCGTCGCCGACCACTACCGCTTCCCAGCGCTCGTAGCTCTGCGCCAGCAGCGATGCGATCGTGTGCTCACAGAGCAACTCGGCATTGTCGTAGGTGGCGATACGGACCGAGACGAGCGGCTCAGGATCGGTCCAGGGAAGCTCGTAGAGCGGAATCCGACCGGACCTCCGCGAGCTGCCCGGACCAGTCGAGCGGCGTCTCGTAGGCGCGCGCGGCGAGCGCTTGGACATCCTGCAGACGTGCCATGAGGTCGCCGGTCGACTTTCTGCTCGCGGGCGAGCTCCGCGACGCGGCGCGTTCGAGCTCGGTCATGCTCACGGCGCCGGTCGCTCGTGCTCGGAGAGGGCCCTCTTGTACTCGAGGACAGTCTCTGCCGGTCGCTCTCGTACGGGGTCGTCGGCGTTCCGTGGCAGATGGTCCAGGGCGGCAGGTCGCTTGTGACGAGCGAGTTGGAGCCGACGATCGCGCCCGCTCCGATGGACACACCGGGGTGCACGACCACGTTGGTGCCGAGGACCGCGTGTCGCTCGATTCGGATCTGGCCGCGCTCGACCGCGCGCCACCGCGGCGGGATAGTCGGGCCGGCGAGCCCCGACCCGTCGAAGCAGGTCAGTCCCGCTGACGAGGCGCGATCCGCTGGAGATCCCCACATAGTCCTCGAGCACGATGCTCCCGCCGCCGGTCAGCTCACGAAGCTCGCGATGTGCACGTGTGACCCAATCGACACGCCTGTGCCAGCCGTCGATGAACACAAAGTCGTCGATGATCACGTGCGATCCCACGTCGATGCGCTCTGGCGCGAGGATCCGGACCCACTCGTAGACCGTCACGTCCTCTCCGCATGCGCCGAAGGCGAAGCGATCGCGGGCGGCGATCATCGAGCGCTCCGTGAGGTCACTCGAGGGCCGGTGCTCGTGCGGGGTCGAGTACGCACTCGACGATTGCGTCGATGGCGTCGTCAGAGAGAGGTCGTTCGCCATCGGGAGCGACAGCATCCGCCGAGACATCGACTCGGTCACGTCGAGCGGCCCGGCCGGCGACGGTGAGAAGGCGTCCAGCCGGTGGAGCGGCGGGTCGAAGTACGCCCGTATCTCGATCGCCGCGAGGGGCGCATGGTGCATCACCGCCGAGCGCACCTCGTCGGAAGGAGCGAGTACTGGGACGAACTGCCAGGTGCCGTGCTCACTTCCATGCTGGAAGGTGAACCCATGAGGGACCAGGGCCTCGCAGATGCGTTCCGCCCGCTCCCGTCTGGCAGCGAGGACGGCGTCCAGCCTGTCCAGGCCGGCGAGCGCGGCGGCGGCGTGCCACTCGTCGAGCTTCGCGTTGAGGCCGGCCTCGTCCGCGCGACCAAAAACTGGGCCGAAGCCAAAGTTGGCGAGTCGGCGCACGGACGCTAAGCGAAAAGCTTGGGGTCGGCCGTGGTGAAGCGCACCACCTTCGCCAACCGCGAACGGCTTGGTGGCATGAAACGAAAATACCTCTGCCTGACCCTGGGCCCCGAGCGGCTCACCCAGCTCGTCGCGAGCCCCGAACCCGGCCGCGGAGTCCACGATCAGGGCACGCCCGCGTCTGCGGCGAGGTCCGCCCAGGCACTTGAGAGCTCCCGCGGCGGCGGCGTGCCGAAGGTCGAGCAGGCCACGATCGCCGCCACCCGCTCACCCCTGGCCTCGAGAATCGCTCCCAGCGCGTCGCTGCAGAGGTGCCACGTGTCCGAGTCAACGTCCGCGAAGACCGGCGAAAAGCCGCACCAGGTGATGGCGCCGGCGGTAGCCGGGAACGTGAACGACGGGAGCACTACCTCCCTGCGACCCTCCCCCGGCCATCCCGCCGTGACCCGAAGCGCAAGCATCAGGGCCAGCGTGCAGTTCGCCGCCGGAACCACGGAGAGGCCTCTGCCGAGCAGTCGCTCCGAGCGCTCGACGAAGAGCCGTGCGCACGGACCGTCGTTCGAGAACCAGCGCTCCTCGCGCGACATCGTGAAATAGCGCTCGATCTCCGAAGCGGCCGGGAGTTGCGGTTTGAGGAAGCGAATCATAAAAAAAAAAAAAAAAAAAAAACGGCAGCCGGTAGACGCGGAAGTCGTTGCCGTAGTCGAGGCCGGCGCGGTTCTCCTTGTCCACGAGCTCGAAGACGATCTCGGCGGTCCGCAACGGCTCGGCCGCGCGGCGACTGGACCGCCACGAGATGTCGTCGACCACCACGATGCCGCCGGGCCGGACCAGTGGCAGGTACCGCTGGAGGTCGTCTCGCACCGACGCCTCGCTGTGGTTGCCGTCGACGTGCAGGAGGTCGATGGAGGCCGCGGCGAACCGGGGCGCGGCGTCCGCCGCCGTCCCCTGCAGCAGGGTGCAGCAGCCGTCCAGCCCGTTCGCGGCGATCGCCTGCCGTGCGTCGCGCTGCGCCACAGAAGTCGTGACCAGCGCAGCCAGTCGTCGACGCCGGCCGGTGGCGCCGCCCATCGTCGGGTCGGGGTAGGCCGTCAGCGCGTACGGGTCGATCCCCCACGCAGTGCCCGCCGACGGCGCGCTCGGCCACCGCCAGCGCCACGAGCGAGCGGCCGCGGTGCACGCCGATCTCGACCGCCGTCCGAAGCTCCTCGGAGGCGATCAGCGAGCCCATCAGCACGCCCTTGAAGAAAAAAAAAAAAAAAAAAAAAAAAAAAAAAAAAGGTATGAGCGACAGGGCCGGCGACCAGCGGGCCTTTATCTGCGCCTCGCGCCCGTAGAGCGAGGGATGGCGATCCCGGATGGCCTCGTGAAAGGCCACGCCGGCGTACTCCACCGAGTCGGACCGGGTGAAGCCGTTCTTGCGGTAGCAGCAGCGTCGGGAAGTGCGCGCGGCTCGCCCCGGATTCCCCGCTCGGCGAGCAGGAGGACGAAGTCCCAGTCCTCGTGGCCGAGGACGATGTCCTCGGGGATAGCGCAGTCCCGCATCGAACACCTGACGGTCGAGCAGCGAGGAGGTGTCGCAGTAGTTGCCGTGCAGTGAGCGTGTGGAGGTTGTATCCGGCGCCTCGAAGTAGTCCTGGCGGTTGCCGAAGTACTGGACGTTCGGGTATACGAACCCAACCCGCTCGCCGGCGCCTCCGGGAGATGGGCCACGAGCCGCTCCACCGCGTCGGGCAGGAGCAGGTTGTCGGCGTCCACGGGCAGCACGTAGCGGCCGTGGCAGCGCTCGATCCCCGCGTTGCGGGCGGCGCTCGGCCCGCCGTTGGCTGCATGCGGATCAGCGTGACCCCGTCGCGCCGCTCGAGCGTCGGCCAGGCACTCGACGGTCCCGGCGTCGGTCGACGCGTCGTCGACGACGATCGATCTCGAGCGCCGGATAGGTCTGCGCGCGGAGCGACTCGAGGCACTCGAGAAGGTAGCGCCCGTGGTTGAAGCACGGGACGATGCAGCGAGACCAGCGGGTGCCCGGGCCGCGGGCGGTCGCGGAGGCGGCTCGGGCGCCGGCCGGGGCGACCGGCGCTTCGGGGCCGGGCGGTCCGCCGCCGGCCGGCGAGGAGGTCGCGTCGTAGAGCCGCTCGTGGTCCGCCGCCATCCGGCGAGGGAGAACTGCTCTCGGCACGCGCCCGCGCCGGCTTGCCCGGTGCGGCGCCGCTCGCCCGGCGTCGCGGGCCAGCCGCGCCAGCGCCCCGCGTAGGCCGTCGACGTCGTCGCGCGGCTCGATCAGCGCCCCGCTCGTCGCCCATCAGCTCGCACGTTGCCCGGGCAGCGCCGGCGCGACGACCGGCAGCCCCATCGCCATCGCCTCGTAGACCACGTACGGAATGCCCTCGAAGACGCTGGTCATCAGCAGCAGGTCGCAGGCGGCGTACCAGCCCGCCAGGTCGATCGGTCGGCGGGTGGATGAAGCACGTGATCGCCGAGCCCGCGCTCCGCCACGGCATCGCGCACCGGCTCCTCGAGCGGCCCGTCGCCGACCGACGTGACTGGAAGAACGAAACGCGGCTTGCCCGGCGGCGCTACCACCTCGACCATCAGCAGCGGGTCCTTCTGCTCCACCAGCCGGCCCGGGTAGAGGATCTGACGTCCGCCCTCCGTCCAGTCCGCTCGACCGGGCGCACCCGCTCGGGCGAGAACTCCCGCTGCGCGTCCACGCCGGTGTGGATCACGTGGATCCGCTAGCGCGGGAGGCCGTAGCACTCGACCGCGTCGCGCGAGGTGCTCGGTGGTGACCGAGAAGGCGTCGACCAGGTTGCCGTAGCGCGGGTGACGTACCGCACGTAACCCGAGCGATCCGGCTCCTCGACGTGGAGCTGCACCACGGCCGGCGGGCCGGCAGCGTGGCCAGGTCCGGCAGGAGGTCGAAGCCCAGCCGCGAGTTCATCACGTGCAGCACCTCGCATCTCCCGCGTGTGGATGAAGTCGAAGATCAATTGCGGGATCTGCTGGCAGGCCATGAGGTCCGGAAGGGGCCAGATCTCCTCGGCGTAGGGCACGATCTCGGCGAGCCGCCGGTTGGCCGACGGCTGGGTGGTGGCGAGGGACGGCGCAAAGCGAGAGCGGTCGATCAACCGGAACCAGTCGATCGTGCCCTTGTCCGAGCCGCCGTAGTCGACCCAGGGGGCCAGGTAGAGGACTGGGATTCGCTCGGCCGGGGTCGGGGCGCTCATCCATCAGCGGGCGGGTGGCGACGGCCGGGGAGCCGAGGGGGAAGGCATGCACGGTGTCGAGCGGCGCCAGCGCGGCGACCTGCTCGGCGAGGTCGGCGAGCATTGCGACGGCCTCCTCGCGCCGCGCGTCGAGCCCGTCGGGGGCGCGGCCCATCCCGCGCCGCGTTGCGCATCGGCTGGGCGAGCGTCGAGAAGGAGTCGTTGCGGGGCATGATCACGACGGACGAGAAGCCGGTCGACACGAGCAGGTGCTCGAACGCCGGCGGATGTGTAGTGGAAGAAGTCGTGCGGCATCTCGTGCAGCTCCCACGCGAGCGGGACGGAGAGATAGAGCCGTGCGACGGGGCGCAGGAGTCGGTAAGCTCGGCCAGAGCGGGTCGGGTTCGGGGACGTGCTCGAGCACCTGGGTGCACAGCGCGGCATCGAAGCTCGAGGCGGCGGGCGGCAGGCGCTCAGCGGGGGCGACGAAGTCGAACGCGGCAGCCCTCGTGCGGTGAGTGGGCCCAGTCGGTCGTGAGGTAGTCGATGTGTGCGAACAGCTCGCGGTAGGGCGCGTCGCCGGCGCCGACGTCGGCGCGCGCGCCCGGCAACGCCGCGCGGCCTCGGCGACGAAGTGAGGATCGGCCGGGAACTCGCCCGGCGGGCCGGGGAGGAGGCCGAACTCCTCGCTCACCGCGAGCCCGGCGGCCTCGAGCATCCGGCGCATCGCCAGCCGCCCGGGCACCCACCACCACGTGTCGTCGCCGTAGTAGGCGCCCGGGACGAAACGGGCGTACTCCGAGAGCTCCGGGTCGGCGAGCATGATCGAGCCGAAGAACATGGTCCCGCCGGGCGCGAGCATCGACGCGAGCCGTTGCACGAGCGCCATCGGATGCAGGTCGTGGTAGAGCACCCCGTGGCAGTGCACGAGGTCGAACGTCCCCTGCGAAGCCGGCGAGAGGTCCTCCCACTTCAAGGGCTGGAAGTCGACGCCGGAGCGGTAGATCGACTCCAGCCAGCGCGCCTGCTCGATGAACTCGAACGGCTCGCAGGCCAGCACGTACTCCGCGCCGCGGCGCCGGAACATGAACGGGTCATAGCCTGCGTTGGAGCCGACGTCGAGCACGCGCTGCCCCCTCGCGAAGCGGGCACGCGCTGCCCGAACTCGACCCAGCGCGCGTCGTTGCGCCAGGCGCCGCCGACGACGACGTCGCCGCCGACCCAGAACGGCCCCTGCAGCCACGGCTGCAACGCGTCGGCGCGCGCGAGCAACGAGGCGCGGCGCTCGGCGTCAAGCGTGGCGGGAAGGTCGTCGGCGAAGCGCTCGCAGTCCTCCGGGCGGACCTCGGCGTGCGGCCGGGCGCTCGACACCGCGCTGGCGCGCGACGGCCTCGCGCAGCGGCTGCATGGAGTCGGTCATCGGCGCAAGCAGGCTAGCGACGGCGCAGCCACAGGGCGCCCCCGCCGCGAGCGGCGTGCGCGCTCAACGCAGGGAACGCCTCGTCGAGCACGGCGCGGTGGTTCTGGAGCAGGTACTGGGCGCCCAGGAGCACCTCGAAGCCCGAGTTGAAGGCCAGGAAGGCGTGCACGAGGTAGACCTCGTTCCACCCCCACCCCTCGAGCACCCAGGGCTGCGGGTAGTCGCCGGGCAGGAAGACGTCGTGGATGTGCACGACCACGCCCGGAGCGAGCCGCGGCAGGATCTCCTCGAAGATCCACACCACGTCCCCGCCGGTCTTGACCGTGTGCGAGGTGTCGACGAACAGCACGTCACCGTCGCCCAGCGCGTCGAAGACCGACAGCGGCGTGTCCTGGATCTTCTCCACCCGCAGCTCGCCCACCCCGGGCACGCCCTCGAGCAGGAACGGCCGCGGGTAGGGCTCGATGCAGGTGAAGGCCATCGCGCCGCCCAGGCACTCGCGGTTCACGCGCGCCGAGACCAGCGAGGAGAACCCGGAGCCGACCTCGATCATCCGCCGCGGCCGCAGATGGCGCAGGACCGCCTCCAGCAGCCACGCGTCGAGCGCCGGGTATTGATCGTTGTCGGTGAAGAACTCCGCGGGGTCCGAGCTCGTCGCCGGGAACTCCAGCCGCTCCTGCGCGGCGAAGATCTCGCGGCAGAGCCGCACCTGCGCATCATCGCGCCAGTCGACGCCCGGCGTGGCGCGCGGCCGCGGCGGCCAGACCTGTGAGCGCCGCGGCTCGGCCGCGAGCTCCGTGTGGTCGGGCAGCGGCGAGTAGTAGTGCCCGACCGGGAAGCGGTTGGAGTGTCGAAGGGATTCCGCCTGCCGCATCAGCGCTACTCCACGCTGAAGGAACGGGCACTCCATCCGTTCACGGCGCGCACCCACGAGAAGCTGCGGGCGCTCGAAGACGTGAGCTTCGAGGTGGGGAGGGAGAGTTCTTCGGGATCGTCGGGCGCAACGGCTCGGGGAAGAGCACGCTCCTCGAGTGCCTGGCCGGCATCTACGGGATCGACTCCGGGGAGATCTCCGTGGCCGGTCGCATCTCCCCCTTCATCGAGCTCGGCGTGGGCTTCAACCCTGAGCTGACCGCCCGCGACAACGTCCTGATCAACGCGATCATGCTCGGCCTCACGCGCAACGAGGCCAAGCAGCGCTTCGACACGATCATGGACTTCGCCGAGCTGAACGAGTTCGTCGACCTTCCCCTCAAGAACTACTCGTCGGGCATGGCCGTGCGCCTGGGCTTCGCCGTGGCCATCGAGGTGGATGCGGAGATCCTGCTGGTGGACAAGGTGCTGGCCGTGGGCGACGTGTCGTTCCAGCAGAAGTGCTTCGACGAGTTCGACTCCATGCGCGCTCAGGGCCGGACCATCCTGTTCGTGACCCATGACATGGGCACGGTCGAGCGCTTCTGCGATCGCGCCATGCTCCTCGAGCGCGGCCGGGTGCACGCGATGGGCGACCCGGAGGAGATCTCCCAGCGCTACAGCGAGGTGAACTTCGGAGTGACGCCGGGTGCGGGCGGCATGCTCGAGGGGGCGGAGGCGCGCGTGCGGAGCGCGTGGTGCGAGGACGGCTCGGGCGAGCGGACACTGAGCTCCGCGCAGGGAGAGCGCTGCGCCGCGTGCTTCGAGATGGAGGTGCTGGAGCCGCTCGACCAGGCGGCGTTCAGCGTGACGTTCCGCAACGAGGCCCGTCACACCGTCTTCGTCGCGACCAGCGGCGCCGACGCGATCCCCGGTCCGTTCGACGCGGGTGAGCGCGTGACGGTGCGCTTGAGCTTCGAGAACTGGCTGGCACCGAACCGCTACACGCTACGCCCACGGTGTCGGAGTCCGGCCCGCCCCCCGGGCGGTGGTGGCCACGAGCGGACCGCCGCGCGTGATCGACGAACGCGCCGACATGGCCGCCCTTCTGGTGGAGGGGCCGAGCTGGACCGGCGGCGTGACGGACCTGCCGAGCGAGTTGGAGATCAGCCGCGGATGACCGGCAGCGAGCAGGCGGTCGTGGCCTCCTATCGCGGTCCGTCGGCCGTGGGCGACGACCTGCGCCGCTTCGTGAGCCTCACGTGGATGCTCGCCGTCACGGACTTCAAGCTCCGCTTCTTCGGCTCGGTGCTCGGCTACTTCTGGACGCTCATGCGGCCGCTGCTGCTGTTCGGGATCCTCTACTTCGTCTTCACCGAGGTGGTGAAGCTCGGCGAGGACGTCAAGCACTACCCGGTCTACCTGCTCTCCTCGATCGTCCTGTTCACGTTCTTCTCGGAGACCACAAGCCGCGGGGTCACCGCGCTCGTGGAGCGCGAGAACCTGCTCCGCAAGGTGCGCTTCCCCGGCTCGTGATCCCGCTGTCGGTGGCCCTCCACTCCCTTTTCAACCTCGGCCTCAACCTGATCGTGGTGTTCACGTTCGTGCTCGCCTCGGGAATGGAGCCCATGCTCAGCTGGCTCGAGCTGATCCCGCTGGTGGCGCTCCTCGTGCTCTTCGCCACCGGCGTGGCCACAGGGCTGTCGGCGCTCTATGTCCGCTACCGCGACATGCAGCCGATCTGGGAGGTGGCGCTGCAGATCCTCTTCTACGCGTCGCCGATCATCTACGTCGCGACGTTCCTGCCGAACAACATCGAGCGGGAGGCGATGGCCAACCCACTCTCCGCCATCTTCACCCAGGTGCGGCACGCTGTGATCGACCCCGACGCACCCACCGCGGCCACCGTGATCGGCGGCACGTGGCGGTTGATCCTCCCACTGGGCGTGATCGCGCTGACGTTCGTGGTCGGGCTCTGGATCTTCACGCGCGAAGCCCCGCGGATCGCGGAGGACCTGTGAGCGAGCAGGATCCGCTGCGCGCGCGCCTCGACGGGCTCGAGCGCGAGCACGCCGATCAGATCGCCCGGGCCCACGACGCGCTAGCGGCCGCGCAGGAGCGCAGCTACTGGCTCGACCGCTGGAACCTCGACCTCAACGCCCTCATGGAGCGGCCCGGGGCCGGCCGCTTCCGCGCCGCCCTGCGCGGCGCCCGTGAGGTGGCCCGCCTGGCCAAGCGGGCACGGGTGCAGGTGGCCGGGGCTCCCGCCCGTATGCGCGCGGCCCGCGACGAGCCCGACTGATGGCCACCGTCTCCGTGGTCATCCCCGTGAAGGACGGAGCCGAGACGCTCGGGCCCCTGCTCGAGGCGCTCCGGGCCGAGCGCCCCGACGAGGTGCTCGTGATCGATTCCGGGTCGCGCGACGGCTCGCTGGAGCTGGCGCGCGCCGCCGGCGCCGAGGTGCTCTCGATCGCGCCCGAGGATTTCGGCCACGGCCGCACGCGCAATCTCGGAGCCGAGCACACCTCGGGCGAGCTGATCTGCTTCCTGACCCAGGACGCCGTGCCGCTTCCCGGCTGGCTCGACGCGTACCGCCGCGCCTTCACCGTGGGCGAGCGGGTGGGGGCCGCGTACGGGCCGCACCTCCCGCTCGAGGAGACGAGCCCGATGATCGCCCGTGAGCTGGCCGAGTTCTTCGCGTCGTTCGCCCCCAACGGGCACCCGGTGGTCCAGGGCCCGGGCGACGCCGTGTTCCTCTCGAACGTGAACGCCTGCTATCGCCGCGACTGCTGGCAGGAGATCCGCTTCCCGGATGTGCCCTACGCGGAGGATCAGGCGTTCGCCCGCGCGATGCTCGCCGCGGGCTGGACCAAGGTGTACGAGCCGGGGGCGGCCGTGCTGCACGCCCACGACTACGGCCCGGTGGAGTTCATGCGCCGCTACTTCGACGAGTACCGGGGCCTGCGGGAGACGCTCGACCACGTGGAGCCGCTCACTCCGCGGAGCGTGCTCGGCGTGACCAGGCGCCAGGTTGCGGCCGACCGGCGCTGGATGCGCGAGCGCTCGTGGCCGCCCGCCAAGCGCGCGCGGTGGACCGCCCGCTCGGCCCTCCACCACTCGAGCCGCCAGCTGTTCGCCGGCCTGGGCTCGCGCGCCGACCGGCTGCCTGCCCGTGTGCGCCGCGCGATCTCGCTGGAGGGGCGCGGCGGCGCCGACGAGGGACCCCAGACGGTGGCGCCACGGCTGGCAGCGCCGATCTGGGAGGAGGTGGCGCGTCTGTCGAAGGAGGGGCCGGCCCCCCTCGAGTCACCCGTGCCGGGCATGGCGAGCCGCGAGCGGCTGCACGTGGCCGTGGTCATCCCGCCGTTCGGACGCGGCAGCGGCGGGCACAGCTCGATCTTCCAGATCGTGCACTGGCTCGAGCGGATGGGGCACACCTGCACGCTCTGGATGTTCGACCCGCTCGGGCGCCACGCCACGGAGCGGGCGTCCGTGCTGCGGCACCGGATCGTCACCGAGTTCGTTCCGATCCGGGCGCCGGTGTTCAAGGGCTTCGCCGAATGGCACGGGGCGGACGTGGTTGTGGCCACCGGCTGGGAGACCGTCTACCCCACCCTGCTGCTCGGCGGCTGCCGCGCCCGCGCCTATCTCGTGCACGACCACGAGCCCGAGTTCTTCGGCACCTCCGTCGAGCGGCTCTGGGCGGAGCGCACCTATCACGAGGACCTCTATCCGATCTCGAGCAGCGTCTGGCTGCAGCAGCTGATGCGCGACCGCTACGGCCACGACGGCTCGGCGTTCCGCTTCGGCGTGGACCACGAGGTGTACCGGCCTCGCGACGTGACACGGCGGCGCGACACGGTCCTGTTCTACGGGCGCGACGTGACGCCGCGCCGCGCCGTGCCGCTCGGCCTGCTGGCGCTGCACGAGCTTCGGCGCCGCCGGCCCGACGTGCGCATCGTGATCTTCGGCAGCGAGCGGCCGCTCGACACGAGCTTCGCGCACGAGTTCCTCGGCATCGCGAGCCCGGAGGCGCTCGCCCGCGTGTACTCCGAGGCCACCGTGGGCCTGTGCCTCTCTATGACCAACTACTCGCTGATCCCCCAGGAGATGATGGCCTGCGGCCTCCCGTGCGTGGACCTGGCCGGCGGCAGCCCCGAGGCGGAGTTCGGCACGAATGGGCCCGTGGAGCTCGCGGAGGCGGGCCCCGATGCGCTCGCCGACGCGGTCGAGCGGCTGCTCACGACCGAAGACCTCTGGCGCCAGCGCTCGGAGGCCGGCCTGGCGTTCGTGCGCGACGCCGACTGGGAGCACGCTGGCCGCCAGGTGGAGCAGGGACTGCGCGGCGCCCTCGCCAGGCGCGAGGCAGCGCTGCTCGCCGGTCAGCCGTAGAAGCGGGAGATCACGAGCAGCTGGGCGAACAGCCCGTGCATCGCCGCCAGCGCCACCAGCAGCGCGCCGACGGACCTGCCGAAGCGGCGGCCCGCACCGATCGCCGCGCCGGCCACGACAGCGGCGTAGAGCGGCAGGAACGGCAGGAGGTAGCGCGCCTGCTCGAACTCGAAGCCGGTGCTCTGGCGGTAGCGAACCCCGAGCACGCCGATCGAAACGAGGATGCCGAACACGAGCGCGGCGTACGTGAGGATCTCCGCCAGCCGGCCGCGCAGCGCGGCCCTGCGACGGAACAGAGCGGTCCCGGCGAGGAGCACGATCGGAATGGTCACCAGCAGCGACACCCGGTAGACCCAGAGGTCGAACGTGGTGTCGAGCCAGCCGAACTCGCCGATGAACCCGCGGTACCACGTCTCCCACCCGGGGAAGTGGAAGAACTCGGCGTCCATACCCGGGAGTCGCGGCAGGTAGAGCTGCCAGGTGTAGTTCAGCTGGTCGACGAGCGTGATCGCGTCGGACGCGTGCGAGCCCGTGCCCGCGGCCGTGCGCGCGGCGATGCCCACCCCTCCGCCCCATGCGGTGCGATCCCAGACCAGCTCGTTGAGCGCCACGTAGACCAGCGCCACGGCGCCCGGGATGGCGCACGCCGCCGCCGCGCCGAGCCCGGCGGGGCGCAGGGATGCACCGCGGCGCCCGCGCCACACGAGGAGCGCTACGCCCAGGAGCACCCCGGGCAGCAGCGCGATGAAGTTGAGCTTGGCGAGCAGGCCCACGGCCAGCGCGGCTCCGATCACGGCGCCGCGCCCCGGGGTGAGTCCGTGCCGGAAGGCGCGCGCGAGCGCCCAGAACAGGGCGGCCGAGGCCGCGAAGAAGAGGGTGTCTGGAGTGATGCCGCTGCCGGTGAAACCGAACAGCGGCTGGAACGCGACCGCGAGCGCCCCCACCGTGGCCGCCCAGGGCTCGCTGGGCACCAGCTCGCGCAGGAACAGATAGACGAACATCACCGTGGCCGCGCAGAGCAGGGCGGACATCAGGCGCATCAGCCAGACGCGCTCGAGCAGGCCGCGCCACGGGGAGGCGAGGTATCCGATCGTCTCGTACGCGTAGAAGAGCGGCGGCTGGCTCGAGCTCTCCGCGGTGCCGCCGCCGCTCACCCGGCTGCGGTCGGCCCCGTTGGCGATCTGGATCCCGCGCTGCTGGGCCTCCGTGTACACGGGACGGTCGCGCGCGCTTCCCACCACCTGGTTGAACCGCAGCGCGTCCAGCACTCCCGCCTCCTGGGCGGAGAAGACGCTGGCGCCCGGCTTGTTCGGGATGCGCCCCGTCTCGGCGAGCTGCTGGAGGTAGGCCACGTGCACCGTCTCGTCCGGCACGTGGAAGGGGGGCGTGACGAGCGACCACACGAGCGCGTTGGCGAACGCGATCAACGCGCACCAGCGGGCCGCCGCCGGGATCCTCCTCACGCGCGCAGCTCCCGCAGGAGCAGCCGGCCGGCCAAGAGCCAGGCCAGCAGGAGCACGAGCGCCGCGATCGGGAGCAGCCACGCCCCGAACGCGTTGGCCTTGCCGTAGCCGAAGCGCCGCGCCACGGTGGGAAGCCGGTCGAGCCAGGTCTCGCTCCCGGGCCGCAGCCACTCGAGCCGCACGAGGCCGTGGGACCCGAACAGGATGGTCTGCCCGCTGCCCTCTATCCGTACGCAGACCCGGGCCGTGCGCGCCACCCTGTTGACCGGCCTGAGCGGCACCACCACGTGGCCCTGGCTACCGCCGCCGGGGAGGCTCCCGGCGAGGACCCGGCGGCCCTCGCTCGTCGCGGTGACCACAACCCTCGGCGTGGGCCGGCCACTGGTGCCCAGCAGGATCCGGACCCGGTCCGTGTCCGCCGGCAGCGGGGTGTCGCGCTGGCAGAGCACGCCGTCGCCGTTGATGTCCTTGACGGGCCCGACCTCCAGCACGTAGTTGCTCCCCGACTGGCGCGGCTTCGAGTCCGTGAGGACGATGCCGAGCGCCGCGAGCAGCAGCAGCGAGCCCGCCGCAACCGCGGCGACGACCCCGAGCCGCATTCCTAGTCGCGGCGGCGCAGGCCGAGGATCGAGAGGAGGAAGGACGAGAAGAAGATCTGGACGCCGACGATGAACAGCGTGGCCGAGAGCAGGGCCAGCCGCTCCTCGGACAGGGCGCCGAAGCCGCGGTCCACCCAGATGCCCACGATCACGGCCGCGATCCCCAGCCCGCCCACGATCAGAGCGCCGCCCAGGATGAGCCCGTGCTCCAGCCGGTAGCGGGCGCGCATTCGGTCGAACCAGGGGTCACGCTCGGCCATGAAGTAGGTGCCGTAGGCATGCGCGCACAGACCGAGTCCCACCACCTGGGTGCCCACGATCATCAGGAGCGCGCCGGCCACCATCGTGTGCAGGTCCCACGCGCGGCCGAACACGCTCAGCTGGAGAAGGACCGTGAGCGAGATCAGCGTGCCGAACAGCGCCATCAGCGCGCCCGGGATCACGAAGAGGTGGGTGGGGCTGTGCACCAGGAGAAAGCGCAGGTGGCGCCATCCGTCGCGGAAGCTCGACAGCTTCGACACGCCGGCGCGCGGGCGGTACTCGATGGGGAACTGCCTGATCTCGAGGTTCTCCTTGGAGGCCCTGATCACCATCTCCGAGGCGAACTCCATACCGGTGGAGCGCAGGTCCAGCCGGGTGAGCACGTCGCGGCGGATCCCGCGCATGCCGCAGTGGGCGTCCTTGACCCCGGTCCGGTAGAAGAGGTTGAGCACACGGGTGAGCACGGGGTTGCCCACGTAGCGGTGAAGCCACGGCATCGCCCCGGGGTGGATGTTGTCCATCCGGTCGCCCACCACGAAGTCGGCACCCTCCTCGAGCTCGCGCACGAACCGGGGGATCTCCTTGAAGTCGTAGGTGAGGTCGGCGTCCACCATCACGATGTAGCGGCCACGTGCGGCCGCGAAGCCCGCCAAATAGGCGCTGCCGTAACCGCGCTGGCTCTCGTCCACCACGATGGCGCCCGCCCGCCTGGCCAGCTCGCCGCTGCCGTCGTCGGAGCCGTTGTCGGCCACGATCACCTCGCCGCGGATGGCACCGGCGTCGAGACCGGCGCGCGCCAGCGCCACGCACGCCTCGATGTTCCCCGCCTCGTTGAGGCAGGGGATCACGACCGACACGAGCGGCTCTTGCTCGGAGGCCTCCGCGGAGGTGCTCGGAAGCTGGGTCGCCTGGCTGGGGCTCATTGGCGGGGGCGGCCTTCCAAGGAGGCGGCCGCGTTACCTGGAAACACGCACCCGAACCGGAAAGCTCGCTCGGCGGGCCATCGTAGCGAACACCCAGGAGGGCTAACCGGGGTTTTCCGCGCTACATGGCGCGATTCATGAGCACCAGCGTGTCGTTGCGAAACGACGTGGAGAACCCGTCGAGCACCGGGCCGGGCCGTTCCGAGGTCTCCAGGTAGACCGCGCGGACACGGCCCAGGAGCTCCGGCCGGACCGCGGCCAGGAGCTCCAGCTCGGTGCCCTCGGTGTCGATCTTGAGCACGTCGATCCGCTCGTGCTTGGCGAGGGCGTCGTGGAGCACCTCGTTGATGCCCACCGAGCTCAGCTCGATCGTGCGGCCGGTGGCCACGCCGATCCCGCCGTAACGGCCCGTGTCCTCCACGCCGAAGCTCACGGGGCCGGCGGCGGCTGCCACCGCTGCCTCGAACAGGGTGTAGCGCTCCTCGTGCCCCGCCAGGTTGAGCCTCAGTCGCTCGACGTTGCGCGGCACCGGCTCGTAGAGCAGGCACTCGCACCCGGGATTGCGGGTGAGGAAGTAGAGCGCGCTCAGGCCGATGTTCGATCCCACGTCCAGCACCGTCCGCACGCCGGGCTCGGACTCGTAGTCCTCACGGCAGAAGATCTCGTTCACGGTGAACATGTCGTGGCTGCTGTAGAGCGTGGGCGCCACCACTCCCGCCGGCGTGCGCACCGGGCAGCGGTACGGATACTCGCCCCGGCCGAGGAAGTAGCGCCGCACCGCCTGCCCGAGCTGCGGGTACACGCGCGCCATCCGCCAGAGCGCGCGGTAGTTGCGGACACGGGAGTTCTCCCTCGCGACCATGGAGCGGCTGCGGCCTCCGAGCATCGGTGCGCTGAGGCTACCGGCGCCGGTGACTGGTTCAGCGGAAGCACCCGGCTCGGCCGGGTGCGCACCGATTTGTTATTCCTCCGGCGGCCATGCGGATCTGCCTTGTCTACGACTGCCTGTTCCCGTACACGATCGGCGGAGCCGAGCGTTGGTACCGGGAGCTCGGGCAACGCCTGGCGCGAGACGGCCATTCGGTCACCTACCTCACGCTCCGCCAGTGGGAGCGCTCCGAGCAGCCCGACCTCCCCGGCGTGCGCGTGGTCGCCGTGGGGCCGCGGCTCGACCTGTACCGCGACGGGCGCCGGCGGATCGCGCCGCCGCTCGTGTTCGGGGCCGGGGTACTGGCGCACCTGCTGCGCCACGGCAGGGACTACGACGTGGTGCACACGGCCTCGTTCCCCTACTTCTCGCTGCTGGCGGCCGCGGCGGTGAGGCGGCTCGGCGGGTTCCGGCTGGTAGTGGACTGGCACGAGGTGTGGTCGCGCGACTATTGGCGCGAGTACCTCGGGCGAGCCGGCACGCTTGGCTACGCGGTCCAGCTGCTCTGCGCACGCGTGCCCCAGCGCGCGTTCTGCTTCTCGCGCCTGCACGCCGAGCGGTTGCGCGGCGAGGGCCTGCGCAGCGAGCCGCAGCTCCTGCTCGGCGAGTACGCCGGCCCGCTCGAGCGGCCGCGTCCCGAGCCGGCCGAGCCGGCGCTGGTGTTCGCCGGGCGCCACATCCCGGAGAAGCGCGTGCCCGCGCTGGTGGAGGCGATGCCGGCGCTGCGCGAGCGCGCGCCGGACCTGCGCTCGACGTGTTCGGCGACGGGCCCGACCGGCCCGAGGTCGAGCGCCGCGTGGCCGCGCTGGGCCTCCAGGACGTGGTGAGCGTGCACGGGTTCGTGGACTCGGACCAGGTGGAGCAGGCCCTGCGCCTCGCGCTCTGCATGGTGCTGCCGTCGCAGCGCGAGGGCTACGGGATGGTGGTGGTGGAGGCGGCCGCCGCCGGCACGCCGAGCGTGGTGGTGGCCGGCCCGGACAACGCTGCCGTGGAGCTGATCGAGGACGGCGAGAACGGCTTCGTGGCGCGCTCGACCGCTCCGGGCGACCTGGCTGAGGCGATCATGAAGGTGCGTGAGGCGGGCCCGGCGCTGCGCGAGCGGACCGCCGGCTGGTTCGATCGCAACGCGCAGTCGCTCTCGCTCGAGTCCTCGCTCGAGACCGTGCTGGCCGCCTACCGGTCGAGCAGCTCGGCGAAGACCGCGCCCATCTCAGCCAGGTAGCGGTCCCGCGAGAACTCCGTCTCCACTCGCTCCCGGCCGAGCGCGCCGCGGCGAGCCCGCTCCACGGGGTCGGCGGCCAGGCCCGCGATCGCCTCGGCCAGCGCGGCCACGTCCCCGACGGGCACCACCACTCCTGCGGAGCCCACCGCCTCCGGGTTGCCCACGCCGTCCGACACGATCACCGGGAGCTCGTGCGCCATGGCCTCCAGCACCGCCAGGGCCTGGCCCTCGCGCTCGGAGGGCAGGACGAACACGTCCGCGGCGCCGTAGAGGAGATGTGCGTCCGAGCGAAAGCCGAGCGGTCGCACCGCCGCCCCGGCTCGGTCGCCCACCGCCGCGGTGAGCGGGCCGTCGCCCACCACGAGCAGCACCACCGGGGCGCCCCTCGACACCGCCAGCTCCGCCGCCGCCACGGCGTCGAGCGGGCGCTTGCGCTCCTCGAGCTGGCCGATGTAGAGCACGGCCACCGCGTCGTCCTCCAGCCCGAGCGCGGCGCGCGCCGCCTCGCGAGCGCCGGCGTCCCGCGGCGGGGGGAGCTCGGTTCCGTTGAGCACCAGCCGCAGCCGCGCCCGCGGATCGAGCGCGGCCAGCTCGTCCATCTCGGGCTGTGAGCTGCACAGGACCACGTCCGCCGCACCCAGCACCCCCCGCATGCGCCGCCGCACCAGCGCCCCGGGCGCGCCGCCGGCGCGGCGCAGGAGGTGCAGCCCGTGCGTGCCCACCGCGGCGGGCCTGCGGCGGAGGGCCGGCAGGGCGATCATCGCCGCGGCGTCACCGACCACGTGGAGGACGTCGGCGGCGTCCGCGCGGCCGCGGAGCCGAAGCCGCCCGCGGGCGATCGAGGTGACCGCGCGGAGCGGCTCGCGTGCCTCGCTGAGGTGGATCCGCTCGTGCTCGAATCCGTCGAGCTCCCCGAGCAGATCGACCAGCGCCTCGCCCCCGCCACCCTCGTGGGGAAGGATGTGGAGGACGCGCGGCATCCGTGCCAGGCAGGCTAGTCGCGCCGCAGGCGGGGGGCACCCTCAGGCGCACTACCCTCGCTCGATCGTGCGAGAGCAACTGGTTCGACGCCTCAGACGGACGGGCTCGGACCTGCCGGCGCCGGCCAAGAGCGCCGCGCAGGCCGCGCTCTCCGCCGTCGATCCGTTGCTGGTGCGGCGCTACCGCCGGCGCACCGGCCACACGGACCCGATTCCGCCGATCGCTCTCCGCGCGCGGGTCGGGTCACCCGGGATCGACGCGTTCCTGCGCAACGGCGAGGCCTACGAGCAGCTGCTACCCGAGGCGCTGGGCAGCGTCGGTCGCTCGCTCCCCGAGTTCGAAAGCGTGCTCGACTTCGGCGTGGGGTGCGGCCGCGTGCTCGTGCCGCTCTGGCGGCGGTGGGGCAGCGAGACCTCGTTCCGCGGTTGCGACATCGACGAGGGGGCCATCGCCTGGCTGCGCACCCATTACCCGAGCCTCCCCGTGGAGGTGAACGGGTTCCATCCGCCGCTTCCGTACGCGGCGGAGAGCTTCGACTTCCTCTACTCGGTCTCGGTCTTCACTCACCTCGACGAGCGCGGGCAGCGGGACTGGCTCGCGGAGGTCCGCAGGGTGCTCAGGCCGGGCGGAGTCGCGCTCCTGACCGTGCACGGCGAGGCGGCCTTTCAGCGGTTCGTCACGGGTGAGTCGGTGGGGGCGATTCGCTCGGCGTCGGATCGCCTGGCGGCAGGGTCGCTGGCCGAGCGCGGCTTCGTGTACGAGGAGGCGGAGTGGTCGCGATGGAACGCGCTGCGCTTCATCGGCGACGGTGGCGGTTGGGGGCTGGCGTTCCACTCCGACGACTACCTGCGCCGGCACTGGGGCGAGCTGTTCCCCTCGCTCCAGATCATCAAGGGAAAGGCCGCGCAGGACCTCGTGCTGCTGGCGGGCCAGCCCGGTGTCCGGGAACCCTGAGACTAGGATCGGCCCCTTGCCGGCCACATCGACCCCTCAGCCCGACAGCGACCGCTTCACCGACAGCGCGCACTGGGACGAGTACTGGCAGGGAATGAAGCTTCCCGCCGAGGCGAAGCGGGATCCCTCAACCCCCCAGGTCAACGCCATCCTCGACGTGTTCGACGCCCACGTGGAGCCCGATCCGTCGAAGGCTGCGCTCGAGGTCGGGGGCGGCCTGGGCCGCTACCTCGCCTATGTAGGGCGGACCAGCGGCTACCGCTGCGCCGTGCTCGACTTCTCTCCCGAGGGCTGCGAGCTGGCCCGCCGCAACTTCGCGCACCTGGGGATGCCGCTCGAGGTCCACCAGCGCGACCTAATGGATCCCGGGGACGACGTCGACCGGTTCGATCTCGTCTACTCGCTCGGCCTGATCGAGCACTTCACCGACCTCACCGGGGTCGTGGCCGCGCACGCGCGACTGGTCCGCCCGGGGGCACGCTGATCCTCGGCGCGCCCAACGTGGTGGGCGTCAACCGCTGGTTCATGGAACGGCTCGCCCCGGCCCGGATGGCCGTGCACAACGCTGACTGCCTCCGCATCGAGCGCTGGGACACGTTCGAGCAACGACTCGGTCTCGAGCGCCAGTTCCGGGGCTACGTGGGCGGCTTCGAGCCGCGCGTGTTCGCGGTACGCGAGCGAAAGACCCTGGCCACGCTGCCCGTCTGGGCGCTCACACAGCTGCTCGTTGCGACGGCCGGTCGCCGGCTGCCGCGCCTGCGCCGCTTCAACCACCCGCTGCTCAGCGGCTATCTCATCGGCGTGTGGCGCGTGCCCGGCGCCCCGCTAGCGGTACCGGATGCCGCCGACACGCTGAGCGCAGACGCCGGGTGCTGATCCTGCCGGCCTGGTACCCGCGAGCTCGAGAACCCGGTCCACGGCATCTTCGTGCGCGACCAGGCCCGCGCGATCAGCGCCGGCCACGACGTGGCCGTGCTCTTCCTCGAGCCGGGCGGGCCGCTGGGGCCCCGGCACGCTCGAGGTGACGGACGAGGTGGAGGAGGGGGTCCGGACCGTGCGCATCCGGGTTCCCCACGGACGGCTCGCGCAAGGTGCGGCTCGTGGCGGGGCTGCTCCGGGGCGTCCGACGCCTGCGCGCCGGACGGCTTCCGCGCCGACGTCCTTCATGCGCACGTCTTCACGCTCGGCGCCGTGGCCGTGGTGCTGGGCCGCCTGCTCGGCGTGCCGGTGGTGGTGAGCGAGCACTACAGCGTCTTCCCGCGCCGCCTGGCCTCGCGCGCGGACCTCGCGCTCGCCCGCCTGGCGTTCTCCGGCGCCGAGCTGGCCGTGCCGGTCTCGGAGAGCCTGCGCAGCGGCAATCGAGGCCTACGGGCTCCACGCCCGTTTCCGGGTGGTGCCCAACCCGGTGGACACCGGCCTGTTCCGCCCCACGTCGGCCGGAGCCCGGCAAGACCCCCCGCGGCTGCTGGTCATCGAGGCCTGGTGCCGATCAAGGGGATGGCCGCGGCTGCTTCACGCCCTCGCCGGCCTCGCCGCCCGGGGGCTCGCCTTCCGGGGCTGGACGTGGTGGGAGACGGCCCCGAGCGGGAAGCCTGCGTACGGGGGGCTTGCGGGCGGACTCGGCCTGTCCGAGCGGGTCGAGTTCCACGGCAGCCGCCCCAGGGCCGAGGTGGCGGAGGCTGATGCGAGCGGCCGACCTGCTCGTGCAGGCGAGTGAATCGGAGACGCTGTCGGGCGTGGTGCTCGAGGCCCAGGCCAGCGGGCTCCCGGTGGTGGCCGGCGACGTGGGCGGCATACCCGAGGCGCTGGGGCCGGGGCGCGGGCGTGCTGGTGGCGCCCCGGAGACGTGGACGCCCTCGCCTCAGGTATCGAGGCCGCGTTGCAGCCAGAGCCCGAGCGGTTCGACCGCGCCGCCATCGCGGCGGCGGCGGCCGAGCGCTTCGGGCCGCGGCGGCGATGAAGACCGCTGGCGGGGTCTACGCCGAGGCCGATGAGCTGGCCGGGCGCCGGGCCGGGGGGTGCGGCTCCGCGCCGCGCGCCGCTCCTGACCCGGTTATTCCGCCGGCCGGCGCGCGGCCATCATCTCCGTGGACGGGCCCCTCGCCGCACACGGAGACGAGCAGCAGCTCCAGCGGGGCCAGCAGAGCGCCCAGCACGCGCCCGGCGCCCGGCCGGCGCGCGAGGGATCCGGGTCAGGACCCCCCAAGCCCCGCGCAGCAGCCTGCTGTCCGAGTCCACCGGACCGTTCATGAGGACGAACGCGGGCCGGCGCCAGAGCGGCTCGAGCCCGGCGGCCCGCACCAGCGCCTCGATCTCCGCCAGCGGACGGCTGACCTGGTGCGCGCCGGCCCGGCGCGGGCCGTGCACGAAGTTCTCGGTGAACACGAGCAGGCCGCCAGGCCTCAGCATCCGCGCCAGGTTGGCGAACGCCCGCCCGTAGGCGTCGTCGTCGGTGATGTGGAAGAGCATGTCCATCGCCGAGATCGCGTCGAATCTTCCCGGCGAGGGGTGCCGTCCGCGGCGCCGATGTCGAGCTGGACGAACTCGTGCCCGGAAAGCGCTCGCGCAGGCGGCCGACCGCGGCGTCGGTGAGGTCCGCCCCCGTGATCTGGCGCGCGCCCAGCTCGGCCCAGCGCTCGACGTAGAAGCCGCTGCCCGTGCCCACATCCAGCACCTCCGGTGCCCGTCCGCGCACGAGCGGCCCGATGCGGCGGAGGAAGACCCTGCGGCGAACGCGGTACATCCATCGGTTGAACGGCTCCCCCAAGCCCAGCCACCCCACCCCGCTGAGGGTGTCGCTCTCGGCGAGCCGCCGTTCCCAGTAGGAGCGTTCTCCGTCCATGGCGCGGCGAGTCTAGGGACGCCGCAGCCGGGTGCGGATGCGCGCGGCGAGCAGGCGGTAGTCGTGGATCTCGTCCCGCCCGGGCCTGGGCGCGCCCGCGCCCAGGCCGGTGACCTTGCGGAAGAAGTACCAGGCCACCACGGTCGTGGCGATGTAGGAGACGCTGGAGGCCAGCGCCGCACCCACCGCGCCCAGCGCGGGGATCAGCGACGCGTAGAGGGCCAGCGTCAGCGGCGTGACCATCAGCACGTTGTAGAGCGAGTACTGGGGCTTGCCCTTGCCCACGATGGTGGAGCTGAGTACGCCGCCCACGGCCACGAACGACACGCCGGGGATCAGCAGCAGCCCGAGCACCACCGCCCCCTCGAAGTCCGGCCCGTACACGGCGGGCACCAGGAGCAGGGCCAGCGCCAGCACCACGCTCATCACCAGCGCGATGAGCACGGCGTGGCGCACCGACTTCACCAGGACCATGTCCAGGGCGCCCCGCTCCTCGGTGGCGTCCAGCGCCGCCACGCGGGGCATGACCACCGACGCGAGCGCCCGCGGCATCAGCTGCCCCAGCGCGGTGACCGACACGGCCACGGCGTAGCGGCCCACCTCCCCCTGGCTCACCAACGCGTTGAGCACGAACAGGTCCGCGCGGTAGTTGAAGAGCTGGAGGATGTTCCCGACGTTGGCGCGCAGGCCGAAGGACACGGCTGCCGGGCCTGCGACAGGGTCTGGCGCATCCAGCCCACCGGGGCGGCGCCGAAGGTGCGCGCTCCCCAGAGGTAGGAGCCCAGGGCCACCACGGCATGCGACGCGCTCACTCCGGCCACCGCGCCCGTGACGCCGTAGGCCGCGCCCAGCGCGCCACCGAGCAGGAGCGCCACGCCGTTCTGCGCCCCGATCGCGATGGCGAAGGCCTCGTAGCGATCCGTGGCCAGCGCGGTGTACGAGCTGTAGGTCCACGAGAGCGAGAAGGGCAGCGCCGCCACGCCCACGGCCAGCGCGGTGAGCGACACGCTGCGGAAGAGGCTGTCCTGGAGGAGCACGCCCAGGCCCATGCCGAGGGCGGCAGCCACCACGCCGAGCACGAGCGCCACCAGCTGGGCCTGGCGCAGGGCCGCGGCCGGGTTCCAGCTGCCGCGGCTGACGCGGTAGTTGAGGCCCACCTCCACGCCGAGACTGCACACCACCGTGAGCACGAGGGTGGTGGTGAGCACCAGGTTGAACTCGCCCGTGGCGCCCGGGCCCAGCAGCCGCGCGACCGCGATGCCCAGCAGGCCGCCCGTGACCGCGGACACCACCTGGGCCGCCATGGCGAGGGTTGCCCCGGCGCCGACGGTGCGCCGCGGGGTGCCGGGGGGCTCGGACACCCGAGTGCTTCTACCAGGCCCGTCACCCGCATCCGCCGCGCCGGGTGCCGTTCTGCTCCGCCACTATGCTCGCCGCCGCTTGAGCCGCGTTCTCGTCATCTCCTTCAGCGACCTGGGCCGCGATGCGCGTCTGGAGCGGCAGATCGGCTTCCTGCGCACCCGCCACGACGTGGTGGCCGCGGGCCTCGGACCCCGCCGCGGGACGACGTGGAGTTCGTGGACCTTCGCCCGCCGGTCGCCGGGCGGGGCTGATCCACCAGCTGCGTCGCGCGGCCCTGGCGGTGCGGTTGCTCCTGCGGCGCTCAGAGGCCGCCTACTGGGGCGTCCTCCTTCACCGCACGGCGTCGAGCGCTTGAGGGCGTGCAGGCGGACCTGGTGCTGGCCAACGACGTGGAGGCGCTGCCGCTGGCCTGCCGGGTGGCCGCCGGCGGGCCCGTCTTGTTCGACGCCCAGAGTGGGCCCGGCCCAGTACGAGCACATGCGCTGGTGGCGGCTGCTGATGCGGCCGCAGGTGGACTCGCTGCTGGGCGGTACCTGCCGCGCGTGGCCGCTATGACCACGGTGGCGCCGGGGATCGCGGAGCGCTACGAGCGGAGTACGGCGCCGGCCGCCGGGTGGTGACCAATGCCGCTCCGGCGCGCGGACCTGCTGCCCACGCCGGCCGCACGAGCCCATCCGGCTGCTGCACCACGGCGGAGCCCATCCCGAGCGCAGGCTGGAGCTGATGATCGAGGCGGTCGGGGGCTGGGCGGCGGGATGACGCTGGACCTGGCGCTGCTGCCGACCAACCCGAGCTACCTCGCCGGCTGTGGGCGCGGCCGGGACGCGACGTGCGGGTCGTTCCCCGAGCCGATGCGGATCGTAGGCCCGGCGGTGGCCAACGACTACGACGCCGGGGTGATCTTCTTCCCGCCGCTCACGAGAACCTGGCGCACACCCTGCCCAACAAGCTGTTCGACTTCCTCCAGGCGCGGCTGGCGCTCGTCGCGGGGCCATCGCCGGAGATGGGGCGATCGTGCGCGAGTTCGACTGCGGGGTGGTGGCGCCGGCGTTCACGGTCGACGCCCTCGCTCAACCCTCGAGGGGCTCACCCCTGCGCGCATCGACGAGCTGAAGCAGGGCGCCGGGCGAGCCGCCGAGGTGCACAACGCGGAGACCAACGCCGGTGTGGTGCTCGGGCTCGTCGCGGCCGGCCCCGCGGCGCCGCCGAGGGCCGCCGCGACCGCCCCGCGCGGCACTCCTGGTGATCGTCCACCCCTATCCGCCCGTGCCCTCCGTGGGCAGCAACCGCTGGGGCGCGATCGTGAAGTACCTCCGCCGGCTGGGCCACGACGTGTCCGTGGTCACCACCGGGGCGTTCGGCCCGCGGCCCGGCGGCGAGGAGCGCGACGCCACCGGACCACCGACCTCATGGCGCTCCCGTGGCTGCGGCCGGCTCGTGCGGGCTCGGCCCCGCTGGCGCGCGCCCAGCGGAGGCCGGGCCGCCGCGCCGCCGCCGGTGCCCGGCCTCCCGCCGGCTCACCCAGACGTCGTGCCGGACGCCTTCCTCCTCTGTGGGCGCCGATGGCCTACAGGGCCGCGGCCGGCTGCGCGAGCGCGCGCCGACTGCGTGATCACGAGCTCCCCGAGCGAGTCGACCCACTTCATCGGCATGGCGCTCCAGCGGCGCGGCATCGCGTGGTGGCGGACTTCCGCGACGGCTGGATCTTCGAGCCCTACCGGCCCCGCTACCGACGCGCCCCAGCGCGCGCTGGACGCGGCTCGAGCGGATGGTCGTGCGCAGCGCCGACACGGTGATCGCCGCCACGCGGCCGATCGCCGAGGACTTCCGGGCCCGGCTGGGCTGGACGCGCTGCACGTGCCGAACGGCTGGGACCCCGATCTGGACCCTGCGCCGGCGCCGGCCCGGCGAGCCCCAGCGACTGCCCGTCACGCTGGTGCACACCGGGAAGCTGAGCGGGCTCCGCGGCCGCGACCCGAGCGTGCTGTTCGCGGGCGTGCGCCTCGCGCTCGACCGGGAGCCCTGGCTCGCGTCCGCGTGCGCCTCCCGCTGGCCGGGCCGGCAGCGACACCACCGAGGCGCGGATGATGGGGAGCTCCGGGCTGGACGGCGTGCTCGAGTACGCCGGCCAGCTCTCCCGCGCCGAGTCCCTGGCCCTCCAGCGCAGCGCGGACGCACTCGTGCTGCTCACCTCCGCGCGACGTCTGCGAGGCCACCGGCAAGCTGTTCGAGTACCTGGCCGCCGGCCGTCCGATCCTGGCGCTGGCCGCGGGCAACGAGGCCGCGCGCATCGTGCAGGAGACGGGCACGGGGGTGACCGTCGACCAGGACGACGTGGAGGGCGTGGCGGCGGCCGTGGCCCAGGCGGGCCGCGGAGGGCTCTCGCGGAGCTATTCGCCCCATGGCCTCGATCCGTACACCTACCCGTCGCCCGCCGCGCAGGTGGCCGATGCGGTGGAGCGGAGCATCGCCCGTTCGCAAGGCCGTCGGCGCGCTGCGTAACCTCACCCCGCATGGGGGAATGCGACCTCGCCGTCGTGGGCGGCGGCATCCTCGGGCTCGCGGTGGCGCGTGAGCTGAAGACCCGCCATCCCGGGCTCGAGACGGTCGTGCTCGAGGCCGCGGACCGCGTGGGCACGGGCCAGACCGGCCACAACAGCGGCGTTATCCACGCCGGCATCTACTACGCGCCCGGGTCGCTCAAGGCGCGCATGTGCGTGGCCGGGGCGCGCCTCATGTACGAGCTCTGCGAACGGCGCGGGATCGCTTACGAGCGCTGCGGCAAGCTGATCGTGGCCAGGAACGAGGGCGAGCTGGGACGTCTGGACGAGCTCGAGCGCCGCGGACGCGAAAACGCCGTGCCGGGCCTGCGCAGGCTCGACGCCGAGGGGCTGAAGGAGGTCGAGCCGCACTGCGTGGGCGTGTCGGCGCTGCACTCCCCGGACACCGGGATCGTGAACTTCGCCGACGTGGCGCGGGCGCTGGCCGACGACCTCGGCGAACACGGTGTGCCCGTGGCCACCGGCGCCGCGGTCCGCGCGGTCGACCAGCGGAACGGGCGGGTCGCGCTCACGCCATGCCGGCGGCGAGATGCGGGCGCGCTTCGCCGTCTTCGCCGCGGGTGCCGCGGCCGACCGGCTGGCGGTCCTCGCCGGCGCGCCCGCCGACCCGCGCATCATTCCCTTCCGCGGCAGCTACCTGAAGCTCAGCCCCGAGCGCCGCGACCTGGTGCGGGGAATGATCTATCCCGTGCCCGACCCCTCGCTCCCCTTCCTGGGCGTGCACCTGACCCGGCACATCGACGGCGAGGTGTCGCTCGGTCCTACCGCCCTGCTCGCCCCGAACGGTGCGCTCACGCGCACGGCCACCTGGCCCGGCACCTGGCGTATGGCGCGGCGCTGGTGGCGCACCGGCATCAGCGAGCTGCGCCACGCGATGAGCAAGCGCGCCCTGGCGCGGGAGGCCGCCGTCTACGTGCCCCAGCTCGAGGCCCGGGACTTCCAGCCCTACTTCGCGGGCGTCCGCGCCCAGGCCCTCGGCCGCGACGGCAGCTTGGTGGACGACTTCGTGGTGTCGGAGACCGAGCGCGCCCTGCACGTGCGGAACGCGCCTTCCCCCGCCGCCACCTCCTCGCTCGCACTCGCCGGCCTGATCGCCGACCGCGCCGAGCCGGGACTCAGCTAGAGCCCTGAGTCGGACAGCGAGCAGACCTGCGCGGCCGGAGCCGCTCAGGTCCAGCCGCCAGGGGCGGCGCGCGCCGTCGGCACGAGGGCGGACGAGCACGGACGTGCCGGGCGGAGCCACGCCCTCCACCGCAAACGGGCGGTCGCCCCAGCGCAGCAGGCTCATCTCTACGTTCCCGCCGGCTGCCGGGCTGCGCACCCGCAGTCCCGGACGCGGCACGCCCACGACCACCCTTGCCGGCGAGTTGGCGGCCCAGCGCAGGCAGCCCCGCGGGCCGCGGGTGGGCGCTCCGCCCTCGATGAGGCGCACGGGGGCACCGCTCAGCACCAGGCCCGGAGGCTCCGGCACGATCGCCGGCGCCTGTGCCTTGTAGAACGCGAGGTCGGCGTACGAGCGCGCGTCGGGCGAGCGCTCGAGCAGCGCGTCCTCGCCGCTGTAGATGGTTCCGCCGAAGCGGCGCACCGTGGCCTCGACGCTCCCCAGCGGGAGGCTGAGCGCGAACGCCCCGCTGGCCTCGATGTAGAACGGCGACCCCGCCGCCAGCGCGCGCCGTCCCACCCCGAAGGCGGCACCCTGGGCAAGCGTGCGCTCACCCCACAGCCGCAGCGTGGCGTTGGAGCCCCGCTTCATCACGTCGGCCGTGTCGATCACCGCCCGCGCGGTCAGCAGCGCCGCGAGGGTGAAGGCGACCGCGCCCACCACCCGCCCGGCCGGCCGCAGCCGGTCGAACCGATCGCGAACGCGGGCCGGCCAGCGCTCCACCTCCAGGCCGGCGAACAGCTCGACCCACGCGAGCACGAACAGCACGGCGCCGAGCGCCAGGTAGCGCGGGCTCTGACCGAGGTTGGGCACCTCGCTGCGCGCCCACGCCACCCCGAACCAGTAGGCGAAGTAGCCGGCGATCAGGCCGATCAGGCGGCCGGGGAGCCGGCGCTCGAGCACGATCCGGAGCGCCGCCAGCACGACCAGCAGCACCAGCAGCACTCGCCCGACGTCGAACGAGGTGCCGAGCACCGCCGCCGGGCCTCCGGGCATCACCTCCCAGCCCAGCCGGACGGCGTACTTGTAGCCGGCGATGTTGCTGGCCCCCTGCTCGGGGATCGCCGAGTTCCACTTCTCCTGCCACCAGACCCAGGCGGCCACCGGCGCCACGAGCACCCAGAGCGAGCGCCAGCGCGTCAGGAGCAGCTCGAGCCCCACAACGAGCACGAACGGCGGCCCATACGAGGAGCTGGCCAGCGACACCACGAGCAGGGCCGACGCCCCGGCGTCGCCGCGCGCGTCGCGGCGATCGAGCAGGAACAAGGCCCCGAGCCCGGTGAGGATCGAGAGGGCCTGACCGATCTGGAACGGCCACAGGAGCGTCTCCCAGCCGCGGTTCAGAAGGAGCAGCGCCAGCGGCAGCAGCGCCCACCACGCCCCAATCCGGCGCCGCGCGAGCACGTAGATCAGCGCACACGAGCCGAGGTGAGCGGCCAGCAGGGTGAGACGCCACGGCAGGTAGCTGCCCATGCCGAACAGGTCCGCCAGCCCGCGGTAGGTGAGCACCGTGGTGGTGGTCCAGTTGCCGTTCTGGGTGCCAAACAGCGACGCGGAGGTGAGGTGCCCGCAGCGCTGGACCAGATAGGCCCAGTCGTCCAGCAGGAAGGTGGTGCCGCGGTTGTAGTGGAGGATCAGCGCGGAGGCCCCGGCCGCGAGGCACGCGGCCACCAGCCATGAAGCCCAGCGCGGCACGCTCAGCCGGCGGCCGGGGCGCGGCGGGCTGCGTCGAGCGAGCGCTGGAGGTCCTCCAGCACGCGCACGACCCGCAGGCCGCTCTCCGCGTCGGACAGCGGCTGCCTGCCCTCGCGGACGCACTCCACGAAGTGCGAGCACTCGAGCCGCAGCGGCTCGTCGTTGGGGATCCGCGGCGACCACACGTCCCCGGAGCGCGCGATGTACTCCCCGTAGCTGTTGTAGGGCTGGTCGAAGCCCTTGTCGTAGACGGTGAGCTTCTGGTCGATGGCCATGTCGTCGAAGGTGGCCATGCGCTTCGAGCCGACGACCGTGAAGCGGCGCTCCTTGTGCGGGTCGAGCCACGACAGGTGCAGGTGCGCGGCCACGCCGGAGGGGAAGCGCAGGAAGCAGAAGACCACGTCCTCGATCCCGCCCTGCATGTACGACTCGCCGAACGCGTGGCACTCGAGCGGCTCCTCGTCGGCCAGGCGCAGCACCACGGACACGTCGTGGGCGCCCAGCGACCAGAGGGCGTTCTCGTCGGCCCGCAGCTTGCCGAGGTTCAGGCGATTGCCGTAGATGTAGTGGATCTCGCCGAGCTCGCCGGAGTCCACGAGCTCCTTCAGGCGCACGAGCCCGGGGTGGTACTCGAGCAGGTGCCCGACCATCAGCACGCGACCGCTGGCCGCGGCGGCGGCGGTCACCGACTCGGCGTCGGCCACGGACTGCGCGAGCGGCTTCTCGACGAACACGTGCTTGCCGGCGTCGAGTGCCTGGCGCGCCAGGTCCGCGTGCGTGGGCACCGGGGTGGCGATCACCACGGCGTCGAGCTCCGGATCGGCGAGCAGATCCTCGAACGCGCCGGTGGTCCGCGCCCCCCGGAACGACCCGCTGACGCGCTCCAGCCTCTCGGAGTCCCCGTCGCAGATCCACGTGAGGCTGGAGTCGGGGAGCGCGTCGAAGTTGCGAGCGAGGTTGGGACCCCAGTATCCGAGCCCCACCACGCCGACCGTGACGGTCACGCGGCCGCCCTCGCGCCGCAGGCCTCGACCACTGCCGCCACCTGCTCGTCCGTCAGCTCCGGCCCCATCGGCAGCGCCAGCATCGTGCGTGCCAGCTCGTCCGTGGCGGGCAGCTCCGCGGTGGCGAAGGGCCGCATCGGCGCCTGCCGGTGCGCGGGGGTGCGGTAGTAGCCGCGGGCGCCGATCCCGCGCTCGCCGAGGGCCGCGGCCAGCTCGTCGGCGCGCTCGGAGCGCGCCACGTAGAGGTGGTAGACGTGCTCGGCGCCGTCGGTCGGCGGCAGCGGCGCGAGGAACTCGCCGATGCCGGAGCGCTCATAGGCCTCGGCCGCGGCGCGCCGACGCGCGTTCCAGCCGTCGAGCTCGGGCAGGAGCAGCCGCAGCACGGCCGCCTGGATCGAGTCGAGGCGCGAGTTGTAGCCCACGTCGGTGTGCGTCTGCTTGTCGCGCGAGCCGTGAAAACGGAGCGTCCGTGCGCGCTCGGCCACGGCGTCCGAATCCGTTGCGATGGCGCCGCCGTCGCCGATGCAGGGCAGGTTCTTCGACGGGAAGAAGCTGAAGGTGGCGGCATCGCCGAGGGCGCCGGCCTTCACGCCGTCGAGGCTCGCCCCCGCCGCCTGTGCGGCGTCCTCCAGCACGGGCACGCCGAGCTCGCTCAGCTCGGGCACCGGCGCCACGTTCCCGAACAGGTGCACCGGCACGATCGCCTTGGTGCGCGGGCCCACGAGCGGGCGCACCGTGTCCGCGGTGGCGCAGCCGGTGTCCGGGTCCACGTCGCAGAACACCGGGCGCGCCCCGGCGTTGACCACCGCCTCGGCGGTGGCGTAGAAGGTGAGCGAGGGACAGATCACCTCGTCGCCGGCGTCCACTCCGAGGGCGCGCAGCGCGATCGTGAGGGCATCGGTGCCGTTGCCCACGCCGATCACGTGCCGCACGCCGAGGTAGTCGGCGAACTCGCGCTCGAAGGCATCCACCTCCGGGCCGAGGATGAAGCGCCCCGAGGCGGTGACCTCGAGCAGCCGCTCGCCGATCCGCTCCCGATAGGGCTCGAGCGAGGTTGCGAAGAGGGGGACGTCCACGGGCGCAGAGCCTAGCCGCGGCATACGTCACCCCCGCCTGAACAGCCCCCGCACGAGCGTGCGCTCGCCGGGGGCGAGCCAGAGCGCGTAGTAGGCGAGCCAGTAGCCCACCACGCCGATCAGCCCGGCCGCGGTGATCGCGGCCAGCCCCGTGGGCTCGGCCGCCAACCGCAGCGCCACCAGCGCGCCGGCCAGCACCAGGCCGAGGGAGTAGGCGGGCAGCCAGGCCGCACGGGCCAGCTCTCCGAGGCCCAACCCGCCGGCGCGCAGCCCCAGCCGCAGTAGGAACGGGAAGGCGAGCGCGAACGCCACCGCGGTGGCCACCGCCGGCCCCTCGAGGCCGAGCTCCGGGGTGAGCACCAGCGAGAGCACGATGTTGAGCGCCGCCGCCGAGGACATGACGAGCGCCACCTCGCGGGCCCTGCCTGCACCCACGAGGAAGCCCGGGGTGACCAGCAGCGCTCCGTACAGGAGCCAGTACGAGACCAGGATCGTGAGTGCCGTGGCGCCGTCGCCGTAGCGGTCGCCCAGCCAGGCGCGCAGCAGCGGCTCCGCCAGCGCCATCAGGGTCACGCAGACGGGGACGAACAGCACGAGCGTGTAGCGGCTGCCGCGCAGCGCGAGCTCTCGCAGCCGCCGGTCGTCGCCCGTGGCCACGTAGCGCGAGGCGCTGGGCACCGTGGGCACGGCCAGCGCGCCGTTGAGCGCGTAGAGCAGGTTGTGCGCCCGCAGCGGACCCTCGTAGAAGCCCACCTGCGTCGGCGAGCGGAACGCGCCTAGGATCACTCGCTGGAACGCGTAGCTCACGAGGTTCGACAGCTCCACCACGAGCAGCCAGCCGGCGGTGGGCACGATCTCGTGGACCCGCCCGGACCCCGGCCTCAGCCGGAACGGCAGATGCGCCCGGCGCACCACGATCAGCGACAAGAGCCCGCTGAGCAGCGGCATCGCCCCGCTTGCGGCGATCACGGCGCCGAGGCCGGCGCCCGACAGGATCAGCGCCAGCATCAGGGCCAGCCAGAGCGCCACCCCGGTCATCTCGGTGAGCGCCGCCCGAACGAGCAGGCGCTCGGCGCGCAGCCCGTCGAGGTACACGCTCGCCGCGATGCCGCACGCCGTGAGCGCCCCGAGGCCCGCCCCTCCGATGCGGGCGTCCTCCGCCAGCCGGCCGTCCAGCACCAGCGCCGCGATCGCGAACGCGGCGGCCGCGATCAGCACCCCGGTGACCACGCCGACGCGCGCGTACAGCCCCGCGGCCGCTGAGAACGTCCGCGCGCGGTCGGCCGCCACGGTGGCCCCGGCCATGGCGCGCACGGCCGCCGACGCGACGCTGTTGCGCAGCACGAGCAGGTAGCCGGCCAGTGACGCGACCAGGCCGTAGGCCCCCAGCTCGGCGGGCGGATGGCGCCGGGCCAGCACGGTGACCACCACGAGCAGCGCGATGAGTCCGCTGGCCTGAGCGGCCTGTTGGACGAGCGCGCCGGAGGCGAGCAGGCGGGCCTCTCCGAGCTCCGCCCCTTCCTTCCCGGACTGCGCAACTCCGGCGCGAGTCACGAGTTCAGACCCTACGACACGGCACGGCGCACCCCCGTGTCGCCGTTCACACGGCTACCCTCCAGCGGTCGAACCGATGAACCAGCCCGAGCCACACCAGTCCGTTACCGACCGCCTCCCGCGCTCCGTGGGCGCCGTTCGCAGCCATCCGCTGCTCGGCGTGCCGCTCTCGATGACGGACTACTCGGAGGCCATGGACGTCATGGACGGGCTGGTGGAGTCGCGTGAGCGGGGATACGTCTGCGCCACTCCCGTGCACGCGCTCATGGTCGCCCAGGACGATCACGAGATGATGGCGGCGCTGCGCGGCGCCACGCTCGTGGTGCCCGACGGCATGCCGCTCGTGTGGGCATCGAACATGCTCGGCGAGTCGCTCGACGACCGCGTCTACGGTCCCGAGCTGATGCGCCGCTACAGCGAGCGCTGCGCCGAGCGCAGCCACCGCGTGTGGCTCTACGGCGGCCGCGACCAGGGCACGCTCGTGCAGCTGGCGCTGAGCCTGCGCCGC
This sequence comes from uncultured Thermoleophilaceae bacterium, assembly GCA_963811055.1. Classification (GTDB taxonomy): domain Bacteria; phylum Actinomycetota; class Thermoleophilia; order Solirubrobacterales; family Thermoleophilaceae; genus JACVRW01. Next base: position 87,142 of record CAWEPQ010000010.1, read on the forward strand.
AACCATCCGAACATCCAGATCGTGGGCGGCTACTCGCCCCCCTTTCGCCCGCTCGGCGAGCAGGAGGAGAACACGATCGTCGAGCAGATCAACGCCGCCAAGCCGGATGTGCTCTGGGTGGGAATCGGCGTTCCGAAGCAGGAGAAGTGGATGGCCCACATGCGCGACCGGCTCGACGTGCCGGTCATGTGCGGGGTGGGCGCCGCGTTCGACTTCCACGCGGGCCGGATCCCGATGGCCCCGCGCTGGATGCAGGACCACGGCCTCGAGTGGATCTACCGGATCTACCAGGAGCCGGGGCGCCTGCTGCCGCGCTACCTCTACTACAACCCGCGCTTCGTGCTCCAGTTCGCCCGGCAGTACCTCGCCGAGCGTTCGTAGCGGGTCGCCGCCCGACCGGCTCGTAGACTGACCGGCATGCCCGGAAGCGTCGCGGTTGTGGGTCTCGGCCGCGTGGGCCTGCCGCTGGCTCTGTCCTTCGCCGACCGCGGGTTCCACGTGATCGGCGTCGAGCGCGAGCGCACGATCCTCGACACCGTCGCCGGCGGGAGCATGCCGTTCAACGAGACGGGCACCCAGGAGGTGCTCGAGCGGGTGCTCGCGGGAGGGAACCTGGAGCTCACCACCGCCGTGGCCGACGCCGCCCGGGCCGACCACATCGTGCTCACCCTCGGCACCCCGGCCTACGAGCACGTGGAGATCGACGTATCCCAGATCCGCGACGTGATCGACGACCTGCTGCCGGTGCTGCGCGAGGGCCACTCGGTGGTGCTGCGCTCGACCGTCGCCCCCGGCACCACCGAGTGGGTGGCCGGCTACCTGGAGCAGCGGCGCGGCTTCCGGGCCGGCGAGACGCTGTTCGTGTCGCACGTGCCGGAGCGGATCGCCGCCAACCGCTTCCTGGAGGAGATCGCCACGCTGCCCTGCATCGTCGGCGGCGTCGGCGAGGAGTCCGGCGCCCGGGCGGCCGAGCTGTTCGAGGCGTTCGGCACCGAGATCGTGCAGACCACGCCGGCGCAGGCCGAGCTCACGAAGATCTGGACCAACATCCTGCGCTACACGCAGTTCGCCCTGCCCAACCTCCTGATGATGGAGTGCGAGCAGTACGGCGCCAACGTGTTCGACGTGGTGGATCTGATCAACCACGACTACCCGCGCGGCGGCATCGCGGCCCCCGGTCTCACAGCCGGGGCATGCCTGCGCAAGGACTTCGCGTTCTCGGAGGAGCGCTCGAGCGCGCCGGGCATGCTGCTGGCCGTGTCCCGCGTGCACGAGACGATGCCGCTGTTCCTCGTCAAGGGCCTGAAGTCGCGCCTCGGCGGCTCCCTGCGCGACCTCAAGGTGGCGGTGCTGGGCCTGACCTTCAAGCGCGACTCCGACGACATCCGCGACTCGCTCTCGGCCAAGCTCATTCGCCTGCTGGAGCGCGAGCTCGCCACGGTCTCCCGCCACGACCCGAACGTGCGCGAGGGCTCCGAGCCGCTCGAGTCGGCCCTGGCGGGCGCCGACGCCGTGGTGATAGCCACCAACCACTCCGCCTTCGAGGGCCTCGTGGACCGGCTGCCCGACGGGATGTTGCTGGTGGACCCGTGGAACGTGTCCGGCAGCGGCCGGGTGTTCGACCACGTGCGCGTGCCCGCCTCCACCGGCTGATGGCCACCGAGCCGCGAACGCAGCGCGAGGAGGTCGAGGTTCTGCGCGCGCGGCTCGACGCGCTCGAGCGCGAGCAGGTGGAGCGCACCGCCCGCGCCCACCAGGCGCTGAGCGCGGCGCAGGACAAGAGCTACTGGCTCGACCGCTGGCACCTGGACCTGAACGCGCTGATGCGCAGCCGCCTGGCCCGCGAGCTGCGCGTGGCCATCCGCGGCGCGCAGGCGGGAATCGGCGCGGCCGGTCAGCGGCGCGCGCTCCGCGCCAGGCTGATCGGCGCTCCCAAGCCCGACACGGAAGTGGCGGCCGGGGCCGGCGCCGGCGCGTTCTCCCGGGCGATCTCGCCCGACCTGCTGCACGCCTCCCCGGTCAGCGACCTCCTGTACGAGCGGCTGTCGGCGGAGGACCTGGCCGCCGTGGATGCGCGGCTGGAGCCCGCCGAGCGGGAGCTGCGCGACGCCGCGGACTCGGCCGAGCTCAAGCGCATGACGCTGGCGCTGGCGGCTCACCACCAGGTGGAGGGAGCGCTGGAGCACACCGGCCTTTCCGCCGACATGCCCGGACCGGAGGTGGCCACGATGGCCCGCGGCGCGCTGGCCGCCGGCGGCTCCTACTACTACGCGGACCTCGTGGCCGACGCGCTGGGCGCCACCGGCTTCGAGCTCGAGCGCGGCCAGGTGGGTCTCGACTTCGGCTGCTCGTCGGGCCGTATCGTGCGGGTGCTGTCCTCCGCCCACCCGGAGCTCGAATGGCATGGCTGCGACCCCAACCCGGGCGCGGTGGCCTGGGCGGCGTCGCACCTTCCCGGGATCCGCTTCGAGAACAGCCCCGAGGCCCCGCGCCTGCCCTACGACGACGAGAGCTTCGACTTCGTGTACGCGATCTCGATCTGGAGCCACTTCTCCGAGGCCGCGGCGCTCGACTGGCTCGACGAGATGCGCCGCGTGCTGCGGCCGCGGGGGCGCCTCCTGCTCACCACCCACGGGGAGCACTCGCTGGCACACACGCATCGCGTGGGCCAGCGCTCACCGGAGCAGCTGGCCGCGATCCGCGACGCCCTCGGCGAGCGCGGCTTCTGGTACACGCCCGAGTACGAGGGGATCGGCGACCACGGAATCGCCAACCCGGACTGGGGCATCGCGTTCTTCACGGCCGAGTGGCTGCTGGCGCGGGCCACCCCCAGGTGGCGCGTGGCGCTCTTCCATCCCGGGCGGGTGGAGGCCAACCACGACCTCTACGTGCTCGAACGGCGGTAGCGGGATGGCCGGGCGCGTGCTCGTAACCGGAGGCGCCGGCACCATCGGGGGCGCGGTGGTGCGAGCGCTGCTGAAGGGCGGCGGCCGCGACGTGCGCGTGTCCGACCAGCGCGCGGCCCCCGCCTGGATGAGCGACGCCTGCGAGGTCCACACCGGCGACCTGTGCGTGGCCGGCGAGGCGCGCGAGGCCGTGGCGGGCTGCACGCACGTGATCCACCTGGCCGCGATCGTCGGCGGCATCGCGAACTTCCACCGGCTTCCGCACACGCTGCTCGAGGTGAACACCGGGCTCTACAACAGCGTCTTCCGGGCGGCGCTCGGCGAGGGCGTCGAGCGCCTGGCGTACGTGTCCTCGTCGATGGTGTTCGAGCGCGCCACCGAGTTCCCCACCACCGAGGAGCACCTGCTCGACTGTCCCGCCCCGCGCTCCGCCTACGGGTTCTCCAAGCTGGCCGGCGAGGTCTACTGCCGCGCCCTCCACGACGAGCACGGCCTCCCCTTCACGATCTGCCGCCCCTTCAACGCCTACGGCCCCGGCGAGCTGCCGGAGAACGAGCCGGGGATCGCCCACGCCGTGCCAGACCTGATCCGCAAGACGCTGTCGGGGCAGCGGCCGCTCCAGATCTTCGGGTCGGGCGAGCAGACGCGCACCCTCACCCACGTGGACGACGTGGCCGCCGGCATCGTGGCCGCGACGGCCCACCCCGCCGCCGAGAACGAGGACTTCAACGTGTCCGCCTCGGAGGAGGTGTCCATCGCCGAGCTGGCCGCACTCGTGTGGGAGGCGTGCGGAGAGGACCCGGCCGAGCTCGAGCTGGAACGCCTGCCGAGCTTCGCCGTGGACGTGCAGCGCCGCTGGCCGTCCGTGGAGAAGGCGCGCAGGCTGCTCGGCTGGGAGGCCCGTGTGGACCTGCGCGACGGTCTGGCTGCCACGGTCGCCTGGCTGCGCGAGCAGGAGCTCAGGCAGGCGTGAGCGCGCCCGCGTCGCCGGCGCGGGCATAGAGGTCGAGCAGCTCGCGCACGTAGCGCTCCTCGGAGTGGCGCTCGCGGGCCCGCTGGATCAGCAGCCCGCCGTCCTCGTGGCGCAGCTCGGGCCCCGCCCACAGGTCGGCCAGCCGGGCGGCCAGCGCATCGGCGTCGCCCATCGGTACACAGCGCTCCGCTCCCACCGTCTCGGGGAGCGCGCCGAGGTCGCTGGCCAGGACGGGCACGCCCGCGGCCATGGCCTCCAGCGCCGCGTAGCCGGCCGTCTCGTGAAAGCGCGAGGGCACGAGCACCACGGCGGCGTGGCTCAGCAGCAGGGCCAGCGAGGCGCGATCGGCTCGCCCGAGGAACTCGACCGGGGCGCGCAGCTCCCCGGCCAGCCGCTCCAGCTCCGGACGCTGCGGCCCTTCGCCCGCCACCCGCAGCGGAACGCCCGTGAGCGCGGCCGCGCGGATCGCCACGTCCACCCCCTTCTCCTCCGACAGCCGCGCCGTGACCAGCGCGTACTCGCCGCGGGCGGCGGCGCTCCGATCGGCGAACGCGGCGGCGGGCAGGTAGTGGCGCACCACCTCCACCCGCTCGCGCGGCAGGCCGAGCCGCACCACCTGCTCGCGCGTGCTCTCGCTGGGTACCACGAAGGCATCGACCGCGGCGATCGTTCCGGGCTGGTGGATCGCCAGCCCTGCGGCGTACGCCGCAGCTTCGGGGAGCGAGCCGCGGCAGTTGTGCACAAGCCCCGGCAGCGTGCGCCGGTGGTGGCAGCGAAAGCAGGGGGCGCCGTCCCGCGACGCCACGCCGATCGCGCAGAACAGGCGAAAGTTGTGAAGCTGCGCCACCACCCGGGCGCCGGCGTCGCGCGCCGCGGCGAGCGAGCGCGGCCCGAGGAGCGGCTGGAGGTTGTGCGCGTGCACCACGTCCGCCCCCAGGTCACGCACGGCGGCGCCCACGGCGGCGGGATCCTCGCCGCCTCTCAGCAGCGCGGCGGCGGCCCGTGCGTGACCCGCGTCGACCGAGCGGCGCTCGAGCAGACGGTGGTCAACCCCGGCGTGCGCCAGCGCCGCCTCCTGGAGCTCGACCGACCGCTCCTCGCCCCCCTCCATCCGGTAGCGGTTGTGGAGGACCAGGACGCGCGGCATGCGGTGCATCGGTCCCGACAACGCTACTTAACGCACCGGTCTAGGCTTTGGCGCCGATGGCCGCTCCCGACACGTCCGAGTTCGAGCGCGTCCAGGCCGCCGCGGAGGAGCTTCGGCGCGGCCGGCTCGCACTGGCCCGCCTGGCGGACGCGGAGCGCGAGCTCGTCGAGGTGCGTCGCGCGCAGGACGCCCGGATCGCGGCTCTCGAGGAGCGGCTCGGCTGGTTCGAGGACAACGAGCTGGACCTGCTCCGCGAACAGTCCGAGCGGCGACCCTGGCTCGGCGCCCTGCTCTCGGCGTGGAGCTCGTCCGTGAAGCTCGCGCGCAGGGTCAGGCGCTTCCTGAGGGCTTGACGGTCTCCGTAGCCATTCCGGTGCTCGACGGCGAGCGCTACCTCGAGGAGGTGCTGGCCGCCGTGTTCGCCCAGCGCGTCGACCAGGAGCTCGAGGTGCTGGTGATCGACTCCGGCTCGCGCGACCGCTCGCGCGAGATCGCCCGCTCGGCCGGAGCCACCGTGATCGAGATACCCCCGGAGGAGTTCGGGCACGGCCGCACGCGCAACCTCGCGGTCGAGCGGACGAGCGGCGACCTGGTGGCGTTCCTTACCCAGGACGCCACGCCCGCGCACGAGGGCTGGCTCCAGCAGCACGTGGAGAGCTTCCGCCTGGCCGAGCACGTGGGCGCGTCGTTCGGCCCCCACCTGCCGCGCCCCGACGCCAGCCCGATCATCAAGCGGCTGCTGCTCGACTTCTTCCACGACTTCTCCCCGAGCGGCGAGCCGGTGATCCACCGCCGCGGCGACGCCACCTACTTCACCAACAGCAACTCGTGCGTGGCCCGCGCGGCGTGGGAGCAGATCCCGTTCCGGGAGATCCCCTATGCCGAGGACCAGGCGCTCGGCGCCGACCTGCTGGCGGCCGGATGGGCCAAGGTCTACAACCCCTCGGCCGGCGTGATCCACTCGCACGACTACGGGCTCGTGGAGTCGTTCAGGCGCTACTTCGACGAGTACCGCGGGCTGCGCGACGGAGTGGGCCAGCGCACGCAGGCGTCACCGGCCGGCGTGGCGGACATGCTGCGCCGCTCCGTGGCCGCCGATCGCGCCTATCTGAAGCGCACCGAGCCGTCGAAGGCGCGGCGCGCCCGCTGGACGGCCCAGAGCGCCGTGCACCACTCGGGCCGGCTCTTCTTCGGCGGCCTCGGCGAGCGCGCCGACCTGCTCTGGGCACCGGTGCGAGGGATCCTGTCGCTCGACCGCCGCGGCGACGGGGTGACCCACCGGGTGGCGCCGTCGGGACCGTTGGTCCACGAGGACGCGCTGCGCGTGTTCTCCGAGGGTGTGGCCCCACTCTCGGCGCCGTCGCCGTTCGACGACGCCCGCGAGGCGCTCGACCTGGCCTGGGTCGTGCCGCCCTACGGGATCGGCAGCGGCGGCCAGGCCGCGATCTTCCGGATCATGCGCGTGCTCGAGGCGCGCGGCCACCGCTGCTCGCTCTGGGTCCACGACCCGAAGGGGATCGAGCCCCATTCGAGCGCATCGCTCCGGCGGCGGATGACCCTCCACTACACCGCGCCCGACGCGCCCGTGGCGCTCGGCTTCGAGCACTGGACCGGCTGCGACGTGGCGATAGCCACGGGCTGGGAGACGGTCTACCCGGTGCTGCGGCTGCCGGGCTGCCGGGCCCGCGCCTACTTCGTCCAGGACCACGAGCCCGAGTTCTTCGCCACCTCCGCCGAGTCGGTGCTGGCCGCCCACACCTACCGGTCGGGCCTGCCGTGCATCGCGTCGAGCCGCTGGCTCGGCCGGGTGATCGGCGAGCGCTACGGAGCCGAGGTCACTTCCTTCCAGTACGGCATCGAGACGGACGAGTACTTCCCCGTGCCCGACGTGCCGCGCCGGTCCGACACGATCCTCTTCTACGCGCGTGACCACACGCCGCGGCGGGCGGTGGAGCTGGGCCTGCTCGCGCTCCAGCTGCTGCTCGAGCGCAGGCCCAATCTCCGCGTGGTCATGTACGGCACGCACAGGCGCATCAGGGCGCCGTTCGCCTTCGAGCAGCTCGGGATGGAGGGGCCGGAGCGGCTGAGGCGGCTCTACTCCGAGTCCACCGTGGGCCTCAGCCTCTCGCTCACCAACCACTCGCTGATCGCCGGCGAGATGCTCGCCTGCGGCCTGCCCGTGGTCGAGCTCGCGGGGCGCGCCTGCGAGGAGTTCTACGGAGCGGACGGCTCGGTCATCTCGCTGGCGCAGGACGATCCGGCCGACATCGCCGCCCATCTGGCCGCACTGCTCGACGATCCGGCTCGCCGGGCGCTGCAGTCCCGGGCGGGGCTGGAGTTCGTGCGTTCTCGCACATGGAATGCCGCCGTCGACCCCATCGAGCAGGCTCTGCGCTCGACGCTCGCCGCGCGGCTGGAGCCCGCAAACCCGCTCGGAAGCGCAACTTCCGGGCACATCGCGGGGATAGTGGTGTTTAACGCGAGGACCGATCGCGGAAACGAGATATGAAGCCTCGACGCAGGACGCGTCGGGGCTGTTGCTAGCCTGCGCGGCCCGTCGCAACAGGTTCCGATCCGCGCCTTTCACCCTGGCACCGCCCACTGGACGATCAGCGAGTGACCCGACTCCAACAGCTGCTGGCACTGACCGTCGCCCTCGTGGCGCTCGCGCTTCCGGCTACCGCGATGGCGGATCCGGCGGCGGTGATCCGCGACTGCGGCCAGGACGGCACGCTCGACGGCAAGTACTCGGATCGCGACCTGCGCCAGGCGCGGTCGAACCTGCCCACCGACCTGGACGAGTACAGCGACTGCCGCGAGATCATCAGCGCGGCGATCGCCACCGGGGCGGGCAAGGGCGGCGCCGGCAAGCCGAGCCCGCCGGGCTCCGCCAAGAAGCCGACCCTCTCGGAGGAGGCCGCGCGCATAGAGGACCAGAAGCAACTCGACCAGATGGCCGACGCGCGGGAGCGCCCCGGCGACATCGAGGTCGGCGGGCGCCCGGTCACGCCCGGCTCGAACGGGCTGTTCGACTCGGCGAGCGCCGAGAACGAGTTGCCGCTGCCGCTTCTGCTGGCGCTGATCGGCCTCGCTCTGCTGTCACTCGCCGGCGCCTTCGTGGCCCTGCGCCCGCGGGTCCCACTGCTCGCGCGAATCCCGCTCCCCTCGCGTGACCAGTTCCGGCGCCCGCGCCGCTAGTGCCCTAGCCCTCGGGGCGGCCCTTGCCGCCGTGGCCTTCGGAGCCGCCGGCGGCACCGCCCGCACACGCACGATCACGGTCGAGGTGATCGTGGTCCTCGCCGGCGGCGCCCTGGTGGCGCTGGCCGTTTACCGCGGCCGGGCACGCGGCCCCGGTGGCCTCGCGCTGCTCCTGTTCGCCGCGCTGGCGGGGCTCACAGCGCTGTCGGTGCTCTGGTCGGTCGTGCCCGATCTCACTTACGTGGAGGCGGGCCGCACTCTCGCCTACCTCGTCCTGTTCGCCGCCGGGCGTGGCGATGGCGCGGCTGGCCCCGCGGTCGCCCGAGGTGGCGCTCGGCGGCGTGCTCGTGGCCGGCGTGGCCGTGGTGGCCTACGCACTGGCTTCGCGCGTCTGGCCGGCCACCCTCGCCGAGAACGAGTTCTCGAACCGGCTCGGGGCGCCGTTCCAGTACTGGAACGCGGTGGGCACCACCGCCGCCATGTGCGTGCCCGGGCTCCTCTGGCTCGGCTCGCGCCGCACCGGCCACGTGCTCGCCCGCTCGCTCGCCTATCCCGCGATGGGCGCGTGCATCCTCGCGATCCTGCTCACGCAGTCGCGCGGGGCGCTTGCCGCGGCCGTGATCGCCGCGATCGCCTGGTTCGCGATCGTGCCGCTGCGCCTGCGCAGCCTTCCCGGTGCTCCTGGCGCCCGGCCCTGTGCGCCGGGCTGGTGGGCGGCGTGGGCGCTGTCGCGCGACCCGTTCACGAAGATCCTCCAGCCGCTCGCGGCCAAGGAGAGCGTGGCCGGGGAGTTCGGGCTGCTCATCCTGCTGATGAGCGCGGTGCTCCTGCTCGTGGGGCTGCTGGTGAACGCCGGGCTGGCCCGGGCGCCGGTGCCGATGCGGGTGCGGCGCGCCACCGGCCTGGTGGCGCTGGCGGTGGCGCTGGCGGTGCCGCTCGTGGGCCTCACCTCGGTGGCCTTCAGCCAGGGCGGCCTGGGCGGGACGATCGGCGACCGGGTGGACGAGCTGGTGAGCGAGACCGACGGCTACACCGACCAGGGCGCCAACCGCCTGACCGCCACGTCCTCGACCCGCGGCAAGTACTGGCGCGAGGCCGGGCGGGTGTTCGACGACCGGCCCCTGCTCGGCGTCGGGGCGGGCGCCTTCGAGGTGGCCCGGCTGCGCCACCGCACCGACGCCGCGGTCACGCGTCACGCCCACGGGTTCGGAGTCCAGACGCTGGCCGACCTGGGGCTCGTGGGCGGGGCGCTCGTGGTCGCTCTGCTGATCGCCTGGCTCGCATCCGCGGCGCGGGCCACCCAGCTGTATCCGCGCCGCCTGCGCCGCGACGGGGCTGACGCCCCCGGCACGGCGCGACTGGACCGACGAGCGAACGGCGCTGGTCGGCGCTGGCGCTCGTGGCGGTCACCTTCGGGCTCCAGTCGGCCATCGACTGGACCTGGTTCGTGCCCGGCCCCGCCGCCATGGCCCTCGTGGCCGCCGGCTACGTGGCCGGCCGTGGGCCGCTGGGCGCTCCGCCCGCACCGGAGCCCGCGGATCCCGGGCGCGACGGTCCGCGTGTGTTCGCCGCCGCGGCGGTGGTTGCTGGCCTCCGCTGCTCGTGGCGTGGGCGATCTGGCAGCCCGAGGCGAGCGACCGGGCGGTGGACCAGGCCCTTGGGCCTGGCGTCCGAGGGACGCTACGACGAGGCGCTCGCCGAGACCGACGACGCCGCCGACGCGGACCCGCTGTCGCCCGACGCCGCTCTTCACCCGCGCGGACGTGCAGATCGCCGCCGGCCGCCGGGCCGGCGCGGAGCAGACGCTCGAGCAGGCGGTGCTGAGCTTCCCGGGCGATCCGAGGACATGGCTGCGCCTCACGCGGCTGAAGCTCTCGCTCGGGCGCCCGCGCGAGGCGGACCAGGTCGTGCGCGGGGCGCTCTACCTCGATCCCTATTCGACCGAGGCGCGCACGCTCTACATCAGCGCCCGTTCGGGCGTCCGCCGGGCGGAGGCCCGGCGGGCCACAGCCCTGACGATCGCCGCCGCGGCGGCGTGCTCGGCCTGGAGCTCCAGGCCATCGGAGAGCGAGGTGCGCGGCTCCCACCCGAGCTCTCGCCGGGCGCGCCCGAGGTCGGCGCCCGTGCTCCGCGGATCGCGTCCGTCCGCCGGCCGGCTCTCGAACGCCGGGGAGCGGCCCAGCTCGCTCGCCGAGCAGCTCGAACGCGTGCGCGAGCGTGGCGGGCGCGCCGCCGGCCACGTTGTACACGCCACCGTGCCGGCCGCGCTCGAGCGGCCAGCGCCGTGGCCTCGGCGGCGTCGCCGACGTAGGTGAAGTCGCGCACCTGCCCGCCGTCGCCGAGCAGCGGCATCGAGCCGCCCTCGAGCGCCGCGCTCACGAAGCGGGCGAAGGCCATGTCCGGCCGCTGCCGCGGCCCGTACACCGTGAAGTAGCGAAGCACCACCAGCTCGATCCCGAGGTCGCCCGCCAGCCGGCCGGCCACCTCCTCCGCCCGGAGCTTCGACAGCCCGTACTCGGAGAGCGGCCGGAGCGGCGCGTGCTCGGCCACGCGGCCCTCCACGCGCCCGTAGACGGACGAGGAGGAGGCGAGCAGCACGCGGCGCACGCCCGCCTCCGCGGCGGCGGCGAGCACCGACTTCGGTGGTGCGCACGTTCCCCGCCTCGTAGATCGCGGGGGAACCGCGGCGCACACCCGGGCGCCCGGCCAGGTGGCACACCGCGTCGAGGCCGTCGAACGCGTCGATCAGCGCCGCGGTGTCGAGCAGGTTCAGCTCGGCCAGCTCGAAGCCGGGGGCACGGCGCAGCCCGGCGAGGTTGGCCTCCTTCAGCTCGCGCGCGTAGAAGCGCGTGAAGGCGTCGAGGCCCAGCACCGAGTGCCCGCCGGCCAGCAGCCGCTCGCACACGTGCGAGCCGATGAAGCCCGCCGCCCCCGTCACGCCGATCCGCATGCCGGGTTTCTATCGGGTCGCGCGCGCCAGCAGCGTGCCGCGCCGGCTCCGGACCGAGCGCGACCTCGAAGCCCATGCCGTCCAGCAGCTCCCTGAGCGAGCGGCGGGTCAGGAAGCGCAGGTGCGGCGAGAGCGGGTCGAAGCGGCCCTCGAAGCCCCCGAACGGCGATCGCGAGGCCCGTGCGCGCGTCCGTGCGCCGGCGTGGTCACAGCCAGCACGCCCGACGGGCGCAGCACACGACGCACCTCGGAGAGGAGCAGCTGAACGTCGCGCACGTGCTCGAGCGTCTCGGCGCAGAGCACGAGGTCGAAGCTCGAGTCGGCGAACGGCAGCGGCGCGTCCGGGGTCAAGCTCCACCTGCGTGGCCTCCGGCACGCGGCGCTCCGCCCGCCCGAGCGCGACCGCGGACACGTCGGCCAGCGTCAGCTCACCGGCCGGCAGCTCCGCCGCCAGCCGCCCGTCGCCGCAACCGAGGTCGAGTGCGCTGTCCACCGGCTCCAGCGAGCGCACGAAGGCCGCCAGGTGCTCCGGCGCCGGCGCCCCGTCGTCGGGCACCAGCTCCCAGAGCTCGTCGTCGTACCGGCTGGCTACCAGGCGCCCTTTGCCCGGATCACCGCGGGCACCGTCTTCAGCAGGATCGAGAGATCCAGGAAGACCGACCAGTGCTCGAGGTAGAGGAAGTCGAGCCGCACCAGCTCGTCGAAGTCGAGCTCCGAGCGCCCCGACACCTGCCATAGCCCGGTCATGCCCGGCAGCACCAGATAGCGCTTGCGGTGCCACTCCTCGAGGCGGGCGTAGTCGCGCTGCGGCAGCGGCCGCGGTCCCACCAGCGACATCTCGCCGCGGAGCACGTTGAGCAGCTGCGGCAGCTCGTCGAGCGACCAGCGCCGCAGGAAGCGGCCCACCGGCGTCACGCGCGGATCGGTGCGCATCTTGAAGAGCGCCCCGCTCACCTCGTTGCTCGGCTCGAGCTCGTCCTGGAGGTCGTCGGCTCCCTCGACCATCGTCCGGAACTTCACGCAGTCGAAGCTGCGTCCGCCGATCCCGGGGCGCAGCGAGCGGTAGAGCACCGGGCCGCGCGACGTGGCCTTGATCGCAAGCGAGACCAGCAGGAACACCGGCGAGAGCACGAGCAGGAGCAGCGACGCCCCTACGAAGTCGAAGCTGCGCTTGATCGCGAAGTCCACGCCCTCGAACACCGGCGGCTTGAGCTCGAACAGCGGTAGCGCCTGCCCGGGCACGAACTCGACCCTGTCCATGAGGATCTCCATCGTGGACGGCGCCACGCGCACGCGCACGCCGTGCTTGTGACAGCGGTCCACCAGCTCCACGGCCTCGTTCTGCGGGAAGTCGGCGTCGGCGATCAGCACCTCGTCGATGGCGTCGAAGTGGCGCTCGAGCTGCTCGAGCGAGCTGAAGTCGAGCAGGCCGTTGGACAGCGGAGCGGACCCGCGCGAGACGAAGCCGTACGGCTCGATCATCTTGCTGTCCCGCAGCGCCAGGGACACCGCCTCGATGTTCGGGCCCGATCCGACCAGCACCGCGCGGCGGCGGTACCCGGCCGCGCGCAGCACCACGCCGCTGACGCGCTCGAACACCCAGCGCGCGGCGGACACGTACACCAGCGCGAAGAGCAGCGTGCCGTAGAAGATGTAGTACGAGTTGAACTCGTGGCCCTCGATCTCCGCGTAGATCAGGACCACCAGCACCACCTCGACCAGCGACGAGATGACCTTGGCGAAGCCGGGGCGCTGGGCGCGGTCGCGGTAGAGGCCCGAGCGAGCGAACAGCAGCACCATCACGAGGCAGGCCAGCGGCGCGTAGTCCTTGGCCTGGTCGTACATCTGGCCGAGGGTGTCCGGCGACTGGATCCCCGCCTTGATCGCGAGCGCCGTCCAGATCGCGAGGAAGAGGCAGCCGATGTCGAGCGCGGCGAGAATCGCGATCCTGCTCAGCGAGCGGATCGTGTCGAAGCGAAGCACCCCGCGTAGGAACAGCGGTTTGGCCGCGCGTACGTCGCGGTCGGGGAGGGAGGTCGGCTCGACTTCCCTCAGCTCTTTGACCAGGCTGTTAGGCACTCGTTCGCTTCTGTCGGCGGTTGTAAACCGCGACCGGGGCCAATGTAGCGCCCTGCGCCGTCGAACGCTCAAAACTGGCGGTTTAGCAGCGGGAATACGTCGGCGATCACGTAGGCGCGCACCCGCGGCGGCAGGGCCGTGCCCGCGGGGAGGCGCAGCCGCACCTGGGCGAGGTTGCCGCGGCGGTCCGTGCTCGTGGAGAGGGCCTTCCTGTAATCGAGCGACACGGGCGCCCCGCTGTCGGCGTCGGTGAGCAGCAACGCCAGCGAGTGGCGGGACGCGGGCAGGCTCGCGCCGGCACGCAGCCGCAGGCGCGCGAGCGCCTCACCGGCCACGCCTGCGCTCGGCCGCCGCAGCGTGAGGCTCTCCACGCTCACTCCCTCCGGACGCCTGTTCGCCGGGCCGGCGCTGGGATAGCGGCGTGTCACGAACGTGCCGCTCGCCGGAAGCGTCAGGTCCTTGTTGCAGAGGCCGATCGCGATGAAGGCGGGGCCGTAGACCGGCACGTCGGGGCACGAGACCTCCACGTAGAGCGCCGCGCCACCCCTGGAGCGCAGCCGGCCGTCCAGCTGCATCCGCAGCTCGAAGCGCCGCAGCGGCACGTCGCCGAAGCTGAACGTGAGATTCAGCCCGCGCTGCGAGACGATCACCGAGTCGTCGCGGTAGCGCCCCGCCAGCGGGAACGAGAATGCGCCGCGCCGGTCGGCCACCGGCACTCCCCCGGGCCCTCGCTTGGTGGAAACCGCCCAGAGCAGCAGCGAGCCCTCGCCCTGCGCATCGGGCTTCGACACGTCGAGTGCCCCCACCACCATGTCGTAGCTGTCGAAGCCGATCTGGTTCAAGCTCGGAACGATCGGAGGCAGCGGCACGGCCAGCCGCCTGAACCGGAACGCGGACACCCGGCCGGCGCCGGTCGCGAGCGGCGCGCCGCGACGGCGCACCGGGGCCGTGCGGAAGCGGATCGTGCCGTCCACCGGGCCCCGCGCGCCGTCGCCCTCCCAGCCGCCGGCCACACGTACCGAGTAGCGCGTGCCGGGTCGCAGGAACCCCTCCGGCACCACGTGGATGAAGTGGCCGTCGCCCGCGAGCTGTGTGCGGAAGTCGAACGCCGGACTGGTGGTGACCGTGGGCGCCACCAGCGCGCCGTCGAGGGTCTCCCCCGCGCGCCGCACCAGCAGGCGGGCGCCGAGCGCGGTGGCGGCCGCCACCGGGCCGCGCGGTCCGGCGAGCTGGGTAGAGCCGCCTGGGCTCACGAAGGCCATGCGCGTGAGGTCGTCGCCGAACACCTCGCCCGGATTGCGGTTGCAGCGGCGGTCGCGGTGGCGCAGGCACCAGTCGTAGGGCACGTGCACGATCAGCCCGTGCTCGCCGCCGATGTAGACGCCGCGGCGGCCGAGCGCGGGGGAGCCGTTCAGGTCGTTGCGGTCGCGCAGCAGCGGGTCGCTCGGGGTCGTGTCGTACGACCAGCGCCGGCGGCCGGTCTCGGCGTCGAGGGCGTAGAGGCTGCCGTCGGAGGAGCCCACGTAGAGGATCCGGCCACGCCCGCGCGGGGCGTGCCCCAGCACGGGCGACGAGCGCACCGTGTCGCCGGTGTCGTAGCGCCAGCGCAGCCGGCCGCCGCGATCGAGCGCGTACACCGAGCCGTCCGTGGACGCGATGTACACGAGCCGGGGGCCGAGCGCCGGCGAGGCGTACACGTGGTCGTCGGTCTCGAAGCGCCAGCGCACCGCGCCGGTGCTCGGGTCGAGCGCGTGGAGAGCGCCGTCGAACGAGCCGATGTACACCGTTCCGTCGCGGCCGATGGCGGGCGACGAGGTCACGAAGTTGCCCGCGCCCTTCTGCCACTTGAGCTTGCCCCTCGGGGTCACCGCGCGGACCGTCAGGTCGAGTGAGCCGAAGTAGACGGTGCCGTCGTCGGCGATCGCCGCGTTGGACCACACCGAGTTGCCCGCCGGGTGGATCCAGCGGAGCTTGCCGCGTGGCGTGAGCGAGTACTCGGCTCCGCCGGTGTTGCCGGCGAAGAGGTTCCCGCCGAACCCCATCGTCACGTTCCCCTCCCACCAGTTCACGAGCTGACCCTCCACCGGCTTGCGCGTGGCGCGGAAGCGCCAGACCGTGCGCTCGCGGCGGCTCAGCCCGGTGCCGGTGCGCAGCCGGTAGATGTGCTCGTCGCCCGAGCCGAACGTGACCGTGCCCGCGCCGAGCACGCCGGCCGAGTCGATGATCTCGCCGGTCCTGTAGCGCCAGCGCGCGCGGCCGTCGCGGCCGATGGCGTAGAACCACCGGTCCGCCGAGCCGGCGTACACCGTCTCGTCGGCGCCGATCACGGGCGTGCTGAACACGCCCTTGCCGGTCCGGTAGCGCCACGGCCGGTCGCCGGCGTGGTAGCGGCCCCGGAGCGTGCTGGCGCCGGTGTTGCGGCGGTCGTGGCGCATCGAGGGCCACGGCGAGCCGGGCTGGGTGGGCACGCTGCGGGTCGCCGCCCCTGCCGGCTGCGGCGATGTCGCGGCGGGGACCGAGAGGAGGGCGGCGAGCACGATCGTGACGATCTGCTTCCTCACCGGCCGAGCCTATCCGGCGCCGATGTAGGCTGGCGCCGTGATGGAGCGCGTACGGCGCGGAATGCTCCTGGCCGGCGCGCTCCTCGTCCTCGCCGGGGTCCGGGCCACGCGCACCGGCTTCGAGATCAATCCGCACCTGCGCGGGCGGTTCTCGCTGCGGTTCGCGCGCGTGGGCGTAGCGCGCGGCGAGAACGCGCTGCTCGGCTAGCTGCGCGTGGCGCGCCGCGAGCGCCTGCGGCTGCGCGTGCGCGTGCCGGTCGGCGTGCGTCACGTCGTCGCGTGGGCGGGCGGGCGGGCCGTCGCGAACCGTCGCACGGGACGCTTCGTGACCTTCACGGTGCCGGCACGACCGGGACACGCGGCCGACTGGGCGGTGACCTGGCGTTAGCTCACGGCGCGCTGCCGCTGGCGCAGACCGCGTACGCAGCGACCGCGATCGGCGGGTCCGGGTCGCCCTCGACCTCGAACACCACCGACCACGAGCCTCCGTTTCGTCCCCCGCCGTCCTGCGGCGCCGAGTCCCGCACGATCACCGGCGGAGTCACGTTGAAGCCGCCCCCGACGGCCACCTGCCCGGCGGGACAGAGCGCTTCCGCAACGTCGAGTCCGTCCTCGGAGACGATCACCTCGGCGTACTGGTAGGAGACGTTGACCCCGCCCGATCCGCCCGATCCGGAGGGTCCCTGCGGGCCGCGCTGACCAGCCGGGCCGCGCGGACCCTGCAGCTGGCCGGCGATGTCCTTGCCGGTGAGCGAGTCGTTCTTGATGTCCTTGCCGGTGATGCTGCCGTCCTTGATCTGCTTGCCGCTGATCTTGGTGGCCGCGACCGCGCCACCGGTGAAGGCGAGGAAGACGGCGATGCAGGACACGATCAGTGCGGGCGAGGGTCGCTTCATACGGTGGGGCCTCCGAGTCGAGTTCGAGCGACGCTAACCCGCCGCGGGCAACCCGCGCGCCACTCCACGAGCGGATAGTTCTCAATTTGGCCCAACCCGGCGCCGCGGGGGGCTAATCGGAGCAGTATCCGCGCTGAACGACGTGTCGATGGCTCCGCCAAGAGAACTACGGGACGAGCGAGAGCTCGCGTTGCTCTCGATCGTCCGGCGACACGGCTCGTCCGTCATGGCCACGGCGCGCCGCTACTCGGCCACCCCGGAAGACGCCGAGGACGCCTATCAGCGCGGCCTCGAGATCCTGCTCACCAAGGCGCCGACCACCGACGAGAGCGAGCTCGTGCCATGGCTGCGCACGGTGATCAAGCACGAGGCCTTCGCGCTCCGGCGCCAGCGCGAGCGCCACTCGCCCGTCAGCGACGACGGAGAGCTCGTGGACTCGGGCACCGCGCCCGGCGCCACCCACGACCAGGCCGAGCGACTGGAGCGGCTCCATCACGGCGCGGAGGCGATCGGCCGGCTCAAGCCCCAGGAGCTGCGGGCGCTGCTGCTCAAGGCCGAGGGCTACTCGTACCAGGAGATCTGCGAGATCACCGGGTGGACCTACACCAAGGTCAACCGCTGCCTGACCGAGGGCCGCCAGGCGTTCTCCGAGCGGCTCGAGGAGATACACGCGGGGGCGGAGTGCAAGCGGCTGGCCGCTCATCTCTCGGCACTCGCCGACGGCGAGGCCGGCGCCACCGAGATCACGCAGCTGCGTCCGCACCTGCGCACGTGCCTCGCCTGCCGCACCCGGCTGCGCGAGTACCGGACCGCACCCGCACGCGTGGCGGCGCTGGCGGGGCCGCTCGCGCTGGGGGCGGACCACGGCGGTGGCCTTCGAGGTCTGCTCGAGTCACTCGTGGGCTCGGCTCAGCACAAGGTCGCGGCGCTCGGCGAGCGCGCCAACGCCGCGGCCGAGCTGGTGGCCGGCCAGAAGGTCGCCGCGGTGGCCGCATCGGCCGCGGCCCTGGCGGGCGGCGGCACCGCGGTCGAACACCTCACGGCCGCGGATCACCGGCCAGTGCCGGTGCCGGCGGAGGTGCGGACGGTGGCCGAGGCGATCCCGCCGCCCCAGGCCCCCGCGGCCGAACCCAAGCCGGTCGCGCCCGCGCCCGTCACGCCTAAACCGCAGCCCGTGGCCACCGAACCGCCGCCATCGCCAAAGCCTGAGCCGGCGCAGGAGTTCGATCCGGTCGCGGCACCCGGTCCCGCGGACGCCGCGTTCGCTCCCGGGCGCTCCGCCCCGGGCGGAGGCGGCGGGGGCGGAGAGTTCGCGCCCTAGAGACGGCGCGCGCGTTTCAGCGCAGGGGTTAGGTTCTCCTCCGAGCCGCCGGCCGGCGGCGGATACGCAACCAGGAGGCCCCCATGCGGCGACCGTCGCCCGCTCTCGTCCTGTCGTTCGTCGCCGTCTTCCTGGCCGCCACGGGCGGCGCCGTGGCCGGCGTCCAGATCGGTGGCAAGCAGATCAAGGACGGCAGCATCACCGGCAAGGACGTGAAGAACAACTCCCTTAGCGGGACGGACATCAAGGGCGACGTCCGCGGTCCGCAGGGGCCGCGCGGCGCGCGCGGCGCGCAGGGGCCCGCCGGGTCGGCCGCCGGCGGCGTCGCGGTCTCGTACCGCTTCCAGGAGGAGGTCATTCCGGCCGGTGCCGATCTCCAGGACGCCTTCGCGGTCTGCCCCAGCGGCCAGGTGCCGATGGGGGGTAGCCACCGCGTACAGGACGGCCTGGTGCTCCGTTTCAGCGACTTCGGGTACTTGGCGGGGGGCAACCCCGACTCCTGGATGGCGTTGGTCGACAACCCGACGGCGGATCCGCTGGCTGTGAGCGTCACCGTGGCCTGCATCCGGGCGAGCAGCGTCGACGCCGTTCAATAGCTCGCCCGCGAGCTAGCGCGCGGAGAGCTCCGGGCCGGCGGCCGCCAGGAGCGCCGCGGCGCGGGGAGCATGCACGTCCATGGCAAGCTCGCGGTACGTCGACACCGCCTCACCGAGGAGCTCCCGGGCGCGGTGGCGATCCTGGCCGGCGTCACGGTCCAGCAGCATCCGCGCGTAGTCCTCCTGCGCGTGTGCGAGCCAGGGGCGCGCGCGCATGCGTTGCTCCAGCTCCAGGGCGACCTCGAAATGCCGCTCGGCCGGCTCGAACCGGCCGAGCGTCCGCGCGAGCACGCCCAGACCGCGCGCGACCGAGCCGAACACGGCCTCGACGGGGGCCTCCGCGTACAGCCTCTCGTAGGGGAGCAAGAGCTCGTAGAGCCGGCCGACGGCGTCCACGTCTCCAAGAAGCCCACCAACGTCGGGCAGCAGGTTCATCGCGAACAGCCATTCCGCGTCCAGGTGCTCATGGGCGAGGTCGCGTGACAGAAGGTCGTCGAGGACCGAGCGCGCGTCCCGCTCGCGGCCGAGCTCCGCGTAGAGGTGCGCAAGCGCGCACCGGAATCTCCGTAGCGCGGGGAACTCGTGCACGGAGCGCTGGATCACCTCCTCGATCTCCGCGAGTCGCCCCTGCTCCCGGCGCAGCACGAACAGCCCGAGCCGCTGGGAGACGGTGGCGTTCCAGCTCTCCGCCTGCCGGCCGAGGGCGAGGGCCTCGGAGATCAGCTGCTCGGCGCGTTCGAAGCGCCCCTCCATCAGCGCCAGCATCGTCTCCTGTGTGCAGACATGCCACCGCTGGGCGGGTTGGCGCAGCTCTTCGGCAAGCCTGCCGAGCGCGTCCATCTCGACGTCCACGGCCGCGCGATCGGCGAGCGTCCAGAAGGCGTGCAGGCGGTAGTCACGACCCTGGAACTCCCGCTCCTTGTCCCCAATCTCCCCGGCCAGCGAGATCAGCTCGTTTGCTCCGCCGGCTCGACTCTCGACGTTGTCCGGACCCTCGACAGCGGGCCAGTACCCCTCGAGCGCGAAGGCGTGCGTCACGCGGTCGCCGATCCGTTTTGACATCTCGAGCGCCTGCTGGGCGAGGTCGAGCCTGCGACCGCGGAGTGGCTCGTCGCGGATCGCCGTCGCCAGCCGCGCGAGTAGCCGCACCCGGTCAGGGCTGTCCTGCTCGCCCACCGCCGCCAGCGCCCGCTCGTATAGCGGGACGAGGAATGCGTCGCTTCCGGCACGGGCCCACACGAACCGGCCGCCGTAGCCAAGGGCCGCTCGTGCCAGCTGTTCGGGTTGCCCCGAGCGTTCGGCGATCGCGGCGGCGCGACGAAAGGCCTCCTTCGCCTCCGACTCCTCGCCGGCGCGACTGAGCACCTCAGCGAGCGACAGCAGCAGCTCGCACACCTCCCCGGCGTCGCCCGAAGCCGTTGTCTCGAGCAGGTGGAGCGCGCTCGCGTAGTGGCGAGCCGCTTCCTCGTGGCCGAGCTGCGCAGCGGCCCGGTCACCGGCGCGGGCGCCGTAGCGGACCGCCTTCTCGGCCTCGGCGGTCCCAGCTTCCACGTAGTGGTGCGCCAGCTCGGCCAGGTACGGGTCGAGGTTCCGGGCGTGGAGGGCTTCGAGGGCCTCGCCCGTCTCGCGGTGCAGCCGGCGCCGTCCAGTTGTCGACAGGTCGTCGTAGAGAACATCCCTGACCAGCATGTGCGAGAAGCGCAGGCGCCCGCGCGTGCCCGGTGCCTCGCTGACGAGACGGGTCGCGGCGGCCTCGTCGAGCGCCGCGAAGAGCTCGTCCTGCTCCAACGGGCCGATCCGCTCGAGGAGGTCGACGTCGAATTCGCGGCCGATGACCGAGGCCAGGCTCAGTGCCTGTCGGCACGGGTCGGACTGGCGCCGAAGCCGTCGGCCGATCGCCTCCCTGACGCCGTCGGGGATCGGGAGGCGCTCGCTGGCGTGGCCGACCCTGTCCAATCCGCCCTCCGAGGCGAGCAGCCGTCCGATCTCGACCGCGAAGAGCGGGTTCCCCTCGGTCCCCGCGTGGACTCGGGATACGAGCTCCTCTGGCGGCAGCTGCGTCGTGGTCAGCTCGAGCAGGCGGGACGTGTCGGGAGCCCCGAGTCCCTTGAGCGAGATCCGCCGGACCGTGGCCTCGCGCGCAAGCTCGGGCAGCGTCTCCGCGAGCGCACGCCCCGCTCCTGCCTCGGTGTCGCGGTAGCAGCCGACAATCAGGATTCGCGAGCCGGCGAGCTCACCCGCCACAAAGCGCAGCAGCAGGAGTGACGGGGCATCGGCAGCATGGAGGTCATCGAAGAAGAGCGCGAGAGGCTCTGCCGCCGCGGCGCGCTCGAGGAACCTCGCGACCGACTCGAAGAGACGAAAGCGGGCGCCCTCCGATTCGACTTGGGGCGCCGGCGGGAGGTCGTGGAGCAGCTCCCGAAGCTCGGGAACGATCGTGGCAAGCTCGGCTCCCGCGGCGCCGACCTGGGACCGGAGCGCCTCCGGGTCGCTGTCTCGCACATACGAGCGCAGCGCCTGGACCCAGGGCCAGTACGGGGGAGCCCCGCCCGCCTCCCAACAGCGGCCTACCAACACGCGGTCGCCGCCATCTTGTGCCCGCGCGGCCAGCTCCTCGGCGAGCCGGCTCTTGCCCATGCCGGGCTCTCCACCGATCAGGACCATGGCGCCGCTCCCGGACCGCGCCCCATCGAGCAGCGACAACAGCTCCGTCATCTCCGCCTCACGGCCGACGAACCCTTCGGAGGACGCCTGCCGCTGCGCTTGTGCCGGCGCCCGCCCTCGCTCCCGCAGGCTGAGAGCCGGGTCCTGGGCCAGGATCGCCACCTCGAGCTCCTGAAGCTCCCGCGCCGGCTCGATGCCGAGCTCGTCGACCAGGGCGCGCCGGGCGTTCCGGTAGACCTCGAGCGCCTCGGCCTGTCGTCCCGACCGATAGAGCGCGAGCATCAGCTGGGCCCCCAGGCGCTCGCGCAGCGGCTGCCGGCCGACGAGCGCCTGCAGCTCCCCGATCAGGTCCGCGTGGCGGCCGAGCTCGAGGTCGGCGGCGATCCGGTCCTCGAGCGTGGCCGCATGGAGCTCATCGAGGCGCGCGATCTCGCTCTGGGCGAACGACTCGTAGGCGAGGTCCGAGAGCGGGGGGCCACGCCAAATCGCGAGCGCTTCCCGAAAGGCGTCAGCGGCAGCCGCCGCGTCCGCTGCGGCGCGGCCCTTGGAGACCAGCTCTTCGAACCGGTGGAGGTCCAGCCGGCCGGGCTCGACGCGCAGCTCGTAGCCCGGCGGGCGAGTGAGCAGGGTGCGGTTCTCCTGGCCCGGCGCCCGATCCGGCTCGATCACCCTGCGCAGGCGCGACACCGCCACCTGCAGCGCCTTAGAGCCCTCGCTCAGCCCCTCGCCCGACCAGAGGTCCTCGACGAGGCGATCGCTCGAGACCGTCTCGTTCGCGTGGAGCAGCAGCAACCCCAGCAGCGCGCGCTGCTTGGCGCCCCCGAGCGCCAGGCGTCTGTCCCCGTCATGGACCTCGAGCGGCCCCAGGATGCGGAAGTCCATCAATCGAGTCCTCGAAACGAACGTAACACGCCCTGTTACCGGCTCGTAGCCATCACGTAGGCGCCTCCCCGGATGCTCGCCTCCATTCAGTCACCCCCCAAGGAGGTCGGTCATGTCGGAGCTCACCCACGCAATCCCCACCCAGACGCCTTCCCGCCGCGCTGTCGTGCTCGCCGGGCTGCTGGCGCTCGCAGCCGCAGCCGCCATCGTTCTCGTGCTCGTCCTCGGCGACGACTCGTCCGGAAGCCCGCAGGGCGCTGCCGCCGCCGCCCAGGCGCAGCCGATCCTGCGTTCGGACGGCGGCCCTGAGGAGAGCGGCGTGGCCGCTTCCGTCGGCTCGCGCGCTGCCGGCGGACCCGACGAGAGCCTCACCGCCACGTCGATCGCCGCCGCATCCAGCCAGCCTGCCGGCGGGCCTGACGAGAGTCACGTCGCGGCGTCAATTTCGGGCCGGTAGACCGACCACGGCCCAGACGCGAGGAATCGCCCGCGGGGCAACGCGACCCCGCGGGCATTTCCGCATGCGGGTCCGCGGTGGAGCCGGCTAGGGCGCGGGCGGGGGCTCCACGCGCGTCACGATCTCGCAGTCGGCGGCCACGTCGTCCACGGCGTTGGCCCTCACCGTGTCGCGACCCGTACCACACACCACCGTGTCGGCCACGCCGTCGATCGCCGCCTGGATGAAGTCGCCGCCGGGGCCACCGTCGATCGTGTCGCTGCCCGGGCCGGCAATGATCGTGTCCCTGCCGGCGTCTCCGGCGAAGGTGGTACCCCCACCACCCGGGGTGTACGGCCGGTCGTAGACGAACGCCAGCCCGTCGGCACCCGGTCCGCCTATCTGGCGGCAGCCGCGGCTGAAGAACCGGTCGCGGCCCGGCCCCCCGTCCAGGGTGCAGTGCGACGACGCGAACTGGATCAGGACGTCGTCCCCGCCCTCGCCTGTGAAGGAGGTCGCGACCGCGGAATTGCCCGACCCCTCGATCCGGTCCGCGCCCGGCCCACCGAAGCCGACCACCTGGTTGCCGTTGATCCTCATGCGGTCGGCGCCCGGCCCGCCGTAGACCACCGCGACCTCTCCGTCGCCGTAGATCTCGTCGTTGCCGCCCTCGCCGTAGATCGTGTCGGTGAAGATCGATGGGTCGTGCGTCGCCGCCTTGTCGTCCCGGTCGCCGAGGTACAGCGTGTGAGCGCCGCGCGAGTCGCACCTCACCGGCGTCTCCTGATGGCAGCCCGGTCCCGCCAGCAGCGGCGCGCCGAGATCGACGACGGTGGTCAGATGGCCCGAGGGGTCCACGCGGTAGCGGACGGTCACGTCGTTGACCTCGCCCGGCGCCGCCCGAAAGGTGAACGCCGGTTCCAGGCTCACCGTCCCCGCGAGCGCCGCGCCGGGCACCAGCAACGCACCGGCCACCACCAGCGTGACCATCCTGAACGAACCGGGCCAGGGTCTCAGGGTCATCGGCCCGCGCCAGCCTATTGCTCGGGGTTTGCCGAGCACAAGGGGGAAGCGGCGGGGGACCATCGAACCAAGAGCACAGATGCGCGCGCCCGCGTGGACACCGATCGCTGCACTGGTCCTGCTCCTGGCGGCATGCGGCACGGGGCCTTCGCAGGACGAGAGCGAGCGGGTGGTCGATCGCTTCCAGGCGGCCATCGGCAGCGCCGACGGAGACGCGGCCTGCGCCCAGCTCACGGAGCACCTGCGCACCGCGCTCGAGACCCAGGAGCGCAAGCCCTGCCGCGCGGCGATCGTAGGCCTGGGCCTCAACGGCCGCGGAAGCCCGGAGCGCACCAGGGTCTACCTCACCTCCGCGCTGGTGAACGTGGCGAGGAGCGGCGACGCGTTCCTCGACCAGACCCCCGACGGCTGGCGTATCTCCGCCGCGGGCTGCGTGCGCGCGACCGGGCAGGAGTACAAATGCCGGCTCGAGGACTGACGTGCGGCTGCTGTTCATCGTCTACGTCGCGCTGATCGTCTCCGGCATAGCGCTGTTCACCGTGATCGGGCTGCTGCACGTCTAGACATGCGCCGGTTCGCACGCGAGAACAGCCTCACGCTCGTGTTCCTCGCGCTGTTCCTCGCGGCTCTCGCGGGACAGGCGATCGCCGGGCACGCCGAGTTCAACCAGGAGCAGCAGAGTCACGGCGGCTCGCCGATCTCGTTCGGGCGCTACGTGTTCTCGTCCGCCTACGGTGTGTCCGTGATGGAGAACTGGCAGTCCGAGTACCTCCAGTTCACTCTCTTCATCCTCCTCACCGTCTGGCTCGTCCAGCGCGGCTCACCCGAGTCGAAGCCGCTGGACAAGGCGGGTCGCGAGTCGGACAGCGATCAGCGCATAGGACCGCACGCCCGCGAGGACTCGCCGCGCTGGGCGCACGCGCGAGGGCTCGCCCTGCGGCTCTATGAGAACTCGCTTCTGATCCTGATGGGCGCGATCTGGATGGGCACCTGGGTGGCCCAGGCGCTCACGGGCGTGGTCGAGTACAACGCCGACCAGCTCGCGCATCACTCGGAGCCGGTGTCGCTGGGGAGCTACCTCGGCAGCGCCAGCTTCTGGGAGCGCACGCTCGAGAACTGGCAGTCGGAGTTCCTCGCGGTCGGGTCCATGGCGATCCTCACCGTGTACCTCCGCCAGCGCGGCTCGCCCGAGTCGAAGCCCGTGGGCGCACCGCATGCCGCCACAGGCGTCGAGGGTTGAGCGAGGACTCCGGTTGAGAGCCCCGCTGCTGCTGCTGGCCGGGTACGCCCTCCTGCTCGGCGCCTGGGTGGTGGGCAACCCTCCCTTCGCCGCTCCGGACGAGGCCAACCACTACCTTCGCGCGATCGGCCTCAGCGAAGGGCAGCTGGTGGGCGAGCGAAGCGGCTACGACGATGCCGGGCTCAATCCCAAGCAGGCTGCTTTCACTCGCCAGACCGCCACGCAGGTGACCGTGCCGGCCGGGCTGGCGCCCGACAACTTCGGGTGCAACGCGGACCGGCCGGCCGAGTCGGCGGCCTGCCAGCTGGGCGTCACGAGTCCGCAGGAGAAGGTCGTGAGAGCCACCGCGGTGGGCACCTACCTCCCGCTGCCGTACCTCCTGCCCGCCGCCGTGATGCGGGCCGGCGACGATCCGGCCGAGGCCGACCGCTGGGGCCGGTTCGCGAGCGCGCTCGTGTTCTTCGCGTTCCTGGCCGCCGCCACATTCGCCCTCTGGGACCGCCGGCGCGGGGCGATCTCGCTGCTCGGCCTGGCCGCCGCGGTCACCCCGATGGTCGTGTTCTGCGGGGCGATCCTGAACGGGAGCGGCCTCGAGATCGCCTCGGCGATCGCGTTCACCGCGGCGCTGCTTCGCCTCGGCCGCGACGGCCCGGCCTCACGCGGGCTGTGGGCGCTCATCGCGGTCAGCGGCGCCGCTCTCGCGCTGAGCCGGCCGGTCGGGCCCCAGTGGATCGCGATCGTCGCGGCGCTGGGGGTGACGCTCCTGGGCTGGGACACGACCAGGCGGCGCGTGCGGGAGGCCGGCGTGGCCGGACGCGCTGCTCTGGCGGCGATCGTGGTCGCGACGATCCTCAACCGAGTCTGGGAGGGCATCCACGGGGCGGGCTACCACCTCGGCATCAAGCCATTGCCGGATTCGCTCTCGGCGATCCCGCGCGGATCGAAGCGGATCGTGCCGGAGGTGATCGGGAACTTCGGCGTGCTCGACACTCGCCTGCCCACCCTGGCCTGGCTCACCGGCTACCTGCTGATCGGCGTGCTGCTGATGCTGGCGCTGCGGCTCGGGAGCACGCGAGAGCGGCACGTGTTGGTGGGGGCAACGCTTGTCGTGGTGCTGCTCCCGGGAATCGAGCAGTGGCTGCTCTACCGGCACACCGGCTTCTGGATTCAGGGCCGGTACTTCCTCCCTGTCCTGCTGGCCGCGCCGCTGCTCTACGGAGAGATCGTGCTGCGCCGGGCCGACGGTCTGTCCGCCGCGTGGCGGCGGTGGCTCCCTCCGCTGTTCCTTGCCGTGGCTGGAGCCCTGCAGCTCGCGGGCTGGTGGGTGAACTCGCGCCGCTACGCGATCGGCACCGACGGCCCGGCCTGGTTCTTCGGCCAGGCGGAATGGAGCCCGCCGGGTGGCTGGACCCTGTGGGCCGCCGTGGCCACAGCCGGCGCTGCGGCGATGGCCTTGGCGGCGGTGGTCAGGAGTGCCGGCGACGCACGCGGAACCGACGACGACCCGCGCGCCCGTGGCGCCTTGGCTGCTCCGAATCCACCATGAGGGAGACGAAGAGGGCCGCCGGGCTGACACCTACTCCGGGTGATGGGTGGGAGTGGCGATAACGCGGGTCGTCGTACATGGTTCCTCCTCTTGAAGCGAGTCCTGGTGGGCGTCTGAGAGGAGTAAATCGCCGCTGGGGCGATACGTGTGTGCTCTTGCTCACGTGGACGTGAGCTAGCGCCGGCAGGCGCTCACGACCAGCTCGGCGCGGCGCGCTGACAGATGAGCGGAGAGCACCGCTGCTTTGCGGTCGAAGCTCCAGGCACTCGCCGGAAGACGCCGTCCGTCCAGTGCCACGGAGCAGGGCACGAAGGGCGCGTGCAGTGTCCGGAGCGACGCCTGGAGCGCCCAGCTAACCCGGCGCTCGGAGCGGATCGAGAGCTCCCAGCGCCCGCGCCGCTCGTCGGACCTGAGCTCACCGCCGTGCTCGAGCCGTGCGGATGAGCGCCCGCGCGGGAATGCGAGCAGCACGCGCTCGCCGGCGCGCTCGGCGAGCGACACGGCGGGCGCGGAGTCCCCGTACGAGGCCAGCGTGTCCACGTCCGCCGGCAGCAGGCTCAGCAGCGTGCCGGCGCGGGCCAGCAGCGGCAGCTCGTCCAGCGGCGCCGGGACGGTCACGGTGCGCCCGCCCGAGAGCATCCGCGCGCCGTGGAGCTCGAGGCCGCCGTCGCTCTGGCGGTAGCCGGCGGAGCGCCACAGGTCCACCCACTCGCCGCGCGGCAGGTACAGCGAGCGCTCGCGCGCCCCCGGGTCGAGCACCGGCGCCGCAAGCAGGTCGGGGCCGAAGAGGAAGGCGTCCTCCACCGCGGTCGCGCTCGCGTCGCCGGGGTAGGCAAGCGCGAGGTGGCGCATGATCGGCAGCCCGCTCCGGCGGTACTCGGCGTCGGCCGCCGCCAGGTACGGGTAGAGCTGGGTGCGCAGCTTGGCCCAGCGCCGCCAGTGCGGCAGCACCTCTTCGTCCCAGATCTGCGCGCGCGGCTGCGCGGGGATGTTGATCCCGTTGGCCTGCGTGCGCATCACGCCGGACACGGCGCCAACCTCGATCCAGCGCACCAGCAGCTCCGGGTCCAGCCGGTTGCCGAAGAGGGCGAAGAAGCCGCCGATGTCGGAGCCCCAGGTGCTCACCCCCGAGAGTCCCATCGTGAGCCCGTTGGTCACGACCGAGCGCAGGCCGTCGAAGCCGTAGCCCACGGTGGGGTCGCCGCCCCACACGATCGGCGAGCAGCGGGCGCTGCCGGTCCAGCCCGAGCGGACGAAGCGCGCGAGCCCGCGCGGCGCGCCGGCCACCCCGTCGAAGGCGCCGCAGTGGTACTGGCGCGGATAGGCATTGTGCAGGGTGGAGCCGGTGGTGCCGTCGGACGCGCGCGCGTCGAGGGGGGTGTACTCGCCGAAGTCCTCCATCCAGCCGTCGTGCCCGTCGGCCACCGCCGCGCGCAGAAGCTGCCCGTAGAGGTCGCGGCCGGCCCGGGCCGTGAAGTCGAACTGCGAGACGTCGAAGCTCGTGAGGGTGCTGTAGCGGTACACGTACGGCTGGCCCTCCGGGTTCTTCACGAGCGCGCCGCCGGCTGCCGCTTCGCCGAAGCGCGGATGGGTCGTGCAGATCATCGGGTTGAAGTAGGTGGTCACGGCCAGCCCGGCGTTGTGGAAGCTCGCCACCCGCGCGCGCTCGGCCTCCTCACGCCCGGTCTGGTCGGCGCAGGGCAGGTAGTGCGTGTAGGTCTGCGCCACCGACAGCGGCGCATCGCGCTCGAGCAGACGCGCCAGCACCGCGGGCTGGTCGCTGCCGCTGGGCTGGTACCAGGGGCCGAAGAAGAACGGCTCGGACACCGCGGGCTGGCGGCCCACACGCTGGGTGAAGCGGCGCAGCACGTCGGCCGGGCGCGGTCCGGCAAACACGCGGAGGTTGAGGTGGGCCGCCTCCACCTCCACGCTCCAGACGCCGCTCCCGCCCTGGTCCAGACGGAAGTAGCTCGTCTCGGGGTCGTCCACCAGAACGCCGTAGCCGGCCGTGGACAGCAGCCACGGCACGGGGTAGTAGGTGGCGTCGGGTCGTGGGTGATAGCCCCACGGGGGAACGAACGCCGGGATGATCGCGCGGTCGTCCTCCTCGTAGGGGCCCTCGGCCACGTAGCTCTCCACCTCGCCGCCGCGCTGGTCCACCCTGTTCGAGCGCTCGCCGAATCCCAGGTAGCGCTCCCCCGGGCGGGCGCGGAACCCGATGCTCGTGGCCTCCACGGCCGCCGGCGCGCCGGAGCCGGTCACGCTGATGCTCATGGCCGTCACGCCGGCGCCCTCCGGCGCCACGCGCACCACGAGGCGCCGTCCCGCGGGGTCGTCGGTGGCGAAGGCGCTCGTCCAGGCGTCGCGGTGACGGCGGCTATAGAGCACGCGCGTGGCGTGGAAGTGGCCGTCTGCCGTGCGGAAGCCGAGCGAGCCGGGCACCTGCGTGAGCACCGGCCGGCCGCCGGGACCGGCGCCGAGCGAGCCGGGCCCCGCCGTGGCCGCGGCGGCCGGCGGCGCCAGCGCCAGCACCGCCAGAACGGCGAGTGCGCGGAGCGGGGTCTGCACGCAGCGGACCATATCCCCGCGCGAGCGGCCGTCGCGCAGGTCGGAGCGTGTCAGGCGGGCGGGCGGCCCTCCACCCAGCGCCCCTCGCCGCCCTCGATCTCCTTCTTCCAGATCGGCGCCTCGGCCTTCACCCGGTCGATGATCTCGCGCGCCCCCGCGAACGCCTCGCCGCGGTGCGGCGCCGACACGGCCACTGCGACGCTCGGCTCGGACAGAGGCACGTGGCCCACCCGGTGCTCCACCGCCGCGGCGCAGAGCCCGTGGCGCTCGACCGCCGCGCGCGCGATCTCCGCCATCCGCTCCTCGGCCATCTCCGCGTAGGCCTCGTACTCCAGCCGCTCCACCTCGCGCGTGACGCCCTGGAAGGTCACGACCGCTCCCGCGCGCGGGTCGCGGACGCGGGCCGCCACCGCGTCGAGCGAGAGCGGCTCTCCCGTCACGCGGACCCACGGTGCCGCCGAGGTCTCGCCGCCGCTCACCGGGGGAATCAGCGCCAGCTCGTCGCCGGGTGCGAGCGTGCGCTCGGCGTCGGCGTACTCGCGGTTCACGGCCATCACCAGCGGCAGGCCCTCGGCCAAGCCGTGCAGCTCGGCCAGCGCGTCGGCCACGCTGGCGCCGTCCGGGAGCTCGAGCACCACCGCCGCGGCCCCGGCGCGCTCGCGCAGCATCGCGAACAGGCGAACGGTCACCTCCATGAGGCGGATGCTACGCCCGAGCGGCCTAGGGCTCGTAGCCCGGCGACTCGTACCCGAGGCCCACTTCCGTGGGCAGCACGAAGTCCCGCGTCGCGTTCGCCGGCCAGCGCTGCACGTCACCCCACCATCGCGAGTCCGTGGACGGACTGGGCACAGTGGCCGCGTTCCAGGGCCGGTTCCCCGGGTCGCAGAACACGTTCGTGAGATCGGTCATGGGCTGAGCGAAGAGCGGCGTCTGGAACACCGCGAAGCAGGACTGGGCGTTAGGGGCAAGCTTCAGGTTCGTGTTGCGGATCACGACCCGGCTGGCGATGTTGCGCGGATTCGAGAAGGCCGCCGAGTCGGGGACGATCCCCTGGTACACGGTCCTGCCCGTGAACCGGTCGATCCTCAGCACGGACGGTCCCTGCCAGAGCTGGAGAAGATCCGGATGCTCCTCCGGCCAATTGCCGTCGGCGGGCTGGACCTTCGCGTGGACCTCGCTCACCAGCACGTTCTCCACCTGAGCGACGGTGCCGGCGTAGCGCGTGGAAAGCCAGAGCCCGTTGGTCAGCCCCGTACCGCCCAGCTTGACGCCCTCCACGTGGGCGGTGTCGGTGTAGTTGGTGAGGTAGATCCCCGGCTCCTCCGGCTTGCCGTTCGGCAGCCCGGGGAACCTCACCTCGCCACCTATCAACGTGATGTTGCGACAGCCGTTGACCTTCACGGTGTCGGTCACGGGCACCGGGGGCATCCGCACCTCGCAGTCCCAGTTCCCGGGGAGGTTGTGCTCGACCCCGGTGGGCGGCACGTTGATGATGAACGGGTTCTCGAGCGCCGGGGGCGCCCAGGCCAGCTTGCAGCCGGTGGACCCCGCCGTCAGCGCCACCAGGGCGCAAAGGAGCAGGCGTCTCACGCCCCGGCCTCTGCGGGGTTGCGGCGGGAGCGGCCGCTGGGGGCGATGTCTGGCTGGGGCATCTACGGGGCGTCGGGAGGGGCGCCGCCCATCCAACAACGGCTGGGAGGGTCGGGTTCTTCCGCGGCGGTACCACCGGAAACTTAGGCGTCGCGACGTATCCTTGGTGCACACGTGGCCACGACCCCCGACCACAAGCCCACGATCGCCCCGATCGTCGGACCCGACGACCCGCGCCGCTTCACCGACTCGGGCATCGAGATCAAGAACACCTACACCGAGGCGGACGTGGGCCCGGACCTCGAGGAACGGCTGGGCGCGCCCGGCGAGTACCCCTACACGCGCGGCGTGCACCCGGACATGTACCGCGGCCGCAAATGGACGATGCGCCAGTACGCGGGCTACGCCAGCGCGAAGGAGACCAACGAGCGCTTCCACTACCTGATCCAGCACGGCTCCACCGGCCTCTCGATGGCGTTCGACCTGCCCACCCAGCTCGGCCGCGACTCGGACGACCCGCTCTGCGAGGGCGAGGTGGGCCGCACCGGCGTGGCCATCGACTCGATCGACGACATGCGCCGCGTGTTCGACGGCATCCCGCTCGACCAGGTATCCACCTCGATGACGATCAACGCGCCGGCGGCGGTGCTGCTGCTGCTCTACGAGCTGGTCGGCGAGGAGCAGGGCGTGCCCTCCGAGGCACTGACCGGCACCACGCAGAACGACATCCTCAAGGAGTACATCGCCCGCGGGAACTTCATCTACCCGCCCGTCCCGGCCATGCGCCTGACCACGGACCTGTTCGCCTACTGCCACGAGCGCGTTCCGAAGTGGAACACCATCTCCATCTCGGGCTACCACATGCGCGAGAAGGGCTGCTCGGCGGTCCAGGAGGTGGGCTTCACCCTCGCCAACGCGATCGCCTACGTGCAGGCGGCCATCGACGCCGGGCTCGAGGTGGACGAGTTCGGCCCGCGGCTGGCCTTCTTCTTCAACGGGCACAACCACGTGTTCCAGGAGGTGGCCAAGTTCCGCGCGGCCCGGCGGATGTGGGCCCGCATCATGCGCGAGCGCTTCGGCGCGCGCGACGAGCGCTCGCTCAAGATCCGCTTCCACACGCAGACGGGCGGCGTGACGCTGGCGGCTCAGCAGCCCGAGAACAACATCGTGCGGGTGGCGCTGCAGGGCTTCGCCGCCGTGTGCGGCGGCACGCAGTCGCTGCACACCAACGGCTTCGACGAGGCGCTGGCGCTGCCCACCGAGCGCGCCGCCCGGATCGCCCTGCGCACCCAGCAGATCCTCGCCCACGAGTCCGGCGCCGCCGACACGGCGGACCCGTTCGCCGGCTCATACTTCATCGAGGCGCTCACCGACGAGATCGAGGCCGGCGCCCAGGCGCTGATCGACAAGGTCGAGGAGCTGGGCGGCTCGGTGGAGTGCATCCCCTTCATCCGCGCGGAGGTGGAGGAGTCCGCCTGGGGCTACGAGGAGCGCTACAAGCAGAAGCAGGACATCGTGGTCGGCGTGAACGAGTACGTGACCGACCAGATCGACGAGGTGGAGATCCTGCGCGTGGACCCGGACGCCGAGCGCCACCAGGTGGAGCGGTTGAAGGCGTTCAAGGAGGACCGCGACCAGGAGCTCGTTCGCACGCGCCTGGACGAGCTGCGAGCCGCCGCCAAGGGCAGCGAGAACCTGCTGCCGCCCATGCGCGCCGCGCTGAGCGACCACTGCACGCTCGGAGAGGTCTCCGGGGTGCTGCGCGATGAGTTCGGCGAGTACTCGGAGGCCTGACGCGATGCGACTGATCGCCTTGCCGATCGCCGTTCTGATGGTGCTCGCCATGGCGGCGCCCGCGGACGCCCGGCAGCGCTCCTTCCACACCCCCTCTGGCAACATCTCGTGCCTCTACCGGTCGGGCGGGCCGTTCCTGCGCTGCGACGTGCACAGCCTCAACGACACCGCCTTCACGCTGGATCGCCGCCACCGCGGCAAGCGCGTGCACGTCACGGACGCCGTGCCCGCCGGCAAGGTCCTGGCGTACGGCGCCACCGTGAAGCTCGGGCCGTTCCGCTGCCGCTCGCGCAGCACCGGCCTCACCTGCCGCAGCAAGCCGAGCGGCCACGGCTTCAAGCTCGCTCGCGAGCGGCAGTACACGTTCTGAGCGGCGCGCCCATCCGGGCGATTTCGTAGGTTTTCGCCCGTGACGCGGTACGAGTGGCTGCTCCTGCTGCATCTGATCGGCGCGTTCGCCTCGATGGGCTCGGTCGTCGTGTTCTCCGTGCTCATGGCCAGCGGCGCGCGTGTGGCGGTCCCGCAGCTCACCTTCCTGGGCCGCCGGCTCTGGGACGTGGGCGGTCTGCTCACGCTGGTGTTCGGCGTCTGGCTGGCGCTCGACGTGGACGGCTACGGGATCTTCGACGGCTGGATCCTCAGCGCTCTCCTGCTCTGGCTGGTGGCGGGCGGCGCCGGCATCCGGCTTGGCATGGCGTTCGACGAGGGCGACGAGCCTCCGGCGGGAAGCGTGCTCCCGCTCTACGCGATCATGGCCGTGGCCGTCACCGCCCTGCTCGTCGTGATGATCTACAAGCCCGGCGCATGAGCTACGCGAGCGTCCGTCCCGACAGCTGGAACCTCCCCCTTCTGCTGCACGTGCTCGGGGCGATGGTGTTCGTCAGCCTGCTGGCCGTGATCGCGGTGATCTTCGTGGCGGCGCTACGCAGCGACGACCGGGCGCCCGCATTGAGGCTGGCCTTCCGCACGCTCCTCATCGGCGCCATCCCGTCCTACGTCCTCATGCGCGGGGCGGCGGAGTGGGTGGCCTCCGAGGAGAACGTGGATGAGGACGCCGCGTGGATCGGCATCGGCTACATCGTCACGGACCTGGGGCTGCTGCTTCTGATCATCGTCACGGTGCTCGCCGGGCTGGCCAAGCGCCGTGTCGGGCGCGGCACGGAGCCGGGACGGCTGGTGCGCCCCGCCACGGCGATCACGCTCTTTCTGATCGTCGCCTATGCGGTGGCGCTATGGGCGATGACAGCCAAACCCGTTTGAGCCCTGCTCTTCGCGACAAGTGATTGCGCGTACAAGGAAATATGGGCAGGACTCGGTCTGGGGCGCTCGAAACCTGGTGAGATGCGTACGGTCGAGGTGTCACGAACGCTCGTGAAGTCCCCACCGGAGCTCTGGACGGAGCTCTCCGGAGAGCGCCTGAGTGAGGCGGTCGGGGGGGCTTCCCTAAAGGTGGCCGAGGAAGAACGGCGGATCGAGTGGGAGGTTGACGGGGCGCGCGGCGCCGCCGTGCTCGAGCCCGCCGGGTGGGGAACCAAGGTCACGCTCACGGCCCACATCGAGGAGGAGGTCAAGGCGCTGGAGCCCGACGTTGCGCGGCTCGGCCTCTGGGCTCGCCTCCGCGGCACGCGAACGGTCGAGCCGCCGCCCGCTCCGGAGCCGGAGACGAAGGTGCGGCCGGACGAGCTCGAGGACACCCTCGCCCAGCTGCTCGACGACCTCGGCTCTGCCCACCGACGGCCGTTCCAGATCACCTGAGCGACACCACCCGCCGCGGCTTCATCGGTGCCGGGGCGGCGGCCGCGGCCGCCGCATCGCTCGGCGCACCCGACAGCGCGTTCGGAGCGGATCGCCCGAACGTGATCCTGATCGTGGTGGACTCGCTTCGCGCCGACCACGTGTACGGCCCCGGCGCGCGCACGCCGAACATGGACGCGCTCGTGCGCGAGGGCATCCGCTTCACACGCGCCCACCCGGAGGCCATGCCGACCGTCCCCGCGCGGAACTCGCTGATGAGCGGCCGGCGCTACTTCCCGTTCCGCGGCTGGCATGACTACCGCGGGCTGCTCGACGCCCCCGGCTGGGAACCGCTCACCGGGGTGAGCGCCTCCCTGCCCGCCACGCTGCGCAGGGCGGGCTACTCGACCGCCTACGTGACCGACAACCCGTTCCTGGGCTTCTCGGTGCCGTTCCGGCCCCTCCGGCGCAGCGTGCATCGCTTCGTCCGCACCGGCGGGCAGATCGGCGGCAAGCGCGGCGGCGTGTCGGAGCGGGAGGTGGAGCACTGGCTGCTGCCGTCGCTGGGTCGCTCGGCCAAGGTGCGCAACCGGATGCGGCGCTACCTCGCCAACGGCCAGTACTCGCACAACGAGGCGCACTCGTTCGCCGCCCGGGTGTT
Source organism: uncultured Thermoleophilaceae bacterium (assembly GCA_963811055.1). Taxonomy (GTDB): domain Bacteria; phylum Actinomycetota; class Thermoleophilia; order Solirubrobacterales; family Thermoleophilaceae; genus JACVRW01. The sequence continues at coordinate 121,907 of CAWEPQ010000010.1, forward strand.
CACGGACGCCACCAGGGTCCTCGATCGCGTGGCCAAGGAGCGGCCCTTCGCGATGGTGGTGGACACCTACGAGCCGCACGAGCCGTGGACCCCTCCGCGCAAGTACATCAACCTCTACGGCGATCCGGACTACCGCGGGCCGGAGCCGGGCCAGCCGCGCTACGGGCGCATCGCGGACTACTTCCACGACGCCGACCCCTCGCGCATGCTCGCGCGGATGCACGCGCTCTACGCGGCCGAGGTGACCATGACCGACCGCTGGCTCGGCGTGTTCCTCGACCGCCTGCACGACCTCGGGCTGGAGCGCGAGACGGCGATCGTGCTCGTATCCGACCACGGGTTCATGTTCGGCGACTACGGCTTCACCGGGAAGATCTCCTCGGAGCTCCACCCGCCGCTCATGCGCGTTCCGCTCGTGGTGGTGCACCCCGACCGCCGGCGAGCCGGCGCGGAGAGCGACTACCTGGCCCAGACGCACGACGTGGCGCCCACGCTCCTGTCGCTCGCGGGCGTGAGGGCGCCGCGGGCGATGACGGGCGTGGACCTCTCCCCGCTGTTCTCCGGCAAGCGGCCCAGGAAGCGCCGGATGGCCTACGGCGGCTACGCCAACGCCATGTACGCGCGCACCGCCAACTGGAAGTTCATCTCGGACAACCTCGGCCGCAACCGCCGGCTCTACGACCTCGAGCGCGACCCGCACGAGACGAACAACATCGTCCATCGGGACCCCGGCAGAGCGGCGGCGATGTACGACGCCGTGGTGCGGCGAGTGGGCGGCAGGCCGCCGTACTACTCGGACTCCCGCGGGGCCTAGCCGCCGCGCGGCTCTAGACTCCCCCGCCGCATGCGCCAGAAGTCGCCGGAGACCTACGAGGAGAAGCTCGCCCAGCTGGAGGAGCTCCGCCAGCAGGCGATCCACACCAATCCCCAGGCGGAGGAGAAGCAGCACTCCAAGGGCAAGCTCACCGCCCGAGAGCGGATCGACAAGCTCCTCGACCCCGGTTCGTTCCAGGAGCTCGACACCTTCGTTCGCCACCGCACCGCCGAGTTCGACATGCTCGAGAACCGGCCCTGGGGCGACGCCGTGGTGACCGGCCACGGCCTGATCGACGGTCGGCCGGTGGCGGTGTTCTCCCAGGACTTCACCGTGTTCGGCGGCTCGCTCGGCGAGGTGATGGGCGAGAAGATGGTGAAGGTGATGGACCTGGCGGCCCGGATCGGCTGCCCGGTGATCGGGATCAACGACTCGGGCGGCGCGCGGATCCAGGAGGGCGTGGTCTCGCTCGGCGCCTACGGCGACGTGTTCGTGCGCAACGTGCAGTGCTCCGGCGTGATCCCGCAGATCTCGCTGATCATGGGACCGTGCGCCGGCGGAGCCGTGTACTCCCCGGCCATGACGGACTTCATCTTCATGGTCAAGGAGACCTCGCACATGTTCATCACCGGTCCCGACGTGATCCGGACGGTGACCGGCGAGGAGGTGGAGTTCGAGGAGCTCGGCGGCGCGATGACGCACAACACCAAGTCGGGGGTGGCGCACTTCGCGGCCGACGACGAGGAGAGCTGCCTCGAGGACGCGCGCTACCTCATGTCGTTCCTCCCCCAGAACAACCTGGAGCTGCCGCCGCGGATGGAGACGGGCGACGACCCCGACCGCGAGGACCCCGAGCTCGACACGATCGTGCCGGACAACCCGAACAAGCCCTACGACATGCGCAACGTGGTCAACCGCATCGTCGACAACGGCGAGTTCTTCGAGGTGCAGGAGCACTTCGCCAAGAACATGATCATCGGGTTCTCACGGCTGAACGGGCGGCCGATCGGCGTGGTGGGCAACCAGCCGGCCCAGCTCGCGGGCGTGCTCGACATCGCCTCGTCGGAGAAGGCCGCCCGCTTCGTCCGCTTCTGCGACGCGTTCAACATCCCGCTGCTGACGTTCATGGACGTGCCCGGCTTCCTCCCCGGCACCTCGCAGGAGTGGGGCGGGATCATCCGGCACGGGGCCAAGCTGCTCTACGCCTTCACCGAGGCCACCGTTCCGAAGCTGACCATCATCACTCGCAAGGCCTACGGCGGCGCGTATGACGTCATGAACTCGAAGCACATGCTGGCCGACTTCGTGTTCGCCTGGCCCACCGCCGAGGTTGCCGTGATGGGTCCCGAGGGTGCCGTGAACATCATCCACCGCCGCGACATCTCGTCCTCGCCGACGCCGGAGGAGCGACGCCAGAAGCTGATCGGCGACTACAAGGCGCGCTTCGCCAACCCGTACTCGGCGGCCGAGCGCGGCTACATCGACGACGTGATCGTGCCGCATGAGACGCGGCCCAAGCTGGTCCGCGCACTGGAGACGCTCCAGACGAAGCGCGTGGACACGCCGAAGCGCAAGCACGGCAACATCCCGCTGTAGGGGCGGGTCCAGGCGACGAGGTGATCCCGCCGTGCTTGGCGAGACCAGACTTAAGCTGAACTATTCAGCACAACGTCGGTCTCGCTGAGTTGCATAGCCCGCCCGCATCACCGACTCCCTACCCAGCCGCGGTAAACGCCTGCGGCACCGGGCCGGCGGGGGGCCGCCCGCCCCCTACCCCGCCACCGCGTACAGCCGCCACTCCCCCGGCACGCCCTTCAGCACGTGGGTGCCGCGCTCGCTGAACTCGAGGCCCGAGCCCACCACCAGGTCCGTGACGGTGCTCGACACGAGCACCTCGCCGGGCTCAGCCTTCGCGCCCACGCGGGCGCCGATGTTCACGGCCATCCCGCCCACGTCGGCGCCCATCACCTCCAGCTCTCCGGTGTGGAGGCCCGCACGGATCTCGACGCCCAGGGCGCGCACGTCCTCGCGGATCGCCTGGGCGCAGCGGATGCCGCGCGCCGGGCCGTCGAAGGTGGCGAGGAAGCCGTCGCCGAGCGTCTTCACCGCGCGGCCGCGGTGGCGCTCGAGCTGACGGCGCACCAGCGCGTCGTGGCTCTCGATCAGGTCGCGCCAGCGCCGGTCGCCCAGCTCGGCCGCGCGCTCCGTGGACGCGACGATGTCCGTGAACATCACCGTGGCCAGCACGCGGTCGGGCTCATGATCGAGCCTCGTGCCCGTCAGGAACTCCTCCAGCTCGTCGAGCAGCTCGTCCGGGTTCACCATCGGCAGGTGGTCCCCGCCTTCGAACTCGACGTACTTCGCGCCCGGGATCGAGTCCGCGAGGTAGCGGCCCCAGGCCACGGGCGCGGCCCGATCGCCCGACCGGTGCATGACGAGGGTGGGCGCGCTGATGCTCGCGAGCACGGAGCGCGTGTCGATCTGGCGGTACAGGTCCATCAAAGCCACGGCCGACCTCGGGCTCGATGCCGAGCGCAGCAACCGCCCCCAGTACTCGCGGAAGCGCTTGTCGTTGGCCATGCTCGGAGCGAACATGCCAAGCGCCACCGCGCTCCCCCAGTCCCGCGACATGATCTCGCCGAACGCGGTGAGCATCTCGTCCGGCACGCCGATGTCGTAGTCCTCGCCCTCGATCATCCGGCAGTAGGTGCCGTAGAGGACGAGCGCGGTCACCCGCTCCGGGAATGTCGCCGCGAACAGCTGGCACATCGGCCCGCCCTCGGATATCCCGTAGAGCGCCGCGCGCTCCGAGCCCGCGGCGTCCATCACCGCGCGGAGGTCGTCCATGCTCTCCTCGAGCGTCGGCGGGCGTCCGAACCGGTCGGACAGGCCCTGGTCGCGCTTGTCGTAGAGGATCAGCCGCGCGAACGAGCCGATGCGGTCCACGATGCGTGCGCTGAGCGGGTCGTCCCACATCACCTCCTGGTGGGACACGAAGCCCGAGACGAGCACCACGTCGAGCGGGCCGTCGCCGAACACCTGGTAAGCGATGCTCACGTCGCCGTTGCGGGCATAGCGAATGTCGGCGGCCACGGCTAGTCGGCCCCCGCGAGCGCCGGATTGACCCTCTCCCGAGCCGCGTACACCAGCAGGCCGCCCACCAGGAGCAGGCCGGCGAGCACGGTGAGCGGCATCTCGTATCCGCCCGTGGAGTCCTCCGAGATGCCGGTGAACGCCGGCCCGGCGAAGCCGCCGAGGTTGCCGAGCACCGCGATCAGCGCGATCCCGGCAGCGGCGCCGGAGCCGCTCAGAAACGCCGTGGGCAGCGCCCAGAACACAGGGATCGCCCCGAGGAGGCCGGTGGCCGCCAGCGAGATGCCGACCGTGAGCAGGACCGGCGACTGCGCGTGCGCCGTGAGCACGGTGCCGCACGCTCCGAGGACCGCAAGTCCCGCGATGTAGGGCTTGCGGCTGGCCGCGCGCTCGGCGCGACGAGCCACCACGAGCATGGCCACCGTGGCGATCCCGAACGGCACCGCGGCGAGCACGCCCACCTCGAAGTCGCTGTAGCCGGTGCGGTCCTGCACCAGGTCCGGCACGAAGAAGGTGAGGCCGAAGCCGGCGGCCAGGAGGATGAAGTAGATGAGGCCGAGCAGCCAGACCTGGCCGTTGGCGAGGGCGTCCCCGATCCGGCCCGCGCCCGGCGCCTCCTCCATGAGCGCGCGCTCGCGGGCCAGCTCGCTGATGAGGTAGTCGCGCTCCTCCGGCTCGAGCCAGTCGGCCTCCTCAGGCCCCTCGTCGAGGAAGCGCAGCGTGTAGAAGCCGAGCGCGATGGCGGGCAGCCCCTCGCACAGGAACAGCCACTGCCAGCCGTCCATGCCGAGGAAGCCGTCGAGCTCGAGCAGCCCGCCGGAGATCGGCCCGCCCGCCACGTACGCCACCGAGATCGCCGTGAGGAACAGCGCGAGCGCGCGGGTGCGCTCCTGCTCGGGGAACCACCAGGTGAGGTACAGGATGATGCCCGGGAAGAAGCCCGCCTCGGCCGCGCCGAGCATGAACCGCAGCAGGTAGAAGCCGCCGGCGCTGGTGATGAACAGCGTGCACGCCGAGAGGACCCCCCACACGATCATGATCGCGGCCAGCCAGCGGCGAGCGCCGAAGCGCGCCAGCGCCAGGTTGCTGGGCACGCCGAAGATCACGTAGCCCAGCGAGAAGATCCCGGCGCCGAGGCCGAAGATCGTGTCGGTGAACCCCAGGTCGTCCTCCAGCTGGAGCTGGGCGAAGCTCACGTTCACCCTGTCGAGATAGGCGACCACGTAGATCCCGAACAGGAACGGGATCAGCCGCCGTGTGGCCTTCGCGAGCGCGCGGCGCCCGACCTCCTCCTCCATCGAGGGCGACCCTACAGGTTCACTCTCTGAGGGCGAACGCGCCCGTCGCGCTCGGCCTCGAGCAGCGCCAGGCAGATCGCGAGGTCCTGGATCGCCAGCCCGGTGCTGTCGAAGAGGGTGGCCGCCTCGGGGCTCGAGCGACCCGGCGCGGCGCCCGTGAGCACGTCTCCCAGCTGCGTCACCCGGGCGCGGTCCACGAGCCCGGCCGTGACCGCGCCGGTGAGCTCGCCGCCGTGGGAGGCCTGCTCCCACTCGTCGCAGAAGAGCTCGCAGGCGGCCACCGCCGCGGGCTCGGCCTCCGCCTTGCCCGGGCCGTCGGCACCGAGCATGTTCAGGTGCACACCGGGACGCAGGTGGCTCTCCGTGATCACGGGGTCGGAGCCCGGCGTCACACAGGTCACCACGTCGCAGGCGAGCGCGTCGTCGAGGTGGCCCACCTCCCACCCGAGCTCGCCCGCCAGGCGGCCGGCCGCATCCGGGTCGGGGTCGAAGCAGATCCCCGGGCCGTACTCGGCGTCCGCGAGGCAGCGAGCCGCCCATGAGCCGTGGAGGCCGCAGCCGACGATGCCCACGGTGTTCGCGTCCGGCGGGGCCAGCTCCTGGGCGGCCACGGCGGCTACCGCGCCGGTGCGCAGCGCGGTGACCGCGCGCACGTCCACGAGCGCCAGCAGCTCGCCGTCCTCGATAGACGACACGCAGATCGCGCCCATCACCACCGGCAGCCCGGCCGCCGGGTTGCCCGGGAACGAGGTGACCCATTTGAGGATCGCGATGCCCGCCCCCTTTGCCGGCATCGCGCGGAAGTCGCCGCCCGGGGGCGCCTGGATATAGGTCTTCGCGGGCATCTCCCACTGGCCGCTGGCGTGCTCCACGAAGCCGGCCCGCACGCGCTCTATCGCCTCGCCCGGGGATACCGCGCGGAGCACCATGTCGTAGGGGAACACGCGCAGCTCGGCCATCGGCGGACCGTAACGCCTGCGAGCGGCCGGGTAGCCTGATCCCCATGAGCCGCAACGGACAACGGCATCCGGCGCGCCCGCGCATCGAGGTGAGCCGCGGAGCCGCCACGCCCGAGGAGGCGGCGGCCATCGCCGCGGCGATCGAGCAGTTCCTGCGCGACACCGCCCCGCCGCCGGTCGCGGCGAGCGGCGTGAGCCCCTGGCTTCGTGCCGGCCTCTTCGAGGCCACCGGCCGCGGCGCGGCCGACCCGTCGCCGTGGGGCGACGCCGAGCGCTGGGGCGCCTGAGGCGCCCGGGCTCGCCGAGTGAGAGGCGGATTGGTCCCGCATAGCGGGAGGAATCCGCCGGTCACTCCGACTGGGCCGGCGCAGCGCTCGGGCGGGGCGACTGCCCGGCGTTCACTGCGGCTGGGTGCGGAGGTGGTGTGTTCTTACGTGCCTGTCGTCCTCGTGGCGCTCCCGTCACATCCGGCGCCTGGGCCCGGGAGTCCAGGGCAACAAGAGGCGCGCGAAGGTGACGGAGACGCACGCGGCGCCTCACCGCTCCCCCACCCAGCAAGCCGGCCACCCGCCGACCCGGCGCGGCGCCGGCGCGGAACGACGTAGCCCGGCCCGCCGCCAGCTCCAGGAACCTCAGCTAGTCCGCCGCCGAGGCGCCGGCGAAGATCGGAGGAGTGCGGTCCGCCCACGGAGCGGCCTCCTCCAGCTGTGAGGCCACGCGCAGGAGCAGGTCCTCGCGTCCGTACGCGGCCACGAGCTGCACGCCGATCGGCAGGCCCTCCACGCTCATGTGCAGCGGGAGCGAGATGGCCGGCTGGCCGGTGGAGTTGAACCCGGCCGTGAACACCGCCACCGGGGTGGCCGTCACGATCGGCATCAGCGGGTTCTCCGGGTCGGCCACGTAGGAGCCGAGCGGCAGCGGCGGCAGCGCCAGCGTGGGAGTGAGCATCAGGTCGAAGCCACCGGCCCACCACTCGGCGGCCCTGCGGGTGACCGACTGGGCGTACTCCACGGCGCGCAGGTACTCGCCCGCCTTGTGCGAGCGGCCCATCTCGGCCAGCGCCCAGGTGAGCTGCTCCACGTCGCCGGGTCCGATCTCGCGGCCCGCCTTCGCGGACCAGTAACGCAGGTTCCAGTCCACCCCTGCGCTCCAGCGCACCAGGAACTGCGGGATGTAGCGCTCGTCGTTGAGCACGTCCGGGTACGCCGGCTCCACCGCGTGCCCGAGGGACTCGAGCAGCCGTCCGGTGGCCTCCGCGGCCTCCACGCACTCAGGATGGGCGTCGAACCCGCCGCCGAACGGCTTGGTGCAGAGCCCGACCCGCAGCTGCCCGGGATCGGCGCCCAGCTCCTCCTCGTACGAGCGCGCACGGGCCGGAGCCACGTAGGGCTCGCCGGGGGGTGGGTCGGACAGCCATTCGAGCACGGCCGCGGTGTCGCGCACCGAGCGCGACACCACCAGCTCGGCCGTAAGGCCCGACATCACGTCCCCGAAGTCCGGGGCGAGCGACACCCGCCCGCGCGAGGGCTTCAGCCCCACCAGGCCGCACGAGCTTGCGGGGATGCGAATCGAGCCGCCGCCGTCGTTGGCGTGGCCGATCGGGACCATGCCCGCCGCCACCGCCGCACCCGAGCCGCCGCTCGAGCCGCCCGGAGAGTGGCCCGGGTCCCAGGGGTTGCGCGTGGCGCCGTAGGCCTCGGGCTCGGTGGTCGGGAGGATGCCGAGCTCCGGCGTGTTGGTCCTGCCGACGAACACGAAGCCGGCCTCCCGGAAGCGGCGCGCGAGCCAGGTGTCCTCCGCCTCGGTCCACCCGATGCCCTTCAGGAAGCCCATGCCCTCGTGGTAGGGGTCGCCCGCGGTGTGACAGGCCAGGTCCTTCACCACCATGGGCACTCCCTGGAACGGGCCGTCAGCCGGCTCGGTGGCGAGCGCCTTCTCGAAGAGCGGGTGGATCACGGCGTTGAGCTCGCCGTTGAGGGCCTCGACGCGCTCGATCGCACCCTGCACCAGTTCTTGGGCGGACACCTCCCCGGAACGCACGAGTGCGGCCTGCCCGGTGGCGTCCAGCCGAGGGTCCATGCCTGCCGGCAGCCTACCCCGTTCGGCGGGCGTCATACCACCCCGATGCCTATATTGCGGAAACCGGATCGGGTTTTGCTAGTTTCTGCTGACCCGCAACGACCCGACCGCGGAGGACTCCAATCCATGGAACCGGTATCGGCCGAGCCTAAGCGCCACGGCCGGAAGGGCTCGCTCGACAATCCGGAGGTCTACGAGAACGTGCCTGGGCACGTGATCCCGATCCTGGAGCACGAGTTCGACGACTTCGACAACGAGGCGGAGGAGTACCTGGCGGGTAACACCGAAGAGGACACCTTCATCAAGTTCCGCCTGCGGCAGGGCGTGTACGGCCAGCGCCAGGCCGACGTCCAGATGATCCGCGTGAAGCTGCCGTTCGGGGGCATCACGCCGGAGCAGATGGAGACCTTCGCCGACGTCGTGGAACGCTGGGCCCCGCTGAACAAGGGCCACGTCACCACTCGGCAGAACATCCAGCTCCATCACATCCCGCTGCGCGACGCCGCCGAGGCGATCCGCGTGCTCGGCGAGGCGGACCTCTCCTCGCGCGAGGGCTGCGGCAACACCGTCCGCAACGTGACCGGCGACCCGTGGGCCGGCATCTGCGAGGGCGAGCTCTTCGACCCCACCCCCTACGTGGGCGCCTACGTGCGCTACTTCGTGCGCCACCCCACCACCCAGCTGATGCCGCGCAAGGTGAAGACGGCCTTCACCGCCACCGACGAGGACCGGGCGATCACCGGCATCCACGACGTCGCGTACATCCCACGCATCAGGGACGGCGTGCGCGGCTTCGAGATGAGGGTCGGCGGCGGCACCTCGATCATGCCCCGCGTCGCGCCCGCGCTCAGCGAGTTCGTGAGCGCCGACGACGGCGAGTACCTCAAGTGGGCCGAGGCCGTGTTCCGCATCTTCGACCGCCAGGACTGGCTGCGCGTCAACCGCGCCCGCGCCCGCCTCAAGGTGTTCGTGGACAAGTTCGGCATCGACGAGCTGCGCCGGCAGGTCGAGGAGGAGCTGAAGGGCGACTGGGTGGCCGAGCGCGACTTCGATCCGCAGCCGCTGCTGTTCATCGACGACGAGCAGGCCGGCGCGCCGCCGGTGCCCGCGGCCTACGCGAGCCCCAACGGCGACGGCAGCGCGTTCGAGCGCTTCCGCGAGTCGAACGTGCGGCCGCAGCGCCAGGAGGGCTTCTCCGCCGTGCAGATCCATGTGGTCCGCGGCGACCTCACGCCCGAGCAGTTCCGCGGGCTCGCCCAGATCATGCGCGACTTCTCCGGGGGCTACTGCCGAACCACGGTGCACCAGAACCTCGTGCTCCGCTGGGTTCGCGACGAGAGCGTGTACGACGTCTGGCGCGCGCTCACGGAGCTCGGACTCGGCGACGCCGGCGCGGACGAGATCAACGACGTGGTGAGCTGCCCCGGCACCGACTCCTGCAAGCTCGGCATCACCAGCTCCATGGGGCTCAACCGGGCGGTGCGGGAGCGCGTGGCGGAGATGGACGTCACGGATCCGCTCACCCGGAAGATCCACATCAAGATGTCCGGCTGCCCGAACGGGTGCAGCCAGCACCACATCGCCAACATCGGGTTCTACGGCGCGTCGATCAAGGTGGGCGAGCACACCGTGCCGGCCTACGTGGCGCACATCGGCGGCACCTACGACGGCGGCGAGGTGGCCTACGGCACGCGCCTCAAGGTCCGCCTCCCCGCCAAGCGCGTGCCCGACGCGGTGGAGCGCTGGCTGCGGATGTACGAGGCCGAGCGCGAGGACGGCGAGGCCTTCAACGACTACGCCGAGAGGATCGGCGCGGTGCGCTTCGAGGACGAGGTACGCCCGCTGGCCCTGCCGCTCGAGTTCAACCTCGAGAACATCAACCACTTCATCGACTGGCAGCGCAAGGAGACCTTCCAGGTGATCCGGGGGGAGGGCGAATGCGCGGTCTAGAGGAAATAACCGCGGAGGCCGTCCTCGCCGACGCCCTCGAGCGCTACCACCCGCGGCTCATGATGGCCTGCTCCTTCCAGAAGGAGGAGTCGGTCCTCATCGACATGCTGATGAAAATCGAGCCCTCGGCGCGCGTGTTCACGATCGACACCGGAGCGCTCTTCCCGCACACGTACGAGGTCTGGCGCAAGATCGAGGACCGCTACAACCTGGGCATAGAGGTGTTCGATGCCTCGACCATGAACGGCCCATGGAGCGCTGAGAACTGCTGCGGCCCCCGCAAGGTTGCCGCCCTCGACCGCGCGCTCTCCGGCGTGGACGCCTGGATCACCGGCATCCGCCGGGAGCAGTCGCCCACCCGCGCCAACGCTCCGAAGGAGGAGTGGATGGAGAGCCGCGAGGTGTGGAAGTTCAACCCGCTGGCGGACTGGACCGAGGACGACGTCTGGCGCTACGTGCACGAGCACGATCTGCCCTATCACCCGCTTCACGACCGCGGTTACGACTCGATCGGCTGCGCTCCCTGCACGCTTCCCGGCGCCGGTCGCAACGGTCGCTGGGCGGGGCAGGAGAAGACCGAGTGCGGGCTCCACGTATGACATCTCGATGAGCGCGCAGGCAGCCCCCGTATCCTCCCGTCGCGAGGATGCGGACGACATGAGCTACGAGATCTCCCATCTCCGCGCGCTGGAGGCGGAGGCGATCCACGTGATGCGCGAGGTGGCCGCCGAGCTGGAGCGCGGCGTGCTGCTCTTCTCCGGGGGCAAGGACTCGGCCGTGTTGCTGCACCTCGCCCGCAAGGCCTTCTGGCCGGCCGGGCTTCCGTTCCCGGTGATGCACGTGGACACGGGGCAGAACTTCCCGGAGGTGATCGAGTACCGCGACCGCATCGTGGAGGAGGTCGGCGCCGACCTGATCGTGGCCACGGTGCAGGAGTCGATCGACAACGGGCGAGTGGTCGAGGAGACGGGCCCACGCGCCTCGCGCAACCGGCTTCAGTCCGTCACCCTGCTCGACGCGATCGAGAAGCACGGCTTCAAGGCCGCGTTCGGCGGCGCCCGCCGCGACGAGGAGCGCGCTCGGGCCAAGGAGCGCATCCTCTCCTTCCGCGACGACTTCGGCCAGTGGGATCCCAAGACCCAGCGGCCCGAGCTCTGGAACATCTACAACAGCCACGTCAAGCCGGGTGAGCACGTGCGCGTGTTCCCGCTGTCGAACTGGACCGAGCTCGACGTGTGGCAGTACGTACGCGAGGAGAAGATCGTGCTCCCCACGATCTACATGGCCCACAAGCGCGAGGTGTTCAAGCGCGACGGCATGCTCTACGCGGTCTCCCCGTACGTCGAGCTGCTGGCCGACGAGAGCCCCTTCGAGGAGTCGGTGCGCTTCCGCACGGTCGGCGACATGAGCTGCACCGGAGCCGTGCGCTCCGACGCCGCGACGCTCGAGGACGTGGTTGCGGAGATCGCTGCCACCCGTGTGACCGAGCGCGGCGAGACGCGCGCGGACGACCGAATCTCGGAGGCCGCGATGGAGGACCGCAAGAAGGAGGGCTACTTCTGAGCGCCGTGGCGGGCGCGAACGGCCACCTCGCCGCCGCGCACCCCTCGGAGCTCGTGCGCTTCGCCACCGCCGGATCGGTGGACGACGGCAAGTCGACCCTGATCGGGCGCCTGCTCTTCGACACCAAGTCGATCTTCGAGGACCAGCTCGAGCACGTGGAGCGGACCTCCCGCCAGCGCGGCGACGGCTACACCAACCTCGCGCTGCTCACCGACGGGCTGCGCGCCGAGCGTGAGCAGGGAATCACGATCGACGTGGCCTACCGCTACTTCCACACGCCGCGGCGCAAGTTCATCATCGCCGACACTCCCGGCCACGAGCAGTACACGCGCAACATGGTCACCGGGGCGTCGACCGCCGACCTCGCGCTGATCCTCCTCGACGCGCGTCGCGGAGTGCTCGAGCAGTCCCGCCGGCACACGTTCATCGCATCGCTGCTGCGCATCCCCCACCTTGTGGTCTGCGTGAACAAGATGGATCTCGTGGACTTCGACCAGGAAGCCTTCGAGGCCGTCTGCGAGGACTTCACCGGCTGGGCCTCCAAGCTGGAGATCTCGGACGTGACCTTCATCCCGATCTCCGCCCTCCACGGCGACAACGTGGTGGACCGCTCCGAGCGGATGCCCTGGTACCAGGGCCCCTCGCTCCTCTACCACCTGGAGCACGTGCACGTGGCGTCGGACCGCAACCTCGTGGACGCGCGCTTCCCCGTGCAGTGGGTGGTGCGCCCGATGTCGGACGAGCACCACGACTACCGCGGGTACGCGGGAGAGGTGGCCTCCGGAGTGCTGAGGGTCGGCGACGAGGTGGTGGTGCTGCCCTCCGGGCGCGAGGCCCGCATCACGGCGATCGACACCTTTGACGGACCCGTGGATGAGGCATTCCCGCCGCTCTCGGTCACGATCCGGCTGGAGAACGATGTGGACGTCTCGCGCGGCGACATGATCTGCCGTCCGCACAACCGCCCGGACGAGACGCGCGAGCTCGAGGCGATGGTCTGCTGGATGGCCGACCGCCCGCTCCAGCCCGCCGGCCGCTACCGCATCAAGCACACCACGCGCACCGTGCTCGCCAAGGTCGACGCGGTCCGCTACCGGATCGACGTGAACAGCCTCCACCGCGACGAGGACGCGGAGAGCCTGTCCCTGAACGAGATCGGCCGCCTTTCGCTGCGGCTGTCCTCGCCGCTGTTCCCGGACGAGTACCGCCGGAACCGCGCCACCGGCAGCTTCATCCTGATCGACGAGTCGACCAACGACACCGTCGGCGCCGGCATGGTGCTCTAGCTTTCCCTGGCTGTGGATCCAGCCCTCATCGGGTTCGGCCTGGGCGTCGGGGTGCTCGTGGGGATGACCGGGATCGGCGGCGGCTCTCTGATGACGCCCCTCCTCATCCTCATGTTCGGCGTCACCCCGCTGACCGCGGTGGGCACGGACCTCGCCTACGCCGCGGTGACCAAGACGGTCGGTGGCTACAAGCATTGGCTCCAAAAGACGGTCGACCTGCGCCTCTCGGCCTGGATGGCAGTGGGCTCGGTGCCGGCGGCGCTCGGCGGCGTCTATGTACTCGACGTACTCGAGAACGCCCACGGCGACGACTTCGACGACCTTCTCCTGCTGTTCCTCGCCACGGCTCTGCTGCTCTCGGGAGTGGCGACGCTGGCGCGGTCATTCATGAAGCGGTTCCACGAGCGCGAGCGCGAGGGCTTCCCGCTCGAGACGCGGCACAAGGTGGGCGCAGTCGTGCTCGGCATTCTGGTGGGCTTCGTGCTCGGCGTGACCTCGGCGGGCAGCGGCGCGCTGATCGCGGTCGGGCTGATCCTCGTCTTCAGGCTCGTGCCCACACGCGTCGTGGGCACGGACGTGTTCCACGCGGCGATCCTGCTCTGGGCGGCGGCGGCCGCTCACATCGCGTCCGGCAACGTGGATTTCGGGCTGGCCGCCAACATCCTGATCGGCTCCGTGCCAGGAGTGTGGCTAGGCAGCCACTGGTCGGTGCGCGTGCCCGAGACCGTCCTGCGCGGAACGCTCGCGGTGGTGTTGATCGGCGCAGGGATGGCGCTGCTGGCCAAGGCCGGGCTCGGCATCCCCGCGCTGGCGCTGGTTCCGTTCCCCGTCGCGGTCGTCGGGCTGCTTGTGTTCACCGCGGTGCGGGACTACCGAGCCCGAGAGCACCCGGCGGCCTCGCACCCTGCGGTGGAGCCGCCGCCTGCCTAGAAAGCGCCCGACGGCCGCGCCGCCGCGGCGGCCTCCGCGGGCGAGGCGGCCAGCGAGTTCAGCCGGGCCCGGATCAGACGCCCGCCGATCCGGCCGCGCACTCGCTGTCCCTGGACGCGCAGGAGGCCCTCCGAGGCCCCGTCGCCGGCGATCCGCAGCAGGCCGCGCTGGCGGCCCTGGCCGAACCTCTGGATCCTCCCGGTGAGCCTCACCTCGGGCACGAAGGCCAGCTCGTCCAGCACCAGCGTCCCGCCGCCGCCGATCCGGTAGGTGCCGTGGCGCAGGCCGCCGCCGCGCGCCAGATCGGGGTCGTCCGGGGCGAAGATCAGCTCCGTGACCGCGTCCTCGAGCACGTCGCGGAGGGTCAGGCCGACAGTCGCGAGCGTGCGCCCGCGGTCGCCGCTCACGCCACGGAGCGGAGCCACCCGCCCGAGGCGGGTCGGGGCCGGCGGCTGCGGCGCGAAGAGGCGCCGCGCCCTGGGGCAGCGCGACGGCACCTGGCCGCCGCGGAAGAAGCGGTCGAAGGCCCGGCGCGAGCAGACGGTGGGGTCGGAGCCGAGCGCGGAATGTCCCGTCGCGGCCGCGATCACGAGCCTGGCCTGGGGGAACAGGGCCGCCACCCGCCGCGCCCCCTCCACGGGGGTGCGCAGGTCGTCCTCCCCCTCGAGCAGCAGCACCGGCACGTTCGGCAGCGGCCCCGGCCCGAGCACGGGCGCCGGTGAGCCCGCGGGCCAGCCCGAGCAGAGCGCGAGCAGGTCCGTGTGGAGCACCGTGCCGCGGTCGAACGGCGAGAAGGTGGCCTCCGGGAGCGTCCCGAGTGCGACCGCGGCCTGGCGCAGGCGCACCTTGGGATCGGCGGGGCTCGTGCGGGGCCACGGCAGCGGGGTCTCCTCGCACGTGGTGGCCGCATAGAGGGCGGCGCTCAGCAGGCGGGCCGGGGGCGCCTCACCGTCCACCCTGAAGGCGCGCCGGCGGAGCCGGAGCATCGACGCCGCGTCGCCCGCGAGCGCGGAGCGCACCGCGCCGGGGAAGGCGGACCGCAGCGCCGGGTCGAAGTCCCCGGCCAGCAGGACGCCGAACACGTCCGTCCGGTTCAGGCTCGAGCGCCGGATCCGGCCCTGCTCGTCCACGAGCCGCCCGCGCATCGGACCGCCGCGCAGGCGCTGCACCAGCCGCGCCAGGTCGGCGTTGGGATCGCGCGTGAACGAGCGGCAGGCGCTGCGGCAGAGCGCCTGCAGGGCGCGCGGCGTGGCGGCGAACGTGTCGCGGTAGAACGCATCCGGGCCTCCGGCCTCCACCACCGAGTCGAGCACCAGCCGCTCGACCCGCGCCGGGTACTTGAGCGCATACGCGAGCGCGACCTTGGTTCCGTAGGACGTTCCGTAGATGGCGATCCGCTCCACGCCCAGCTCGCGCCGGATCGCCTCCATGTCCTCCACGGTGTCGGCCGTCGTGTAGAAGCCGCGCCGCGGACCGAGGTCGGCGGCGCAGCGGGACGCCGCCGTGGTCGCGTCCAGCAGGTTGGCGTTCTCGAGGGCGCGGCAGCGCAGGGCGCCCGAGAGCCCGGTGCCGCGCTGGTCGAACACGATGGCGTCGCGACTGCGGTGGGCGGCGTAGAGCAGCCCGGCGCCGTCCGCGGCGAACGCCGCCGTGGCGGACTGGCCCGGGCCACCTGCGAGCACGAACACCGCGCCGCGCGCCGGCTGGATGCGCGAGCGCAGCCGCTGGATCCTCAGCGACACCCGGCCCGGCACAGCCCCCGTGTGGTCGAGCGGCACGGACAGGCGCGAGCACTGGTAGCCATAGCCGCCGCAGCGCTCGAAGCGCAGTGCCGCCTGGGCCGCCGTCGGCGCGGCCAGAGTGACAACCACGGCCGCGAGGCCCACTAGCAAGTGGCGGCGAACCACGCCAGTAACCTACCCGCCTCATGTTCGGCAAGGTCCTGGTCGCCAACAGGGGCGAGATCGCCATCCGCGTGATGCGCTCCCTAGAAGAGCTCGGAGTGGCCAGCGTGGCCGTGTACTCCGAGCCCGATCGCGACGCGCCGCACGCCCGGCGTGCCGACGAGGCCTACCTGCTGGGCCCAGGTCCCGCCACCGAGAGCTATCTGAACGTGGAGAAGATCATCGAGGCGGCCAAGCAGTCCGGCGCCGAGGCGATCCATCCCGGGTACGGCTTCCTCGCCGAGAACGCAGCATTTGCGCGCGCCTGCAAGGAGGCCGGCATCGTGTTCGTGGGCCCGCCGGCCGACGCGATCGACGCGATGGGCTCGAAGACCCGCGCCCGCGAGCTCATGAAGGAGGCCGGGGTTCCGATCGTGCCCGGCACCACCGAGCCGGTGGAGTCGGTGGACGACGCGCGCAAGGTGATCGACGAGTCGATCGGCTACCCGGTGGCCATCAAGGCCGCGGGCGGCGGCGGCGGCAAGGGCTTCCGCGTGGCCGAGTCGGAGGACAAGCTCGAGGAGGCCTTCGAGGGCGCCTCCCGCGAGGGCGAGAAGTTCTTCTCCGATCCGACCGTGTACGTGGAGCGCTACCTGCCGGACCCTCGGCACGTGGAGGTGCAGGTGCTGGCCGACGGCCACGGGAACGTGATCCACCTGTTCGAGCGCGACTGCTCCGTGCAGCGGCGCCACCAGAAGGTGATCGAGGAGAGCCCGGCACCTGCCGTGGACCCCGAGCTGCGCGAGCGGATCGGCAAGATCGGCACCGAGGCGGCCCGCGCGGTCGGCTACCGCTCGGCGGGCACGATCGAGGGCCTGCTGGCCGACGGCGAGTACTTCTTCCTCGAGATGAACACGCGCGTGCAGGTCGAGCACTGCGTGACCGAGATGGTCACCGGGATCGACATCGTGCGCGAACAGCTCAAGATCGCGGCCGGCGAGCCGCTCGCCTATGGCCAGGAAGACGTGGAGATCCGCGGGCACGCCATCGAGTGCCGCATCAACGCCGAGGACGCCTCCAAGAACTTCGCGCCCGCCCCCGGGCGGATCGAGAGCTACAGCGAGCCCTCGGGCCCGTTCGTGAGGGTCGACTCCGGCGCCGAGGCCGGCTACGAGGTGCTGCCGCTCTACGACCCGATGATCGCCAAGCTGATCGTCTGGGACGTGGACCGCGAGGCCTCCACGCGCCGCATGCTGCGCGCGCTCGGAGAGTTCGAGATCGGCGGGCTCCGGACCCTGATCCCCTTCCACCAGGCGCTGCTCCAGACCGAGCAGTGGCAGGCCGGTGAGACCTGCCGCGATCTCGTGGAGGACAGGAAGTGGCTCAAGCAGCTCGCCTTCCCGGCCGCCGAGAAGAGCGCCGCCGAGGAGGCCGAGGAGAAGGTCTCGCGCGACTACGCGGTGGAGGTCTCGGGCCGCCGCTTCGACGTGCGCGTGATCGGAGAGGCGGGCGCCAGCAACGGCGCCACCGCGGGCGCAGCGCGACAGGCGCCGCGTCGCGAGCGCAAGAGCGGCGCCGGGGCCGGGGCCCCGGGCGAGCTCGTGTCCCCGATCCAGGGCACCGTTCTCAAGGTCGCCGTGGAGCAGGGCGCCACCGTGGACGAGGGAGCGCTGATCTGCGTGATCGAGGCCATGAAGATGGAGAACGAGATCACCGCGCCCTCCTCCGGGACCATCGAGAAGCTCGGGGTCTCAGAGGGCGGCTCCGTGGCCACGGGCGACACGATCGCCGTCATCAAGTAGCGGCTGCCGTGCCCGCGGCGGTGGTGGTGGGCGCGGGCACCTTCGGCGCCTCGCTGGCGGATCGGCTGGCCCGCGAGGGCTGGGAGGTCACGCTGGTGGACAAGCACCCCCCGGGTCACGCCCGCGCGGAGTCCGGGGGCGAGACCCGCCTGCTGCGCTCCGCGCACGGCGAGGACGTGCTCTACACCCGGCTCGCCCGGCGCGCGCGCGAGCTGTGGATCGAGCTGGGAGCCGGCGTGTTCGTCGAGTCGGGCATGGCCTGGCTCGCGCGGCACGAGGACGGGTGGGAGGCACAGAGCGAACGGGTGCTGCGTGCGGAGGGCATCCCGGTGGAGCGGCTGGCCCCGGAGGAAGGGCGGAGGCTCCTCCCGGGGCTCTGCCCCGACGGTCTGGTCCACGTGCTCCACGAGCCCGAGGCGGGCGTGCTGCACGCTGCCCGAGGGGTCCGGGCGCTCGTGGAGCGCGCGCAGGACAGCGGAGCGCGGCTGGAGCTGGGTGAAGCGGTGCCCGAGGGCGGCGCCGTGCGGGTGGGCGAGCGCGTGCTCGAGGCAGACGTCGTGGTGTGGGCATGCGGAGCGTGGCTGGGCCGGCTCTTCCCGGAGCTCGTGTCGCTGCGGGTGACGTTCCAGCAGCTCGTCCTCTTCGAGGCCGGCCCGGACTGGGCCGGCTCCGGATGGGTGGACTTCGACGGGCCCTTCTACGGGCACGCCGCGATCGAGCCGCACGGATTCAAGGTGGCTCACGACGTGGACGGGCCTCCCGCCGATCCCGACGCCCGGCCGCTCGACGCCACAGAGCAGGCCATCCGCACCGCCCGCGACTACCTGGCCATGAGGTTCCCCGGGCTCGCGGACGCGCCCGTGGCATCGGCGCCGGCGTGCCACTACAGCCTCACGCCCGACTCGAACTTCCTGTTCGGCCCCCACCCCCGGGAGCCCGGCGTGTGGCTGCTGGGAGGCGGCTCTGGACACGGCTTCAAGCACGGGCCCGCGGTGGCCGAGCACGTGGCCTCGGTGCTGGGCGGCCACGCGGTGCCGGAGCCTCGCTTCGCGCTCGGTGAGCGCCGGCCCGGGCGCAGCCTGCGCACGGCGGGGTCCTCCCCCGCGTGAGCGAGCGCCGGCGCCTGCTGCCGCTGGTGCTCGCCACCGCGGCCACCCAGGCGTCGATCGTGGTCCTAGCCCCGCTCCTGGTGGAGATTGGAAGGGAGTTCCACGCCTCGCTCGGCGAGGTGGGCCTTGCGCGCTCGTTCCTGGCCGGCACGGCCGTGGCGGTGTCGCTCGTGATCGGGCCCGTGATCGACCGCTGGGGAGTCGGGCCGCTGATCGCGGCCGGCGGCGCCCTCGGAATGCTCGGCGCCGGCCTCGCGGCCGCGGCTCCCTCGCTCGGGTGGTTCTACCTGGCCGGCCTGGTGACCGGAGCCGGCGTGGCCTGCACGCTCTCGGCGGGCTTCGCGGGCGTGGCGTCCTACTTCAGCGGCGACCGGGTGGAGTGGGCGATGGGCTGGGTGGTGGGCTCCCAGGCGGCGGCGTGGATCGTGGGCACCCCGATAATCGGGTTTCTCGCCGAGGCGGGGTCCTGGCGGCTCTCGTTCGTCGTGCCCGCCGTGATCGGCGCGCTCGCGCTGGTGGCGGGACTGATGGCTCCGGCGGGCCGGGCCACCGCCGGCACCGGGGTGCGCGAGGGGCTGACGGGCGTGTTCCGCGAGCCCTCGGCGCGGCGCTGGACGCTCGCCGAGCTGGTGGCCTACTCGGCCTGGACCGCCGAGATCACCTACGCCGGGGCCTTCTACATCAGGAGTTACGGCCTCGGCGAGGCCACCGTGGGGCTGCTCCTCCCGATCGGGTCGGTGGTGTTCCTCGTCACGTCCACGAACACGAGCCGCCTCACCGCTCTCTACCCGCGCCGGCCGCTGATCGCCCTGGCCGCGGTGGGGATGGGCGTGATCCTCGTGCCGCTGCTCAACTGGACTCCGGCCGTGGGGGTGACGGTCTGCCTGGTGTGCGTGACCGCCTTCTTCGCGGCCGTCCGCTCGGCCGGCTCGAGCTCACTCGGACTGGTCCAGCTGCCCGGGAACCCAGGCAGCATGATGGGCGCCCGCACGGCCAGCGCCCAGCTCGGCTACGTGCTCGGAGCCGCCGGCGGCGGGCTCGTGATCGAGCTGCTGGGGTTCGGAGCGCTCGGGTTCGTGCTGTTCGCCGGCATGGCCGCCTCCGCCCTGTTGATCCTGCGTGTGGATGATCCCGTGGACGCCGGGGCGGCGCCTCCGGGCCGCTACCCGGAACCGGTGCCCGACTGAGGCCGAATCGCGATATCGTCGCCGGCATGGGCGCGGGCATCCGCTCGCTGGTGACGGCCACCGCGGCGCTTCTGGCGGCCGGTGCCCTTGGCGCACCCACCGCGGCGAACGCACAGGGCGCCGGCTCGCCGCTGGTCTGCCCGGGAACGTTCGAGGTGCTCCACGATGACAGCGTCGGCCAGCTCGTCCTGCCGAAGGGCGCGTACACGATCACGCTGCTCGATCAGACCGCCCTCACGTGCTCCGATGCCACCGACCTGCTCCGGCAGTTCCTCGAGGACTTCGATGGGCGGCTCCCGCGTCCGTGGGTCGTGAACGTGGTGGCGGACGGCTTCACCCGCGGAAGTGGGAGCTCGGTCGGCTTCCGCGTGGCGGCGGCCACCGGTGGAGGTGGTGGAGGAGGCCGCCATCCCGTCGGCGCCGCCTGTCCGGGCACATTCCAGGTGCTCCACAACGACCGCGTCGGGACATTCGCCATCCCGAGGGGCCAGTACCAGATCACCCTGCTGGCGGTCGGCCGGATGAGCTGCTCAAAGGCTTCGTCCTACTTGGCGCGCTTTCTGCAGGACTTCGACGGGATCCTGCCACGACCGTGGTTGATCGATCGGGAGACGGGTTCATTCATGCGGGGCTCGCGCAACGTCGGCTTCCGGATCAAGAAGCTCGTGGGCCCTGCTCGGCCGAGCGGCGGCGGAAGCGGCATCCATCCCAGCGGTGACCGCTGCCCGGGCACATTCCAGGTTCTCGACAACGACAGCATCGGCAGCCTGCGCCTGCGGCGTGGCCGCTACCGCATCACCCTGCTGAGCGATCGCCTTTCCTGCCAGACCGCGTCGCGGCGGTTCGCCGCGTTCCTGGACGACACCGACGGCGTGCTGCCGCGGCCCTGGGTCGTGAAAGCGCAAACCGGCACCTTCACGCGCGGCCGCGCCGGCACGATCGGGTTCCGCATAAAGCCTGCCCGGTAGCCGTGCCGGTCACGATCGGTCCGCTGGCGGCGGCGACCGGCGGGGGCATCGGACTCTCCGGCGTCGACGAGGGATCGTTCCTCACGATCGTCGCGGTGGCCGCCCTGGCCGCGCTCGCGGTCTCGCTGCTGGGGCCGCGGGTTGCAGTGCCGGTGGTGGTGGTCGAGATCGTGCTCGGGATCATCGTCGGACCCGAGCTGCTCGGCCTGGCCGAGCCCGACGAGTTCACCCAGTTCTTCGCGAACCTGGGGCTGGGGATGCTGTTCTTCTTCGCGGGCTACGAGATCGACTTCCAGCGGATCCGCGGGAAGCCACTGCGTCTGGGAGCGGTCGGGTGGCTGCTCTCGTTGGCTGTCGCATTCGGACTCGGCGGGCTGCTCGCCGCCGCGGGTGTGGTGCTGTCACTGCGCTTTACCGGCGCTGCCATGGCCACCACGGCCATCGGCACCCTGATTCCGATCCTGTCCGACGCCGGCGAGCTCCGTACCCGCTTCGGCACCTACCTGCTGGCCGCCGGCGCCGCGGGGGAGTTCGGCCCCATCCTGCTCATCACGCTGTGGCTTTCCACCGCACACCCGCTCGATAGCGCCCTGATCCTGTTGGCCTTCATCGTCGTGGCAGTGGTGTCGGCGGTTCTCGCGGTGCGCTCGGTCTCGCTCGGATGGGGCCTTTTCGAAGGCACCCTCGAGACCAGCGCCCAGCCGGCCATAAGGCTTGCCATGGTGCTCGTGTTCGCGCTCGTCGCGCTGGCCGCGGACCTTGGCCTGGATCTCCTGCTCGGCGGCTTCGTGGCCGGCATCATCACTCGGCTGGTAGTGCAGGGCCGTGAGGTCGAGCGCTTCGAGTCCAAGCTGATCGCCGTGGGCTACGGCTTCTTCATTCCGTTCTTCTTCGTCTTCAGCGGCGTGACGTTCGACCTGGACGCGGTCGTGGGCAGCGTGTCCGGGCTTCTCAAGCTGCCGCTGTTCGTGGCGATGTTCCTGATCGTCCGCGGGCTGCCGGCGTTGCTGCTCTACCGCGGGGTCCTGGACGCCCGCGACCGCATGGCCCTCGCGGTGCTCTCGTCCACCCAGCTTCCCCTGGTGGTGGCCATCACCACCGTGGCCGTGGAGCAGGGGCACATGCGCAGCTCCACCGGCGCGGCACTGGTGGGCGCGGCCATCATCTCCACGCTGGTCTTCCCGTTGCTCGGGCTGCGCCTCCGGAGGGCCCGAATGACCGCCGCGACCGTTTCGTAGTCGGCGGCTGGGGGAATTCAACCCCCAGAACCCGAGCACCCAGGGAGGTGGTGCCATGCCGTACCGACTCAGGACCGCACGCCGCGCGGTCACCTTGGCCGTAGCCCTCGCCGCCGTCGGCTGGGGCGCCCCGGCCGCGCAGGCCGCGGAGGTGCCGTTCAACAACTGGACCGTCAAGGGCAATCTGACGGTCAAGAAGCTGAACCAGGACGTCACGCTGCCGGCGGGCTCCACCTTCAACGGGGTGCTCGAGACCACTACACAGCAGCTAACGGGGCACGTGGCCGTACCGCGCTTCACCACGCGCTTCACGGTTCTCGGCGTGCCCGCGGACGCCACGCTCGAGCTCGTCGAGTCCGGGCCGTCCACCGCAAAGGTGGTGCTCGGAGGCACCACGACGATCGACGGCCAGTCGCCGTTCACGATCCACATCCGGAAGCTCAGCTCACCGCTGCTGCCTCTGAACCTGGTGGGGGGCAACTGCCGTACCAGCGCGCCGGTGGTGCTGCCGCTTCGCTATTCCGGCCCGCCGGACTTCGTGAAGGGGTTCACGTTCACCGGCACCACCACGATCCCGGCGCTCACCGGCTGCGGGCTTGCCACGCCGCTGCTGAACGCGCTGATGGCCGGACCGAACAACCCGTTCAGCGTGGCCATCGCGCCCCCGCCGGCCGCCTGACGAATTAGAGATCGCGCCTGGCCGCGGCGGCTACTGGCCGCCGCGGCAGCGCGCGCGGTCGACCCAGCTCCAGGGCCCGTAGCCCGGCTCGATCCAGATCGGGCTCGAGACGGTCTCGATGAGGCGGCCGTTCATGATCTGGAGCCGCCAGCGCCCGTTGCCCACGCCGTGGAACTCGTGCACGAAGTCGTCGTCGGCGATCGGAACGGTCTCGACGGTCGCCCCGTCCTTCACCACGAGGAGTGTGTATCCCGACCCGCCGATCACGCGGGCGCGGAACTTGGCGCCCCAGGCGTGGACGGTGTCGCCCAGGATCGCCCTGTCGACCGTGTTGCCCCATGGCCGCGCCGACAGGCGCAGGTCCGGTCCGGCGTTGCCGGTGACCTTCACGTAGGTGTGGCGGCCCTGCACGCCGCAGCGGATGCCGGTCTCCGAGAGCTTGCTGGCGCGCACCACGGTGGTGGCCTGCCCGATAGGCGCTTCGAGGCCGCCGCTCACATCACCGGCCTTGTGCGAGTCGCTCGAGCCGACGGCCGCGATCTTGTAGCCCAGGCCGAGCAGACGCTCGTACTCGGTGATCGCCAGCGTGGTGAACGGGTTGGGGTTGCCGCCGAAGTTCCAGGGGCCGGTGGCGATCTCGAGGGCGTCGAGCTGGGAGTAGTCGGTCTGCGTGTCGGTGTACTCCCAGAAGCAGCCTCGGCATGCCGCCGCGGCTGCCGGCGTGGTGGGCGGGAAGATCTGCGGGTGGTTGATCTGCGTCCAGCCGCCGGCGAGGTGGACCTCGCGGAAGATGTCCCTGGGGTCGCGCCCGCCGCTCAGCAGCTTGAGTGAGCCGCCGGCCACCCGCTCGTAGATCGGCGTGGTCCGGTAGTCCACGAACTTGGCGCTGGCGTGGTTGTTCGTGTGGCCCTTGTAGGTGATCACCTCGTCGCTGCGGATCACCAGGTTGTTCGGGTGGAGCGACTGGTAGCGCCCGATCTCGTTCCAGGCCGGGTAGCCCGACACGTAGTCGGAGAGCGTCATGAAGTCGAGCCCCGCGCCGCCCTGGGCGAGCGGCTTGAAGGCGTAGTCGAACGTGTCGGTCATGGTGGCCGCGCCGTAGTTCGAGTGCTCGGCGTGCACGTGCATGTCCCCGGCGTACCAGCCCGCCTCGTCGCGGGCGGGAGCCTTGTTGTAGGGCGCCTTCTGGTACGGCTCGTCGTTGAACGCGGGATCCTCGGAGAGCTCGATCTCCACGCGCCACTTGACCTTGCCGTCGGCGTCGCCCTCGCTCTGAGCGATCACGGCGCCCACGCCCAGCTCGGCCGCCCACTGGCCGGGCTTGATCCGGCCCGGGATGAAGCCGCGTGTGGTCTTGCCGGGCACCTCCACGCGCGGGTTGGCGGTGTACTGGGCCTCGGTGGAGTAGCCCTCCGACGACAGCGTCACGTCGGGATGGCTCGACCCGCCCCAGCCCCGGAACTCCTGCTCGCCCCACAACTTCGAGGCGCCCTGCCGCGGGCCGTACAGGCCGAGGTCGAGCGTGTGGCGCATCGTGCCGCTCTCGGGCCGGTCCCAGCAGTACTTGACGCGAACGGCGGTGGTCCCGCGCGGCACGTCGAAGGGCAGCAGGATGTAGTCCTTGTTGACGTTCGTGCCGAACTCGCCGGCTATGACCCGGTCCGGCGCGATCGCGCGTCCGCCGCAAGCGGTGGTGAGGCCCGGCCCGGGCTCACCCGGAATCGTCGTCGGCGGTGCCTGCGCCACCGCGGGGGCGGCGGACAGCAGCACGGCGAGAGCAGAGAGGGCGGCGGGCGCTCTGCGAAGCACGTGGCGAGTCTATGGTCCGGCGCCCTCCACCACCAGGCCCAACCCGCCGGCCGGCCACGCGCAAGATGCAGATCACTCCCACGAGCACTAGGTCGCCTGGCGGGTTGCGCCGCGCCGGGGCAGGCGCAAACTGCGGCGGGTGAGAGGACAAATGCTTCGTAACGCGGCCCCAAAATCGGAGGGGTGTGGGGAGTTTTCGTTGGCATACATCGAAAAGTCCCCAAGCCCCCGTCAACCGGGGGTCGTTCGTTTTCTGGATGGTGGGCATCCAAAAGACGACGAACCCCCCTGCGGAGGCGCCTCAGACTCCAGGGGCGAGCCGATTACGACGAGCCTTACGTTGCCGACGTGCCTTACGTCGCGTCCTTGCCCCGGCCCGTCCCGCCGATCTAGAGTCGCTCAACGCTGCGGACTCGCTGCAGCCTCCGACAGGAGGATCACATGGCCGAAGCAGGGATCTTCATCGGATGGGGAGCGAACATCCCGAACCGCGAGGCGAAGGGCCTCGAGGTCTTCAACGAGAGCGTCCAGTATTGGAGCGGCCTCGAGCAGGACGGCAAGATCGAGTCGTTCGAGGTGGTGCTGCTCACTCCACACGGGGGCGACCTGGACGGCTTCGCGCTGCTGCGCGGGAGCCGCGAACAGGTGGGCGCCCTGATCGTGGACGAGGAGTTCGAGCGCATCACAGCTCGGGCGACCCTGATCGTGCAGAACGTGGGCGTGGTGCCGGCGGTGCTCGGCGACGGGCTCGGTCGCTCGATCGGGATCTACCAGGAGGAGATCGCGGCGGTGGGCTAGACGATCTGGCGAAGGTTCTCGGAGTGAAGCCGCTGCTGCGCCTTGCCGCCTCGCCCCTCGGGCAGCGGCGGCCGCTCCTCCCCGCGCTCGAGCGCGTCCAGATAGCCCACGTCCTCGTCCAGGATCCGTAGCGCGGTGGCGCGGTCGTGGGGAGACCCGTGGCCGGGCACCACCGTCTCCGCCTCCTCCACGACCGGCGCCAAGCGCGCCAGCGTGGCGCGGTACTCCGCGAGCGAGCCGCCTGCCGAGATCATCGGCAGCTCCACGTCGGAGAGGTAGTCGCCGACCACCAGCAGGCCCAGGGCCCGCGCGAACACCGCGCACCCGTCCACCGTGTGTCCCTCCGCGGGGTGCAGCTCGAGCTCGGCCTCGCCGAGGTCCACCCGGCCGGGCACCGGGAGCGCCTGCACCGCTCCGAGGCTCAGCGGCGCCGGGCGGGACACATAGTGCTCATCGTCCTCGTCGCGGAGAGCGCGCTGGGCCGCACCCGGCTCCGCGCGCAGCCGCAGGGCCGTGGGCTCCCCCACCCCCAGTGCGAGCGCCGGGAAGGCCAGCCGCCCGAGCAGATGGTCGAAGTCCCCGTGCGTGGCGAGCAGGCCGTCGGGCTCGAACCCCGCCTGCGCCAGCAGCGGCGCCAGGGCCTCCAGCTCATCGGGGAAGTAGGGCGAGTCGATCAGGACGGCCTCGCCGCCCGAGCGGACCGCCGTAGCCGTGGTCTGCCACAGGCGACTGGTCACTACGAGCGCGTCGCGGTGGACGGAGACCGCCCGCATGCGCCCGAGCCGCGACTACGCGGCGTTGAGGAGCTTGCCCGCGTCGCGGAAGGTCTTGACCTCGCCGTCGGGCTTCTTGGCGCCCTCGATGACCTCCGCGTGCCGGTTGACCCAGATCACGGGGATCTTCAGCTTGAGGCAGGGCTCCACGTCCGTCGGGTAGCCCGATGCGATGTGCACCCAATTCTTCTTGAGGCCCGCGATGCGGCGCTGGCACTCCTTGAAATGGGCGGGATCGGGCTTGTAGCTGCGCACCTGCTGTGCGGTGACCACGAGGTCGAAGTCGGTGCGGAAGTGCCTGCGCGTGGCCCCGAGCAGCTTGTCGTCGATGTTCGACAGGATGCCGGTCTCGTACTTCTTGCCGAAGCGCTCGAGCTGCGCGTTGGTCTCCCGGAAGGGCATCCAGCGCGGAACGCTGTCGGGCAGGAAGTTCGAGCGCGAGGGCTCCAGGTCCCAGCCCAACTCGGCCGCCACGCGGACCGCCGTGCGGCGAAGAACCTCCGCGTAGAGCTCGTAGGAGCCGCGCTGGATCTCGCGCTGAACCTCGATGAAGCGCGGAACGAGCACGTCGCGGTCGATCGTGAAGCCATCACGATCGGCCTCCTTCTGGAATGCCTCGTACACCCCGGTCTCCCAGTCGATGAGAGAGCCGTAACAGTCGAAGGTGACGAACTTAACGTCTTTGGGAAGTGCCATTTGGCCTTGCGATAGGGTCAGCCGCCGTCTGGCGCGCGGCGCAGCACTCTATCTACCTAATGGACCTCCTCGAATACCAAGGCAAGCAGCTGTTCTCCAAGCACGGCGTGCCCGTGCCGGACGGCCGGCATGCCACCTCGGTCGCCGAGGCCGTGGAAGCCGCTCAGGAACTGGGATACCCGGTCGTCGTCAAGGCGCAGGTCCAGATCGGCGGGCGCGGCAAGGCCGGTGGAATCAAGCTGGCCGCCGACAGCTCGGAGGCGGAGACGCACGCCAAGGCCATCCTCGGGATGGACATCCGCGGGCTCACGGTCCACGAGCTCTACGTGGAGAGCGCGTCCGACATCGACGAGGAGTACTACGCCGCGATCGTGTTCGACCGCGGTGCCAAGAAGCCGATGGCCATGCTCTCGCGCATGGGCGGCATGGACGTGGAGGCGATCGTCGAGGAGGACCCCGAGGCGATGGCCAAGCTCCACGTTGACCCGCTGATCGGCTTCCAGGACTTCCACGGCCGCCGGCTCGCGTACGACGCCGGCATCGCCGCCGACGTGATCCGGCCGGTGGGGGCGATGCTCGCCAGGCTCTACGACATGTTCGTGGCCGAGGACGCGATGCTCGTCGAGGTCAATCCGCTGCTGGTCACGAAGGCCCGCGAGGTCGTGGCCCTGGACGCGAAGGTCACGCTGGACGACAACGCGCTCTACCGCCATCCCGACTCGGCCGAGTTCCGGAACATCTCGGCCGAGGACCCGCAGGAGCGGATGGCGAAGGAGCGGGGCCTCACCTACGTGTCGCTCGACGGCAACATCGGGATCCTCGGCAACGGCGCCGGCCTCGTGATGTCCACGCTCGACGTGGTCGCGCAGGCGGGCGGCCGCCCCGCGAACTTCCTCGACGCGGGCGGCGGCTCCAAGGCCGAGGCGATCACGAGCGCCGTCGAGGTCATCCTCTCCAACCCCGAGGTGACCGCCGTCCTCTTCAACATCTTCGGAGGCATCACACGCTGCGACGAGGTGGCCCGCGGCCTGATCCAGGCATTCGCCCAGATCGAGCCCACCGTCCCGTTCGTGGTCAGGCTCGACGGCACCAACGACGTGGAGGGCCGGCGCCTCCTGGCCGAGGCCAACCTGCCGAACGTGCACACGGAGTCCACGATGCTCGACGCGGCCAACCGGGTAGTGGAGCTGGCGCGCTAGATGGCCGTCCTCGTAGACAGCGACACGCGGCTCTGCGTGTCTGGCATCACCGGCCGCGAGGGCACCTTCCACTCGCTCAACAACCGCACCTACGGCACCCAGGTGGTGTCCGGGGTCACCCCCGGCAAGGGCGGCCAGGACGTGGAGGGCATCCCGGTGTTCGACACCTTCCACCAGGCCGTGGAGGAGACCGGTGCCAACACCGCGATGGTGTTCGTGCCGCCGCGGTTCGCGGCGGACTCGATCCTCGAGGCCGAGGACGCCGGCATCGAGCTGATCGTGACCATCACCGAGGGCATCCCCGCCCACGACGAGCTCAAGGTCTACAACCACCTCGCCCGCAACCCGAACGTGCGGCTGGTGGGCCCTAACTGCCCCGGGATCCTCTCCCCGGGCAAGGCGAACGTGGGAATCATCCCCGCCTCCTTCTTCAAGGAGGGCAACGTCGGCGTGGTTTCCCGCTCCGGCACGCTCACCTACCAGATCGGCAACGAGCTGGCCCAGAGCGGGTTCGGGAACAGCTCGATCGTGGGCATCGGCGGCGACCCGGTGCCGGGCTCGAGCTTCATCGACGTGATCGAGCTGTTCGAGGCCGATCCGGAGACCGAGCTGATCGTGCTGTCGGGCGAGATCGGCGGCGACGCCGAGGAGCGTGCGGCGGACTACATCGCCGATCACGTGACCAAGCCGGTGGTGGCCTACATCGCCGGCTTCACCGCTCCGCCCGGCAAGACGATGGGGCACGCCGGCGCGATCGTCTCCGGCTCCGCCGGCACCGCCCAGGCGAAGGCCGAGGCGCTCGAGGCCAAGGGCGTGCGGGTGGGCCGCAACCCCACTCAGGTCGCGGAGATCGCGATCGAAGTGCTCGGCGCCCGCGTCTAGGGCGCTTCGAGCAGCTCCGCCATCGGCGTGCGCATCAGGCTCTCGCCGCTGTGATTCGGGTTGTCGTCGATCGGCTCGCGCGAGACGTCGATGAACTTGTAGCCGGCCGGATCCACCGGCAGGACCTTGTTCACCTCGAGCGAGCTGCCCACCACGCGGTCCACGAGCACGGCGTCGGTCAGGTCGTTGTAGAGCCAGACCGCGTAGGCCTCTTCGCGCGGCGGCAGGTCGGTGAGGGACATCACCAGCCTGCTGTCGGTCCCGCTCCCCTCGATCCTCGCGGTGCCCCGACCGGGGAAGTCCGGGGCGATCGCGGTCAGCTGAACGCTCTTGGCCTCCGGCGGCGCCGGAGCCGGCGCCTGCGCCGTGGCCGCGGAGCCCTTCTCGTCATCCGAGTCGCCGCCGAAGAGCACCAGGCCGATGAACGCCCCGAGAAGCGCGCCCACCACGATCACGGCGACGACCACGAGCGGACGGCGGCGATCGCGCTTGGGCGCCGCGACGGGCGCCGGCGGCGCTACGGAAACGGGTGGCTCGGGTGGAGGCGAAGCCGCGGCCGGCGGGTCGGGCACGCCGTTCTTGGTGTCGTCGGGCCACTCCGTCGCCGGCATCTCAGCGAGCTCATCGGACAACCTGGCGCGTTCGGCGTCGTCGTAGATGCCGAGGTCCGCGGCCAGCCGGTCGAGCGCGGCCGCACGGCGGTGAACAACCTCTTCCGGCTGCAAACGGAGCACAGCGGCCACCACGTCGTCCTTGACCTTGCGGCGTAGCGAGAGGTCCAGGACGGCCCGATCCTGTGGATCAGCCTTCTGGAGCGATCTCCCGATTTCAGATTCCCGGGTTAGCATGACTAGATGAAGCGAAGCACAGCCAAGAAGGGCGCGACGCTCGGAGCAGCCGCACTCACTTCGATCGTAATACCGACTATGCCTTCTCAGGCGCAGTCAGACCAAACTCAGGTCCGTTTCCTGCATGCCGTCGCCGGCGCGGGACCGGCCTCGCTGCTGGTTGAGAAGGGCGGTCCGAAGCTTCCGTCCGCCTTCGCAAAGCCGAGTGGATACCAGGTCTTTCGTCCAGGACAGACACGCCTCCGACTTATCCTGAACGGCCAGTCTTCGCCGGTTGCCAGCGAGGTGGTCCGCCTCGGTCCGGGCAAGCACACCGTGGTTGCCGTGGGCACCGACAAGGGCGTCGACCTCCTCGTGTACCAGGACGACGGCGTCGAGCCCGGCAAGGCCACCCTCCGGGCGGTCCACGTGGCGTCCGAGGTCGGCAAGGCCGACGTCCGCGTTGACGGCAAGGTCGTGGCCTCCGGCGTTGGGCTCGGTGACGACACCGGCTATCTCGCCGTGCCCCCCGGCCGCCACTCCGTGGCCGTCACCCGTCCCGGCGGCGAGGGCGGCGCTCTCGTCGAGGCGACCGTGCGGGCCGTCACCGGCTCCGCATCCAGCGGCTTCGTGGTGGGCAGCGCGGGCATGCCCGCACAGATCGTGCTCACCTCCGACGGGACCGCCGGTCCCGTCACGGCCCCGGCCACGGGCCTGGGCGGCGCCACCTCGAGCGGCGCCTGGCTGCTCATCCTCGGCTCCTCCCTCATCGGCGGCTCGCTCGGCGGTGCCTCCTACGTGATGGCGCGGCGCAGGCGCTCGCGCGGTGCCCTGCAGGTGGCCACCCCGGCCCTGAGCGCAGGGCCGCCCGCCCCGTCGTCCGTTGCGGCCGGCCCGCCGCTGATCGAGTCCAAGGAGCAGGTCATCGAGGTGCCGGCGATCATCGAGGCGCCCGCCGTCATCGAGGCGCCCGCCGTGATCGAGGCGCCCGTTGTCGCCACGCCGCGACCGCTGCCCACCCTTCCCCCCATGTCGCCGCGGCCCTCGACCGTGCTGGCGGCCGCCGGCTCGGACAACGGATCCGCGCTTGAGTCCAACGGCAATGGCCACCACCCGGCCGAGTCCGAGGAAGCGGTCCTCGAGACGCCCGCCGCGCCCGCGCTCTGGACCCCGCCCCCGGGCGAGCGCTGGGCTCCCGCTCCGGCGCCCACCGGCCGCTTCGCGCGCTCGGAGCCCGAGGACGCGCCCGTGCCGGCGCCCCCGGCGTTCCCGCGCTTCGTACGGCCCGACCCGGAGCCCGCGCCCGACGCGGTGCCGACCGGCGAGGCCGTGCCTCCCACCCCGTATCTGTTCGGCACGCCAGCGGCCGATGCCCCGGCGCCCGACGCCGAGCGGCCCCTGTCGCCCTGGCCCGAGGGTCCGGCGGCCACGCCCTACCCGCCGGTCACGCCGGCGCAGCCCGAGCCCGCCGCTCCCGAGGCGGACGAGCCCTGGACCGGATCCTGGATCGCCGAGCCCGCGGCCGAGACGGTGTCGGCTCCCGAGCCGCCCGCCACGTTCTCCCCGGAGCCAGAGCCCGCCGCCGAAGTCGTGGTCGAGCCCACCGAGGTCGTCGAGGTGCCCGCGCCCGTGGAGGTCGTCGAGGAGATCGTCGTCGACGCCGTCGAGGTCGTCGAGACGCCCGCGCCCGTCGAGGAGCCCGAGGCCGCCACGGAGGAGTTCGAGGCCGTTGCCACGGAGCCCGTGCCGGTGGAGGAGCCTTCAGCCGTTCGAACCTGGAGCAGCACCACCAGCACCCGTCCCGCCAGCGCCGCCGGCGCGGATCGTCCGCACAAGGTGAACTTCCTAGTCGTGTCGGGAGCCGCGCTGGTCGTGACCGGTCTCATCGCAGCGCGCCGCGGTGGGCGCCACTAGCCGCATCCGCCCAGCCGCCGGCCTCCTGCTGTCGATCATCGTGTCAGCCGCGCTCGCTGGGGCCGCGGCGGCCCTGCTCGCGCCCGGGAAGGAGTCGATCGGCCTGTCGCACGAGCCCGCGCAGGTGACGGCGCCGACGGTGGGGTCGCTCATGGCCGCACTGACGCTCGATCCGACCCAGGCCCGGAACAAGGTCAGCCTCCCGCCGGCCCCCAAGCACGAGCCGGCGGCCACGGCGAGCCGGCCGGAGCGCCGGCCCGGTGTGCCCGATCGGATCTCCATACCCGCCGCCGGCAGCTCGGGGCCCGTCCAGCGCATGGGTGTCCAGCACGGCGAGCTCCAGATCCCGCCGCCGGGACGGGCGGGCTGGTTCGCCGGCGGGCCGAGGCCCGGCGAGCTCGGACGCGCGGTGATCGTGAGCCACGTGGACTCCAAGGAAGGTCCGGCGCTCTTCTACAGCCTCCTGCAGCAGCCGCTCGGAAGCCGCATCAGCGTCCGCGACAACCGCGGCGTGACCCACCGCTTTGCCGTGGTGCGCCGGCGCCAGATCGAGAAGAGCCACTTCCCCGCCGGGTCCGTGTACGGAGTGTCGAAGCGGCCGATGCTGGTGCTGGTCACGCTGCGGCGGCCCGTTCTCACCGGACACGGGCTACCGCGACAACGTGATTCTGTACGCCAGAGCCGTCTGAGGCACCCAGCGCCCCGCGTCGTTATCGTGGCTGGCATGTCCGCCGCCACCAACATCTCGCTCGCGCGGGGAGCCCCGTCGCTCGACATCATCGCCGTCGACGAGCTTCGCGCGGCCTCGCAGCGCGCCTTCGAGCGCGATCCCGCGGGGGCCTTCTCCTACGGCACGTCTGCCGGCTACCCGCGACTGAACGCCTGGATCGCCGCCAAGCACGGCGTGGAGCCGGACCAGGTGATCGCCACCAACGGGTCGATGCAGGCGGACGCCTTCCTCTTCCAGCAGATGGTGGGACCCGGCGACCTGGTGGTGGTCGAGGCCCCGACCTACGACCGCACGCTGCTCGCGCTGAAGAACCTGGGCGCGGAGATCCTCGCGATCCCGCTCGAGCCTGACGGGATCGACGTCGGCGCGCTCGAGCAGGCCCTCGAGGCAGGGGCGCGGCCGCGGCTCGCCCACATCATCCCCAACTTCCAGAACCCGGCCGGCTGCACGCTCTCGCTCGACAAGCGCCGGCGCCTGCTCGAGCTGGCCGCGAAGTACGAGTTCACGATCTTCGAGGACGACCCGTACGTGGAGCTGCGCTTCGAGGGCGAGGACCAGCCCACGATGCTGTCGCTCGACGAGCGCGGGAGCGTGGTGTACGCGTCGTCGTTCTCGAAGACGGTGTGCCCCGGCATCCGCGTGGGCTACCTGGTGGGCGGCGCCGGGACCATCGGCGCGATCCGCACGATCGCCACGAGCACGTACATCTCGCCGAGCATGGTGGCGCAGGCGATCGTGGCCGAGTTCTGCGACTCGGGTGCAATCGACGGCTCCATCGCGACGGTCAAGGCGGCGCTGCGCGAGCGCCGCGACGCGACCGCTGCCGCGCTCGAGCGCCACCTGCCCGACGCCCGCTTCGTAACCCCGGAGGGCGGGTACTTCCTCTGGGTCGACCTGCCCGAGGGCACCGACGTGGCGGCGATCGAGAAGGCCGCCGCCGAGCACGGCGTGGTGTTCGTGAAGGGCACCGACTTCCTGCTCGAGGGCGGCGAGAACTCGCTTCGGATCGCCTACTCGGGGGTCCCACCCGAGCTGATCACGGAGGGCATCGCGCGCATCGCCGCCGCGCGCTCCGAGGTAGCGGAGAGCGTCGTCGGCCAGCAGGCGTGACCGGGCTGGAGCTCGGTCGCCCCCGCGACGTCTCCGCCCTCTTCTCCGACTCGCTGGGCGTCTACTTCCGCAACGCGCCGACCTTCCTGGCGCTGTCCGCCGCCGTGGTGGTGCCCGTGCACCTGGTGGTGGACGGGGTCGGGATGGAGGAGCTGACGAGCGGTTACGACTCGTCGCCCTCCGCGGTCGAGACCGTGATCCCGACGCTGGTGAGCTTCCTCGTGGTGGCGCCGCTCATCACGGCGATCTGCATCCACGCCCTCAACGACCTGGCGGCCGGAGGGCGGCCCCGGGCTCGCGCGGCGATCATGGCCGGCCTCGATGCGTTCGCGCCGATCTTCTTCGCCGTCGTGCTGATGGGCGTGGGGATCGCGATCGGCCTGGTGCTGCTCGTGCTGCCGGGCATCTACCTCGCGGTGCGCTGGTACTTCGTTCCCCAGACCGTCGTGATCGAGGGGGGCCGAGGCACGGGCGCGCTCGATCGCTCCGGGGAGCTGGTGCGCGGCGTGTGGTGGCGCACCTTCGGGCTGATCGTGCTGGCCAACCTCGCCGCCATCCTGCCGGCCCTGGTGCTCGTGGCGCCGTTCGACGCCCTGGCCGACAGCTCGAACCGCGCGGTCTGGTCGCTGGTGGGCACGATGGCCACCGAGACGATCACGGCACCGTTCGTGGCGCTCTTCTCGACGCTCCTCTACTACGACCTGCGCTACCGGCCGTAGCGCTCGCGGCCCAGCACGAGCTGGTCCGGCAGCGCCACGCGGGCGGGCGGCGAGGGGTCCGCGACTACAGACACGGTCTCCGCGACGCTGCGCGTGATCGCCATGCGCCCGCCGTCCACCTCGATGGCCACCTCGTCCCCGGAGTGGGAGAGCGTGCCCTCCAGGCCGGGCTGCAGCCCGCTGTCCATCAGGTAGTGGAGGAGATCCTCCGCCTCGTTCTCGAAGCGGAGCACGCGCAC
The DNA here is from genome assembly GCA_963811055.1 of uncultured Thermoleophilaceae bacterium. Lineage (GTDB taxonomy): Bacteria > Actinomycetota > Thermoleophilia > Solirubrobacterales > Thermoleophilaceae > JACVRW01. Next base: position 156,441 of record CAWEPQ010000010.1, read on the forward strand.
CTTGGCGCCCTCCTCCACGTCGGCCAGCGGCACGCCCATCTCGCGCGCGCCCTCGAAGATCGGATGGCCGTGCGGGCAGGTCTTGGCGTCGCCGATCGCGCGCAGCATGCGCTCCTCGACCACCGGCGACATCCAGTGCTCGAGGCGCTCGGCCTCCTCGTGGACCTGGTCCCAGGGGATGTCGAAGACATCGGTGAGGAAGCGCTCGATCAGCCGGTGCCGGCGCACGATCTGTGCGGCGTGCTCCATGCCGGTCTCGGTGAACTCGAGCGACTTGTCCGGGTCGCGCGTGACGTAGCCGTCGGACTCGAGGCGGCCGATCATCTCGTGCACCGTCGGCGCGGACACCTGCATGGCGCGCGCGATGTTGGCTCCGGTGATCGGCAGGCCGGCCTCCTGGAGCCAGTACATGATCTGGAGGTACTCCTCCTCGGCGACTGTGGCCTGTTCCTGAGACATCGCGAGGATCCTAGCGCCCGCGCCTCAGTACGGTTCAGGGCGTGGGCCTCCCCCTCTCGCCGCCGCTCAAACCGCAGCTCGCGCGCTCCAAGGCCGACCTGCCCGAGGGCGATGGCTGGCGCTATGAGCCCAAGTGGGACGGCTTCCGCACGATCGTGTTCCGGGACGGCGACGAGGTGCACCTCCAGAGCCGCAACGGCAAGCCGATGAACCGCTATTTCCCCGAGATCGAGGAGCAGGTGCGCGCGCTTCCCGGCGAGCGGCTGGTGCTCGACGGCGAGATGGTGATCGAGGTGGACGGGGTGCAGGAGTTCGACCTGCTGTCCCAGCGGATCCATCCGGCGGCGTCGCGCGTGGAGCGGCTGGCCGCCGAGACGCCCGCCTCGCTGGTGGCGTTCGATCTCCTGGCGGAGGGCGACGAGCTGCTGCTCGGCCTCCCCTACGACGAGCGCCGCGAGCGCCTCGTGGCCGTGGTGGCGGACCCCGTGCAGCTCACGCCGGTGACCGCGGACCGCGAGGACGCCGGCCAGTGGCTGACCGGACTCTCCGAGGGCGTGGTGGCCAAGGAGGGCGGCGCGATCTACCGGCCCGGCGAGCGGACCGGGATGGTCAAGATCAAGCGCGTGCGCACCGCCGACATGGTGGTGGCCGCTTTTCGCTTCGGCAAGGAGGAGGGCACGGTGGGCTCGCTCATCCTCGGTCTCTACGACGACGACGGCGAGCTGCACGTGGTGGGCCACACCTCCGGCTTCAAGGCGAGTCAGAAGCGCGAGCTGCTCGGCCTGCTCGAGCCCCACCGCACGGGCGAGAGCGGATCGGGAGGGCCGAGCCGCTGGAAGTCGGAGGAGGAGCTCGTGTGGGAGGGCCTGCGCCCGGAGCTCGTCTGCGAGATCGCGTTCGACCACATCACGGGGCAAAGGATCCGTCACGGAGCCAAGTTTCTGCGCTGGCGCACCGATAAGGATCCGAGTGACTGCAAGATCGACCAGCTTCGCGGCTAGGGCCGTCGCGCTCGCCGCGGTGCTGGCGCTGCTGGTGCCGGCGGCGGCATCGGCGCAGGCAGGCACCAGCTACCTGATCCCGCCCGACAACCCGTTCGTGGGCCGTGCCGGCGCCCGCCCCGAGATCTTCTCCTACGGGCTGCGCAACCCCTACCGCTTCTCCTTCGACCGGGCCAACGGAGACCTCCTCATCGGCGACGTGGGTCAGGGCGCTCGCGAGGAGCTCAACTGGACCACCCTCGCCGCCGCCCGCGGAGCGAACTTCGGCTGGCCCTGCTTCGAGGGCAAGATCGCCGGTCCGGGTGGGCCTCGCTGCCCCGTGACCGGGGTGATCGGGCCGCTGGCCGACTACTCGACCGCAGGGCGGCGCCGCCGTGATCGGCGGGTACGTGGTGCGCGACCCGGCCCTCACCGGCCTCGTGGGCCGCTACCTCTACTCCGACTACTACGCCGCGGAGGTGCGTTCGCTCGCACTCAACCTCGCGGCCCCGGACGACCGCACCACGGGCCTGACGATCGCCTCGCAGCAGCTGGGCTCGTTCGGCCAGGACGCGGCCGGGCATCTCTACGCCGTCGACCAGAGCCTCGGCAACCTGTCCCGGCTGACCGCCGGGAGCACGCCGGGCACGCTTGGCGCGAACGATCGTCGCCGGCGGATACACGCTCCCCACCTACGTGACCTCGCCTCCCGGCGACGCGAGCCGGCTGTTCGTGACGCAGCAGGCGGGCGTGATCAGCCTCGTCCGCGGCGGCACGCCCGTGGCCACTCCGTTCCTGGACCTCTCGAACCTCGTGACCACCAGCTACGAACGCGGGCTCCTGTCGATGGCGTTCGCGCCCGACTACGCCACCTCCGGCAAGTTCTACGTGTACTTCACGGGCGCGGGGGGCGACATCCACATCGAGGAGTACCGGCGCTCGAGCAACGCCGACCGGGCCGACCCCGCCACCCGCAGGATCGTCCTCACGATCGAGCACTCCTCGGAGGACAACCACAACGGCGGCCAGCTTCAGTTCGGGCCGGACGGCTACCTGTACGCAGCCACCGGCGACGGGGGCGGCGCCAACGACGGCCACGGCAACGCGCAGAACCTGGGCACGCTTGCTCGGCAAGCTGCTGAGGATCGATCCGGACCGCGTGCCCGGCGGGGGGCCGCTGCCGCCCGATCGCGACGTCACGCCGCCGCGGCTGCGCACCGGCTTCCCCGCGAAGCAGCGGCTGCTGCGCCTGGGTGGCGCGGTGGCCTACGGCCGGTCCGGGGAGCCGACCGCGCTGACGATCGGCGCGACGCTGCGGATCGGCAAGCGCTCGTACCGGCTGAAGCCTGCCACGCGCCCGGCGGGCGCCCGCAAGCGGGTGCGGATGAAGGCGGCGCTGACACCACGCGCGCGGCGGGCGCTCCGGAAGGCGCTGCGCAACGGCCGGCATCCGGTGGTGCGCGTGGGGCTGAGGTCCCGCGACGCCGCCGGCAACCGCTCGAAGCTCGTGCGCCGGCGCGTGGCCGTCAAGCGCTGCAGTTCTCTCAGCCGGCGCTCGAGGAACGCCCGCTCAAGCGGGTTGGCCACCAGCTCGAGCGCGCGCCGGTACGCCGCCACGGCCTCGTCCACACGGCCGAGCCGGCGCAGTAGGTCCGCCCGGGCGGCGTGGAGCAGGTGGTAGTCCTCGAGGCGCCCGTCACGCTCCAGCTCGTCCACCAGTTCGAGGCCGCGCTCAGGGCCCTCGGCCAGAGCCGCCGCCGCCGCGCGGTTGAGCTGAACCACGGGTCCCGGCCACAGCTCCAGGAGCTGCTCGTACAGGGACACCACCCGCGCCCAGTCGGGCGTGGGCGCCGAGTTCTCCGCGGCGATCTGGGCCTGTAGCGAATACGGGCCCGCCACCCCGATGCGGGCGGCCAGCGCCGTGCCCTCGCCGATCTCGTCGTGGTGCCAGAGCGTGCGGTCCTGGTCCTCCAGGAGCACCAGCTGCCCGTGCTCGTCCACGCGCGCGTCGCGGCGCGAGTGGTGCAGGAGCATCAGCGCAAGCACCCCGGCAGCCTCGCGCTCGTCGGGCATCAGCTGGGTGAGCACCCGGGCCAGGCGGATGGCCTCGTCGCACAGCTCGCGCCGCACCAGCGTGTCCGCGCTCGTGGCGAGATAGCCCTCGTTGAAGATCAGGTAGAGCGCGGCGAGCACCGAGCGCAGCCGTTCGGGGAGGTCGGAGTCTGGCGGCACCGCGTACGGGATTCCCGCTCCGCGGATCTTGCGCTTGGCGCGCACCAGCCGCTGCGCCATGGCGCTCTCGGCCACGAGGAACGCCCGCGCCACCTCAGGGGTGGAGAGGCCGCCGAGCGTCCGCAGGGTGAGCGCCACCTGGGACTCGGGCGCAAGTGCGGGGTGGCAGCACGTGAAGAACAGGCGCAGGCGGTCGTCCGGTATCGAGCTCATGTCCTCGTCGTCCTCCTCGCCGCCTCCGCGGTCGAGCGCCACGAGCTCCTCGAGCTTGCGGTCGTGCGTCCGGCTGCGCCTCAGGACGTCGATCGCCCGGTTGCGCGCGGTGCGGATGATCCACGCGGCCGGGTTGTCCGGCACGCCGTCGCGCGGCCAGCGCTCGAGCGCCACCACGAATGCGTCCTGCACCGCCTCCTCGGCGAGGTCGAAGTCCCCGAGAACGCGGATGAGGGTGGCGACCGCCCGCCCCGACTCGCGCCGGAACAGGCGGTCGACAGCTTCCGGGGAAGCGCCTACCGGGCGGCCCCCGCCTCGTTCGAGTGGGCCTCCGAGCCGCGCGCCTCGTAGTCCATGACCGGCCGGAGCTCCACCGTGCCGCCGGGCATGGGGACCCGCTTGGCCCAGGCCAGCGCGTCGTCGAGGTCCTTGCAGTCGAGCAGGTAGTAGCCGGCCAGCTGCTCCTTCGTCTCGGCGAACGGGCCGTCGCTCACGATCGGGTCGCCGCTCTCCTGGAGTCGCACCGAGGTGGCCGTGGCGCTCGGCTGGAGCCCCTCGCCACCCAGGTGCACGCCTGCCTCGATGGTGGCCTTGGTGAAGTCGTCCCAGGCCTTCATCGAGTCGGCCTGCTGCTCCGGCGTAGCCTCGCCCCAGCGGGACTCGTCGCCAAACAGTGCGAGCAGATACTTCATGGTCGAACCTCCTGTGTCCGTGCGACGCCTTCGGCCGCATTCACCCTAACGACGAATGGGAGGGCCCGAAATCGACAGCCGGTCGTCAGGATATGCCGCGTGGCGCGGCTCGAGGTGGCGCAGGCGGACGTGACGAAGCTCGAGGTGGACGCCATCGCCAACGCGGCCAACACCCAGTTGGCCCACGGCGGCGGGGTGGCCGGCGCCATCTCGCGCGCCGGCGGACCGGAGATCCAGCGCGAGTCGGACGAGCGCGCGCCGATCGGGCTGGGCGAGGCGGTGGAGACAGGAGCCGGCGACCTGCCGGCCCGGTGGGTGATCCACGCGGCCACGATGGAGCTCGGCGGCCCCACGTCGGCGGAGATCGTGGAGCGCGCCACCCGCTCCACGCTCGCGGCGGCGGAGCGCCTGGGCTGCCGCTCGCTCGCACTCGTGGCGTTCGGCACCGGCGTGGGCGGCTTCCCGCTGGAGGACGCGGCGCGGATCATGGTCGGCGTCGCGCGTGCGCACGAGGGCGCGCTCGATCGGATCGTCTTCGCCGTTCACGGCCAGACCGCCGAGCAGGCCTTCAGCGCCGAGCTGTGAGCGGCCCGGCGCTCGTGGCGCCCGACAGCTTCAAGGGCACCTTCAGCGCCCTGGAGGTGGCCGGCGCCATCGCCGCGGGGCTGCGGAGCGCGGGCCGCGAGGCGGTGGAGCTGCCGGTGGCCGACGGCGGCGAGGGCACGATGGACGTGCTCCTGGCCGCCCTCGAAGGCGAACGCCACAGCGTGACGGTGAGCGATCCGCTCGGACGTTCGGTCAGCGCGGAGTTCGCGCTTCTGGAGGACGGCCGCACCGGCCTGGTGGAGATGGCGCGCGCCAGCGGGCTCGGGCTAGTGGCCGAGGATGAGCGCGACGCCTGGCGCGCGAGCACGCGCGGCACCGGCGAGCTGATCGCGGCCGCGGCGGCCGCCGGCGCCGGCCGGGTGGTGGTGAGCGTGGGCGGCTCCGCGACCACCGACGGCGGCGCCGGTGCGCTGGAGGCGCTCGACGAGGCCGGCGTGGAGGTGGACATCGAGGTGGTGTGCGACGTGCGTACCCCGTTCGAGGCCGCGCCGCGCGTGTTCGCCCCCCAGAAGGGCGCGGACGCGGCGATGGTCAAGCGGCTGGAGCGCCGGCTGGCGAAGCTGGCCGGCACGTGGCCGCGGAACCCGGCCGGCGAGCCGATGACCGGTGCGGCCGGGGGACTGTCGGGAGGGCTGTGGGCCGCGCGCGGGGCGCGGCTTCTGCCCGGCGCAGCGTTCGTGCTGGACGCCGTGGGCTTCGACGGCCACATGCGCGCGGCCACGTTCGTGGTGACCGGCGAGGGCAGCCTCGACGAGCAGAGCCTCCAGGGCAAGATCGCCGGTGAGGTGGCCACCCGCTGCCGGCAGGGAGGGGTGGCGTGCCACGCGGTGGTGGGCCGCTCCGAGCTCGACCCGTTCGCCGAGCGCATACTCGACCTGGCGTCGGTCACCGAGGCCACCACGCTCGAGGAGCTCGAGCGGGCGGGCGCGGGACTGGTGGCCGTGGTGGAGGGCCTCTAGAGCAGCTTGTCCAGGTCGGCGGCCACGCGCTCCCCGGAGCTCACGGCGCCGTCCATGTACCCGCACCACTCGGTGGCCGTCTCTGTGCCGGCCCAGTGGATCCGGCCCACCGGCTCGCGGAGCGCGGGCCCGTAGTCCAGCAGCACGCCGGGAGGAGCCCAGGCTCCGTAACAGCCGCGGCTCCAGTCCTCCTCCATCCAGTTCTGCTCCACGTAGGCCCTGGGCTTGGCCGCCTCGGGCCCGAACCAGCGCGCGAACTGCGCGAGCACGGCCGCCCTGCGCTTGGCCAGGGAGCGCCGGCTCCAGGTGCGCGCCTCCTCGCCCTCGATGAACCCGAGCAGCACGCCGGTGCCGCCGGTGGCGGGCGAGTTGTCGTAGGTGACCTTCACGGGACCGGTGTCGCTCGTGGCCTGGCCGGTGCGGCCGTCATCGCGCCAGAACGGCTTGGCGTACAGCGCATGGACCTTCAGAACCGATCCCATCGGCATCCGCTGGGTGAGCTGGTCGCGCCGGCCGGGCAGCCCGGGCTCGTACTCGATCCGCGCGGCCAGCGCCGGCGGAGCGGTGACCACGCAGAAGCGCGCCTCCACGTCGAGCCGCTCCGACTCCACGCGCACGCCGTGGCGCCCCTGCACGATCCGCCGGACCGGGGAGCCGAGCACCACGCGCGACCCGAGGGCCGCGGCCACCTTCCGCGACACGAGCTGCGACCCACCCACGAAGCGCGTCTCCTGGGCGCCGCCGGCGGTGTTGATGAGGTTGTCGAAGCTCCCCGCGCTGTGGATGTAGAAGAGGACGTGGAGCAGCGAGACGTCGCGCGGCTCGCCGGCGAACACCGCCTCGACCCCGAGGTCGAGCAGCAGCTTGCCCTCGTCCGTCTTCATGTTCGTGAGCTTCCAGGTCTCGAGCGTCTGGCTGTCCCACTCGCGCGCCTTGGGCGCCTTCCAGGGAGCGTCGAGCGGCACCTCGCCGGCCATCCGGTTGAGCGAGTTCAGCGCCACGGCGATGTCGCCGATCGCCGCGGGCTCGGCCGGCGGGATCGCGCCCGTGTAGGTCTTCAGCGCGCCCAGCCGGTCGTAGACGTTCAGGCCGGTGTTGTAGGTGGGGAAGGTCTTCACGCCCACCGCCTTGGCCAGCGCCGCGATGCGCTTCTGCTGAGGGCCGATCCACTGGCCGCCCACGTCCACGGGCACGCCGCGCACGCTCTTGGTCCATGTGCGCCCGCCCACCCGGCCGCGCGCTTCCAGCACGATCACCGAGTGGCCCTGCTTGCGCAGCGCTCGCGCCGCGCTCAGGCCGGCCAGCCCGCCGCCCACCACCGCCACGTCCACTGAGCGCCGATGGCGTGGCCGGCGCTTCCGTGCCTCCGCCGTAGCCGGCAGCGCCGCGGCGCCCGCGCCGGTGGCGGCAGCCGTGCCGAGCAGTCCCCGGCGTGTGACGGGGTTAGGCACCGGCGGTCTGCTCCGCGGCCCGGCGCCCGACCGATGTCCTGTACGCGCGCGAGCGGAAATGCAGGATCGGATCGTCGCTCGTCTCGATCCCGTCGGTCACCCGTACCGGGTCGAACACCAGCACGTCGCCGTCCTTCTCACGTCCCGTCTCGGGACCGGTCAGCTCCAGCCGGCCCACCTCCACGCGCTCGCGCTCGGCCGGCCACTCCGCGGTCGGATCGTCGATCGGGTCGCCCTCCTCCGCGACCACCACGAGCATTCGGAACGCCGCCCCGGCCCGCTTCACGATGTCCTCCTGGAGGTACTCGCGGCCGCGGCTCTTGGCCGCCTCGGCGTCGATCCTGCTCTCGCCGGCCTCGGGCTCGAAGCGATAGCGGACCCACCGCGAGGTGCCCTCGGCGTCGGTCCAGCGGAACGAGTGGAGCGAGTTGTACGCCGCGTTCACGTAGCTCTCCGGCGGCGTGCTCGACAGGAAGTGCTGGATGTTGGGCAGCGCCTCGGGGTGGTCGCCGAGGTAGGCGCCCACCTTGGCCATGTCCGGCTCACCGGTCTCGGGGTCGGGCTTGCGCGCCCGCGCGAACTCGAGGAAGTCCTCGGGCGTGCGCGCGAAGAAGCAGGGCTGGTCGATCGCGACGATGTCCGTGCGGGAGCCGTCGGGCAGGTAGAACTTGATTGCCATCCCGCGGCCCTCCTGCGCGTAGTCGGCCGCGTGCGGGTTACCGCTCCCGTTCGAGAAGCGCAACGTGACGGGCACGGGGTCTCCGGACATGTGGGCCGCGGTGGTGAGGCCGGCGCCCGACGGCGTGAAGGTGCCGGCCATCAGCGTGCCCTTGGCGTGCGCCGCGCGGTGGCCTTCGTGCTTCCCGGTCAGGTCGTTGAGCGCGTTGACGACCTGCTCCGCAAACTCGTCCATGTGCGCACCCTAATGGGGTAGGTCGGTCAGCGCGACTCTGCCAGCGCCCGAACGACAGCTTCGTAGAAACCCTCCCCCATCGCGCCCTCGGTGTGCTCCACGTTGGGCGGCAGCGCGGCACCGCCGAGATCGGCGTTCGCCACCAGGAAGAACCGCCCCACCACCCCGGCCACGCCCAGATCCTCCACCGAGTCGCCGACGGCGATGCACTCCTCGGGCGCGTAGCCGCGCGCGCGCATGTGCCGGTCCACGGCCGCGGCCTTGGAGGTCGCCTCGGGGATCAGGTGGTAGGCGCGCGGGGTGCCGGGAAGGTCGAGCGCGGTCTCCTCGCGCCCGATCGTCCCGTTGTCCACGAGCCGCAGCCCCGCATGGCCGCGCTCGGCCAGCAGCTCGTTGGCCGCGCGCTCGTCCACCAGCCCGCGGAACAGGTGGGACACCTCGCGCTCCAGATGCCAGGGGGCGTGCGCCTCGATCAGGCCGGGGAACTCCTCGAGCAGGAGTGCCGGCGCGCCGGAGGCGCCGATCTGGGCGTGCACCGTCTGATCTCCCGGCACCCACTCGCCCGTGAGCCAGGCGAGCTCCCCTTCGATCACGAGCCCGGAGCCCATCTCGAAGATGTAGGCGCTCTGCCCGAGCAGGCGCGCGTCCTCCATCACCTGCGCCCGCCGGCGCCCCGACTTGAGCACCACCTCGGCGCCCGCGCGGTGACAGGCCTCCAGGGCCCGGGCGCCCAGGAGCGTGAAGGCGCCCTCGGCGTCGCGGAAGAGCGACGCGCCGCGGCCCAGCAGCGTGCCGTCGAGGTCCGTGTAGACGCAGCGGAGGGCCACCGCTACGCGGCGATGCGCAGGCTGGCGAAGGGCGGGCGCGCCACCAGTGGCCGCTCGGCGTCGAGCAGCCGCTCATCCCGCCGCAGGCGGTCGACCACCACCCGCAGCACCTCGTCGGCCATCGGCCCCAGCTCCGCCAGCGGCTTGTGGCGGTTGCGGCGCACTTCCAGGTCCACCTCCACCATGCCGTCGGTGCCGTCGAGCAGGTCGTGAGCGTCCAGCAGCATGGCGGTCTCGACCGCGTATCCGGTGGCGAACGGAAGCTGGTGGAAGAGCTCGCGCCGCGCCGCCACCTCGCCCGCCAGCGGCTGAGCGAAGCCGGCCAGCTCGGGGTAGAACATGGACAGGAGCGGCCGCGCCATCAGCTCCGTGACCCTGCCGCCGTCCGCGGGCAGCTCCTGGCCACCGGGCGTGGCAAACGGGCGCCTGAACGTGCCCTTCACGAAGCGCGCGGCCGGGTCCAGCAGCAGGGGGCCGAGCATCCCGGTGGCGAAGTGCCCCCGGAAGCGGCGGGTGTCCGAATCCAGGTAGGCGATCAGCTCGCCGCGGGCCACCGACAGCGCCCGCCACATCGCGTCGCCCTTGCCGAGCGGCGGTCCCAGCTCGGGCATCAGCTCGGCCTCCTGATGGACCTCAGCGCCCAGGCTCGCGGCCAGCTCCGCGGTCCCGTCCTCGGAAGCCGCGTCCACCACGAGCACCTGGTCCACCAGGTCGGACAGCGCGAGCAGGCTCTCCACGATCGGGCCGATCGAGTCCGCCACCTGGCGCGTGGGGAGCACCACCGTGACCGGCTCCCGCTTGCGTTCCAGCAGCAGCTCCAGGGGGAATGCGGAGTGGTGGTGGAGGCGGATCAAGCCGCGCGTACTATGGCAGTCCGTGTCCTCCGCTCCCACGACCTACGCCTGGGAGCCGGTGCTGGAGAAGGGGCGCGACGAGGAGCTCGTGCGCACCGCCCGCGAGGGTGCCCTCACCGGCTCGCGCACACCCGTCCCGGACGATCTCCACCCGGCTCTGCTCGAGTCCCTCACCGGGATCGACTGCCTCTGGTCGCACCAGGCGGACACGCTGGAGGCGGCGAGGCGCGGCCACACGATCGTGACCACGGCCACGGCCAGCGGCAAGTCGCTGGCCTTCAACCTGCCGGTGCTGGACACGCTCGCGGGCGATCCCGGGGCGCGCGCGCTCTACCTGTATCCGACCAAGGCGCTCGCCCAGGACCAGGCCCGCGGGCTCGCGCGCATGGGCCTGAAGTTCCTTCGCCACGCGATCTACGACGGCGACACTCCAAAAGAGGAGCGGGCCGCCATCCGCCGGCGCTCGAACCTGATCCTCACCAACCCGGACATGCTCCACATGGGGGTCCTGCCCAACCACCAGACCTGGGGCGACGTGCTGGCCAACCTCGCCTGGGTGGTGGTGGACGAGGCACACGTGTATCGCGGCGTGTTCGGCTCCCACGTAGCCAACGTGCTGCGCCGCCTGCGCCGGCTCGCGCGCGCCTACGGCACCGAGCCGCGCTTCGTGCTCACCAGCGCCACGATCGCCAACCCCCTGGAGCTGGCCGAGCGGCTGACCGGGCTCGACTTCACGCTCGTGGACCGCGACGGGGCGCCGCGAGCGGAGCGGCGGATAGCGATGTGGAACCCGCCGCTCGTGAACGAGGCGCTCGGTCAGCGAGCCTCGGCGCTGTCGGAGGCGGCCAACCTGCTGGCCGACCTGGTGCTTCACGACGTGCGCACCATCTGCTTCCTGAGGTCGCGCCGCGGTGTGGAGCTGATCCAGCGCTTCGCCCATCAGCGCCTCGAGGACGCCGGCCGCCCCGACCTGGCTGAGCGGATCGCCCCCTACCGGGCCGGCTACACCCCCGCGCAGCGGCGCGAGCTCGAGCGCCGGCTGGCCGAAGGGGAGCTGCTGGCGGTGGTGGCCACCAACGCCCTCGAGCTGGGCATCGACATCGGGGACCTCGACGCCGCGCTCTGCGTGACGTTCCCGGGCACGGTGGCGAGCCTGCGCCAGATGTGGGGGCGTGCCGGCCGGCGAGCGCCGGGCCTGGCGATGTACGTGGCCGGCGAGGATGCCCTCGACCAGTTCTTCTGCCGTCACCCGGACGAGTTCCTCGACCGGCCGGTGGAGCGGGCGATCCTCGACCACGAGTCCGAGGAGATCTTCCTCGCCCACCTCGCCGCCGCCGCGTACGAGCTGCCGCTTACGGGCGAGGACGCGACCGTGTTCGGCGACAACTGGGAGACGCAGGCGCGGCGTCTAGTGAGCGTGGGACGCCTGCGCGAGCGCGGCGGGCGCTACCTGCCGCGCGGCTCCGGCTACCCGGCGGCGTCGATCGCCCTGCGCTCGGCTTCGGCGGACTCCGTGGCGATCGTCGAGGCATCGCGAGGCGAACTGATCGGCACCGTGGAGGCGGCGCGGGCCCACTCGGCCGTTCATCCGGGGGCGGTGTACCTGCACATGGGGGCGGCCTACGAGGTGGAGGACCTGGACCTCGCGCAGGGTCGCGCCGTGGTGAGCCCGTTCCGCGGCGAGTGGTACACGCAGCCCAAGAAGGAGTCCGAGACCTACATCGAGGAGACGCGCGAGCGGCGCCAGTGCTGCGGGGTGGACCTGTCGTTCGGGATCGTCTCCGTGACCGAGCAGGTGGTGGCCTACCAGCGCAAGCACGTGACCGACCACCGCGTGCTCGACCTGCTGGCGCTCGACCTGCCCGAGCAGGACTTCGTGACTCAGGCGCTCTGGTACGAGCTGCCCGACACGCTGCTGCGCGACGACTTCGCGCTGGACGCGCTCCAGGGCTCGCTTCACGCGGCCGAGCACGCCCAGATCGCGGTGCTCCCGCTGATCGCCATGTGCGACCGCTGGGACATCGGCGGGCTGTCCACCGCCTTCCACATGCAGACGGGGCGGGCCACGATCTTCATCTACGACGGCCACCCCGGCGGGGTGGGGCTCACGCGGGCGGGCTACGAGCGCTTCGAGGGGCTGGTGGACGACGCGCTGCGGCTGATCTCCGAGTGCCCGTGCAGGTCCGGCTGCCCCTCGTGCGTGCAGTCGCCCAAGTGCGGCAACCTCAACGAGCCGCTGAACAAGCGCGGTGCGCTCGAGATGCTGAGCCGCATGTCGTCCTCGTAGTACGCCTCGCCGCTCGACGCCAGATCGAGGTGAACCCACCCGCGGCTAAAGGCCCCGGCTGAACCGCCGATGGCAGAGGTGCGGCCCCAACCGGCCGTGTCAACCCCTCAAGTTGCGGCCCTAGCCGCCGCCGCCCCGTCCCCGCCGGCTCGCCGGTGGGGGCGGGGCTTTTTCGTTGGGGGCCCCGGGCCCGGCGCTACTTGTCGAACGTCAGCCTGATCGTGCCGCTCACGCCGCTCGTGTCCGCCTCGAGCGAGCCGGTGAGCAGGTCCAGCGGGGCCACGAGGGCCGGCCGCAGCTGGTCCGGCACCGGGATCTGGTCCCCGAGCGACTCGAGGATCTTGAGAGCGATCGGCTCCGCGTCGGCCTGGACGACGATCGCGCCCTCCTGCCCCGCGGCCTTGGTGGGCTCGTCGAGGGCCAGGCTGTCGGCGCGGCGCGGGTCGTTGGTGATCACGAACACGCCGTCCTTGACCCCGAAGATGATGCTGGTGCCGTCGGCGGTGGCCAGGGCGTAGAGGTCCTGGCCGGACTTCGGCCGCACCAGGCTCACGCCGTCGAGTCCGAGGCCCTCGGCGAGGCTCGGCAGCGCGCCGGCGATCTTCTCGAGCGTCTCCTGGAACGCCTCCGGGTCCTTGGGCTCGACGCGCACGCCGAACTTGCCCTCGAGGGAGATGCTGGCGGAGATGTCGCCGGAGAGCTGGTCGAGGATGTCCTTCTCCACGTCCACGCCGAGGCGCCGCTCGATCTGGGTCTTGGCCGCGGAGTAGTCGCCGTACGCGGACGGGGAGACCGCCTGGGCCACCGTCTCGACGAAGCTCACGATCTGCCCGATGTCGCGCACGCCGATGCCGATCTCGCCCTCCCGGTCGACGAGCGCGGGAGCCTCGGGTCCGGGCGCGATCGGGAGGTCGGCGTCGGTCAGGCCGTTCGGATCGGTGCGGATCTTGAAGTCGAGGTTGATCGCGTCGCCCTCGATGGTGGCGTTGAGACCCACGCCCTGGATCGCGCTGATCCACTTGACCTTGCGCGCGTTGCGGGCTCCCTCGCTGCCGGACAGGAGCGACTGGACGTTCACGTAGCCCTGGGCGATGCCGTCGTCGCCCACGTCCTCGAGGTTGGCGTTGAAGGTGTCCTCGTCGAGCGTGTCGTCGCCGTCGTGGCGGGCGAGCGCCTCGTCCAGGAGCTTGCGCGAGCCGGCGAACACGACCGTGTCGCCGTCGACGGCAAACTCGGTGCCGGAGGCGTCGTAGATCTTGGCGCCGGACTCCTCGCCCTTCTCGGCGGCGTCAGTGCTCCCCAGCAGGTCGCTCAGCTTGTCCCCATCAGACACCTCGATGGCGGCGACGAAGCCGTTGCCGTCGGATCCGCTCAGGAACGACTCGGCGTCGGCCGCTCCGACCACGAAGGGATTGCCGAGCAGCGGCACCACCTCCTTCTGGAGGTCCACGCCGGTGGCCTCCTTGGCGAGCGTGCGGAGCACGATCTCCCTGACGGCGTCGCCGAGCGGGAACTTCTGGAACAGCGTGTTCAGCGCCTGGTACTGGTCGCCGCCCACGTCGGTGTCCACCACCACCGCGAACGGCGCGTCCTTCGGCAGGTAGCCGAGCGAGCCGTCGAGCGGCCCGCCGGCGTCGTCGCTGCCGCAGCCGGCGAACCCGGCAAGCGCGAGCAGGCAGACGAGCAGAACCAGGAGGCGCACGGGCGGCCGCATGCAGCGGCGGAGTGTAAAGGAAGGCTGCTGGGCGGCCGATTGCCTTTTGGGAGCGTGCGGGAGGGTCCCGCCGCTACCATCGTCGCGCCGCGGCGAGGTAGCTCAGTTGGTAGAGCACACGACTGAAAATCGTGGTGTCGCCGGTTCGATTCCGGCCCTCG
>CAWEPQ010000011.1:0-29068 GCA_963811055.1 uncultured Thermoleophilaceae bacterium
GCCCCCGGCGAGCGCACGCTCGTGCGGGGGCTGTTCAGGCGGGGGTGACGTATGCCGCGGCTAGGCTCTGCGCCCGTGGACGTCCCCCTCTTCGCGACCTCGCTCGAGCCCTATCGGGAGCGGACGGCGGGCGGTGCTCGAGGTCACGGCCTCGGGGCGCTTCATCCTCGGCCCGGAGGTGGATGCCTCGGCGCGAGTTCGCCGAGCTGCCTCGGCGTGCGGCGCGTGATCAGCGTGGGCAACGGCACCGATGCCCTCGCGATCGCGCTGCGCGCCCTCGGAGTGGACGCCGGCGACGAGGTGATCTGTCCCTCGCTCACCTTCTACGCCACCGCCGAGGCGGTGGTCAACGCCGGGGCGCGCCCGGTGTTCTGCGACGTGGACCCGGACACCGGCTGCGCCACCGCGGACACGGTGCGCCCGCTCGTGGGCCCGCGCACCAAGGCGATCGTGCCGGTGCACCTGTTCGGGAACGTGGCGCCGGTGCCCGAGCTGAGCGAGCTCGGCGTGCCCGTGCTGGAGGACGCCGCACAGGCGGCGGGGGCGAGCCTCACGGCGTGAAGGCCGGCGCCCTCGGCGATGCCGCCACCTTCAGCTTCTTCCCGTCGAAGAACCTGCCCTGCATCGGCGACGGCGGCGCCATCGCAACGGATTCGGACGCCGTGGCCGAGCGCGCACGGACGCTCCGTTTTCACGGCTCGCGCGACAAGCAGACGCACACCGACGTGGGCTACAACTCGCGCCTCGACTCGATCCAGGCGGCCGTGCTGCGGCTGCTCCTGCCCGAGCTCGACGGCTGGAACGCGCGTCGGCGCGCCGCGGCCGAGGCCTATGAGCGCTCCGGCATCGGCGAGTTCCTCGCGCCGCTGCCGCCGACCGACGGCGCCGAGCACGTCTACCACCTCTACGTGGCGCGCTCCGAGCGCGCCGACGAGCTGGCCGCGGCCCTCGGCGAGCGCGGGATCGGCGCCCGCGGCTACTACCGCACCCCCGCGCACCGGCAGGCGCCGATGCGGCCCTTCGCCACCGCGGAGCTGCCCGCCACGGACGAGCTGGCACGCACGATGCTGGCGCTGCCGATGGGGCCGGAGCTGACGGACGAGCAGGTGGCGGCAGTGGTCGAGGCCTGCGGCGCGAGGGCGGCCGCGTGACCGTCACGGTCGGCGTGGTGGGGCTCGGATACTGGGGTCCCAACCTCGCTCGCAACTTCGACGCGCTCCCCGACTCCAGCCTCACGTGGATCTGCGACGGGGACTCCGAGAGGCTGGAGCGCGTCAGCGGGTCGTTCCGGGGGGCGCGGACCACCGGCGCGTTCGAGGATCTGCTCGCCGATCCGGAGCTCGACGCCGTGGTGATCGCCACCCCGGTGCCCACGCACGCGGACCTGGCGCGCCAGGCACTCGACGCCGGCAAGCACGTGTTCGTCGAGAAGCCGCTCGCGCAGTCCGTGGCCGACGCCGAGTCGGTGACCGCCGCCGCCGCGGCCAGCGGTCGCGTGCTGATGGTCGGGCACCTGCTCGAGTACCACCCCGGGCTCGTGCGCCTGAAGGAGCTCGTGGACTCCGGCGAGCTCGGCGAGATCCACTACATCTACGGCAATCGCCTGAACCTCGGCAAGCTGCGGGCCGACGAGAACGCCCTCTGGTCGCTGGGCGCCCACGACGTGTCCGTGGTGCTGCGCCTGGCCGACGAGGAGCCGCTCGAGTGCCACGCGTTCGGCGAGTCGTACATGCAGGGCGGGATCGAGGACGTGGTCTTCTGCTTCCTGCGCTTCCCCTCCGGCGTGGCCGCGCACCTGCACCTGTCGTGGCTCGACCCGCACAAGGAGCGCCGCTTCACGGTCGTCGGCTCGAAGCGCATGGCCACCTTCGACGACATGGCCATCGACCAGAAGCTCACCGTCTACGACAAGGGCTTCGACCAGCCCTACAACAGCTACGGGGAGTACATCGCGCGCTCCGGGGACGTGTGGTCGCCGCGGATCCCCAACGACGAGCCGCTGCGGCTCGAGTGCTCGCACTTCGTGGAGTGCGTCCGCGAGGGCAGGCAGCCGCTGTCCGACGCGGAGAGCGGCCTGCGGGTCGTGCGCGTGCTGGAGGACCTCCAGCGCTCGCTCGACGCAGCCCGCCGCGCCCCGGCCGCCGGCTGAGCGTGCCGCGCTGGGCTTCATGGCTGGTGGCCGCGTGCCTCGCGGCCGGGGCCTCCGCGCTGATCCTCCACTACAACCGCGGCACCACCTTCCTGCTGGACGACTGGGCCTATCTGGTCCAGCGCTGCGGGCACCTCACCTCCGCGTCGCTGTTTGGCACCCAGAACGGCAACTGGACCACCACCACGGTGCTCACCTACCGCGGGCTGGCGGACCTGTTCGGCATGGGCAGCTACCTGCCGTGGCGTCTCACCCTGCTGGCCGCTCACCTCGGCTCGTGTGCGCTGATCTACGTGCTCGCGCGGCGCCGGATTGGGGCGTGGTGGGCGCTGCTGCCGCTGGCGCTGCTCCTTCTGAACCGCGGCTGGGAGACGCTCCTGTGGCCGTTCCAGATCGGTCAGGCCCTCTCGATCCTCACCGGGCTCGGGGCCTTGTTCCTGCTCGATCGCCGCGACGCGCGCGGCGACGCCGGGGCGTCGGCCCTGCTCGTGGTGTCGCTGGCCAGCTCCTCGTATGGGCCGCCGTTCGTGCTCGTTGTGGGGCTCGAGCTGCTCCTGACGCGCTGGCGCTCGCTCTGGGTGCTCGTGGCGCCGGTGGCCGCCTGGGTCTGGTGGCAGGAGAAGTGGAACTCGGCGATCCCCGAGCAGGGGGCCAGCAACATCGCCGGCTACAAGTACGCCGTCCGGCTGGGCTGGGAGGTGATGCCCGGAGGCCCGGCGGCGGTGCTCGGCACCTCGTTCGACGTCGGGCGAGTGCTGCTGGTGCTGCTGGTCGTGCTGGCGGCGCTCCGGATCGTGCTCGAGCGCCGGCTCCCCGGCCGCCTGATCGGCCTGATCGCCGGCTACTTCGCCTACTGGTTCGGGGTGGCGTGGGCGCGCAGCGAGGTGCCCAACCTCGGTCAGAGCCCGCGCTACCTGGCGCTCGGCGCCGTGCTGTTCGTGCTCGCGTGGGTCGAGCTGTTCGCCGGCCTGGAGGTGGAGCGCTGGCCGGCCCGCGTTCGCGATCGGTTCGACCGGCTGCGGCCGGCCGGGCGGGTGGTGGGCGCGGTCGCCTTCACCCTCGCGGCGCTGCTGACCGCGCGGGCGGTGATCGACACGGCCGACGTGATGAAGCGGGGCTCCAACGCCACGCTGCGGCTGTGGGGTGAGCGCACGCTTGCCCAGGGTGCCGCCTTCGGGGTGGGACGGCGCGCGCTGGCGGCGGGGTCGCCGTTCTACATCGAGGCCAGCGGGGCGTTCGCGCTCAGCCTCCCGCTGGGGAGCGTCGAGGCCACGGTGCGCCGCTTCGGCGGAACCATCTACAGCGGCGAGGACGCGCTGCTCGAGCGCTCGCCCGACGCGCGCTCGTACGCCGACCTCGCGTTCTACAAGGCACAGGCGCCGGCGATCGTGCCGGAGCCTCCGGGCCTGGTGCTGAGCGGTGCCCCCGTGCGCCTCATCGAGGGCGGAGCGCCCACCCGCGGCCCGCGGGGCTGCCTGCGCTGGGCCGCCAACTCGCCGGCAAGGGTGGTCGTGGGCGTGCCGCGTCCGGGACTGCGGGTGCGCAGCCCGGCAGCCGGCGGGAACGTAGAGATGAGCCTGCTGCGCTGGGGCGACCGCCCGTTTGCGGTGGAGGGCGTGGCTCCGCCCGGCACGTCCGTGCTCGTCCGCCCTCGTGCCGACGGCGCGCGCCGCCCCTGGCGGCTGGACCTGAGCGGTCCGGCCGCGCAGGTCTGCTCGCTGTCCGACTCAGGGCTCTAGCTGAGTCCCGGCTCGGCGCGGTCGGCGATCAGGCCGGCGAGTGCGAGCGAGGAGGTGGCGGCGGGGGAAGGCGCGTTCCGCACGTGCAGGGCGCGCTCGGTCTCGGACACCACGAAGTCGTCCACCAAGCTGCCGTCGCGGCCGAGGGCCTGGGCGCGGACGCCCGCGAAGTAGGGCTGGAAGTCCCGGGCCTCGAGCTGGGGCACGTAGACGGCGGCCTCCCGCGCCAGGGCGCGCTTGCTCATCGCGTGGCGCAGCTCGCTGATGCCGGTGCGCCACCAGCGCCGCGCCATACGCCAGGTGCCGGGCCAGGTGGCCGTGCGCGTGAGCGCACCGTTCGGGGCGAGCAGGGCGGTAGGACCGAGCGACACCTCGCCGTCGATGTGCCGGGTCAGGTGCACGCCCAGGAAGGGGAGCGAGGGGTCGGGCACGGGATAGATCATTCCCCGCACCAGGTCGCGGCGCTCGGGGCTGAGCTTCAGATAGCTGCCGCGGAAGGGAATGATGCGCGGGTCGGCGGGCGCGCCGGCGAGGACCGCCAGCCGGTCGGCCGCGGCACCCGCGGCGAAGACGGCGAAGCGCGCCCGCAGCTCGCCGCCGGCATGGGTGAGCGCGACCCGGCCGTTCCGCTGGTCGACCGCGCGGACCGCGGCGCCGGTGGTCACGGGCACATCGTGTTCGCCGAGGTCGTCGGCCAGCGCCCGCGCCACGTCGGCGAAGTTCACGATCCCGGTGTCCGGGGAGTGCAGCGCCGACACGCCCACGCAGTGCGGCTCGACCTCCTTCAGCCCCTCGGCGTCGAGCCTGCGCAGGCCCGGCACGGCGTTTTCGCGTCCGCGGCGCTCGAGCTCGTCCAGACGTTCCAGCTCGCCCTCGTTCCTGGCCACGATCAGCTTGCCGCAGCGCTCGTAAGCGATCCCGCGCCGTTCGCAGAGCTCGTACATGAGGCGCGCCCCGGCCACGCACATGCGCGCCTTGAGCGACCCGGGCGCGTAGTAGATGCCGGCGTGGATAACGCCGCTGTTGTGGCCGGTCTGGCCCGTGCCCACGCGGTCCGCGGCCTCGAGCACGACGGTGTCGAGGCCGGGATGGCGGCTCTTCAGCTCACGCGCCACCGCGAGCCCGAGGATGCCGCCGCCCACGACGGCGAGGTCGCATTCCATGCGGGGTGAGGTTACGCAGCGCGCCGACGGCCTTGCGAACGGGCGATGCTCCGCTCCACCGCATCGGCCACCTGCGCGGCGGGCGACGGGTAGGTGTACGGATCGAGGCCATGGGGCGAATAGCTCCGCGAGAGCTCTCCGCGGCCCGCCTGGGCCACGGCCGCCGCTACGCCCTCCACGTCGTCCTGGTCGACGGTCACCCCCGTGCCCGTCTCCTGCACGATGCGCGCGGCCTCGTTGCCCGCGGCCAGCGCCAGGATCGGACGGCCGGCGGCCAGGTACTCGAACAGCTTGCCGGTGGCCTCGCATACGTCGCGCGAGGTGAGCAGCACGAGTGCGTCCGCGCTGCGCTGGAGGGCCAGGGACTCGGCGCGGGAGAGCTGGCCGGCGTACTCGAGCACGCCGTCCAGCCCGGAGCTCTCCATCATCCGCTCGTCGGTGGTGTCGCGCGGGCCGGCCACCACCAGCCGGAGCCTGCCGCGGAGCGAGGGATCGCGCTCGAGCGCGAGGCGCAGGCCCGCGAACAGCACGCTCGGGTCGCGGCCGCGGAGCCCGCTCAGCTTCCCGGTGTGCACCAGCGTGACGGCGTCGCTGGGCTCGCCGGCCGGCGCCGGCGCAGGGTCCAGATCGGGGTCCCAGCCGTTCGGCACGTGCAGCGCGTCCACGCCCAGCCGGGCCCGGAAGTCCTCGGCGATCGGCCGCGTGGCGGCGATCACCGTGTCGGCGCTGCGCACGACCATCCGCTCAAGCCGCTCGTCCAGCGCTCGCTGCGGGCGCGTCGGTAGCGGCGGCCGGTAGGGCTCGAAGATCCAGCCGTCGCGGAAGTCCGCCACCCACGCGATGCCGCGCCGCTGGAGCGCCATGCCGATGAAGTGGGTCGACTCGCTCGGGGCGCTCGTGATCACGCAGTCGAAGCCGCGCTCGCGAGCCAGCCGGCTCGCGGCCCTGTAGGCCATCGGCGCCCACGAGAGCAGGAAGGCGTCCGGCACGATCGTCTGGGTGAGGAGGCCGGGCACCGGCGGCAGCGCGGCGACCTTGCCGGGCGTGGCGAGCGGGCCGAGCCCCACGAGCCGGCGCAGCCACGGGAGCGCCATGAGGTCGGTGGTCCTGGTGGTGTCGCGCTCCTCGTCGCCGGGCAGCGGGCCGAACGCCCCGGTGGTGACCACGGACACGTCGTGGCCCATCCGGCGGAGGTACTTCACGATCGCGCCCCAGCGGTTGCTGCCCACGGAGGGCACCGGCGGATAGGGGTGGACGATCACTAGGAGTCGCCGCGCCACGGGGCGGAGACCTTAGCGGCGGCCCTCGGCGGCCCGGCCGCGGAGCGCCTCGTCCACGACAGCGAGCACCACACCGGCGTTGGTCTCCGCGTTGTGCACCTCGGCGGCTCGCCCGGCGCCCTGCTTCAGCTCGTCGATGCGCGCAGGGGTGAGCCCCTCGAGGGTGGATGCGAGGGCGTCGACCGTGAACGCCGGCGCCACCACCCCGCAGTCGAACTCGCGCACGATCGCCTCGATCTCCGGCGATGGCCCGGTGACGACCGCCACGCGCGCCTGGAGCAGCTCGAACAGCTTGTTGGGCAGCGTGTGCGCCAGGTTCTCCGTGAGCGGCGGGAAGAAGATCAGGCCGGCGTCGTAGCCGTTGGCGCGGGTCACGAGCTCCGGCAGCGGGATCGGGTCGATCACCCGCACGTGGCGAGCGCTCGCGGCCAGCTCCCTGAGGCGGCGCAGGTAGCCCGGGTCGTTCGGCAGCAGCGCCAGGTCGAGCGTCATCCGCCCGCCGAGCCGCTCGACCGCCTCGATCATCAGCTCGAGCCGCCGCACGGGATGAGCGCCGCCGTGGTGCAGGAGGCGGATCGGGTCACCGGCCGGCGAGGGCAGCAGGTCGGCGCGCGGGGCGGCGTTGGTCACGACCCGGGGGCGGACCCCGTAGCGCCGCTCGTAGAGCTCCGCGATCCCCGGCGCGATGGTGGTCATACCGGCCACGCCCGGCAGGTGGGCGCGCAGCAGGGCGTCGACCTGCGGCCGCGCCAGCAGCCGCCACCAGCGGATGTGCTCGTACTGCCCGATGGCCCACTCATGGGCGTCGAACACGACGGGGCGTTCCCCGGCCAGCCGCCGCGCGAGCGAAAGCGCCTCCACGTCGTTGGCCAGCACCACGTCGAAGGGCACGCCGCGCAGCCGCTCCTCGGCGTGGCGGTGGAGCGGGACGCTCCAGTAGGCCGACTCGTACCTCCTCGCCAGCAGGCGTGCGGCCAGCCCGAAGCGCTGCAGATGGCGGGCCGCCCCCGCTGCCGGCGGA
Organism: uncultured Thermoleophilaceae bacterium; assembly: GCA_963811055.1. GTDB lineage: Bacteria > Actinomycetota > Thermoleophilia > Solirubrobacterales > Thermoleophilaceae > JACVRW01. Next base: position 7,353 of record CAWEPQ010000011.1, read on the forward strand.
ACCGAGACGTCGATGAACTCCACGTCGTCCTGTGGCGGTCCGAGACCGGCCGCGACGACCTCGTGACGGTCGGCGAGAAAGCCGATCTGGCGCTCCAGCCGCGCGTCACGCGCGAGGTCGCTGAACGAGATGACGAGGACCCGGCTCATGGGCGCCGGCGGGCGATGGCCGCCCGGAGCCGGACGAGCGGCCGCCGCCGCGCGATCGACTCGGTCTCCGCGTAGGCGTCGTCCCAGCGGTCCGCGATCGCCTCCGCGCTGAACCGGGCGCGGATGTCGCGCGCGATCGCCTCGCGGTCGAACCGGTTCTGGTCGCCGAGCGCCTCCTCGATGCCGCGGGCCAGGGCGCCGGCGTCGCCGGGCGCCACCAGCACACCGCCGTCCCGCACCACCTCGGGAATCCCCCCCACGGCGGGAGCCACCAGCGGCAGCCCGCTGGCCTGAGCCTCGAGCGCGACGGAGGAGAGCGTCTCCCAGTCGCTCGAGATCACGCACAGGTCCGCCTCGCGCATCGCCTGTGCCACCTCCTCGGGCGGCAGGCCTCCCCGGAAGTGGATCTGCCGCGTGAGCGACTGCCGCTCGACGAGCTGCTCGTAACCGCCGCGCTCGGGGCCGTCGCCGATCACCTCGAGCTCGAACGGCGCCTCGCGCGCCACCTGCGCCAGCGCCTCCACGAGCCTCGGGAACCCCTTGACCGGCACGAGCCGCCCAACGAACAGCAGCCGCCGCGACGACCCGGCACGGCGCTCCCCCGGATGGAACATCTGGGTGTCCACGGGGTTCGGGACCACCCGGAAGCGCGCGCGGATCCCGTACGCCTCGATCGCCTCGCGCAGGCTCTCGGACACCGGCGCCACCAGGTCCGCCCTGGAAAAGGCCACACGCGACAGCAGCAGCTCCACCCGGGTGGCCACGCGCCGGAGGAACAGCGAGTTGTGCTCGCTCACCACCACGGGCAGCCCCGTAAGCCGCGCCAGCACCACCGCCACGGCTCCGACCCGGAACACGTGCGCGTGCACCAGGTCGGGCCGAAAGCCCGAAGACCCCACCCGGCGGAGGCCGGCGAGCAGGGCCAGCACCAGCCACACCTTCCTGAGCGGTCCGTGAGCGGCGCGCACGCGCACGGTGAGCAGGCCCTCCTTAACCTCCCCCGTCACCTCGATGCGCCCCCCACCCAGGGGCCCATGCGGCTCCAGGAAGAGCACCGCCACGTCGTGGCGCGCCGCGACGGCCCGCGCCTGCTCGCGCACGAAGACCCCCGACACCTGATCCTCCCGGTGGGGAAACCAGGTCGGCAGGACGAGCACGCGCATGCGGCCAAGTCTCCCAGGAGCGCCTGCCTACAATCGCCGCGTTGCCCGGCGAGCGCTCATACTGGGAGGGGCGCCTCAGCGACGCCTACTCCCTCGACGGCGTGGGCTGGCGCGGCCTCGGCGAGCCGTTCAACCGCTGGATGTACCGGGTCAGGCGACAGCTGTTCCTGCGCCGGATGCGCCCGCTGGTGCAGGGTCGCGCGCCCGACGTGCTCGACGTGGGCTCGGGCACCGGCTTCTACGTGGAGCGCTGGCTGGAGCTCGGCGCGGGCTCGGTCACCGGCTCCGACATCACCACCACCGCCGTCGAGCGCCTGAGCGAGCGCTTCCCCGCCCAGCGGTTCGTCCGGCTGGACGTGAGCGCTGCCGTGGAGGACCTGGAGCCGGAGAGCTTCGACGCGATCTCGGCCATGGACGTGCTCTTCCACATCACCGACGACGACGCCTACGCCCAGGCAGTACGCAACCTCGCTCGTCTGCTGCGTCCCGGCGGCCTGCTGGTGCTGAGCGAGAACTTCGTGCACGGGCCGGCGCTCCGGAGCACCCACCAGGCCAGCCGTTCGCTCGACACGATCGAAGGCCTGCTTCGCTCGGCCGGACTCGAGCCCGTGTGGCGGCGGCCGGTGTTCTTCCTGATGAACGGTCCGGCGGACTCGGACAGCCGGCTGTTGCGAGGCACCTGGGGGCTCACCACGCGGCTGCTCGCGCGCCGGCCGGGGGCGGGGCGTGTCCTGGGACCGCTCCTCGCTCCGATCGAGCTGGCCCTGGCCTCGGTCAGGCGGGAGGGGCCGTCGACCGAGATGATGCTGTGCCGGCGTTCCCCAGCATGAACTTGACCACCTTGGCGGCCACGCCGCGGTGCACCGGGCCCTCGTAGGGCGACTCCCACTCGGGCGGCACCGAGAGCACCACGCGCACGCAGTCCAGCATCCGCTGCGGGTCGCGGGTCCCGCAGAGGACGTTGGAACCGCACTCCACGGTCTCGGGGCGCTCGGTGGTGTCGCGGCAGGTGACCGCGGGCACGTGCATCAGGCTGCACTCCTCCTGCACGGTGCCGCTGTCGGTCACGACGCAGCGCGCGCTGGCCTCCAGCCGCACGAAGTCGAGGAACCCGAACGGCTCGTGCAGCTGGACGTTCGGGTGCAGCTCCATGCCCGCCTGCTCGAGCTTCCCGCGGGTGCGCGGATGGAGGCTCCAGATGATCGGCAGGCCGGTGTCCTCGGCCACCAGCCGCAGGCCCTCGCAGATCACCGCCAGGCGCTCCGGGAAGTCCACGGTCTCCTGCCGGTGGGCGGTCACCAGCACGTAGCCGCGCTCCTCGAGCCCGAGCCGGCCGAGAGCGTCGGAGGCGGACCACTTGGGACGGAAGTGCTCGAGGATGTCCGTGATCGGGTTGCCGGAGAGGAGGATCTTCTGCGACGAGAGCCCCTCGGCCAGCAGGTACTCGCGGGACCGCGGGGTGTACGGGAGCAGCCAGTCCGAGATGTGGTCGATCAGCGTGCGGTTCTTCTCCTCGGGCACGCGCCAGTCGAAGCAGCGGTTGCCGGCCTCCATGTGGAAGATCGGGATCTCGTTCCGGGCGGCAGCCACCGCCGAGAGCGCGCTGTTGGTGTCGCCGAGGATGAGCAGGGCGTCGGGAGCAAAGCGGAGCAGCTCGGCCTCGCTCCGCGCGATCACCTGCCCGATCTGCGCGCCCACGGTCTCCTCCTGGATGGCGAGGTACGCGTCCGGGGCCGGGAGCTCGAGCTCCTCGAAGAAGATGTCGGAGAGGCGCGGGTCGTAGTTCTGCCCGGTGTGGACGAGGTGATGCTCGATCCCCGCGGCCCTCATCTGCTCGAACACGAGGCTCAGCCGGATCAGCTCCGGCCGGGTCCCGACCACGGTCATGACCTTCACGACGCCGCCGCGGAGTCCACGAAGTCGGCCTGGGCGATCAGGTCGGTGAGGTCCTTGCCGGTCACCACCCCGTCCGCGGAGGAGTACTCGCCCTGGAGCGGGCGGGAGGCGTCCTCGAGTTGCAGCTCCGGCAGCACGGACTCGATCACGTAGTGGCCGGCGCGCTCGGTGGTCCTGAACGCCTCCTCCTCGGACACGAGCGTCTCGTGGATCTTCTCGCCGGGACGGATCCCGGTCTCCACGATCTCGATATCGCGGTCGCCGATCATCGCCTCGGCGATGTCGGGGATGCGCGCAGCGGGGCAGTGCGGCACGAAGATCTCGCCCGGCCGTGCCTCGCGGTAGGCGGTGAAGACGGTGTCCACGGCGCGATCGAGGCTGAGCAGGAAGCGCGTCATCTCGGGGAGGGTGATCGTGACCGGGCCCCCATTGGCGATCTGCCGCTCGAACAGCGGGATCACCGAGCCACGCGACGAGATCACGTTGCCGTAGCGGACGCAGAACATCCGGCAGCCGCCGGACTCGAGCGGCAGGTTGCCCTCCACCACGATCCGCTCCTGCAGCGCCTTGGTCATGCCCATCACGTTGATCGGCTTGCAGGCCTTGTCGGTGGACACGGCGGCGAGCGTGTGGGTCTTGTCGGAGCGGCGCACCGCCCGCACCAGGTTCGCCGCCCCGAGCACGTTCGTGGCGGTGGCCTCGGCCGGGAAGTACTCGCAGGTGGGCACCTGCTTCATCGCGGCTGCGTGGAAGACCACGTCGGCGTTCACCACCGCGCTCATCACGCTCTCCGGGTCGCGCACGTCGCCGATCCAGAACTCGATCAGGTCGTCGAAGTTGTTGTAGATGATCTCGTCTGTGGCGGCGTACGCGTGCTTCCAGGTGGTCTTCATCGCGTACTGCTTGGCCTCGTCGCGCGAGAACACGATCACCCGCTTCGGCACGCCGAGCTCCCCGCCCAGCAGCCGCCGCACCAGCGTCTGGCCGAGCGAGCCGGTGCCGCCGGTGATCAGGACGGTCGCGTCATCCACGTTCAGGGTCACGCCACACGCTCCGAGGGATACGACGCGATCATCGACTCCCACGAGGGGATCTCGATCGCTGTGGCCTCCTGGAAGCGCGACGGGTCGAGCGCGCGGTTGATGCGCGGCTCGTCCACGCGCTCGATCGAGCAGCCCAGCCCGAGCGCCTCATCGAGCGCCACGAGCAGGTCGAACTTCGAGATCGGCTCCGAGGCCACGTGGTACAGGCCGTCGAGACTACGGTGCTCGACCAGCAGCTCCTCGATCACGCCGGTGAGCGCGCGCGTGGTCAGCCCCGAGAAGAGCGCCCCGGCGAAGCCGCGGACCGGTTTGCCCGCCTCCGACACGAGCCACTCCAGCAGGCCTGAGGCGCGCTCGAGCTCCCATCCGATGATCGACGTGCGGATCGTGAGCGCGCCCGGCGCGTTCACCTCTCCCAGCAGCTTGCTGAGCCCGTAGAGGTCGCGCGCGTCGGCGGTGTGCTCCTCCGTGTAGCGCCGCGGCGCCTCGAGCTCGCCCGAGAACACGCAGTCGGTGCTCACGTGGATCAGGCGCGCCCCGCGCTCGGCCGCGGCGGCCGCCACCTGATGCGGAAACAGCGAGTTGAGCGCGATCGCGCTGGCCGGCCGTGAGGCCTCCTCGAGCTGCTTGACGAGGCCGACGCAGTTCACCACCGCGGCGGGCCGCACGCTGTCGAGCAGCCCGTCGAGCGCCTCCGGCTCGCGCGCGTCGAAGGCGTGGAGCTCGCCTCCCACTCCGTGGCGCCGGGCAACGTCCAGGTCGCGCACCGTCGCGTGGACCTCGAAGCGATCCGATAGTCCGCGGACGACCTCGTGACCGAGCATTCCGGTGCCCCCGAGCACGAGGATTCGATCGAGTGCGCCGCTCAACCGGGCGCAGTATTCCGTAATATCGGCCCCGGTGTCCCGCCAGGCCCAGCTGAGGGTTCGCTACTGGCCGGCGGCCCGCCGAGCCGTTCGTGAAGCCGAAAGCCAGGGCGTGGCCACGGCTCCGCGGCTCGCCTACAGGGCGATCATCTGGCGCCTGCAGGGGGGTTGTCACAGCGTTCTCGACGTGGGCACGGGCCTGATGCACTCGCTCCAGGAGTCTCGCTGCGCCGTGCGGCTCGGCCTGGACGCGCACCGTCCGTACCTCGAGAGCCGCAAGGTCCCGGAGGCCGTGCCGATCAACGCCTCCGCACTGTCGATCGAGGAGCTCTTCGTACCCGGCGCCGTGGACCTCGTGACGATGATCGACGTGATCGAGCACTTCGAGAAGGACGACGCCCTGGAGCTGTTGCGGCAGAGCGAGAGCGTCGCGGGCCGGCGGGTGGCGCTGTTCACGCCCCGCGGCCACTTCCCGCAGAGCGGCTACGACGCGTTCGAGCTGGGCGGCGAGGAGCTGCAGCGCCACCGCTCCTCATGGGAGCCGGAGGAGCTCGTGGAGCGCGGCTACCGGGTGATCGTGATGGAGGGCCTGCACGGCCCGTGGAACAGCTCCTTCGTGGAGGCCTTCGGCGCCGACGCCGAGCCGGTGGACGCCCTCGTGGCCTGGAAGGACGCCTAGCCGCCGCTGTGTCGCGTGCGTCGGCTGTCACCTTCGCGCGTCGCGCGTGACTCTGCGCGACACCCCGGCAGAGTGATTGTTCACTTTGGCTCGCTATCCGGGAGGAAATGAACAAGCACTCGCTATGCGGGACTAATCCGCACCTCGCTCCTCGGAACCTACGCCTCGAGCTGCTCGAGCAGCTCGCGGAAGCGGCGCCGAACCACCGGTGCGGCGTGCCGTTCCACAGCCAGCTCGCGGGCTCGCCGGGCCCGCTCCAGCGCCCGCTCGGGATCGGCGATCACCGCGCGCAGGCCGGCGGCCAGCGCGTCGTCGTCGGCCGAGTCCACCACCTCGGCGAAGTCGAGCGAGCGGGCGTACTCCGCCACGTGCGAGCCGTGCGGGGCGTGGATCAGGAGCGGCCGGCCCGATGCCATGTACTCCACGAGCCGGGCGGGAGTGGCGGTGCGGATCACGTCGGGATGGGGCGAGCCGAAGCTGAGGCCCAGGAACAGCACCCCGGCACGCCGCAGCCGCTCCCGGAACGCCTCGGCCGCCAGCGGCTGCTCGTAGCGGTCGGCGTGGATCCCGCGGGCGCGGAGGTCGGCCTCGTCGCCGAGGATCGTGACGCTGGCGCCCTCCACGCTGTCCGCGGCCCGCACCAGCCGGCGCACCGCGTCCTCCTGGGCCCAGTAGACCGCGCCTGCGATCAGCACCTCGCCCGGCTCGGCAGCCGCGGCCGGCGCGGGCACGGACTCGCAGGGCAGGTCGATCGGCGTGGCGATCACCTCGCAGTGCGCGCCGTGCTTGGCGCGGTAGTGCTCGGCGGCCTTCTCGCAGTACACGACCACCGCGGCGGAGCGCTGAACGATGCGGCGCTCGAGCAGGCGCCCGAGCCGGCGCTCGGCCGGGCTGTATGCGTTCTCGTCCCAGAGGTCGAACGCCATCAGCAGGTGCGGGCGCCCCGACAGCCGCGCGGCCAGCGCTCCCGCGATCGGCGAGAACCCGCCGTCCACCACCGACAGCACCCAGCGCGTGTCGCGCGGGCGGGCGGCGAGCGCCGCCCTCACGCCGGCGCCCACGGCCAGCAGCGCGTTGGCGTACGCGAAGGCTCCCTGGAGCAGGCGGGCGGGCGGGGCCGGGAGCTTGGGCACGTAGCGGTAGCGCCCGGAGAGCACCAGCGGCCCGCCGGCGCGGACGCGTGCGGCGAGCGCGCGGTCGGTCACCACGTCCACGCGGCAGTGCTCGAGCCCGCTCAGCAGCCGGTGGAGGATCACGGGCGTGCCGCCCGGCGTGGGCGGGGCGAGGGCGTGGACCAGCAGCAGAACCGGTTCAGCCACCGCTTCTCCCGGACAGCGCGCTGCGGCCGAAGTCAACCAGTGCCCTGGCGTCCTTGGTGCCGGGCACCAGATCGCGCATCCGGACCGACGAGTTGGCCACGATGATCGCCACGCCGCACCCGAGCACCGCCATGTAGGTGGCGGAGGACACGAGCGCGCCGCCGGTCATGTCCCAGGCACGGATGGCGAAGTAGTAGAGCGGCAGGCTGGCGATCAGGGCACCGCCCTGGATCAGCGACGTGGTGCCCGGCCGGCGCAGCGAGGAGATGATGTAGAGGCCCACCACGTACCAGAGCGCCAGGCAGATCGTGCCCGGCAGGAGCAGCGCGAAGGGGAGCGCAGCGTCCTCGAAGTCCTCGCCGAACACCAACGGGAACCCGGGCTTGGCCAGGACCGCGAGCACGATCGCCACGGGCACCATCAGCGTCACGAGCAGCCGCACGATGCGCGCCGTCAGCTGTGCGGAGCTGTCGGTGTCGAGCTCACCGATGCTCCGGGCGCTGGCTCCGTACACGGCCTTGCCGAGCAGGGAGATCTGCTCGGCGAACACCGAGGCCAGCGAGTAGATGCCCACCAGGCCGGGGCCGAAGCGCGCGCTGATGAAGAAGACGTCCACGCGCAGGAAGCCCTGGTGCGCCACGGTGCCCACGTAGCCGCGGGTGCCGAAGGACACCACCCGGCGCAGCACGTGCGCCTCGGGTCGCGCCGGGCGCCCCACGCGCCGGAACAGGTACACGCCGAGAGCGAGGGCGTTGCCGGCCATCACCACGAGCCATGCCCCAACGGCCCAGTCCGGGTCGTTCGAGATCACCACCACCGGGATCAGGATGATCGGGTTGGCCACCGCCACCGCGATTCGCACGGCGGACACGTACGGAATCCGCCCGAGGCCCGTCAGGAGGGCCTGGGCTATCTGCGCATAGAGGGTGGGGGCGATGCCCAGGCACAGGAGCACGATCGTGACCGTGTTCAGGCCCTTGAGCACCTCGGAGGTCCAGAACTCCTCCGCGCCCAGCAGCACCGCCGCTCCGGCCAGCGCCGCGCCAAAGCTGAACAGGAGCGCGATGCCGTGAAGCTGAGCCAGCGGGATCTCGCGTGTGGCCGCGAACACGATGCTCGCCGTGCTCAGTCCGAGATTGCCCACGAGCGCGATCACCGACGCCACCAGCAGCGCCAGGAAGAAGACGCCGCGGTTCTCGGGGCCGAGCCCCCGTGCCACGATCACGCTCATCAGCAGGGCGGAGACCGCGGTGGCCACATCCGCCCGGAAGCCGATGAAGGTGCCGCGGGCGATGCTCACACGGGAGACGGAATCGTCGCGGGCCACGGCCGGGTAGCCTGCCTGACACGGATGCCGCGCGTCCTCCACATCCTTCCCCACGAGGGTGGCGGGGGCGAGGCGCTGGTCGATCTGCTCGGGGAGCTCGACGCATTCGAGCACGAGCGGATCCACCTCAGCGAGGCACGCGAGCCGCTCCGCGCGGTCACCTCGATCGCCCGCGGGCGGCTTCGGCTCCGCGGCCGCGCGGACGCCGCCGACGTCCTCCACGTGGTCGGTGACGCCGCGGCGATGATCGCCCTGCCGGCCCTCCGCCGCAGGCCCGCCGCGGTGGGCACGCACGGGCTGCACCTCCTGCGCCGCGCCGGCGGCGCGCCCGGGGCGCTGGTGCGGCGGCGCATGCGGGGGGTGCTGGGTGCGGCGGACGTGGTCCTGTGCAGCTCACAGCCCGAGATGGACGAGCTGGCCGCGCTCGATCCGCGGGCGCGGCTGCGGCTGGTGCTCAACGGAACCGAGCTCCCCCCGCCGCGGGACGCCGGCGCTCGCGAGGCGGCGCGCGCCGCGCTCGGGCTGGAGGACGACGCGGTGGCCGTGCTCTACATCGGCCAGCTCGAGGAGCGCAAGCGCCCGCTCGACGCCGTGGCGGCGGCGGAGCTGGCGGTGTCGAGGGGCGCCCCGGTGGTGCTGCTCGTGGTGGGCGACGGCCCGCTCACCGCGGCGGTGGGCGACCGAGCCGGGGCGGCGGTGCGACCGCTCGGCTTTCGCTCGGACGCACATCTCCTCTACGGCGCCGCGGACGTGTTCGTCCTGCCCTCCGAGCGCGAGGGCCAGGCCCTGGCGGTGCTGGAGGCCATGGCGCACGAGCTCCCGGTGATCGTGTCGGACGGCGTGGGCAACCCGGAGGCGGTGGGCTCCGCAGGAGTGGTGGTGCCCGTCGGGGACGTGGCCGCGCTGGCCGAGGCGATCGCGGGCCTGGCAGCCGACCCCGTGGAGCGGGCTCGCCGCGGCGCGCTCGGCCGGGAGCGAGTGGAGACGGAGTTCTCGCGGGACCGCTACCTGGCTGAGATGGGCGCGGTCTTCGCCGAGCTGCTCGACCGGTAGGCGGCCAGCACGGTCTCGAGCGAGGACTCGAGCGAGAGCGACTGCGCGTTGCGATCGAACCAGCCGGCGGTCCGCTCGCGCAGCGCCGGGCCCGCCTCACGCACCTTCATGATCGCCTCAGCCAGGTCGCCCGGAGCGGTCGAGCGCGCCACGAAGCCGTTCTCGCCGTCCTCGATCAGCTCCACGGCAGCGTTGTCCGGGCCGGCCACCACCACGCTCGGCGTGCCGGCGGCGGCCGCCTCCACCACCACCATCCCGTAGCCCTCGCGCTGCGACGGCAGCACCATGCAGAGCGCGAGGCGCAGGGCCTGCTCCACCTGGTCCGAGTCCACGAACCCGTGCACGCTCACCACGTCCTGGAGGCCCAGCGCGGCCACGCGGCGCTCGACCTCGGGCCGGTCGGGCCCGTCGCCGAACACGTCGAGGCGCAGGTCCGGCGCGCGCTCGCGCAGCGCCGGCATCGCCTCCACCAGCGCGGGCACGCGCTTCTCCGGGATGTGGCGCCCGGCGAACACCAGCGCCGGCTCGGCCGGCTCGGGACGCGGCCGCTCGAGCGGGCCGGCGTACTCGCCGAGCAGGAGCTGCGGCTCGCTGCGCAGGCCCTCGCCGCGCAACCGCTCGGCGTGCAGGCGCGAGAAGCAGAACGCGCGCTGGGGCACGCGTGCGCAGAGCAGCTGGACCGCGTAGCCAAGCGTGCCGGCTCGCCCGAGGTACTCGCGCCAATAGTCGCGCGACCACACCTCGTGCCAGTCCACTACCAGCCGGAACCCGCCGAGCCGCCTCACCGCCGCGGCCGCCAGCAGCGAGAAGTAGGGGAACGAGGCCGTGTGCACCACGTCGTAGTCCCTGCCGTGGCGCAGCAGGTGCGCCAGTACCCCGGCCCCGAACACGAGCGGCGGCGCGATCCGCCGGCGCCCGTCGCGGTACAGGTCGAGCCGCGGCCCCACGGCGACCACGCGCACGCCGGGGAGGTCGGGCTGCTCGGAGCGCTCCCACTGGCGGAGCGTGAGGTAGGTGACCGAATGGCCGTCTCGCGCCAGGCGTTGCCCGAGCTCCCGGTACCAACGCTCGGCTCCGCCGATCGTGTACGGGAACAGGCAGTCGTAGACAAGGCAGATCCGCATGGCCGCCGGAGGAATAACAAATCGGTGCGCACCCGGCCGAGCCGGGTGCTTCCGCTGAACCAGTCACCGGCGCCGGTAGCCTCAGCGCACCGATGCTCGGAGGCCGCAGCCGCTCCATGGTCGCGAGGGAGATCCTCCGTGTCCGCAACTACCGCGCGCTCTGGCGGATGGCGCGCGTGTACCCGCAGCTCGGGCAGGCGGTGCGGCGCTACTTCCTCGGCCGGGGCGAGTATCCGTACCGCTGCCCGGTGCGCACGCCGGCGGGAGTGGTGGCGCCCACGCTCTACAGCAGCCACGACATGTTCACCGTGAACGAGATCTTCTGCCGTGAGGACTACGAGTCCGAGCCCGGCGTGCGGACGGTGCTGGACGTGGGATCGAACATCGGCCTGAGCGCGCTCTACTTCCTCACCCGCAATCCCGGGTGCGAGTGCCTGCTCTACGAGCCGGTGCCGCGCAACGTCGAGCGACTGAGGCTCAACCTGGCGGGGCACGAGGAGCGCTACACCCTGTTCGAGGCAGCGGTGGCAGCCGCCGCCGGCCCCGTGAGCTTCGGCGTGGAGGACACGGGCCGCTACGGCGGGATCGGCGTGGCCACCGGCCGCACGATCGAGCTGAGCTCGGTGGGCATCAACGAGGTGCTCCACGACGCCCTCGAGAAGCACGAGCGAATCGACGTGCTCAAGATCGACACCGAGGGCACCGAGCTGGAGCTCCTGGCGGCGGTCCGGCCGGAGCTCCTGGGCCGCGTCCGCGCGGTCTACCTGGAGACCTCGGAACGGCCCGGCCCGGTGCTCGACGGGTTCTCCACGTCGTTTCGCAACGACACGCTGGTGCTCATGAATCGCGCCATGTAGCGCGGAAAACCCCGGTTAGCCCTCCTGGGTGTTCGCTACGATGGCCCGCCGAGCGAGCTTTCCGGTTCGGGTGCGTGTTTCCAGGTAACGCGGCCGCCTCCTTGGAAGGCCGCCCCCGCCAATGAGCCCCAGCCAGGCGACCCAGCTTCCGAGCACCTCCGCGGAGGCCTCCGAGCAAGAGCCGCTCGTGTCGGTCGTGATCCCCTGCCTCAACGAGGCGGGGAACATCGAGGCGTGCGTGGCGCTGGCGCGCGCCGGTCTCGACGCCGGTGCCATCCGCGGCGAGGTGATCGTGGCCGACAACGGCTCCGACGACGGCAGCGGCGAGCTGGCCAGGCGGGCGGGCGCCATCGTGGTGGACGAGAGCCAGCGCGGTTACGGCAGCGCCTATTTGGCGGGCTTCGCGGCCGCACGTGGCCGCTACATCGTGATGGTGGACGCCGACCTCACCTACGACTTCAAGGAGATCCCCCGGTTCGTGCGCGAGCTCGAGGAGGGTGCCGACTTCGTGGTGGGCGACCGGATGGACAACATCCACCCCGGGGCGATGCCGTGGCTTCACCGCTACGTGGGCAACCCCGTGCTCACCCGTGTGCTCAACCTCTTCTACCGGACCGGGGTCAAGGACGCCCACTGCGGCATGCGCGGGATCCGCCGCGACGTGCTCACCCGGCTGGACCTGCGCTCCACCGGTATGGAGTTCGCCTCGGAGATGGTGATCAGGGCCTCCAAGGAGAACCTCGAGATCAGGCAGTTCCCCATCGAGTACCGCCCGCGCGCCGGCGTGTCGAAGCTGTCGAGCTTCCGCGACGGATGGCGCCACCTGCGCTTTCTCCTGGTGCACAGCCCCACCCACCTCTTCGTGATCCCGGGCGCGCTGATGGCGCTGTTCGGCACGCTGATCTCGCTCACGGTCCTTCTCCAGCTGAGCGTGTTCGGCCGCGCGTGGGACCTGCACACGATGGTGGCCGGCGCGCTCCTGATGATCGTGGGCACCCAGGTGGTGGGACTCGGTCTGTGCGCGCATGCCTACGGCACCTACTTCATGGCCGAGCGTGACCCCTGGTTCGACCGAATGCGCGCCCGCTACCGGCTGGAGCACGGGCTTATCCTGGGCGGCGCTCTGATCGTGGGCGGGCTGGGGATCGCGGCCGTGATCGTGGGCATCTGGGTGGACCGCGGCTTCGGCGCCCTGTCCGAGGAGCGGCTGGCCCTGCTCTCGGCCACGCTGTTCATCGTCGGCGTCCAGATCTTCTTCTCGTCCTTCCTCCTCTCGATCCTCGGCCTGCGCCGCCGCGACTAGGAATGCGGCTCGGGGTCGTCGCCGCGGTTGCGGCGGGCTCGCTGCTGCTGCTCGCGGCGCTCGGCATCGTCCTCACGGACTCGAAGCCGCGCCAGTCGGGGAGCAACTACGTGCTGGAGGTCGGGCCCGTCAAGGACATCAACGGCGACGGCGTGCTCTGCCAGCGCGACACCCCGCTGCCGGCGGACACGGACCGGGTCCGGATCCTGCTGGGCACCAGTGGCCGGCCCACGCCGAGGGTTGTGGTCACCGCGACGAGCGAGGGCCGCCGGGTCCTCGCCGGGAGCCTCCCCGGCGGCGGTAGCCAGGGCCACGTGGTGGTGCCGCTCAGGCCGGTTAACAGGGTGGCGCGCACGGCCCGGGTCTGCGTACGGATAGAGGGCAGCGGGCAGACCATCCTGTTCGGGTCCCACGGCCTCATGCGGCTCGAGTGGCTGCGGCCCGGGAGCGAGACCTGGCTCGACCGGCTTCCCACCGTGGCGCGGCGCTTCGGCTACGGCAAGGCCAACGCGTTCGGGGCGTGGCTGCTCCCGATCGCGGCGCTCGTGCTCCTGCTGGCCTGGCTCTTGGCCGGCCGGCTGCTCCTGCGGGAGCTGCGCGCGTGAGGAGGATCCCGGCGGCGGCCCGCTGGTGCGCGTTGATCGCGTTCGCCAACGCGCTCGTGTGGTCGCTCGTCACGCCCCCCTTCCACGTGCCGGACGAGACGGTGCACGTGGCCTACCTCCAGCAGCTCGCCGAGACGGGGCGCATCCCGAACAAGCCGGGCGCCAGCGTCTTCTCCGCCGAGGAGGCGGGAGTGCTGGACGCGCTGCGGTTCAACCAGGTGGTGGGAAGCGCGCGCGACCGTCCCGTGTACACGGAGGCCCAGCAGCGCGGGATCCAGATCGCCAACGGGGCCGACCGCAGCCGGGTGAGCGGCGGCGGCACCGCGGAGAGCTCGAGCCAGCCGCCGCTCTTCTACGCGTACGAGACGATCGGATACCTCGCCTCCCCGTGGCGCGGCCTGCTCGAGCGCGTCTGGCTGATGCGCCTGATGTCCGCCCTGCTCTGCGCGGCCACGGTGATGTTCGTCTATCTGTTCCTGCGCGAGCTGGTGCCCAGCGAGCCCTGGGCGGCCACGGTGGGGGCGCTCGCGGTCGCGTTCCAGCCGCTGTTCGGTTTCACCGGCAGCGGCATCACTCCAGACACCCTCTTCTTCGCGGCCTCGGCCGCCCTGTTCTGGGCGCTCGCGCGCGCCTTCCGGCACGGACTCACCCCGGGGCGCGGCGCCGTGATCGGAGCCGCGCTGGCCGTGGGCCTGCTCGCCAAGCTCAACTTCATCGCGCTGCTGCCCGGGGTGCTCCTGGGCGTAGCGCTCCTCGTGTGGCGCGGGCGCCGCGGTGCATCCCTGCGCCCCGCCGGGCTCGGCGCGGCGGCGGCGTGCGCCATCCCGGGCGCCGTGGCGCTGGTCTACGTGGCGCTCAACGAGCTGGTCTGGGATCGCACCGCATGGGGCGGAGGGGTGGGCATCGCCGCGCGCACGGCCGCGGGCACGGGCTCGCACGCGTCCGACGCGATCACGCTCGTCGACCAGCTGAACTACACCTGGCAGCTCTACCTGCCGCGACTCCCGGGTATGGACGCCGAGTTCTTCCACTTCCCCGGGTGGGAGACGTGGTACCGCGGGTTCATCGGCGAGTTCGGCTGGCTCGACACCACGTTCGACCTCTGGGTCTACCGGGTGTCGCTGCTGGTGACCATTCCGATCGTGCTCCTCGCCGGGACCGCTCTGTTCCGTCGCAGGGCCGCGCTGCGCGGCCGGCTGGCGGAGATCCTCACGTACGCCGCGCTCGTGTTCGGCATCCTCGTTTCGATCGGCGTGCTCGGGGTTCGCTACCGCCAGAGCACCGGCTTCGAGTTCGAGCAGGCGCGCTACCTCCTGCCGTTCCTGCCGCTCTACGCCGCTGTCGTGGCCGGCGCGGCGATCGGTGCGGGCCGCCGCTTCGGCAGGTCCGTCGGCGCGCTGCTGGTGGCGCTGGCGGCGATGCACGGGCTGTTCGCCCAGCTGCTCGTGATCTCCCGCTTCTACGGCTGACCGGCGAGCAGCGCTGCCTCGCGCCTGGCGAGGGCGCCGCGCAGTCCCTGCTCCACCTGGCGGCCAGCGTGCTCCCAGTCGGCGTCGCGCACGAACGCCAGGCCGGCCTCCGAGCGCTGGCGCCAGAGGTCTTCGGTCGTGAGCAGCCGCTCGACCGCGTCGGCGAGCGCATCGGGGCCCGCCTCCGCGAGCTCCACGGGCCCATTCGTGCCGAACTCCGCCTCGGGGCTGCCGCCGGCCAGGTCCACGCACGGGAGGCCGCAGGCCATCATCTCCTGGGGGATCAGCGAGTAGTTGGTCATAGAGAGGCACAGGCCCACGGTGGCCTCGGAGTACACGCGGGCGAGCGCCTCCGGGCTCGCGATGCCGAGGAACTCGTGCGCGAAGCTCGTGTCGAGCGGCCGCTCGCTGCCGAAGATCACGATGCGCACGTCGGGCCGGCGGCGCCGAAGCTCGTGCAGCGCCAGCAGGCCGAGCGGCACGGCGCGGCGCGGCGTCACGTCGCGCCCGTAGAACAGGACCGTGTCGCGCCGCCGTGTCACGTCGCGAGGCCGGTACACCTCGTGGTCCACGCCGAAGCGGAACGCCGAGCCGTCGTGGCCGTAGCGGTCGCGCATCAGCTGCTGCAGCCAGACGCTGCTCGAGATCGGATAGAGGTCCTCGTGATAGGTGCGCTCCGCCCAGAGCCGCTCGACGGAGGTGCCGAAGAACTCGGGCTCGTGGTCGTGCACGAGATAGGCGCGGGCGCGGCAGCCGCCGAGCAGCAGGGTGGGGTAGACGGTCTCCCAGCCGGTGGCCACAACCACGTCCGCCCCGTGCCATTCGGCGAAGCCCTTGAACACCGGCGCCCGGATCGGAACGAACTCGGTGACGATCCGGTGCCGCAGCACGGACGCCCGCTCCGTGGCGTGGCGCCCGAGCGGGTCGAACATCCAGAGCGTGCAGGTGTGCCCCATCCGCTCGAGCCAGTGCACGATCTGGAAGATCGAGCTGTGCCCGCCGCTGCCGCGTCCGAACGGCGGGATGACCACGGCCACGTGCAGCCGCTCGCGGCTCGCCATGCCCGGCACGGGTGACTCGAGGGGGGCCGGCCCCTCCTTCGACAGACGCGCCACCTCCTCCCAGATCGGCGCTGCCAGCCGTGGCGCCACCGTCTGGGGTCCCTCGTCGGCGCCGCCGCGCCCCTCCAGCGAGATCGCGCGGCGCACACGGGCAGGCAGCCGGTCGGCGCGCGAGCCCAGGCCGGCGAACAGCTGGCGGCTCGAGTGGTGGAGGGCCGAGCGGGCGGTCCACCGCGCGCGCTTGGCGGGCGGCCACGAGCGCTCGCGCATCCAGCGCCGGTCGGCCGCAACCTGGCGCCTGGTCACGCCGAGCACGCTCCGCGGAGTGAGCGGCTCCACGTGGTCGAGCGTCTCCCGCAGGCCCCGGTACTCGTCGAAGTAGCGGCGCATGAACTCCACCGGGCCGTAGTCGTGGGCGTGCAGCACGGCCGCCCCCGGCTCGTACACCTTGGTCCAGCCCGCGGCGAGCATCGCGCGGGCGAACGCCTGATCCTCCGCGTAGGGCACATCCGGGAAGCGGATCTCCTGCCAGCAGTCGCGGCGATAGCAGGCGTTCACGTTCGAGAGGAACACGGCGTCGCCCGGGCCCTGGACCACCGGGTGCCCGTTGGGGGCGAACGACGCGAAGAACTCGGCCAGCTCACGGGCGATCATCGGGCTCGTCTCCTCGAGCGGGAGGTGCGGCCCGTACGCGGCCCCCACCCGCTCGCCCACGGTGAAGGCGCGGCGGTACGCGTCGAGCCAGCCGGGAAGCGGCACGGCGTCCTGGGTCAGGAAGCAGATCAGCTCGCCCGAGGTGTGCTCGGCTCCGAGATTGCGCGTGCGGCCGTGGCCGAAATCCTCGGGCGCGATCGAGAGCACCTCGGCGCCGGCGGCGCGCGCCAGCTCCAGCGAGCCGTCGCGCGACCCGGAATCGATCACGAGCACCTCGTCGGGGCGCTCGGCCCGGAGCGCCTCGAGCAGGGGCCCGAGCGTCTCGGCTCCGTCCTTCACGGGGATGACCACGGAGACGGTGGCCATCAGTCGGGCTCGTCGCGGGCCGCGCGCATACGGGCGGGAGCCCCGGCCACCTGCACCCGTGCCCGCTTGGCCAGGCGGGCCACCTCACGGGCGCCGCGCAGGGCGGCGCGGAAGCGGCCGGCCCCGGGCCGCTCCATGAGGGCGTTGAGGTCGAGGTTCCAGCGGTCGAGCCAGTAGCTGCGCTCCTGCGCGGCCGCTAGCGCGTCGTGGGCCCGGGCGATCTGATCGGCGTGCTCGCGCTCGAGCCCGTCGAGGCGCGCGCGCAGCGGATCCTGCTCGCTCACAGGTCCTCCGCGATCCGCGGGGCTTCGCGCGTGAAGATCCAGAGCCCGACCACGAACGTCAGCGCGATCACGCCCAGTGGGAGGATCAACCGCCACGTGCCGCCGATCACGGTGGCCGCGGTGGGTGCGTCGGGGTCGATCACAGCGTGCCGCACCTGGGTGAAGATGGCGGAGAGTGGGTTGGCCATCGCCTCCCGCTCGATGTTGTTCGGCAGGAACGTCGCGACGTAGATGATCGGCGACGCGTAGAAGAGGATCTGCAGCGCCACCTCCCAGATCGGCTGCATGTCGCGGTAGCGGACATAGAGCGCCGACAGCCCTGTGGCCACGCCGGTGGCGAAGAGCACGAGGAGCGCCACCAGCGGGATCAGCTCGAGCCAGCTGAGCATGGGCTCGATTCCCGAGGCGAGCACGAACGTGAACACCACGATCAGGTTGAGGCCGAGGTTGAAAAGGGAGTGGAGGGCCACCGACAGCGGGATCACGAGCCGGGGGAAGCGCACCTTGCGGAGCAGGTTCTCGCGCTCCACGAGCGCGGTGACCCCGCGGCTTGTGGTCTCCGAGAAGAACGTGAACAGGACGATCGAGGAGAGCAGGTAGACCGGGTAGTGCTTGACGTCCTCGCCGAGCTTCACCACCTCGGTGAAGACGAAGTAGAGGATCCCGAACAGCAGCAGCGGCCGCATGAGCGTCCAGAAGTAGCCGAGCACCGAGCCGAAGAAGCGGAGCTTGAAGTCCGTGACGGCGAGCATCCACGTGAGGCTCACGAAGCGGCGCAGGTCGTCGCCCACGGCCGACGGACCGCGATAGGAGGCCACGACCGCCTGCTCGCTGCCGGTCATCCGCGGCTGATCTCCAACTCGCTCGGCAGGTCCGTCACGCCGCCGGTCCAGCTCGGCCCCTCCACCAGAAGGGCGGCCATGTCGGCGCGTTCGTCGATCACGCGCGGCGGTCCGCTCGTGGCCACCACCGCCCGGGGGGGCGGGCCGGACTCCGACACCGTGGGCGTGAGCGTGTAGCGGTTCGGTGCCAGCCAGTTCTCGAAGCTCAAGCGCACCGTCACGCGCTCACCCGCGTCGAACGGACCGGGGATCGCGTCGGCGCCGCTGGTCGCGACGAAGACGGTGTGACGGGCCTCGTTGCGGAACGTCACGCTGAACGCCGCCTGGTCGAGCGGCTCCAGCACCTCCATCTCGAAGCACGCGGCGCAGCGCTCTCCCTGCGCGGAGCTCAGTGTCCGCTCGCCCGAGCCGTCCTCGCACCACGCGCTCCGCACGCGCGCCTCCGCCCCCTCGAGCATGCCGCCCGCACCCGGCGTCACTCCGAAGTTCACCTCGCTGTAGCGCTGGGAGATCTCCTCCGGGTCGCCCATCGCGTGCACCCGGCCGCGCTCGAGGAGCATGGCGCGATCGCAGAAGCGCTCGACCGTGCCCATGTCATGGGTCACGAACAGGATGGTCCGGCCCTGAGCGCGCATGGAGTCGAACTCGTCGAAGCACTTCTGCTGGAACGACACGTCGCCCACGGCCAGCACCTCGTCCACCAGCAGGATCTCCGCATCCACCTCGATGGCCACGGCGAAGCCCAGGCGCACGGCCATGCCCGACGAGTAGTTCTTGAGGGGAAGGTCGACGAACTCGTTCAGCTCGGCGAAGTCCATGATCGTGTCGAAGCGCTGCTTGGCCTCGTTGCGCGTGAGGCCGAGCATGATCGCGTTGATCAGGACGTTGTCGCGGGCGGTCAGCTCAGGGTTGAAGCCCACGCCGAGCTCGATGAAGGGGGAGATGCGACCGGCCACGGAGATCTCCCCGGAGTCGATCCCGTAGATGCCGGCCAGGCACTTGAGGAGCGTGCTCTTCCCCGAGCCGTTGCGCCCGACGATCCCGAAGAACTCTCCCTCGCCCACCTCGAAGCTCACGTCTTCGAGCGCCCGCAGCTTCTCGTGGGTGCGCGCCGTGAACGGATGGAGTGCCCGTTCCTTCAGCGTGGAGTAGCGCTGATGCGGCAGGCGGAATCCCTTCGACACTCCTGCGGCCCGTACGGACGGAGGAGTCAGAGAAAATGCCCGCCGCCGGTCCGCCGCGGTGCGTGTACCGGTCGCGTCCAGACGGTCGAAACTACCAGTAGGTCCGTACGCTTCAGCGCTGCTGGCGCAGCCGCCTGAGCGGCACGACGTACCAGAGGATGGCGAACGTGACGGCCACGCCGGCCGCGGCCACGGCGGTGATCGCGTCCCCGTAGAGGTAGCCGGCTATGAGCCAGATCGCCCCGGTCATCGCGGTTGCGAGAAACACCCCACCCACGATCGTCAGCCGGTTGGCGCGCGCCACGAGGTACTCCTTGTCCTGTGTCCGGAAGGTGATCCGGTGGTGGATCGACGGCGCGATCAGGCAGGCCGAGGCAGTCGCCGCGCACAGCAGGGTCGCCAGGTAGAGGTACTTCTGGAACGTGCTGACGTCCTCGAAGCGCTGGTTGAACGGCACCACCAGCAGGAACGCGAACAGCACCTGCACGCCGGGGAGGATCACCCGCAGCTCGCCGAGCAGCTCCTGGAGGTTGCGGTCGAGCCGCTCGTCCTCCGATTCCTGCCGGCCGCTGCTGCGCTGCCCGCTCACGACGGCGCGAGCCTACCGCCGTGAGCGGGACGCATGAGGGGCGCTCTAGCGGCTGGAGCGCTTCCGCGAACCGGCGCCTGCGGCGGCCGGCTTACGGGCCGAACGGGATGAGCCGTTCGCCGAAGCACCGTTGCTGCTGCGGCTGGCCGTCGAGCGGCGCGTGCTCGACGCGCGCGGGCGACGGCGCTCGGCCGCCGGGATCTCCTCGGTGGCCACGCCCTTGGCCAGCGACGGGATCTGCTTCTCGAGGAACTTCGCCATGCGCTCCTCCTCGCGGCGGATCGACTTGGCGAGCTTGGCGGTCTCCTTGTCGCCCACGGACTCGGCGAGCGACTCGATCGCGCTGTAGGTAGCGATCTCCTCGAACTCGTTCCAATACTCCGTCTTGGCGTTCTTCAGCATCTTCTCGTTCTCACCGGTGCCGCGGATCGCGTGCAGCGGTCCCTTGGCCGCGGCGAGGCCCTTCGATGCGACCTCGGCGACCTTCGACGCCGCTTCGCCCACGGAGTCCGGGCCGGGAAGGGTCACGGCCTCGGCCTTGCCGCCGAGCTGCTTGATGCGCTTCGAGACCGCGCGACCGTGCGCCTTGGTCTCCTTGAGGTGCTCCTTGAGGCGCTTCTTGTACGGCGGCTTGGTGGTCATCGCGATGTGCGCCTCAAGCGCCACCTCGAGCTCCTTCTCCTTGCCGTAGGCCTCGTTCAGGTACTGGATCAGCTTTGCGTCGCGGACGTTGGGTTCCGCCATCTTGTTCCTCTTTCGCTTTCGGGTCGAAGGTGTCCGCGTACCCAATTGACGGGAAGCCAACCGTGGTTCCGGCTACGTTGGACGGGTGACCTACCGCGACGAGGACGACTGGGTGGGCGAGCCGCCGGAGGGACGGCACTCCGCGGATCGCGCCCGGCCCGAGTACTGGCGCAGCCACGTGCCGCTCAGCATCACAGGCGTCGGCCTGGGCATCGCCCTGATCATCCTGCTGATCGCCTGGCTGCTCTAGTAGTGACCTGAGTCGTCAGTTCGAGCGCACCTTCCTGGCGTCTGGACGCGCCGTCAGCCACGCCCAGCCGGCCTGGAAGCTGATGCCGAACTTCCGCTCAGGTCACTAGACGCCGGCCAGATCGGCCAGCGAGCGCATGTCCGGCAGCGTCAGGTCGGGCTTGGCCTCGACGGGCGGCGTGGCCCCCGAGCCCTCGCGGCCGTGACGGCGGTCGATCCAGACGGAGGTCATCCCGAGCTGCTTGGCCGTCACGTGGTCGTGGAAGAGGCTCTGCGCGACGTGGAGGATGCGCTCGCGCGGCGCGTCGATCGTCTCGAACGCGAGCTCGAAGTTGCGGCTGCTCGGCTTGTAGCTCCGCGCCTGCTGGGCGGTGATCACCCAGTCGAAGTCCACGCCCAGCCGCTTGGCCGACTCGGCGAACAGGTCGTCGTCGCAGTTGGTGATCGGAGCGACCTTGTAGCGCTCGTGCAGCCGCGACAGCGCCTCCGCCGAGTCCTCGAACGCGGGCCAGTCGCCCACCGACGTGCCGATCGTCTCCACCTCGGCCGCGGTGGGCTCGAAGCCGAGGTCGCGCCCCACTCCCTGGAGCGCCCGCCCGAGCAGCTCGCGGTAGCGCAGGTACTCGCCGGCCTCCAGCTCCGCCTCGTGCCGGGCATAGGTCTCGAGCAGCTGGTCGTCGGTGGCGCTCACGCCGTGCGCCTCGACCACCGGCCGCATCGCGGCAAGCAGCCCGGTCTCCCAGTCGATCAGCGTGCCGTAGCAGTCGAATGTGAGGACGTCGAAGGCGTCGAAGTCGATGGGGGCGGTCACGACGGCGCTTTCTACCACGAAGAAGCCCCGCCGGAGCGGGGCTTCTCGAAACTCCTGGGGTGCCGCGGCCGGCTCAGCC
>CAWEPQ010000012.1:0-42221 GCA_963811055.1 uncultured Thermoleophilaceae bacterium
ATCACCTGCCCGCAGGCGTGGACATCCAGATCCAGCTGATCTGATGGCCGGCATGCTGGGACGCAAGCTGGGAATGACGCAGGTGTTCGACACCGATGACGGCCACGTGGAGCGCGTGACCGTGATCGAGGCGGGCCCCTGCTTCGTGACCGCCATCCGGCGCGCCGAGCGCGACGGCTACGACGCCATTCAGGTGGCGTTCGGCGAGATCTCCGAGAAGAAGCTCCAGAAGGCGCGCCGCGGCCATCTCCAGAAGGCGGGCGTGGGGAACCTCCGCCACCTCTGCGAGTTCCGGGGCGAGGCCGGCGAGCTCGAGGTGGGCGCGGAGCTGAAGGTCGACGCCGTCTTCGAGAAGGGCGAGACCGTCAAGGTCGCCGGCGTCTCGAAGGGCAAGGGCTTCGCGGGAACCATCAAGCGCCACAACTTCCACCGCGGCCCGGTGTCGCACGGCTCGCACAACGTTCGTGCGCCGGGTTCGATCGGCGCCTCCGCCGACCCCGCCCGCGTCTTCAAGGGCATCCGGGGCCCGGGCCAGATGGGCAACAAGCGCGCCACGCAGCGCGGCCTCGAGGTCGTGGACGTTCGGCCCGACGACAACCTCCTGTTCGTCCGCGGCTCGGTGCCCGGACCCAAGGGCGGCGTCGTCGAGATCAGGAAGGACGTCTGATGGCCGCCCCGCAGGCGCCGTTCATCGGCAAGAAGCAGGGCAAGCTCGCCCTCGACGACGACGTGTTCAGCGAGAGCTTCCACGGGCCGCTCGTGCACGAGGTGGTGCGCGCCGAGCTGGCCGCGCGCCGGCGCGGCACGGCGTCCACCAAGACGCGCGCCGAGGTTTCCATGACCGGCGCCAAGGCCTGGCGCCAGAAGGGCACGGGCCGCGCCCGTGTCGGCGCCCTGTCCGTGCCGCACCGGACCGGCGGCGGCGTGGCCTTCGGGCCCAAGCCGCGCAGCTACACCGTGAAGGTCAACCGAAAGGCGTCGCGCCGCGCGCTCCGCGCGGCGCTCGCGCTGCACGCCGACCGCGGCTCGATCGCGGGCGTGGACGCTTCCGCCTGGGACACCCCCTCCACCAAGGAGGCGGTGGCCGCGCTCGCCACGCTCGACGGCCAGGGCCGCGTGCTGGTGGTGCTCGTCGAGGGCGAAGAGAACTGCGCCAAGTCCTTCCGCAACATCTCGGGCGTGAGCGTGCTCGGCGCGGACCAGGTGGGCGTTGCCGACCTGATCGGCGCCGCCCGCATCGTGGTGTCCGAGGCGGCCATCGAGCGTCTGGCCGTCAAGGCCCGCTCCACACGCGGCGAGGAGGCTGCCTGATGCATGCCCGCCAGGTGATCCTCCGGCCCGTGGTCTCGGAGAAGAGCTATGCCCTGCTCGCGGCCAACAAGTACACGTTCCGCGTGCACGAACGCGCCAACAAGACACAGGTGCGCCAGGCGATCGAGGAGATCTTCGGCGTGCGCGTCGAGGGCGTCCGCACGGCCTGGGTCAAGCCCAAGCCCAAGCGCCGCGGCGTCAGCAGCGGCACCCGCCGGCGCTGGAAGAAGGCGATCGTGACTCTCCACCAGGAGGACACCATCGAGCTGTTCGAGGGCCAGGAGATCGGAGCCTGATGGCCATCAAGAAGCACAAGCCCACGAGCCCCGGTAGGCGCTTCGCCACCTGGCTCCAGCACGAGGCGGTCACCAAGACCGAGCCCGAGAAGTCGCTCACGGAAGGACTCAAGAAGTCCGGCGGGCGCAACGCGCACGGGCGCATCACGTCGCGCCATCGCGGCGGCGGGGCCAAGCGCAAGTACCGGAAGATCGACTTCAAGCGCCGCAAGGACGGCGTGCCGGCCACGGTGGCCGCGATCGAGTACGACCCCAACCGCAGCGCCCACATCGCGTTGCTGCACTACCTGGACGGCGAGAAGCGCTACATCCTGGCGCCCGCCCGCATCTCGGTGGGGGACACGGTGTCCTCGGGTCCCGACGC
Organism: uncultured Thermoleophilaceae bacterium; assembly: GCA_963811055.1. Taxonomy (GTDB): domain Bacteria; phylum Actinomycetota; class Thermoleophilia; order Solirubrobacterales; family Thermoleophilaceae; genus JACVRW01. Next base: position 1,972 of record CAWEPQ010000012.1, read on the forward strand.
GGACATCACTCCGGGCAACACGCTGCCGCTGAGCGCGATCCCCACGGGAACCATCGTCCACAACGTGGAGCTGACGCCCGGCAGGGGCGGCCAGCTCGGCCGTTCGGCCGGCACCTCGATCCAGGTCGTGGCCAAGGAGGGCACATACGCCACCCTGCGGCTGCCCTCGAGCGAGATGCGCCTGGTGCTGAGCGACTGCCGGGCCACGATCGGCGCGCTCGGCAACGCCGAGCACGAGCTCGTGGAGCTGGGCAAGGCTGGACGCTCGCGCCACCGCGGCAAGCGCCCGCAGACGCGCGGCGTGGCCATGAACCCGGTGGACCACCCGCACGGCGGCGGCGAGGCGCACCACACGCCCGGCGGCCATCCGGTCACCCCGTGGGGAGTGCCCACTCTCGGCTACCGCACGCGCAAGAAGCGCAAGACCTCCGATCGCTACATCGTCCGCGGCCGTCGCCGCGGCAAGAAGGGCAGGCGCTAATCCATGTCGCGCTCGAGTAAGAAGGGCCCCTTCATCGAGGAGCGCCTCATGCGGCGCATCGAGCGGATGAACGAGTCCGGCACCAAGCAGATGGTCAAGACCTGGTCCCGCACGTCCACGATCTTCCCGGACATGGTCGGTCACACCATCGCGGTACACGACGGGCGCAAGCACGTGCCCGTGTTCGTGTCCGAGTCGATGGTCGGCCACAAGCTCGGCGAGTTCGCCCCCACGCGCGTGTTCCGCGCGCACGCCGGTGGCGATCGGGTGAGGATGAGATGACCCCGCCGGGCGGAGACGCACCCGAGGGCGGCTGGAAGTCGCTCAAGGTCGCCGAGCTCCAGGAGGAGCTCGAGGCGCGTGGCTTGCCCAAGAGCGGGAAGAAGGCCGAGCTCGTCGCGCGGCTGGAGGAGGACGATCAGGGAGGCGCCGAGTCCGATGCGCCGGAGGCAGCCCCCGAGGCCGAGGCCGCTGATGAGCCGGCCGAGAAGCCGGCGGACAAGCCGGCGCGGCGCCGGCGCGCTTCCGCCGAGACCGGTGGAGCCGAGCGACGCCCGGCCAAGCGGGCCCCGGACGGCGAAATCGTGGTCCGTGCCCGTGCGCGTTACGTGCGCACCGCGCCGCGCAAGGCGCGCCTCGTGATGGATCACATCCGCGGGAAAGAGGTCGAGCAGGCCCAGGCGCTGCTGCGCCACGCCCCGCGGGCGGTCTCCGTGGACATCCTCAAGCTTCTGAACTCAGCGGTGGCCAATGCCGAGTCCGGGCACGAGCTCGGTGCCGACGAGCTGCGCATCCGCAAGTGCTACGTGGACGAGGGTCCGACGATTAAGCGCTACCGGCCGCGCGCCCTCGGGCGCGCCACGCGGATCCTCAAGCGCACGAGTCACATGACCATCGAACTGACCACGACTGAAAGGAAGGGGAGGTAGCCATGGGGCACAAAGTGCACCCCGAGTCCCTCCGGGTCGGCTACATCCACGACTGGAAGTCGACCTGGTTCAACGAGCGTGAGTTCTCCGACTATCTGCTCGAGGACATCCACATCCGCGAGCACATCACGAACAAGCTCGCGCACGCGGGCCTGTCGAACATCACGATCAAGAAGAACAAGAACGAGGTCGAGGTCAACATCCACACGGCGCGGCCGGGGATCGTGATCGGCAAGTCCGGGTCCGAGGTGGACGCGCTCCGCAAGGAGCTCCACCGCATGACCGGCAAGGCCGTGAAGGTCAACATCCTCGAGATCAAGCGCCCCGAGCTCGACGCGAACCTCGTGGCTCAGTCGATAGCGGAGCAGCTCCAGAACAGGGTGGCGTTCCGCCGCGCGATGAAGCGGGCGCTCACGTCCGCCATGCGCTCGGGCGCCAAGGGAGCCAAGATTCAGGTGTCCGGACGCCTCGGCGGCTCGGAGATGGCGCGCACCGAGGGCTACTCGGACGGCCGCGTGCCCCTCCACACGCTGCGCGCGGACATCGACTACGGCTTCTACGAGGCGCGCACGACCTTCGGGCGCATCGGCGTGAAGGTGTGGATCAACAAGGGCGAGATCATGCCCAAGGGCTTCACCCAGGACCTGACGGACCTCGAGGCCCCGCAGGCGGTTGGCGCCGGCGGCGGTCCCGGACGCGGCGGCGGCCCCGGTGGGCGCGGTCGCGGCGGCGGTCCTGGCGGCGGTGGCGGCGGTGGCGGCGGTGGCCGGGGTCGTGGACCCGGCGGCGGCGGTCGCGGGAGGAACGGCTGAGTCGTGCTGCAACCGAAGCGAGTCAAGTGGCGCAAGGAGCACCGCGGGCGCAGGCGCGGGTTTGCCAAGGGCGGCACCAACGTGGAGTTCGGCGAGTACGGGCTGAAGTCGCTCGATCGCGGCTGGGTGACCAACCGCCAGATCGAGGCTGCCCGAATCGCGATGACGCGCCGCATCAAGCGCGGCGGCAAGGTCTGGATCAACATCTTCCCGGACAAGCCCTACACCCAGAAGCCGGCCGAGACCCGCATGGGATCCGGCAAGGGCACCCCCGAGGGCTGGGTGGCGGTGGTCAAGCCGGGCCGCGTGATGTTCGAGCTCTCCGGCGTTCCGGAGGAGCTCGCTCGCGAGGCGATGCGCCTGGCCGGCCACAAGCTGCCGGTGAGGACCAAGTTCGTCACGCGCGACGGAGCGGGTCAGTGACGATGACGAAAGCGGCTGAGGTGCATAACCTGGAGGACCCGCAGCTGGTGGAGTTCGTGGACAACGCCCGCAAGGAGGTCTTCAACCTCCGGTTCCAGCACGCGACCGGGCAGCTCGAGAACACGGCGCGGCTGAGGCAGGCGAAGAGCGATCTCGCGCGCGGGCTGACGGTGGCCGGCGAGCGGGGAATCGACGTGGAGGCAGAGATCAGAAGGCAGAAGGCAGAGACTTGATGGTTGAGAACGAAGAGAACGTGAACGAAGAGCAGACGCCGGAGGCGACGGCGGACGACGCCGCGGCCACCGAGGCTCCCGTGGAGGAGGCTTCACCCGAGCCCGCCGCCGAGCCCGCGGAGCCCGAGGAGCAGCTCTCGGCCAAGGAGCGCCGCCGCCGCCGACGCTCGCTGCACACCGGCGAGGGGCAGCCCGCGCGTACGATCGAGGAGCGCGCTGCCGCGCGCGCCGAGGCGCGCAAGGTGAAGGCACGTCATCGCACCGCCTACAGGGCAAAGCTGCGCGAGCGCCGCGCCGCCGCACCCCCGGCCGAGGCAGCCCCGCTGGTCGAGGAGGAGCCGAAGAGCGGTGCCCGGGCGAAGCTGCGCCAGGGCATCGTGGTCTCCGACAAGGCCGACAAGACGATCACGGTGCGCGTGGACATGGCCCGCCAGCACCGGCGCTACGGAAAGATCGTGCGCACGTCGTCCACGCTGCACGCCCATGACGAGGCCAACGACGCTCACACCGGCGACACGGTGCGCCTGATCGAGAGCCGTCCGCTCAGCCGTCTTAAGCGCTGGCGCCTCGTAGAGGTAGTGGAGCGCGCTCGGTGATCCAGCAGGAGTCGCGGCTCAAGGTCGCCGACAACACGGGTGCCCGGGAGGTGCTCTGCATCCGCGTCAGCGGAGGCTCGCGCCGGCGCTACGCGGGGGTGGGCGACGTGATCGTCTGCACCGTCAAAGCGGCCATCCCGCACGGGTCCGTTAAGAAGGGCGAGGTCGTCAAGGCCGTTGTGGTGCGGACCAAGAAGGAGTTCGGCCGCGACGACGGCACCTACATCTCGTTCGACGAGAACGCCGCGGTGCTGCTCGACGCCCAGAACAACCCGCGTGGAACGCGCATCTTCGGCCCGGTGGCCCGCGAGCTGCGCGATCGCAACTTCATGAAGATCGTCTCGCTGGCCCCGGAGGTGCTCTGATGCGCATCCGCCGCGACGACCAGGTGAAGGTGATCGCCGGCAAGGACCGCGGCAAGACCGGTCGCGTCCTGCGCGTGGAGCCCAAGCGCGAGCGCGTGTACGTCGAGGGCCTCAACATCGTCAAGCGCCACACCAAGCCGCGCACCCTGCGCGACACCCAGCGCGCCCAGGAGATCGGCGGGATCGTGGAACGCGAGGGCCCGATCCACGTGTCGAACGTGATGCTGCTCGATCCCGACTCGAACCAGCCCACCCGCGTGGCGGTCACCCGCGAGGGCGGGCGGCGCGTGCGGGTGGCCAAGCGATCCGGCAAGGAGGTCGACTGATGGAGGCCACGGCAGCCGTGCCGCCGCGCTTGAAGGAGCGCTACGAGAAGGAGATCCGCCCGGCGCTCAAGGAGCAGTTCGGGTTCACCTCGATCATGCAGACGCCCAAGATCGAGAAGATCACGCTGAACATGGGCGTCGGCGACGCCAAGCAGGACTCGAACGTCCTCGACGCCGCGCTCGAGCAGCTCGCCACGATCGCCGGCCAGAAGCCGAGCGTCCGCCGCGCGCGCAAGTCGATCGCGGCGTTCAAGCTCCGCGACGGCATGCCCGTCGGTGTGAGCGTCACGCTTCGGCGCGCGCGCATGTGGGAGTTCCTCGACCGGCTCACGTCGGTGGCGATCCCGCGGATCCGCGACTTCCGCGGGCTCAACCCGCGCTCCTTCGACGGTCGCGGCAACTACTCGATGGGAATTCGCGAGCAGATCATCTTTCCCGAGATCGACTACGACGCGATCGATCAGGTGCGCGGCCTCGACGTGACGATCACCACATCGGCCGCCACCGACGAGCAGGCCTACTATCTGTTGCGCGACCTCGGCATGCCCTTCGCCAAGGAGGGGGCGCCCGGACAGGCGCCGTCCGACGAAGAGGCGGAAGCCGAGGAGCAGCGCAAGGAGGAGGCACGCCTGCGGGCAGAGGCCGAGCAGGCGGCGCTGGAGCAGTTGAAGGAAGAGAACCCGGAGGCCTACGAGAAGCCGGCCGCGACCGAGGAAGACGCGGCCGAGGGCGACGAGCAGCAAGGCGAAGAGGAGTAGATGGCCAAGACTTCACAGGTGGTCCGCCAGAAGCGCGGATCGAAGTACAAGACACGGAACTACAACCGCTGCAAGCGGTGCGGGCGCCCGCGCGCCTACCTGCGCAAGTTCGGGCTCTGCCGCATCTGCGTGCGCGAGATCGCGCACGAGGGAATGATCCCCGGTCTCACGAAGTCGAGCTGGTAGATGTCCCAGACCGACCCCATCGCCGACTTCCTGACCCGCATACGGAACGGGCTGCACGCCGACCACGACGACGTCGAGATGCCCGCTTCCACCTTCAAGGCGGAGCTTGCGCGGATCCTGCAGGAGCAGGGCTACATCGAGGACTTCGAGGTCGAGCCCGGACGGGTGGGACGCATCCTCCGGGTGCGCCTCAAGTACACCGAGAACCGGCAGCCGGTGATCTCGGGCATGCAGCGCATGTCCAAGCCCGGGCGGCGCCGCTACGTGGCCGCCACGACCATCCCGAAGGTCCAGGGTGGCATGGGCACGACGATCATCTCGACCTCGCGCGGCGTGATGTCGGGACATGACGCGCGCCGCGAGGGCGTCGGCGGCGAGCTCGTGGCAAGGGTTTGGTGACGGCGGGCTCGTGAGTCGTATCGGCAAGCAGCCGATCCCCGTGCCCACGGGGGTGGAGGTGGCCATCGAGCCGGACCTCGTGCGCGTGAAGGGCCCCAAGGGGGAGCTTCAGGAGCGCGTGAGCCCAGCCATGGTCGTCAAGCAGGAGGACGGCCAGATCGTTGTCAGCCGGCCTACCGACCGCGGCGAGCACCGCGCGCTGCACGGTCTCACCCGCAGCCTGATCGCGAACATGGTCGAGGGCGTGACCAACGGCTACGAGAAGCGCCTCGAGATCCAGGGGGTGGGCTATCGCGCCCAGCTCCAGGGCCGCAAGCTCGTGCTGGCGCTCGGCTACTCGCATCCGGTGGAGATCGAGGCACCCGACGGAATCGACTTCGAGGTGCCGCTGCCCACGCGCATCGTCGTCCGCGGCATCTCCAAGCAGGTGGTGGGCGAGGTCGCGGCGATCATCCGCAAGCAGCGCAAGCCCGAGCCCTACAAGGGCAAGGGCATTCGCTACGAGGGCGAGCACGTGGCCCGGAAGGTCGGTAAGCGCGCATGAGCGCCAACACCAAGCCCGTCTCGCGCCTTCGGCGGCGCCGGAGGGTGCGCGCCAAGGTGGCCGGCACGGCCGAGCGGCCGCGGCTGTCGGTATTCCGCTCGAACCGCGGGATCCGCGCGCAGCTGATCGACGACGTGAGCGGGCACACGCTCGCCGCCGTCAACTGGACCGAGGAAGAGCTGAAGACCATGGGTCGCATGGACCAGGCCAAGCGCGCCGGCGAGCTGATCGCCGAGCGAGCGAAGGCGGCCGGGGTGGAGACGTGCGTGTTCGACCGCGGCGGCTACCGCTACCACGGCAAGGTCAGGGCGCTCGCCGAGGGCGCCCGTGAAGGTGGACTCCGCTTCTGAGCGGGGCATCGCTACTTTGAGCAGCTAGGAGAAATGGCTTCACGAGACAGGACACGAGGAGGCGGCGGCCCACGGGACCGCGCCGGGCAGGACATGCAGGAGCGCGTGGTGGAGATCAACCGCGTCGCCAAGGTCGTCAAGGGCGGCCGGCGCTTCTCCTTCACCGCGCTCGTGGTCGTCGGCGACGAGAAGTCGCAGGTCGGCGTGGGCTACGGCAAGGCCAACGAGGTGCCGGTTGCGATCCAGAAGGGTGTGGAGCGCGCCCGCAAGGACCTCTTCAAGGTGCCGATGCACGGCTCGACGATCACGCACGAGATCATCGGCGTGCACTCCTCTTCCAGGGTCCTTCTGAAGCCGGCCTCGCCCGGTACCGGCGTGATCGCCGGCGGCGGCGTGCGCGCGGTGCTCGAGCTGGCGGGCATCCACGATGTGCTCTCCAAGTCGCTCGGCAGCCAGAACCCGATCAACCTGGTCAAGGCCACGGTCGCGGCGCTCCAGGCGCTGCGCACTCCGCAGCAGGTGGCCGAGCTGCGCGGGCTCACCGTCAGGGAGGTCCTCGGGATAGACGCCATCGGCGCCGGCACCGTGGCCGCGGCACCCGTGGAGGAGACCGCGAGCTGATGGCCGCCGCCACCCTGCGGATACGCCAGGTGCGCTCGGCCAACGGCGCGAGTCGCAAGCAGCACGAGTCGCTTCGCACGCTCGGCCTCGGCCGCATCGGCAAGGCCACGGAGCGCCCCGACGATCCGATCGTCCGCGGCATCCTGGCCAAGATCGCCCACCTCGTGGAGGTTGACGGTGGCTGAGCAGAAGGGAAAGGATCGCTCCGGTCCGGGCAAGGCCCGGCCCCTCGCGCAAGGCGAGAGAATCGGCCTCCACAACCTGAAGCCGGCACCCGGCTCCCGGCATCCGCGTAAGCGGGTTGGCCGCGGCGAGGGCTCCGGCCTCGGCAAGACTTCGGGTCGCGGCCACAAGGGCGCCGGCCAGCGCGCGGGCGCGAAGAAGCGGGTCGGCTTCGAGGGCGGGCAGAACCCCATCCACATGCGGATGCGCAAGCTCCGCGGGCCTACTAAGAAGACGTCGATGCCGTTCGAGATGTTCCGGACGCGCACGCAGCCGGTGAACCTCACGGCTCTGGAGGAGCGCTTCGAGAAGGGCGCCGAGGTATCACCCGACTCACTGCGCGCGGCCGGCCTGGCCACGCGCAGGGGCGTGCCGGTGAAGGTGCTCGGGCACGGCGAGCTGTCGAAGTCGCTCACCGTCCACGCGCACGGCTTCTCGGGCACCGCCCGCGAGAAGATCGAGGCGGCCGGGGGCACCTGCGTCGTCATCGAGGGGTAGCACGTGCTGCGCACGTTCCTGAACGCGTTCCGGGTGCCCGACATCCGGAAGAAGCTGGCGTTCACCGCGGGGATGCTCGCGCTCTACCGGATCGGCGCCTACATCCCGGCGCCCGGAATCAACATCGAGGCCGTGGAGAACATCTCCGAGAACTTCGGCGGCTCGAACGTTCTCGGCTTCCTCAACCTCTTCTCGGGAGGGTCCCTGCAGCGCTTCGCGATCTTCGCGCTCGGGATCATGCCCTACATCACGGCGTCGATCATGCTGCAGCTGCTGACCGTCGTGATCCCGCAGCTCGACAAGCTCCGCAAGGAGGGCGAGGTCGGGCAGCAGAAGATCACCCAGTACACGCGCTACCTGACCGTGGCCCTCGCCTTCGGCCAGTCGATCGGCTACGTGTTCCTCTTCCGCACGTTCTCGAGCGGCAGCGCCGACGTGGTCGAGAACTTCACGTTCGGTCGCGTCTTCGTGATCGTCATAACGCTCACCGCGGGCTGCGTGCTCCTCATGTGGTTCGGCGAGCTGATCACCCAGCGCGGGATCGGCAACGGCATCTCGCTGATGATCTTCGCGTCGATCGCCTCGGGCCTGCCACAGGGGATCAACTCCTGGTGGAACAACCCCGATCAGGTCTTCGTCCTGATGATGCCCTTCCTGGCGCTGGCGATCGTGGCCGCCATCGTCTTCATGCAGGAGGGCCAGCGGCGCATCCCGGTGCAATACGCCAAGCGTGTGGTGGGCCGGCGAATGGCCGGCGGCGGGTCGACCTACCTGCCTCTGCGGGTGAACATGGCCGGCGTGATCCCCGTGATCTTCGCGGCGTCGCTGATGGCGTTCCCGCCTACGGTCGGCGAGCTCACGCAGGCGAGCTGGGCACGCGACTTCTCGACCTTCTTCTCACCGAGCGGGGCGCCGTACCTGATCGGCGAATCGCTGTTCATCATCCTCTTCACGTACTTCTACACGGCGGTGACCTTCAACCCCGTGGAGCAGGCGGACAACCTCAAGAAGTACGGCGGGTTCATCCCCGGGGTGAGACCCGGCCGGCCTACGGCCGAGTATCTGGACCGGATCCTGGCTCGCCTGACGTTTCCGGGCGCGCTCTACCTGGCCGCCGTGGCGGCCCTGCCCACGATCCTGCTGAGCCAGACGAGCGCCAACTTCTACTTCGGCGGAACTTCGATCCTGATCGTCGTGGGCGTGGCCCTCGACACGATGAAGCAACTCGAGGCGCAGATGATGATGCGCAACTACGAGGGCTTCCTCAAGTAACTCTGCAGGCGTGGTGCCACGCGTGGGGCCTCGAGCCGCGACCCGGTAGCCTCTCCGCCCTCCCATGAGCGAGCTGAACCTCATCCTTCTCGGCCCGCCCGGCGCCGGCAAGGGAACCCAGGCGGAACGGCTGGTCGACGATTTCGACCTCCCCTACTACGCCACCGGCGACATCCTGCGCCAGGCCGTCAAGGACGAGACGCCGCTCGGCAAGGAGGCGAAGGAGTACATGGACCGAGGCGACCTCGTGCCCGACGACGTGATCACCCGAGTGGTGCTCGAGCGCCTCGACTCGGAGGAGGCCAAGGACGGCTTCCTGCTCGACGGCTTCCCGCGCACGATCCCCCAGGCCGAGGCTCTCAGCGACGAGCTCAAGCGCGCCGGAAGATCGCTCACGGCTGCGATGCTGATAGACGCCTCCGACGACGAGGTGCTGCGCCGCACCACCGGGCGACGCCTCTGCGTGAAGTCGGGGCACGTGTACCACCTGGAGTTCGACCCCCCAAAGAACGACGGCACCTGTGACCAGGACGGCTCTCGCCTCATCCAGCGCGACGACGACAAGCCCGAGACCGTGAAGAAGCGCCTGTCCGTGTACCACGAGCAGACCGCGCCGCTGATCGACTGGTACGACGGCGCGGGGCTGCTGCGCCGCTTCGACGGAAACCGCACGCCCGAAGAGGTGCACGACCACCTGCGCGCCACCCTCGCCACTCTCAAGCTCGAGGGCGAGCTCTGATCCGATGATCATCCGCAAGACACCCGAGGAGCTCGACAAGATCGCCGCGGCCGGCGACGTGCTCGTCCGCTGCCACGACATGCTGCGGAGCAAGGCCCGGCCCGGCGTGACCACCAAGCAGCTCGACGAGGCGGCCGAGCGGTTCATCCGCTCCCAGGGCGCCGAGCCTGCCTTCAAGGGCTACCGCGGGTTCACCGGCTCGATCTGCGCGTCACCGAACTCCATGGTGGTGCACGGCATCCCGGGGCCCTACGCGCTCCGCCGCGGGGACCTGATCTCCCTCGACGTGGGCGTGGTGCTCGACGGCTGGGTGGCCGACGCCGCGATCACACACGCGATCGGGAAGGTCACGCCGATCGCCACGCGCCTGCTCGCCGCCACCCGCGCTTCGCTGTTCGACGCGGTGGAGCAGTGCCGGCCCGGCAACCGCCTGGGCGACGTGTCGCACGCGGTCCAGCGGCGCGTGGAGAGCGAGGGGTTCTCAGTGATCCGGTCGCTGGTCGGCCACGGCGTCGGCCGGGACATGCACGAGGACCCCCAGATCCCCAACTTCGGAGATCCCGGCACCGGCCCGGAGCTGGAGGAGGGCATGGTCCTCGCCATCGAGCCGATGGTCAACGCCGGCGGTCACCAGGTGCGGATGGGCTCCGACAACTGGGCCGTCTATTCGCAGGACGGATCGCTCACGGCCCACTTCGAGCACACCGTGGCGGTTACCGCCGACGGCCCCCGGATCCTGACCCCCTGGCACCTCGACGCGAGCGAGCGCGTGCCCGTCGGGGCGCAGGCTGCAACCGGCTCTTGACTGCTACTCTTACCGGTCGGCGCGCGGCCGTCTCCTGGGCCCCGTCGCCTCCCTCTTTCGAATACGTCCAGGTCACGGAGCTATGAAGGTCCGAGCATCGGTCAAGCCCATGTGCGAGAAGTGCAAGGTAATCCGCCGCGGCGGTGCGGTTCTCGTCATCTGTTCAAACCCGCGTCACAAGCAGCGGCAGGGGTGACCCGGGGCTAGTGGCACGCATAGCTGGAGTCAACATCCCCCTCAACAAGAGGGTCGCGGTCGGCCTGACGTACATCTACGGGATCGGCGATTCGATCGCGGAGAGGGTTCTCAAAGAGTCCGGCGTGGATCCCGACACCCACGTGAAGGACCTCACCGAGGACGAGGTTCGGAAGCTGCGCGAGAAGGTCGACGACCTGCTCGTGGAGGGAGATCTGAGGCGCGAGCGTTCGCAGAACGTCAAGCGCCTGATGGAGATCGGCTCCTACAAGGGGCTGCGACACCGGCGGGGATTGCCCGTCAACGGGCAGCGGACCAAGACCAACGCCCGGTCGCGAAAAGGACCGAAGCGCGGCTCGGCAATGGGCGGCGGCAAGAAGAAGATAAGGAAGCACTGACCTCTTAGATGGCGCAGCAGAGACCAGGAAGGCCGCGTGGTCGCAGGCGGGTACGGAAGAACGTGCCCTTCGGCCAGGCCCACATCAAGACAAGCTTCAACAACACCATCGTGGCCCTCACAGACCGCGAGGGGAACGTGATTGCGTGGGAGTCCGCCGGCGGTGCCGGCTTCAAGGGCTCGCGCAAGTCCACCCCGTTCGCGGCGCAGGTGACCGCCGACGCCGCGGCGCGCAAGGGCATGGAGCACGGGCTCCAGAAGGTCGAGGTCTTCGTGAAGGGCCCCGGCTCCGGTCGCGAGACCGCCATCCGCTCGCTCCAGGCGGCCGGCCTCGAGATCACCGGGATCAGGGATGTCACCCCGCAGGCCCACAACGGTTGTCGTCCCCGGAAGCGCAGGAGGGTCTAGCGATGGCCCGCGACACAAGTCCGCAGTGCAAGCAGTGCCGCCGCGAGGGCACCAAGCTCTTCCTGAAGGGGGAACGCTGCCTCACCGACAAATGTGCGATCGAGCGCCGCAGCTATCCGCCGGGCGATCACGGACGCGGCCGTTCGCGCCAGTCCGAGTACCGGCTCCAGTTGCGCGAGAAGCAGAAGGCGCGGCGCTACTACGGCGTGCTCGAGAAGCAGTTCCGCAACTACTACGCCAAGGCCAGCCGCCAGAGCGGCGTGACCGGCGAGAATCTTCTGCGGCTCCTCGAGAGCCGCTTCGACAACGTGCTGGTGCGCCTGGGCTTCGCGGCCTCGCGGCGCCAGGCCCGCCAGATGGTCAGGCACGGGCACTGGACGGTGAATGGCCGCCGGGTGGACATTCCCTCCTACCAGCTGAGGCCAGACGACGTGATCACCATGAAGTCCGGTGCACCCGTCGACCCGGTGGTGCGCGACGCCACCGAGCTCACCTCGGCGGTGCCGGCTTGGCTGCAGGCCGATCACGACGGCCTCACGGCGAAGGTCCTCCGGCTGCCCGAGCGGCAGGAGATCACCACGCCGGTGCAGGAACAGCTCATCGTCGAGCTTTACTCGAAGTAGTGAACGCGAGCGTGGCGGCCACCTAGGTGGCCGTGCGCGCCCTAGACGCGAAGGAAGCACCCATGATCGAGTTTCAGACTCCGCAGATATCCACAGAGAACGTGCAGGACAACCGAGGCACGTTCACGATCGAGCCGCTGGACCGCGGCTTCGGCTACACGTTCGGCAACTCGCTTCGGCGGGTCCTGCTGTCGTCGCTGGCCGGGGCGGCAGTCACCAGCGTGCGGATCGAGGGCGTGGCCCACGAGTTCTCCACGATCCCAGGCGTGAAGGAGGACGTGACCGACATCGTCCTCAACCTCAAGGAGGTCGTCTGCCGGATGCACTCCGAGGCGGCCGAGATCGAGGCGCCGCTCGTGATCACCGGCCCGGGCGACGTTACCGCCGGTGACATCGACCTGCCCTCCGGTGTCGAGATCCTCAACCCCGAGGCTCACATCGCGTCCCTGGAGCGCAAGACCAAGCTCGAGGTGTACCTGACGATCGGGCACGGGCGCGGGTATTCCCCGGCCGAGGAGAACAAGACCCCGGACCAGCCGATCGGCGTGATCCCGATCGACTCGATCTTCTCCCCCGTCAAGCGGGTGGCCTACTCGGTCGACGCCGCGCGCGTGGGTCAGAAGACGGACTACGACAAGCTCACGCTCGACATCGAGACCGACGGGTCGCTCGACCCGCAGGCCGCGCTCCGCGAGGCCGCGGAGATCCTGATCAAGTACCTGGCGATCTTCACCGACGCCGACCGGGTGGAGGCCCTGCGTGACCAGGGGGCAGCGCTCGTGGCCGGAGACCTCGGGCTGTCCGGCGACGGCAGCGGAGCTCCCGGTGCCGGCGGGATGGACGAGATCCTGATCGAGGAGCTCGAGCTGGGCGTCCGCTCGTACAACTGCCTCAAGCGCGCCGGCATCCAGACCGTCGGCGACCTGGTGCAGAAGAGCGACTCCGAGCTGGCCGCCATCCCGAACTTCGGCCGCAAGTCGATCGAAGAGGTCAAGGAGACCCTAGACGCGCGCGGACTCGCGCTGCGGGCGGGCTAGGGGCAAGGGTAGGATCGTCGGCCGTGCGCCATCGCAAGCAGAAGGGCAAGCTCTCGCGTGACTCGGCGCACCGCAAGGCGCTGTTCATGAACCTGTGCCGCGAGGTGATCGACCACGAGCGGATCCAGACCACCGAGGCCAAGGCCAAGGCGGTCAAGCCGGAGCTCGAGCGTTTGATCACCCTCGCGAAGCGGGGCGACGCCCACGCGCGCCGGACCGCGATGTCGCGGCTCGGCCAGGACAAGTTCGTGGTCTACAAGCTCTTCGAGGAGATCGCGCCGCGGTATGCGGAGCGTCCGGGGGGCTATACGCGCATTCTCAAGTTGGGGCCGCGGCGGTCGGATTCGACCGAGATGGTCTTTCTCGAGCTCGTCTGATTGGCCCTGGGCGGTGGGCTTGCGCTCCGGCGTCGCCGCCCCGCTCGAGCCGCTTTCCCTAGCTGCCTTTTGTCGCGTCCCCTTGCTTCCCTAGCGGACGGCGTGGCCTTTGGGGTTCACCACCAGCCAGGTGCCGCCGAATTCGACGACGTTCTGGCAGAGGATCTGGCGGGGCGGCTCGTCGTAGAAGTAGAGCGGGTGGCCGCGGTATGTGATCTGGCGGCGTCCGTCGCGGCGCTGGGTGGTGCCCAGCAGGGATTGCTTGACGCCGCGTCCGGCGCGCGGGCGGTCCTTCGCGTAAAACGGGGGCCATGCCTCCGCGCACTCGCCGTAGCAGCGGCTGCGCCGGGCTCGATCCTTTGTGAAGAGGTAGACGGCCTGGTCCTTGCCGCTGAAGAGCACGCGGCCGTAATCGGAATCGCGCAGCTTCACCAGCGGGCCGCGCCGGGTCGAGGGCGCCTCGGTGGTGGTCGGCTCCACGGCGGCCGTCGCGGCCGCCCGCCGTTGTTCCGCAGAGTCCTCGCCACACGCCACCAGGCCTGCGACCGCCAGGCCGGCGACCAGTGTTCGTCTCACCCGCTTCATCCTAGGCGACGGTATATGCCAAATGAGTTATATTCCAGCCATGGCAACCACGTTCGCGGTCCTCGCAGAGCCGGCCAGACGGCGGATCCTGGATCTCCTGAAAGATGAGCCCAGGTCCGTGGGGGATCTGGTTGAGCGGCTTGGGCTCAGTCAGCCTGGTACTTCCAAGCACCTGCGTGTCCTTCGTGAAGCGGGGCTCGTGCGGGTTCGGCCGGAGGCTCAGGTGCGGTGGTACGAGCTTCGGCCGGAGCCGCTGGCCGAGGTGGACGCCTGGCTCGGGCCCTACCGGCAGCTGTGGGCCGGGCGGCTCGACGCTCTCGAACGGCATCTCGACGAGAAAGCGGGTGAGGCATGACAGCCGCTGACGGCGGGCTCGAGGTTCGGGCCGACGGCAAGAGCGTCCTGCGCTTCGAGCGCAGGCTCGCGCATCCGATCGAGCGGGTCTGGGCCGCGCTCACCGATCCGGAGGAGCTGATCGCGTGGTGGGGCAGGGCAGAGCTCGAGCTCGAGCCGGGGGGTCGCTTCGCGATGGCCTGGCTGAACGTGGACGACGACGGGAACCGGGCGGAGATGGAGGCCACCGTCACCGAGCTCGACCCCCCGCGCCTGCTCGAGCTGACCGGCGACATCCACGGTGTGCTGCGCTTCGAGCTCGAACCTGACGGCGATCGGACTGTCCTCACGTTCACCAGCACGCTCGACCTGCCCGACGAGTACAGGACCAAGGTGCTCGCCGGCTGGCACTACCACCTGGATGCGCTGGCCGAAGCCCTCGCCGGGGGCTCGGTCGATCTCGTGGAGCTGCCCGGCTGGGACTCGATCCACGAGCGCTACACGGCCCTCGAAGCCTGAGTCAGGCCGAGGCGAACGCGCGGAGCGCCTCGCGAGCGCCCCCGGCCACGGGGTCTCCATGGGCCACCAGGAGGTTGTCGAAGTCGAGTTCCTCGCTGAGGCGCGCGTAAGTTGCTCGCAGGGCGGCCTTGGTGTCCTCGGGGTCGTCCATCAGGCCGTCTGACACGAAGCGCAGGCCGTCGTAGCCCACCACGCCGTCGGCCACCGCCAGCGCGGACACCTCGGGGATGTGGAGCGCGGACTCGTCCGGGCAGATGCCGCCCACCTCGTGCACGGTCACGGCACCGCCCGCCAGGGTCTCGCCGAAGTCGTAGGGCTCCACGGGATCGCCCTCGGCGAACTCGTGCATGCCCACCCGCGGCGCGCGCACCGTGATGCCGAAGCGCTCCGCGAGCTTCCCGCAGTCGCGCCAGTGGTGGCGGTTGGTCAGGAGGATGTGGCGCGGCGGTCCCAGCTGCTCGAGCTGCTCCAGCTCCGCGTCCGGCACGAGCGGGTCCAGCAGGACCGCCGGCCCAGGGAGGAAGTAGGAGCTCACCTCCGCCCCGATCCGGGGGTGGGTGGCCTTCCAGTGCCAGATGCCGGGCGCGATCTCGTCCACGCCGCGAGCGTAGCGGCCGGGTCAGGCGACGATCATTTCCGACCTTGTTGGTGGACATTGTGGTACGGTCCGCCGCCGTTAAAGTCGACTCGCGAGGTGGAGAATGTCCCGAACCTGGACCCGTAAGTCGCTCCGTTTCATCCTCTCGCTGACCGCTCTGATGTCACTCGCGGTTCTCGCCGCGTGCGGCGGTTCGAGCGACGACGTCGATGGTGACGACGCCGCCTCGAGCGGTGGCAGCACCAAGCTCTCGCTGGTGGCCTACGCCGTGCCGAAGGTCGGCTACGACGTGGTGATCCCGCTCTTCCAAAAGACGGACGCCGGCAAGGACGTTTCCTTCAGCCAGTCCTACGGAGCGTCGGGCGATCAGTCGCGCAAGGTGGAGGCCGGTTTGCCCACTGATGTGGTCAATTTCTCGGTCGAGCCTGACGTGACCCGCCTCGTCGACGCCGGGCTCGTGGACGAGGACTGGAACGCGAACGAGCACAAGGGATTCCCCTTCGGTTCGGTCGTGACCATCGTGACCCGCAAGGGCAACCCCAAGAACATCAAGACCTGGGACGACCTCCTGAAGCCCGGCATCGAGATCGTGACCCCCAACCCGTTCAGCTCGGGCTCGGCCAAGTGGAACCTGCTTGCCCCCTACGCCGAGAAGAGCGAGGGCGGCAAGAATCCGGACGCCGGCCTCGAATACCTCAGCAAGTTGATCGGCGACCACGTGAAGGTTCAGCCGAAGTCCGGCCGCGAGGCCACGGAGACCTTCCTCCAGGGCACCGGCGACGTGCTGCTCAGCTACGAGAACGAGGCGATCTTCGCCACGCGGCAGGGCGAGGACGTGGACTACGTGACACCGGACACCACATTCAAGATCGAGAACCCGGTGGCGGTGCTCAACAACAGCAAGGAGCCTGAGGCGGCGCAGGCCTTCGTCGACTTCCTCTACACGCCGGAGGGCCAGCGCGGCTGGGCCGAGGCCGGCTTCCGTCCCGTCGATCCGACGGTGGCCGAGGAGTTCGCGAGCGACTTCCCCGAGCCGAAGCAGCTGTGGACCATCGATGACCTCGGTGGCTGGAGCAAGGTCAACGACGAGCTCTTCGACGAGGAGAACGGCTCCGTCGCGAAGATCTACGAAGAGGCCACCGGCTAGGACCTGTGGAGTCGTCTGCGGCACAGATAGGCGGCGGCGTCCCGGTTCCGGGGCGCCGCGGCAGCCCTAGACGAGCCGCCGGAGTGGGCGGCGTGGGGCCCCTCGGGCTCGGCATCACGATGGTCTGGCTGAGCCTGATCGTGCTGCTGCCGCTGGCGGCGCTCACGGTCAAGGCGCTGGACGGGGGCCTCGGGGGCATCTGGGACGCGATCTCGGCGCCGTCGGCGCGGGCCGCGCTGGTGCTGACGGTCGTCATCTCTCTGCTCGTGGC
This sequence comes from uncultured Thermoleophilaceae bacterium, assembly GCA_963811055.1. Taxonomy (GTDB): domain Bacteria; phylum Actinomycetota; class Thermoleophilia; order Solirubrobacterales; family Thermoleophilaceae; genus JACVRW01. Next base: position 19,021 of record CAWEPQ010000012.1, read on the forward strand.
CGCCATCAACGTGGTGGTGGGCACGCTCATCGCCTGGGTGCTGGTCCGCGACGAGTTCCGCGGCAAGGGGCTGGTCAACGCGGTGATCGACCTGCCGTTCGCCCTGCCCACGATCGTGGCCAGCATCGTTCTGCTCTCGCTCTACGGGCCGCGGAGCCCCATCGACGTCCACCTCTACGCCACGCGCCCTGCGCTGGTGATCGCGCTGCTGTTCGTCACGCTGCCGTTCGTGGTCCGGTCGGTTCAGCCGGTGCTGATGGAGGTGGACCGCGAGGCGGAGGAGGCCGCCGCCTCGCTCGGGGCAAGCAGGCTCCTGACCTTCCGGCGCATCATCCTGCCCGCGCTCATCCCCGCGCTGCTCAGCGGCGCCGGCCTCGCCTTCGCCCGGGCTGTGGGCGAGTTCGGCTCCGTGGTGCTGATCGGTGGCGGCATCCCGCGGGAGACAGAGGTGGCCTCGCAGTACATCGCCAAGCAGATCGAGGTGGACCGGCCTGAGACCGCCGCCGCGGTGTCGGTCACCCTTCTGCTCATCGCGTTCGCCGTGTTGGTGGGTCTCCGCCTGCTGGCCGCGCGCACCCAGAGGCACGAGCGAGTCTGAGCGTGGCCACCGGAACCGCTTCCCGTCTCACCATGCGGTTCATCGCGATCGGCTACCTGGTCGCGCTCGTGATGGTGCCGCTGGGCATGATCTTCTACCGCACCTTCGAGGACGGCTTCGTGGCCTTCTGGGACCAGGTGACCACTCCGGCCGGGATCTCGGCGCTCAACCTCTCGCTGATCATCGTGGCCATCGTCGTGCCGCTGAACGTGATCTTCGGCGTGGTCACGGCGCTGGCGCTTGCGCGCGGCAACTTCCGCGGCAAGCGCGTGATCGAGACCGTGGTGGACCTTCCCTTCGCGGTGTCCCCGGTGGTGGTGGGCGTGTCCCTGATCCTGCTCTGGGGCATCGACGGCTGGTTCGGCGGACTGGCGGACCACGGGATCAGGGTCATCTTCTCGCTGCCCGGAATGGTGATCGCGACCATCTTCGTGACGCTGCCATTCGTGGTCCGGGAGGTCGAACCGGTGTTGCACGAGATCGGTGACGAGCAGGAGCAGGCGGCGGCCACCCTGGGAGCGTCGTGGCGCCAGACCTTCTGGCGCATCACCATCCCGGCGATCCGGTGGGGGCTCCTCTACGGCGTGGTTCTCACCGTGGCCCGCTCGCTCGGCGAGTTCGGCGCGCTGATCGTGGTGGCGGGAGGCGTCTCCGGCGAGTCTCAAACTCTTACTCTGCTCGTGCACGCGCGCTATATCGATGACCACAACACCTTCGGCGCCTATGCGGCGGCCACGGTCCTGATGGGCCTGGCCCTGCTCACGCTGTTCCTCATGACCCTGCTAAATAAGACGCGAGAGCCCGTGTGATCTCAGTCAAGGGAGTGACCAAGCGGTTCGGCGACTACGTGGCCCTCGACAATGTCTCGCTCGAGGTGCCGGACGGATCGCTCACGGCTCTGCTGGGGCCGAGCGGTTCCGGGAAGTCCACGCTGCTGCGCATCATCGGTGGCCTCGAGCTTCCCGACGAGGGCAGCATCGAGATCAACGGCGAGGACGCCACCGCGGTTCCGCCGCAGCGGCGCGGCATCGGGTTCGTTTTCCAGCACTACGCCGCCTTCAAGCACATGACGGTGAAGGACAACGTGGCCTTCGGACTGTCGGTGCGCAGGAAGCCCAAGGCGGAGATCGAGGAGCGCGTGGGCGAGCTGCTCAAGATCGTGGGTCTGGCGGGCTACGCGGGCCGTTACCCGAGCCAGCTCTCGGGCGGACAGCGACAGCGCATGGCGCTCGCGCGCGCGCTGGCGGTCGAGCCGCGCGTGCTCCTGCTCGACGAGCCGTTCGGAGCGCTCGACGCGAAGGTCCGTGCCGAGCTGCGGGAATGGCTCCGGAAGCTGCATGAAGACGTGCACGTGACCACGCTGCTCGTGACCCACGACCAGGAGGAGGCGATGTCGATCGCCTCCCGGATCGTGGTCATGGACAACGCGCGGGTCGAGCAGATCGGCAGCCCGGCGGAGCTCTACGACAAGCCCGCCAACCCATTCGTCATGGGCTTCCTCGGCGAGATCACGAAGGTCGGCGACGACCTCGTGCGCCCCCACGACATCACGATCAGGCACGAACCGGGCGAGGGCTCCCACGAAGGAGTGGTCACCCGCATCACGCTGCTCGGCTTCGAGGTGCGCGTTGAGCTGATGCTCGGCGGCGGGAACACGATCTCGGCGCAGCTCACGCGCGCGGAGGCCGACGCCCTGGAGCTCGCCACCGGCGACGTGGTCTGGCTGAGCACGGAGGGTGAGGGCGTGCTCCCCTCGGAGGCACTGGCGGAGGAGAGTCGCTCCAGCGAGGCCGAGGAAGCGCCCGCTTAGCGAAGCCTACCTTCGGGACCAGGCGTCCGGCTTCTCGGTGAGGCGCCGGATGCGGGCCGGCATCTTGTCGGCCGCCACATCGGCGAGCGTCAGCTCGTCCACCACGGAGCGCAGGCTGGCGCGGACCGCGATCCAGACAGTGCGGAGTGGCTCTGCCGCGCCGTGGTAGTCCACGTCCTCCGGCGGCTCACCCCGGACGCTCGCCAGCGGCCCCTCCACCGCCCTGATCACCTCGCCGACCGTGACCTCGTCCGCCGGCCGGGCCAGCCAGTAGCCACCGTCCGCGCCGCGCTGGGCGCGCACGATCCCGGCGTGGCGCAGGTCGATCAGGATGTTCTCGAGGAACTTGAGCGGGATCTCCTGGGCCTGAGCGATCCGCTCGCCCTTGACCGGGCCGTCCTCCGCCGCGGTCAGCTCGAGAAGGGCCCGCACCGCATAGTCCACCTTGGCCGTTACACGCACGCGACCATTGTGTAGCACCGGCGGCCTTTCCGCCCCCGGGCGCCCGCCGCCGGTAGGCTCGCGGCGTGGATCTCGGGCAGTACAAGGAGCGTCAGGCCACGGCCTGGGGGCTGGGCGACTACTCGGCGCTGTCGCGCGTCCTTGAGCCGGCGGCGGTGGCTCTCTGCGACGCCTGCGCCGTGTCCGCCGGGCAGGAGGTGCTGGACGTGGCGGCTGGAGACGGGAACTTCGCGCTCGCGTGCGCGAGCGAGGGCGCCGGCGTCGTGGCCAGCGACATCGCCCCGGCGATGGTCGAGCGGGGCGCACGGCGCAGCGGCGACGAGGGGTACGACGTGGAGTGGGTGCAGGCCGACGTGGAGGAGCTTCCGTTCGAGGACGCGCGCTTCGACTGCGTGGGCTCGGTGTTCGGCGCTGTGTTCGCGCCCCGCCCGGAGGTCATGGCGCGTGAGCTCTTCCGCGTGGTGCGCCCCGGCAACACCGTGGGCCTGACGTCGTGGACGCCTGACAGCTTCACGGTCGAGCTCTTCGGCGTGGGCAGGCGCTACTCGCCGCCACCCGCCGACCTTCCGGCGGCGGAGCTGTGGGGAGACGAGGACACGGCCCGTGAGCGCCTCGAGGGGCTGGCGGCGCGGATCGAGGTGGAGCGCCGCTCGGTCATCTGGGAGGGCGAGTCCCCTGAGGCGTTCGTGACCGAGCTGGAACGTGATGCCCCGATGCAGGTGGCGGCGCGCCAGGCGCTCGCCCCGGAGCAGCTGGAGGCCATGCACGCCGACTACCTCGAGATCGTCCGCAACCGCAACGGCGGCGACGGGCCCGTTCGCATCGAGGGCGAGTACCTCCAGATCGTGGCGCGCAAGCGCGGGTAGCGCTGACCGCGCGGCTCCGGCTCGAGTACGACGGCTCGGACTTCGCCGGCTGGGCGCGGCAGCCGGGCCTCCGCACCGTGCAGGGCGTTCTCGAGGAGGCGCTCGAGACGATCGCCCGGCGGCCGCTGGGGCTGACCGTCGCGGGCCGCACCGACAGCGGCGTGCACGCTCGCGGGCAGGTGGCGAGCCACCCGGGCGAGCCGGTGGAGGCGGCTCGTCTGAATGGGCTCCTTCCCGACGATCTCAGCGTGCTCGCATCCGAGCCCGCACCCGACGGCTTCGACGCCAGACGCGACGCGCGGTCGCGCACCTACCGCTATCGCGTGCTCACGCGTGAGGAGCGGAGCCCGCTCGAGCGCTCGCGGGCGCTCTGGTGGCCGCGGCCGCTCGACCGCGGCGTGTTGCGAGAGTGCGCCGCGGCGCTGCCCGGCAGGCACGACTTCACCGCCTTCACCCCCACTCAGACCGAACATGTGCGCTTCGAGCGAGACGTGGTGCGAGCCGAATGGGTGGAGGAGGAGGGAGAGGTGCTCGCCTTCTGGATCGAGGCGGACACGTTCATGCGGCACACGGTGCGCATCCTCGTGGGCACCATGATCGCCGCGGCCTCCGGACGCGAGACGCAGGAGGGCTTCGCCCGTCTCCTCACCGGGCGACCGCGCTTCGAGGCGGCCGATACGGCGCCCGCGCACGGGCTCTACCTCGAGAGCGTGCGCTACTGAGGCTGGGAGTCGGGCCGACTATCCTCGAAGACCGTGAAGGTCCTGCTCACAAACGACGACGGCATCGACGCGATCGGCCTCCGCGTCATGCGCGAGGCGCTCCTCGAGGTGCCCGATATGGAGCTGGCCGTGATCGCACCGGACTCCAACCGGAGCGCCACGGCGCGCAGCATCACCACCCGGCAGCCGCTCTGGGTCGAGGAGGTCGACTTCGGTGACGGAAGCAGCGGCTTCGCCACCGACGGCACACCGGTGGACTGCGTGCGCTTCGCGGCCCTGGGGCTCGTGGAGTTCGAGCCCGAGCTGATCGTCTCCGGCATCAACCACGGCGCCAACCTCGGCGACGACATCACCTACTCGGGCACGGTTGCGGCCGCGCTCGAGGGCGTGGTGCTGGGCATTCCCGCCATCGCGGCGTCCCAGCAGGCCAACCATGGGCGTCTCGACTCCTGGGTCCCGCACGACTGGCAGCGCTCGGACTTCGAGCAGGCCGCCGCGTTCGTGGCGCGCATGGTCGAGGAGGTGGCGGAGGTGCCGATGCCCGAGGGCACGCTGCTGAACGTCAACTGCCCCGCGGGCGAGATCAAGGGCGCCCGCGCCTGCCGGCTTGGCAAGCGCGTGTACAAGGACCGCATGAAGCTCGATGAGGAGGAGGGCGGGCGCCGCCGCTACTGGATCTACGGCGAGCAGCCGGGCTACCGCGAAGAGGACGGCACCGACTTCGCGGCGCTCGCCGACGGCCGCATCGCGGTCACGCCGCTGCACTTCGACCTGACCGACCAGGCGGGCATTGCGTCACTCGAGGGCTTCGACCTCGACCGCCTCCTGAGGCCGGCCGCTCGCGAGGTTTGACCGAGCCCGCCGCCCGCGCCGCCGAGCTCAGGCAGGCGCTCGAGCACCACAACCACCGGTACTACGTCCTCGACGACCCGGAGGTCTCCGACTCCGAATACGACGCGCTGCTGAACGAGCTGCGCGACCTCGAGGCCGAGCACCCCGAGCTGCTCACCCCGGACTCGCCCACACAGCGGGTCGGCGCGGAGCCGCTCGACAAGTTCGAGGAGGTCCGCCACCTCCAGCCGATGCTCTCGCTGGCGAACGCGCGCAACGAGGAGGAGCTGAAGGCATGGATCGTGCGCAGCGAGCGCTACCTCCAGCGCCAGGGCGCCGAGCTCGGCGAGATCAGGTTCGTGACGGAGCCGAAGGTGGACGGCCTGGCCATCTCGCTCGTGTACGAGAACGGGGTGTTCGTGCGCGGGGCCACGCGCGGCAACGGCGAGGTGGGCGAGCAGGTGACGGAGAACCTGCGGACGATCGGCGCCATCCCGCTCAGGATCGAGGACGCGCCGCCGCTCCTCGAGGTGCGTGGCGAGGTGTACCTGCCGCTGGCCGCGTTCGCCCGCCTCAACGAGCAGCGCGCGGAGGCGGGCGAGCCCACGTTCGCCAACCCGCGCAACTCGGCCGCCGGCTCGATCCGCCAGCTGGATCCGAAGCTCACCGCCTCGCGACCGCTCTCGATGTGGTCCTACTCCATCGGCGCCCACGAGGGCGTTGAGTTCACCTCGCAGTCCGAGTCGCTCGAGTGGCTGCGCGAGCACGGCTTCCGCGTGAACCCCGACGTGGAGGTGCATGACGATCTCGACGCGGTGGTGGCCGCCTGCCACGCCTGGGAGCAGCGGCGCGACCGGCTCGACTTCGAGATCGACGGCGTGGTGGTCAAGGTGGACGATCTCGGGCTGCAGCAGCAGCTGGGAGTGGTGGGACGCGAGCCGCGCGGCGCGATCGCCTGGAAGTTCGCGCCCAGCACCGCCACGACGGTGCTCGAGCGGGTGGCCTGGAACGTGGGGCGCACCGGCCACCTGATCCCGTTCGCGATGCTCCAGCCGGTGCAGGTGTCGGGGGTCACGGTCAAGCTCGCGACGCTCCACAACGAGGAGGATCTGCGCCGCAAGGACGTACGCGACGGCGACGAGGTGATCGTCCTCCGCGCCGGCGACGTGATCCCGCAGGTGGTGTCACCCACCGCCAAGGCGCAGAAGGCGAAGAAGCGGGCCAGTCCGCCCAAGCCGCCGGCCAAGTGCCCCTCCTGCGGCACGCCCACGATCAAGCCCGAGGAGGGCGTCTGGACGATCTGCCCCAACCGCGCGTCCTGCCCGGGACAGCTCTTCCAGGCGATCAAGCACTTCGTGGGCGCGATGGACATCGACGGGCTCGGGGAGGAGAACGTGCGCCGCTTCCTCAGCGAGGGCCTGATCGCCAGCATGGCCGACCTCTACGAGCTGGACGTGGACCGGGTGGCCGCGCTGGAGGGGTTCGGGGAGATCTCGGCCCGGAACCTGATGACGGCTCTCGACGCCTCGCGCGATCAGCCGTTCATGCGGGTGCTCTACGCGCTCGGCATACCGGGGATCGGGTACGTGAACGCGCGTGCGCTGGCCCAGCACCTGCGCGATATGGACACGCTGCTGGCCTCGGACGCCGAGGCCATCGAGCGGGTGCCGGGGATCGGCCCGATCCTGGCGAGCACCATCGCGCAGACCCTGGCCGAGGAGCCCATGCGCGAGCTGATCGAGCGCCTGCGCGGGCACGGCCTCCGGATGGAGGACGAGGGACCGCCGCCCGGCGGCGATGACGGACCGCTGAGCGGCAAGACGCTGGTTCTCACGGGCACCCTGCCGAACCTGACGCGCGAGGAGGCGAAGGAGCGTGTGGAGGCGGCCGGCGGCAAGGTCACGGGCTCGGTGTCCAAGAAGACCGACTACGTGGTGGCCGGGGAGGATCCCGGCACCAAGTACACGAAGGCGCAGGAGCTCGGCACCGAGATCCTGGACGAGGACGGGCTGCTGGCCCTGCTGGGCTAGGTCCGATGGACGCCGACCAGGTTCTCGCCTTCCGGCTGGCCCGCTCCGGGCTCGTGGCCCGCGACGCGGCGAGCCTGGCCGAGGCGGCGATCTGCCCCGCCTCGGACTTCGCTCGCGATGCGGCGCTGCTGGCCCTGGCGGCGCGCATCGATGGCCTCTCTCGGGAGGCGTACGACAGCGCGGTCGACGCCGGCGACGTGGTGGTGGCTCACGTGGTCCGCGGAGCCATCCACGCGCTCGCGCCGGGTGACCTGGCGCTGTACGGGCGGGCCCTTGTCGCCCGCGATGACGACGAGCTGGGTGTGCAGCTGGGCCAGCAGGTCCGGCGCCTGGCGGATGAGAAGGGGTTCCGCCCGAGCGACGCGCTCGACGAGGTGGCCGCTGCCACCAAGGAGGCGTTGTCGGGCGGCCGCACGCTCGACAAGAACGAGCTGCACGAGGAGCTGAGAGGGCGCGTGGGCGACGACCTGATGCCGTGGTGCAAGGGCTGCAAGAGCCATCACGTGGCTCCGATGCTGTGGCGCTACGCGACGGTGAAGGCGGGCGCCCGGCTCGAGTCCGGGCGCCGCTACACGATGGGCAAGCCAGGGCGCACGCCCGCCGCGAGCGACGCCGTGCGCCGCTTCCTCGGCTTCTACGGGCCGGCCGGGCCAGGCGACTTCGCCGAGTGGGCCGGGCTCGCCAAGCCCCACGCGGGCCGCCTGTGGGAGGAGACGGAGAGCGATCTCGCCGAGGTGCGGTTCGGGAAGAGCACGGCATGGCTGATGAGCGACGATCGGGGCGCGCTCGAGTCGCCGCCCGCCGCCGAGGGCGTCCGCCTGATCCCGCCCGGCGACCCCTATCTGCAGAAGCCCAACCGGCCGCTGCTCGCACCGGATGCCGCTCTGCGCAAGCGGCTGTTCCGCCCGGTGGCCAGCCCGGGCGCGGTGTTGAAGGACGGCCGCCTAGTGGGCCTCTGGCGGATCAAGGCAAAGGGAAAGAAGTCCGAGATCACGGTCGAGAAGATCGGCCGGATCGCGCGCAAGGACCTCGAGGAGGAGGTGCAGCGCCTGGCGGAGCTGCGCGGGTCTGCCGAGGCCGCGCTCGTCCTCTAGCCGTCCACGGAGGCGATCGCCTGCACCATCCGGTCCTGGATCGCCCGCGCCGTGGTGGGATAGATGCCGTTCATGAGGATCGAGTAGGCGTACATGTCCCCGGTGCGCGCCTCGCAGTAGCCCGAGAGCGCGCTGACGTCGGACAGCGTCCCGGTCTTGCCGCGGCAGCGCCACCGCGCCGCTCCGCGTCGCATCCGGTCGTACAGGGTGCCGTCCTTGCCCGCGATCGGCAGTGAGTCGATGAAGGAGTCGAATTCGTCTCTCCTCGACATCGCCCCCAGGAGCCGGACCACGCGATAGGGCGAGGCGCGGTTGCCGCGCGAGAGCCCCGAGCCGTCCACGAGCGTTGCCCCGGAGCCCAGTCGCCGCGCGAACGCCGCGGCGATCTTGGCGCCGCCGGCGGTGGTGCCGCGGCCACGTGCCTGAAGAGCCAGGTCCTTGACGAGCGTCTCGGCGAAGAAGTTGTCGGACGGCTTGTTGGTGAGCTTGATCAGTCGCTTCATCGTGGGGGACTCCACGCTCGCGAGCACCTCCAGGCCGGCCGGCGCCCTGCCCGCCGCGGGCTTCCGCCGCACCGCTACGCCGCGCGCCTCGAGCGCCGCGTCCAGCCGGGAGGCGGCGAATGCCGGAGGATTCACCTGGAAGGCCGAGCCGCCCTCGTTGGCGAGCCCGCGGTTGAAGGACAGGGCGCTCAGGGGCCCGACCCAGATGGACGTCCCGTAGCCGGAGTCAGGGCCGCCGCGCAGCGAGTCGAACCGCGACTCGTCTCCGACCACGCGACCGGTCACGCGCTCGATTCCGGCCAGGTCGAGCGCCTTGGCGAGCTTCTCCACGGTGGCGCCGCTGCGGTACGAGCGCCGCGCGAAGCGGCCGCTCCCGAAGGTGGGGTCGCCGCCGCCGCGTAGGTAGAGGTCGCCGCGCCAGATGCCCTCCTCGTCGAGGCTGCCGCGCCCCAGGACCTCGGTGCCGAGGGTGCCCTCGGTGCCGTAGCGGGCCAGCGCGGCCGAGGTGGTGAAGAGCTTGGTGTTGGAAGCGAGGATTCGGGGGTAGCCCGACTTCCAGCTGAACACGCGGCGCCCGCTGCTGAGATTGACCACGTAGGCGCCGGAATAGCTGCCGGCCGTGCGCATCTGGCTTGCCAGAGCCGATCCGAGCTTGGCGGCGGGAGTGGCCGAGACGGCGGTGGGGCTGCCCACCACCACGATGACGATCGCGGCCAGCACCAGCACGATGGCCTTTGGGTTCAGCGGCATGAAGCCGGAAACACGCTAGCGGCGATTCCGGAGCGGTTCGCCTGTCGATCCGCGATACTCGTACGTCGATGGGTGAGGTAGTCCGGCTCCAGAAGCCGACCAAGAAGGGAACCAAGGGCGGCGGCAAGCAGACGCGACGTCCACGCCGCTCCAAGACCGCGCTGGTGCTCGGCGGCGGCGGATTCACGGGCGGTGTCTACGAGATCGGCGCACTGCGGGCGCTCGACCTCCTGGCGGTCAACCGGACGGTCAACCAGTTCGACGTCTACGTGGGCACGAGCGCCGGATCGTTCGTGGCCTCGCTGGTGTCCAACGGGGTCACGCCCGAGGAGATGATGCGGGTGGTGAACCAGCAGGTTCCCACGCCCTTCCGCGACGTCGACCGGAGCACGCTGATGCGGCCGAACGCGAAGGAGTTCGCACAGAGCGCCGCGCTGCTGCCGCTCCGCCTGCTCGGCCTCGCGCGCAGCTTCGTGGGCCAGATCGGCTCCGCGTCGCTCATCGATCTCGCCGTGGGGGTGGCCGAGGCGCTGCCCTCAGGCCTGTACGACGGCAGCGGGATCCAGCGGTACCTCGAGACCGTGCTCGGCGATCCCGACCGCGTGAACGACTTCAGGCTGCTCGAGAACGAGCTCTACCTCACGGCCACCGACCTGGACACCTGCGAGCGGATCGTGCTCGGCGGACCGGAATGGGACGACGTGCCGATCGCGACGGCCGTGGCCGCCAGCACCGCGCTGCCGATGGTCTACAAGCCGATCGAGATCAAGGGGCGCCACCTTGTGGACGGCGGGATTCGGTCCACCACCAACGTGGACGTGGCCGTGGAGCGGGGCGCCAAGTTCGTGATCGTGGTCAACCCGCTCGTGCCCTACGTGAACGACTTCCAGAAGGTCATCCCCACGATGCTCGGGAGCCGCGTGCGCCGGGTGGCCGACATGGGCTTCCCGCAGATCGGCTACCAGGCCTTCAAGCTGCTGGCGCACCAGCGCCTGCACGAGGCCGTGAGCCACTGGCGCGAGAAGTACCCGGGCGTGGACATCATCCTGATCGAGCCCGATCCCAACGACGAGCTGATGTTCGAGACGAACATCCTCAACTTCACCCGCCGTGTGGAGATCGCGCGGCACGGCTTCGAGTCGGTAACGCTCAAGCTCGCGTCCGACTACGACGAGCTGAAGGCCGTCTGCGCCAAGCACGGCATCGAGATCTCGGCCACCCGGGTGCGCAAGGTGGTCCGCAAGTTCGCCGAGGAGCGCGAGCAGAGCGCGGGCTGGCGCCGGATCTTCGAGCAGACCACCGGCGCGCTGCTGAGCCAGTCCGAAGACGCCTAGCGGCTCTCAGCTCTGCTCGCCGAGCGCGATCTCGAGCGCCCGCAGCAGGCGGTCCGTGGCCGGTGCGTCGCGCACCGTGATCCTCACGTGGTCGTCCGCGCCGAGCGGGCCGCCGGCGGCCACCAGCACGCCCTGGCGCCTCAGGCGGTCGGCAAGCTGGGCGCCGTCCATCGAGTGGGCGCGCAGCCAGAGGAAGTTGGCCTGGCTCGGGTCGGCGTCCACCGGCAGGTCTCCGAGCGCCTCGAACAGCCGGGCCCGCTCGCGCGACACGGCGTCGCGGCGGCGCGTGAGCTCGGCGTCGCCGGCCTGGAGCGCGTACTCCACCGCCGCCTGTGTGAGCGCGTTCACGCCGAGCACGGGTGCGATCGTGCCCAGTAGGTCCGCGTCCGTGCCCACCGCGTAGCCGGCGCGCAGCCCGGAGAGCCCGTAAGCCTTCGAGAACGTTCGCACCACCAGGAGCCGCGGGAACGCGTTGACCAGTCGCAGGCAGGCGTCGATGTCCTCGGCGTCCTGGAAGTGCACGAGCGCCTCGTCGAGCAGCACGTACACACGCTCCGGCAGCACGGCCAGCAGGCGCCCCAGCTCGGAGGCGGGCAGGTGGTGACCGGTCGGATCGTTGGGGTTGCAGATGACGATCGCGCGCGTGCGATGCGTCACGGCACCGGCCAGGGCGGCGCAGTGATGGGTGTCCTCGCTCTCGGTGCTCACCGTGACCGGTCGCGCGCGAGCGCGCGTGGCCATCAGGGGATAGAGCGGATACGACGGCCACGGCATCACCAGCTCGTCGCCCTGGGCGAGCAGCGCCAGGGCGGCCGTCTGCAGCAGCTCCGCGGCGCCGTTGCCGAGCACCACCTGCTCGGGCGCCACGCCGTGGCGCTCGGAGAGCAGGCGGCGCACGCCGCTTGCGTAGCGGTCCGGATACCCGTTCACGCGCCCGCGCGCGCGGGCTATGGCGGCGTTCACGATCTCCGAGTGCGGCAGGTCGGGCCACTCGGTGCCGGACAGGTCGAGGTCCGGCACCTGCTCGAGCGCCAGCTTGCGCTCGGCGGCGCGCCGCTTGCGACGCTCGCGATTCAGCTCCAGCTCGTCGACGTCGTCGAACTGCCGGTAGTAGCTGAAGAGATCCACGCGGCTACTGCGGAGCCAGGCTGGGCGCCGGCCCCTGGATCAGGAAGAACCAGATGCCGAACACCACGAGCGCAACCCCGACGCTGGCGGCGAAGATGCGCTCCAGCGCGCCGCGCTCCTGCCGATGCCCGGCGGCGCGCCGCACGAGCTTCCAGGCGTGGTCAACGCGCTTGGCGGCCGCCATCGTGAGCATCAGCGACGCCAAACAGCCGAGCATGATGGTCGCGATCCCCGCGGTCACGTACCCGGTCAGGTACTCCACCTGCGAGCCGACCCAGAGCCAGGCCGCGGGCTGGGGGCCGAACAGGCTCAGGCACATGATCAGCTCCAGCGCGAGCAGCCCGTGCGCGAGCAGCGCGTCCCAGCGCCGGCGCGTGGGCTGCACGTCGGGCGGGGCGTCCGGGAAGCGCACGGGCGCCGTGCCGGGACGGCGCCCGATGAACAGTCCGCCGGTATCGGAGGGGTCGTTGCTGGCCATGGCGCAGGGGCGCGGCCTACTGCCCGCCGCGGCGGACGGGGGCTGCGCTACTGACCCAATCTACCGGGCGCGATCGTAGATCCCGTCGATAACGCCGGCGTACTTGTCGTGCACGACGTTGCGCTTGACCTTGAGCGTGGGCGTGAGCTCGCCCGTCTCCTGTGAGAGGTCCGCGGGCAGGATCTCGAACCGCTTGATCTGCTCGACCGGCCCGACGTGCGAGTTCACCTCGTCCACGACCTTCTGGATCTCGGCGTGCACGCGTTCGTCGCCGGGCAGCTTGGCGGGATCGTCCACGCCGAGCTGCTCCGCGAGCGCCGGCGCCTCCTCGGCGTCGAGGGTGAGCAGCGCCACCAGGTACGGCCGCCGGTCGCCCACCACCACTGCCTGGGAGATCCAGCGGCTCTGCTTGAGCCCGTTCTCCAGGTTCGCCGGGGTGATGTTCTTGCCCCCGGCGGTGATGATGATGTCCTTCTTGCGGCCGGTGATGTAGAGGAAGCCGTCGTCGTCCAGGCGTCCGATGTCCCCGGTGTGCAGCCACTTCTCCTCGAGCGCCTCGGCCGTGGCCGAGTCGTTCTTGTAGTAGCCCTGGAAGATGTTCGGGCCCTTGATGAGCACCTCGCCGTCATCCGCGATCCGTACCTCCACGCCGGCCTGGGGGCGGCCCACCGAACCGAAGCGGAAGTTGTTCGCCGTCGGTCGGTTGACCGTGGCGCTGGTGGAGGTCTCCGTCATGCCGTAGCCCTCCATCACCGGAACGCCGGAGGCGTAGAAGAAGCGCAGGATCTCGGGGGCGATTGGCGCCGCGCCGGTCACGCACTCGCGAATCCGCCCGCCGAAGAGCGCCCGCACGTTCTTGTAGAGCGCCTCGTCGGCCTGCTCGAAGGCCGCCTCGAGCTCCGCGGGCACGTCCTCGCCCGCGTCGCGCGCCATGCGCACCTTCACGCCAAGCTCCACTGCCTTGTCGAGCTGCTCGCGGTCGGGCGCCGCGTTCGTGGCCAGCGTGTAGATCTTCTCGAACATCCGCGGCACCGACGGGAAGAAGCTCGGCTTGACCTCGGTGAGGTCCGGGATGATCTGCTTGGGGTCCTTGGACCAGTACGCCAGCGTCACGCCCAGCTCGAAGACGGTGAACTGGATCAGGATCGCGAAGGCGTGCGCGAGCGGCAGGAAGAGGTAGGCGCTGTCGCCGTCCTCGAGCACGCTGTCCTTGATCACCGCGTCGGTGATCGCGCGGTAGTTGCCGTGCGAGAGCAGGCAGCCCTTCGGCGGGCCGGTGGTGCCGGACGTGTAGATGAACAGGCAGACGTCGTCAGGGGTGACGGCCTCGTAGCGCTCGCGCCACTCGGCCTCGTCGCGCGCGGCTCCGCGCTCGCGCAGCGCGTCGAGCGTGATCTCACCCTCCCCCAGCTCGGCGTCGCCGGGCTCCATGACCACCACGTGCCGCAGCTCGGGGCAGCGGTCGCGTACCTCGTGGACCTTGGCCAGCTGACCGGCGTCCTCCACGAAGACCGCCCGCGAGTCGGAGTGGGCCAGCACGTACTGGCACTCCTCGGCCGAGTTGGTCTGGTAGATCGTGACGAGCGCGCCGCCGGCGGTGAGGATTCCGAAGCAGGCGCTCGTCCACTCCGGGCGCGTGTTCGCGAGGATCGCGACCTTCTCGCCCGGCTGAATGCCCAGGTCCACGAGGCCGAGCGCGATCTCGCGCACCGCCCGGCCGAGCTCCGCGTAGGAGACGTCCACCCAGGCGTCGCCGACCTTGTGGCGCTGCGCCGGAGCGTCGCCGTACTTCTCGACCGCCAGGGGCAGCAGATCCGCGATCGTCTTGGACCCGGTGCCAACACCGGCGCCCGCCGCACCGGCGGTCACAGCTTCCATGAACTCTCTCCCTCCGAAATGCCTGGTTGCCCGGCCGATTCTAAGCGGAAGGAGAAGCGCGGGGGCCGGGGGTGCGCCCCGGTGATGGACCTGACTACGCCTGCAGTAGCTGCTTGCTGCTCTTCGCCTGCTTCAGGGTCGAGAGAAAGAGAGTCTTGTCGATTCTCCCCTGGAAGATCGGAACGCCCATCTCCATGCACTTCGAGATGACCTCGCGCCGGTGCATACCTGCCTCACGGCCGAGTTCGGTGGGCGTCAGATGGTTCGCCATCTAGCAGTTCCTCCTGGTCGCGTGCCTACCTAGCGTGGAGGGTAACGGCTGGGCGAGACGCCGCAAGCCAATTCGCGGAATTTGCGCTGCCTTCGCGTGCGTTGACGCCGGGGTAGTCTCCGACCGGTGACCGCCAAGCGGACCGCACCGGCCGCCGAGGATCCGTTCCTCGAGTCGCTGATGGACACGAGCCTCTACTCGATGGGGGCCTACTTCAGCGACGAGCACCCCGACCTCGTGAGCGAGGTGATCGCCCAGAGCGAGGCGATCGAGCGAGCGGGCCTGCGGGCCTACGCGGCGGACCACGACATGACCGTGTCGGCGTGCTTCGAGACGCTGCTCACCGGTCTGGCCGTGCGCTACTACAACGCCGTGGCGGCCTGACGAGCCATGTCCCAGGAGAACGTGGACAAGGCCCGCGACTTCATCGAGGCCTACAACCGGCGCGACTTCGACGCCGCGGTGGCCTCATTCGACCCCGCGGTCGAGTGGGTGCTGCCCGAGCACCAGAGCATGGACTCGTGCCGGGGCACCGCCGAGATCATCCTCTTCTGGGAGGGCATCGACGAGACCTTCGAGGATCTGAGGCTGCTGCCTCAGGAGTACGTGGACGCCGGCGACCGCGTGGCCACCCGGCTGCGCCACCACGGGCGTGGCAAGGGCAGCGGCGTGGAGATCGACGAGGAGCTGTACCACCAGGTCGTGACCTTCCGGAACGGGACGATCGTGCGCATGGAGTACTTCGTGGAGTGGCCCGAGGCGCTGAAGGCGGCGGGCGTGGAGGACGGCTCGAGCTGAACGCGCGCACCGAACCGCCTGGTGCGGGTCGGTGCGGGATGCTGCGAGGAACCGGGTAATCGGGCTGCCCAGATTCGAACTGGGGACCTCTCCGACCCGAACGGAGCGCGCTACCAGGCTGCGCCACAGCCCGAACGGGCCCAAGACTAGCGTTGCCATACTCCAGCCGCGTGAGCGCCCGTGCACGCCGAGTCGCAGTAGTGGCCGCCGCCTTCCTCGCCGTGGCCGGTTGCACCTCGGGCGACGACGAAGGCGGCTCGGCCAGCGCCGAGTCCACCTCACCCGCTTCAGCGCCGCCGGCGGCTCCCGCGGCCACGCAGCTGCGCCTGCTGCGGCTGGGCAGCTTCGACGAGCCGACCTATCTCACGGCGCCGCGTGGCGACAAGCGCCGGTTCGTGGTGGAGCGCGGCGGCCGGATCCGCGTGGTCAGCGACGGCCGCGTGCTCGGCACGCCGTTCCTCGACATCGGCGACCTGGTGACCACCGGCGGCGAGAGCGGGCTGCTGTCGATGGCGTTCGCGCCCGACTATGCACGCTCGGGCCGCTTCTACGTCTACTACACCGACTCCGAGGGCTATATCCGGATCGACCAGTTCCGGCGCGCGGCCGGGAGACCCAACCGCGCGGACCGTGGATCGCGGCGACTCGTCATGCGTGTGCCGCACCCGCGCTCCAACCACAAGGGCGGCCAGCTTCAGTTCGGGCCCGACGGGAAGCTCTACGCGGGCTTCGGCGACGGCGGCGGAGGCGGGGACCCGGACCGCAACGGGCAGGACCTTGGCGCCCAGCTCGCCAAGCTGATCCGGATCGCCCCGAGGGCGAACGGCGGCTACCGCGTGCCGAGCGACAACCCCTTCGTCAACCGTGCCGGAGCCCGGCCCGAGACCTACGCGTACGGCCTGCGCAACCCGTACCGCTTCTCGTTCGACCGCCTGCGCGGCCACCTGATCGTCGGCGACGTGGGCCAGGATGCCGTGGAGGAGATCGACTTCGTGCCGAACCGGCGCGGACGCGGACGCGCCCCGCGGGGCGGCTACAACTTCGGCTGGAGCGTCTTCGAGGGCCTCAGCCGCTATCGGGAGGGCTCCGCGCCGGGCCACGTGCCGCCGGCGATCGCCCATTCCCAGGACGACGGCTACTGCTCGATCATCGGCGGCTACGTGCTGCGCGACCGCGCCCTCGGACGCGCCCTCTACGGCAAGTACGTATACGGCGACTACTGCCAGCCGAACCTGCGCCTGGCCACCCTGCGCAAGCGCAACGCGCCGTCGCGCGCCCTCTCCGCCGAGGTCTCGAACCTGGTGTCGTTCGGCGAGGACGGACGCGGCAGGGTGTACGCGGTCTCGCTCGACGGCCCCGTGTACCGCCTGGCCGCGCGCTGAGAAGTCGGCCCGGCCCGGGGATATCCTGACCGCGTGGCGCTCGTTGATCGATTTCGGCGCGCCGACTCCGAAGCCCTCGAGCGGATGGATGAACGGCTGACGCAGCTGGCCCGGCGCCTCGAGGAGGTGCAGCAGCTGGCGGGCCGGACCTACGAGCAGGGCTTCGACTACCCCGCACGGCTGGCCGCGCTCCGGGCCGACTCGCGGTACGAGGAGGCGTACGCCGCCGATCCGCTCGTCTCGGTTGTGCTGCCCACCTACAACCGCGCCGCTCTGCTGTGCGAGCGGGGCCTCGCATCCGTGCTCCGGCAGTCCTACGAGCGGCTCGAGGTGATCGTGGTGGGGAACGCCTGCACGGACGACACCGTCGAGCGCGTGGAGGCGATCGGCGATCCTCGCGTGCGGGTGGTGAACCTCCCCTGGCAGGAGCCCGAGCCCGACGACGACGAGCAGCGCTGGCACAACTCCGGCACCGTGCCCATCAACCACGGGCTGGCTCTGGCCACGGGGTCCTGGATCGCGATGCAGCACGACGACGACGAGTGGGATGCCGACTATCTGGAACGCGTGCTGGCCGCGGCGCAGGAGAACCGCGCGGAGATCGCCTACTGCTCCTCGCGGATCATTCACGCGCCGACGAACGAGGCGCTGGACCTGTACATCGGGGAGTTCCCGCCGCGACTGACGCAGTTCGCCACGCAGTTCTCGGTCTTCCACGCCGGGCTGCGGTTCTTCGGCTACGACCGCGCCTGCGCTCTCATGGACGAGCCCAACGACTGGAACTTCGGGCGCCGGCTCTGGCAGGCCGGCGTGCGCTTCCATTTCATCACGGACACGCTCGGCTCGTACTACCTGCGCCCGCGCACCGAAGAGGGCCGGGAGTGGATCGCCGAGCGGCTCGAGTGGCTGAGAAGCCGTTAGGAACAGCGGGAGCCACGCTGATACGTTGCCCGCCCGGGCAGGACAACGGAGGAGCAACCCTGATGCTGGAATCGGAGCCTCACACCACCGCCAGCGCGCCGCCCGCGGGGCGGCGAGGGATCTCTGAGGGCCTGCGTGCCTTCGTGGAGGAGGTGCCGTGGGAGCGGCGGTCGATCCTGGAGTTCGTCGAGCGGTCGGCGGCGAGCCTGCCGCCCAAGGCACGGCTCCTCGACATCGGCTCGGGGGAGGCCCCGTACCGGGAGCTGTTCGATCACGTGGACTACGTCAGCCACGACTGGGAGCACTCGATCCATCCCGGCGCGCGGGGGGCCGACCTGGTGGGAAGTGCGGAGGCGCTTCCCGTCGAGGCTGAGGCTTTCGATGCTGCCCTGCTGACGCAGGTGCTGGAACACGTACCCGACCCTGCCGCGGTGCTCGCCGAGGTCCGGCGCGTGCTCAAGCCGGGCGGATCCCTGTTCATGACGGCACCCCTGAACTGGGAGCTGCACGAGATGCCGTACGACTTCTACCGGTACACCTCCGAGGGGCTGAAGCACCTGCTGGCCGACGCGGGCTTCGTGGACGTGGTGGTGGACGCCCGCAATGACTGCTTCACGACGCTGGCTCAGCTGATGCGCAACGCCGCGTCCGCGATGGGGCGTTCGCCGGACGGGCTCGACGAGGAGCGAGACCGCGCCTCCGCGGCCCTCTGGCGCCTCGCCGACCAGATGGCGCACCTGGCTCCGCTGGACGCGGCCTGGACCATGCCGCTGGGCTATTCCGCCGTGGCGGTCAAGCCCAGCACCACGAGCGGCCTGTGAGCGCCACAGACACGCGAATACCGCTCCTCTACATCGCGCCCTGGATGGAGCTGGGCGGAACCAGCAAGGGCACCCTGGACTGGTTCCGCTGGCTCGACAGAGACCGCTTTCGCGCCTCGCTCGTCACCACCCAGCCCTCCGACAACCCGTGGCTCGACGACGTGGCCCCGTACGTGGAGGAGCTCTGGCCGCTGCCGGAGCTCATGAAGGGCGCGGACATGCCCCACTTCATCCTCGACTTCATCCATACGAGGGGCATCCGGGCCGTGCACATCATGGACTCGCGGCTGGGCTACGACCTGCTCCCCGACATCCGCTCCCTGCCCCGGCGTCCGGCGACCGTGGTTCAGCTGCACGTGGAGGAGCACCACCGCTCCGGCTACGTCCGGTACGTGACCACCCGCTACGGCAACCTCGTGGACGCCTTCTCGGTCACCAGCCGGCAGCTCGCCCGCGCGATCACCGACGACTACGAGGTGGCGCGCGGCAAGTGCCGCGTCATCTACACCGGCGTGGACACCGAGGGAGAGTTCTCGCCGCAGGTGGTGACCCCGAGGCCGGGCCTTCCGCAGGGCCCGTTCAACATCATCTATCCGGCTCGCCTCGTGGAGCAAAAGGATCCGCAGCTGATGCTCGACGTGGCCGGGCACCTGAAGGCCGACGGGGTGGACTACCGGATCCACGTGCTCGGCGACGGTGAGCTCGAGCAAGACGTACGCAAGCGGATCCAGAGCGAGGGGCTCGAGCAGCGGGTGCTGCTCCACGGGCCGCAGCACGGCATCGCGGACTGGCTGGCCGCCGCGGACGCGACGCTCCTCACGAGCCTCTTCGAGGGAGTGCCGTACGTGGGCTTCGAGTCGATGTCGATGGCCACGCCCCTGGTGGCCCCCGCGCTCCCCGGCCTGCGCGAGCTGATCACGAACGGCGAGGGTGTCCTGGTCGATCCCCGTGACGACGCGCGCGCCTATGCCGCGGCGCTCAGGGGGCTCGCGACCGATCCGGATCTGTACGGCGAGATGGCGCAGAGCGGCCGCCGCGCGGCCGTGGAGCGCCTGTCGGTCGAGCGGATGGCGCGAGCGCACGAGGAGCTCTACGAGGAGCTTCTCGGCGAGGCGCCGCCGATCTCCCGCCGGCCGACGGTCCGCCCGCAGCTGTGCTTCCGCAACCGGCCCTCCACCTCCTCGCCCAGGGTCAGCGTGATCATCGCCTGCTTCGACGACGGCAACTACCTGCCGGAGTGCCTGGAGTCGATCTTCGAGCAGACCTACCCGGACGTGGAGACGATCCTGGTGGACGACGGGTCCACGGAGAAAGAGACCACAGAGCTGCTCGACCGTCTGGCGGAGGACGAGCGCCTGACCGTCGTGCGCCAGCCGGAGAACAGTGGTCCCGGCGTGGCGCGCAACGCCGGGATCGAGCTGGCCACGGGCCGCTACATCCTGCCCGTGGACACCGACAATCAGCTCGAGCCCGACGCCATCGAGAACCTCGTCGCCCAGCTCCAGAACGCAGGCGAGGAGGTGGGGTTCATCTATCCCAACCTGCAGTTCTTCGGAAACCGCGACGACTACTACGAGGCGCCGGGATACAACCTCCACACCCTCCTCGACTCGAACTTCTGCGATACCTGCTCGCTCCTCGACCGAGAGATCTTCGACGCCGGGATCCGCTACTCGCCGGAGATCCGCATGGCGCACGAGGATTGGCAGCTCGCGCTCGAGCTCGCTTCGCGCGGAGTCCGGGGCGAGGTGGCGCTGACGAAGACCCTCCGCTTCCGCAAGCGCGGCTGGTCGCGCGGCGACACGGCGTGGTACGGCATCGACGGGGCCTACAGGACCGGCCCCCACCCGCCCAACCTCCGGCAGACGGCCGAGGGGCCGAGCAGTCTCGCGGCGATCAAGGCGCGCTGGTCTCCCGCGCTCAGCATCGTGCTCACGGGCCCCGTGGAGACCGAGGATCGCCTCGCGCTGACCCGTCTCCTCGACGCGCAGAGCTGCGTGGACGCCGAGGTGCTGCTGGTATCCGAGGAAGAGTGGTCCGACTCCGGCGACGGCCCGCTCCTGCGGCGGCTTCCTCCAGGTCTGTGCCCGACCGGGGCGGACACCGTGGCCTGGGCGCTGGACGAGGTCCGAGGCAGGTACATCATGGTCAGCGACGCGGAGCCCGGCATCCTGTTCGCGGACCCGACGCTGATGGAGAAGGTCCTGCGGGCCTTCGATTCGAATCACGCCCTGGAGGCGATCGCCTTCACGGACGCGGGAGAGGCCGGCCGGTTCGCCCACCGGCTCCTTCGCCGGTCCGACCACGTGGAGCTCGATCCGCACACCGTCGCGTGGCGCCAGTTCGATGACGACGAGTCCCGTGCGCTTCCCCCGACCACGGACGTGGTGCGGGAGCTCGTGAAGGAGCTCGAGTCGGCCGGGCCGCTCCAGTGGAGAAACCTTCGTTCGGGCGGGAGAGCGGTCTCCGACCGTCAACCCGCGGTCGAGGTGATCGAGGCGGCGGCCCGGATCCCACATGAACACGCGGGCCACGCCGAGCGAGCTCTCCGGCTGATGTCGCCACCGCGCCTCCCGCGCCTGGCCGAGAAGCCGGACCGTTTGCGGAACGCATCCTCCTGGCTGCCCGCCGAGGCGCAGGTGCTCTGCCGGCATCACGACCCCGTGAGCGGCAAGCGGTTCGTGACCCGCGACCCCAACCCGCCCGATGGATGGGCGCTCGAGTACTACCTCGGAGCCACCTGGAGCTTTCCGCTCGCGGGCACCGCGCGCCTCACCTCGGCCTCCGCGGAGAACGGGGCGGGGCAGGTCTTCGAGGCCACCGACGACAGGAGCGGCGACCGCTCCCTGGCAGACCCGAACCTCCTGGGGCACGTCGATCGCATCGCGTTCCCGATGCTCGAGCCGCTCGAGCTCGTGCGGGTCGCCTCGACGGGCGAGCAGACCCTGCTGTGCGGCGAGGAGGACCCGCTGCAGGGCCAGGTGGAGAAGCTGGGAGTGGTGGGCTGGGTCGACTCGGTGCCGATCCAGCCGAAGACGCCTCCGAGCGCGCGGCTGCCGTTCGCGCTTCTCGGTCTTCTGCGCTCCGTGGATCCGTCCTCGCGCCGGCACCGCTACGGCATCGGCGAGATCCCGGCCGGCCAGTTCGTGAGCGAATTGGGGGCCCTGCTCACCGACCCCGGCTCGGCCACGCAGCCGGTGAGCCTCTCAGCCGAGGGCAGGCTCGCCACCGCCGAATACGCCCCGAGCCCAGAGGCACCCGCGCTGCAGGCCGTGGCCAGATGGGTCGCGGCCCCGGCCGCGTGGAGAGGCGTGGACATCCCCGCGACCGCGCGAACGCGGGCGGTGGCGCGCCGCGCGGCCACCGGAGCCGTCCGCCTGGCCCGGCATCGTGACCAGTCCACGGGTGGATCGACGGTGGGGCACCTCCACAGCCGACCTGGCCGTGGACGGCTGGCGCTCTACTCGAGCGTGCATCCGGTGACCGGGGATCAGCTGCTGTCCACGGGCGAGTTCGAGGGCAACGACCTCGGGTATGTGAACACCAGGGTGATCGGATACCTCGTGAGAGGCGCACCCGAGACCGGCAGGCTGGGCCCGCTCCCCACCCATCCCAGCTGGGGATCGAGATTCGGACGGATGGCGAGGATCAATTGACCGAGACCACAAGAGATCAGATCGACACCGCCCTCGGGGCGCTGGAGGCGGCCGAGCTGCCTCGGCCCGGCTCGGGATCCGCCGATCCGGGCTCCGAAGGGGCCTCGTTCTCGACGGACATGCCCGCTGAGCGAAGCGACGACGACAAGAGCCGTCTTCTGTCACGCGCCGAGGAGATCGGGCCCTGGTATCAGGGGCCGTTCGACCTCGGGGGCGGCGTGACGATCGGGGGACAGTGGCGCAGCGACCTTCGCTGGAACGTGCTCGGCCCGCAGGTGCCGGAGGACCTTTCGGGCAAGCGCGTGCTGGACGTGGGGTGCAACGCCGGGTACGACCCGTTCATCTTCAAGGCGCGCGGAGCGGCCGAGGTTGTGGGCTGCGAGCCATCGTGGCCCCACGACCAGGCGCTCTTCCTCGAGGGGATCTACAGGAGCGGGGTGGACTTCCAGCGGATCGGCTGGCAGGGCCTCGACCCCGACGTCCAAGGGCGCTTCGACCTCATCCACTGCAATGGGGTGCTGTACCACGAGCCCAACCCGATGCTGATGATCCAGGCGCTGCGGCCGATGCTGGCCGATGATGGCGAGCTGCTGCTGGGCACGATGCTCCTGGCCAAGCCCGAGCTGTCCGAGTACGCGCGGTTCGTGCCGGGGGCGTTTGCCGGGGACCGCACCTGGTGGTGGGTGCCGGGACGGCTGGCATTCCGCTGGATGATGGAGGCCGCGGGATTCGAGCTCGGCGACGAGTTCGGCGTGTTCGGAGGGCCCCCCGACGCCTTCCCGGTGATCACGGCGTACCAGCGGGCGACGCTGGGAACGCCGGCGCCCGAGCTTCTCGGCGAGTCGCGCTGAGCGGCTAGGAGAAAGAC
>CAWEPQ010000013.1:0-11841 GCA_963811055.1 uncultured Thermoleophilaceae bacterium
AGGATCCGGCTCAACTGGGGTTCCGGGATGCCATGAGGTCGGCATCGTAAGCGGCCGGCTCAGGTCTGGTTGCGGACCAACTGAAGCCTGCGAGTGAAGGAGTGTCTAGAACCCGCGCTCGTGACCGTGATGCGCAGGGTAACCACCAAGCGGTGCGCTCGACGAAGCTGCCGGCGCTTGGAGAAGCGCACCGGCACGCGGGCCCAGCCGGGCTTCGAGAGCCGCGTCCGTGCGAACCCGACCGGTGCCCGGGCGCTGCGCGCGCGTACACCGAGGTGCCGGGCCGCTCGGCGCGCGATCGTCGCCCGGGCGGTGACCCAGCAGGCCGCCTGGCAGCGGACCCGGAGGCGCAGGCCCTGACGAAGGGTCTTGAGGAGCGGGCTCTTCCGGATGGTGCGCGCGCGCCGGCGCTCACCCGCGGGAGGATCGTCCCGGCCTCCGGGGCTCCCGCCGCCGGGGGTCGGCTTTGGCGGCGTCTCCCCGGGCACGAAGCGCCGGTAGCCGATTCCCGCCTCCCCGGCCGCGGTCTCGTCGCCTCCCGCGGGCACTCCGGAACGAACCCCACCCCACCAGGCGGCGTTGGCGGCCAGCGTGGGCGCAAACGGCGAGAAGCCGCTGTTGCCCGTCGCGCAGTGAACGCGCTCGAGGTGCGTCGGCACCGGCGTGAACGGGTTCCACACGGCGTAGCACTGGCGGCCATTCGGTTGGCGCTCGTCGAGGCGCACGTTCGTGCGCCGGATGTCGATCAGCCGCGCCGGGTACTTGCGCCCTGCGGAATCGGCCCAATTGTTGGTGTCCAGGTTGAAGCCCTCGTAGATGGTCGAGCAGGTGACCTTGTCGAAGCGGATCGTCGCGGGCCCCGCCCAGGTCTGGAAGCAGTCGGGATGCTCCTTCGGCCAGCCGCCGATGGCGCCGGAGGCCGGCTCGGCACAGGCCGCGAGCCCTCCGAAGCGCGAGGCCTCGATCTCGCCGATGGAGTTCGGCTTGGTGGACGACATGTGGATCGCGTCGGAGAAGCCCGGCCCCCGGATCACGATGCCCTCGATGTGAGCGGTGCCACTGAAGTCCGTGATGTAGAGCGCGGGCGACTCGCGGTCGCCCAGGGCCTCGGCGCTGCATGCACCGGCGTCGCTCTTTAACTCGCCGCCCACGAGGCTGATGTCGTCGCAGCCGGCCACCTTCACCGCTCCGCGCACCGGCACCGCCGGCATCCGGACACGGCAATCGACGTTGGCCGGGTTGCCCGACCAATTGCCCCCACCGGCCGGGACGTCGATGGTGCGCACCGGCTCGTTCAGCGTTGGAGCAGGCCAGGTCAGCGGCTCTCGAAAACCCGAGACCGAAAACAGCAACAGCAGTAGAACTGGCGGCAGCATGAGGCGGCTCATGCGAGGTCTGCAGCGTAGGGATCGAGCGCCGAAGCCCT
The DNA here is from genome assembly GCA_963811055.1 of uncultured Thermoleophilaceae bacterium. Lineage (GTDB taxonomy): Bacteria > Actinomycetota > Thermoleophilia > Solirubrobacterales > Thermoleophilaceae > JACVRW01. Next base: position 1,427 of record CAWEPQ010000013.1, read on the forward strand.
CGGCTATGTCGCAGATGCGGGGGTTTCCTGTCCCGAAGCTCCACCGTCGTCGTGCGTGACGCCACCCGAGCCGGGCCGCCGGGGAGGGTTCCGTGCAACGGCAGGATCGCCGTGCGTGGTGTCGAACGCTCCTCCGAGGCCAACCGTGAACCTCTACCAGGAGCTCTTCTTCCGGGCTCTAAATCTTCCACGGAGGCGGCGCACGATCGCCTGCCTTCATGCCCTTCGGCGAAGCCAGTACTGGACGCCGGACGAACTTGCGCGTTGGCAGCTGGCGCGGCTCAACGAGCTGGTCCTGCAGGCGCGCGGGCACTCCCCGTATTACAGGCGCGTACTCGCCGACGTGGCCCTCCCCCTGCGCTCGGTGGACGAGCTCGCTCTGCTCCCCACGCTGACCAAGCAGACCGGGCGGAGCGAGTACCGGTCCATTCCCACGCGCAACCTCCCCAGCGCGCGCTTCGTCCCGAGCCGAACGGGAGGGTCCACGGGCGAGCCGCTCCATTTCTTCTGGGATCGTTGCGGCCAGGACTGGAACCGGGCCAGCGTCTACCTCAGCGCCGAGTGGGCGGGGGTCGCGCTTGGGCAGCGGACGATCGAGATGTCCGGGTCGCATTTCGATTACACGTGCGCCCAGAGCGCCAAGGCCCGGCTGGCGGCGAGACTCATGCGCTACCGGCTGTACTCGGTCGCGTACCTGACCGACGAGCTCCTGGAGGAGTACTACCGCGGTCTCATCCGGTGGCGCCCCACGAGCATCTGGGGCTACGCGAGCGGCGTGGCCACCTTCGCCAGGCACATCGCCGAGCGCCACCCGCACGCCGATCTCGACTTCGTGCGTGCCGTCGTGACCAGCTCAGAGACGTTGCGTCCCGAGCAGCGTGAGCTGATCGAGGCCGTGTTCGGTTTCGGGACCGTGCACGACAGCTACGGCAGCCGCGAGATGTACATGGGCTCCGAATGCCATGCGCACGACGGCTACCACCTGCACGCGGACGTGGTGATGGTCGAGGTCGTGGACAGGGAGAACCGTGCGTGCGCGCCCGGCGAGCGCGGCCGGATCCTCCTCACCGACCTGACCAATCACGCCTTCCCGTTCATCCGCTACGAGGTGGGCGACATGGGCAGCCTCGCCGAGCCGGCCGAGTGTGCGTGCGGCGTCCGGATGCCCAAGCTCGCGACCGTCGAAGGCCGCATCGCCGACATGGTGGTGCTCAAGGATCGCGTCCTCACCCCGCCCAACTTCACGGTCCTGATGAGCGACCTGCGTGGCCTCGGCGGGTACCAGATCCGCCAGGACGCGCTGGACCACCTGGAGGTGCGGCTGGTGCCCGGGCCCGGCTACGACCACGCGGTGGCCGACTACGTGCGCCGCTCGATCGAACGCATGGTCGACGGACAGGCGCGCGTGGACATCTGCGAGGTCACCAAGATCGACGTGCCCGAGTCCGGAAAGCGGCGCTACATCGTCTCGAGCGTCGGCCAGGGCCGCATCTAACACGGAGTACGTACTCTCCCGCCGGTGCGGGTACGTCCTGAAACGGTCTCTCAATCGCTGCCGATCCCTGTCCGGACCTTCGGCAGGCGCGCCCTCTCGAGGGGCGAGTCGATCTTGAAGTCCGGAAGCGCGATCCAGTGCCCATGCTGCAACCGCACGTTTCGCACCCTGTCCGCGCACAGAGGGCGGCCGCAGGGCAGATGTCCCGGCTGCTGGTCCTTGCCGCGCCACAGGGTGATGCTGATGTTCCTGCGCGACAGCGGGCTGCTCCACCCGGCCCGCCGCGTGCTGCATCTGGCTCCCGAGGAGGGCCTCCACCGCCACCTCAAGCATCGGGCCGTCTACGTGGGCAGCGACCTGAAGCCCGGCCCCCGCGTGACCCGCACCTTCGACATTCAGCAGATCCCTTTCCCCGACGACAGCTTCGACCTCATCGTCTGCAGCCACGTGCTCGAGCACGTGCCCGACGATCGCCAGGCCATCCGCGAGCTTGCTCGCGTGCTCGCCCCTGACGGGCGGGCGCTGTTCCAGCACCCGATCGACACGACCGCGCAGGTCACCGCCGAGGATCCCGCCGTCGTGGCCCCGAATGAGCGCGAGCGGCTATACGGGCAGTTCGACCATGTCCGGATGTACGGGCTCGATTTCGCCGACCGGCTGACGGAGGCGGCCGGGCTTCTGGCCGAGCTCGCCGACTATCCCGGGACCCTGTCCTCCGAGGACGTGGGGCGGTTCGCGGTCCAGGACACCTCGCCGGTCACCAAGGGTGAGATCTACCTGGCGCGCCAACCCGGCTGACGCATGCCTAGAGCGGTGGCTCTCCTGCTCGTTGCCGTCGCGGCCCTGTGCGGGTGCGAGGGCGGGCCGCAGCTGACGTGGGCACCCCCGGCCCTCGACGACCCGATCCGGATCGAGGTGCCGCCGGAGGGCGGGCAGTGGGATCCCCCGCGCGACCGCGACTGCCTGGTGGTGATGCCGGACGTGCCGGTGACCGACACCGTGCGGGTCCTCGGTTGCCACGACCTCGTCCTCATCGGCGGCCAGACCAAGATCGGAGGCGCGCCGGACGGCAACCCGCCCAAGCCCGGCCTCTACCTCGTGGACTACACGGGCACCCTCCACGTGGAGGGCTGGCGGGCGGGCGGCTCGGGCCTCACCGACGGGATCTGGGCCTCCACTCGGTTCCGGGGGACCACGGCGCAGATCCAGAACGTCTACGTGACCGGGCTGCACGCCATGAAGGAGTACCGGCTCGGCCGCTTCGCGCCCGGATGGCCGGAGCCCGACGAGCATCCGGACGTGGTCCAGCTATGGCAGGGACCCACGCGCTTCCGCGCCGACCGCGTGTTCGGCCGCTCGCCCTACCAGGGCCTCCTGCTCGACTCCACCGCGTTTCGCCCACCCGAGTACGCGTGGAACCCGGCGAGGACGGTCGACCTCAGGCGCACCTACATCGCCCTGACCCGCACAGGGCGCTCGTGTTATGCCTACTTCCAGCCACGCGGGGCGCCGAAGGCGCGCCTCAAGGACGCCTACTGCTCGCCGGGCAGGCGGCGCTGGGTGGTGGCCGTGTCCCCACGCCGGGACCACGCGCCGAGATGGTGGAGCGGCGTGCGAAGAGGGAAGCCCCCCTTCCCCGTGCTCCTCGGGTCGCCCGGCCTGGGCTACGAGTCTCCCGGGTACCGCTAGGCCGCGAGGCGCTGCCGGTACCAGTCCCACGACGCCTGAAGGCCGCGGTCCAGGTCCCAGGACGCCTGCCACCCGAGCTCCTCGCGCATGGCCGACGAGTCCAGGTACTGGCGGTCGATCTCCCCGTGCGGGGTGCCCTCGCCCTGGATGTCGGGCTCGACGTCCAGACCGGAAACCGCGATCAGCCGCCGGGTCACGTCGATCACCGACACCGCCTCGCCGCAGCCGGCGTTCCAGGCGCGCCCGTACAGCTCGGGGCGGCGCAGGGACTCCGCCACGGTGAGGTAGGCCTCGACGGCGTCCTCGACGTAGAGATAGTCGCGCTCGGGGCTCCCGTCGGAGCGAATCACCGGGGTCTCACCGTTGAGCAGGGCGCGCGCCGTGTCGGGGATGATCCGAGTCCAGTTGAGGTCCCCCGGGCCGTACACGTTCGCGAGACGGGTGACCGCGACGGGCATGCCGTAGGTGATCGCGTACGAGCGTGCGATCAGGTCGGTGCAGGCCTTGGAGACGTCGTACGGGTAGCGCGGCTGCAGCGGGAGGTCTTCCCGGTAGGGAAGCTCCTCGTGGTCGCCGTACGCCTTGTCGGAGGAGGCGACCACGATGCGCTCCACGGCGTCGGAGACCATGGCGTGCGCGCGGCAGGCCTCGAGCATGTTGTAGGTGCCACGCACGTTCGACTCCCAGGTGGCCAGCGGGGAGCGGTTGGCCGCGCTGACGATCGCCTGCGCGCCCAGGTGGAAGACGGCCGTGATCTCGTGCTCATTGAGTATCCGGAGCAGCGACTCATAGTCCGTCAGGTCACCGAGCGCCTGGACGCAGCGCTCGCGCACCCCGTCGGTGTGAAAGCGCGATTCGGGGTCGATGTCCCGCCGCAGCGCCACCACCCGTGCGCCCTGGTCGAGCAGACGCTCGGCGATCGAGCACCCCACGAAGCCCTGCGCGCCCGTGACGAGCACGCTCTCACCCTCGTAGCCGGCGCTCAACGGTCGCTCAGCCGCCGGCGACGGCGGGGAGGATCGTCACCTCGTCGCCGTCCTCCACCGACGTATCCAGGCCATCGAGGAAGCGGATGTCCTCACCGCCCACGTACACGTTCACGAAGCGGCGCAGATCGCCGTCCTCGGCGATGCGGTCCCGCAGCCCGTCATAACGGTCGTAGAGGCCATCGAGCACCTCGCCGACCGTCGCGGCGCCGTCCACGGACGTCTCGGAATCGCCTCCCGTGACGCTCCGCAGCTGCGTGGGAATCTTGACCATCACCGCCATAGCGGCCCGCCAGCTTACAGTGCCCCGACGGGCTGTTCGACAGCAGCAGCCTCGAACGCGGCGGCCGTGGGCTCGATCTCGTGGACCTCGAACGTGTCGCGTACGGCGTCCAGCGTCTTCAGGCCGTCGCCGGTGATCACGACCACCACACGCTCGTCCGCTCCGATCGCACCCTGATTGGCCAGCTTCCGGAGCACGGCTGTGGTCACGCCACCGGCGGTCTCGGTGAAGATGCCGGTGGTCTCGGCGAGCAGCCTGATGCCGTCGCGGATCTCCTGGTCGGTCACGGACTCGACCGAGCCGCCCGAGCGCCGCGCCAGGTCGAGCGCGTACGGACCGTCGGCCGGGTTGCCGATGGCCAGCGACTTGGCGATCGTGCTGGGCTTGACGGGCCGGCAGAAGTCCTCGCCGGCGTCGAAAGCCGTGGCCACGGGCGAGCAGCCCTCTGCCTGCGCGCCGTTGAAGGTAGGCAGCGCCCCCTCGACGAGACCCAGCTCGAGCCACTCCTCGAACCCGCGGGCGATCTTCGTGAAGAGCGAGCCCGAGGCCACCGGCGCCACCACACGGTCCGGCAGCTCGAACCCGAGCTGCTCCGCGATCTCGAACCCGAGCGTCTTCGAGCCCTCGGCGTAGTACGGCCTCAGGTTCACGTTGACGAACGCCCAGTCGCGCTCCGAGGACAGCTCGGTGCACAGGCGGTTCACGTCGTCGTAGCTCCCGCGAACGGCCACCAGGTGGGTGCCGTAGACGCCCGTGGCGAGCACCTTCTGCTCCTCGAGGTCGGCCGGGATGAACACGTAGGACTCGAGCCCGGCGGCGGCGGCATGGGCCGCGACCGCGTTCGCGAGGTTGCCGGTGGAGGCGCAGGCCACCACCTCGTATCCGAGCTCCTTGGCCTTCGCCAGTGCCACCGCCACCACGCGGTCCTTGAACGAGTGCGTGGGGTTGGCGGTGTCGTTCTTGATCCACAGCTCGCCGAGACCGAGCCGGTCGGCAAGCCGCGGCGCCGCCTGAAGCGGCGTCAGCCCAACCGGGAGACCCGGCTGCGGCGGCGACTCGAACGGCAAAAAGTCCGCGTAACGCCAGATCGACTGCGGACCGGCCTGGATCCGCCGCCTGGTCGAGGCGGGGTCGAGACCCGAGTGGTCGTACGCGACCTCGAGAGGGCCGAAACACTGCTCGCACACGTAACGGGCGTCGAGCGGGTACGTCTGAGCACATTCCTTGCACTGGAGCGCTTGAACCGACATGGCTTCCTTTCGCCTATGAAAAAACCTCCGCCGCTGCTGTGACGGAGGCCTTCACGAGCGCCCCTTTGCCACATCTGCCGGACTAAGTCCGATGGACTTGGCACCTTTCCCTTGACGAATGGCCGAAGCCAGCGTCGCGGACGGTTGCCGGGGTTTCATAGGGCCATATCCCTCCACCCCTCTCGATGCAACGGCTATGTGAGGCGCAGGATACAGGGTCCGCGGATGGGTTGGAAGAGGCTTCCGCGAGGTTTCGGGCCCCAGGGCTAGAATCAATGGCGTGACCCCGGTTACCGACGATCCGCTCCAACGCGATGCCGAGCCTTCCGAAGCCACGCCTCAGGCGGTCCGCACGCGCGCGGGTCGATGCCGGTCACCTCGGGCCCGCCTCCACTGAGCCGAACGTCGAGACCGTCGACGGTCCCGGCGGCCTTCGCTGGATCAACATCGAGCGCCCCGGCCCCGTGGACCGGGCCTGGCTCGAGGAGCACTTCGAGTTTCACGCCCTCGACTACGAGGACGTGGCGTCGCGCAACCAGCGGCCCAAGATCGACGAGTACGACGAGTACCTGTTCATCGTCCTGTACTTCCCAGTCTTCGACAAGACCGTCGGGCGCCTGAACGCGGCCGAGCTCGACATCTTCGTCGGGCCCGACTTCCTGATCACGCTGCCGAACCTGCCGATCCCCCCGGTGGAGTACCTGTTCGAGCGCTGCCGCTCGTCGGAGGAGGTCAGGAAGAACCTCCTCTCGCAGGGATCCGGCTACCTCCTCTACAAGATCGTCGACGACGCCTTCGACTACTGCTTCCCGATGCTTCGCAAGATGGGCAACAAGCTCGAGCGGATCGAGGAGGAGATCTTCGAGGGCCGCGGCGAGGAGATCGTGCGCGACATCTCCAACGCCAAGCAGGAGATCATCAACTTCCGCAAGATCATCCGGCCCCAGCGGGCCGTGCTCCGCGACCTCGAGCGCACCAAGCAGCGCTACATCGCCGACGACCTCGAGATCTACTTCGACGACATCAACGACGCCTCCGAGCGGATCTGGGACATGCTCGAGAACTACAAGGAGGTCGTGGAGGCGCTCGAGGACACGAACGAGTCGGTGATCTCCCACCGCGTGAACGAGGTGCTGAAGGTCCTCACTTCGTTCAGCGTCGTGATCCTCCCGCTCACGCTGCTCGCCAGCACGTTCGGGATGAACGTGAACTTCCCGTTCCACACCGGCGTGGGAGCGTTCTGGGTGATCGTCGGCGGGATGGTCGTGACGCTCGCGGCGATGCTCGGCTACTTCCGCCGCCGCGGGTTCCTGTAGAACGCCGTCCGTGGTCGACCCCTCCATCTTCAAGGCGTACGACGTCCGCGGCACCTATCCAGAGCAGATGGACGAGGACGTGGCCTACCGCATCGGGCGGGCCTTCGCACACGTGCTCGGCCAGCTGGAGGACAAGGCCGTGACGGACCTGCGCGTGGCCCTGGGGCGCGACATGCGCCTCTCCGCCCCCTCCATGGCCGCCCGCTACGCGCAGGGGCTCGTGGACGAGGGCGTGGACGTGCTCGACATCGGGATGGCCGGCACGGAGATGGTCTACTGGACCGTCGGCTCGCGCGACCTCGACGGCGGACTGATGTGCACCGCGTCGCACAACCCCAAGGCGTACACGGGCGCGAAGCTCGTCCGCCGCGGCGCCCTGGCGCTGTCCGGGGACTCCGGCATCGGCGAGCTGCGCGACGTCGTGGCGGAGGGCGAGCCCGGGCCGCCCGCCGACGGCAGCAATGCCATCGTTCACACCGAGGACGTGAGCGAGCCGTTCCGGTCGGCCGCGCTCGACTACATCGACGCCGGCGCGATCGCGCCGCTCAAGGTGGTGCTCGACGGCGGCAACGGCATGGCCGGGCCGATGGTCGGGCCGCTGCTCGATCTCTTCCCGATCGAGCAGGTGCAGACCTACTGGACGCCCGACGGCGAGTTCCCCGACCACGAGCCCAACCCGCTGCTCGAGGAGAACCGCCGCTTCATCATCGACAAGGTGCGCGGCGAGGGCGCCGACCTCGGCATCGCCTGGGACGGCGACGCCGATCGCTGCTTCTTCATCGACGACACCGGCGAGTTCGTGGACGGCGACTTCCTGACGGCCCTGCTTGCCGAGTCGCTCCTGCGCAAGGAGGCGGGCGCCACGGTGCTGTACGACGTGCGCGCGTCGCGCGCCGTGCCCGACCTGGTGGCCGAGCGCGGCGGCACGGCGCTAGTCAACCGCGTGGGCCATGCGTTCTTCAAGACCCGCATGCGCGACACCGGCGCCGTGTTCGGCGGGGAGGTGTCCGGCCACTACTACTTCCGCGACTTCTACTGCGCCGACTCCGGCACGCTGCCGGCGCTGCTCGTGCTCGAGCTGCTGTCCAAGGAGGGCAAGTCGCTCAGCGAGCTGCTGCGCCCGTTGCGGGAGCGCTACTTCATCTCCGGGGAGATCAACACCGAGGTCGAGGATCAGGACGCCAAGATGCGGCAGATCGAGAAGACCTACTCGAGCGGCGAGGTGAGCTGGCTCGACGGCGTGTCGGTGGACTTCGAGGACTGGCACTTCAACGTGCGCCCGTCCAACACCGAGCCGCTCCTGCGGCTCAACCTCGAGTCGCTCGTGTCCCCGGAGCACATGGCCGAGAAGCGCGACGAAGTGCTCGCGCTCATCCGCGGCTAGCGCCGGCGGCCTGAATCCCCGCGAAGAGCCCGGCCGCCGTGGCGTCGGCCGAGTAGCGATCGGCGCAGTCCGCCGCGATGGCCCTCCGCCGGTCGAGCCAGCGCCCTCGCTCCCCGGCGAACCTCACCAGCGCCTCGGCCAGAGCCGCCGGCGAGTCCGACTCCACCACCGCGCTGTTCACGCCATCGCGCGCGGCCTCCACCTCCGGCGCATGCGGCTCGTCGCGCCCGAAGACCATCGGGACCCCGAAGCTGAGGCTCTGGACTATCGAAAGGCCCACGTACCCCGGCGAGACGCTCGAGATCGCCGAGGCGTAGAGCCGGCGAAGCCGCTCGTAGTCGGTGACCGCGCCGAGGAACAGCACCGGATTGGTCTCCCCGGCTGCCGCGCTGACTCGCTCGAGCTCCGCCCTCAGGGGGCCGTCGCCAACGAACAACAGCCGGACGTCATGAGGTAGGTCGGGCCTGGCCATGAGAAAGGCATCGAGGAGCAGGCGCGGCTTCTTCGTGTCGATCAGGCGTCCGGAGTAGATGAAGGTGTCGGGCGGCCCGGCGTCATTGTCGGGCGGCGCGATCAGCGCAGCCGGATAGAGCGCGTTCGGCGCCGAGTGCACGCTGGCGCCCGGGTGCAGCTCGAGCAGCTGCCGGCGCTCGGTCTCGGTGTAGACCACGAGCACATCGGCGAGACGGCGCATCAGGCCGCGAACGCGATCCGTGCGAGCGCCTCGGCCAGCGCGGGGAAACGCGTGGCCCCAGAGGACCGTGGGGCGCCCCAGCGCCTTGCGCGCCAGCATCGCCGTCCAGGAGGACAGGATTCTCGGATTCAATTCGAGCACCGCCACATCGGAGCGCACCAGCGTCCGGAGGCAGCCGGCCTGCCACAACAGCCGCCTGCCGAGCAGGTAGCGGTTGGAGACGGTCACGAGATGCCGGCCCAGATCCACACCGGTGCGCGCCGTGGGCTCGAAGTCGGCCTCGCCGGTGAACACGCGCAGATCGCCGTCGAGGAGCTCGATGAGGATCTCGAGCACGTGCTGGCGGTAGCTCCCGATCGCAGGACGGGCGAGGGCCACCCGCGGCGTGGCGCTCACGTGGCCGCTGCGACCCGGGCCAGGCCGGCGTCGGCGCGAGCGGGAGCGTCGGCGCGAGCGGCGGCCGCCGAGCGCAGCTGAAGGCCGCGCAGGGCAATCACCATGGCCACCGAGATCCACCCGTAGCGCTGGAACAGGGTTGGCTGCGCTTGAGCGAACAGCAGGAACGCCAGTACAGCTGCGAACAGGGCCTGGGCCGTGGCCCGCTCCTCCCGGCTGCGCGCCGCGAGCATCGCCTTCCAGCCCGCCGCAAGGGCGGACCCCGCCACCAGCAGCACGCCGATCAGGCCGAACAGCCCGGCCTGGTACCAGGCGGCGAGGAACAGGTTGTGCACGGCCAGCCCGGTGGGCGTGTCCGCGCCCTCGCGTGTGAGCCCCACCCCCACCACCGGCGAGGACTGGATCGTGTCCCACGCCGCCTCGTAGGAGTCGATTCGCGTCTGAAGAGTCGCGTCAGCCGTGCCCGAGTTCGAGCTGGCGGTGCCGAAGCGCTCGAGCGGCGACTCGTAGTAGCGGTTGTTGGCCGCCGCGAACGTGGTGAGCACCAGGATCGCCGCCGCCAGCGGCACGAGCACGCGGATTCGGCGGCTGGCAAGGGCCAGCCACACCGCGCCGGCGCCCCCCACCGCCACGGCGCCGCTGACCGAGCTCGAGAGCAGGATGCCCGCCACGATCAGCAGGAGCGCACCGATCGACGCGGCGCGCCCGGCCAGCGTCCTGGCCTGCGTCACCAACATCGCCGCGGGGAGGGCGGCAACCGCACAGAGGCCACCGAGGTCGTTCACCTGGTAGACGAAGCCGCTCACACGCCCGAAGTGCACGTCTCCGCCCGGGATGACGTCACCGAAGAGCGTCTGGACGATCGCGCCGGCACCACCGAGCGCGGCCGAGCCCACCCAGCACGCCATCGCCGCTCGGAGGT
>CAWEPQ010000014.1:0-440865 GCA_963811055.1 uncultured Thermoleophilaceae bacterium
TCGGACTTGATCCAGTAGTAGCCCGGCGTGGCATCCGATACGTCCACGTACTGGAACGGCAGGGTGAACTCGTAAACGTCACGCCAGCCCGCGCTGATGCCCATGTCGACCTTGTCGGTGACCGCCCACGGATGGGCGGAGGTGCCGTCAAGCTCGTTCAGGCACGGCTGAGCGGGATGCAGAGTCGTGTCGTGGAAGAACGTCCTCGGCGCGACGGTCCCGGTGTACTTGAAGTTGTTCGGGCTGTAGCCGGGTGCGTGGGAGTCGGCAGCGGGTTGTAGGTGGGATCGCCATGGCCGATGTCGAGGAAGCAGAAGCCGACCTTGTTCGGAACCCGTACGGCACCGCAGCGGTCTCGGACTCGTGCCGGCATAGAGCGAATAACTTGGCGGCGTTCTGGAAATGCCAGTGGTCGTGCCCGTCCGTCTCCTCGAACTTCATCTCGGCCGTGCCGGGAAGGAGCTCCTCGGTGGTCGTGTTGGCTCCGCCCGTCGGACCCTCATGCGTCATCACCTGGTGAGGCCCGCGCCGCTGATCCGCTCCGTTGGACGGGTTGATGCCCGTCACCTGGAGAGGGCCGGTCTCCGAGGTTGCGGACGTAGCTCGTGAAACGCAGGAGCAGATACCCGGTTGGCGTCCGTGTCGGTGGCGGGCGGTGTTATCGGCCTGCCCCACAGGCTGGCGACGAGGTCGGGGAGGAGCTCGTCACCCTCGGCTCCGGTCGCCGGCACCACTGTGGCGGCGAGCAGGCCCGCGAGAACGAGCAAGGACACGAATGCCGCTATGGCGCGGCGCGAAAGACGGCGTGCTTGAGTTTCAAGATCATCCCAATCGGCGAGGTTGAGGTTCAACGGCGGGACCCGCGATGGCCGCGTCCTGCGGCCGGGGTCCGGAATCCAACGTAGGCGCGGTTTGCGCTCTCGTCAAAAATTCGTCCAAAATAGCCCCCCGGAGGTTTAGGTCCGGCACCTGGACGCGCGTCGTGGAGCCCCGTCGCTCATCTGCCAGAATCGCGGCGTGTCGTCAGGAGACACGAAGACGCTGATCGCCACCGCGGTCGAGCGCCTGGGGGAGGAGATTCCCGCCCTACGCAGGCTGAAGCTGGTGGTCCGGCTCGAGCTGCGCTCGCGCGGGGACGTCCCGGTCTGGAGGGTGGAGGTCCCCGGTCCGGTGATCTCGAAGGACCCCGCCGCGGACGCTCGCCTCGACGTATCGGTCTCCCGGCCGCAGTTCAACGAGCTCGCGGCCGACGGCCGGCTGAGCCAGTGGATCGAGGCCTACGAGCTCGGCCACGTGAAGGTCACGGGCGACTCCGCGGTGATCAAGCTGCTCGGCGCCGTGATCGAGCGCCAGCGGGCGCGCGCCTAGCCTCAGGCCGGCGCGAGCACCATCTGGGTGCAGACGAAGAAGGCCGCCAGGCGGTCGTTCTTCGAGCAGCGCACTTCCCATGCCTGGGTGCGCCGCCCGCGGTGGAGGGGCGCCCCGACGGCCACGAGCACGTCCCCGGTGACGGCCGGCGCGAACACGTTCGTCTTGAGCTCGACGGTCGTGAAATCGTGGCCGTCGGGGAGGTTGCGCAGGGTGCCCCACGCGGCCACGGTGTCGGCAAACGCCACCCAGACCCCGCCGTGGACATAGCCGCCGGGGTGCAGATGGCGCTCGTCCACCACCAGCCGGCCCTCGACGCGCTCGTCCTCGATGCTCACGACCTCCACACCCAGCCGGCCCGGGAAGCTGCCGGCGATGCGCTCGCGGTAGAGCGCGGGATCCACGCCGTGACGGCTCACGCGGCGGACTCTATGGAGAGAGAGCGGGGATCGGGGCTCCCGCGCCCCGATTTCCCCTCTGGCGGCCGTTTCCGGCCGTCATGTCTTTGGTCTACCCGGCCGGCGCCCGGTTGAACCCGCGCGGGCTCAGTTGCGCTCGAGCGCGGTGCCTTCGTAGAGCTTCACCACGCGAACCGCGCCGGGAGGCGCAGCTTCGAGGCAGAGCTCGCAGAGGACGCACTCGTCGAGCTGCTGCTCCACGATCTCCACGCCGGCGTCGGTGGCCTTGAAGATGTCCACCGGGCAGACCTCCTCGAGCTTCTTCGCCAGCTCCACGTCGCCGCGAACGCTCTCGTCCACCTCTACGTCGATGAAGAGACCGGGCATCAGGCGGCCGCCCCGAGCTTCTCGCGGACGGCGTCAGGGATGGCGTCGATCCGCTCCACGACAGGGATTCCGGCGGCCTCGAGGCGAGTGATCTTCTCGGTGGCCGTGTCCTCCTTGCCCTCGACGATCGTGCCGGCGTGGCCGAAGGACATGCCCTTCATCTCCTCGTCGTCCATGAAGCGGCCCGCCATGAACGCCACGATCGGCAGGCGCGAGTTGTTGTCCGCCACCCATTCCGCCAGCTGCGCCTCCATTCGCCCGCCCGGCTCGGTGTAGATCACGATCGCCTGGGTCTGCTCGTCGGCCTCGAACAGCGGCATCAGCTCGGCGTAGGTGGAGCCGATGATCGCGTCGCCGCCGATCGAAATCGCGGTGGACACGCCGAGGCCGGCAGCCGTCAGAGTCGAGGAGATCTCGGTGGTCATGCCGCCCGACCTCGACATCACGCCCACGTTGCCGGGCTGATAGGCCTGCTCGGTGTTCTTGGCGGGTCCGCCGATCCCGCCCATCTTGGCCACCCCGGGCACCACCAGGCCCAGGCAGTTGGGCCCGATGATCCGGGCGCCGCGCGCCCCGGCCGCCTCGACCATCTGGGCCACGTCGCCGCGCGGGATGCGCTCGGTCACGATCACGATCAGCCCGATGCCGGCCTCGATCGCCTCGAGCACGGCGTCCTTGGTGAACGCGGGGGGGACGGTCACGACCGAGCCGTCCGGCACGCGGCCGCCGTTGTGCTCCACCACCTGCTCGACGGTGTCGAAGACGGGTACCCCGTGCACGTCGCGCCCCTTGCGGCCCGGGCGTGACGCCACCCACGATCTTGGAGCCGTAGTCGAGGCACTCGCGCGTGAGGTTCACCGCCTCGCGGCCGGTGATGCCCTGGACGATGAACGTCGTGTCCTGATCGATGAGGATGCTCATGCGGCCGCCGCCCCCTGGATCTTCGCCACCGCGCGACGCGCGGCCTCGTGCATCGATACCGAGCGGTCGCAGTACTCCACGCCGTAGCGGTCGAGGATCTTGAAGCCCTCCTCCTCCCAGGCGCCGGGGATGCGGAAGATCGCGATCGTCTCGCCGGGGTCCTTGCCGAGCTCGAGGCACGCCTTGATCACGCCGCGGGCCACGATGTCCACCCGGGTGTTGGAGACGATCGACATCATCACCGCGATCTTCTCGACGCCCTCCTTCTGGAGCACCTGCTTGGCCAGCCCGCATGCCTTGGCCACGGACGGGTTGCCGCCGATCTCCGAGTAGTTGGCCGGGCTGCCGCCCTGGGAGCGGACCGCGTCGGTGAGCGTCAGCGAGCCGCCGCCGGCGCCGATCACGAGCCCGAGGTTGCCGTGGAAGCCGGTGTCCTTGCCCTGGATCACGCCGCGGTGGTCGGCGGCGTCGATCGCGGTCACGGCCGCCTCGAAGGGAGTGGGCTCGTGGCCCTCGCGGGTGCCCTCGTCGTCCTCGATGCCGATCTTGCGCAGAACCGCCTTCTGGCGCGGCATCGCCTCGTTCTCCATCTCCATGTGGGCGTCGAGCGCCACGAAGCTGCCGTCCTCGAGCTGCGCCAGCGGGTTGATCTCCGCGAGCGTCATGTCGCGGTCACGGAACAGCCGCGCGAGTCGCGCCACGATCGGCGTGAGCCGGTTGAGCTCGGTGCCGGTCACGCCGGCGTCGGCGATCACCTGCTTCGCCTGGAAGTCGGAGAACGGCAGCAGGTTCGAGAAGTGGCGGCGCCCGACGTGGTCGGGGTGCTCCTCGGCCACCTGCTCGATGTCGATCCCGCCCATGTCGCTGAAGAGGATCAGCGGCCGCTTGGCGGTGCCGTCCCAGACCACGCCCGCGTAGTACTCCTGCTTGACCTGGGCGCGGGGGTCCACGAGCACCCCGCGGGGCATGTGCCCGCCGATCTCGAGCTGGAGGACCGCCTCGGCGTGCGTGGCCGCCTCATCGGGCGTGTCGGCGAACTGCACGCCGCCGGCCTTCATCCGGCCTCCGCTCAGCACCTGCGACTTGATGACGGTGGGGCCGCCGATCCGCGCGGCGATCTCGCGTGCCTCCTCGCGGCGTCTTCGCGAAGCCGAAGTCGGTGACAGGGATCCCGGCGTCGCGCACGATGGCGCGCGACTCGTACTCGTAGAAGCGCATGGGCGGCGCGGAACCCTATCTAGGCGGCCGCTGGTTCGAGCCCGTAGGCCTCGGCGAGCTCGGGGTCCTTGCGCGGCCAGCTGCTCCGCCAGGTCCACCATCACCTTGCACTGCTTCCAGGTCGCGTCGTCCTGCATCTTGCCGTCGATCATGTGCACGCCGCGGCCGTCCGGGATCGCCTCGATCACCTTCTTGGCGAAGCGGACCTCCTCCGGGTCGGGCGAGAAGACCTTCTTCGCGATGTCGATCTGGACGGGGTGGAGCGACCAGGCGCCCACGCAGCCGAGCAGGAACGCGGCGCGGAACTGCGCCTCGCAGCCGGCCGTGTCCTTGATGTCGCCGTAGGGCCCGTAGAACGGGAGGATCCCCGCCGAGGTGCAGGCGTCCACCATGCGCGCGATCGAGTAGTGCCACGGGTCCTGCTGGGCGCGTGGCGCGCGGGCGCCTCGGGATCGTCGGGGTCGGGGTCCTCGATCACCCGGTAGCCGGGATGGCCGCCGCCGACGCGGGTGGTCTTCATGCGGCGCGAGGCGGCCAGGTCGGCGGGGCCGAAGCTCATGCCCTGCATCCGCGGGCTGGCGGTGGCGATCTCCTCGAGGTTCACCACGCCCTGGGCGGTCTCCAGGATGGCGTGGACGAGGATCGGGCGGTCGAGGCCCGCCTTGGCCTCGAGCTGGGCCAGGAGGCGGTCCACGTAGTGGATGTCCCAGGCGCCCTCGACCTTCGGCACCATGATCACGTCGAGCTTGTGGCCGATCTCGGTGACCAGCTGCGGTGATGTCGTCGAGCACCCAGGGGCTCTCGAGGCTGTTCACGCGCGTCCAGAGCGCGGTCTCGCCGAAGTCGGCGTCGCGGGCGGTGTCGATCAGGCCCGCGACGCGCGGCCTCCTTGCGGTCCACGGGCACGGCGTCCTCGAGGTTGCCGAGCAGGATGTCGGTCTTGGTGGCGATCTCGGGGGCCTTGGCGGCCATCTTCTCGTTCGAGAAGTCGAGGAAGTGGATCATCCGCGAGGGCGGGAAGGGGATCTCGCGCAGCGGCTCGGGGGCCCCGACCGCCAGGGGGTTGAAGAAGTCACGTGGGTTGCGCATTGGCCCGGCAGGTTACTCACCTCGGCGCGGCGATAAGTAGGCTTCCGGCGCTCTATGAGCGAGACTTCCACGACCGGAATCGAGACCAACCAGGCCGACGCGCGAGGCCTCCGGAGCCCACCCCTACGGGCGCTACCTGGAGGAGTTCGAGGTCGGTGCCGTGTACAAGCACTGGCCGGCCAAGACCGTGACCGAGGCGGACGACCACCTGTTCTGCCTGATCACGATGAACCACCATCCGCTCCACCTGAACGACGTCTACGCGGCGCAGTCCCAGCAGGGGCAGAACGTGGTCGTCGGGCCGCTGGTCTACTCACTCGCCCTCGGCATGTCGGTGAGCGACGTGTCGGGCAAGGCGATCGCCAACCTCGCCACCGAGGACCTCTCGCACCCGGCGCCGGTGTTCCACGGCGACACCCTGTTCGCCGAGAGCGAGGTGCTCGACGTGAAGGAGTCGCAGTCGAAGCCGGATCGCGGCGTGGTGCGGGTTCACACGCGGGTCCACAAGCAGGACGGCACGCTCGTGGCCGAGTTCAAGCGCGCGGTGCTGGTGCCCGCGCGCGCGTGGCCGGCCGGCTGAGCACCGACACCATCAGCGGGCGCCGAGCCGGACTGTCCAGATCGTCGTGAGGGCGCCGTCCAGGCGCCCTCGCGCCCAGCCCACGCCGATCAGGCGATAGGAGCCGGTCTCGAGGAGCGACGCGGTGGGTGGGGGAGTTCTTCCAGCCGAGGGCCACCGGGGCGGTATCGAGGCGCCAGCCGCTCTGGCGGGCGATCAGCTCGGCCACGCGCCGGAAGCCGCGCCCGGCGCCGAGGTGGGCGGCGTGCCCGAAGCCGGTGCGGAGCTGGCGGCGCGACTGGCGGGCCGCGGCGCGGCTCAGCCTGCGGTCGGCGCGAAGCGGCTCGAGGCCGGCGCGCGCGCGCTCATGGTTGAGGCGCTGGATCATCTGGGCGGCCGGTGCCCGGCCTTTGCGGATGCGGGACATACCGCCGCGAGCACGGCGCACCAGGAGGCCAGATGTACTGCAATGCGAGTCCGCGGCGGCAAGCGCACCCCTCTCTCGACGGCCTACGGGGTTAGCTGACGGGCTCGCGCGGAAAGAGTCGCGCGCCGCGCTCGTGAGAGCGCGATTAGCCCCAGTGGAACATGTGGTTCCCCCGCTCGCTCCGGCACGACACCGGAGCGACTCGGCGATTTGCAGGCGGGAAGCTAGGAAGCGAGCCGGACGGAACTGCCCGCGAGGTCGGCTGCTAGCGCTTGCGGAGGTTCATCTGGCCGGTGCCGCGGTGAACGGCCACCTGGCGGCGCAGGATCACCGCGGCCACGGTCCAGGTGAGGATCTTGATGTCGAGCAGCAGCGTGCGCTGGCTGGCGTAGAGCCGGTCAAGGTTGACCTTCTGGGGCAGGAGCCGGTCCACGTAGTGCCCGAGCGGGTCGTCGTCGTCGAGGATCCGGCTCTCCTCGGCGAACGCGAGCTGCGAGAGGCCGGTGATCCCCGGGCGGACCGACAGGATGTGGTCGTAGGCGCTGCCGTGGCGCTCCACGAACGAGGGATCCTCCGGGCGCGGGCCCACGAGGCTCATCTCGCCCCTGACCACGTGCCAGAGCTGAGGCACCTCGTCGAGCTTGAACTTGGCGAGCCACGGCCCGATGCGCGTGAAGCGGTCGTCGTCGTCGGTCGTGAGCGCCCGGCCGCTGGCGCCCTCGCGCATCTTGCGGAACTTGAGCATCCGCAGAGCCTGCGGCCCCTGAAGCCGGCGCGGTCGCAGCGGAAGAACGCGCCGCCCGGCGAGTCGACCACGATCAGGATGCTGGCCAGCGCGATCAGCGGGACCAGCATGCAGGAGCAGGCCGCCGGCGACGAGCACGTCGAGGGCGCGCTTGGCGCCCCGGTCGGCGAGTCGCAGCACGCGCGCGGGCTCCGGGTGCCGCGAACGGGAAGCGCGAGCACGTCGGCCGAGTGGCCGTCAGAGCCGAAGTCGGCTCTCCCGCGGTGCTGCTATCGAGTCTTTGTGTCGCCGTGTCCAATTTGAGTCCAGGTCTGGGCCGACCGAAAAGGCGAATAGGCTGATTTCTCTCCGCGCAGGCGGAGCACTATGGAGGCGCGACGATGCCCCCTACACCGACTAGACAGACTGACTCACCCGTAGCGGCTTCCGGCCCCTCCCAGGTTGGTCTTCGCGGATCATCATACCCTCGGCCTTTTCATTTCGCCACACCGGGATTAAGCGATTTCGCCGCATCGCCGTCCCGCGTTTTCTGTATAGCGAGTGCTTCGGTTGAACAGGCCGATTGGATGAGTCGAGCAACCAATCTTTATGAACCCCGCTGACGTCATCGAGCGCGAAGGGCATGCCCCGAGCGCTGTCGCGGCTGGGGCTCTCGCCGACGGCGCTGCGCGCCGCCCTGCCGTTGCTGCTCGCGCTCCCGGTGCTGGGGCTCTGGATCTACCTGGCCCCGAACAGCGGCGGATACTTCCCGCGCGACTGGTATCCGGCCGCGATCCTCGCGGTCGCGCTCGCGATCGTCGTGGGGCTGGCCACCGGCCGCGCGCTCCCCGCGGCGCGCGGCGCCCGGGTGGCGCTCGCTGCTGCTCGCCGCGTACGTGGCCTGGGCCTTCGCGTCGCTGCTCTGGGCCGACTCGACCGGGAGCGCGCTCGAGGCCGCGGACAAGCTGCTGCTGCTCCTCGCCGCTGGCGTGGGCGCTGGCGCTCCTGCCCTGGGACGCCCGCTCGGCGCGCTGGCTGCTCGGGGCCTGGTCGCTCGGGCTCGCGGTGGTGGCCGTGTTCAGCCTCGCGGGCGCCTCCGGCACCGCCGACCTGAGCAAGTACCTCTTCGAGTTCCGCTACCAGCACCCCACCGGCTATGCGAACGGCAACGCGGCGCTCGGGGTCATCGGCATGCTGGCGGCCTTCGGGCTGTCCACGGACCGGGACGCGAACCCGGTCCTGGCCGGGCTGTTCCTCGCCGTGGCGGCGCTGCTGGCGGACTTCGCGCTCCTCTCCCAGAGCCGCGGTTCGTTCATCGGCGTGGCCGTCGCGGCGCCGGTGTTCCTCATCTTACGCCCCCGATCGGCTCCGGGTCGGTCACGCGGCTGCTGGCCCTCGCCGGCGCCGTGGCGCTCGCCGCGGGGCCGATCCTGAACGTCTACGACACCGGCGAGGTGCGGCGGCGCCGCTCGGCCCCGCCCTGGACGACGCGGTGGCGGCGATCGTGGCCGTCGGTGCTCGTGGCCGGGGCGTGCCGGGCTGCTGCTCGCCCTGGCGGAGCGCGCCGCGCGCGGGCGCGAGCGCATCGAGACGTGCGGGCCGTCGGGCCGGCCTCGTGCGGCGTGCCCTGCTCGCGCGCTCGGCGTCGTGGCCGTCGGCGCTGGCCAACCTCGACCGGATCACCGACACCGTCGACGAGCAGTGGGCCACGCTCACCGGCGCCGAGTACGACGTCGGTGGAGGGGGCGCGGATCTCGAACCTCGACCCCTACGAGCGCCCCGACTACTGGCGCGTGGCGATCGACCTCTTCCAGGAGTCGCCCGTGACCGGCGTGGGCACCGGCAACTTCGAGCGCGAGTACACCGCGCGCAGGCACGAGCCGAAGCACTCGCGCTACGTGCACAACATGTTCCTGCGGGCGCTCGGCGAGGGCGGCTTCGTGGGCGCGGCCCTGCTCGTGGGCTTCTTCCTGACGCTCTTCGTGGCCGGGGCGGTGCTCCGGCGCCGGCTCGCGCGGGCACCCGCGCTCGTGCTGGCCACCACGCTGGCGATCGCCGCCTACTTCGCCGTTCACCTGAACTTCGACTGGCTCGAGGAGATCCCGGCCGTGGCGTCGCCCGCGCTGGCGCTACCGCTCGTGGCGCTCGTGGCCGCCGCGCGGCCGGCCGGGCCCGAGACGCGCCGGCGGAGCGCACGCGCGCCGTCGCGCGCGGGGGCCTGGGTGGCCGGGGGTCGTCGCGGCGGTCGCGCTCGATCGCGCTCGTGCCGGCCTACCTGTCGGTGCGGTACTCAACCGCGCGGAGGAGCGGGCCGCGGCCGACGTGGACGGCGCCTTCGAGGACCTCGACCGGGCCCGCTCGCTCAACCCGGCCTCGCTCGATCCCGACCTCGCCGAGGGGCGGATCGCCATCTCGGCCCGCCGCTACGACGAGGCGCGCGCAAGCCTTCGAGCACTCGCTCACGGTGGAGGACAACTGGCTCGCCCACTACGAGCTCGCGCTGATCGCCACCGGCCGAGGGCGCTTCGGCCGCCGCGGGCGCCGACCTGCGCGCGGCCCGCGCCCTGAATGCGCGTGATCCCGTGCTCACCCGCCTCGAGCCGCAACATCGCAGCCCGGCGGCGGGTGGATCCCAAGGCGCGAGAACACCCGCATACAGAGCGGCCACGCGCATCGCTTTACAACGTCCGGAAGGTGAGGTACGTTGGACCGGGCTGGGAGTAAATCTCGTCCAAGGGGATCGACGTGCATAAGAGGCTTTTGAAACTGACTCTGTTGGCAACTTGCGTACTGGCGCTTATGGTCGCCGGTACGGCTTACGCTCAGACCCCGACCGGGGACACCTACGGTGGCCTGGCCGGAATCGCGCAGGGACCGAGCGGTGGTGACACTGCCGGCCAGGAGGCCGCCGCGGCCGACACCAGCGGTCAGCTGCCGTTCACCGGACTCGAGCTCGGCGTCTTCGCCGTCATCGGCGCAGGCCTGCTCGGCACCGGACTGGTGCTCCGCCGCACTCTGCGGTCGGATCAGGTCTAAGCAAGCACTTGCGCGCCTCACGGGGCCGTCCGGGGTCGACCGCTAGGTCGGCACCCATCGAGGAACGGTCCCAGAAGCGCGGAGGACGTGAAGGGCGGCGATTCCTCGCCGCGCGTTCGCACGTCAAGTGGCGCGGCTTGCCTGCCGGCCCGTCGCATGCCTCGGCGGCGTCGACGGGCTGCAAAGCGGCGCATCGCACGGCTCGTCGATGGGCGTTGCGTGCGCTTGATCGCTCGTGAAGGCGGCCCGAGTCGTCGCGGTCGGCGAGGGCGTCGTAGCGATGACACGGTGCGACGCTCGTCGCGTGCGGGGTACCGCGCTCGATCGCCTTCTCGCGCCGGCGTCGCGCTGCGTCAGCATGCGCCCCGCCGGAGTCGTGAGGCGAGACTGGGGGCCTCAGGCGGGCACTGCAGTGAGTGTCGAGCTCGACGATCGATCGACGCGCGCTTCCGCTGCCGGTGGCTGCGTGGTCCTGTAGACGGCCCTCCCGCTCCGCGACACAGCCCCGAGGCCGCTACTCCCCGTTGGCATTCCGTACGACCGGAGCGCGCCCGGCAGGGGGCCGCGTCGGACCTCCGGGCGGCCGCGCGGTGCGCGGTTAGTTCTTCGAGGGACGGTCTTCTGAGCGCGAGGGCTTGTCCGCGCGGGCGCTGGCGCTCATCCGAGCGCGGCGGGCGTGTGGGGCGGCGGTGTGGCGCCCTCGGGGCTGCCGCGGGCCGTTCTCGGCGCCGGGGCGGTCGGAGGCTCTGCCGGGGGCTGTCGCCCTCGCCGTTGTTGCTCGCCTTCACGTTCTCCGAGGGGCGCTTGACCTCGTCGGCCGGGCGCGCTTGGGCGTCCTCCGCCGGGCGCTTGGCGTCCTCCACCGGCTTCTTGGCCTCGGCGGCGGGCTGTTGGCGCGGCGACGCGGCGGGCGCTTCTCGCGGTCGGCCCGCGTCGGCGGAATGTCTCCGCTCGCTGCGCGGCCCGGAGCTGTCGCGTCTGGCGCGGGGGGCCTACGCGGTCGGGGCGGCGCCGGGCTCGGCCTGTCGGAGGAGGCGGCGCGCTCGCCGGCTGCGTCGGACACGATCTCGCTCGAAGACTTGGTGGGCGCCGGACGCGGCCGCGGGGCATCGCCGCCCGGCGTGGGGTCCTGCAGGAAGAGCTCGCGGCCGGTGGCCCCGTAGGCGTAGTAGGCGCTCGTGCGCGGCGTGGAGTCGCCGATCACCAGGAAGCCGGCCGGCGTGTACGCGGTGCGCTCGAGGAGGTCGCGCATCATCTCGAAGTTGGCGCGGTTGGTGTTGCCCGGGCGGGTGACCACGACGATGCTGTCCACGTCGCGCACCAGCCGGAGGGCGTCGCTGATCTCGCCGATCGGCGCGGTGTCGATCACCACGTAGTTGCAGAGCTCGCGGGCGTCGGCGATCAGCTCGGGCAGGCGGCGGCTGAGCGCCTCGACCAGCGCCACGTCGCCCTCGGCGACGCTCGTGGTGAGCACCGACAGGGCCGGAAGGCCGGGAGCGGGCGAGAGCAGGTCGCGAAGCTGGGTGTCGGGCTGGAGCAGCCCGGTGAGCTCGGTGCCGGGCTGCACGCCCAGGGTGCGGCCCACGTCCGGCTTGCGAAGGTCGAAGTCGAGAAGGATCACCGGGTCGCCGCTGGCGGCGGCCGCGGCGGCGAGGTTCACGGCGGAGGTGGTCTTGCCGTCGCCGGTGGAGGCGCTGGTGACCATGACCACGTGCGCGCGGCCCTCCGGGTGCGGGCCCAGCTGGATCATGAGCGTTCGGAACGCCTCCCGGACCGCGGGCAGCATGTGCCAGCCGGAGGCCTGGCGGCCGCGCAGCTGGCTCGCCTTGAGGAGCGGGATCCGGGCGAGCACCGGCAGCGGGTAGAGGCGCACGGTCTCCTCCTCGTTGCGGATCCGGCGCTCGGTGAGCTCGAGCAGCAGGGCGGCGCCGGATCCGAGCGTGAAGCCGGCCAGGGCGGCGAGGATCACGATCACCGGGCAGCGGCGGGCCGCTCGGCGTCTCGGGCTTCGTGGCCGCCTGCGAGAGCGTCGAGGGTGGGGTCGCCGTCGACCCGCACCTTCTCGAGCGCGTTGATGCGCTCGGTCACGGTGGCCGCGGCCTCGGTGTCGTGGCCGAGATCGTCCTGGCTGGCCCTCAGGCGCTCCAGCTCGGCGGTGGCCTGCCTGGCGATGATGTCCCGCGCGGGCGTCGAGCGACTCGCGGGCGAAGGTGTTGGCCAGGCGCTGCCGCCTCGCGGCGCGTCGTCCGCCTTGGCCGTGACCGCGAGGATGTTGCTCTCGCCCTCGGGCGTGACCGTGATCGCGTCCAGGACCTTGTTGCGGGTCCAGTCGCCGCCGAGCTCGCGGCGGTGCGCTCGGCGGCGGCGGTGGAATTGATCAGGTTGGCGGCCGTCTGCGCGGTACGGGTCGGGTCGCCGGCCTCGCGCACGGCGTTGAGGCCCTGGAAGTGCTGTCCTCCTGCGCGAGCGGCGTCAGCGAGGATGTTCGCGGTGGCCTGGTAGTCGGCCGGACGCAGGGCGGTCCACGCGATGGCCGCGGCGACCGCGGCCAGCATGACCAGCGATCACGAGCAGGCGGTGGCGCGGATCGCGCGCAGGTAGGGCCCGAGCGCGCCTTCTGCGGGGCGGTTCGGAGCGGGGATGTCCGGGGCGGAGTTCAGAGGAGAGCGGAGTGTAGTTCGGCTGTCTCGCACATCGTCGGCCGTAGCGCTCAATCCTTGAGCGCGGGGTGCGACGCTGCGGGCGCCCCTCACCGCGCCGCGACCGGTCCCCGGAGGTCGCGCATCGGCACGTTGGAAGGTAGCGGGTTCCGGGCTGGACCCTTCGGGCTCCGGCGCGTCATACATGCGTCCATCCCCCGGCGCACGGCGCCCCGCCGTGAGGCGGCGTCCGATAGCCAAGGAGCTCCCGACCGCTCCCGAAGGACTGATCCGGGTGGCGCGACCCGAGCCGTCCCAGGAGGCCTCGTGACTTCGCTCGCAGGCTGCTCGCCCCTGCATCCTCTCGCTCGCGGCGCTGGCCTGCTGGCGCCGGGGCCGGCGCCGCCCGACGAAGCGGGTGTTCGCCCCGGCCGCGGCGCGACAGCGGCGTGCTCGTCTTCAAGGTCGCGGGCGTGACCGCCGCAGGGTCCGCGCGCGGCTATCTCGACGCGGCGCGGCGAGCGCCGGGCCGTGAACGCCGGCGCGATCCGCGCCGGCGGCCGGAGGGCGGCTCCTCAGGATCCGGATGCCCAGCGCCTGGCGCGCTCGCGCGGCCGACGGGAGGAGGCCCGCAGGCCGGGCTCGCTGGTCGTGCTCATGGCGGACCCCGGCGACCTCGGCCGGACGGCTGCGGCTCCGCGAGCGTGTCGCAGCGGACTCGGCGGCTTCGGCGTCGGCTCCTGGCCCGGGGGCTGCTGGCGCCCCTACGCGGACGACTCGCCCTTCAACCCGCGCCTCCCGCGCCGGCCCGCGGCTCGATCCGCGCTCCGACGCGATCGTGCGGCGCCTGACCGGCTGGGGCGACCCCGCCGAGCTGCGCGCCGGAATCGCCGACACGCGCGTGGGACTGGCAGCACCCGACCTACTACCCGAGCCCGAGCGACCCCGAGTTCGAGATCCACTGCACCGAGGACTGGGGCACCTGCGAGGTCGAGGGCATGCGCGTGCGCATCCCCGACGCCGCCCGCGCCGCCGGCGGCCACGACGGGCATATGACCGTCGTGGATCAGGACGTCGGCTGGGAGTACGACCTCTGGCAGGTCACGGCGCAAGCCCCGCGGCGGCGGCCGCCTGGTCACCTCGTGGGGCGGGCGCACGCGGATCGACGGCGACGGCCTCGGATCCGACGCCAACGCCGCTCACTTCGGTCTCGCTCGCCGGCAGCATCCGGGCCGAGGAGATGCGCGCGCGGCCGGATCGACCACGCGCTCTTCATGCTGGTCGCTGCGACTCGGGCGAAGGCCGTCTACCCGGCTCGAGGGCTGGGGCTGGCCTGCGACCGCCCGCCGGGCGCGCCCTCGCAGGGCACGCGCTTCCAGCTCGACCTGTCGGCCGCGCCGAGATCGCGCGCTGCGAGTGCCCGACGTGGAAGAAGACGATCCTCCGCGCGATGTCCGAGTACGGCCTCTACGTGGGCGACACCACGGGCGGCACGCCCTGGAACATCTGGTTCGAGTCGGGCGCCACCTACACGAGCTTCGGGCAGCGTGGACCCGATGGTGACCTTCGCGCGCCAGGCCGGCATCCCGCCGCTCCTCGGACGGCAAGTACTACTTCGACTGGGGCAGCGGCATCAACTGGCGCCGCGCACCTCGCGCGTGGTGGACCCCTGCGTGGCCGAGCGGGCTGCTAGACGGCTCGCTGCGCCGGCGGCGCAGCGGGATTCGCGCCGGCGGCGCAGCGAGCACGATCACCGAGGCGGCCAGGGTGAGCAGCGCCACCAGCACCACGAGGCCCGGCAGCGAGCGGGTCGTCCCAGTCGGTGAGCGCGTTGCCCACTGACTCGAGGGCCCCGTCGTCATCACCGTCATCGCCGCCGGAACGCCACCGGGGGCGGCGGCCGCGCTCGCTGCGTCCTCTCGTTCTTGTCCTTCGGACGCCGTCGTCCTTCTTCGGCTCTGCCTTCTTGTCGCCGCTCTTCTTGGCTCGAGCTTCGGGCGTGTACCGCCCGACGGGGTCGCCGCCGGTGATCTGGTCGAGCGTCTGGTCGTCCGCCGATCCGAGCTGCCCGAGCTGCGGCGTGCTCGTCGTTGTTCTTCTTCTTGTTCGTTCCCGTTGCCGCCGGCGTCGGGGAGGGGATGTACTGGTCCGCGCCGGTGATCACTCTGGGCCTGCGGCCGCCGGACAGCGGCGAGGGCGACCGGCGACGACCGCGGCAAGCACCCGAAGCGCGCGTATAGGGTGAAACGGGTGACGGCGCCAACCCTGCTCGCGCACCGCGTGGGGGTCGCGCAGACCGGGCCTTCCGCTGCTCTCCAGTGAGCATTTGGTCACCGTAGCAGTTGCCCTCGGGAACGGTCGCAGCAGCGATTCCGAGCGGTGCCTACTCGGTTCAGGCCCGCGCCGATGCTCGCCGTGCTGGTGTGGTGGGCCGTGGTCGCGGGGGTGCTCGCTGAGGCTCTTCCCGCGCGCGCCGCTGCCGCGCGAGGCCGTCGGTGGCCGGCGGCTGCTCGCCGCCCTCGCCGGCTTCACCGCGCTGTCGATCGCCTGGGGCGGCGACAACGGCGGCGCCTTCGACGAGGGCGTGCGCGCGATGGGCTACGCGGGGGTGTTCGCGCTGGTGGTGCTCGCCTCGCCCGCGGGAAGCGCGCGCAGCCTGGCTGACCGGGCTGGCGATCGGGCTGATGGCGGTGAGCGTCGCTGGCGCTCGGCAGCCGGATGGTGCCCGTCGCTCTTCCCGGACGCGGGCGTGGTGGCGGCCCTGCCGCGAGACCGCCGGGCGGCTGAGCTATCCGCTCGGCTACTGGAACGGCCTCGGCGCGCTCCTCGCCCTCGGCGGCGTGCTGCTGATCGCGCTGGCGGGCATGGCGCGCACGCGTGCGGGCCGGGCGGCGGCCACCGCCGCCATCCCGCTGCCGGCCTTCGCCGTGTTCCTCACCTCCTCGCGCGGCGCGTCGATCGCCGCTGGCCGTGGGGTTGGTGCTCCTGTTCTGCTCGGCCGCCAACCGCGCTGCGACTGGTGGCCGCCACGGCCATCGGCGGCGCGGCCGGGGGCCTGCTGGTGCTCGCATCGGTGGCCCGCGATCTCTTCATCGACGGGCGGACCGGCGCCGCGGGCTTCGACACCGAGGCCCACGAGATGCTGCTGCTGACGCTGGTGGTGGTGGCCGCCGCCCTCACGCTCCGCGCCGCTGCTCGATGGTCTGGTGGAGCGGATCCGGGTGCCGCGCCGGGTGGCGGTGGGCGTGGCCGTCGGCGCGGCGCTGGTCCTGGCGGGCGGCCTGCGTGGCGGTGGACCCGATCGAGCGCTGGATCGAGCTGAAGGCGCCGCCCGACACACAGGACGCCCGGGACGCGCGGACTCACCACCAGCCACCTCACGAGCGCGGAGGGCACCGGCCGCTACCAGTTCTGGCACGCCGGCTGGGACGGCCTTCAAGAGCGCGCCGCTCGCGGGGATCGGGGCCGCGGGGTACGAGCCCTGGTGGGCGCAGCACGGATCGCTCGACTATTCCGTGCGCAACGCGCACTCGCTCTTCATCGAGGTCGCGGCCGAGCTGGGGGTGGTGGGGCTGCTGCTGTTGCTCGGCTTCCTCGGGGCGCGTGGTCGTCGCGGGGTCCGCGCGCCGGTCCTGGGGCGGGGAGGAGCGGCCCCGGCGGCGGCCGCCCTGCTCGCGGTGCTGGCGCGCGGCTGGCCGCGGCCGCGGTGGAGTGGACGTGGGAGATCCCGGGCGCGTTCGTCCCGGTGATCGTGGTGGCGCGTGCTGGCCGGTCCGGCGCTCGAGCCAGGCCGTCCGTGCGTCGGCGGCGCGGCAGCCGGCTCCTGCTGGCGGGCGTCGCGTGGTGGGCGTCGGCCTGCGTGGTGGCGGGCGCGATCGACCTGGCCTCCGACGCGAAGCTGCGCGCGAGCCAGGAGGCCGCCGCCGACGGCGACCTCGCGACGGCGGCGGACGACGCCCGCGCCGGCCGGTCGATCCAGCCGTGGGCCGCCGCGCCGCGGCTCCAGCTGGCGCTGGTCCAGGAGGGCAGCGACTCCGGCCGCGGCAACCGGAGCATCGACGAGGCGATCGAGCGCTCCAACGAGGACTGGCGCATCTGGCTCGTGGCCACGCGGCTGCGCGCCAAGGCGGGCGACGAGGCGGGCGCCCGCGGGCGCTGCGCCGCACGCGGGCAGCTCGTGCCGCCCGTCGCGCGACCCGCGGGTGCTGGACGCCTCGAGCAGCGCTGAGTAGCCGCGCGACAGCCGCGCGAGCGGCGCTAGCGTGAGTCGCCCGCCGCTAGCATGAGCGGAGGCCGGATCGGTGATCGGCCGAACCACCGCACCAGTCCACGCCCGCTCGTCTGTCGACCAGCCGCCGCGGCTCTGTGTGCCCTCGCGGTGCTCTGCCTGAGCCTGCCCGCGGCCGCTGAGGCGAAGGTGCCGCGGGCGTTCTTCGGCGCCGAGGCCGACCCCGGTGCCACCGCGGCCGCGATGCCGCCCGAGGGACTTCGCCCGGATGCGCTCCGCGAAGCTCGGCACGCTCCGCGTGGCCTTCAACTGGGCCAAGGTGGAGCCGACCCAGGGAGCGCCCCGCGACTGGACCTTCTACGACACGACTGGTCGAGCGCGCGGCCGCGCGCGCCCGGGTGAGCATCATGGCCGTGCTGGTCGGGTAGCCCCGGCTGGGCCGCCGACGACGAGGCGTACGCGCCCACCACCGCGGCGGGGCGCCAGCGCCTTCAGCCGCTTCGTGGGCGACGTGGTGCAGCGCTACGGCCACGGCGGCCGCTTCTGGCGCGCCCACCGCGGCTCCCGCGCCGGCCGATCCCCGCCTACCAGGTGTGGAACGAGCCGAACTACCCGCCTCACTGGTCCGAGGGCCCGTCGTGGCGCGGTCGACGTACGCGCGTTCCTCAGGAGCAGGCGACCGATGATCCGCGCGCTACGACCGCAGGGCCAAGATCGCCACGGCCGGCCTGCTGGCCAGCTCCACGCGCGGGCCCGCCGGGTACCGCTACCTGGACGATCTCTACAAGGTGCCCGGGATCAAGCGCTCCTTCGACGCCGTGGCCATCCACCCGTACGCCGAGAACGCGCGCGGCGTGCAGGGCGAGCTGCGCGCATCCGCTGCGTCATGCGCCGCAACGGCGACGGCCGGACGCCGGTCTGGATCACCGAGCTCGGCTGGGCCACCGGCGGCGGCAACGAGTACTTCTCGACCACGCCCCCGGCCAGGCCAGGCGCCTGCTCAAGTCGGCCTTCCGCTTCGTGGCCCGGAACCGCAAGCGCTACCACGTGAGCCGGCTCGTCTGGTTCAGCTGGCGCGACCGGGCCGGCGCCGACGCCGCGCGGCTGGGAGTTCTACTGCGGCCTGTTCCGCCTGAACGGGCAGCCCAAGCCCGCCTGGTCGGCGTTCCGCCGCTTCACGCGCGCCACCGGCTAGCGGCGGAGCCGGGCCTACGCGCCGCTCGAGCCGCTGCTCGAGCGCGGCGAGCTGCGTCGCGCAGGGCCTGCGGCAGCCGGTCGCCGAAGGTGGCGAAGTGCTCGTGGATCGAGGGCAGCTCGTTCTTCCACTCCTCCGGATCGACCTCCAGCAGCGAGTCCAGCGTCCTCGGCCGGGATGTCGAGCCCGTCGGTGTCGAGCGCGCCCGGCGGCGGGCACGCGGCCGATCGGGGTGTCCACGGCGTCGGCCTCGCCGTCGCAGCGGCGGAAGATCCAGGCCAGCACGCGGCTGTTCTCGCCGAACCCGGGCCAGAGGAAGCTGCCCGGACTCGTCCTTGCGGAACCAGTTGACGTAGAAGACGCGCGGCAGCCGTGCCCCCTCGCGCTCGCCCACCGCGAGCCAGTGCTCGAAGTAGGCGGCCATGTCGTACCCGCAGAAGGGCAGCATCGCCATCGGGTCGCGGCGGAGCTTGCCCACGGCGCCGGCGGCGGCGGCCGTGGTCTCCGAGGACATGATCGACCCGAGGAACACGCCGTGCTCCCAGTCGAAGGCCTCGTGCACCAGCGGCACGACGGTGGAGCGTCGGCCGCCGAAGAGGAACGCGTCGATCGGCACGCCGGCCGGGTCCTCCCACTCGGGCGCCATCGACGGGCACTGGGCGGCGGGGGTGGTGAAGCGGGCGTTGGGATGGGCCGCGGGCTTGTCCGAGTCCGGCGTCCAGTCGTTGCCGTGCCAGTCCACCAGGTGGGCCGGGCGCCTCCTTGGTCATGCCCTCCCACCAGACGTCGCCGTCGTCGGTGCGGGCGCAGTTGGTGAAGATCGAGTTGGAGCGCACCGTGGCCATGGCGTTCGGGTTGGTCTTCTCGCCGGTGCCGGGCGCCACGCCGAAGAAGCCGTACTCGGGGTTGATGGCGTAGAGCCGGCCGTCGCGCCGAACTTCATCCACGCGATGTCGTCGCCGATGGTCTCGACCTTCCAGCCCGGAAGGGTGGGGATCAGCATGGCCAGGTTCGTCTTGCCGCACGCCGAGGGGAAGGCCCCGGCGAGGTGCTTGGAGACGCCCTCCGGGCGAGGTGACCTTCAGGATCAGCATGTGCTCGGCCAGCCAGCCCTCGTCGCGGGCCATGACCGACGCGATCCGCAGCGCGAAGCACTTCTTGCCGAGCAGCGCGTTGCCGCCGTAGCCCGAGCCGAACGACCAGATCTCACGGGTCTCGGGGAAGTGGACGATGTACTTGTTATCCGCGTCACACGGCCACGGCACGTCCTCCACGCCCTCCTCGAGCGGCATTCCCACCGAATGGAGGCAGGGCACGAACTCCCCGTCCTCGCCGAGCACATCCAGCGCGCCGGCGCCCATGCGGGTCATGATCCGCATGCTCACGGCCACGTAGGGCGAGTCGGTGAGCTGGACGCCGATGTGTGCGATCGGGGAGCCGAGCGGGCCCATCGAGAAGGGCACCACGTACATCGTGCGGCCGCGCATCGAGCCGCTGAAGAGGTCGGAGAGCATCTCCCGCATCTCGGCGGGATCGCGCCAGTTGTTGGTGGGGCCGGCGTCGGCCTCGTTCTCGGAGCAGATGAACGTGCGGTCCTCGACGCGCGCCACGTCGCCCGGGTCCGAACGCGCCAGGTACGAGTTCGGGCGCTTGGCGTCGGAGAGCCGCTCGAAGGTGCCCGCGTCCACCAACTGAGCGCAGAGACGGTCGTATTCCTCGGCCGATCCGTCGCACCAGACCACGGAATCCGGGGTGGTCAGCTCGGCCATCTCCTCGACCCAGCGGAGCAGCTTCGGGTTGGTGGTGGGGGCCTCCGAGGCGGCCCAGCTCGTTCTTTCGGGCATGAATGCACCCTACACTCAGATTCCGGATGAGCGCCACAGAAGTACGGTCCCGCAGCCCGGTCAAGGTGGTGCTCCGGTTCATCGCCTCGGTGATGATCGTGAGCGGTCTCCTGCTGATCGGGGACGCCGGGATGACGCTCGCCTGGCAGGAGCCCGTGTCGGCGTTCCTGGCGGATCAACAGCAGGCCGAGCTGAAGAAGGAGCTCGACCATCCGCCTCCCGCGGGCTGATCGCCCGCAGGCCGCTACCCGGGGACGCGATCGGCGAGATCAAGATGCCCACGATCGACAAATCCGCCTACATGGTGGAGGGCACCGACACCGACGACCTCCGCAAGGGGCCGGGCCACTATCACGACACTCCGATGCCCGGGGAGCGCGGCACGGTGGCCATCGCGGGGCACCGCACCACCCATGGCGCCCCCTTCCGCAACATCGACCAGCTCGACCGCGGCGACTCGATCGTGCTCCAGATGCCCTACGGGAGCTTCGTCTACAGGGTGGAGCGCACCCAAATCGTGGAGCCCACCGCGCTCTGGGTGACGAAGAGGGTGGGGTACGACAGGCTCGTCCTGAGCGCCTGCCACCCTCTCTACAGTGCTGCGCAGCGCCTGATCGTGTTCGCGCGGTTCGTCAGGCGGGGGTACTCGAGCGTCGACCGCGGGTAGCTGCGCGCGACGATCACGGACCCGGGTCCCGCGGAGTTCTGCGAGTTCTCGAGGTCCGAGCTGTCGCGCGACTCGAAGAAGAGCACCAGCAGCACCAGCAGGGCCAGAGAGATGACGAGGACGGCCAGCCAGTACAGCGTCTTCGCGAGTACGGTGCGGGGTCGCAGGCAATCCTGATCAGGAGGTTGTACAGCCTAAGATGGACGGCCGGTGGCCGGGATGGCCTCCGCTCCACGACTCAAGTCGTGTCGCCGAACGCCGAAAGGGGATAGAAGAATGGGTAGGCGCGCAGTCATTCTCGCCGGCGGCAAAGGGTCGCGGCTCGGGTCCGTACACCACGGTCCTGCCCAAGCCCCTGCTTCCCGTCGGCGATCGCGCCATCCTGGACGTGGTGGTGCACCAGCTCCGCGACGCCGGCTTCGACGACCTGACGCTCGCGGTCGGCTACCTCTCCCACCTGGTTCGCGCCGTGATGGGCGACGGCTCCACGCACGGCCTGAGCATCGACTACCACGAGGAGCTCGAGCCGCTCGGGACCGTCGGCCCGCTGGCGACCATCGACCGCCTCGACGAAACCTTCCTGATGATGAACGGCGACGTGCTCACCGCGCTCGACTACGCCCACCTGGTGGATGTCCACAGCGAGAGCGGCAACGCCCTCACGATCGCCTCTCATCGCCGCGTGGTGCGCACCGAGTACGGCGTGATCCACCTCGACGGCAACGCCGGCGAGACGCGCGTGGTCACCGGCTTCGAGGAGAAGCCCGAGCTGCCGTACATCGTCAGCATGGGCGTCTACGTCATCGAGCCCGCGGCGCTCGAGCACGTCGAGGCCGATCAGCGCCTCGACCTGCCCGACCTCGTGCAGCGCCTCCTCGACGCGAACGTCCAGGTGGGCGCCTACGTCTATGACGGCTATTGGCTCGACATCGGACGCCACGAGGACTACGAGAAGGCAATTCTTGAATTCGAACAGGTGAAGCCCCTCCTTATGAACGAGCAGACAGCCAACGAGCCCCCCGGCTCGCATCGATCGAGCCAGCCTGCGGCCGGCCACGCCCCGATCCCCCCCGTCGTTCGATGACGGTCACGGTTACCGGTGGAGCCGGCTATGTCGGCGCGCTCGTCGTGGACGAGCTGCTGTCCTCGGGCCGCGAGGTCCGGGTGCTGGACGTGCTGCTGCACGGCCAGGAGGACGTGGCCAAGGACCTGACGGACCGCGGCGTCGAGCTGATCCGCGGCGACATCCGCGACGCTGACGCCCGCCGGCGCGCTCTCGAGGGCGCCGAGGCCGTGGTGCACCTTGCGGCCATCGTCGGCGACCCGGCCTGCGCCCGCGACCCCGAGCTCTCCAACGACGTGAACGTGGAGGGCAGCCGCGCTCTGGTGAAGGACGCCCGCGAGCTCGGCGTCGAGCGCCTCATCTTCGCCTCCACCTGCTCCAACTACGGCCGCATGGCCGATCCCACGGTTCCGATCGACGAGAGCGGCGAGCTTAGGCCCGTGTCGCTGTACGCCGAGCAGAAGGTGGGAATCGAGCAGGCGCTGCTGGGGAGCACGAACGGCAACGGCCACGGCCTGCGCCCGACCTGCCTCCGGTTCGCCACCGTCTACGGCGTCGGCAACCGCATGCGCTTCGACCTCACCGTCAACGAGTTCACGCGCGACCTCTGGGCCGACAAGCGGCTCGAGGTGTTCGGCGAGCGCTTCTGGCGGCCCTACATCCACGTTCGCGACGCGGCCCGGGCGGTGCACACCGTGCTGGACGCCCCGGCGGATGCCGTGGCCGGCAAGGTGTTCAACGCCGGCCACTCCGACGAGAACTACCGCAAGCTCGACCTCGTGGAGATCATCACCGGGAAGCTCGGCAAGGGCGACGTGGAGTACGTCTCCCGCGACGAGGACCCGCGCGACTACAAGGTCTCGTTCGAGAAGATCCGCAACGAGCTCGGCTTCGAGCCCGTGAACCGTGTGCCCGACGGCATCGAGGAGATCGTGGGGGCGCTCGACGAGCAGCGCTTCGGCGATCCCTACGACGGCCGCTACAGGAACTAGCCGTGGCCGACGACCGGCTGATCCCGCTCTTCGACGTGAAGCTGGGCGACCGCGAGATCGCGGCCGTGGAGGCCACGCTGCGCTCCGGCTGGCTCACCATGGGCCCGCGCACCCAGGACTTCGAGGCGGCGTTCGCCGAGCACCTCGGCGCCCGCCACGCGATCGCGCTCTCCAGCTGCACCGCCGCTCTCCATCTCGCCTATCTGGCGGCCGGAGTGGGCCCGGGCGACGAGGTCATCGTGCCGGCCATCACCTTCGTCGCGTCGGCCAGCGCGGTGCGGTACTGCGGTGCCACCCCGGTGATCGCCGACGTGGTGGGCCAGCACGACCTGGGGCTCGACCCCGAGGACGTGGCAGCCCGGATCACGCCCCGCACCAAGGCTGTATGCGCGGTGCACTACGGCGGCTACGCGGCCGACGTGGATGCGCTCGGCAAGCTCTGCGAGGAGCACGGCCTGGCGCTCATCGAGGACGCCGCCCACACTCCGAGCGCGACGCCGGTGGGCAGCGACCGCAAGCTGGGCACCTTCGGCCTGGCCGGCTGTTTCAGCTTCTTCTCCAACAAGGTGCTCTCGTGCGGCGAGGGCGGCCTGCTCTCCACCGACGACGACGGCGTGGCGGAGCAGGTACGTAGCCTCCGCTCGCACGCCATGACGTCGGGCACCTGGGACCGCCATCGCGGCCACTCGGCCGGATACGACGTGGTCGGGCTCGGCTTCAACTACCGGATGGACGAGCCGCGTGCGGCCCTGCTGGGGGCGCGCCTCGAGGGCCTCGAGGACGACATCGCCCGGCGCCGCTCGCTCGTGCACCGCTACCGGGGCATGCTCGCCGACCTGCCGGGGCTGAGCGTGCCCTACCGGGACGACGAGGTGGACACCTCCTCCTGTTACGTGATGCCGGTGATGGTCGACGACCCGGACGTGCGCGAGCCGCTGCGGGCCAAGCTGCTCGAGCAGCGGGTGCAGACCAGCGTGCTCTACCCGGCGATCCACGAGTTCACCGCGTACGAGGGATCGGTCGAGGGATCGCTGCCGCGCGCTGAGCTGGCGGCCCGCACCGAGCTGACGCTGCCGCTGTTCCCGACCCTGGCCGAGAGCGACCAGGACCACGTGGTCGGCGCGCTTCGCGAGAGC
Source organism: uncultured Thermoleophilaceae bacterium (assembly GCA_963811055.1). GTDB lineage: Bacteria > Actinomycetota > Thermoleophilia > Solirubrobacterales > Thermoleophilaceae > JACVRW01. Next base: position 23,892 of record CAWEPQ010000014.1, read on the forward strand.
CTCGCGGCGCTCGAGCGCGAGCGGTCGCTCGCCTGAAACGAGGCGACCGCCGTGCACACTCAACAGCTTCCGACAGTCGACGTGGTCGTGCCCGCCTTCAACGAGGAGGGGCACGTGGATCGCTGCCTCGACGCCATCTTCGCCCAGGACTACCCGTCCGATCGCTATCGGGTGTGGGTGGTGGACGCCGGCTCCACGGACGAGACGGCGCGCGTGGTGCGCGACCGGGCCGCGTCCGACGGCCGGCTGGCGCTGGTGAACGGGAGCGGCCGGCTCAACGCCGCGCAGGCCTGCAACCTGGGGATCCAACAGGGCCGATCCGAGCTGATCGCCCGCGTGGACGCCCACACCTACCTGTATCCCGACTATCTGCGCCGGGCCGCCGAGCTGCTGGTCGAGGAGGGTCCGAAGGTCTGCTGCGTCGGCGCTCAGCCCGAGCAGGTGGGGGAGACCCCGTTCGGCGAGGCGGTGGCGCTGGCCCGCGGCTCGAGCTTCGGCGTCGGCAACAGCGTCTATGCGGACGACAGCACTCGCGCCGAGGTGGACACGATCCAGGCCGGCGTCTACCGGCGCGCCCCCCTCGAGGAGGTAGGCGGCTTCCGCACCGACATGCTCGTGGGCGAGGACGAGGAGCTCAACTGGCGCCTCAAGAAGGCGGGCTACAAGCTCGTGCTCGACACCAGCGTGCGGTTCGTCTACACCACCCGCTCCTCATGGGGCGCGGTGTTCCGCCAGCACCGCAACTACGGCCAGTCGCGCGTGCGCGTCCTCGCCGCCCACCCGGACTTCCTCCGCGTGTACCACCTTGCTCCTCCGGGGCTGGTGGCCACCCTCGGCGGTCTCGTGCTCGCCAGCCCGGTGAGCTCGAAGGCGCGCCGCGGGCTCCTCGCTCTCACGCTCGCGTACGGCGCGGGTGCCACCGCCGCGTCGGTGTCCGCCTCGCGCTCGCGGCCGGAGCTGATCCCTCGGCTGGTGGCGTGCTTCCCGGCGCTTCACCTCGGCTACGGCCTGGGGATGATCGAGGGCGTCGCGCAGAAGCTGGGCGCCCGGCTCGGGCTGGGACAGCCGCGCACGGCCGTCCGCCAGCGCTGAGATGGGCACCTAGACTGCGCCGGGAATCGCGATGAGCTCGTTCGCCCCCAGCCTCCCGCAGTCCAACAGGGCCGCTCCGCGGCCGCTGCCCATACCGCAGCTGAGCCCCGGCACCATCACCGCGATCACGCTGATCGCGTGCGTGGCCGTGGGCGCGCTGATGGCCTACGACTTCAAGCTGGGCATTGGCCTGCTGGTGGGGCTCTGCTACCTGCCGCTCGTGCTGGTGAACCTGCCGCTCGGAATCGCCCTGTGGGTGCCCACCACCTTCCTGACGGGGCTTCCCGGCTTCGATACGGCCTCGCACGCCGCGGGGCTCGTGATCGCAGTGGCGTGGCTCGGCACGCTCCGCAGCCACGCCCACGATCAGGGCCGGCACGTGCCGGCCCGCCTGCTGCTGCTGGTGGCCGTCTTCATGATCTGGCTGGCGCTGTCGATCGTCTGGGCAGAGCAGCCCGGCATGTCGTTCACCGCGCTCCAGCCCTGGGTGGCCTGCGGGCTCATGTTCACGGTGCTCACGACGCTCGACTTCACCCCCACACAGATCAGGACGATCGCCTTCGCCTTCATCATCGGGGTCACGTTCTCGGTCACGATCGGGCTGGTGGGAGGCATCAGGCCGCCCAGCGACACGAGCGCCCTGGTCGACGACGGCCGCCTGCGCGGCGGCCTCGACGACCCGAACTACCTTGCGGCCGGGATCGTGCCGTCGCTGGCGATGGCGGTGGGCCTGGCGGTGGGCGTGCGCAGCGCGCTCGCCCGTATCGCGCTCGCCGCGATGGGAGTGATCCTCGTGCTCGGCCTCGGGGCCACCGAGTCCCGCGGCGGGCTCATCGCCGCGGTGGTCGCCACGGCGGCGGCGATCGTGGTGGCCAAGCGGGGGCGGATCCTGGTGATCGCCTTCGTGGCGATCATGGTCGGCGTGGTGGCCGTTTGGTTCGCGGCCACGCCCGACGCGTACAAGCGCGTCACCCAGACGGCGGACAAGGGGAACGGGCGCAGCAGCCTCTGGGTGGTCGGCGGCAGGATCTTCAAGGACCACCCGATCGCCGGCGTGGGCCTCGAGAACTACCGCGTGTATGCCCCTCGCTACGTGAGCGGTCCGGGCGAGCTCACGTTCGTGAACTTCATCGCGGAGCGCCCGCACGTGGTGCACAACGTCTACCTGCAGACCATGGTGGAGGTCGGCCTGGTGGGGCTCGGCCTCTTCCTGGCGGTCATCCTCAGCTCGCTGGCCGCCGCCCTGCGCGCCGCAAGGAGGTACGAGAGCAGGGGGGACACCGACTCCGCCGCGTTCGCCAGGGCGGTCTTCGTGGCGCTGCTCGCCGCGCTGGTGGCCTCCTTCTTCATCTCCAACGGCAACGGATTCCAGATCTGGGTGCTGCTTGCGCTCGGGCCGATGCTCCTCAGGCTGGCGGAGCGCGAGGAGGACCCCGCGGCGGCCCCCATGCTGGCGGCGGTGCCCCCGCCCCGCGATCTGCCGCCGCTCAGCCCTCGCCGGGAGCCGGCGCTGCAGGCCTGAAGCGCGCGCGCACGCTGCGCCAGAGGGCAACCACGTCACTCGGGCGCGGGATGAGGTCGCGGACGCCGGCGCCCAGCGTGCGCCCGAAGATGATCGCCGCCGCGAGCCCGCCGAGCGTGTAGGAGGCGGCCGACGCGATCGAGGCGCCCAGGCCGCCGTGGTTGGGAATCAGGGCGAAGTCCAGGGCGAACACGGTCACGAACGCCACGGCCACCGCGCCGGTCTCGAGCAGCGGCCGCCGCTGGGCGGTGAGGGCGTTGCCGAGGAGCTTGAGCGTCGTGATCCCGAACGAGCCGAGGCAGAGCACCCGCAGCATCTCCACGGAGCCCGAGAACTCGCTCCCGAAGATCGTGGTGCAGAGGAAGGGAGCGAGCAGGACCATGCCCACGGTGCAGCCGAGGGTGAGGACGAGCGCCCCGCGCAGGACCATGGAAGCGCGCCGGCGCGCCTCCTCGGGGCTGGCGCGGACCAGGTCCGGGCGCTGCACCGCCACCAGCGTGGTGGGCAGGAAGAACAGGACCTCCGACCACGCGACGGCCACGCTGTAGAGCCCGAGCTCCTTGGAGCCGGCGATCACGCCCAGGATCCACTGGTCGGCGCGGTAGTTGCCGAACAGCATCGCCCGCCCGAGGTGCGCCTTCAGCCCGAACGCGAGCATGCGCTTGGCCAGGGCCCGGTCCGGGCGGGCGAACCCGCCGAGCCGGCGCGCCACGGCCCACCCGAGCATCGTCGTGCCCACCAGCATGCCGCCGATCCAGGTGGCCACCGCCGAGGTCACGGTGATGGCGCCGAAGAGCGCGAACGCGCCATTGACGGTCACGTTGATCGTTGGGCTGGCGAGCCACGAGAGGTTCGTGATGCCGAAGCCGTAGTGCGCCTGCACCAGGTACATCAGGTACTCCTGGAGGATCAGCATCGGGATCGCCGCCAGCACGAGCAGCAGGACTCCGGTACTCGCCTCGCCCGTCATGTCCGGGAACACGACCATCACGCCGCCGAGCACGAGCGCGGCCGTGCCGCCGAACACGAAGGCGAGGGTCAGCGACGTGCCGGCCAGCTTCGGACTCAGATCCGGCTCGCGGGCCGCGAAGTTGGCGTTTGCCTGCGCGAGCCCGAGCGTCGAGAGCTGCGCCGTCAGGTAGGCGATCGTGGTCAGGAACGCGATGTCGCCCCGGCCGATCGCGCCGAGCGACCGTGCCGTGATCAGCACGCTCACGAACGACAGCAGCGCCACCGCGAGGTTGGTCCCGTAGGTGGTGGCGGCCGAGCGCGCGAAGGACGGCCGCTGCATCAGCGGTCCTTGCCCCTCCCCGTTTTCAGGCACGTCGGGCACTCAGTCGAAGGTAACCGCCACCGGAGGACGGCAACCCTGGTGACTAGCATGCTGCCGGGTGCGGGTGGCCGCCTACAGCGATGTGGAGTATCGGCGCGAAGGCGATTCCCTGTACGCCCCGGAGTCGTTCGTGGTCTTCATGTCCAGGCTCGGGCGCTTCGTTGACCACCTCACTCTCGTAGGCCGCCTGGCCCCGGAGCCGGGCCGCTCCCACTACCTGGTGCCGGGCGACGTGGGCTTCGTGGGGCTGCCCCACTACGCCCAGCTCTCCAGGCCCTGGACCGCCGTCGGGGCGATGGTGCGCTCGGTCCGCCGCTTCTGGAAGCTCCTCGACGACGTGGACGTGGTCTGGCTGCTCGGGCCGCACCCGCTGGCGATCGCGTTCGTGGTCGCCGCGGCTCTCCGCCGCCGGCGCGTGGTGCTCGGGGTGCGCCAGGACTTCCCGGCGCATATGCGCACCCGTCATCCCGGCCGCCGCGGCATCCTGCTCGCCGCTCTCCTGCTGGAGGGCGTATGGCGCGCGCTGGGCCGGATCTACCCGCTGGTGGCGGTCGGGCCCGATCTGGCCCGTCGCTATCGAGGGGGAGAGGTTCTGCCGATAGTCATATCGCTGGTGGACGACGAGCACGTGACAACGCGCGAGGACGCCCTGACCCGTTCTTACGACGGGGATCTGAGCGTGCTCAGCGTGGGCCGGCTCGACCCCGAGAAGAACCCCCTGCTGCTTGCCGAGGTGTTCGCGCGGCTGCGCGAGAACGACCCGCGCTGGCGGCTCGTGGTGTGCGGCGACGGCACCATGAAGGACGAGCTGGCCGAGGCCCTTCGCGACGCCGGGGTGGAGGAGCACGCCGACCTGCTCGGCTACGTGTCGCTCGACGGCGGCCTCAGGGACCTCTACCGCAACAGCCACGTGTTCCTGCACGTGTCCTGGACCGAGGGTGTGCCTCAGGTGCTCTTCGAGTCGTTCGCCGCGGGCCTGCCTGTGGTGGCCACGGCTGTGGGCGGCGTGCCCGAGCTGGCCGAGGGACGCTCGGTCCTCATACCGCCAGGCGACGCGGACGCGGCCGTGGAGGCCACCCGCAGGGTGGTAACGGACGCGGAGCTGAGGACACAGCTCGTGGATGCTGGGCTCGAGTGCGTAGGTCGCTTCTCGCTCGACTCGGAAGCCCAGCGGGTGACGGCGCTCTTCGCCGGGAACAACGCAGCCGGGCTCTAGTCATCAGCGTCATCCAGCGACAGAGCTGGGTCTGGGCCGTGTTGCCCGAGAAGACCGCACGCATCGACAGCCACGGTGATCCCGCCCTGGCCGAGGTGCTTCGCGACAGCGGCTACAACGTGGCCGAGTCGCACGCCGGCAACGGCGGCGTCGACGCGATCCTCTACGACACCACCGGCGTGCCCGGCCACTCCGACCTCGCCGACGCGGTGGCGGAGCTGACCGAGGGCGGGGTGGTCTCGATCGCCGTGGCCGGCGGCCGGGTGGCTCCGCCGCGCGCGGTCCCGACCGTGCTGCGCATAGGCCAGCTGCTGCTCTCCCCGCTCCAGACGGCCCGTGCCCTCGTGAGTGCCCGCAAGGCCAGGCGCGCGCTGGCGGACGTGGGGCTCGACAGCACCCGGATCGCCACCGGCGACAGGTCGCGCAGCCGCTACGGCCTGGGGCGCGGGGGCTGGCTGCGCCGGCTGCGCACCCCGGTGGGCTTCGTGCTCACCGGCAGCCGCGGCCCCACGCCGCCCAGCCTCATCGACACGGCAATCGAACGCGCCGGCGAGGCCGCGGGCACGGACCTCGAGCGAGCGTCCACCACCGTGTTCGAGTCCGGCAGGGTCGTGGTCTGCCTGCGCGGATCGGAGGGCGAGAGCTTCTTCATGCGCCTCGCCGCGGGTCCCTCCAGGCGGCCACTCGACGTGTCGCTGGAGGCCGTCACCGCCGTGGCCGCCTCGAACGCGCCGCCGGCCGTGCGCGATCGTCTCGTGATCCCGCTCGCGCAGGGGGTGGTTGGCCCGCTGCGCTACTCGTTCGAGCCCAACGCGGTGGGTACGCACCCCTGGCGGATGACGCCGGATCTGTGGGAGGACTCGCTCGAGTTCCTCATCGCCCTGTTCGGCGTGGACGTGACCGGCACCGCGATGCCGGTGGCCGAGAGCTTCCAGGTGCAGGGCCGGCGCATGATGGAGTACGTGGGCGCGGACGAGGCCGAGGCGCTGGAGTCGATCCTCGCGAACCTCGAGCGGCGGCTGGCCGACGTGCCGCGCGGGCAGAGCCACGGCGACTTCTGGGCCGAGAACTTCCTGATCCGCGACGGCAGGCTCCACACGGTCCTGGACTGGGAGTGGGCCGCCACCGGCGCGCTGCCGCTGATCGATCTCTTCGACCTGATCGCGCTCTCGCGCCGCCGTGTGCGCGACTTCACCCCCGGTGAGCGCTTCACCGACGTGCTGTGGCCGCTCGTGCGGGCCGGCGGCAACGAGCAGATCCACGCCTACTGCAAGGCGGTCGGCGTGTCTCCCGACCTCGAGACGCTGGACGCGCTGGCGGTGGCGTACTGGCTCAGCCGCGTGGGCCGCCAGCTGCATCCGCTGGCCGTGTTCCTCCAGCGCGAGGGGTGGAACGAGCGCAACCTCCACGGGCCGATACGCAAGCTCGTGGCCGCGGGCTGGTGAACCGGCGGCTAGCGGCTGTTCGCCCGGGCGAGCAGGCGATCCCCGCGCGGCAGGCGACCGAGCGCCCCGGCGGCCGCCACGGCCGGCCGGCCGAGCGATCCGCGCCCGAGCACCATGGTCTCCACCCCGGGGTCGCCGTCGGCGAACCGGCCCTTGTAGGCGTCGCCGCCGCGCAGGAACCGGTACTCGCGCATGCCGTCCTCGAAGGCAGAGCGAATCGTGTGCGCGAGGAGCACGAAGCCCACGGAATGCTCGTCCCACGCCGGGTCGCGGCCCGACTGGTAGAAGCACTCGCAGTCGGCGTAGCGCAGCCCGTACCAGGCAGCGACGGGGGTGCCGTCCACCTCGGCGAGCCAGAGTCGCAGCCAGCCGCGCTCCAGAGCCACGGCGGCGAAGTCCCGGTGGAACGCCTCGAGCTCCGGCTCGAAGGCGGCGGACTCGTCGTCCCAGCGGGCCGAGTGCAGTTTCAGCAGGACGCCCATGTCCTCGTCGAGGCGCGCGGCGTCGCTGAGCCGGAACGCGAGCTCGTGGCTCTTGGCCAGCTTGCGCTCGCGGCGCCGCACCTGGTCGCGGAAGTTCTTGCTCTTCGAGGCGAGGAACTCATCCCAGCTCTGGCCGTCGATGGCCAGTGTCGGGCTGGGCTCGGCGAGCAGGACGGTGGCCCCGGTGCGCTCGCTCCAGCCCTCGGCTCCGCCCACGCGGTCGCCCACCAGGAGGTCGGCGCGCCAGCGCCGGTCGGCGAGCAGCTCCCGGAGCGCGCTGGCCACGCGCTCGCGGTCGGCGGGGGCGCACACGGGCCCGAGCTGGTCGGCCGGCCCGTGGCCGAGGAAGCGCAGCACGCGCAAGGGCCGCGAACGGTTGACGTAGAGGGGGAGCATGGCGACCATGGCTCCCGAGGAGTCGCGGCCCGCGAGCAGGCGCAGCTCGCGATCGTCGCCGAAGTGGCGCCACCAGACGGACGCCCACTCCGGGGTGGAGAAGACGTTCCCGCCAGCCTCGGCCAGCCTGGCCCAATCGGCGTCGCCCGCGTCGATGCCGTCGAGCAGCTCGAACGTCAATTCCATGATTCCACTATCGGTAGGTTAGGTCCGCGACTCGACGGTGCCCCGGGATGAGCGACATCCTCGTGCTCTGCTACCACGCGGTCAGCGAGAGCTGGCCGTCCGAGCTCGCCGTGAGCCCCGGTCTCCTCGACGAGCAGATCACGGCCCTGGAGCGACGCGGCTACCGCGCCACCACGTTCACCCGGGCGGTCACCGAACCGCCCTCGCGGCGCACGCTGGCGATCACCTTCGACGACGCATATCGCTCGACGCTCGACCTGGCCGCCCCGGTGCTCGCCCGCCACGGTGTGCCCGGCACGGTGTTCGCGCCGACCGACTGGGTGGGCCGCGAGGAGCCGATGTCCTGGCCCGGGATCGAGGAGTGGGGGGACGGGCCGCACCGCGACGAGCTCCTGTGCCTCACCTGGGACGGGCTGGGGGAGCTGGCCGAGCTGGGATGGGAGGTGGGCTCGCACACGCGCTCGCACCCTCGGCTGCCGCAGGTCGTGGACGACGCCGAGCTCGAGCGTGAGCTGGCCGGCTCGCGCGAGCTGCTGCTGGAGCGCCTGGGCCGCTGCGACTCGATCGCCTACCCGTACGGGGACCACGACGACCGCGTGGTGCGCGGGGCGGGCGCCGCGGGGTACCGCGCAGCCTGCACCCTCACCGGCATGCCGCACGCGGCCACGCCGCTGCGCTGGCCACGCGTGGGGATCTACCCCGGCAACCACCCCCTGTACCTGCGGCTGAAGACATCGCCCGTGCTGCGCTCGCTGGCCGTGGCCGGCGGGCGGCTGCGCGGCACTTGATCGCACTGACTCCCGCTCAGCGGGAGTCACCGCTCACGGATCAGCAGCTCCGCTCGCTCACGCACGGGTCGACCACCCGGAGGCGGCTCGTCCAGTCGATCTCGTCGTCGAGTTCGAAGTGGTATCTGCCGTCGGCCTCACGCGGGATGCCGATTCGCTTGGCGTAGCGGAGGATCCGATCGGGATAGCCGAAGCTCGTGTACGTGGAGCTGGACTCGAACTCGAGCTCCCACGGCGATCCCCCGGTGTCGCCCACGAACATGCCGTAGCGGGCCAGAGCACGCAGGATCCCGCGCTTCCAGCGCGGGACGTCCAGCGCGCGAATCTCGGCTGCGGACATGTCGAGCTGGAAGCGCATGCCCTCGGCCGGCGCGTCCGTGCGGTCCTCGCAGGGGGCGCCGCGGCCGCGGGCGGGGTAGACGAACTCGCCCGAGTCGCAGTCCGCCACCAGGAACAGCGCGTGGTCGATGCGCCCCTGCCTCAGCTCCTCCGCCCGGATGATCCCGGCGAGGAGGCCGAAGTGCGCCGCCGTCGCGTCCGAGGCCAGCCCGTCGCCGTCGATCCGTGTACGCCCGCCATAGCCGGTCACCAGCTGGCCGCCGCCGCTCGGCTTCGACTCGACCTCCCAGAGGTCGTACTCCCAGCCGCTCCGCTGGTCCACCACGGCGAGGTGGGCGTCCGAGCCCCCCGCCGGCCGCGCGCGGTCGGGGATGCGCACCTTCATGCCCTCGACCTCGCAGCGCCCGTAGGGGCGAGTGCAGTGGATCGTGAACACGGGATCGTCGGGAGTGGACCAGTAGACCGGGTGCTGGAAGTCGCTGTCCGAGTCGGCCACGCCGGCGCGCAGGTCCGAGGGGCCGCCCTGCTCGGTGAGGCGCGCGACGATGGCCGCCGAACGCGGGTGGAGGCGGGGGTCCTCCGGCAGCACCTGATTGAAGGGCGAGTCGTCGGAGTAGGGGCGCCAGTCGGCGGGCGGCCAGTTGCCCACGCCGAATCCGTCGGCCGGGTCACCTGGCGCCTGCGGGCCGGCCGGCTCCTCGGATGACCCCAGGAGGTCGACGGCCACGAAGGCGACCGCAGCCGCCAGGGCCACGGCGAGCGCTATCCGGACCCGATTCTTGGTGCGAACCATCGAACCTGACCGATCGTAGTGGGCGTTTCCTGGCCCGATGCCGGTCCCGGCAGGGTTGGCGCTGGCGCGCTCACCGGGTCGGATGTACCTTCGAATCAGGGTACGAGCTGGATCCCGCCTCCCAGCCGAGGAGCTCGCCCTTCATCACGGACGATGATGCGAACCCTCCGCTCACCCAGCCAACTCGTCGTTCTCTGCATCGCGCTGCTCTTGGCCGCATGCGCCACGTCCGTCATGGCGTCCAAGGGCGCGCCCGACCGAAAGGCGCCGAAGCTCAGCCTCAAGAGCCCGGCCAACAGCTCGGCCACCTTCGACACCACGCCCAGGCTTGCCGGCGGGGCCGGCCACGCGGCGGGCGACAGGCACACGCTGGCCGTGCGCGTCTACCTCGGCGCGAAGGCGCGGGGCAGGGCGCAGCGGGTACTGACCGTGCGCCGCAAGGGGGACGCGTGGGCCGTGAACCTCGCGCCGGCGCTGCTGCCGGGCACCTATACGGCCAAGGCCGCGCAGCTCGACAGGGCCGGCAACCGCGGTGTGAGCAGGACCTCGACGTTCACGATCAAGCGCGCGCTGGTGGTGGCCAGGCCGCCCGTGAAGGTGGCGCCGCCCCCGCCCACCAAGCCGGTGACACCTCCCAAGGCGCCGGTGGTGCCGCCGCCCGCCGTGACGATCACCGCTCCGGCCGCCGGCACGGAGACCTCCGACACCACACCCGTCTTCGCCGCCGGCGTGACCGACGCCGCGGGTGCGCCCCAGGAAGTCACGCTCAGCATCTACGCCGGAGCCGACGCGGCCGGAACGCCCGCTCGCATCCTGGAGCTCACGCAGGCGGGCGCCGTCTGGTCGGGCGAGCCTGACGATGCGCTCGAGGACGGCATCTATACCGCCCAGGTCGAGGTGGTCGGCGCCTCCGGCAAGACGGGCAAGAGCGCACCGGTGACCTTCCGCGTGGACACCGTCGCGCCGCAGCCGGCGCTGACCGCTCCCGCCGACGGCGCCGCCACCAGCGACAGCACTCCCGCGTTCTCCGGCTCCGCCGGTACGGCGGGGGGCGACTCGACCCAGGTCCGCGTGCTCGTGTACGCCGGGCTGAGCGATTCCGCCACCCCGGTGGCCAGCCTGACCACAAACCGCTCGGGTGGAGCATTCTCCGTGTCCGCCACGAGCGCCCTGCCCGTGGGCACCTACACGGCGCGCGCCGAGCAGCAGGACGGAGCCGGCAACACCGGCCGGAGCGCCACTCGCACGTTCGCGGTCACATCCACGGCAGCTGCCGCCACATACCGCGACGCGGTGATGGCAGACGCCCCGCGCGCCTACTGGCGCCTGGGTGAGGCCGGCGGCACCGCGGCCGCGGACCAGACCGTTTTCGCCAACACCGGCACCTACCTGGGCTCGCCCGCGCTCGGCCAGGCCGGCATCGTGCCCGTGGCGCAGAGCACGGCGATGGCGCTCGACGGCTCGGACGACTCCGTTCGCGTGGCCAACTCGGCCAGCCTCAACCCGAGGGCGGCGCTGAGCCTCGAGGCGTGGATCCGGCCGGCCGCGCTTCCCACCGGCACGGCCACGCTGATGCGGAAGGACCTCCAGTACCTGCTGCGGCTCAGCTCGAGCGGCGCGGTGACCCTCCGGCTATGGCGCGGCGGAGCCACGAGCGAGGTGACCACCCCGGCCGGCGCCGTACCCGCCGGCGCGTGGAGCCACGTGGTGGCCACCTTCGACGGAGCGTCGATCGCCATCTACGTGAACGGCACGGTGCGCGCCACGCTGGCGATGACCGCCGCCGTGGACGCGGGCACCGGCGTGCTGTCGCTCGGCACGAGTAGCTCGAGCGACTGGTTCCGCGGGCGCATGGACGAGGTGGCCGTGTACGGCAACGCGCTGCCCGGACCGCGCGTGCTCGCCCACTACACGAAGGCGGACCCGGTCGAGGACCCCGCCCCGACGGTGGTGCTCCAGTCCCCGGCGCCCGGGAGCACCGTGGACCTGCGCCCTGTGTTCGCCGGCACGGCCGACGGTGAGACGCCCACCGTCACGGTCAAGGTCTACTCGGGCGGTTCGGCGTCCGGCAGCCCACTCCAGACTCTGTCCGCCGCGCACCAGACGAGCAATCTCTTCTCGGTGGCCGCCTCGGCCAACCTGACCCCGGGCACGTTCACCGCCCAAGCCGAGCAGGCCACCGCCGCCGGCCTCGTGGGCAAGAGCGCTCCGGTGAGCTTCACCGTCCAGGCGCCCAGCGGAGAGACGGTCACGATCGCCGCCGCAGGCGACATCGCAGACTGCGGAGGCACGGACGACGAGGCCACCGCGAACCTGCTCGACGCGATCCCCGGCACCGTGATGACGCTCGGCGACAACGCCTACGTGAACGGAACGGCCAGCAACTACGCCTGTTACAACAGCAGCTGGGGCAGGCACAAGGCGCGCACGCGGCCGATCCCCGGCGACCACGACTACGGCGTGCCCGACGCCGGTGGGTACTTCGACTACTTCGGTGCCGCGGCCGGCCCGCGGCCGTCGGGCTTCTACAGCTACGACATCGGCGCCTGGCACGTGGTGGCGCTCAACTCCGGCTGCTACGTGCAGCTCCGGAGCTGCAACGCGGCGCAGGACGAGTGGCTCGAGAACGACCTCGAGCAGAACGACTCCCAGTGCACGCTCGCGCAGCTTCACGAGCCGCGCTTCAGCTCCGGCGAGATCCACGGCAACGTGGGCAGCGTGCAGCCGCTCTGGCAGATCCTCTACGAGCACGGCGCGGACGTGGTGCTCAGCGGAAGCGAACACATGTACGAGCGCTTCGCCCCCCAGACCCCCACAGAACAGGCGGACGCCGCCAACGGCATCCGCCAGTTCACGGTCGGCACCGGCGGCGAGAGCCACTACCAGGTGGGCAGCATCCGGCCCAACAGCCAGGTGCGCGAGAGCAACACCTTCGGCGTCCTCAAGATGACGCTGAAGCCCACCGGATACGACTGGCAGTTCGTGCCGGTGGCCGGCAAGACCTTCACGGACAGCGGGACCGCCTCCTGCCACTGATCGCACCCCCGCCCCGTCTAGGCTTGGGCCCATGAGCATCACTGGCACGCGCACGGTCGGGTCCATCGTCGGAGGAGCGTCCGCCAAGGACGGGCAGCGCCTGGAGTCGCGCAACCCGGCCGATCTCGACGACGTGGTGTGCGAGGCGCTGCTTGGCGACGTGGACACGTTCGTTGGGGCGTGTACAGCAGCCCGCGAGGCGCAACGCGAGTGGGCGGCCATTCCCGCGCCGGTACGCGGGAACGCCATCAAGGAGATCGGGCGCCTCGTGGAGGAGAACAAGGAGGCCCTCGCACGCCTCGTCACGCGCGAGATCGGCAAGCCCTATCCCGAGTCGCTGGGCGAGGTGCAGGAGGTCGTGGACACCTGCGACTTCTTCCTCTCCGAGGGCCGCCGCCTCTACGGCATGACGGTGCCGAGCGAGATGCCCGACAAGCAGCTCTTCACCTTCCGGAACCCGGTGGGCGTGGCGGCCATCGTCACGGCCGGGAACTTCCCGGTGGCGGTGCCCTCCTGGTACATCGTGCCCGCGCTGCTGTGCGGGAACGCCGTGGTCTGGAAGCCGGCCGAGTACGCGCCGGCTCTCGGCGACGCGCTCACGCGGATCTTCCTCGCCGGCGGACTGCCGCCCGGCGTGCTCAACCTGGTCCAGTGCGACGGCCCCACCGCCTTCGCCGGCCTCGAGCGCGCGCTGGAGGAGCGGCTGGTGGACAAGGTCGGCTTCACCGGGTCCTCGGAGGTGGGCGCGCGCATCGGCGAGCTCTGCGGCAGGCACGTGCAGTCGCCCTGCCTCGAGCTGGGCGGCAAGAACCCGCTGGTGGTCATGCCCGACGCGGACCTTGACCTGGCGGTGGAGGGGGCGCTCTTCAGCGGCTTCGGCACCGCCGGCCAGCGCTGCACCTCACTCGGCACCGTGATCGTCCACCGCTCACTGCATGACGAGTTCGTTTCGCGCCTTACGCGAGCCGTCGAGGGGTCGCCGATCGGCGACCCGAGCGCCGAGGTGCTCTACGGGCCGATGATCCACCAGCGCTTCCTGGACCGCTTCCTCGAGTGGCTCGAGCTGATCGAGGACCACCACACGATCTCCGGCTCGAGCGCGACCGGGCGGATCACTGCAGACAGTCCGCGCGCAGGCTTCGTGGGCGATCCCGAGGCGGGCCTCTACTGCCATCCGACGATCGTCGACGGCGTGACGGCCGGCGACGCCCTCTACTCGACGGAGACCTTCGGGCCGCTGATCGGGGTGGCGGAGTTCGGCGATCTGGACGAGGCGCTCGAGCTCGCCAACGGGCACGGGTACGGGCTCTCCGCCGCGATCTACACGAACGACCCCAAGTCCGCCTTCCGTTTCCGGGCCGGGGTGAGCGCCGGCATGGTGTCCGTGAACAACTCGACATCCGGAGCGGAGGCGCACCTTCCGTTCGGCGGAAACGGCAAGTCGGGCAACGGCAGCCGCCAGTCGGGCGTCTGGGTGCTGGATCAGTTCACACGCTGGCAGGCGCTCAACTGGGATTACGCCGGCAAGCTCCAGAAGGCGCAGATGGACGTGCCCGAGCTGACCGGCGACCCTGGCTTCCGGCTCGCGGACTAACTCGGCCGAACGCGCGCGACGGTGCCGTCGTACGCGCGCTTGAGCAGCGGACGCGCGGTCGCGCGGTAGGTGTAGCTCATGCTGCCCCTGAACCCGCGCTCGTAGGCATGGAAGCCCACGTGCGCGCGCTCGCCGGTGGCGAACTTGCGCTTCCACTCGGCCTCGTCGCCGAGCAGCTCGTGGGCGCTGATCCCGAGCTCGAAGCAGCGCTCGACGATCGACAGCCGCATCACCAGTCCGGGAGCGAGCTTGCGGAAGCGCTCGTCGTAGCCGGTCTTGAGGAGATACAGGCGATTCCCGTGTAGCAGGCAGAGGTCGAACGCCGCCCAGTGGCCATCCAGGACGATCCGGGACAGCGCGAGCTCGCCTCTCGCCGCAAAGGCGTGGGCGATGTCGCGGTAGAACATCATCGTCCGCTCGTCAGAGAGGATCGCGGTGCCGCTCTCGCCCTTCCAGCCGCTCGCCTCCACCGCAAAGCCGCGTGCGAGCTCGGCATTGAGATCGCCGGGCTCCGCCACGATCGACAGCTCGGCCACGTGATCGCGGGCCATCTTGCGGCGGAAGCGGTCGAGCGGCGCGCCCCAGCGCGGCCTGGACAGCGTCCGCCAGTCCTCGAGGGTCCCCGAGGTGTCCACGATCGGCGACACGTGCTGTGCCCCGGTGACCTGCCGCCGGCCTGCCTGAGCCGTGGCCTCGCGCAGCAGGGCCAGGGAGGGATCGCCCTTGGGAAGGGCCTCGAGCTCGAGGTTGCCGCTGCCCCTCGCGAGCGCGGCCTCGACCACCGCCCGTATGGCCCGGGGGTCGCTGCCGACGGGCCGGAACACGGGGGTGTGGACGTTCGCCATGGCCGCGAGCGAGCGGCGATGGCGCTCGACCAGGGGGAAGGCCGCCCGGAGCCGGTCGCCCTCCCAGGCCAGGCAGACGCGCATGCTCCCGGATTCGCCGAACGCTCGGTACCACGCGGAGTACCACGGGTGGAGGTCGAACGGTCTGGCGTCGCCGGGGAGCATCCGGTCCCAATCGGCGGCCAGGGCTGAAAAACGCTCCGGTTCGCCGAGCCACTCGATCCTGAGGCTCACCTCGGACCACGGTACATCGGAAGCGCCCGCGAGCACTCGCCGATCGGGGAGGGCCGAGTTTGTACCCATTTGGGTAGTTATCGGCTTTTTGGGGCAGTCCTGTACCAGCGGGGCGAGGTGTTCGGCGGGGGGCGTAGCGAGGCGCGTGCCAGGAGCAGCGAGGGCTCTTCCAGCGCCACATGGCGCGCCAGCGCGTCGGCGAAGCCCGACCCGAGCCCGTCCACGGCCTCCGCCCGCACCCCGAAGGAGCCGGCGAGGCCCACGAAGTCAGGTGTCGCGAGGTCCACTCCCTCGTGGGGGTCGCCGCGCCTGTCCTGGTCGAAGCGCAGCATTCCGTAGCCGCCGTCGTCCACCACCACCGCCGTGAGCGGGATGCGCTCCTGCGCGGCGGTGGCCAGATCGCCGCACGCGTAGAGGAAGCCGCCGTCGCCGGACACGCTCACGGCGGGGCCGTGACCGGCCAGCGCCGCTCCCAGGCCCTGGGGGAACGCGCAGCCGAGTGTGCCCCAGCCGAGCGGGTACGACAGCTTCCGCGGCGCCGCCGGGCTGTGGAACCCGCCCAGCCAGTACCCGGCGATGCACATGTCGCAGACCACGATCGCGTCGTCCGGAACCGCGTTGCCGAGCGACTCCAGGAACTCGACGGCCTCCGGATCGGTGCTCCGCACCCCATCCATGGCGCTGCCGGCGAGGCCGCTGAGGCGGCCGGCCAGCTCGTCGAGGCCCGGCCGCTCCGGGAGCGCCGCCGCGAGCGCGTCGAGCGCCGCGTCGGCGTCGGCCTCCACCACCACGTCGGGCTCGTAGTTCTTGGAAGCGTCGGCGGAGTCCACGTTCACGGCCACGAGCCGCGGCGGGGCCGGCATCGCCCACCCCTGGGTCATCATCCCGTCGAGGTCGCTGCCGATGGCCAGCACCAGGTCGGCCTCGTCCCAGAGCCCGCCCGCCTCGGGCACGTGCGGAGGCACGGTGACCAGGCAGGGGTGGCCGGGCGCCAGCAGCCCGCGTGCGCTGTAGGTGAGGATCACCGGGGCCGCCAGCCGCTCCGCCAGCCGGGCCAGCGCCGGCCCGGCGCCGGCCTGCACGGCGCCCCCGCCCACCCACAGCAGCGGAGACTCGGCGGCTTCGATCAGGGCGGCCGCACGTGCGAGCGTCGCGTGGTCGACCGGAGCGGGCGGGGGAGGGGCGGGCGCCGCGGCCGCCGCCGGACCGGCATCCCCGTCGAGGAGGTCGGTGGGTATCTCCAGGTAGACCGGCCGCTGAGGAGGGGTGAGCGCGATCGTGGCCGCGCGGGTGACCGCCGGGCCGATCTCTTCGGCCGAGCTCACTCGCAGCGCCGTCTTGACCACCGGCTCGAACATCGCCGCCTGGTCCGTGGTCTCGTGCAGGGCGCCCCGCCACTGCCCGGGCCGGCGCACGCTGGTGGGCACGTCGGTGGCGATCACCAGCACCGGCTGGCGGCAGGCCCACGCCTCGCCCACGGCCGCCAGGGTGTTGGCTGCACCGGGCCCGGTGGTGGTGAGCGCCACGCCCACGCCACCGCGTGCGCGGGCATAGCCGTCGGCCGCGTACGCGGCTGTCTGCTCGTGGCGAACGCCGACCAGGCGGATCGGCGAGCGCCCCAGCGCGCGCCACAGGCTCAGGTTGTGGACCCCCGGTAGCCCGAAGGCCACCTGCGCGCCGGTTGCCTCCAGCGCGGCCACGGCGGCGCCGGCCCCTGTCAGGATGCCGCGCGATGGCGAGCTCACGGGAACACCCCCCGCTCAGCGGCGTACGCGTGCTCGATCTCTCGCGCGTGCTCGCCGGCCCGTACGCCGGCATGGTGCTCGCCGATCTCGGCGCCGACGTGGTCAAGGTCGAGCGACCGCAGGGCGGGGATGAGACGCGCACGTGGGGCCCGCCGTTCGTGGGCGGTGAGGCCGCCTACTTCCTCTCGCTGAACCGCGGCAAGCGCAGCGTGGCGATCGACCTCGGCCATCCGGATGGCCGCGACCTGGCGCTCGAGCTGTGTGCCGGCGCCGACGTGGTGATCGAGAACTTCCGGGCGGGCGGCGCGGACCGTCTCGGCGTGGGCTATGAGAGCGTCCGTGAGCGCAACGCGAAGGTCGTCTACTGCTCGATCACCGGGTTCGGCTCGAAGCGCGAGCCCACCGGCCGGCCCGGTTACGACTTCGTGGCGCAGGCGGAGAGCGGCCTGATGTCGCTCACCGGCCCGGAGGACGGCCCGCCGTACAAGGTGGGGGTGGCGCTGGTGGACGTGCTGGCCGGGCTCCACGCCACGGCGGGCATCCTCGCCGCTCTCCACGGGGGCGAGGGCGGGCGTGTGGAGGTGCCGCTGCTCGACGCCGGGCTGGCCGGTCTCGTGAACGTGGCCCAGAACACGCTCGTGACCGGAGTCGAGCCGGGGCGCTTCGGAAACGCGCATCCGAACATCGTGCCGTACCAGGACTTCGCGACGACGTCCGGCCGTCTGGCGGTGGCCGCGGCCAACGACGGCCTGTTCCGGGCGCTCTGCCGCGCGATCGACCTCGAGCACCTGGCCGACGACCCGCGCTTCGCGACGAACTCCGCACGGGTGGAGAACCGCGAGGAGCTCGTGCCGCAGCTGGCGCGCCGCTTCGCTGAGCGGCCGGCGGAGGAGTGGCTTGCCGCTCTCGACGCCGCGGGGGTGCCGGTGGGGAAGGTGCGCTCCGTGCCCGATGCGCTGGCGGCCGCCGCGGCGGCGGGCCGGCCCGCCACGATCAGCGTCGCGCACCCCACGGCGGGTCCGCTCGACCTCGTGGCCTCGCCGATCTGGACGGACGCCCCGGCCGGCGTGCCGCGCCCGCCGCCGCTCCTGGGGCAGCACACGGTGGAGGTCCTCGGCGAGCTGGGCCGCTCTCAGGCGGAGATCGCCGCGCTGGCCGAGCGGGGCGCGGTCCTGCTCGGCGGTCAGTGAGGCTCGTCGGCGCTCGACGCCGGCGGGCGTGACTCCTCGGCCAGCGAGGTGATCGCCAGCTGGCCGCGCGCGGCCTGCTCCAAGACCTCGGTGGCCTCCTCGGCGGAGCGCGCGTAGAGCTCCACGAGCATGTGGACCACGATCCGGTCGTCCTCGTGCTTGTGGAAGCGCACGTGCGTGAAGAACTCGCGCGTGCCGTGGTCGCCGAAGGCGGCGAACGCCAGCGAGTCGGCGGCGTCGGGGCCGGAGCAAGACTCCACCTCCTCGGCGTCGACCGTGACGGTGCACGACGCCACCCACGGCGTGCCCGTGACCATGCGCTCCCAGCGGTCCTCCACGGGCTCGATGCGGGAGATGCGGCGGCCGTTCTCCTCATAGAAGCTGAGGCTCAGGTGGGGCTGGTCGTGCAGGCAGTCGAGGCACTGCACCACCGCCTCCTGGACCTCCTCCACCGGCTCGATCGCCTCGGCCGTCTCGGCATCCACCTTGAGGATTCCCTCGTAATGGAGCTGCACCTCGAGGTTGCGCGACCAGCAGCGGTAGCAGCGCAGCCAGCTCGAGAGCGTGCCCACGGATTCTGGAGCTGAGCCTTCCACTACCACCATTATGCTCACCCCCGATGAGGTGGGCGGCGATTTGCGCGCTCGCGCTGCTGCCGGGGTGTTCGCTGGGGGGTGACGAGGAGCCCGTCAGAGCCAGCGGGGCCGCTCGGGAGATAGGGGTGGTGGTGCGCCAGCTGGAGCTGGCCACCCACCGTGGCGACGGCTCGGCGGTCTGCGAGGACCTGCTCACCCGCTCGGCTCGCGCGCGGATGGGAGGCGACGCGTGCGCACGGCGCGTGCGGGCGCGCCTGGTGCGCCTGCGGGACCCGCGGATCGTGCTGAGGGGAATCGCGCTGCGCGACCGTGGGCGCGCGGCGGTGGCCCGCCTGCGGACCGAGGTGGCAGGCCGCCGTGCGGTGGACGAGGCGCTCGAGCTGCGCCGGGTGGACGGAGAGTGGCGCTTCGAGGCGCTCCGCTAGGGAGAACGTCGGTGCGCTCCCGGCCGAGCCGGGAGCTTCCGCTAGTCGGCCCGCTTCACAGTTTCGACACGCGCACGGGAACCGGGGGTGCCATGGTCGCCGGGCCCGCCGATGATCACCGCTCCCGCCACCACCAGACGTAGCTCGCCGCCCGCGTGGCCCCGCGTGGCGGTGGTGATCCCGTGCTTCGACGACGGCGCCACGATCCTCGATTCGGTGGCGTCGGTGATGGCGCAGGAGCCATGCGAGCTGGTGGTGGTCGACGACGGGTCCACCGATCCGCACACGCTGCGGGTGCTCGAGGGGCTCGCCGAGGCCGGCCACACGGTGCTCCATCAGCCCAACCGCGGCACCTCGGCGGCGCGGATGGCCGGCGTGGCCGCCACACGGGCGCCGTATGTGTTCCCGCTCGATGCCGACGACGCGGTGCTGCCCGGCGCTCTCGCCACGCTGGTCGGTGCGCTGGACTCGCGCCCGGAGGTGGCCGCGGTGTGGGGGACCGTGCGGCTCTTCGGCGAGGTGGAGCGGGCCGAGCGCGGCCGTGCCCGGACGCTCGATCCGTGGCGCATCACCTACTTCAACAACATCCCCTATGCCGGCCTGTTCCGCCGCGAGGCGCTGATGGCCGTGGGCGGGTGGAGCCTGCCGGGCGCGTTCCAGGACTGGGACCTCTGGATGGCGCTGGCGGAGGCGGGCTACGGCGGCGCGGGCCTCGACGAGCCGGTGCTGAGCTATCGGCGCCACGGCGGGCGCCAGTTCGCGCGCGGCGCGGAACGGCACGCGGAGCGCTACGCGATCCTGAAGAGCCGTCACGAGCGGCTCTTCGCCTCCCGCCGGCGCAACTGGCGGCACTCGGAGGAGCCCTGGAGGGTGCGGCTCGGGCTGCCGGCTGCCACGGCCATCCCCGGGCTCCCGCAGCGCCACCGGCACCGGCTCTTCACCCTGGCGGACACGCCGCTCGAGGCGCTCGACCTCGCGCGACGGCGTCTCCTGGGCGCCTAGCGGAAGCACCCGGCTCGGCCGGGTGCGCACCGATGTTTTCCCTAGGCCATCAGCCGAGCGGCCAGCTCGGCGCCGAGCCCCGGCGCCGGCCGGTCCACGGTGGTCCGCTTGCGCGGGCCGGCCTTGACCATCCGCATGACCCCGATCTCGCGGAAGCCCGCCTTGGCCACGGCCTTGCGCGAGGCCTCGTTCTCCACGCCCACCTTGGTGATCATCTGGGCGAGGCCCTCGTCGCGGAGGGAGTCCGCGATCGCCGTCCAGGCGCCCGGGGCGATGCCGCGGCCGCGGGCCCGCGGCGTGGTGGCGGAGTCCTCGAGGACCACGGTGTCCGACGGGATCTCGAGCCAGCCGCCCGGCGCGGCCAGCACGGGCGCCCGGCACCGGTAGATCCAGCAGCGGAACAGCTGCCCGCCGTCGTCCTCGGCCAGCCACAGGTCGTTGCCCGCCGCCCGGCGGGCGCGGACCTCCTCGAGCCGCTGGCCCATCTCCACGGCGCCCGCGAGCTGGTCATCGCCGGCGCGGATCAGACGGACCTCCCCGGGCAGCTCGCGGCGCGGGCGCTCCGCGGCCACGTCGAGCTGGTACCAGACGTGCTCCTCCACGAGATAGACGTGCGCGCGTGCCAGGTCGAGGGAGTGCCTTGCGGCGGCACCGACCCCGTCGGAGCGCACCCGCTTGACCACGTGACTCATTCGATCCGGGGCTCCCACCTCCAGCTGCAGCGTAGCTGCGGCACCATGCGCCCCGGGCACGCGGATGCGCCCTTGCGTACCCTCAGGCCCGGTGATCGGTGCGGTATTGGCGGGCGGGTCTGGCAGCAGGCTCGGGCGTGGCTCCAAGGCCGCCGTGGAGGTGGCCGGGCAGCCGCTGCTGAGCTATCCGATGGCCGCGCTCGCCCACGCCTGCGAGCGCGTGGTGGTGGTCTGCAAGCCAGACACGGAGCTGCCCGCCCTGGCCGGGCTCGAGCGCTGGGACGAGCCGGCCGAGCCGCGCCATCCGCTCACCGGGATCGTGCATGCCCTCGCGACGGCGGACGGTCCCGTGCTCGTGTGCGCGGCCGACATGCCGTTCGTCACCGCCGACGCGTGCCGCACCCTGCTCCTCGCCGGCACGGGGTCGCCCGCTGTGGTGGCGGTGGCCGACGGCACGCTCCAGCCGACCTTCGCGCTCTATGCCCCGGCGGCGCTCGAGCACCTGCGCGCGGCCCCGGCCGATGCGCCGCTCACCCGCACGGTGGAGGCGCTCGACCCCGTGCACGTGGCACTGCCCGCTGCGCTGGTGCGCAGCGTGAACACGCCGGAGGACCTGGCGGAGGCCGAGGAGCTGCTCAACCGCGACTGAGGATCGCCACGAGCACGATGGCGAAGGCGATCTGGGCGATCCCCAGCGACACGCCCAGGTTGGCCGCTCCCGCCAGCTCGGCCACGATCGTCGTGACCACCACCACGCCGAGCAGGAGCGCTATCTGGCGTACCAGCATCAGGGCTCGATCTCTTGCTCGAGCAGCGCCACCAGCTCCGCGGTGCCGGCCCTGGGGTCCTGATCCGCCAGGAGGCGCTCGGCGCTCCGCCTCCCACCCAGCGTCCGCAGCGCTCGCTCGCCGTGCTCTGCCGTGAGCTCGCGCAGGGCCGACAGCCGCCGCGCGCGCGGCCTGCGCGAATCCGGGTCGAGACTCTGCCCGTGGGCGTCGAGGGCCTCCACCAGCGCCTCCACACCGGTGGGCGGGGGGATGCTCGACACCGCCAGCACCGGCACCCTCCCGGATCCCACCGCTCCTACGGCCTGCTGGAGGTCGCGCTGCGCGCGGTCAGCGGGGGCCCCGAGGTCCGCCTTGGTCACCACGAGCACGTCAGGCACCTCCATGATGCCGGCCTTGAGGAACTGCAGCACGTCGCCGGATCCCGGCTGGACCACCACCGCCACCGTGTCGCAGACTTCCTCCACATCGGTCTCCGACTGTCCCACGCCTACGGTCTCGACCACAACCACGTCAAAGGCGGGCGCCAGCGCCTCGGCGGCCTCGCGCGTGGGCGCGGCCAGACCACCGAGCCGGCCGCCGGCGGCGGTGGACCGGATCAGCACGCCGTCGTCGCGCGGGTCGTGCTCGATGCGAGCGCGGTCGCCGAGCAGGGCGCCGCCAGAGCGCTTGGATGAGGGGTCCACGGCAAGCACGGCCACGGTGCGTCCGCGCGCTCGCCAGACCTGGACGAGACACGAGAGCAGCGAGGACTTGCCCGCGCCCGGCGGACCGGTGACCCCGATCAGATGGGCCGGGGCCTCGCCGCCGAGCGCTGAGGGCGATACCTCCGCCAGGAGCTCCGCCGTGGCCTCCCGGCCGCGCGGCGTGCGGTCCTCGATCAGGTTGAGCGCCGCGGGGGCCGCCGCGCGCTCACGCTGTCGCAGTCGACGACCGATCTCGTCCGGTGTCGCCCGCATCCGGGGGCAAGCTAGCAAGGTGGCGGGCCGCCACCAGCGTGAACCCGGCCACCAGCGCGGCCGACCCGGGCGGCTCCACCCACTGCTCGTCCACCACGGCGTCCAGCACGTCGAGCACCGCCGCCGCCCCGAACAGGGCCACTCCGAGGATCACGAGGCGGAGGCCCCAGCGCGAGACCGCCAGGAGGTCGCGGTAGACCAAGAAGAAGGCCACGGCCGGGATGGCGTAGAGGGCGAACACCACGTCCTCCGGCGAGTTGGTGCCCGGCACGTCCCCGAGGAACTCGAGGTTGTAGCCGATGGTCTCGTGGAGGGCCAGCATCTCGTCCAGCGCCAGATAGGCCAGGCCCAGGCCGAGCAGGACGAAGAAGCGGAAGGTGCGCGGCACGCGTGACCCGATCCGCGCCGCGGTGACAAAGGCCACGAGGCTGCCCAGCGCGAGGATCGCGCCGTTGAGGATGTCCAGCCGCACGAGCGACTCGCGTGCCACCCACAGCTCGATGCTTCCCAGCACCTCCACGCGCTCCACGGTCATGGGCGTGTACGGGAGCAGCTCGCCGCGCGCGAGCACCTCGGCGCTGGCCAGCGCGGCGATCAGAAGGCCGAGGAGCGCGAGCGCGGCGGCCGATGGAAGGGAGTGCCGCAGTCTCACGCGGCGGCGGCCACGCCGTGGTGCTGAGCCACCAGCTCCACGATGTCGCTCATGATCCGGCTCACCTGGAAGTCCTTGGGCGTGTAGACGCGGGCCACCCCGGCGGCAAGCAGCGCCTCCTCGTCGGCCTTGGGGATGATCCCGCCGACCACCACCGGCACGTTCGCCCCGGCCTCTCGAAGCTCCTCGAGCACGTCCGGGATCAGCTCGGCGTGCGAGCCGGAGAGGATCGAGAGGCCCACCACGTGCACGCCCTCGTCCACGGCGGTGCGAGCGATCCGGGCCGGCGTCAGGCGGATGCCCTCGTAGACCACGTCCATCCCGGCGTCGCGGGCCCTCACTGCGATCTGCTCCGCGCCATTCGAGTGGCCGTCGAGGCCGGGCTTGCCCACCAGGATCTTGATCCGCCGGCCGAGCCCCTCCGACACCCGCTCCACGCGCTCGCGCAGCTCCTCCAGGTTGTCGTCGCTCCTGGCCGCGGCGGCGTCGGCCACGCCGGTGGGAGCGCGGTACTCGCCGAACACCCCGCGCAGGGCAGCGGCCCATTCGCCTGTGGTCACTCCGGCGCGAGCGGCGGCCAGCGTGGCAGACATGACGTTCACCGACTCGTCGGCGGCCGCGGCGCGCAGCTCCTCGAGCGCGCGCTCGACGGGGGCGGGGTCGCGCTGCTCGCGCCAGCGGGCGAGCGCGTCGATCGCGGAGCGCTCAACCGCCTTGTCCACGCGCATGATGCCGCCGTCCTCACCGTCCTGGAGCGGGGAGGGCTCGGCCTCGGTGTACACGTTCTGGCCGACCACCTTGAGCTCGCCCGCCTCGATCCTGCGCACGCGCTCGCGGTGCGACTCCACGAGCTGGGTCTTCATGTACGGCACGGCCTCCACGGCGCCGCCGCGCTCGGCCACCACGGCCATCTCCGCGCGCGCGCCCTCGGTGAGCTCGTCCACCAGGCCGTCCATCACCTTCGAGCCCTCGAAGATGTCCGGGTAGTCGAGCAGGTCGGTCTCGAAGGCCAGGATCTGCTGGATCCGCAGCGACCACTGCTGGTCCCAGGGGCGCGGCAGGCCGAGCGCCTCGTTCCACGCGGGCAGCTGGAGCGCGCGGGCGCGTGCGTCGCGCCCCATGGTGACCGCCAGGGCCTCGAGCACGATGCGGATGATGTTGTTCTCGGGCTGGGACTCGGTCAGGCCGAGCGAGTTGACCTGCACGCCGTAGCGGAAGCGCAGCAGCTTGGGGTCCTCCACGCCGTAGCGCTCACGGCCGAGCTCCTCCCAGAGGCGGCTCATCGCGCGCAGCTTCGCGTGCTCCTCCACGAAGCGGATCCCGGCGTTCACGAAGAACGACAGCCGCCCGAACACGCGCGGGAAGGTCTCCTCCGGCACCCGCTCGCGCACCCGGTCGAGCACCGCCATCGCGGTCGAGAGCGCATACGCGGCCTCCTGCACCGGCGTCGCGCCCGCCTCCTGGAGGTGGTACGAGCAGATGTTGATCGGGTTCCACTTGGGCACCTCGTCGACGGTGAACGCGATCATGTCCGCGATCAGCCGCATCGAGGGCTCCGGCGGGAACGCATAGGTCCCGCGCGAGAGGAACTCCTTGATGATGTCGTTCTGCGTGGTGCCCTGCAGGGCGTGCATGTCCACGCCGTTCTCGTCCGCCACCGTCATGTACAGCGCGAGCAGCCAGGCCGCCGTGGCGTTGATCGTCATCGACGTGTTCATCGCGTCCAGCGGGATGCCGTCGACCAGGGCGTGCATGTCGCCCTTGTGCGCGATCGACACACCGACCTTGCCTACCTCGCCGCGCGCCAGCTCGTGGTCCGGGTCGTAGCCCGTCTGCGTGGGCAGATCGAAGGCCACCGACAGCCCGGTCTGTCCCTTCGCGAGGTTGCGGCGGTACAGCTCGTTGGACTCGCGGGCCGACGAATGGCCCGCGTAGGTGCGCATCACCCACGGGCGATCGGGCTCCGGGAGTCTGTGTGCAGGCCCGCTCACACCCGGGATTGTAAGGTCGGAGCCTCGTGAGCAGGCCGATCGACGTGATGCACCTGGGTCGGGACCGTGTGATCTGCGCCTACGAGCAGGATGGCGTGATCGTGGACCCCGGCCCGTCCACCGGCGTGGACACGCTCCTCGAGGGGCTTGGGCCGGTGGAGCCGCGCGTGCTCCTGCTCACCCACATCCACCTCGATCACGCCGGCGCCTCGGGCGTTCTCTGCCGGCGCTTCCCGGAGCTCGTGGTGTACGTGCACGAGCGCGGGGCACCCCACCTGATCGACCCCTCCAAGCTGCTGAAGAGCGCCGCGCGACTGTACGGAGACGAGATGGAGCGGCTCTGGGGCGAGGTGGCGCCGGTGGACGAGGCGCGCGTGCGCACGCTCTCGGGCGGCGAGGTGGTGGAGGGCTTCCGGGTGGCCTACACGCCCGGTCACGCCTCTCATCACGTCTCCTACCTGGACGAGAGCTCGGGCGACGCCTACGTGGGCGACGTGGCGGGCGTGCGGGTGCCTCCGCACGGGTTCACGGTCCCTCCCACGCCTCCGCCGGACATCGACCTCGAGAAGTGGGAGGAGTCGCTGCAGACGCTCGAGGGCTGGGACCCGACGGCGCTCTGCCTCACGCACTTCGGCCGCCACGCCGACGTGGCGGAGCAGATCGCGAACGTGCGCGAGGGCCTGCGCGTGCAGGGCGAGCTGGCCCGCGACAACGACGAGGCCGGATTCGTGGCCGCGCTCCGTCAACGGCTCTCCGAGCACATGAGCCCCGACGCGCAGGCCAGCTTCGAACAGGCGGCGCCGCCCGATCAGCTGTACCAGGGCCTCGAGCGCTACTGGCGCAAGCGTGAGGAGGCCGGCGCGGCGTGAGCGGAGGCTCCACGGTGGAGATGCCGCGTGTGGCGGGCCCGGACAGCGGCCTGGGCGGCAGCTGGCGGGTGATCGTGCTCAACGACGACCACAACACCTTCGAGGGCGTGGCTCAGGCGCTGGCCCGCGTGCTGCCCGGCGTGTCCTACGACGGCGGGATGGCGATGGCCAACACGATTCACCGGAGCGGGCGCGCCGTGGTCTGGACCGGGCAGCGCGAGCCGGCCGAGCTCTATTGGGAGCAGCTCGAGCAAGCCGGGCTGACCATGGCCCCGCTCGAGCAGGGCTAGGTGGCGGTCAGCTCTTCGATCGCCTTGCCGACGCCCACGACCTCCTGGAACGTGGGCAGCAGCGGCACCTGGTAGGTGCCGCTGAGCTGCGTGCGGAGCTCGGCGATGCGCTCGGAGTACCAGTAGCGCTCGAAGTGCGCCTTCGAGGGGAAGGTGGCGATCTGGAGGAAGTCCAGCCGCCCGTCCGCGGCCCGGTAGAAGGCCCAGTCCGTGGCTCCGAAGTCGAGCACCGCCTCGGCCCCCGGCAGCCAGCCCTCGGCGAACTTGTCGCCGCGGAACGGGTTGGCCACCCACTTGATGTGTACGGCGATCACGCGCCCACCTCGGCGTAGATGGCGCCCTCGCCCTCGGTGGTCTTGCCCTCGCCCTCGCCGTCGGCGCCCACCAGGATCGAGATCTTCCCGAGGTGCTTGTTGTCGCGCATCAGCTGGTGCGCGTCGGGCACGCCCTCGAATCCCATCGTGCGCCACAGCACCGGCCGGATCTGACCCGACTCGATCAGCTCGTTCGCCTTCATGCACTCGTAGGCGTTGGCGAAGTGCGACCCGAGGATCTCCTTCTGGCGCATCCACAGGTAGCGCACGTCGAAGTCGAGGTTGAAGCCGGTGGTGCCGGCGCAGATCACGACCTTGCCGAACGGCTTGACCACGAACACCGACGTGGGGAAGGTGGCCTGGCCGACGTGCTCGAACACGATGTCGGGTGAGTCGCCGAGGATCTCCTTCACGCGCTTGCCGAAGGCGCGCGACACCTTGAAGCGCTCCTTCTCCTCGTCGGCCGACTCGTTACCGGTGCGCATCATGCCCTTGAACTCGGCCCGGTCGATGTAGTCCACGGCGCCCAGCCGCTTGACCAGCTCGCCCTTCTCGGGCGAGGACACCACGCCGACCGCGTGCGCCCCGGCGATCTTGCAGAGCTGGATCGCGAACACGCCGAGCCCGCCGGCCGCGCCCCAGACGAGGACGTTCTGGCCCGCCTGGATGTTGCAGCGCGTGATCAGCATGCGGTACGCGGTGAAGTAGACGAGCCCGTAGGACGCCGCCTCCTCCCAGGTCAGGTTCTGGGGGCGGGGAAGTAGCTGCTGGGCCTGGACCTTGGTGAACTGCGCGAACGAGCCCCAGGTGGTCTCGTAGCCCCAGATCTTCTGGCTGGGGGCCGCAAGCGGGTCGAGGCCGTGCACCTCCGGGTCCTCGTAGGAGGCCTGGTTGCAGTGAACGATCACCTCGTCGCCCGGCTTCCAGCGCGTCACGCCCGGCCCGACCTTCCAGACCACGCCCGAGGCGTCCGAACCGCCGATGTGGTGGCCGAACTCGGGGTGATCGCCGTAGCGCCATACCCCGACCGGCTCGCCGAGCGCCGCCCAGACGTTGTTGTAGTTCACGCCGGCCGCCATCACGCGGACGATCACCTCGAAGGCGCCGGGCTCCGGCACCTCGATCTCCTCGAGCTGGAATGCGTCGCGGGGCTCACCCTGGCGCTCCTCGCGGATAACCCACGCGGACATCGTGTCGGGGAGCGTGCCCGGCTCCACTGAGAGCGCGCTGGGCTTGGTCAGGTCGATCTGGGCCATCGGTCCTCTCGGTCGCGGTAATGCCATCGGTGCGCCGCCGGCAGCGCCGGCTGCTTCCGCACTGCGGGCCAGGATCGTACCGGCGGCCGGGCGTGGCTGTGTCGGCTTTGCCGGGGGCGGCAGTATCGGCGCCTACTGAGGCAGTGAGGGAGGGGGTGTGGGGAGTTTTCGATGTATGCCAACGAAAAGACCCCACACCTACCGGCAGGGGTCGTTCGTTTTCTGGATGTATGCCAGCCAGAAGGCGACGAACCCCTGGCGGAACGGCTACCGCCGCCCCGGCCGCTTAGGATGCCCGCCGTGCGGGCCACCCTCTTCGGCGTACCGGGATCGCATCCGGCCCTCGCGGGCCAGCTGATGCTCGAGCGCAAGGGCCTGGAGGTGCGGCGGCTAGACCTGGTGGCCGGGGTGCACCGCGTGCTGCTCAGGGGGCTCGGCTTCTCGCGCATGACCGTGCCGGCCGTGCGGCTGGACGGGCAGCGGCTCCAGGGCACCCGCACGATCGCCCTGGCGCTCGACGCCCTCGTGCCGTCGCCACCACTGCTGGTGCCTTCGGAGCCAGAGCGCCGCGAGGCGGTGCTGCGAGCCGAGGGGTGGGCGGACGAGGTGCTCCAGCCGGTGGCTCGCCGGCTGGCCTGGGGCGCGCTCAAGCGCGACCATTCCACGATCGCGACCTACCTGGAGGGCGCCCGTCTGGGCATCCCGGTGCCGGTGGCCGCGGCCGTGGCGCCCCCGGTCATCCGCCTGGCGGCCCGGCTCAACCACGCCGACGACGAGCACGTCCTCCGCGATCTGCGCGCGCTCCCGACGCTGCTGGACCGCGTGGACGGCTTCCTGGCACACGGGGTGATCGGCGGCGAGGAGCCGAATGTGGCGGATTACCAGATCGCCACCACGGTCCGGCTGCTGATGACGCTCGACGATCTGCACGGCTGGATCGGCCGTCATCCGGCCGGCGCGCACGCGCAGGCGATCGTTCCGCGCTTCCCGGGCCGGATCGGGCCAGTTTTCCCGCACGACTGGCTTCCCCCGGCTGCTCGCTGACATTCGGCGACCGTTCCGTCAGGTTCCGCCCCTACGGTGGGACCAGACAACCATGGAAGCCGCAACCCCACTCAGGCAGGCCCACGTCGCCGTGGTCGGCGATCGGCTCGTCGTGCGCGAGCTCGACGTGCAGGACGAATGCGCGGTGCGACTCGTGCGCGAGCGCGAGCAGGCCGGTGACGATCCGGCCAAGACCGTGCGCGACGCGCTCGTGATCGGGGCCCGTGTGCTCGACCGCGAGCAGGCCGCGGCCAACTCCGAATACGTCAAGACCGAGTTCGAGCGCACGTCCAGGGAGCTCGAGCGCCAGTTCACCGACAAGGCCCGCACGGTGGCGGAGCACTTCGGCACCAAGGTCGACGAGGTGTTCGGCCCCGAGAACGGGCACCTGGCCCGCGACCTCGAGAAGCTCTTCGGCGACGGCAGCTCGGCCTCCGTGCAGAACCGGGTGCGCGAGGTGGTGGCCGAGGCGCTGGTGCGCTCGCGCGAGGATCTCGTGCGCCAGTTCTCCGCCGCCGACGGCTCCAACCCGCTGGCCGACTTCAAGGCGGGCGCGCTCGAGACCATCACCCAGGCGGCCAACCGCTCACACGCCACCGAGCGCGCGCTGCTCCAGCAGCTGGGCGAGCTTCGCAAGGAGCTCCAGGGCCTCCGCGACGAGAAGGAGAAGCTCGAGGAGGTCGGCGCCGAGCGCGAGAAGGGCACCGCCAAGGGACGCACCTTCGAGGAGGCCGTGGCCGACTCGCTCGACGCGATCGCGCTGCGCCAAGGCGACGTGGCCGAGGCCGTGGGCGACCAGCTGGGCGCCTCCGGCAAGACCGGCGACGTGGTGGTGGACATCGGCGCCTGCGACGGTCCCGCACGCGGCCGGGTGGTCTTCGAGGCCAAGGACCGCCGGCTCTCGAAGCCGCGCGCGCTCGAGGAGCTCGACCGGGCGCTGGGAGATCGCGATGCCGATTTCGCCGTGCTCGTGGTGCCGACCGCCGAGGAGCTCCCCGCCAAGCTCGAGCCGCTGCGCGAGTACAACGGCGACAAGCTGCTGATCGCGCTCGATCCCGACGACCCCGACAGCCTCGCGCTGGAGGTCGGCTACCGCCTCGCTCGCGCGCGGGTGCTGATGGCGCGCGGCGGGCAGGACGGCGTGGACGGCGCCGCGGTACACGACGTGGTGGAGCGCGCGCTCCACGCCATGGACGATGTCCGCAAGGTCAAGAGCCAGCTCACCGGCGCCAAGACCGGGATCGACAGGGCCTACGACGTGGTCGAGGAGATGGCGTGCCGCGTGCGCGCGCTGCTCACCGAGGTTGATTCGCTCGTGCTGGCCGGTTCACCCGGCGACGCGCCCCAGCCCACTCGCGCAGAGATCGACCAGCTCGAGCTCTAGGGAAGCTCGAGGTCGCCGCTCGCGCTCTCGCGATCGGGACCGATCTGCAGCACGGCCGGCTTGATCTCCTCCGGCACGGCAGCCTCGCTGCCGGCGCTCACCTCGTATTCGCCGGGCGCGAGCGTGCGCTGGATCGTGGCGGTGTCCGTGGGCGCCACCGGACCGACCTCAGCGTGCACGGACCCGCCGTCGAGCGTGATCGTGTGAGGGTCGTCGGTCTGGTTGGCGATCGTGATCACCACCGGTCCGCCGCCGACCTTGGCCGGGGAGACCGTCACCTGCTTCGACTGGATGACTCCGGTCAGCGCAATCGCGAGCGGCTGGCGCGGCTCGTTCTTGAAGTCTTCGTCGCCGCACGCGGCCAAGGAGGCGGCAAACATGACCGCCAGCAGAACCGCGGGGCCGCGTGGCGTCTTGCTTCTCGCGGTCATCCCTCCGCCGGCAACCCTAACCGAACCACACGGAGCCACGCGCCGCGACGAGCGCGTCAAGCTCGGTCTGGATCCGGCCTCGGATGTCCTCGGCGATCGACTGCACGAGCGCCACGTCGTCCGCGTCGTCCTCTCCGTGCGCGGAGAGGTCCACCGGCTCCAGAAAGCGGATCTTGAACTTGGCCGGCATGTACATGGCTGCGGCGGCAAGCCCGAAGTGGGGGAACGCGTGGTTGACCGGGAAGTAGATGAGGCCCGTCAGGCGCTGCAGCAGCGGCACGTGGGCGAAGATCGGCATGGCCTCCTCGGCGCCCACCACGGCGATGGGCACGATCGGCACCCCGGCCCGTATGGCGGTGCGGACGAAGCCTCCGCGCCCGAAGCGGCGCAGCTTGTAGCGCTGCCAGTAGAGCTTGCGCGAGCCCTTCTGGCCCTCGGGGAACACGAGCGCGAGCCGGCCCTCGTCGCGCAGCAGCCGCTGGGCGTTGGCCGGGTGCGCGCCCACGAGGCCCATCTTGTTGGCGAGCAGCCCAACGCCCGGATAGCCCTTGAACCAGTGCTCGCCGAGCATGTAGAGCGGCCGCGGACGCGGGTGCTCGTGGCGGATCGACTGCATGATCATCGGAGCGTCCGGCGGCAGCGCGCCGGAATGGTTGGAAACCAGCAGCGCGCCGCCGTCCGAGGGCACGTTCTCCACGCCCTCCACCTCGACCCGGAACCAGTAGCGGTAGTAGAAGTCGAGCAGCGGCTCGAGCAGGTCGAACACCCGCTCCGAGCGGCCCCAGTCGTCCAGTCCGCGGCCCGTCTCGGACGGGGGGATGAGGGTGCGGAGCGCGCGCGGCTCGGGAACGGGCGGTACTGCCGGCGCGCTCGGCAGGTCGAGCGTGCCGCTGCGGGCGTCGTAGGCGGGGGCGGGCGAGCGCGGCTCCTCGGCGCCCGCGTCGGTGGTGAGCGTCCCGCCGAGCAGCGGGCTGGCGCCGGTGAGACCGTGCCGGCTCCGCGGAGCGCGGCGCCGGTCGCGACGCTCAGTCACCCGTGAACGGCAGCTCGACCACCGTGGCCGGGGCCCCGGCCACCAGCAGTTCGTCGCCGGGCGCGGCCTCGCGGCGCACCAGCGCAAGCGCGATCGGGCCGAGCCGCGGGGACTCGCAGGTGGAGCCGATCCGGCCCACGACCTTGTCCCCGAGCAGGATCTCATCGCCGCGGGCCGCCGGGGCGGTGAGCCGCAGGCCGCGCAGATGGCGGTTCGGCTTGCCCTTGTAGTGCAGGCGCGCGACGGTCTCCTGGCCGACGTAGCAGCCCTTGGAGAAGCTGACGGCGCGCTCGTTGATCCCGGCTTCCTGGGGAATCGTGTCGCCGTCCATGTCGAGACCGAGCCTCGGCCGGCCGCTCTCGATCCGGCGGCACTCGACCACATCGTCGGCCACCTCCGGCAGGTCGAGCGCGGCGCGCGCGGCATCGGGGTCGGAGGTGATCACGTCCACGCCGAGCGCGGTGCGCACGTACACGCCGTGCTCGCCCTCCACGAAAGCGTGCTCCTCGGCGGGGGGCGCCACGTCGAGGGCGGCCGCGGCGTCTGGACCGACGAGCGAGAGGAGGGAGCGCTCCGCGGTCAGGTCCTGGAAGGTGACGTCGCGGCCCAGGCTGTAGGTGCGGACGGTGTGGAGGAGGACCGCGCTGCCCACGGGCTCGCAGTCGGCCCAGACCCAGTCCTCGCCCCGGAGGACGCGCAGGTCGGTGCGGAGCTTGCCCTTGTGGTTGAGGATCGCCGCGTAGCAGCCCTCACCGGGCGCGAGCGCCTCGACGTCGTTGGTCACCTGCCCCTGGAGGAAGTCGAGCGCGTCGGCGCCGCGGAGCAGCAGCTTCGTGCGGTCGGAGCGGTCGACCAGGCCGGCCGCCTCGGTGACGATCTCGTAGTCGGCGGTGGCGATCACCCCACCGATTCTAGGTGTCCCCCGAAGTGGCGCCGGAGCCGGCGGTGGCGATGGCGGAAGACCGTCCTGTACAGCGGGAGCAGCGCCCGGGCCGGGAGCGGCAGGCGCGGCTCGAAGCGCACGCGGTCACGCAGCAGGCAGCCCCCGCCGGGAGTGGGCTCGAGCGTACGTTCGTGCTCCCACGTGCGCATGCTCAGCATCGAGGAGCGCTCGAGGAAGCCGTTCGGCGGGTCCAGGCGCTCGAGCATCAGGTCGTCCCAGTCGATCGGCACGATCCCGAAGAGGAGGATCCAGCAGCGGCCGATCGGCGCGCCCACCGGGATGTTCTCCGGATCCAGCCGGGTCACGCCGCGGGGGAGGGTCATGCGGACGATCGGCATCAGCTCGCCGTTCACGCCCTCCGGCGTGATCACGCGCTGCCATACGTCCTCGCGGTCCGCGGAGAGCCGCGAGGAGACGCTCAGCTCGGCATCGTTCATTTGTCCACGTGAAGGCTCAAAAGGGTTTTAGTCTTGCCTAACTTGTGCTTCAATGGCAACCAATGCGCAAGTTGTGGGAGCATAGGGTCTCGCGGCGCAAGCTGCTCGGCGGGGCCGCCGCCGCGGGCGCCGCGCCGGTGCTGCACGAGCTGATCCCGCACCAGGGCCTGCACGGCGCCACGCCCGCCTCGGCCGCCACCGCGCACCACGGCGCCGCGCATCACGGCGCCGCGCATCAGGGCTCCGCCCACCGCGGCGCGGTGGGGAAGGTCGATCCCGCCGCCAACGGCTTCGACCCCCAGGAGATACTCCGCGACTTCGACGAGGGGGTGGTCACCGGAGGCGTGCGCGAGTGGGACATCGTGGCCGAGGACCGCGAGATCGAGGTGGCGCCCGGGGTCAGGTACGCCGCCTGGACCTACAACGGGCGGGTGCCCGGCCCCACGCTCCGCGCGCGGGAGGGGGAGCGGCTGCGTGTGCGCTTCACCAACGGGTCCAGCCACCCGCACACGATTCACTTCCACGGCATCCACCGCGCCACGATGGACGGCGTGCCGGGGATCGGCGCCGGCAACATCGAGCCCGGCCGCTCCACGGTCTACGAGTTCGACGCCACGCCGTTCGGGCTGCACCTCTACCACTGCCACTCGACCCCGCTGGCCGAGCACATCGCCAAGGGGCTCTACGGGGCCTTCGTCATCGACCCCAAGGACGGCCGCCCGCCCGCCGACGAGCTCGTGATGGTCATGAACGGCTTCGACACCAACTTCGACCGCGCCAACGAGGTGTACGCCGTGAACACCGTGGCGTTCGCCTACATGGAGGAGCCGGTCAAGGTCAAGCGCGGCGAGCTCGTCCGGATCTACCTCGTGAACACGCTCGAGTTCGACTTCGTCAACTCGTTCCACATCCACGCCAACTTCTTCGACTACTACCCGACCGGCACCCGGCTCGAGCCGCGCGACTTCACCGACACCGTGCTCCAGGGGCAGGGCGAGCGCGGGATTCTCGAGCTGCGCTTCCCGTACACCGGGAAGTACATGTTCCACGCCCACGTGTCGGAGTTCGCCGAGTTGGGCTGGATGGGCTTCTTCGAGGTCGAGGACTGATGGAGGCAGCCACCACGTCGCTGCGGCGGCTGCCCGGCTGGCTCACCGCGCTTCTGCCGGTCATCCTGCTCGGCGCGGCGATCGGGCTGTTCGTTGCGCTGGACGCGCCCGGGCTCGACCGGGTGGGCGTGCCGCAGGAGGAGCTGGCCGTGGAGCGCACCGTGCTGCGGCCGGGCGAGATCGAGCTCCACGTGCGCAACGACGGGGCCGACCCGGTGCGCGTGGAGCAGGCCATCGTCAACGACGCCTTCACCGCGTTCTCGCAGACCGACACGGAGATCGGCCGGCTGGCGGCGGCCGAGGTCACGGTCGACTACCCGTGGATCGAGGGCCAGGCCTACGAGGTCACGCTGCTCACGGCCACCGGGGCCACGATCGCGCACTCGATCGACGCCGCCACCGAGTCGCCCGACGCCGACGTGGGGTTCTACGGGCTGATGGCCCTGATCGGCCTCTACGTCGGTGTGATCCCGGTGGGCATCGGCATGCTCTGGCTGCCGTGGGTGCGCACGATGGACGCCCGCTGGATGCGCTTCATCCTCGCGTTCACCGTCGGGCTGCTCACCTTCCTGGGGATCGACGCGCTGCTCGAGGGCACCGAGCTGGCGGGGGAGGGGGCGCAGGCGCTCGGCGGCGCGGGCCTCGTGTGGCTGGGGGCGGTGGGGGCGTACCTCGCCCTTGCGGGGGTGGACGCCTGGCTGAACGAGCGCCGCGGCCGCGCGGATGCAGCCGCCGGCGCGGCCAGTGGCGAGCGCGCCGCCTTCCTGGTGGCGCTCGGCATCGGCCTGCACAACCTCGGGGAGGGGCTCGCGATCGGGTCCGCATACGCCGTGGGCTCGCTCGCGCTCGGCGCGGCGCTGGTGGTCGGATTCGCGCTCCACAACACCACCGAGGGCCTGGCCATCGTCGCCCCGGTGGCGCGCTCGGGCAAGGCGCGGCCGCGCACGCTGATCCTGCTGGGCGCGCTCGCGGGCGCCCCGGCGATCGTGGGCGCCTGGATCGGCGCCTCCGCGTTCAACCCCAGCCTGGCGGCGCTCATGTTCGGGATCGGCGCCGGCGCCATCGCCCAGGTGATCGTCCAGATCGCGCGGCAGATGCGCGGCGCGGAGGGACGCGGGCTTACTCCCGGCGTGGCCGGAGGCCTCCTGCTCGGCCTGTCCGTGATGTACGTGACCGGCCTGATGGTGAGCGTCTGATGGCAGCCCAGGCGCAGATATCCACAGCCGTCCAGGATTATGCGAAGGCGATCTGGTCGCTCGGCCGGCGCAGCCACGAGCCGGTATCCACGTCCGCCATCGCCGAGCGGCTGGATGTCTCGCCGGCGTCCGCCTCGGCGATGGTCAAGCGCCTCGAGTCGCTCGGCCTCGCCACCCGTGAGCCGTATCACGGCGTGAGCCTCACGACCGCGGGCGAGCGCGTGGCGCTGGAGGTGCTGCGCCACCACCGGCTGCTCGAGCTCTATCTCGCCGAGGCCCTCGGCATGCCCTGGGACCGGGTGCACGAGGAGGCCGAGGTGCTCGAGCACGCCATCTCGCCGGAGCTCTCGGAGCTGATCGCGGCCAAGCTCGGGAATCCGACCCACGATCCCCACGGCGACCCGATCCCCACCTCAGAGGGCGAGATCGACGAGCCCGCCACCCGGGCGCTGGCCGACCTCGAGGCGGGCGAGCGCGGCGTGTTCGTACGGGTGTCGGACTCCGACCCGGAGATGCTGCGCTACCTGGCGGGTCGCGGCATCGCCCCCGGCGACGGCTTCGAGATCGTGGATCGCGAGCCGTTCGACGGGCCCCTCACCGTGCGCTTCGGCGACAGGCAGCACGTGCTCGGCGGCACGCTCACGCGCGCTATGCGCGCGGTCGTCGCCTGATGGAGCCGGTCACCACGGCCGCCAGCCCCCCGTCCGCGGCGGAGGCCGCTCTCGTATTCGAGCCGAGCCCGCTCGAGCGGCTGCGCGCCCGCGGGCGGATGCGACACGGCATGGCGCTGCTCGGCCCGGCGTTCGTGGCCGCGGTGGCGTACGTGGACCCGGGCAACTTCGCGACCAACATCGCGGGCGGCTCGAAGTACGGCTACCTGCTGCTGTGGGTGATCGTCGCGGCCAACCTGATGGCCATGCTGATCCAGTACCTGTCGGCCAAGGTCGGCGTGGTCACCGGGCGCAGCCTGCCGGAGCTCTGCCGCGAGCACTTCCCGCGGCGGGTCAGCTTCGGGCTGTGGGTGCAGGCGGAGCTGATCGCGATGGCCACCGACCTGGCCGAGTTCGTTGGCGCGGCCATCGCCCTCAATCTGCTCTTCGGAGTGCCGCTCTTCACCTCGGGCCTGATCACCGCGGTGGTGGCCTTCGGGATCCTCGGCCTCCAGACGCGCGGCCACCGGCGCTTCGAGACCACGATCATCGGCCTGCTGGGAGTGGTGCTGCTCGGCTTCGTGTGGGAGCTGCTGCACTCGGGCGCCGACCCGGGCGGGGTGGCGGCGGGCTTCGTGCCCGGCTTCGCGGACACCGAGAGCATCCTGCTGGCCACCGGCATCCTCGGGGCCACCGTCATGCCGCACGTGATCTACCTGCACTCGGCGCTCACCCAGAACCGGATCCGGCCGTGGAACGACGGCGAGCGCCGGCAGCTGCTGCGCTTCGAGCGCCTCGACGTCGGTCTGGCGATGGGCATCGCCGGGCTCGTGAACATCTCCATGCTGGTGGTGGCCGCGGCGCTGTTCCACGGGGTGGTCGACGTGGATTCGATCGAGGAGGCGCACGCCGGCTTCGAGGCCCAGCTCGGCAGCGGCGCCGCCGTGGCGTTCGGGATTGCCCTGCTGGCGTCGGGCCTCTCCAGCTCCAGCGTGGGCACCTACGCCGGGCAGGTGGTCATGCAGGGCTTCATCCGCCGGTCGATCCCGCTGATGGTGCGGAGGCTCGTGACCATGACCCCGGCGCTCGTGGTGCTGGCGCTGGGCCTGGACCCGACCCGCTCGCTGGTGGCCAGCCAGGTGGTGCTCTCCTTCGGGATCCCGTTCGCGCTGGTGCCGCTGGTGCTGCTCACCCGCCGGCGCGACATCATGGGCTCGTTCGCGAACGCCCGGGCCACCACGGCCGCGGCGAGCCTGGTGGCGGGCCTGATCATCGCCCTCAACCTGTTTCTCGTGGTCAAGACGTTCGCGGGCTGACGGGCAGGTGCCCCGGTAGCCTTCCGCCCATGCCCCTCGCCGACGACTTCCAGACCCTGGTCGACACGCTGCCGCCCGACTGGTCGCAGCTGGAGGCCGACCTCAGGATCGACGACGAGGACCGCTACATCGAGGCAGCCACGCTGCTCTCCCAGATCAACGCGATGCCCTACTCGCTGCACGACTGGCACTGGCGGCTGCGATCGGCTCGGGAGTTCGGCCACGCTGCCGCGCCCCAGACGGTGCGTGGCACGCTCGCGCTCCTCGACGACCAGGGAATCACCGGCACGCTGGCCCCGCGCGAGGCGCGCTCGGGCCGGGTGGAGGTCACGCAGATGTGGGGGCGCCCCGAGTCGGTGCGCCAGGAGTTCGCCCGCCGCCGCGGGCAGTAGCGCCCCGGTGGCGCGCGTCGCGCTCATCTGTCCCGATCTGCTCTTCGGCTCGAAGCTCCGCGGCGCGCTCGCGGCCGCCGGCCACGAGGTGGTCGCGCCGGCCGACCCGGCCGACCTCCAGGTGATCGACCTCACCGTGGACGCGGACGAGCGGCTGGGGGAGGCGCGTATCGGCGAGCTCCCCACGCTCGCCTTCTACTCGCACGTGGAGGTGGACGTGCGCCGCAAGGCCGAGGAGGCCGGGGTGGACCAGGTGGTGCCGCGCTCGCGCATGGCGCGCGAGACGGTCGCGCTGGTGGAGGCGCTGCTCTCCTAGGTGCAGGTTTCGGTGTCCTGTTACGCGCCTGTCGTCTTCGTCGCGCTCCCGTCGCGTGCGGCGCCTGGGCTCGGAAGTGAGGTGCGGATTGCTCCCGCATAGCGGGAGTGATTGACCTATCACTCCTACTGGCCGGTCCTCAGGAGTGTGGGCCGACTCATCGGGCCATACGACGGGAAAAGTCGGCGCACACTCTGACGCTTGGCCCGCTGACCC
The DNA here is from genome assembly GCA_963811055.1 of uncultured Thermoleophilaceae bacterium. GTDB lineage: Bacteria > Actinomycetota > Thermoleophilia > Solirubrobacterales > Thermoleophilaceae > JACVRW01. The sequence goes on from CAWEPQ010000014.1 coordinate 62,426, forward strand.
GCCGCGGCCCTGCCGTGGAGCGCCGTGACCCGGCCCGCCGCGTCCCTAGGGCGTCGCGAAGGCGCGTGCCAGGTCCGGCGGGCGGCTCAGGATCCCGAACCGCACGTCGAACCTCGCCCAGGCCGCCAGCGCGGCCCGGTTCAGGCGCAGCGGCGGACGGAACGCGGGGGCCAGGGCATCGAGCTGAGCCCGCACCACCTGCTCGTCCTCGCCGGAGGCCTTGGCCACCTCCTCCACCGCTGTCGGCGGGTGCGAGAGCGCCTCGCGGGTGCCGTCGCGCAGCGCCGAGAGCGTGTCGCGCACGAGCCCGGGGTCCTTGTCCAGGGTCGCCCTGGTGGTGGCCACCACCAGCTCCGGGTAGCGTGGCGCGCCGTAGCGGTCCACACGGAACTCGGTGGTGTCCACGCCGCGCAGGCGGAGCGTCACGCCCTCGGCGTTCCAGAACGCCACCACGGCGTCCATCCGCGCGGCGATCAGGCTCGGTACCGCGGAAAAGCCGATCGTCACCCGCCGGACGTCGTCGAGTGAGGCTCCGTCGTCCTCCAGGACGGCTCGGAGCACGGCGTCGTCGGAGGGAAGCCCGGTTACGCCTACGCGCTTGCCGGTGAGCTCACGCGGTCGCCTGACGTCTCCGCGGGCAATCACGGCGGCCAGCGGCCGCTGAACCAGGGCGCCCACGCCCACCAGGTCCTCGCCGCGCTCGCGTGCGAGAGCCAGATCGTGGATGTCCACCACGGCCAGGTCCGCTCGCCCGGCGGCCAGCAGCTTGATCGAGTCCGTGGAGGCCGCCGGAGCCCGCACCTCGATGTCCACGCCATGGCGCTCGTCGGCGCCGTCGCGGATCGCGGTGTAAATGCCGGCGTGCACGGCGTTGGGCTGGAAGTCGAGCGCCAGCCGGACGTCGCGGAGGCCCGCGGGCTCGCTTTCGCAGCCTGCCGCGGCTGCCAGAGCGCCCGCAAGGGCCATCACGGTGAGAAGGCGAGTGCGCAAGCGCGGCGAAGGCTACGTATCGGAGAGTGCCGGACGCTCGAGCGCGCGCGTGCCGGATAGCGATTCGTCAAGGAGGCCCCACGTGCAGGACCGCGGAACCGCTGCCTATATCGCCGAGTTCATCGGCACGCTCATGCTGGTCATGTTCATCTGCCTGTCCGTGTGCATGTTCGGGCCTGTTGCCACGCAGGCGAACCCGAACCCCTTCGTGGACTGGTCCGTGATCGGCCTCGCGCACGTCTTCGTCCTCTTCGTGCTGATCCAGACGCTCGCGGTGGTGTCCGGGGCGCACTTCAACCCAGCCGTAACGGTGGCGATGACCACGCTGCGCCAGATCAAGCCGCCCGACGCGGCGATCTACATCGTGGCCCAGCTGGCCGGGGCGCTGGCGGGCGCGCTGATCGTGAAGCTGCTCCTCAACAACTTCGGCAACGCCGAGGCCCTGAACTACGGCGCCGTAGGCATCAGCGACCGCCTCGACGGGAAGCTCGGCCTCGGGATGCTCGCCGAGTTCATCGGCACATTCACGCTGATGTTCGCGATCATGGGCGTGGCCCTGGATCCGCGCGTGGACCGGGCAGCGGGACCGCTCGCCATCGGCGCGGCGCTGGGCCTCGGAGTGATGGTGATCGGCTCTCTCACCGGCGCCGGCTTCAACCCGGCGCGCGCCTTCGGACCGGCGCTCGTGTCCGGCGAGTGGGGCGGCGCGGGCGACTTCCTGCTCGCCTACGTCGTGGCACCCTGCATCGGATCCGTGGTGGCGGCGCTCGTGTACTTCAACCTGTTCATCACCCCGGGCGCCAAGGGGCCCGAGGGTCTGGAGCCCGTGGGCTGAGGCCCACGGGCGGCGGGTCGTAGACTCGGGGCCGATGCGCCGGGTCACGTTCTCGCGCAATTTCACGCTCTCGCTGTCGCGAACGTGCCAGTGCTTCTGCAAGTACTGCGCGTTCGCCACGCATCGGGCGCATCTCTACGCGCCTGAAGAGGTCGAGCGGCTGCTGGACGAGGCCGCGCGCCGCGGCGTCAAGGAGCTGCTGGTGCTCACCGGGGAGAAGCCGGAGGTCAACCCCGAGGTGGCGGCCCGGCTGGCCGGGTACGGGCACGAGGACTTCCTCTCGTACGTGGCCTGGGCCTGCGAGCGGGCGCTGGAGCGCGGGATGCTCCCGCACACCAACGTCGGGGTCTGCACGCGCGAGGAGCTCGAGCGGCTGCGGCAGGTCACCGCCTCGCAGGGTCTGATGCTCGAGTCCGTGAACCCGGACCTCGTGGTCCATCAGGGCTCGCCGACCAAGCACCCGGAGCGCCGGCTGGACACGATCCGCCTGGCCGGCGAGCTGCGCATCCCCTTCACCACCGGAATCCTCGTGGGCATCGGGGAGACCGTGGACGAGCGCGTGGCCGCCCTCGAGGCCCTGGCCGCGGTGCACGCTGAGCACGGACACCTCCAGGAGGTGATCCTCCAGAACTTCGTGCCGCACCCGCGCTACTACGGCGCCGAGCCCGCCGAGATCGCCGACGAGGCCCAGCGCACCGACACGCACGGCGAGCCGCTCCCGCCTCCGGCGTGGGCGACGCCTGTGTCGCTCGACGACATGCGGGCGCTCGTGCGCGAGTCGCGCAGGCTCATGCCCGACGTGGGGGTCCAGATACCGCCCAACCTCTCCGACTGGTGGCTACCGCTGGTGGAGGAGGGCGCCACCGACCTCGGCGGGCTCTCGGCCAACGGCGACCACATCTCGCCCGAGCATCCGTTCCCGTCGGTGCACAAGATGCGCAAGCAGCTGGCCCCGCGCGGCTACGCGCTCACCGAGCGCCTCTGCGTCTACCCGCAGTACATGGACTCCGGCTGGATCGAGCAGGGCGTGCTCGACGTGATCAAGGCGAGCTACTGGAGCTTCATCCCGCGCCGCGGCTCCGGGCGCCGCGAGGAGCGGCCGGTGCGCCGCGACCTGGCGGCGGGCGCCATCGCCAAGGGCCGGAACGGCATCGCGCTGGCGGAGGAGGAGCTCACCGCGCTGTTCGCGGAGACGCGACCGGAGGCGATCGAGGACATGCGGCAGGCCGCAGATGAGCTGCGCCGCGAGCTGGCGGGGGAGACCGTGACGTTCGTGGTGAACCGGAACATCAACGTGTCGAACATCTGCACCGTCGGATGCGCGTTCTGCGGATTCGGCCAGGGCAAGCGCTCCCCCGACGCCTACGAGCACGATCGCGAGGAGCTCGAGCGGCGGGTGCGCGAAGCGGTGGAGTACGGCGCCACCGAGATCTGCATGCAGTCCGGCATCCACCCCGACTGGGGGCTCGAGGACTACGAGCACTGGCTGCGGGTGGTCAAGGAGGCGGCGCCGCAGATCCACCTGCACGCCTATTCGCCGATGGAGGTCTCGCACATGTGCGACGTGTCCGGCCTCGCGCCGCACGTCGTGTTCGAGCGCCTGCGGGAGGCCGGCCTCGGGTCCACCCCCGGCACGGCCGCGGAGGTCCTCCACGACGGCGTGCGCGAGCGCATCTCGCCCAACAAGCTGCCGGTGGCGCGCTGGGTGGAGGTGATCGAGGCCTCGCACGCTGTTGGCCTGCGCTCCACGGTCACGGTGATGTTCGGGCACGTGGAGGAGCCCTGGGAGCTGGCCGAGCACATGCGCGTCGTGCGCTCGCTCCAGGAGCGCACCGGGGGCTTCACCGAGTTCGTGCCGCTTTCGTTCATCCCGTTCCACACGCTGCTCGGCCGCACGCACGGGATCGAGGAGATCTCCACCGAGGAGAACCTCAAGCACACCGCGGTCTTCCGGCTGGCGCTGGGCCGGAGCATCCCGAGCCTGCAGGCCAGCTGGGTCAAGATGGGGCTGGAGGCGGCCACGGAGGCGCTCCGCTGGGGAGTGAACGACCTCGGTGGCACGCTGATGGAGGAGAACATCAGCCGCCTGGCCGGTTCCTACCACGGCGTCAAGCTCGACCCGCCGGACCTGATCGCGGCCGCGCACGCCGCCGGCCGCCCGGCCGCCGAGCGCGGCACGCTCTACGACATCCGGCAGCGCTTCGAGCTCCCCCTTGCCGCGTAGGATCGCGCCATGAGCGACCACACCGCCAGGCGCATCGACGAGATGGAGGCCTACTACCTCGGCGCGATGAAGCGGGCGCGGGCGGAGTTGGGCGTGACCTCGTTCGGCCTGCAGGTGATGGACATGCCGCCGAACCTCGAGCTCTATCCGGAGCACAACCACGCGGAGAGCGGGCAGGAGGAGGTCGAGGCCGGAGTGATGATCCGCGTGGGGCCGGCCGTGACGCGCAAGGTCTGGCCGGGCGAGGACGGCATGCGCCTGATCGCCATCAGCGGGGTGCCCGGCGGGGTGTACGAGCCGCCGAAGATCACCGAGCTGGGCCAGCCGGACCCGATGGCGGGCTAGTGGACGCGGCGGAGCAGGTCTAGGCGCCGACCCACCGGACGCGCACGCCCGAGAGGCTCGAGCTCGACGGGCCCGGCCGCCGCTCCGGTGCCCGCTGCTCGGTCACGGGCAGCTCGTCCAGGCGGCGCATCACCTCGGCGCGGGCGTCGTCCAGCTCGCCGAGCCTCGTGAGCAGGCCGTCCCGCACGTCCTCGAGCTGCTCCGCGGAGAGCAGCGATCCGCCCGCGGGCGCCTGCCGGCGCTGTGGCTCGGCCTCGGTGGGGGGTGGGGGACGGCGCGCCAGCTCGGCCTCCAGCCGGGCGATCTGCCTGCGCAGCGTGCGCCGTGCGTCCACCTCGGCGCTCGGCCCCGCCTCGGGCTCGGCGGTGCGGCGCACGAACGTGCCACGGCCCTGCTCGCTCGACACGAGTCCCTCGCTCTCGAGCCGCCCGTAGACGGCACGCACGGTGTTCACGTTCACGCCCGCGGCGCCGGCGGCCTCGCGCACGCTCGGCAGGCGATCGCCCGCGCTCAGCTCGCCGGTCTCGACGAGCCGGCGCAGCTTCCAGGCCAGCTGCGTGCCGAGCGGAACCTCGGCGTCGCGGTCCACGCGCAGGTCCATACGCGCATTCTAGCGCACAGTGTTGCTGTGCTGGCACTCACTGTGCTATACCAGCGGCACAGTCATGGTTCAAGCCGCCGCCGATCGCCTGTTCCTTCCGACCAAGTCGTTGCTGGAGCAGGTGGGCGACATGATGGTGCTCACCGGCAAGACCCTGGTCTCGGCCGTTCGGCCGCCCTACCCGTACGGCACCGAGTTCGTACAGCAGTTCCTGTTCATGTTGCGGCTTTGCTGGCTGCCGCTGACGATCACCACGATGGCGTTCTGTTACGGGGCGCCGGGGTTGCAGGCCGGGAACTTCCTGGTCTTGTTCGGTGCGATCGACCGTCTCGGCGGGTTCTTCGTCCTGGCGTCGATCCGTGAGTTCGCGCCGATCGCCTCGGCGATCATCCTCGCCGGCGTCGGCGGGACGGCGATCACGGCCGATCTCGGTGCCCGCAAGATCCGCGAGGAGCTCGACGCGCTCCAGGTTCTCGGCGTCGACCCGATCAAGAACCTCGTCGTCCCGAGGTTCCTGGCCCTGATGGTCGTGACGGGCCTGTTCAACATCTACGCGCTGATCTTCGGGATCTTCGGCGGCGTCCTGGCCACCCTGTCGTTTGACGCGCCGTTGGGCCCGTTCTTCGCCACACTTCTGAACAACGCGACCACGACCGACCTGTGGGGGTCGGTTGTGAAGACGACGCTGTTCGGGGCGATCATCGCGATCGTGTCGTGTTACAAGGGCATGACCGCCTCAGGCGGCGCCGAAGGCGTCGGGCGGTCGGTCAACCAAGGCGTCGTGATCGCCTTCCTCGCGATCTTCGCGTTCAACTACGTCTTCACCCAAACACTGCTCGCCACCCACCCCGAAATCTCCGTGATCAAGTGACGGCGGACGACCTTCTCGAGCTGGGCGAGCGCGTGACCCGCGTGCTCGTGATCGCATTCCTCGCCGCGGGCGTGGTGCTGGGCAGCGCCTTCCTCTGGATCGGCATCCCGCTGCTGGGCCTGTGGCTGGCCGGCGAGCTGACGAGCACGGTGAGCACGTTCCTGCTCTCGATCCTGATCGTCGTGCCGACGTCGATGGTCGCGTTCGGCTGGCTCCTGTTTCGCGTCAACGCTCTCTACGAGCACGTGCGCGGCGCACCCGAGCGCCCGCCGGCGCGCTCGGCGTGGCTCGTGAGCTCGAGCGACGAGCGCAGAGCTATGCGCCGGGCCCGCGGGCCGCGCACGCTGCTCGACATGTCGATGACCGCCTCGGCGGTGGCCGCGCTGATCCTGATGGCGGTCTGGTTCTTCTTCCTGGCCGAGGCCCCGCTAGCGCCGCTGCCATGACCTGGCTCACCGTCCCACGCGACCTGATCGCCTCGTTCGGGGACATCGCCCGCTTCAGCGGCAGGGTGATCGCCGACGTGTTCAGCGGCCGCGTGCTGCGCTTCGTGGGTGAGGCGCTGCGCCAGGCCGGGATCCTGATCCTCGGCTCGGCGATCGTGATCTGGGGGCTCGCCTTCATCCTCGGCCTCCAGTGCGGGATCGAGGGGGCCTACTTCAGCCGCAGCGTGGGAGCGCCCGCCAATGCCGGCACCTTCGCCGCCTGGTGCGATCTGCGCGAGATCCTTCCGTACGCGTTCGGCTACATGATGTCCGCGAAGGTGGGCACCGGACTGGTGGCCGAGATCGGCGCGATGCGGATCTCCGACGAGATCGACGCGCTCGAGGTGATGGGCATCAACTCGCTCGTGTTCCTGTGCGCCACCCGGCTGCTCGGGGCGTGGCTCGTGCTGCCGGCCGTGTACGTCGGCGCCGTCGGGGCCGGCTTCCTCGCGTCCTACGTGGCCATCGTGCAGCAGATCGGCGAGGTGTCCTCGGGTGGCTATTTCCTGATCTTCTGGATGTTCCAGAACCCGCCCGACCTGTTGTTCAGCCTGGTGAAGGCGATGACCATGGCCACCGTGATCGTGCTCGTGGGCTGCTACTACGGCTACAACGCGTCCGGCGGCCCGGTGGGGGTGGGCACCGCCACCGCCAAGTCAATGGTGCTGAACACGGTGCTCGTGCACCTCGTCGGGATGGTGGGCACGCAGATCTTCTGGGGCTCCAACCCGAGGGCTCCGATCGGCGGATGACCGCCACCGGCCTGCTGTCCTCGCCGCGCGTCCGGGAGACCCCGGGCGACGCGGCCGCGTGCCGGGACCTGAGGGCTCAGGTGGCCCGTCTGGAGCGCGACGTCTCGGAGCTGGCCTGCTCCACCTGGCCGCGTGCCGGCCTGACAGCGCCCAGCGCTCCCGGCGGTCCCGCCAGGCTGTTGTCGCTGGGCGAGCTCGAGTCGATCAGGGACTCCCTCATCGACTCGCTGGCACGCGCCCGGCGCGAGCTGGGCGAGCGCCTGGAGGCGGAGGAGCAGAACCGGTGCCTGATGGAGGAGATGCTGGCCGACCCGGCGGCGCACAGGTGGGTGCGCGTCTCGCACCGGGACATCGGCGAGCCGGGCTGCCGCGATTGGCACGTGCGCCCGCGCTTCGGCCTGCTCGGGATGCTCGCGGGCTGGTGGCGTGTGGTCGTCTCCTCCGGCTGTCCGTTACAACCTGAAGGGTGCTTGGCACTCGACTGACGGTCATGGCGGTGGCCATGGCGCTCGCAGCCGCGGGCTGCGGGGGCGACGACGAGAAGGAGCCGGCGGCGGACGCCGGCGGCGGGACCACCGCGTCCGAGCCCACGAACTCCGCGCCCTCCACCGGCGAAGACACACCTGAGCAGGTGCCCGAGGACAGGACGACGGAGGAGGACGACGCCGCGCCGGACGACACACCCGAGGCACCGGTGGCGCAGGGAGCGCCCGGGCGCGGCTGCCTCAGGGGCTCCTACGTGAGCCTGTCGTTCGTGGGCAAGCGCAGCGTGGACTCGCCCTTCGGGGCGGTGGACCTGGCCGGACGCGGACACGGGCTCGGCCTCGAGTTCGCCGGCGCCAGGTGGACCTTCCACGGCGTCGGCAGCAGGCCCATGCACGGCACTGCGCTCGGCATCAAGGGCACGCTCAAGGTCAACGGCTCTGCGCGCGGCCGCCTCATCCGGGCCCCCGGCAAGCGCCTCAGGTTCCGCCAGACCGGCTCACGCGGAACGGTCACACTTGCGGGGCTCGGCCAGGAGTTCGAGCTGCCGGTGTCCGTGGTGGCTCCGGCCGTGGTGCCCGACGGGCGGGCCAAGGTCGTCTGCGCCGGCCGCCGCCTGACGATCGACAGCGCCTCCGGCGTGCTCCGCCTCGTTCGGCCCTAGAACGAGGACATCGGTGCGCACCCGGCCGAGCCGGGTGCTTCCGCACTACGTCTCGACGAAATACGGCCCGTCACCCTGGCCGCTCGAGAACCAGCGGCTGGTGACGGTCTTCTTGCGGGTGAAGAACTCGACCGCGTCCGGGCCGTGGGCGTGCAGGTCGCCGAGGAAGGAGTCCTTCCAGCCCGAGAAGGGGAAGAACGCCACCGGCGCCGCCACGCCGATGTTCACGCCGACCATGCCCGCCTCCACCTCGTGCCGGTAGCGGCGGACCGACGCGCCGGACTCCGTGAAGATCGAGGTGCCGTTGCCGAAGCGGCTGCCGTTGACCACGGCGATCGCCTCGTCCAGCGACTCCACCTGCACGATCGAGAGCACCGGTCCGAAGATCTCCTCGCGGGCGGCCTCCGTGTCCGGGCGCACGCCGGTGAGGATCGTTGGCCCGACGAACGCGCCGCCCGGGTCGTGCCCGGTGGCCTCGCGGCCGTCCACCACGGGCGTTGCGCCGTCGGATACCGCTCGCTCGATCGCGGCGAGGATGCGGTCACGGGCCGTGCGTGAGACCACGGGCCCGACGTCGGTGGCGTCGTGGCTTCCGTCGCCCACGCGCAGTGCCTCGGTGGCCTGCGTGAGTGGCGGGAGGAGCCGCTCGTGCGCCTCGCCGACGGTCACCACCACCGAGCCGGCCATGCAGCGCTGGCCCGCGGCGCCGAAGGCCGAGCCGATGATTCCGTCCACGGTGCGGTCGATCACGGCGTCGGGCATCACGACCATGTGGTTCTTGGCGCCGCCGAGCGCCTGCACGCGCTTGCCGGTGGCCGCGGCGCGCTCGTAGACGATCCGCGCCACCGGGGCGGAGCCCACGAACGACACGGCGTCGATGTCCGGGTGCTCGAGGATGCCCTCCACCACCTCGCGCCCGCCGTTCACCAGGTTCACCACGCCGGCCGGCAGGTCGAGCGAGTCGAGCACCTCGAAGGCGATCTGCTGGGTGAGCGGCACCTGCTCCGAGGGCTTGAGGATGAATGCGTTGCCGCACGCGATCGCGAACGGCAGGAACCAGAAGGGCACCATCGCCGGGAAGTTGAAAGGCACGATCGCCGCGCAGACACCCACCGGCTGGCGCACCGTCTCGGCGTCCACGTTGCGGGCCACGTCCTCGATGATCCGCCCCTGCATGGTGGTGGGCACAGCGCAGGCCGCCTCCACCATCTCGATCATGCGTGCCACCTCGGCGCGGGCGTCCCCGATCGTCTTGCCCATCTCGGCGGTGACCGACTGCGCCAGCTCCTCGCGCCGGGCGTGGAGGCCCTCGCGGAGGGCGAAGAGCCGCCTTCCGCGCTCGATCACGCTGACCGCGCGCCATTCGGGCAGGGCCGACCGGGCCGCGAGCACCGCGGCGTCCAGATCGTCGGCGCCCGACAGCGGCACCTGCGCGAGGGTCGCGCCGGTGGCGGGGTTGGTCACGTCGAGGCGCTCGCCGGAGGAGGCGGGCGTCCAGGCGCCGCCCACGTAGTTGTCGAGCACTCGCGTCTCTTCGGGGGCTTGTGTGGCCATAGGGCTCACGGTATCGCGGAAGAATCCGGCTCGGCCGGATGCGCACCGACGATTACCGAAACATGTCCTCCTCGGGAGGGCGACGCAGCGCGGCCGCCCCGGGCCCGTCGTCCGCCGTGACGAAGCGCTCCAGCCCGCGCACGAGCACAGCCGGCTGGGAGGAGTCCTTCGCCCGCGCCAGGTCGGCCGCGGCCGCCACCGAGTCGGCCACGGCGATGGCGGTCACGCGCAGGTCCTCGCCGTGGGCGTCGGGCCGGCCGGTCCAGTCGTCGAGCGGCACGAGGCCGGCGGCGCCGATGGCCACGTCGGTCTGACCGAGCCGCCAGGCGCGGCCGAAGGAGTCGGTGATCACGACCGCCGGCCTGACCCCGCGCGCCGCCGCGAGGCCGGCGCGCAGCCGCCGCGCCGAGCCGTCGGGGTCGTCGGGCAGCAGCACCACCTGCTCGCCCGGCACGTTCGAGCGGTCCACGCCTGCGTTGGCGCACACGAGCCCGTGGCGGGTCACGCACACCAGCACGCCGCGCTCGGCACGCAGCACCTCGGCCGACTCGTCCAGCACCACCTGCACGAGCCGCTCGTCCTTACCGTGCTCGCGGGCGAACGTGCGGGCGCGCTCGCCGGCGCGCACATCCGCGAGGCTCCGGATCCGGCCCTCGGCCTTGGACACCACCTTGTGGGCCACCACCAGGATGTCGCCGTCGCCGAGGTCGGCCGGGGCCGCGGCGGCCAGCAGCGCGGCCAGGTCGTCGCCCGGCTTCACCTCCGGCAGCGCCTGGAGTGGGGTGGCGGAGAGGCTCAGGCCGACACCCGGTGCGGAGCCAGCGCGGCGCGCGTGGCGGGCGCCGCTCCCGGCCGGCCATCCAGCACCTCGACGAGTCGGCTCAGGTCGTCGCCGGTGTCCACGTCGAGCACCAGCGACGGCACCCTGTCCACGAGCACCTCCGCGCCGGCGGCCTCGGCCGCCTGCCTGTGGCGCTCGAAGCTGCCGGGGCCGAAGCTCGGAGCGATCGCGTCGGGCGGGTCGAGCAGCAGCGCGTTGGTGCCGGTGCCGTGCCGGTCGGGCACGATCGTCACGCACGGAGCGCGGCCGGCGCCGCGGTCCAGCAGGGCGTCGAGCTCGTCCGGATCCAGCAAGGGGGTGTCGCCGGGCACGAGCAGCGCCCTGGAGAAGCCCTCGGCCAGCGCGTGTCCCACGCCGATCAGCGCGGCTGGCGACTGGCCGGCGCGGGCGCTGTCCTCGAGCATCTCGGCACCCGCCGCCACGGCGGCCGCGCTGCGCGGACTCGTCGGCGGTCACCACGGCGATCGCGTCCACGCCGCCCACCCGTCCCAGGGCGGCGAGCACGTCGCTCACCATGGCCTCGGCGAGCGAGCGCCGCTCGGGCACCGGAAGCGCGGGCGTCAGGCGCTGCTTGGCGGCGCCGAACGTCTTGACGGGAAGGATGGCGAGCGTCTTCATGTGTCCAGCGTGCGCGCCAGCTCGAGCACGCTCTCCGCCACGCGGCGGCGATCCGCGGGCGTGTCCATGAGTGTGTCGATCCTGAGCGACGGCAGGCCGCGCACCTCCTCGTCGGCCGCGATCCCGTCGAGCACCCCGTCGTACGCGGCCACGATGCCGGCCGCGCTCAGCTCGATGCCGGCCTGGGCGCAGAACGACTCGGTGGGGCCCTTGACAGCGTGCCCGCCCACGAATGGGCTGAGCGCCACCACCGGCGCGTCCGCGTCCGCCAGCGCCTCGCGCATACCCGGTACGGAGAGGATCGGGCCGATCGAGATCACCGGGTTCGACGGGCCGATCACGATCGCCTCGGCAGCCGCGATCGCCGCGAGCACCGCATCGGTGGGACGGGCTGCCTCGATCCCGCGGAGCTTCACGCCCTCCACGGGCCCGGCCGCGCCGCCGACGATCATGAACTCCTGGAAGGGCAGCCAGTCACCCTCCGAGCGCACCCAGGTGGACACGGGCTCGTCGCACATGGGCAGCACGGGGCTCTGCACGCCCATGGCCGCGACCACCGCTGCGTGCGCCTCGGTGAGGGTGCGCCCGGCCCGCATCTCCTCGGTGCGGATCAGGCACATGGCGAGGTCGCGGTCGCCGAGCCGGAACCACGCGGGGCGCCCGGCGGCGGCGAGCGCGTCGAGCACGGCGAAGCTGTCGCCCTGGATGCCGTAGCCGCGCTCGTCGATCGCGTCGGCCAGCCAGTAGGTCACGAGATCGGGATCCGGCGACACGTGCACGCCGTAGACCTCGGCGTCGTCGGCGGTGTTGGCGATCACCGTGAGCTCGCCGAGATCCGCGAGCCCGCGCGCGAGCTTCGCGCCGCCCGTACCGCCGGAGAGCAGCGCTACCAGCGGGGCTCCGGCAGGCCGGTGAGCCTGACGCCGGCATGCGTCTTGTTGTTGATGTTCACCGAGATCAGCAGCGGCGTGAGCGCCTCGATGTGGCGTGCCTGCTCGAGCCGGCCGGCGTTCACGGGGCGGAGGCCCTCGATCCGCCGGATCAGCTCGGCCACCCTGGCCTTGGCCTCCTTGGAGTCGCCCGCGATCAGCACGTCCTCGTCGAGGTCGTTCTCCAGGTCCGCGAGCACCGCGGCGCTGACCGTGTGGAGCGCGGACACCACCGTCACGCCCTCGGGAGCCATCTCCTGCGCCTGCTCCGCGGCCGAGCCCTGGGGCACGCCGAGCAGGCGCGTGGCCTTGCCCGACACCGCTGCGGCCAGCGGCACCGTCGCGTCCACGAGGATCTGCCCGGGAGCCAGGGCCTCCTTCAGGTTCGTGAGGTTCTCGGACTGGGCCCGGAAGGGCACGCACAGGAGCACGATCGGGCCGCGCGTGGCCGCCTCGCCGTTCTCGAGGCCCTCAGCGGACGCTCCGGGCACGCGTTCGCGGATGCGCCCCGCGGACTCCTCGGCCCGCCCGGCGTCGCGCGAGCCGATCGCCACCGGCACCCCGGCATGCGCCAGCCGCAGCGCCACGGCGAAGCCGAGCGCGCCCGTCCCTCCGATTACCGGGACCGTGTCCACCGGCCGGCCACCCTAACAACGGATAGGCTCCCGCCCGCCTTGCGACTCGCGGACCGCACAGCGCTCGTGACCGGTGGAGCCTCCGGGATCGGTGCCGCCACCTGCCGGCGGCTCGCCGCCGAGGGTGCCCGCGTGGCGGTGACCGACGTGAATCTCGACGGCGCGCGCGGCGTGGCCGACGAGGTCGACGGCGGTGCCTACGAGCTGGACGTCCGCTCGACCGACTCGATAGCCGCGACGGTGGCCGCCGTCGAGGAGGAGCTCGGCCCGGTGGACGTGCTCGTGAACAACGCTGGCTACGACGAGTGGGGCTTCTTCACCAAGACCGACGAGGCGCTGTGGCGCCGCGTGCTCGAGGTGAACCTGCTCGGTGTGCTCGGCGTGACCCACGCGGTGCTTCCCGGCATGCAGGAGCGCCGCCGGGGCCGGATCGTGAACGTGTCCTCGGAGGCGGGCCGTGTGGGCTCGAGCGGCTCGGCCGCGTACTCGGCGGCCAAGGGCGGGGTGCTCGGCTTCACCAAGGCGATCGCGATCGAGAACGGCCGCTATGGGATCACCTCCAACGCGGTGGCCCCAGGCCCGATCGAGACTCCCCTGCTGATGGCCGCGCCCGAGGCCTTCGGAGATCTCGGCAAGAAGCTCGTGGACAACATGATCGGCTCGACCGTGCTCCGCCGCCTGGGCCAGCCGGACGAGGTGGCCGCGGTGATCGCGTTCCTGGCCAGCGACGACGCCTCGTATGTGACGGGGCAGTCGCTCGGCGCCAGCGGCGGCCTGGCGCGGCTCTAACCTCCGGAGGCCATGGTCTCGATCCGTGAGGTGGGCCCGCGCGACGGGTTCCAGAACGAGCCCGAGGTGATCGCCACCGCCGACAAGGTCCGGCTGGTGGAGATGCTCGCGCGGACCGGCGTGCGCCGGCTCGAGGTCACGAGCTTCGTGCGCGCGGACGTGATCCCGCAGCTGGCCGACGGCCCCGAGGTCCTGCGCCGCGCCGACATCCCGGACGACGTGGCGGTCACGGTCCTGATCCCGAACGAGCGCGGCCTGGACAACGCGCTCGAGCTGCGCGACCGTTTCCAGGAGGTGAACCTCTTCCTGTCCGCGTCCGAGACGCACAACCAGCGCAACGTGAACCGCTCGATCGAGGAGTCGCTGAGCGGTCTCGAGCGGGTCGTGGAGCGGGCCAGGGGGGAGGGGCTGCGCTGCGAGGGAGTGATCTCGGTGTCGTTCGGCTGCCCCTACGAGGGCGAGGTGCCCGAGGAGCGGGTGCTCGGCATCGCCCGCCGCCTGGCCGACGCCGGCTGTGAGGAGGTGGCGTTCGGCGACACCACCGGCATGGCCAACCCGCGCCAGGTGCGGGCCTTCTTCGAGCGTGCCGCCGATGAGCTCGACGTGGAGCTCACCGCCCACTTCCACAACACGCGCGGCCAGGGGCTCGCGAACGCGCTGGCGGCTCTGGAGGCCGGGGTGCGCTCGTTCGAGTCCTCGTTCGGGGAGCTGGGCGGATGTCCCGTCCCGCCGGGCGCCACCGGCAACGTGGCCACCGAGGACCTGGTGTCCATGCTCCACGAGATGGGGGAGGACACCGGCATCGACCTGGCGGCCCTGGTGGCCGCCGCGACCGAGGCCCAGCGGGTGCTGGGCCGGCCGCTCGGCAGCCACGTGCTCACCGCCGGACCGGTCGATTGGCGGCCCGCATGAGCGTCGCCGAGCTGCGCCACGACGTGGAGACGCTGGCGGCCATGACGCGCGACTCCGCGGGCGCGGGCGAGCGCGCGTCGGCGGAATGGGCGGCGGGCCGCCTGGGCGAGCTCGGCGCCGCCGAGGTGCGGGTCGAGCCCTACCGCTACCAGAGCACCTTCGCCCTGGCTCAGGGCGCGCATTTCGCAGTGGGGGCGCTGGCGGCCCGTCGCGGCCGGCGTCTGCTGGCCGCCGCCGCGCTCGCGTCGTTCGAGCTCGACTACAGCGGACGAGCGCAGTGGTCGCGGGCGCTGCTCCCCACGGGTGAGGGCGCCAACGCGATCGGCACGCTCCCCGCGCGCGGCGAGCGCACCCGCACGCTGGTGCTCGTGGCCCACCACGACGCCGCCCAGACCGGGCTGATGTGGGATCCGCGCGTGCTCGCGGCCGGCGACGCGGCGGCCGAGCGCACCGGCAAGCGCGCATCGCTGGCGCTGCTACCGGAGCTCGCGCTCCTCGGTGCGGTGGTGGGCGGGCCGCGCACACGCCGAGTGGCCACGGCGATCCTGGCCACCGCCGTGGCGCTGTCGGCCGACCAGGCGCGGAGCCCCACCGTGCCGGGCGCCAACGACAACGCCAGCGGAGTGGCGGGCGTGCTCGCCGTGGCCACCCGCCTCGCGCGCGAACGGCCCGCGGGCCTCGAGGTCGTGGTGCTGCTGTGCGGGTCCGAGGAGTCCGGGATGGGCGGCATGGGGGCGTGGATGCGCTCCGAGGGGCACGCGCTCGACTCGGCCACCACGCTCGTGGTGGGCCTTGACACCGTGGGCTCCGGCGAGCCGGTGGTGCTCGACGCCGAGGGCGGCCTGTGGCCGGTGCGCTACCGCGAGGAGGACGTTGCGTTCGCCGAGCGCGCCGCGGCGGGCGCCGGAGTGCGGCTGCGCCGCTGGCGGCTCGGCGCGTGGACGGACCCCGTGCTGGCCCGGCTGGGCGGGCTTCCGGCGGTCTCGCTGCTCTCCGTGCGCCAAGGCGGCTTCCCCAACTATCACCGCCCGCAGGACACGCCGGAGCAGGTGGACTACGGCTGCCTGGAGGCGTGCGTCAACGCCTCCGCGGCCATAGCTCGAGCGCACGCCGCCTGACCCCCAGGACTTAGTTCGCCTGCGTCCGGGTAGGGATGTCCCGGGGGAGCGAGGAGGGAGGCGACTTGTCTTTCGAGACGGAGGATCGCCCGCGCCGCGAAGAGGCCGAGATCGGGCGGAGCGGCACCTACAAGACGCTGGACGAGCAGTCGGGCAAGCTCTCCCCGGCCGAGCAGCTCTTCGAGCGCCGCCGGCGGACGATCGGCCTGTTCGCGGGTCCGATCGTGCTCGCCGCGATGCTGCTGATCCCGTTCGACCTGGATCCGAACCAGCACCGGCTCGCGGCGATTCTCGCCTTCGTGATCGTCTGGTGGGTCACCGAGGCGATCCCGATCCCCGTGACCGCCCTGCTCGGGGTGACGCTCTGCGCGCTGCTCGAGGCCACGCCGCCGCCGGAGGAGGGCGACAGCAGCGTGGACGTGGTGTTCAGCCTCTTCACCGACGACACGATCTTCCTGTTCATCGGCAGCTTCATCATCGCCCAGGCGATGCTGGTGCACGGCCTCCACAAGCGGCTCGCGTACCGGGTGCTCGCGATACGGCAGGTGGGCGGCTCGACCTTCCGGATCATTCTCGCCTTCGGGCTGATCGGCGCGGTCACCTCACCGGTCATGTCGAACACGGCGGCCGCGGCCATGATGCTCCCGATCGCCCTCGGCGTGATGAGCGTGGTGGGCGGCATGGTGGCCAAGCAGGCCGACGGGGACCTGGACCCCGAGCGCCTGCGCTTCGGCGCCGCGCTAATGCTGGTGATCACCTACGGCATCACCGTGGGCGGCCTGCTGCTCCCGATCGGCAGCCCGCCGAACCTGATCGGCCGGGAGCTGCTCGAGCAGGAGACGGGCGAGCCGATCACGTTCGTCGAGTGGTTCCTCATGGCGCTGCCCATCGTGATCGTGATGTTCGTCGCCGTGGTGCTGGTGGTGGTCCTCTTCAACAGGCCCGAGGTCAAGCACGCCGAGGGCGTGGAGGAGTACGTGGAGGGGGAGCGCAGGAAGCTCGGACCACTCACGCGCGGCGAGAAGAACACGCTGTTCGTGCTGGCGTTCGCGCTCGTGGGCTGGTTCCTGCCCGGCGTGGTGGGCACGATCGTGGGCGACGACGCGGACGCCTATAAGGAGGTGAGCGAGGCGGCCAACGAGGGCATCGTGGCGATCCTCGCCGCCACGCTGCTCTTCGTGCTGCCCGTGGACTGGGCGCGGCGGCGCTTCACCCTCAACTGGAACCAGGCGGCCGGGATCGACTGGGGGACCGTGATCCTCTTCGGCGGCGGGATCACGCTCGGCACCCTGCTGAGCCAGACCGGGCTGGCCACCGTCGTGGGCGAGTCGCTCTCGGACGCGATCGGGGTATCGAGCCTGCTCGGTGTGACGATCGTCGTTGTGATCGTGGCGGTGATCATCTCCGAGACGACCAGCAACACGGCGAGCGCCGCGATCGTCGTTCCGATCGCCATCTCGATCGCGGCGGCGGCCGACCTCAACCCGACGATCCCGGCGCTGGCGGCGATCTTCGGGGCCAACTACGGCTTCATGCTCCCGGTGTCCACTCCGCCGAACGCGATCGTGTACTCGTCGGGACTGCTGCCGATCACTCGGATGGTCAAAGCCGGGGCGGTGTTCGACGTGATCGGGATAGTGCTGTGCGTGGTCGGTGTGTCGGTGATGGCCAACGTGGTCGGGCTGGTCTAGCGCAGCACCGATGGATAAGTAGCCTCGGGCCATGTCCAGGCTCGCGCGCGCCGCCGGGCTGTCGGTGGCGGTGGGAGCCGCCACCGTGCTGCCGGGCTTTCTCGTAGGAGCGCTCGCGCTCCAGATGCGCGGGGACCTCGACGCGAGCGTCACGACAGTCGCGGCGGGGGTGACCGTCTTCTTCCTGGCCGGCGCGGTGGGGGCCGGCGCGGGCGGCCGGCTGGCAGAGCGCCTGGGCGCCCTCGCGGCGATGCGCGGGTCCGTGATCGTGACCGCCGTCTGCCTGTTCGCGATCGCCGGGCTGGCCGACTCCCTGGCGGCGGTGTTCGCGCTGCTGGCGGTGGCGGGGCTGGCCAACTCGGTGAACCAGCCCGCCATCAACCTCTTCATGGCTGACCAGGTCCCGCTCGACCGCCAGGGCCTCGCGTTCGGCATCAAGCAGTCCGCAATCCCCGGAGCGATCCTCGTGAGCGGCCTGGCGCTGCCGCTGCTGGCGATCCCGCTCGGGTGGCGGCCCACGTTCGCCATCTGCGGCGGCCTCGTGCTCGTGGTGGCCGTGATCGCCAGGCAGGGGAGCGGGTCCTTCCACCCGCCGGAGGAGCGCGAGCCGCCGCCGCGCGTGCAGCGCGAGCTGCTCTACCTGGCGGTGGGCGCCGCGCTGGCGGGCGCCGGCGCCAACGCGCTCGCCACCTACCTGGTGGCCTCAGCGGTGGACGTGGGCATAGCCGAGGGCACAGCCGGCCTGCTGGCCGCCCTGGGCAGCGCGGCCAGTCTTGCGGTGCGCATGTCGCTCGGCGCGCGCGCGGACCGCCGGCACGACTACGGCTACGGCACCGTCGTGGCGCTGCTTGTGGCCGGGTCGGCGGGCTTCGCGCTGATGACGATCGACGTGCCCGCCCCGTTCGTGATCGGCGCGGTCACGGCGTTCGCCCTCGGCTGGGGCTGGCCGGGCCTGTTCAACCTCGCCGTGGTGGCCAACCACCGCGAGGCCCCCGCGGCGGCCACCGGCATCACGCAGAGCGGCATCTACGTGGGCGCGTCGCTCGGCCCGCTCGCCTACGGCCTGCTGGCCGACCGGATCGGGTACGGGGGCACCTGGGCCGTGGTGGCCGGCACGTCGCTGCTGGGGGCCGCCGTGATGGCCGTGGCGGGCCGGGCCGACGTGGCGGCGCAGAGCCCCGTGGGTGCAGTTAAGGGCTAGTCATCGGTGCGCAGCCGGCCGAGCCGGCTGCTTCCGCACTAACGCCCGGCGAACTGGGGGTCGCGCTTCTCGAAGAAGGCGCGCGCGCCCTCGGCGAAGTCCTCGGTGGCTGCCAGCGTCTCCTGCGCGGCCACCTCCTGCTCGAGCGTCGATGCCAGCGCCGGCTTGGCCGCCGCGTCCAGCACGCGCTTGGCCAGGGCCACGGCCCTGGGAGCCGCGGCGAGCAGCTCGCCAGCGAGCGCGTCGGCGGCGTCCTGGAGGCCCTGGGCCGGGGCGATCCGGTTGGCGAAGCCGATCCGGTACGCCTCGTGGCCGTCGATGACCTTGCCGGTCATGATCAGCTCCTTCGCGCGGCCGATTCCGACGACCGCCGGCAGGCGCGAGCAGCCGCCCACGTCGGGCAGCAGGCCCACTCGCACCTCCATGATCCCGGCCACGGCGTCCTCGGCCATCACGCGGAAGTCGCAGGCCAGCGCCAGCTCGAAGGCCCCGCCGAGCGCCGCGCCGTGGATCTGGCAGATCGTGGGCTTCGGCATCTCCTCGAGCAGGTTCCACCAGCCGATGAGCGGGCGCCGGAAGCTCCGCAGGCCCTCCGGGCTCTCGGAGAGGTCGCGCAGGTCGTTCAGATCCATTCCGGAGGAGAACATGGCGCCCTCGCCGCGCACGATCACCACGCGCACCGAGTCGTCGTCGGCGGCGGCCTCGATGGCCGGACCGAGCTCCCGGATCAGCTCGCCGTTCATCGCGTTGCGCTTGTTCGGCCGGTTGAGAACGAGGTGGCGGACCGCTCCGCTGTCCTCGACCTTGATCAGTGACATGTAGGCTCCCCGCGCTCGAACGATGACATCGGTGCGCAGCCGGCCAGCCGGCTGCTGCCGCACACCCGGACGAAGGCAGGCTAGTGGAGATCAAGAAGGTCGGAGTGCTCGGCTGCGGGCTCATGGGGCACGGCATCGCGCAGGTGGCGGCACAGGCCGGCTACGACGTGGTGGTGCGCGAGGTGGACCAGGGCAAGCTCGACAAGGGGCTGGCCAAGATCGAGAAGCAGCTGGGGCGCGCCGTGGAGAAGGGCCGTCTCGAGCAGGCCGACGCCGACGCCGTGCGGGGCCGCCTGCAGGGCACGCTCGACTACGGCGACCTCGCCGACTGCGACCTGGTGATCGAGGCGATCACCGAGGACCTCGACCTGAAGCTCGAGATGTGGCGCGAGGTGGACTCGATCGTCAAGCCCGAGGCGGTGTTCGCCACCAACACGTCGTCACTTGCGGTGATCGACCAGGCGGCGGCCACCTCCCGGCCCGAGCGCTTCCTCGGCCTCCACTACTTCAACCCGGCGCAGGTGATGAAGCTGGTCGAGGTGGTGCGCGGCATCACCACCTCCGACGAGGCCTTCGACGTGGGCACGAGCTTCACGCACTCGATCGGCAAGCTCGGCATCCCGACCCGCGACAAGGCCGGCTTCATCGTCAACCGGTTGCTGGTGCCCTACATGCTCGACGCCATCCGCGCCTACGAGGAGGGCGTCGGCTCGATCGACGAGATCGACGCGGCCATGAAGGCGGGCGCCGCGCATCCGATGGGGCCGCTCACGCTGTCCGACTTCGTGGGCCTCGACACGCTCGGCTCGATCTGCGACGTGATGTACGACGAGTTCCGCGAGCGCCGCTTCGCGCAGCCGCCGACGCTGCGCAAGATGCTGGCCGCGGGCTGGTACGGGCAGAAGAGCGGGATGGGGTTCTACGACTGGTCCGGCGAGTCGCCGGTGCCGAACCCGCAGCTGGGCTAGCGCGGGTCGGTCCAAGCGCCAGGGTGTGGGCCGACTTTTCGGTCACATAGCCCGCCCCGGCAACCGGAGTGAGGGGCGAGTTCCTCCCGCTATGCGGGACAAATCCGCACCTCACTCACCTCCCCACCGAGTTGCAGCAAACGCCCGGGGCAGATCGGCGCCCCGGACTGACACCTCACACCCCAGGCCTAGCGGCGCGAGACGGACGCGAGCGGCACCGTCGACGCGCGGCCCTGCTTGAGCCAAAAAACGGTGGCGGTGCCCGCCTTGGGGTCGATCGCCTGGACCTTGCCCAGTTCGCCGGTGGTCTTCTTCCGGACGTGCCCCGGGGGGAGCGGGCCGGCGGTCCTCACCGGCTCCGGTGAGGGCGCGCGCTTACGGGGCGGCTTCGGTGTCCTGGCCGGAGGCGGGGGCGCGAGCGGCTCGGCCCCTGGCTTCTTGAGCACCTTCTCGAGCGGCACCACGTTGGCGCCTGTGCCCTTCGTCTCAGTGTCCAATACCCAGACCTTTCCCATCCCGTTCGACTCTAGCGCCGGATAAGGTGGCCGCCGTGACGACCTTCGAAGAGGCCCTCGACCGGGCCAGGGCGGGCGGTCCGCAGCGCCACCACGACAAGTCGCGCGAGCAGGGAAAGCTCCCGGCTCGCGAGCGTGTGGACCGGCTCGTGGATCCCGGCTCGCTGGTGGAGGACGCGCTGCTCGCCAACTGGCAGGAGGAGGGTCTCGGGGCCGACGGGGTGATCACCGGGATGGCGACGGTGGCGGGCAGGCCCGTGGCCCTGATGGCCAACGATCCCACCGTCAAGGCCGGGTCCTGGGGGCCCAAGACGGTGGAGAAGATCATCCGCGTGCAGGAGCAGGCGCTCGCGCAGCGCGTCCCGATGATCTACCTGGTGGACTCGGCCGGCGCCAGGATCACCGACCAGGTCCAGATGTTCCCGGGCCGCCGCGGCGCCGGGCGGATCTTCCACACCGAGGTGAAGCTCTCGGGCGTGGTGCCGCAGGTGTGCGTGCTGTTCGGGCCGAGCGCGGCCGGCGGCGCCTACATCCCGGCGTTCTGCGACGTGGTGATCATGCGCGACGGCAACGCCTCGATGTACCTCGGCTCGCCGCGGATGGCGGAGATGGTGATCGGCGAGAGCGTGACGCTCGAGGAGATGGGCGGCGCGCGGATGCACACCAGCGTCTCCGGCTGCGGCCATTTCCTCGTGAAGTCGGACGAGGAGGGCATCGACCTCGCCCAGCGCTACCTGTCCTACTTCCCGCGCAACTGGGAGGAGTCCCCGCCGCCGGCGCCGCCGGCCGAGCCGGAGGCGGCTCTGCCGGAGATCCCGGCGGACGAGAACAAGCCGTTCGACATGCAGGAGCTGATCGCCGGGCTGGTGGACGCGGGCTCGTTCCTCGAGGTGCACCCGCGGTGGGCCAAGGAGCTGGTCGTGGGCTACGCGCGGCTCGAGGGTCGGGTGGTGGGCATCGTGGCCAACCAGCCGCGCCACAAGGGCGGCGTGCTCTTCGTGGACTCGGCCGACAAGGCCGCGCGGTTCATCTGGACCTGCAACGCGTTCAACGTGCCGCTGCTGTTCCTGGCGGACGTGCCCGGGTTCATGATCGGCACCCAGGTGGAGCGCCAGGGGATCATCCGCGCCGGCGCGAAGATGATCTCGGCGGTGTCGGAGGCCACCGTGCCCACGATCTCGGTGATCGTCCGGAAGGCCTACGGGGCCGGGCTCTACGCGATGGCGGGCCCCGCCTACGAGCCCGATGCGGTCCTGGCGCTGCCGAACGCGAAGATCGCCGTGATGGGCCCGCAGGCGGCCATCAACGCCGTCTTCTACAACCAGCTCCAGGCGATCGAGGATGAGGGCGAGCGCGCCCGGCGCACCGAGGAGCTGCGGGCCGAGTACGGCGAGGAGATCGACATCCTGCACCTCGCGTCCGAGCTGGTGGTGGACGCCGTGATACCGGCCACGGGCCTGCGCGGCGAGCTGGTCCGGCGCTTCGAGGCCTATGCGGACCGCGAGCGGTCCTGGCCCGCCAAGCGCAACGCGGTCACCCCGGTCTGAGCAGCGCGCCTAGCGGCGCGCGTAGGTGGCCGTGTACGTGCCCGCCGCGATGGCGGTGATGCCGTGGGTGCCCACGCCGCCGTCGCTCCACGACCGGAAGTCGTAGGTGCCGCCCGTGAGCGTCTGCGGCGTGGGGGCGGAGAGCGTGTTGGCCGATCCCTCGATCACGGTGACGTTGAACGGCGTGGTGCGGGCCGCGCCGTTCACCGTGAGCGAGAGGCCGGTCGGGCTCGATCGCAGCGCCAGCTCCACGGTCCGCGGGTCGAGCCGGATCACCTGAGTGTCCGTGAGCCCGCCGCTGTCCGTGGCGGTGAGGTGCAGCTCCAGATAGGAGGGGTACTCGTGATCCGGCGCGGCGAAGCCCCCGCCGCTGCCCGTGAAGGTCTGCAGCGCGTGTGAGTGGCAGTTGGACGGGCAGTGCTGCAGGACGAGCGACCAACTCAGGCGGCTGGCGGGCACGGTGCCGTCCTGCTTGTCGGTGGCCCCGCCGCCGAAGGCGATCCCCTGGCCGACCTTCCAGCGCAGACCGGGGGAGGGGGACGAGATCGTGGCGATGGGCGCGGAGTTCCCGACGGTGATGGCCACGTGGTCGGTGCTCGACGCCCCGTGGCTGTCGGTGACTCTGAGCCCGACCGCGTACACACCCCGTGTGCCGTAGGTCCAGCGCTGGAGGGCGGTGTCGGAGTCGTCGTACGCGCCGTCGCCGTCGGTGTCCCAGGCGTACGTGAGCGCGTCCCCGTCGGGGTCGGTGGACTGGCGGGCGTCGTACTGCACCGGCAGCGGCGCCTCACCGCTGGTGGGGGTGGCCAGCGCCACGGCCTTCGGCGCCTGGTTGCCCTGGGTGTAGTGGATCCGCTTGATATCGCCGCCCCACACGTCGGCGTAGAAGAGGTCGTTGCCGGGGCCGAACTGGATGTCCACCGGCATGGCGGCACCGCTGCGGAACCATCTGATCCGCGAGGTGCTGGGAAGCAGCCCGCCGGAGCGTTCCATCACCCAGATGCAGTTGCGCGCGTAATCGGCGAAGAAGAGCGCGCCGTCGAACTCCGCCGGGAGCGTGCTTCCCGGTGGGTTGAAGGCCATCCCGGACGCCGACGAGGTCCCCACCGGGCAGGGGTCCTCGGGGGTCACCTTCGCCGCATGGGCGTAGTTGGCGAAGGGCGTGGTCGTGCCGCCCGCCGCGTAGAGGCTCTCGCAGAGGTTGAGGTTGGCCGAGTCGTAGCCGCTCTGCCGCGAGCCGCCCTCGTAACAGGGCCAGCCGAAGTTCTCGACGGTCGAGTCGGCCGAGTCGACCACGCGGTTGATCTCCTCGGTGGTGTTCCAACCCACGTCGCCGATCCAGACCTCGCGCGTGCCCGGCCGGATGGCGAAGCGGAATGGGTTGCGCAGCCCATAGGCCACGATCCGCCTGGCGTTGGCATCGGTGCTGGCCGCGAGCGGGTTGGTGGGGACCGCGGCGCCGGTATCCGGGTTCACTCGGAGGAGGGTCCCGTCGAGCGTGTTCGGATCGCCGGTGGTGCGGCGGTCCTGGCTGCGCAGAGCGCCGCCCTCGCTGGTCGGCGGCGTCTGCGCCCCGCCCACGCCCGCCGGCGGATCGCCGCAGGGGTTGCGCGGCATGCCCATCTGCCCGTAGTCCACGAAGTCGGGGCTCGCGGCGTCGCCGGCGCTCACGTACAGCGACCCCTCGGAGTCGAAGCGCAGGTCTCCGATGGAGTGGGTCTGGCCCTGCTGGCACCAGTCCTCGATCAGCACCTGCTCGCTTCCCACCATCTGGTTGCCCTGGATCTGGAGGCGTGAGAGCCGGGCGCTCGTCACGCAGCCGTGCGTGCTCGCCCCCGGTGGATCGGGGCAGTCGTCGTTCCAGGTGGGCGCGGTGCCGCCGATGGGGGCGTCGTAGGTGTAGAGCACGTAGATGAACGGCTTGGCCGGGAAGTCCGGGTCGATCGCCAGGCCGAGGAGGCCGCGGTCCCAGTATGTGGTCCACGCGCGTCCTGAGGTTCGCGACCACGGTCGGGGTGGGGTCCTCGAGACCGTCAAAAACCTTGATCCCGCCGGGCTTCTCGGCCACGAACAC
Organism: uncultured Thermoleophilaceae bacterium; assembly: GCA_963811055.1. Taxonomy (GTDB): domain Bacteria; phylum Actinomycetota; class Thermoleophilia; order Solirubrobacterales; family Thermoleophilaceae; genus JACVRW01. Next base: position 86,886 of record CAWEPQ010000014.1, read on the forward strand.
CCGGCCGTCCGGTGCGAAGCGCACGGCGGTGGGGGCCTCCAGGCCGCTGAAGGCGGTGGTCTCCTGGAAGCCGGGCAGCAGGCCGGGGGAACCGGTACGGACCGTGCGATCGGGGCTGCACCCGCTGCCGTCCGCGTTGGATGCGCACGCGCGGAAGTGGTAGGTGGTGTCGGCCGCCAGCCCGGTCACGCGCTCGGCCACGTTCTGCTGAGCCGGGGTCGCAGCCACGCTGCGGTGCGGCGTCTCGGACCCGTACGAGGTGGTCTTGCCGTACTGGAACCACCAGGTGCTGGGCTTCCCTCCGGGCGAGCCGTGGGCGCGCAGCGTGGCGGCCCTATCGGTCACGTCGGTGGCCGGATCGGTCACGCCGGAGGCGCATCCGGCCACGACGAGACAGACCGCCGCGAGCGCGAGCACGCGCACGCAAACCACTGCTCGGGAGGACGTTGGAGAGTTCAGATGGACCTCTAGTCGACGAGATGGGCGCCGGCCTGACGGGGGCGCTCCCGGGAAGTCCCGCTGAGGACTCCGGCGAGCATGTCCAGCGCCACGTGCCGTGTCAACCCCGGGATTAGGGCACCGGAGGCACATAGGATTCGGCCCATGGCGGAGGGCACGCGGCTATGGGAGCCGTCGAACGCACAGAGCACCGAGATGGCGCGCTACATGGACGAGCGCGGCTTCTCCACCTATGAGCAGCTCTGGCGCTGGTCGGTCGGGGATCTCGAGGCGTTCTGGGGATCCCTGTGGGATCGCTTCGAGGTCGAGGCCTCGGCGCCCTACGAGCGCGTGCTCGCGGGCAGGGAGATGCCGGGTGCCGCCTGGTTCCCCGGCGCGCGGCTCAACTACGCCGAGCACGTGTTGCGGATGGCCCGGCCGGGCGAGGCGGCCATCGTTCACTCCAGTGAGGGCGGCCCCTTGGCCGAGCTCACCTGGGACGAGCTGAGCGACCAGGTGGCCCGCTGCGCCGCCGGCCTGCGCCGGCTCGGGGTGGAGCGCGGCGACCGCGTGGCCGCCTACCTGCCCAACGCTCCCGAGACGGTGGTGGGGCTGCTGGCCACCGCGAGCATCGGCGCCATCTGGTCCAGCTGCGCGCCGGAGTTCGGGGCGCCGACGGTGATCGACCGCTTCGCGCAGATCGAGCCCAAGGTGCTCCTGGCCACGGAGGGGTACCGCTACGGCGGCAAGGACTTCGACAGGTCCGAGCGCGTGGCCGAGATCGCCGCGGCGATCCCGTCGCTCGAGCACACGGTGATGGTGCCGTCGGGATGGGACCACCTGCTCAGCGAGCCGGCCGAGCTCCGGTTCGAGCAGGTGCCGTTCGACCATCCGCTCTGGGTCCTGTTCTCGTCGGGCACCACCGGGCTGCCAAAGGCGATCGTGCAGGGGCAGGGCGGCATCCTGCTCGAGCACCTGAAGAAGATGCGGCTGCATTCGGACCTCACGCCTGCGGACCGCTTCTTCTGGTTCACCACCACCGGCTGGATGATGTGGAACTTCCTGGTGGGCGGGCTGCTCGCGGGCGCCACGATCGTCCTCTACGACGGCCAGCCGGACGTCCGCGGGCTCTGGCGCCTCGTGGAGGAGGCCGGCGTGACCTGCTTCGGCACCAGCGCCGGGTTCATCACCGCCTGCATGAAGGCGGGCGTCGAGCCCGCCCGCGAGGCCGACCTGTCGGCCTTGAAGAGCCTCGGCTCGACCGGGTCGCCGCTGCCCGTGGAGGGGTTCGAGTGGGTCTACGAGCACGTGAAGCGCGACCTCTGGCTCTTCTCCACGAGCGGGGGCACCGACCTCTGCACCGCGTTCGTGGGCGGCTGCCCGGTGCTGCCCGTGTACTCCGGCGAGATCCAGGCGCGCTGCCTGGGCGCCGCGGTGGAGGCGTGGGACGAGGACGGGCGGCCGCTGACCGGTGAGGTGGGTGAGCTCGTGATCACGGAGCCGATGCCCTCGATGCCGCTCTACTTCTGGAACGACCCCGACGGCGAGCGCTACCGCGAGAGCTACTTCGACACCTACCCGGGCGTCTGGCGCCACGGCGACTGGATCAAGATCAACGAGCGCGGCGGCGCGGTGATCTACGGGCGCTCGGACTCCACGATCAACCGGCAGGGCGTCCGGATGGGCACGAGCGAGCTCTACAGCGCGGTGGAGGGCGCTCCGGAGGTGATGGACAGCCTGGTGGTGGACGTGCCCACGCCGGACGGGGCCGACTCGACGATGTGGCTGTTCACGGTGCTGGCGGACGGCGTCGAGCTCGACGACGAGCTCGAGACGACGATCCGGAGGCGGATGCGCGAGCACTGCTCGCCGCGCCACGTGCCGGACCGGATCGTCGCCGTAGACGGAGTGCCGCGCACGCTGTCCGGGAAGAAGCTCGAGGTGCCGGTCAAGAAGATCCTGATGGGCGGCGACCCCGAGCGGGCGGCCAGCCGCGATTCGCTGGCCAATCCCGAGGCGCTCGACTTCTTCGTGGAGCTCTCAAGACGCTAGTTCCGGCCCGACGCGCGCGTCCAGGAGCTCGGCCAGCTCCACGCAGAACTCCTCCGCGGCCGCCAGGGCCGCGGGGTCCACGTGCTCGGGCAGGTCGCTGCGGCGATGGTGCCGCGGGGCCAGGCCGTTCTCGTCGCGGCAGGTGATGGTGATCGCGGGATAGCCGGCGTAGCGCGCGCCGAAACCGTCGCTGGCCGCCCGGTTGTCCAGGGGGCGGACATCGGCGCCGGCGGCGATCTCGTCGCAGAGCCCGGTGAGCTGCCCGTGCGAGCGTGCGGCCAGCAGCGGTCCCTCGCGGCTCGTGAAGCGCACCGACCCGGATCCCACCTCGTCGAGGTTGAGCACCACCGTGCTGTCGCGGGGCAGCTCCCTCCGGTGCCGGCGCAAGAAGGCGCGCATGCCGTCGGGGCCGCCGCTCTCCTGCCCGCCGGTGAGCAGAACGGTCACGCCGAAGTGCTCGAGCGCGCCACCGAGACGCTCCGAAAGGCGCAGGGCCAGCGCCACCCCCGAGGCGTTGTCGCACGCTCCCGGCACGGTGGGTGACAGCCAGATGTCCATCAGCAGCGCGAGCACTGCCACGAGCGCCACGGTGAGGGTGAACTGGACCGCCGTGAGCACCACGCCGTCCACTCCCGCCAGCCGCGCGACCGCGCAGGCGAGGGTGGCCCCGAGCAGCCACGCGACCGGCTGCAGCGGTCCGCCGAGGAGCCGGCGGGGCCGGGCGAGGCGCGCGTGGAGGCCGCGGACACCGGGCCGGTGCACGAAGCCGGTGCGCCCGGCGTCGAGATGGGCCACCACGAGCAGCGACCCCGAGCGCTCCTCCGCGGCCGGGGACACCACGTTCTGCGACGACCGCCGGCCGAACAGCCGCCGGCTCACCGGCAGGCCGGCGCCCACGTCGAGCAGGCAGAGGACAAGCGCCACGAGCGCCAGCGCCACGCCCGTCTCCGGGGAGTACACGGAGGCCACCCCGGCGCCCGCCCCGAGGGCCGCAATCAGGCCGAGTGAGGCAAACCAGTGCGGCCACGTGGACACCGACTCCACCCGAACCGTGCGCCCGAGCGCCTCGAGGCGCCTCACGGCGTGGCGCGCCGCCCGCCGCTCCGCATCGGTGCCGGGGCCGCGGCCCGGGAGCCCGGCCAGCACCTCGATCTCGGCGATCGCGTCGATGCGTGCACGCGTTCCGCTTCGCTCACCGGCGGCCATGGGGTCAGCCGCAATCTAGAGTGCACGCCCGGTGGAACCGAGAAGCCCAGGGCCGGGGGAGCTCGTGGCGGGAGCGGGCGGGGCGCTCCTTCTGCTGTCGATGTTCCTGCCGTGGTTCGGCGTGGACAGCGCCGTGCAGCTGCCGGGGCGCGATCCGACGACGGTCCGCGGCGTCGGGGTGAACGCATGGCACGCGTTCGCCGGGATCGACGTGGTCCTGCTCGTCGTGGCGGTGGCGGCGCTCTGCCTCCTGTTCCTGCCGATTCTCGGCCTGCGGGCGGCCCTGACGCCGATGGCCCTCGTGGTGGTCGCGGCCGGGCTCGTGTGCGCGCTGCTCGTGGTCTACCGGCTGATCGACCCGCCCGACCTCACCACCGCGGCCGACACGGCCTCGACACGCACGGGCCGCCGCCTCGGTCCGTTCTTCGCGCTGGTCGCCGCGCTGGGCATCACGTGGGGCGGGTGGCGGACGATCGAGGACGAGGCGGCCGCCGCCGAGCCCGCGCCCGTGCCCGCGGAACCGGAGGCGCCCCCGGAGCCTGCGCCCGTGCCCAAGCCCGCGCCTCCGGCCGAGCGGCCGCCAGGCGCGCCGATACGATCGGACGGCGTGGCCGCGTTCGACGAACTGATTGCCCGCCTGGAGCCGCTGCTCGAGCGGCTCTGGGAGGCCCCGGCCGCACCGCGGGCCGAGCACGGCGGAATTCCCGCCGCCCCCGGCATCTACCTGTTCACCCGGCACGACGAGCCCGTCCATGTCGGTCAAGCCCCGGACCTCCGCCGCCGGCTGGCCGAGCACTGCCGGCCGTCGTCGGGGCACACCAAGGCCACGCTCGCGTTCGAGATCGCCAAGCGCGCCGCCATCCGCGAGGGGGTGGAGGTGGACCGACCGCCGGCGCGGCTGGCCACGAGCGACGACTTCTCTCCGTACTTCGTGCGTGCGAAGGAGGCGGTGGCGGAGCTGCCGGTGCGCTTCATCGAGGTGGAGTCGCGCGAGCTGCGCACCGTGTTCGAGGTCTACGGTGCGATGGCGCTCGGCACCGTCGATGCGGACGCGTCCGAGCCCGGCTAGCTCGGCCGCGAGCGCCTCTAAGGGGAGATCGCGGTGCCGAGCGAGTTGGCGCCCACCGGCTTCGGCGTGCCGTCCTCGTAGAAGACGTCGACGTCGCGGATCGTGAAGCCGGCGGCGGTGAGCATGTCCACCACCGGCCGGGTCAGGTGGCACCCGCCGAAGAGCCGCTTCTGCATCGGCTCCAGGCGATGCTGCCAGCGCCGCACGCCCTCGTCGGGGGCCAGTCCGTGTTCCACGAAGTGAAGGGTCCCCCCGGGCTTGAGCACGCGCCGCACCTCGGACAGGGCCGCGGCCACGTCCGGGATCGTGCACATCGTCCACGTGGACAGCGCGGTGTCGAAGCTGTGGTCCGCAAACGGCAGCGACTGGCCGTCCAGGCCGGACCGCTCCACGCGGACGCTCGTGGCCATCAGGCGCTTCTCGGCCAGCTTCCAGCCCACGTCGGCAGGCTCGACCGCGGCAACGCGTGTCACGGCCGCCGGGTAGAAGGGCACGTTGAGCCCGGAGCCGAACCCGATCTCGACCACCTCACCCTCCAGCCCATCGCAGACACGGCGCCGCAGGGGCTCGACGCTCTTCAGCCCGCAAACGACGTTGATGATCCGCGGGAGCACCCGCTCGCCATACAGTCCCAAGCTACCTCCATGCGGCGGGTGGGACTCGAACCCACACGCCCTCTCGGGCAATGGATTTTGAATCCATCGAGTCTGCCAGTTCCTCCACCGCCGCCTGAACGGGCGATTCTACGGCTGTATCGGCGTCAACTGCCCGCCTGAGACGCCGCCGCGGCCATAGCGGTCGGCTTCGTCGCGCGTGACCTCGACCTCCACGTTCCAGTGCTGCTGGAAAGCGCTCATCGCGAAACCGGTGAGCAGCAGCTGCACGGGCACGAGCGCGACGGTGAGGATTCCGAGGATCGAGGGATCGATCGCGGGGTCGTCGAAGCCCGCCTTGTCGCGGTCGAACCACTGCGGCCCGGCCACGGCGGCGATCACCGCGAAGAGGACCGCGAGCGCCGCGGCCACCGGCAGCACGCCGCGGTTCCAGCGCGAGACCTGCCAGGCCATCACCACGTACACCAGCACGTAGGCGAACGAGATCGGCTGCGAGCCCTGGAGGTGGGACCAGCCGCCCAGGGTCACGATGAGGATGAGCGCCGCGCTGACGAGCAGAAGGACGACCACGATCACCCTGTTCGCGTGCGAGCTCCGCTTGTCGCGGTTCGGATGAACCAGCACGGTGTCGGCCATCGCTGCGAGGACTCTACACCCGCCCCGGACGCCACGGCGCCGCTGCGGACCTAGACTGAGCCGGGCCGAGCGGGCGTGCTGGAACTGGTAGACAGGCCGGGTTTAGGTCCCGGTGCTCGAAAGAGCGTGTGGGTTCGACTCCCTCCGCCCGCACCTCCGGACCGTCACGACGCCGGCAGCACCCTGTCGAGCCATTCGCGGGCGGCGGGCAGGTGCTCGGGATCGATGTTGTGGGCGGCATCCGACTCCTGGTACTCCACCGCCGGGCCGGCGCCCTCGAGCAGCCGGCGCGCCTCGCGGGCGAACTCCACCCTCATCACCGGGTCCTGGCGGCCGTGCGCGATGAACACGGAGGTGCCCGCGCGGCCGGCGAGGTCCGGCTGCCAGCCCTCGACCGTGGGGATGAAGCCGCTGAAGGCGAGGATCCCCGCCGGGGCGGGGCGGTCCGGGCCCAGGCCGAGCGCGTAGCTCATGACCGATCCCATCGAGAAGCCACCGAGCACGGTGCGGTCGGGGCCCACGCCGGTGCGCTCCCAGAGCTCGTCGTGGAGCGCGCTCAGCTCGCCGTAGGAGGCGCGGAAGGTGTCCGGGTCGGGGTAGCCCACGCGGGGCACCACGTACCAGTGATATCCCGGCCAGCCCGGCAGGGTGAGCGGGGCACGCGGCGACACCACGTGCAGGCGGCGCGCCGGATCGAGCACGTCGGCCAGGCCGAGCAGGTCCTGCTCGTCGCTGCCGCGACCGTGGTGGAGCAGCAGCAGCCCCTCGGGGGCACCGTCGCTGGGACGCTCGACGTGCACGAGTGCCATGCGGTCAGACTACGTGGCGAGCCCGAGGAGAGGAGACATCGATGGAGGAAGCGGTCCAGCCCCTGCGCGCGCGCCGCGAGGCGTTGGTGATCGAGCACATGGAGTCGGAGAACCAGCACAAGTTCGACGTCTCCCTGGCCACGTTCGACCATCCCCGCTACGAGCTCGTGGCCACCGGCGAGGTCTTCGACGGTCCCGAGGAGGTCACCGAGTACTACCGCCGCAGCCGCGAGGCGTTCCCCGACCAGCGCAACGAGAACACGGTGCTCCACCACGCCGACGACGCGGTGATCGCCGAGTTCGACCTGCTGGGCACCCACAAGGGCGAGCTGCGCGGGATCGCGCCCACCGGCCGCAGCTTCCGCTGCCGGATGTGCGCGCTGTTCCTATTCGAGCCCGGCGGCGACCGGATCGTGTGCGAGCGGATCTACTTCGACCAGGCCACGATCGCCCAGCAGCTGATCGGCGACGGCGGCGTGCCCGCCTAGCGGTACCCGGGCGAGCGGTAGCCGATGCCGGCCTCGGCCGGGGTGATCTCGTCCGGCTGGGAGGGTGCCCCCGGCAGGACGCCGCCCCACCAGCTTGAGTTGGAGTCGAGGCGAGGCGCGAACGCTCCGGCGAAGTCGCGGCTGCCGGGGTCGCATCGCGCGCGTTCCAGGTGCGTGGGCGCCGGCGAGTAGGCGCTCCAGGCGACGAAGCACTGGCGTCCGTTCGGCGTGTAGTCACCCAGGCGGATGTTCGTGCGCCGTACGTCGATCGACTCGGCGGGGTACTTCGCGCCGGTGCCGCTCGTCCAGTTGGCGGTGTCGAGGTTGAAGCCCTCGTAGACCGTGCGGCAGGTGTTCTTGTCGAATCGCAGCGTGTTGGGACCCGCCCAGGTCTGGAAGCAGTTGGGGTGCTCCATGGGCCACTGGACCTGGAGTCCCCCCGGCTCGTTGCAGGCGGCGAAACCGCCCAGCCAGGACCCCTGGACCTGGGAGATGCTCGATGGTGCCGTCGAGGTGATCCAGAGCCCGTCGGAGAAGCCACGGCCGTCGACCTTGACGCCCTCCACATGCGCGACACCCGAGAAATCGGTCAGGAACAGGGCCACCGATTCGCCTGCCCCGGCTGCCTCCGCGCTGCACGGGTCCGCATCGCTTCGCCATTCGCCTCCCACGAGCTTCACGTCATGGCAGCCGGAGACCTTGACCGTCGAATGCACCGGCTGCGCGGGCATCCGGATCAGACAGTCCCGATCGGTGGGGGTGCCATACCAGTCGCCGCCCTCCTCGGGCACGTCGATCACGTGCACGTCCCCGTCCAGCTGCGGCGGCGCCCAGGTGAGCCGCTCCTGGCAGGCGGTGCCGGCCAGCGACAGCACCGCGAGCACCACGAGGCACGGAAGGCGTCGACCCACGCCGGAGACAGTTCCCGCCCTGGATGGCTCTACACGGCGGGCATGCGAACTGCACCGGAAAAGCGGACCGAACATGCAACAACCTGCCTTCCTCGACTGGATCGGGATGGCGGAGGCGAAGATGTCGGCCTGGTCGGACCAGAGGCCGGGTCGGCAGGGAAGCGACCGTCAAGTACCTATCGGCACAAACGTCCCGGGCCGCGACTCGGGGATACTCCGCGGGTGATGTCGCCGGACAACGTGGAACTGACCCGGCGCGGATTCGAGGCATTCAACGAGCGCGACCTCGAGGGCCTGGTCGCGGCGCTGGACGACGACGTGGAGATGTTTCCGGTGCTGGCCGCGATGGAGGGCGGCTACAACGGCCACGACGGGGTGCGCCGCTGGTGGTCGGTCTTGCTGGCCAGCTTCCCCGACATCAGCGTCGAGGTGCTCGAGGTGCGCGACCTCGGAGAGGTCACCATCGCCGTTGTGCGGGTGGCCGGCCATGGGGCCGAGAGCGACACGCCCTTCGACGCGACGGTTTGGCAGGTGCACCGGTGGCGAGACGGGAAATGCACCCGCTGGGACGCCTACTCGAGCGAGAGCGAGGCGCTGGAAGCGCTGGGGCCGTCGGAGTAGGCGATGTCGCGGGAGAACGTGGAGACCGTTCAGCGCGCCGTCGATGCGTGGAACGCTGATGATCTCGACGCCTTCTTGGCGGAGCTCGATGCCAACGTCGAGTGGCACCCCGCGATCGAGCCCGGCCTCGAGGGAGAGGCAACGACCTACAGAGGTCCTGACGGCGCTCGAAAGATCTGGAAGCAGGATCGCGGCGAGGCGTGGGAGCGCCTTGTCAATCGGCCCCGGGAGCTCCGCGACCTCGGCGAGTCGGTCCTCGCGCTAGGCCGAATGGACCTGACCGCCCCGACCACCGGCATCGAGTTCAGTCAGGAGCTGGGCGAAGTCTTTGACCTGCGAGCCGGGAAGATCGTTCGCATCCGCGACTTTCTGACTCATGCGGAGGCGCTCGAAGCCGTGGGGCTGGCGGAGTAGCCAGAATGCTGGGAGGGTCTCGCGTGATGCGTCTTGTTCTCGCCCTGTCCGCCATCGCCGTGGGCTTGGTCGTGTCGAGTTGTGCGGTGGGCGTTCGCGACTCCCCCACGGAGGTCACGAAGACCAGCGCGACGCTGAACGGAAAGGTGCTCTCGAGCACAGGCGGTCCCGGCAGCTGGTACATCGAGTACGGCCCGACGGAAGCCAGAGCGGAAAAGACTCCGACGAGGACAATCGACTTCGAGGCCGGCGAGATCGAGCCGGTGTCCGAGCCGGTCGACGAGCTCGAGCCGGGGACGATCTACCACTACGCCGTCTGCGCCGAGGATGGCGAGAACCCGGGCGAGGCGTTCTGCAGCCCCGACAAGACCTTCAGGACCCAGTCCGACATCGTGATCACCTTGACCCAGACGTGCCTGGGCTATCCCCTGAACCACTCGGTACTGGCCTCGGTGAGCGGCCTCCCGCCGTTCTCGGAGTTCTTCGGGATGATCGATTCGCCCAACGAGGAGCCTTTCGGGACAGACCTCCACGCTGACGAGAACGGGAACTACAACCCGGACGTCCTCAGCGACTGGGGCCCCGGCACCTGGACGGCCACCGTCAAGTTCGAGGGTCAAACCGTCACCGAGTCGATCTACATCGACTGCACGCCCGCGTCCTGACTCGGCGTCGCGGGGGTTCTTCGAGCGGGGCAGCCAGGATTCGAACCTGGGACCTCCGGTTTTGGAGACCGGCGTTCTGGACCAACTGAACTACTGCCCCTCGGCCGACCATCGTAGAGCCGAAGGCGGAGCGCCGTTAGGGTGCCCCTCGCACCGGCACCCTGGGGAGGAGAGCGGATGGCCACAGTCGAGAGCGTGAACGGGCCCGTCGACGTCGACGAGCTGGGTCTGACGTTGATCCACGAGCACTTCCGCTCCACGGACGAGGCGCTGCGCTTCCAGTTCCCGCATCTCTATGACGAGGACGCCGAATGGGAGGCCGCGATGGCCGACGCCGCCGCGGTCAGGGGCCACGGCGTGACGACCGTGGTGGAGCCGAGCGCGATGTTCCTCACGCGCGACGCCGCGTTCAGCAAGCGCGTGGCCGACGAGAGCGGCCTGCAGATCCTGCTCGCCACTGGTGTCTACACCTACGAGCACCTGCCGCAGCCGCTGATGAACCGCACGGAGGACCAGATCGCCGGGATATTCGTCCACGAGATCGAGAACGGGATCCAGGGGACGGGGATCAAGCCGGCGTTCATCAAGTGCGCCGCCGACGAGCCGGGCGTCAACGCCAACGTGGAGAAGATCCATCGCGCCGCCGCCCGCGCCTCGATCCAGACCGGGCGCCCGATCATGGCCCACTCACGCCCGGCGTCGGAGACCGGCCTGGAGCAGATGAAGATCTTTATCGAGGAGGGCGTGGACCCGGGCAAGGTTCAGATCGCCCACACCGGCGACACCGACAACCTCGAGTACATCGAGCGCCTGCTCGACACCGGCTGCTGGATCGGGCTCGACCGCTACGGCCTCGACATCTTCCTTCCGACCGAGCGCCGCAACGCCACAACCCTGGCCCTGCTCGAAAAGGGGCATGTGGAGCGGATGTTCCTGTCCCAGGACTTCTGCTCGACGCTCGACTGGTTCACGCCGGAGGTGGCCGAGATCCTGCGCGCCAGCGAGGTGCCCAACTGGAGCATGACCTTCCTGTTCGAGCAGGTGATCCCCACGCTCAGAGAAGGCGGGATGACCGACGAGCAGCTGAACCAGATGATGGTGGAGAACCCGAAGCGCTGGCTCAGCGCTTGAAGCAGGCGCGCGACAGCGCGAGCGGCTGAGTGATGAAGGCGTAGGAGGTGGGGGGGAGGGTCACGGTCCCGCCCTTCACCCTCGCCGCCGAGAGCCGGGGCAGCTCGTCGTTGGCGCCCAGCGCGAGCGGCCGGCCGTTGAGCGCCACCTGCTCCGAGCCGAGCTCGCCGGTCACGCGGTGGATCCCCGCCCCGATGGCGCCGAACCCGGCCAGACGAATCGTGGCCGAGGCGGTGCGGTCGGTATTGAGCGCGAGCGTGGTGACTCCGCCGGGGCTCCCGGGGGTGCAGCTCGAGTAGGTGCGGAGCGTCGCCGGCGCGCCGCTGAGACGCGGGGCCAGCACCTGGGTGCCCATGAGCCGCCGCCACAGGAGCGCGGCCCAGTAGTCGGGTCGCGGCGTGAGCGTGGTCTCGTCCACCAGCGCGTAGGGCTGCGGTCCCGCGAGCGTCCAGCGCGTGGCCACGCGCACTCCGCCGCGGGCCATCGTGCCGAGCGCGTTGAGGTAGTAGAAGCTGGCCGCGAACGTGTTCGAGTAGCCCACCACGCCGCCGCAGGCCGTGTTCCCGAACTCGTCGACCCAGAGCGGCCTGCCCGGTGCATGGGCGTCACGAAGCTCGCGCATGTAGGCCAGCGCCCCGTCGATCCGGTCGAGGAACTCGGGCGCGAGCGGGTCCGCCGGCGGCCGCGGCTGGAGGCCGGCGCACTTGGCCGAGTCTCCGAAGGCCGGGTAGTGGTGGAGCGACACGGCGTCGTAGCGGCTGCCCAGCAGCGGCATGATCGCCGAGGTGCGCGGGCCGAAGTCCACGTTGAGGATCGGCTTCTCCGCGCCGATGATGAAGAAGGAGCCCGGGCCGATGAACGTGGAGCGGGGTACCAGCTCGGCTCGCAGCGCGAGGAAGCGCTCCACGTCGCGGGCGTAGTCCGCCGCCGTGTACGTGGGTGGGTTGCTCGAGCCGTAGTACGTGAGGTTGGGCTCGTTGGCGAACGACACGACAGCGGGCGGGCGACCGATGGCTCGCGCGCGCTCGAGCAGCGCGCGGGCGTTGTCGGGGTTCCAGCTGAAGTCGGCGCCGCGCGGCCCAGGGCCGCCATTGATCCCGATGGTCACCTTCAGCCCGGCCGCCGCGGCGAAGCGGTTGGCCGCATCCCACTCGTCGCGGTCGAGCACGTACTTGTAGGCGCCCGGGGGATTGGGACCCAGAGTGCCGGTGGGGTCGTAGAACGTCTCGTCGATCTTGGTGCCGCTGTAGCGCACGTAGGCGGGGCCGAGCGCCCGCGCGAGGCGCACGAGCCGAGGACGGGTGAAGTCGAATGGCGGGGCGGAGCCGCGCTCCTGCATCTGCGAGATGTCGAACCCGAATGACACGAACTCCCTGCTCACAGAGCCGATCTGCTCGCCGCGGCGGGCGTCGAGCGTGGCGGCGCCGGCGGGCGCGCTCAGGGCGGCGGCGGCCAGCGCGGCTGCCACGACGGCGAGCCTGAGCCTCCCTGCCCGTCGTGCTCGTCCGGTGGCCACGCGGCGCACCCTATGCGAGCGCGCGACGCCCGAGCGCCGCTCAACCGCTCAAGAAACCTCGCTGTCATGACGAGGATGTAGAACGACGCCAGGATCGATTGGCCCTATCATCGATTTGACCCCGCGGGCGTGGTGTAGTGGTTGCACAAGAGCCTTCCAAGCTCTTAGTAAGGGTTCGATTCCCTTCGCCCGCTTGAAGTTCTCCCGAGCGCGTCCGCAGATCAGCGGGCGGGCTCGACCTGCTCGCGCTCGTCGGTGTCGGATGCGTCCACGTCCGGATCGATCTCGGCGGCGCGCCGATGGTGGTCGTCCGCATCCTGGGCGAGCTCGTCCGCCTGCAGCGCCTGCTGGCGGGCTGCGGCCTCCTCACGGCGCGCTCGCGCGGCCCGTTCCTCGGCCTCCGCGCGGGTCTCGTCTGCGCGCGCTCCGCGCAGCTCACCCTCGCGCCTGATCTCGCGGGCTTCCACGCGACGCGTCTCATGGCGCTGCTCACGACCGCGCCTGGCGGCTACGGCCAACAGCGCCAGCACCACAAGCACGCCGATGACGATGGCGATTATCAGTCCCGTGTCCATGCCTTCTCCTCCTCCGGTGATCCCTGCCTCGGAGGTCGGCTACCCGGTTTGGCCGGTCCGCAATCGCTATGCGCCGTACTCGAACCGCACCACGCGCCCGCCCGCGGCTGTGCAGCGCATGATCCAGACCTCGTCGCCCGTCTGACGGTTCACGCAGCGGCGATGACTGCCGCTATGCCCATGGGCGCTATCGTGACGGTCGCGCGGGGCGTGGCGCAGTCTGGTAGCGCACTCGGCTGGGGGCCGAGCGGTCGCTGGTTCGAATCCAGTCGCCCCGACTCAGTAGCCCGTATGCGAGGTCACGCAGGTACTACGGCAGCCCCGCGGCCTCGAAGTCTTCACGGTTGTACGCCTCCACGAAGGCGCGGGCAGTGGCGACGTTCTCCTGCGACATCGCCCGCCGAGTATCCCCCTACGCACACCCGGCCGCGGCGCGCCGCGGTGTGTCAGAGGCCTTCGTAGCGCACGTGACCGTCACCGTCGAGTTGCGTGACCGCGAACCGAGCCTTCCCTCCGCCGGTCAGTGCGGCGCAGTGGAAGGTCAGGCCCTTCTTCTGATGAACGCCGGACGGGCAGGAGACCTGCGCGCGTATTCCCCGCTGAGCGAGGCTGCTGCTCTCGATCGACCGCTCGATCTTCTCCGTGTTGAGGATGTTCGGCGACGCGGCGCCGCAGGCGGTGACCGCGAGGCTGGCCGCGAAGAGGGCAACCACTGTCGATGGAACGGTTTTCACGGCTAGCCCAGCTTCTCGATGGTGAGCGACGCGTTCGTGTTCGTCTGCGTCCCTCCGGCCAGGGTTTGAAGGGTCGTGGCAGCAGCCGAGGAGTGGTTCCTGACGGTGAGCACGTCCGCGGCGCCGGCCGTGAGGATCGTCTGTCCCATGGTCTGCTGGGTGCCCGCCCCGGAGCCATAGATCGAGCCGGGCACGACCACTCCGTTGAGGAACAGCGCCATCTGGTTCGGCTCGACGCCCGACACCGAGAAGGTCACCTTGTAGATGCCGGCGTTCACGAAGCTGACCCCGGATGTGCCGGGAGCATGCGTGATGCCGGCCGTCATCACACCGTTGGTGTCGAAGGTGATAGCCGCCTCGACGGCCACCACCTCCGCCCCCAGGTTGTAGACGTACGCGTACTCGGACAGGCCTGTTGAGGCCGGCCCTGCGGGTCCGGCCGGTCCGGTCGAGCCTGTGGGGCCGGTGGAGCCCGTTGATCCGGTGGAGCCTGTCGGGCCGGTGGAGCCCGCCGGTCCCGTGGAGCCCGCCGGTCCCGTGGAGCCCGCCGGTCCCGTGGACCCTGTCGATCCCGTGGAGCCCGCCGGTCCGGTGGAGCCCGCCGGTCCGGTCGAGCCTGCTGGCCCGCTGGCTCCGATCGGGCCCTGCGCGCCGGCTGCGCCGACGGTCCCCTGGACGCCACGCAGACCCTGTTGGCCTGTCGCGCCGCCGGCGCCCGTGCGCCCTGTCTCTCCTCGCGCTCCGTCCGCTCCGTCCGCGCCGGGCGCGCCGGTCCTGCCGATGACGCCGCGCAGGCCGCGGGGCCCCCGCGGGCCGCGTACCCGCCGGCACCTCGGCGGCGGAACGCATCGAGACGCGTGAGCGCCGATGCTGCCCGTGAACGCGGTCGGGCGGCAGGCGGGGGGCGGAAGATTGGTGCAGGCCGCCGCGGCGAGGTCCGCCGAGACCAGCATTGCGATCGAGCTGATCGCGAGGACCAGCAGCCTTCGGAGACGCGGACCGAGCATTGTGCTTCCTGCCTTCCTTCGATGGGGGAACGGCGGAGGCGAAATGTCGGCTGGCCTAACAAGGACCGGGTCGGCAGGTAAGCGACCGTCTCATTGGGTATCGGCACCCGCCCGCCAAACCACGACCCGAGCGCTGGCGTCGAGGCCCGTATCGACGGCTCAGGGTGCGTTCGTTGTGATGGTCCGCCCTCGGGCATCGTGCCGGCCGCGAGGGCCTCTCCTCAGCACCAGAGCCCGATCCACCGCCTCCTTGTTTGGATCATCACAATGTCTAATTGCGCCCGAGGCGGTAAGGATGAATGCTCAAGTCCTCTGAAGTGACGTTTCGGTATCAAAGTAATCGAGCAGCGTCGAATGATCGATCTACATCGAGGGATTGAGGCTGGACATCAAATCGACCGGTAGTGGGACAGCCAACGGCCAGGTGAGGCGCACCGCCCGCCACGCGACCTCCATCCTGATCCTTGACGACCGTCCCGGGGACCGGGAACTGCTCGCGACGCTGCTGGGCCACGCCGGCTATTCGGTGACCGAGGCCGCGTCGGGCGACGAGGCTTTGGCGGTAGCCCGGGATGAATGCCCGGACTTGGTGATCACCGATGTGCTGATGCCAGGGATGAACGGCTACGAGTTCGTTCGGCGGCTGCGTGACGATCCGGACACCAGCGCTATCCCAGTCGTGTTCTGCACGGTGCACCACGTTGAAGAAGCGGTCAGGCAGCTTGCCGCCGCCGTCGGCGTGTCGCATTTCATCCCGAAAGCGTCGGATCCGGCCACTGTGGTGGGGACGGTCGGTGAGGCGCTGGGCTCTGCCCGGGTTTCGCCGGTGCCCCTGGATGGCACGAAGTTCGACAGTGAGGAGTTGCGCCGTCTGAACGCGAGACTGGTCGAGCAGGTCGGTCGGCTTGACGCGGCGAACGCCGAGCGCAGGAGGCTGTTGGGGCAGCTCGTTCAAGCGCACGAGCAGGAGCGCGAGCGGATCGCCGAGGGCCTCCACGACGATTCGGTCCAGGCCGTGGTGGCTCTGAGAATGCAGCTGGAGACCCTCGCAGACACCACCGCCGAGCCCCAGCAGGCACGCAAGCTGGAACAGCTCCGGGATGTGGCCGGCGAAGCGGTCCAGCGGCTGCGGAGCCTGCTTTTCGAGGTTCAGCCCGTGGACCTCGAGGAAAACCGAGTGATGGTGGCGCTCGCCGTCTTCGTCGAGCAGGCAGGCATCGACAATGTCCTGAAATGCGAGCTCGCAGACCATACGACCCGCCGGCCGTGTCTGGCGATCCGGGCGCTTCTCTACCGCGTTGGACGTGAGGCGATTGCGAATGTTCGCAAGCACGCCAGTGCCGCTCGGCTCACCGTGGAGCTCGAGGACGATGGTGACGGATTCTGCATGGTCGTCCGCGACGATGGCGACGGCTTCGATGTAGCCAAGGGCGTGCGCGTACGGCCCGGGCACCTCGGCCTTGCGGAGCTCCGCGAACGGGTCGAGATCGTGGGAGGCCGCCTGAAGGTCGAGAGCAAGCCGGGTGCGGGCACCGTCCTCCACGTATGGGTGCCTGACTTCGATCCCACGATTGCGATCCCCCCGGACGCCCGCGAAGTAGCGGCGTCACTGTCGGTCTGACCGACCGTCGCGGCAGCGCATCCATCAGCCCGGGTGCCACCTAAGCTTGGGCGAGGATGGCAACCGTTTCATACACACGCATGGCCGACATGACCGAGGCCGACCTGCGCCTGATCAACGCCGACGGCGAAGAGGACCTCCGGGAGCTGCCTGGGCGGTTGATGAACGCGGTGGCCCAGCTGGAGAACTTCCAGGGTCCGCTCAAGGTCACCCGCCTCGAGCACTCGCTGCAGTCGGCCACGCGCGCCCTCCGGGCCGGCAAGGACAAGGAATACGTGGCGGCTGCGTTGGTGCACGACATCGGCGACGCCCTTGCGCCGTACTCCCACGGCGAGATGGTCGGCGCCGTGCTGAGGCCCTTCGTGAGCGAGCGTGTGTGCTGGATCGTGGAGAAGCACGGCCTGTTTCAGGCCTACTACTACGCCCACCTCATGGGCGAGGACCGCAACGCCCGCGACAAGTACATCGACCATCCGTTCTACGACGACTGCGTCGAGTTCTGCGAGCACTTCGACCAGAACTGCTTCGACCCCGGCTACGACTCCCTGCCGCTCGAGTCCTTCAGGCCGATCGTGGAAGAGGTTTTCGGGCACGCTCGCTACGCGGTCCACGCCGAGCAATAGGATCGCGCCCATGAACGTGACCGGCGTCGACTTCATCACCGTGCCCACCCGCGACTTCGAGAAGGCCTCCGATTTCTACGGCAACGTGCTCGGCCTCGAGCGCTCGATCCAGTGGGGCGACCGGCCCGCCGGCGAGTTCGAGACCGGCAGCCTGACCATCGCGATCATGCAGTCGGATGCCTTCGGCATGGCGTTCGAGGCGCACTCACACCCTGTTGCCCTACACGTGGACGACGTGGCCGCCGCCCGCGAGGAGCTCGAGGCGCAGGGGATCGTCTTCCGCGGCGACACGATGGACAGCGGCGTCTGCCACATGGCCCATTTCGCCGATCCGGACGGGAACGCGCTGATGCTCCACTGCCGCTACGCGCCCCGCCCGGGCTCGGACTGACCTACCGCTCGAGCGCTCCCGCGTCAGGGAGGCCCGCGGCACGCGCCCTGAACGCCTTGTCGGTGCTCACGCGGTCGTTCGGGTCACCGGCGTTGATGGCCGGCGATCCGGCGTTGAGGCGGAAATCGTTGGCTGCCGGGTTGACCCACCCGAACGCCGCGGGCCGCGCGGCCGTGCTGGAGGCGGGGCTGACCTGCTTGTCGGTCGCGGTGCACTTCTGCCCGACGTTGTGGCTGTAGCGCATGCCGGACACGCAGTTCCAGCTGCCGAGGTTGCTCGTCCAGCGGGACCCGCCGGTGGCGCCGTGCTCGATGGCGGCCGGGATCTCGAACGTGTTGTTGCGGACCGTCCAGCCGTCGAGGGTGCCCCCGCCATTGGCGGTGTTGGCCACGTAGAGGCTGTAGTAGTGCCAGGTGCCGTCGTCCTTGTAGGTGTGCCCGAAGACGTTGTTCTCGAGCGTGATCCTGCCGTAGGCGGGCGGCAGGGGGGACCACCAGGAGCCGTAGGTGAAGAAGACGTCCATCGTTGCGCAGTGGTGGAACAGGCTGCGGCGGATAGTCATGCCCGGCGTCACGATCGCGTACACGCACTCGTTGTGGACCGAGGGGTCGGTCACTCGCACGTCGTGGAAGGTCACGTTGTCGAACGTGAAGTTCGTGCCCGACACCAGCGCGCCCTTCTCGTCGGTCACGTTGCCGATTCGGCCGTTCTTGAAGGTCGAGTTGTTACCGCTGTTGTGGAAGGCGAGCTCCTTGGTAAACGCGCCATCCACGTCCAGGCCGTCGAAGGTGACCCTGCTCGCGCCGTTGTCCAGACCGCGCAGCTTCGTCCCTGACTCACCCTTGAAGGTGATGGGCGTGCTGCCACCCCCGAGGGTCTGCTTGGGGTACGAGCCCTTGCGAACCGATACGAGGTTGCGCTTCTGGTCTGTCGCCACCTTGTAGGCGCGCGCAAACGTGCGGCACGGCTGCTTGCTCGTGCAGTTGCCGGCGTCAGAGCCGGTCGGGGAGAGATATACGGGCTGGCAACCGGCGAGGGCTCCCGCCACGGCTACGGCCGCGACGGCGACGTTGCGACGCTTCATGGGCGATATGACCACTTTCGTGTTCGGCGGCAAAAGGACAGCGACGCTGGGTCGCTCAACGGAACCTCCGAGCATGGGCGGCATCCATGCCACGCCACGGGAGGCGAACCTGCTCTATGCCCGAATTGTTACAGGATTAATCAGGGCCTACGGCTAACGCGCCGAGTAAGTGGCCGTGTAGCCGGCGTCCTGCGAGGCGGTGATGGTGTGGCTGGCCACGCCACCGTCGGACCAGGACCCGAAGTCGTAGATCTTCCCCGCGAATGTCTGCGGCGTGGGTGCGCCCACGGTGTTGGCCGATCCCTGGATGACCGTGCGGCTGAACGGCGTGGGCAGGCGCGCCCCGTTGAAGCCCACGTCGAGCCCGGCGGGCACTGAGGCGAGGGAGAGCTCCACGGTCTTCGGGTCCAGGCGGATCGTGCGGGTGTCGGTGAGCCCGCCGCTGTCGGTCACGGTGAGCGTCAGCTGGAGGTAGGAGGGGTACTCGTGGTCCGGGGCGGGGAAGGCGCCGTGGTCCACCCCGGTGTACGTCTGCTGCGCGTGCTCGTGGCACCCGCTCGGGCAGTGGTCGAGCGCCACCGACCAGCTGAGGGCGCTTGCCGGCAGGTCACCGTCCTGCGGATCGGTGCCGCTGCCCTCGAAGCCGATCGGGTCCCCGACCTTCCACGTGAAGCCGGTCGTGGGCGAGACGATGGTGGCCGTTGGGGGCGTGTTCCCCGCGGTGATCGCCACGAAGTCCGTGACGGAGGCACCATGGCTGTCGGTGACCTTGAGACCCACGTTGTAGGTGCCCTCGAACGGGTACGCCCAGGCGAACTGGGCGGTGGAGGCGTCGTCGAACGCGCCGTCGCCGTCGAGGTCCCAGGCGTAGGAGATCGAGTCGCCGGTGTCGGGGTCGCTCGAGCCCGACCCGTCGAAGGTCACGGCGAGCGGCGTGCTCCCGTTGGTGGCCGAGGCGGCGGCCACCGCCTTGGGCGCCTGATTGCCCTCGGTGTAGTGGATCCGCTTGATCGTGCCGCCCCACACGTCCGCGTAGTACAGGTCGCTTCCGGGCCCGAACTGGATGTCCACCGGCATCGACGCTCCGGCCCGGAAGGTCCTGACACGCGACGGGCTCGGGAGGCTCCCGCCGGAGCGCTCCATCACCCAGATGCACTTGCGCGCGTAGTCCGCGAAGAAGAGCGCCCCGTCGAACTCGGCAGGCAGCGTGCTGCCCGGAGGCGTGAACGTCATGCCGGAGATCGACGACGTGCCGGCGGAGCAGCTCTCCTCCGAGAACACCTTGCTCGAGTGCTCGTAGCCGAAGAACGGCGAGGTGACCGCGCCGCTCCCGTAGAGCGTCTCGCAGATCCCGAGGTTGGCCGCGTCGTAGCCGCCCTGCCGGATCAGGCCCTCGTAACAGGGCCAGCCGAAGTTCTCTACCGTCGCGTCGGTGGGATCGACGATCCGGTTGATCTCCTCGGTGGTGTTCCAGCCCACGTCGCCCACCCACACCTCGTTCGTCCCGGGGCGGATCGCGAAGCGGAAGGGGTTGCGCAGCCCGTAGGCCACGATCCGCCGGGCGTCCGGGTCGGCGCTGCCGGCGAGCGGGTTGGCGGGCAGTCCCTCGCCGGTGTCCGGGTCCACCCGCAGGATGCCGCCGTCGAGCGTGACCGGGTCGCCCGGCGTGCGCAGGTCCTGGCTGCGCAGCGCGCCGCCCTCGGCGGTCGGTGCGGTCTGGCGCTCGCCCGTGCCGACCGGCGGGTCGTCGCAGGGGTTGAGCGGGATGCCCACCTGCCCGTAGTCCACGAAGTCGGGGCTGGCCCCCTCGCCGCCGCTCACGTAGAGCGCGCCGTCCGCTCCGAAGCGCAGGTCGCCGATCGCGTGCGTCGGCCCCTGCTGGCACCAGTCCTCGATCAGCACCTGCTCGTCGCCCACCACATGGTTGCCGTCGAGCTGGAGGCGCGAGAGCCGCGCGCTGGTCACGCAGCCGTTGGTGGTCGGCCCGGGGGGTGTCGGGCACGTGTCGTTCCAGGTGGGCGCGGTGCCGCCGATTGGGGCGTCGTACGTGTAGAGCACGTAGATGAAGGGCCTTGCCGGGAAGTTCGGATCGAGTGCCAGGCCGAGCAGACCGCGGTCCCAGATGTGATCGACCTCGGGACGCAGGTTGGCCACCATCGACGGCGTGTTGTCGCCCAGGCCGTCGAACACCTTGATCCCGCCCGGCTTCTCGGCAACGAAGACGCGCCCGTCAGGCGCGAAGCGCACGGCGGTGGGGGCCTCCAGGCCGGAGAATGCCGTGGTCTCCTGGAAGCCGGGGAGCAGCCCGGGCGATCCCGTCTTGACCGTGATGTCCTTGCCGCAGCCCGAGCTGGACGGGTTCGACGCGCAGATCCTGTAGTGGTAGACGGTGTCCGGGGCCAGGCCGGTGACGCGCTCCGACACGCTCTGCTGGTTCGAGCCCGTGGCCGTCCGGTGCGCGGTCTCGGTGCCGTAGTTGGTGGTCTTCCCGTACTTGAACCACCACTGCGTGGTCTGGCCCCCGGCGCTGCCGTGACCGCGGAAGGTCGCCGCCCGGTCGGTTACGTCGGTGGCCGGGTCGCTGTCCCCGCCCACGCAGCTCGCCGTGACCGCGGCGATCGCCAGTAGCACGGCCAGGCCACCCCGCCGGAGCAGCGGGGAGCGAAACAACGGGAGGGGCAGTACGCGGTACAGCCGGACCTCGACGGTCGGGGCACGCCGCACGTCCGTGTGCATCAGTAGTCCTGAAGCCGACTATCGCCGCGATCCGGGTCCCTGTCAACCTGGCAGGATTCCCATATGCACTCGTTCATCGTCGGATTGGGACTCGGCTTCTTCGTGGCTCTCCAGCTGGGCCCGATGTCGCTCTTCCTCGTGCGCTCGACGCTGCGCGTGGGGTGGGGGGTTGGGCTGGCGATCGGGGCCGGCATCGCCCTGGTGGATGCCCTCTACGCGGCCTGCGGCGCCGCGGGCGCGGCTCCCTTCCTCAGCATCGAGCCGGTGCGCCTGGTGCTCGGGCTCGTGGGCGCTGCCGTGCTCGTGGTGCTGGGCGTCCGCACGCTCTACAGCGCCTTCCGGGTACGCCACGGCGGCGAGGTGCGCAGCGAGGTGGCCACCCCCGGCCGCGCCTTCCTGACGGCGCTGGCGGGCACGGCCTCCAACCCCGCCACGATCGCGTCGTGGGCCGCCATCTTCGCGGCCGCCAGCGCTGCCGGCGCGGCCGACAGCTCAGGGGGCGCACTGCTCCTCGTGGCCGGGGTGGGCGCCGGGAGCCTCGTCTGGACGACCCTCCTTGCCAGCGGCACGGCGGTAGCCCGCCGCGCCATCGGCGAGCGCGCGATACGGGTGGCCGACGTCGTGGCCGGGCTGGGTCTGATCGGGTTCGGCGGCGCGCTCGCGTACGACGCCACGAGCGACTCCTGACTATGCGCGCTGTGGCTTGACGGCGGTCGGCGCCGCCGTTAGCTTCGCCGGCATGACGCAGTGGCTGCGGCTCAGGCGGACTCGAGGACGCCGCGTCGCTCCAGCAGCAGCGTTCCGAGCTCGCGCGCACGGAGAGCGGCGTCGCGGTCACCCTCGCCCGCCGCGACGATCGAACCCTTCATGAGGATGTGCCACTGACGTGAGAAGGCGTCGGGATCGTCGATCCCGGCCTCCTCGGCCAGCTCCTGGATGAGCGTTCGGATGTTCGCGAGGTGCTTGACGCTGGCCTCGCGCACCGGATCGTCGAGCGCGTCCTGCTCGAGCAGGACGTTGATGAACGAGCAGCCCTCGAAGTCGTCGCGCGCGAACCACTCGCCGAACACGTCGAAGATCGCCAGGAGCCGCTCGGCGGGCGCAACGGCGCGCTCGGAGACCTCGTTCCAGAGCCATGCGCGCGTCCAGCGCTCCTCGCGGAGCGCGAGGAACGCGAGCGCGAGGTCCTCCTTGGAGGGGAAGTTCCGGTACAGCGTCATCTTGGCCACGCCGGCGGCCTCGACGATCGTGTCCACTCCCACCGCCCGGATGCCGGAGCGGCTGAAGAGGGGGTAGGCGGCCTCGAGAATGCGCTCCCGGCCGGTGCCGGGCGCCCCCCGAGGCTCCGCGTCCGTTCCTGCCATTGGCCCGACTATACGCCGGGTGCTGGCATTCGGTGACAATGGCCCGCGTGTCGGACCGGGTCAAGCGCTTCCTGCTCGCCGCGCTCATCGCGCTGCTCGTGCTCAACCTCTGGACGGGCGGGCCGCTCCTGGCCCTGTGGCTCGGTTCGCGGGTGCAGGGCGAGGGCCCCCCGAAGATGGGCGCGATCGGCGTGGTGATCCTCGCGCTCGTGGTGATCAGCGTGGCTCTCTACCGGGCGCTCCAGGCCACGACCCGGGCCTATGACGACCTCACGGGGGGAGGGCCCACGGTGCGCCAGCACGCCCCATGGCTGCGGAGCATGCGCGGCGAGCGCCCCGAGTACGACGGAGTGAGGCCCGAGCTCTCGAGCGCGGAGCAGATCCTCGTGGGAGGCGTGCTGGTGGCGTTCGCCGCGTTCGAGATCTGGTTCTTCTTCTTCTCGGGCTCGCCGATCGGATCGAATTGAGCCCGGCCGAGCAGCACCGGGCCGAGCTGGTGCTGGTGCGCCACGGGGAGACCGAGTGGAGCAGGACCGGCAAGCACACGGGGCTCACCGATATGCCGCTGACCGAGGAGGGACGCCGCCAGGCCGAGCTGCTGGCCGTGTCGCTGTCCGGCCGGCGGTTCGGCCGCGTGCTCACGAGCCCGCTGAGCCGCGCCGCGGAGACGTGCCGGCTGGCCGGCTTCGAGCACGTGGCCGAGATCCGCGAGGACCTGGTGGAGTGGGACTACGGCGAGTACGAGGGGCTCACCACGCCGGAGATCCGCCGCGAACGGCCGGACTGGGTGCTGTGGCGCGACGGCTGTCCGGGCGGCGAGACGGCCGCTCAGATCGGGGAGAGGGCGGACCGCGTGCTCGCCGAGCTGCGTGACTCCCCGGGCGACGTGGCGCTCTTCGCCCACGGCCACGTGTTGCGGGTGCTGGCCGCGCGCCGGCTCGGGCTTCCGCCGGCGGACGGGGCGCTGCTGGCGCTCGGCACCGCCACCGTGTCCGTGCTCGGCTGGGAGCGCGAGACTGCCGCCGTGCGGCTATGGAACATGCCGCCGGGCCTGCCCGTGCCCTAGGCGGCCGGCGGCCGGCGCCGGCGCCAGAGCGAGTCCGGCTTGGCCGGGCGCAGGGCACCCACCAGCGCCACGAGCGGTACGAACAGGCCCACCGCCGCCGTCATCCACTTGCCCTTGACAAAGCACACCAGCGCCAGGCACGCGCCCGCCACCTGGACCGGCACGAGCACGAAGGCCGTCTCACCGCCGCTGAGGTGCTCCCCGCCCACGCCGAGCAGCGTGAGCAGCGCCTGGTAGACGTCGATCCAGAACGGCAGCCCGATCAGGCTGATGGCGAGCAGGCAGACCGTGACCACCACGGCGTCAATCGACTGGCGGCCCTTCTCCGACCAGTAGACGTCCTCGAGGTTGAGCCAGAGCGCGAACTCGTCGAGCGTGAGGCCCATGCCGATGCCGAACGCCACGGCCACCAGTTCCGCCCACGGACTGTCGTTCTCGATCGTGATCCCGATGTAGCCCATGCTGAGGAGCAGCAGGATTCCCCAGACCATGTGATGCACGTGGGTGCCGCCCTTGGTCTCCACGTTGCCGGGCCACCAGCTCACCTGCGCCTTGATCATGTGCGCGCTCCCGCGGATGAAGCCGAAGGAGAGGAGGAAGGCCACGAGGACGAGGAAGTGGAGCTCCTTGCCCGGGGCCTGGATGCCGCGGTCGTAGGCCCGCTCGATGTCGTCGAAGAAGCGCTCCACCGGCCGGGATCATCGCCTAGGCTCGCGTCCCGATGTCGATCGACTTCGTCGCACACGCTGACAAGGTTGCGGAGCGCAGCTACCGCCCGAGCTTTCCCTTCGAAGGGCCCTGGCTGGACGAGGCCCATGCCAACTGAAGCTCTACGAGCTCGGGCGCCTGGGCGCGCAGCCGGTGCTCGAGGTGGGGGCCTACCGCGGCAAGTCGGCCGTGGTGCTCGCAACCGCGCTGCGCGCCGGCGGCGGGGACGGCCGGCTGGTGTCGGTGGACATCGACCCCGTGGCGCTCCACTCCGCCCGGGCCGCGGTCCGGGCGCGGGGGCTCGAGGACCGGGTGATCTTCACTCGCGGCACGCTGCAGGCGCTCCTACGCGCCTACCCGGGGATCCGGCCCGGCGTGGTCTTCCTCGACGGCGACCACTCGCTCGAGGGCGTTCGCCGCGACCTCGAGACGCTTGAGGCGATCGTGCCCTCAGGCGCTCTGATGCTCTTCCACGACTACCTGGACGAGCGCAACGACGATCCCGGGGAGGCCCACATCGACGTCCTTCGCGGCGTGCGCGAGAGCTGGGTGATGCGGGATTCGGAGTTCGGCGGCGTGTTCGGGTGCTGTGGGCTCTATCGCCGGGTCGCCGGCGGCCCTGAGTCGAACGGGTCGATCCAGGATCTGCTCGAGGCGGCGCGGCGGCGCGGCGGCGATCCGCCCGCGCTGCTCGACGTGGTGCGCCACGACACTCTGCGCATGCGCTACCTCCAGCGCGTCCGGCGCCCGATCGGGCGCTGGGTGCGCCGCCGTCTCGGCCGCGAGGTCCTCTAGGCGCGGCTGCTGCACGCGGGGCAGGCGCCCCGGAGCGTCACGTCGTGCGCGTCCACGGAGTAGGCCACCCGGTCGGCCAGCTGGGCGATGGCGCGCTCGAGCGCCACGTCCTCGAACGCGGACACCTCGCCGCAGCTGTCGCAGACGAGGTGATGGTGATGCGCGCCGGCCGGATCCACGGGCTCGTAGCGCGCCACGGCCTCGCCGGCGTCCACGCGCCGTGCCAGCCGGAGGCGCTCGAGCAGGTCGAGTGCCCGGTAGATGCTGGCCAGGCCGACGTCACGCCCGTCGGCCTCCAGCCGGTCGAAGATCTCCTTGGCCGTGACGCTGCAGCCGAGGTCGGCGAGGGCGTTGACCACAGCCGCGCGAGCCGCGCTCGCGCGGTAGCCGCCGCGCTCGAGCGTGGCATTGGCGTGACCGACCCAATCGGACGCTGTGTGGGCCATGACGCAAGCATAGGCTCGCGCCTGGCAGCCGGCCTCAGACGGCGCTGAAGCGCTCGGCCACCTTGGCCCAGTTCACCGTGTTCCACCAGGCGTCCAGGTAGTCCGGGCGCTTGTTCTGGTACTTGAGGTAGTAGGCGTGCTCCCACACGTCCACGCCGAGCAGCGGGGTCTTGCCGTCGCTCAGGGGGTTGTCCTGGTTGGGCGTGGAGACCACGGCCAGCCCGGATCCGTCGTGCACGAGCCAGGCCCAGCCGGAGCCGAACTGGCCAACGCCGGCGTCCTTGAGCTTGGACTGGAAGTCGGAGAAGGAGCCGAACGCCGAGTCGATCGCCGCGGCCAGGTCTCCGTCGGGCTCACCGCCGCCGTCGGGCGACATCCACTCCCAGAACAGCGAGTGGTTGTAGTGACCGCCACCGTTGTTGCGGACCGCGGTGCGCTTGTCCTCGGGCACCTGGGAGAGGTCCTTGATGATGTCCTCGATGGGCTTGTCGGCCAGGTCCGTGCCCTCGAGCGCGGCGTTGACCTTGTCCACGTAAGCCTGGTGGTGCTTGTCGTGGTGGACGCGCATCGTGGCCTCGTCGATGTGAGGCTCGAGCGCGTCGTAGTCGTAAGGAAGAGCGGGTACCTCGTACGGCATGTTCGGTCCTTTCCCTCGGATTCTCGATCCATGCGGCTGAGAGGACTCGAACCTCCACGTCCCAAAGGACACGGGCTCCTGAAGCCCGCGCGTCTACCAATTCCGCCACAGCCGCGCGGCCGCCCAAATCTAGCGCGCGTCCGCTAGCGCTGTTCGCCGCGGCGCTGCGAGGTGCCGAACGCCCGGTCCCAGAACGGGGCGCTGACGCCGAAGCCGCGCGTGTGGTCCTGGAAGTGGTGGCGCATGTGCAGCTCGCGCATGAGCTTGCCGAGGCGCGTGCGCGGCCGGTGATGGTGCACGTGGTAATGCAGCATGTCGTAGACCAAATACCCCGATAGGAAGCCGGCCGCGAAGACGTTCGCCGACGCGGTGGGCAGCACCGTCACGAAGAGCGCGTAGAAGATCAGCGCGAGCGGGACGCTCACCGACGGCGGCATCACCAGGCGCAGCGGATCGTTCGGGTGGTCGTGGTGCACGCCGTGGATGATCCAGTGGAGGCGCGCGCCGATTCCCTCCTCGGGCTCGAAGTGGAACACGATCCGGTGCATCCAGTACTCCGTGAGCGTCCAGAAGAGGTAGCCGCCCGCCACCAGCCCGACGGTGCCGAGGGTGGTCAGCTCGCGAGCCCCGATCGTGAAGAGCACCACGATCGCCGGCACGAAGATGTAGAGCGGGACGGTGGGGTGGACGCGCGAGAGCTTGTCGAGCAGCGTGGACTCGAACATGCGCGGAGATGCCTTCAGCACTTCGGTCCGGCGCGCTTCCACACCGCGAATCTAGCGCACGCGGCGGGCGAAGTTAAGGTGCCCTAAGAGGGCTGTTGGCGACCGTGCCAGAGGGCCGGCCAGGAGACCATCACGAACTCGAGCCCGAAGGCCGCCGTCATGCCGTAGACAACGGCCTCGATGGCGGTGGCGTCGCCTCCCAGGAGGCGGCCCAGCAGGTAGCAGGTGACAGCTCCCACGAAGAGAATCCGGCCTCGTTCGTCCATGCCCTGAGTGTCGGCACGGGGTCCCGGGTCCTTGTGATCGCCCGGTGAAACCGGCGTGAACGTGCGGTTACCGGGCTAGCAGGAGCCCTGCGCCACGCACGGATCCACCACGCGCAGGTAGCGGGCCCAGTCCACGCCGCCGTCCACGTCGAGGTAGTAGTCGCCACTCCAGCGCTGGAGCCGCAGCCCCTGCGCCACGCTGACCATCGGGTCGACCTTGCCGAAGCTCGTGTAGGTCGAGCCTGAGACCGTCTGGAGCCCCCACGAGACGCTGCCCCCGGTGGTGTCGCCAACGTAGCCGCCATAGCGGTGGAGGGCGCTCAGGACCGTCTTCTTCCACGCCGGCACGGGCAGGGCCGCGATCTCGGCGTCGCTCAGCGCAAGCCAGATCCGGGCGCCGAGGGGCGGCGCGTTGGTCTTGTCGGAGCAGATCGTGCCGGTGGTGCCCGGCGCGGCCGGGTACACGCTCCGCCCGTTGGTGCAGCGCACGTGGATGAACAGGGCGTGATCGATCTTGCCCGCCTGGATCTGGTCGCCGCGAATCAGTCCGGCCGCGAGGCCGAACTCCGCCGCGGTGGCGTCCGACCCGAGCCCGTCGCCGTCGATCATGGTGCGGCCGCCGTGGCTCACCAGGAGCGTGCCGCCGCCGGCCGGCCTGTCCCGGACCTGCCAGAAGTCGTACTCCCAGCGATCCGGCTGGATCACAGCCATGTGCCCGTCGCCACCGCCGGCGGCGCGCGCCGCGGCGGGGATCCGGACCTGGTGGCCCTCCACCTCGCAGGAGCTCGTCCAGCGCAGGCAGTGGACGGTGTACACAGGGTCGCTCCTGCGCGCCGCGTAGACGGGATGGAAGTAGTCGCCGTCCGTGTCGGCCTGCCCGACCATCAGCTGCTGCACGGGACCCCAGCCGTCGAGCCGGTCGACGATGCCCGGCGAGCCCGGGAGCAGCTTCGGGTTGCTGGGCAGCGGACGGTTGAAGGGGCTGCTCGCGCTGTAGGGGCGGCAGGAGACGAGGGCGAGCGCGGCGGTGAGCAGCGCGACGCACAGCATGAGCTTGCGCATGGGCGGCGGTGAAGGGTCGGGGCGAGCCGTCGCTGATCGCATCCGTGCGGCGCTTCGGCGGCCCCCTTCCTATCGCAAATGCCGCAAGGAGCGACATCACACGAGCCATTTACTCGCAAATTGCGACATTTTCCATTCGCCGCATGGCAATCTCCATGTCGTGAGCACCGAGGTGCGGCTGAGCTTCCCCGACGAGGTGGTGCGGGTGGTGGGGGTGTCCCACTACCAGGAGCCGCTCGTGGCGATCGCCGGCGGGCGCGGCTCGGGCCCGGTGCGCCATCCGGTCACGGCCGCGCTCGAGCCGGAGCCGGAGAATCCGCACGACCCGAACGCGATCAAGGTGCTCGTGCAAGGCCGGCATGTCGGATACCTGTCACGCGACGATGCGCTCCGCTACGGACCCGCCGTGCGGCTGCTGCGCGAGCACGACCGTGTGCTCGTCTGCGACGCGGTGATCGGCGGCCGCGGGCCGGATGCCGGCACGATGAACCTGGGCCTGTTCCTCGAACTGCCGCGCGCGCCGGAGGCCGTGCTGGAGGCGCAGGCGCTCACCCGTGGCTGACGCCGGCCCGGGCCCGCCGAACCGCCGGGCCCCGGGGTGCGTATCCCGCCTCAGATGACCGTGAGCGACGTCAAGCTGGTGGGCCGCCTGGCCAGCGACCCCACAGGAGACGGCCTGCGAATGCTCTACCGGCGCTATGCGGGCGAGCTGTACGGGTTCGCCCTCAACTCCCTGCGGGACCGCGGCATGGCGGAGGAGGTCGTGCAGGACACCTTCACGAGCGTCTGGCGCCATGCCGACCGCTTCGACCCCGAGATCGCGAGCTTCAGGACCTGGCTGTACGGGCTCGCCCGCCACAAGATCGTGGACCTGCGCCGGCGCGCCGCGGTCCGGCCGGTGCTCGCCGACGAGGCGGCCGCGCCCGAGGCCGGCGAGCTCGACCGCTCGCTCGACGAGGCGATGCTCCGCTGGCAGGTGGCGGCGGCGCTTGCCCGCCTGAGCCCCGATCATCGCGAGGTGCTCCGCCTCGCTCACTTCCAGGGGCTCAGCCTGCGTGAGGTCTCCGAGGCGCTGGGCCTGCCACTTGGAACCGTCAAGAGCCGCAGCTACTACGCGCTGCGGCACCTGCGCCTGGTGCTCGACGAGATGGAGGTCGGCCGGTGAGCGACTGCGCCGTGTGTCGTGAGCTGCTCGGTGGATACGTGCTCGGCGCGCTCGATCCCGACGAGGTCGCGGTCGTGGAGCGCCACATGGAGACCTGCCCGCGGTGTGGCCGCGAGTACGGCGAGCTGTCGGCTCTGCCCAAGTTGCTCGACCTCGCGGGTTCGGCGGAGGCGGAGCTGGAGGCGCCGCCGGCCGACCTGGAGGAGGCCGTGCTCGACCGCTTCGCGCGCGAGCGCCGCGGCCAGGCGCCCCAGGCCCGGAGACCTCGCCGCGCTCTCCGGGTCGGCGCGGCGCTGGCCGCGGCCGCCGCCATCGCGGCGGTAACGCTGGTCGTGACCGGCGTGTTCTCCTCGTCGGAGGAGGCGTTCGGGCACGTGCACATGACCCGCGGCGGCGCCAGTGCCAGGGCGGACCTGCAGGCCGTGCGCGCGGGCACGGAGGTGCGGCTCACCGTTCACGCTCCGAGCTGGCGCCCGGAGCGGACGTACGAGCTGTGGTGCATCCCGGACAAGGGGCCGTGGATCAGCGGCGGCAGCTTCCGCGTGGACCAGAGCGGGCGCGCGGATGTTGAGCTGACCTCGGCCGCGCGCCCGGGCGACTACGAGCGGATGCTGGTCACTAGGCCGGCAGGCGACGACCGCAAGGTGGTGCTCGCCGGGCGCGTCGAGTACTGATCCGAGTCGAACCGGCCCCGGCCGCGCTGCGTATACCGAGGCATGAGCGCAACCCGACTTCCGATCGTCCTGCTGGTGGCCGGCGTCGTGGCGCTGGCTGGGTGTGGCGATGACGACGATGGTGGCGATGGCAACAGCGCTCCCGCCGCACAGTCCGCCCCGGCGAGCGGGGGTGTGAAGCTCTCGGAGACGGAGTTCAAGATCACGCCCGCGGACGTGCCCGTCGAGAAGACCGGCAAGGTGACCTTCGAGGTGGCCAACGACGGGAAGTTCGACCACGCTCTCGAGGTCGAGGGGCCGAACGGAGATGTGGAGACGGACACCATCCCCGCGGGCCAGTCGGCCACGCTCGAGGTGGACCTGAGCAAGGCCGGCACCTACGAGATGTACTGCCCGATCGGCAACCACCGGGAGATGGGCATGGACGGCCAGATCTCCGTGGCGGGAGGCGGCAGCGGTGCCGCGGAGGACTCGGGCGGTGGGGCGAGCAGTTACTAGCGGCGCTCCCGGCAAGAACGGCCTGAACGCAAGGGAGCGACTGACTAAAAAGCGTTAGTTTGCGCAGTGGGTGCCGCGCAAGCGACCGGGACAGCCCTCAATGACTCTCCTGGCGCTCGGTCTCGTCACGCTGGTCGCCGGCGTTCTCGTCGTCTCCCTTACGCGCGGCCTCACCTTCTACTACGACGAATGGGCCTTCGTCGTCGGTCGCCAGGACAACGACTTCGCCACGCTGCTTCGCCCCCACAACGAGCACATCGTTCTACTGCCGCTGCTCGTCTTCAAGGGACTCTTCTACGCCACCGGCCTGAGTCACTACTGGCCCTATCTGGGTCTCCTGATCGGGCTTCACCTGCTGTGTGGACTGTTGCTCTTCATGGTCGTCCGCCGCCACGCCGGTGACGTGTGGGCGCTGGTCGCCGCCATCGTTCTCCTGTTCCTTGGACCGGCGTGGGAAGTGATTCTCTGGCCGTTCGAGATCAGCTTCCTGCTGCCGGTGGCGGCGGGGCTCGGTGCCCTGCTCCTGGTGGAGCGTGGTGATCTCAGGGGAGACCTCGGCGCCAGCGGCCTTCTGGTCCTGGCGTTTGCCAGCGGGAGCATCGGCGTGTCGGTGGCGGCCGGGGTGGCGGTCCTGCTCCTCTTCGACGAGCGCCGGTGGGCGCGCCTGGTCCGAGTCCTGGCCCTGCCGTCAGCTCTCTACGCGCTGTGGCTCCTCCGCTGGGGCGACGAGATCCAGGTGCGGGGGAAGGTCTCGGCCGTCCACCCGCTGGACAACGTCCCGGACCTGCCGGAGTTCATAGCTGACGCGGTGGGCTCCAATCTCAGCGCCATCGTCTCGCTCGACGACTCGCTCGGGTGGGTCCTCGCGGCGCTGCTGGGCGTGAGCCTGTTGGTGGCTGTGGCGCGGGACCCGGGAGGCTCGGCCTGGGCGCTCGCCGGGCTCGTGATGCTGCTCGTCTACTGGGGGCTCACCGGCATGTTCCGGCCGAACTCGATACCCCCTGAGAGCCGCTACCTATATGCCGGGACGGTGTTCCTGCTGTTGCTCCTCGCAGGGCTCCTGCGCAACGTCCGTCCCCGGGGCCCCGGGACGCTCGCGGTGACCGCCGCGGCGGTCGCGCTTGCCGCGCTCAACGTCGGCGAGCTCCAGGAGGGCGCCGACGAGATCCGGCCGTACTCGGAATACCTGGCCCCTGCCCTCGGCGCCATGGAGCTCGCTCGCGACCGGGTCGACCCAGCTTTCACCCCCGCGCCGGTGGTCGCCCCGGACGTGGTGGCCGCGGGCTATTTCTCGGCGGTCGACCGTTTCGGCTCCCCCGCCGCACCTGTCACCTCCATCGCCACGCGCGCGGAGCCGGTCCGGCGGGCGGGTGACGCCGTGCTGCAGCACGCGCTCCGCCTCAGCTTCGAGCGGGTGGCGATGCCCGGCAGCCCCGGACCCCTGCCGGCGGCCACGAGCACGGACGCTCGGGTGCGCACACGCGGACGATGCCTTCACGTGGATACAGGTGCGAGCGGATCGGTCGAGCTGCGCCTCGGGCGCCCGGGCGTGTTCCTTCGGGCGTCGGGTCCGGCGACGGTCCGCCTCCGGCGCTTCGCCGCCGACTACGGCCCGGACGACCAGACGGCGGGCGCGCCGGCGTTCGAGCACAGCACCGGTGCGGCATTCGGACTGAGCCTCAAGCGTGCCTTCGTCCTCCGCCTTCCGGCCGAGGCCGGGGTGGCCCTGCCGATCCCAAAGGATCGCCTGAGCCTCCCCTGGTTCGTGCGGGTGGCCGGGGCCGAGTCGTTCACCGCATGTGGGCTGCCGGAGGGCTACGCCGCGGACCGCGATCGGTATCTGGGCGCGCTCCGCAGCGGTCAGGCATGGCTGGACCGAAGCGCTGCCTCGATCGTCCTTCCCGGACTGCGGATTCCCGTTGCGCCCGGCGCTGCGTCGGGTGCGGTCGACGAGGTGCTCGCGTACGGACGGGTCCTGATCGCCAAGGGCTGGGCCGCGGCCGACGGGCGCCGCCGTCCAGCCGACTGGCTGTTCCTGTTTGCGGCCGACGGGCGCTTGATCGCAAGCGGGCCGCCTTCACTGGAGCGGCCCGATCTGGCCTCGCGGTACGGCGAGTGGACGCGACGCTCGGGCTTCCAGCTGAACGCGTCCTCGGAGCGTGCGGGTGAGCTGGCGCGCTCCGCCCTCACGGTGGTGGCGGTGGACGGAGGCCGTGGCTCGGTCTTGCCGGGCTCCGGGGTCGAGCCCTAGCGCAGGGCGTTCAGGCGTCCAGGCCCACGGACTCGAGGGCGGCGCGCGGCTCGCTGAAGCTCGTTATGTGGGTGATCAGCCCGCCACGGACGCCGAACACGAAGCCGCCCTCGAAGTCGACGGTCACGCCGCTCCCCTTCCCGCGTCCCGTGACCTGCCCGATCACCACCACCTGGTCGCCGGCCTCCCGGAACTCGAGCGGCTCGATACGAAACCCCCTCCAGTCCTCGTCCATGTCGGCGACGAAGCGGCGCACACCCTCATGCCCCCGGTATGCGATCCCCTCCAGCTGCGCGCGGAACGGCAGCCACACGCAGTCCGGATCCGAGAGCGAGACCAGTCGCTCGACGTCACGCCGGTTGAACGCGTCGTGGGCCAGACGCACAACCTCAATGCTGTCCTGAGGCATCGCCGCGTCGAAGTATCGCGCCCTCACTCCGCGCTGGCTAGGCCCGCAGGGGTCTGTGAGCCAGCGCACGCGGCAGGGGCGCCCGTGGGAATAGGGTGGGCACGAGCGTCCCGCCGGACTCGTCGACTGGCCGCCGCTCAGTCCTAGACAACTGAGCGGCCATCGGGCCGCGAAAGGGGGCGGAGCGATGCTTCGCAGACTTCGCGAGCGTCTCAGCTACGCAAACGTCATGTCCTCGATCGCAGTGATCCTGGCGCTCGGCACAGGCGGCGCCTACGCCGCCAACACGATCCGGAGCTCCGACATCGTGGACGGCGAGATCGGGTCGGCCGACATCAAGGACAACTCCGTCAACACCTTCGACGTGCACAGCTTCCTCGGCGTGGACGTGGTCGACGGATCACTCACCGGCGCCGACGTGGCCGACACATCTTCGCTGGGCTCGGCCGACATCGGCGAGGAAGGGCTGTTGTTCAACAACACGCTCACTCTCAGCGACATCGGGTCGCAGTCTGTCGGCGCGGACGAGGTGGTCAACAATTCGCTGCTCTCCTCCGACCTGAGCACTTCGTCGGTGGGCAGCGACGAGGTGACCAACAACTCGCTCAACGACGAGGACATCGGGCAGAGCACGATCGTCGACTTCCAGGCCACCATCGGTCTCCTTCGGTTCTATTCCTGCAAGTACGTGAGCGTCACGGGCGTCGCCGTCGGCGGCGATCACCTTCTGCTCACGGCGAACACCACCAATGCCGACCCCGCGTTCACCTACCAGGCGGAGTACAACCCCGGCGGGGCCGACGGCTTCCGGATCAAGGCGTGCAACCCCACCGACATCACCCAGGACGACGGGGTGACCAACTTCAACCTGGTGGCGATCGACGCCCAGTAGGTCAGGACGCCGGGAGGTAGGTGAGGAGGACCACTCCGGAGTCGAACCGCTTCACGTCGCCGAGCTCCATCCGGACGGTTCCCCTGTCGCCGAGCACGTGCACGTTTCCCTGACCCCACACGAGCGGGTTCAGGTAAACCTCGTACTCGTCGATCAGCCCCTTCTCGGCGAGGGCGTAGGCGAACTCGCCGCTCCCGTGCATGTACAGGTCACCGTCGACCTCGTCCTTCAGCTTCGGGACGGAGTCCTCGAGGTTCCCCTCGAGGGCAGTCGCGTTCCACTCGAGATCGCCGGAGAGCGAGTTGGACCCGACGTACTTCGGCATCGGGTTGATCATGTCCGCCCACTTGCCCGACGCGCTCGGCCAATAGCCCGCCAGCCCCTCGTAGGTCTTCCGGCCCAGCACCAGCCCGCTGGATTCCGCCTGACGCTCGAACGAGTAATCGCCGTGGTCACCGTCCGGCTGCACCCACTCGCCGACCGGGTCGATGACGCCGTCGACGGTGGCCTGCGTGCTCGCGATCAGCTTTCCCATGTCGCTTCTCCTTCGGTCAGGGCAGATCCCTCTGCAGGGTGGATATCGCTTCGCGGTGAGTGTGGCGCACGAAACTGAGTGGGTTGCAGGAGTTGCGCATTCGTGAGAGCGTCGTGCTATCCGCCTAGCGGGTGCGGACAGGGAGGTCTGGCCCAGACCGTCTGGAGTCTCGCGTGAAGCGCTATCTGTCCGTCCTCTCCGTCGTGTCTGCAGTGCTTGGACTGGTTGCCTGCGCGGGCGACACCGATCCGGCTACCAACGTCACGAACGTGAGCGCACAGTTGAACGCGCACGGGCGCACGACAGGCGAGGCAGCGACATGGTGGTGGGAGTACGCCACCAACCAGGCAGACCTCGGCACCGCGAGCGACACGGAGGTGTGCGGTGCCGGCACGGGCCCGAAGGAGGCGGACCTGCGCTGCGGTCCGGCTAGCTGGGAGGACCGTGGCGACATCAACCTCAACGTCGTCGTCGCGGGGTTGACAGCCAACACGCCCTACTACTACCGCGCCTGCGGTAAGGACCAGAGCTGGAGCCAGGGCGCGTGCGGATCCGTCAAGAGCTTCACCACCCTGGCCGGCACCAGCTACGGCTTCGACCGCAAATGGGGTACCCCCGGCACTGGGAACGGCCAGTTCACCAACCCTCTCGACCTGGCCACGGACGCGGCCGGCAACGTGTACGTGGCCGACACCATCAACGACCGGATCCAGAAGTTCACTTCCTCGGGGACGTTCATCCTCAAGTGGGGCACCCCCGGCTTCGGCAACGGGCAGTTCGAGGAGCCCGCGGGCGTGGCCACCGATCCGGCTGGGAGCGTCTACGTGGCCGAGCGCCAGCACCGGGTCCAGAAGTTCAGCTCGTCAGGCACGTTCGTCACCAAGTGGGGCGCCCACGGGTCGGGCGACGGGCAGTTCGTCTCTCCCGAGGACATCGCGACGGACTCGGCGGGCAACGTCTACGTGGCCGACACTGCCAACCACCGGATCCAGAAGTTCAGTTCGTCGGGAACCTTCATCGCCAAGTGGGGCACTCAGGGCGCAGGCAACGGGCAGCTCTCGTTTCCCAACGGCGTCGCCACCGACTCGGCCGGAAACGTGTATGTCGCCGACACCGGCAACCACCGGATCCAGAAGTTCAGTTCGTCGGGAACCTTCATCGCCAAGTTGGGCGCGTTTGGCTCGGGCAACGGGCAGTTCTGGTTTCCCACGGACATAGCCACCGACTCCGACGGCAACCTGTACGTGGCCGATGCGAACAACAACCGGGTTCAGAAACTCAGCGCCTCTGGTGCCTTCGTCACCAAGTGGGGCAGCGGCGGCTCCGGCGACGGGCAGTTTGCCAGCCCGCAGAGCGTGACGACGGACGCCTTCGGCAACGTTTACGCCAGCGACATCGGTACCAACCAGCGGGTCCAGAAGTTCAAGCCGACGGGCTAGACGGCGCGCTGCTTCTCGCAGCTGGCGCGGTCCTTGCCGCGGCCGCCGTTGCAGCTGTCGCGCCCTGAGCCGCCGGTGAGCTTGTCCTTGCCGCTGCCACCGGCGATGCCGTCCTTGCCGGAGCCGCCGTTCAGGCTGTCGTTGCCGGCTCCGCCGTCGAGCTTGTCGTTGCCGTCGCCGCCGGTTTCGGTGTCCTTGCCGTTTTGGCCGTAGAGGCGGTCCTTGCCGGCGCCGCCCTTGACGTTGTCGTTGCCGTCGCCGGCGCAGATCAGGTCGTTGCCGCGGCCGCCGTCGATCTTGTCGTTGCCGCCGAGGGAGACGATGACGTCGTTGCGGCGTGTGCCCTTGAGCTTGTTCGCCTTGTTGGTTCCGACGATCGTGGCCCTCTTGCCCGCGCAGCGCGGCACCTTCGCGCCCGGCCCGCCGCCCGGCCCGCCGCCGGGGCCGCCGCCACCGGGCGAGCTCGGCTGGCCCGGCGCCGGCCCGCCCCCGATCGCGGGCGGGTCGCCCTCGAGGCGCGCGACGAATTCGTCGACGTTGCCCGCGGCAGTCGTCGTCCCACCGAGGACGATGCGCCCGTCGGTCTGCAGCGCGACTGCCTCGGCCATCGAAGTGGGCAGGTCGACCCGCTGAAGCCCGTCGAAGCTGAACGTCGTGTCGAGCGTCCCACCGGGCTGGAGCCTGAGGACGACCGCCTGTTGGGAGCTCATCCCGAGCGGCACGACCTGCCCCGCGAGGAGGACCTTGCCGTTCGCTTGGAGGACGGCGCCGAGAGAGGCCGCGGCGCCGCCGGGATTCAATTTGGCGGAGCCGTCGCCGTCGAAGCTCTGGTCGAGCGCCCCGCCGCCGGTCAGTCGCGCCGCGACGAACTGATTGTCGGAGCTGCCCGTCACGAGCACCTTTCCGTCGGGCTGTACGACGACGTCGTAGCCGTAGTCGAAGCTGCCCGTGTCGATGCGCTTCACGCCGTTGTCGCCGAACGAGGAGTCGGGCGTGCCGTTGGTCAGGAGCCGGGCAGCGGTCATGTCGGCGCTGTCGTCATCCCTGACGTAGCCGCCCACGACGATCTTGCCGCCCGAGGCGAGCGCGACCGCGTTGGCGTAGGCGCTGCCCCCGAGCTCCAGGGTCACCTTCCCGTCGATGTCGAAGTTCGTGTCGAGGGTACCGTCGGTTTTCAGTCGCACGATCAGCTCGCCGGTGTCGGTGTATCCGGACACGACGATCTTGCCGTCCGGCTGAACGACGACGTCGGTCGCGGTCTCGTTGGCGCCGAAGTCGACCGTCTTCACACCCGCGGTGCCGAACCCGGGGTCGAGCATGCCGTCCGGGCGAACGCGCAGCACGGTGATGTTGTAGGCGGGCCCCGCCAGGACGGTTCCGGCCACGATCAGATCTCCGTTGGGGGCGCGCGCCACTCCCTGGCCGGTGCCCGTGTCGGGGAAGATCCTGTATCCGACCCCGAAGGCGCCGTCGTCCAGCGATCCGTCCGTCAGGTACCGGGTTACGAGGGAGCCGGTGCCGTTCGACCCGGACTGAACGATCCGCCCGTCGGGCAGGACGAGGACGTCGCGGCCGAAGTCAGCGGGGCTGGTGTCGACCGTCCGGATGCCGTCGGTGTCGAACGTCGTGTCGAACTCGCCCGGCAGGGCCTGGGCGACACCCGCCCCGAGCATCAGGACGGCCAGGACGGTCGCAGCCGCGGCGGCCGGTATCCGCGCTGCGCGCCTCAGCTGTGTCCTCGCTCGCACGTGATGCGATCGCGGCCCGCGTTGCCCTTGCAGGTGTCGCCCTTGCCGCGGCCGCCGCTGAGCAGATCCTTGCCCGCGCCGCCGACCAGCTTGTCCTTGCCCGAGCCGCCGGTCTCGCGATCGTTGCCCGCTCCGCCGTCGACCAGGTCGTTGCCAGCCGCGCCGGACAGCGTGTCCTTGCCGTCCTGACCGTAGATTCGGTCGTTGCCGGCGCCGCCGTCGACGCGGTCGTCGCCCGAGCCTCCGCAGATCACGTCCTTGCCGCCGCCACCCGAGACGCGGTCGGCGCCACCGAGCGCGACGATCACGTCGGCGCGGCGGGTGCCCTTGAGGCGGTCCTTGCGCGCGGTGCCGACGATCGTGGCGCGCTTGCCGCCGCAGCGCGGAACGCGCGACTTCGACCCGCCATCGCCCCCACCGCCGGCGCCACCGCCGCCGGGGGCCGGGCTCCCGCTGCCGGGCGTCGGCGCGGGGCCGCCGCCCGCTGCCTGTCCGTCGCCCTGCAGCCGGGCGACCACGCCGTTCCCGTTGGTCTGGCCGGCGACAAGGATCTTGCCGTCGGCCTGGAGGGCGATCGCACGTCCGCTGTCCTCAGCGCCGCCGAGGACGTTCGACCTCAGCCCGGTGCCGTCGCTGAACGTTGTGTCGAGCGTGCCACCCGGTTGGACCCGCATGACGATCGCCTGGAGCGCGTCGTTGTAACCGGTAGCCAGCAGCTTCCCGCTGCGCTGGACCGCGACGTTGGCGGCCCCGATGCCGCCGGTGTCGACGCCCACGCGTCCGCCGGTCCCGAAGTCGTCGTCGAGGTCGCCCGCGGAGGTGAAGCGGGCGATCGAGAAGAGCTCCGCGGCCCCGGCCTGGGCCGCCATGACGATCTTGCCGTCCGGCTGGACCGCGATCCCGCCCGCCGCGTCGTCCCCGCCGAGGTCCCGGATCACGGTGCCGCCCTGCCCGAAGCCGTCGTCGAGGTTCCCGGCAGATGCCACGCGCGACAGGAAGACGTCAGCCGTGTCCCCTTCGATAACGGCGGTGCCCGCCACCACGATCGAGCCGAAGCCGTCGAGCGCCATTCCCCCGAATCTGACGTTGAGGACGTCCGGCCCCGTGAACTCGAGTGGCGCGCCGTTGTTGAAGCCGGCGTCGAGAGCTCCGTCGTCGTCGAGGCGCGCGACGAATAGGCCGCCCGTCCCGTAGCCCCCGACCACGACGTCGCCGTCGTCGTCGATCGCTACGCCGAAGCCGTAGGCCGAGTCGCCCAAGTCGATGATGCGCTCGCCGTCCTCGTCGAAGGAAGGGTCGGGGTCGCCGCTGGGCAAGAGCCGCGCCACGGCCACTGCCGGCTCGATCCCCTGCTCGGAGAAGCCGACGGCCACGATCCTGCCTCCCGGTGCGATTGCGACCGAGAAGGCCTGCTCGTCGAGCCCGCCGAAGTCGACCGTGACCGTGCCGCCGTCGCCGAAGCCCGTGTCGAGCGCGCCGTCGGCGGTGAGTCGGGTGACCTTGAACTTGGACGGGTCGCCGCCGACGCCGACGACGACGATCTTGCCGTCCGGCTGAACCGCCACGTCGCTCGAGGCGTCCTCGCCGCTGAAGTCGAGCACGCGCCTGCCGCCGTTGCCGAAGCCGCCGTCCGTATCGCCCGGCGCGGCCAGCGCGACCGCGACGATCATCGCGAACAGCGAAAGCGTCAGCAGCCACGTGAGCAGCGACCGCCGCATGGGCGAGTGCGAGTCCGACTGCACCAGGCGAGTATCTAGTCCCCGCGCCTGGGGTGCAAGCGACAACCGGATCGGGTATCGGAATGTCGGCCCGAAAACGTCGAAACCCCGCTCCAAGAGCGGGGTCTCCAAGTACCGCCACGGGGATTCGAACCCCGGTTTCCGCCGTGAGAGGGCGGCGTCCTAGTCCCCTAGACGATGGCGGCTCGGCGCGTGATTGTAGCGCCGGCCCACGGGGTCTCCCGCTACTTTCGGGGTATGGCTCTCAGGCCTCGAACCTTGCTTCTCGCGACCTGCTGGGTCGCGGTGGCATTCCTGATCCTCGTGGCCGTGGCCTACGGGTCGGCCGACGCTCGTTCGCTCGACGCGCGGTCGCTGCACGGGTTCATCGACCTTCAGCGGCCGGGCGTGGAGTACCGCATCAACCGCATCGCGATGCTCTGCAACCCCGCGCCGGTGGGCATCATGGGCGCTCTGCTAGCCGGGGTGGCTCTTGTGCGCGGGCGCCCGCGGCTCTCGATCGCGGTGATCGCGCTGCTCGCCGCTACCAGCGTTTCGAGCCAGCTGCTCAAGGCACTGCTGGCCTACCCCCGCTACGACGGCGTGGTGGACGGCGCGCACGTCTCGGCGGCGGCCTTCCCGAGCGGGCACGCCACCGCGGCCATGTCGCTCGCGCTCGCGCTGCTGCTCGTCGCGCCGCCGCGTGCGCGGCCCTTCGCGGCCGTGCTCGGCATGGCGTTCTCGCTCACCATCGCCTTCTGCATCGTCACCCTCGGCTGGCACTTCCCCAGCGACGTGGTGGGCGGCTTCCTGCTCGCCACCGGCTGGGCGCTGGTGATCGCCGCGGGGCTCCGGTCCGCCAACGAGCGCTGGCCCGAGCACGCGGGGCGCACGCGCGCCACGGTCGCGCTCCAGCGGGGGGTGGACGGCATCGCCACGTTCGGAACCGCCGCGCTGGTGCTGTTGCTGGTCGTGACCGGGGTGATCGTGGTGGCCACGCTCGTGGTCACGCGCCCGAGCGACCTCGTGGACTTCGCCGACGAGCACACCGCGCTCGTGGCAGTGGGCGGCGCGATCGCGTTCGCGGCGGCCGTCCTGCTGGGTGGCGTCACAGCCGCGCTGCGGCGATCCTGACCGGCTCGCGCGACGCGAGCGGATATGCTCGTCGGCGAATAGGCCGGTGGTCTAGGGAAGTCCGGTGCAAAACCGGCGCGGTCCCGCCACTGTGAGCGAGCGTTGATGCGTCGCAAGAGCCACTGAGGAGCCACGGCTTCTCGGGAAGGCGTGGCGCGGAGCTCCGAGCCAGGAGACCTGGCCTCCGGCCCCCGTCAACGACCCTCGTGGAAAGGGTGACGCATTTTGAAAGCACCTCGCATCAACCCGGGCCGGGCCCTGGTGGCCACGGCCGCAGCCGTAGCGACCCTCGCGCCGGCCACAGCCATGGCGGCGGAACAAGCCGACCTACGCGTGGAGGGCGCGGTCAGGCCGCTCGCGGCGGCCACCTACATCACCGACACCGCCCGTATCAGGACCACGTCCAGCTCGACCTGCAAGGGCTCGGGCGACGTGAAGACCGTGCAGGGGCCCACGGCGCTGGGGCTCCTGTGGTCGGGCGCCGCCGTCACCAAGCAGCTGAGGCCCGTGGCCGTGAGCGACGAGTTCGACTTCGGCCTGCTGGTGTGCGGCATCTCGAGCTTCATCGGCGGGGACACCGCCTACTGGCTCTACAAGGTCGACCACAAGTCGCCGGAGGTGGGCGCCGAGCAGTACCCGCTCAAGGGCGGTGAGGAGGTGCTCTGGTTCTTCAGCGACACCACGGCCGGCGTGAATACCGGCAACGAGCTCGCGCTCCAGGCGCCGGCGCGCGCCAAGCCGGGAAGCACGGTCGCGGTTCGCGTGTGGTCATACGACACGGCCGGCAAGCGCACGCCGGTGGCGGGCGCCGTGGTGCAGGGTGAGGACGAGGCCATCACGGACGCGCAGGGACGGGCCACGCTCGCGACCCCGAACCAGGGGACGCTGCGGTTGCGAGCGGAGCACGGCGCGGACATCCCGTCGCAGATCGTGTCGGTGTGCATCACCGCCAAGCCGAAGTGCTCCTCGCGCCGCGGCAAGCGGATCGTGGGCACCGCGAAGGCCGACCGCATCTCCGGCACCAAGGGCCCGGACGCGATCACGGCCGGCAAGGGGGCCGACCGCGTGAGCGTGCGCGGCGGCGGCCGCGACACCGTGACCTGCGGGAAGGGGCGCGACCGTGTGAACGCCGACCGCTCCGACCGCGTGGGTCGCGACTGCGAGGTCGTGAAGCGCGGATGAGGCGGTGAGCCACGGCCGTAGGGCTCTCGTCGGGCTCCTCTGCTCAGCGCTGCTGGCCGGCTGCGGCCTCGGCGCTGGGGAGGAGCTCGACGGCGCCGGCGCGCAGGTGCGCGTGACGCGCGACTTCGGCCACGAGGTGGTGGGCGCCCACAGCGAGCCGCACGTACGCGAGGACCAGACCGTGATGCGCCTGCTGAGCGCGAACTTCGACGTGGACACGCGCTTCGGCGGGCGCTTCGTGCAGTCGATCGACGGCCTCAAGGGCGCGGGCGCGACCGGCCGGCGCGACTGGTTCTTCTTCGTGAACGGCGTGGAGTCGAGCCAGGGGGCCACGGAGTACGAGCTCTCGCCGGGCGACCGCGTGCAGTGGGACTACCGGCCGTGGGACGAGGCGGAGGCGGTGCCGGCGATCGTGGGCGCGTTCCCCGAGCCCTTCCTCCACGGCCTCGAGGGCAAGCGGCGCCCGGTCCGGCTCGAGTGCGCCGACCCCGGCTCGGAGGCCTGCCACGCGGCCCGGGACCGGCTCGAGTCGGTGGGCGTGCCCACCTCGTCCGCCACCGTCGGGGCGCCCAACACCGCGACGGTCACGCGCCTGGTGGTGGCCCCATGGCCCGAGGCGCGGATCGTGCGCGGGGCGCCCGAGCTCGAGGAGGGCCCGGAGGCCACCGGAGTGTTCGCGCGCATCTCCGAGCAGAAGCTCGAGCTGCTCGACGAGTCGGGCGCCGTTGTGCGAACTGTCCGCCCCGGTGACGGCACCGCTCTTGTCCTGGCCCTCCGGCCGCGCGCCGACGAGCTCGTGTGGATCGTGACCGGCCTCGACGACCAGGCTCTGCTCGCGGGGGCGCGAGTGCTCACCGAGCGCAAGCTGCGCGACGCGTTCGCGGTGGCCGTGACCGGCGACAGGGTCGAGAAGCTGCCGCTGGAGGGCCGGTGAAGTTCGTCCCCACCTACCAGCCGCGCCCCAGCGCGCTGCACACGGCGCGGGCGGGGGTGGCGGCGTTCTTCTGCTGCTCGCTCGCGTTCGCGGGTGCCCTCTACCAGCACCCGCTCGTGCTGGCGGCGGCGCTCACCGGGATCGGGCTGGCGGCGGTGGGAGCCGGGGTGGGCCGCGAGGTGCTGGGCGCCGCGCGCGTGGCGCTGCCGTTCGCGCTGCTCGTGGCGATCATCAATCCGCTGGTCTACCAGGAGGGGAACACGCTGCTGGTGCGCGGCGGAGAGGTGCTCGGGCATCGGGTGGACATCACGCTCGAGGCCACCGTGGCGGGTGCGCTCGCCGGGATCCGGGTGGTTGTGATCATCGTGGCGCTCTGGCTGATGTCGGTGGCCGTGGACCCCGACGCGCTGTTGCGCCTCTTCCGCCGGATCTCCTACCGGTCCGC
Organism: uncultured Thermoleophilaceae bacterium; assembly: GCA_963811055.1. Taxonomy (GTDB): domain Bacteria; phylum Actinomycetota; class Thermoleophilia; order Solirubrobacterales; family Thermoleophilaceae; genus JACVRW01. The sequence continues at coordinate 130,320 of CAWEPQ010000014.1, forward strand.
CCTCACCGCATCGCTGGCCACACGGCTCGTGCCGGTGCTGGCTCGCGACGCCTCGCGGATGAGCGAGGCGGCGCGCTGTCGCCCGTACCCGGCCGGCCGGTTCGCCGTGGCGCGCTCGGCGCTGGCGGGTGCGCTCGACCGCTCCGTGGACCTGGCCGCCGCGCTCGAGCTGCGCGGCTACGCGCTGCCTGGCCGCCCGTCACGCGGGCGCGTGCCGGGGTCGCGCCACGACATCCGCATAGCCGCGGCCGGCGTGGGCATCGTGGCCGTGGCGGTGGCGGGACGGATCGCGGGCGTGGCGGACGTGGACACCTATCCGGAGCTCCACCTCGACCTCGGCGCCGCCGAGTGGGCGCTGGCGGCCTCGATCGTGCTGATCGCCGCCGCGCCGTTCACCGGCCGCGCGGCGCGCATGGGGGTGGCTCGTGCCTGAGCCGCTGGTGGTAGCTCGGGACCTCTCCTACACGTACCCGGAGAGCGCGGAGCCGGCGCTGCGCGACGTGAACCTGTCGCTCGACCCCGGCACGTTCACCGTGCTCGCGGGCGTGTCCGGGTCCGGCAAGTCCACGCTGCTCCGGGCCCTCTGCGGCCTGGTGCCGCATTTCCACGGTGGGCGTGTGGAGGGTGAGCTCACGGTGGCCGGGCTGAGCGTGCGCGACCACGGGCCCGGGGACCTGGCCGCCGTGTGCGGCACCGTGCTCCAGGAGCCCGAGGCCCAGGTGGTGATGGGCGGCGTGCGCGCCGAGCTCGAGCTGCCGCTCGAACACGGCGGAGAGAGCTCCGCCTCGATCGCCCGGGCGGTGGAGGAGACCGCGCTCGCGCTAGGCGTTGGGCACCTGCTCGAGCGCCGGACCGACACCCTGTCGGGCGGCGAGCTCCAGCGCGTCGCGATCGCGGCTGCGATGACGCGCCGTCCCGCCCTGCTCCTGCTCGACGAGCCCACCTCGCAGCTGGATCCGGTGGCCGGCGATGAGCTCGTCTGGCTCCTGCGGCGCCTCAACGAGGACTGGGGCACGGCCGTGGTCATGGCCGAGCACCGCCTGGAGCGCTGTCTCCCGGCCGCCGACCGGGTGCTGGCGCTGGTGGACTCGCGCGTGGTCTGCGACGCCGCGCCGCGGGACTTCCTCGCGTGGGCGAGCGATGCCGCGCCCGTGCTCGCCACCCCGGCGTCGAGGTTGTTCTCGCTGGCGGGGCTGGGGCCGCTGCCCACCTCGGTGCGCGAGGCGCGTGCCGGCCTGCGCGACGCCGCGCTCACGCCTTCCCCTGCGCCCGAGCCGCCCGCCGCGCGGCACGAGTTGGACCCCGCGCTGCGGGTGCGCGACCTGTGGGTGGAGCTTCACGACGGACCGGCGGTGCTGCGCGGGCTCACACTGGCGCTGCACCCCGGCGAGCGGGTGGTCCTGATGGGCCGCAACGGCGCCGGCAAGAGCACGCTGCTCCGGCTTCTCAAGGGTCTGATCGAGCCCACGCGCGGCCGCGTTGAGCGCGCCGGCCCGGTGGCGCTGCTGCTCCAGAACCCCGGGGACTACCTGCTGCACGAGCACGCCGAGGAGGAGGCCGGGCCTGACGCGCTGCGCCGGGTCGGGCTCGAGGGCCGCGGCCGCGACAACCCGCGCGACCTTTCCGGAGGCGAGCGCCAGCGTCTCGCGCTGGAGATCGTTCTCTCAGGGCCGCCTGTCGCGGCGGTGCTGCTGGACGAGCCCACCCGCGGCATGGACCGCGCGCACAAGGAGGCGCTGGCCAGCCGCTGCTCGGAGCTCGCGGACGGCGGCGCAGCGGTGGTGGTGGCCACCCACGACACCGAGTTCGCCGCCACGTTCGCCGACCGCGTGGTGCTGCTCGGCCCCGGTGTGGTGATCGCGGACGCGTCGCCTCGCGAAGTGCTCGGCGGCGGGTGGCACTTCTCCACCGACGTGGCGCGCATCACCGACGGCGCCGCGCTCACCCCCGAGGAGGGCGCCGGCGTGCTGCGCGACCGGCTCGAGGAGGCGCTGGCATGAGCTGGGCGCTCTCGTCGCTCGCGCTGCTTGCGCTCGCCGTCGCGGCGGGACTGGCCTGGTACGAGCACGAGCGGCCGTCGTCGCGAGTGCTTGCGCTGGTGGCGGCGATGGCGGCTCTGGCCGTGGTGGGCCGCCTCGCCTTCGCGGCGGTCCCGAACGTGAAGCCCACGACGGACATCGTCCTCTTCGCGGGCTACGCGCTCGGCGCGGCGCCGGGGTTCGCGGTGGGCGCGATCGCGGCGCTGGTGTCGAACGTCTTCCTCTCCCAGGGTCCGTGGACCGTGTGGCAGATGGCCGGCTGGGGTGCGGTCGGGGTGGGCGGGGCGCTGCTCGCGCGGACCCTGCGGGGGCGCGAGCCGAGCCGGCTCGGGCTGGCGCTCGTCTGCGGCGCCGCCGGCCTGGCGTTCGGCGCCTGGATGGACCTCTACCAGTGGACACTCGCCGCCCGCCAGGACCTCGACACGTATCTGGCCATCTCCCTCACCTCGCTGCCGTACAACCTCGCCCACGCGATCGGGAACGTGGGCTTCTCGCTCCTGCTCGGCCCGGCGTTCATCCGCGCGCTCACGCGCTACCGGCGCCGCTTCGACGTGCGCTGGCCGCTGCCGTCCGGCGCCACGGCGGCGCTGCTGGCGCTGGGGGTGTTGGGAGCGTGCGTGATGGCGTCGCCGGCCAACGCCGCGTCGCCCGCCGAGAGAGCCGAGCACTACCTGCGCGGGGCGCAGAACCGCGACGGCGGCTTTGGCGGCGCGCCTGGCCAGGAATCGGGTGTGCTGTTCAGCGGCTGGGCGGCGCTCGGGCTGGCCTCGGCGGGCCACAATCCGAGCGACGTTCGCCGCCACGGCCGCTCGCTATCCGCCTATGTGGCGCGCGCCGGGCGTGCGGAGCGCGACATCGGCGAGGTGGAGCGCACGGTGATGGTGCTGCGTGCGGCGGGACGCTCGGCTGGGAGCTTCGGCGGGCGCAACCTGCTCGGGGAGATCACCGGCCGCCGGCGCCGCGACGGGTCGATCGGCAACTACGTGAGCTACACCGCGTTCGGGATCCTGGCGCTGAGGTCCGCGGGGCAGAGCGCCGGCGCGGCACGGTGGGCTGGCTCACCGGCTCGCAGAATCCCGACGGCGGCTTCGGCGTCGCGCGCTCGACTCAGAGCGACACCGACATGACCGGGGCGGCCCTCCAGGCGCTGGCGGTGACCGGCAGGTCGGGCGGGGCCGTGGCGCACCGCGCCGTGTCCTACCTGCGCGGGCAGCAGAACCGCGACGGCGGCTTCGGCCAGATGGACGGCCGCGAGTCGAACTCCCAGTCCACGTCCTACGCGGTGCAGGGGCTGGTGGCGGTCCATGCGGCACCTGCGGCGGTCACGCGGGCGCTGACCTACCTCCGGCGCCGCCAGGCCGGCGACGGGAGCGTGGCCTACTCCGCGTCGAGCACGCAGACCCCGGTGTGGGTCACCGCCCAGGCTCTGATGGCGCTGCGCCGCGCGCCGCTGCCGATCGCCACCGTGCCGCGCGCACCGAAGCCGGAGCCGGCGGACGCACCATCCAAAGCCACCGCCAAGCCGAAGGCGCAAGCCGAGAAGAAGCCCGCGAGCCCGACGCAGAGCACGGAGAAGCCCAAGGCACCGGACGCGCCGGCAGGAGGCGGAGGAGGCGAGTCGCCCAGCTCGGGCCAGGCCGAGACCTCGCAGGGCGCCGGCAAGCCCACGGGCCTCGTGGTGGACGACGGGGGCGGCGAATCGGACGGCGGCGGCGTGCCGGCGTGGGTCATGGTCCTGGCCGCCACGGCGGTGATCGCCGCGCTCGTGCCGTTCCGCCGCCGGCTGCTGCGCTTGGCCCGCCGGCCCTCGGCTGATTGAGTACCGGCATGGCCGACCTTCCGGCTCACGCCGAGCGCCTCCGTGCCCTGCTGCTGGCTGACGAGCTGCTGGTGCTGGCCAACGTCTGGGACGTGTCCTCCGCGCAGCTGGTGGCCGGGCAGGGCCATCCCGCGCTCGCCACCGCCAGCGCGGCGGTCACCGCCTCGCTCGGATATCCGGACGACGACACGATCCCGCCCGGCGAGATGTTCGCCGCGGTGCGGCGCATCGCCTCGGCCGTGGACCTGCCGGTCACGGTGGACCTGGAGGCGGGATACGGGCTCGAGCCTGCCGAGCTCGTGGCAGGTCTGCTCGGCGCCGGGGGCGTCGGGATGAACCTGGAGGACACCGAACACCACGGCGACGGCGAGTTCGTGGACGCGGATGCCCAGGGAGCGCGGCTGGCCGCCGTCAAGGACGCGGGCCGCGCGGCGGGCACCGACGTGGTGCTGAACGCCCGGGTGGACACGCCGGATATCGGCGAGGCGCTGCGGCGCGCGCGCCTCTACGTGGAGGCCGGGGCCGACTGCGTGTATCCGATCAACCTGTCCGAGCCGGAGGACATCCGCTCGTTCGTCACGGATCTGGGGGCGCCGGTGAACGTGCTCGTCCGTCCGGGTTCGCCGACGTTCGCGGAGCTGCAGTCGTGGGGTGTGGCGCGGGTGAGCTTCGGACCCGGGCTGCAGCGCGTTGCCCTCGGCGCGCTGGAGCGCTTCCTCTCCAGCCTCGATCCCAGCGAGCCCGTCTACCGCACCTAGTTGAACGCGCGGGCGATCAGGCGGTCCATCAAGCGGTCCGGCACCCGCTTCGCGATCGCCCACTGGGACTTGGCGTCGCGGCCCACCACGTAGCGCGTCTTCGGGCGGTCGGCGGTCATCGCGGTGCCGATCACCTCGCCCACCTCGCTCGCCTCGATTCCGGTCCGCTCGGCGGTCTTGAGCGACTCTGCTCGCAGCGCCTCGATCATCGGCCCGTAGAGCTGCTGCGCCTCGGGTGGCATCGAGGCGGCCATCTCGTCGGCGCGCTCCGTGCCCTTCTTCCAGATCGGAGTCTTGACCCCACCGGGCTCGACCACGATCACATGCACGCCGTGGGGGCGCAGCTCGCGCCGCAGCGAGTCGCTGACTCCCTCGAGCCCGAACTTGGACGCGTGGTACGGACCCATCATCGGAAAGGCGATACGACCGCCGATCGAGGTCACGTTGACAATCCGCCCGCGAGCGGCGCGGAGCGCCCGCAGCACCGCCTGGGTGACCGCCACCTGTCCTATGAGGTTGACCTCGATCTGCTGGCGGAAGCTCTCGATGGGAAGGAACTCGAGCGGCCCGGCCACCGCGATACCGGCGTTGTTCACGAGGCCCGCCAGCGGCCGTTCCGCGAACTGGGCGCGCAGGGCCTCGATGTGGGCCGGGTCGGTCACGTCGAGCCTGACCGCGTCGAGCCCGGCCGCCTTGAGCCGGTCCTCGTCCTCGTCCTTGCGGACGCCGGCCACCACGTCGAACCCAAGTCCGGCCAGGTGCAGCGCGGCGGCTTCGCCGATTCCGGTCGACGCGCCGGTCACGAGCACGGTTCCGCTCGCCATCAGCTCTCCTTTTCGCTTGCGAGTCCGCTGTCAACCTATCCGGTAGCGTCGATGCGGTGGAACTCGAGACGGCCATCCGCACCCGGCGGACCCACAAGGCGTATGGGCCCGATCCGGTGGATCGGGAGACGCTCGAGGAGCTGCTCGAGCTGGCCCGCTGGGCGCCCAACCACCACCTGACGAACCCATGGCGCTTCCGCGTCCTTGGCCCGGAGTCGCTCGCGCGCCTGAAGGAGGCGGCCGGTGCGGAGGCGGGTGCCAAGCTCGACCGCGCTCCCACGCTGGTGGCGGCCTCCGTCACGCAGTCCGGCGACCCGGTTCAGGACGACGAGGATCTCTGCGCGGCCGCGGTGGCCACCTACATCGTGCTCCTCGGCGCCCACGCGCGAGGCCTGGGGGGCTATTGGCGCACCCCGGCCGTGCTGCGCTCGGCCGAAGGCCGCGAGGCCGTGGGCGTGGAGGCGGGCGAGCGGGTGCTCGGGCTGATCCATCTCGGCGCGCCGCGCCAGGAGAAGGAGCCGCCTGAGCGCCTTGCCCCCGGCGAGTTCGTAACGTTCCTGCCGTGATTCCGCGCGCCGACGCACTGGCGGCCCTGGAGCGCGACCCCTATGACGTGGTGGTGGTCGGCGGGGGAATCACCGGGGCGGGGGTGGCCCTCGATGCCGCCTCGCGCGGCTACAGCGTCGCCCTCCTCGAGCGCAGCGACTTCGCGTCGGGCACGTCGAGCCGCTCGTCCAAGCTGATCCACGGCGGCCTGCGCTATCTCCAGAACTTCGACCTAGGGCTGGTGCGCGAGGCCCTGCTGGAGCGCTCCCAGCTGGTCAAGCTCGCGCCGCACCTGGTCAAGCCGCTTCCCTTCCTTGTGCCCAGCTTCGGCGGCAAGCGGCCCGACCGGCTGCTCGGCATGGGACTCAACATGTACGACGCCATGAGCTGGCGCCGCGGGCGCGACGAGGACATCGAGTGGAGCCCCGCGCGCCATCGCACCGTCGACGGGCCCGAGACCGTGCGGATGCTGCCGGCGCTGGCCGGGCGCGAGCCCACCGCGGCGTACCTCTTCTACGACTGCCAGACCGACGACGTGCGCCTGGTGCTGACGGTGCTCGGCGAGGCCGAGCGCTTCGGCGCGGTGCTGGCCAACGGGTGCGAGGTCACCGGGCTGGTGGAGCGCGACGGGCGGGCGGCCGGCGTGCTCGTGAGGGATGCCGACGGCGGCGGCGAGTTCGAGGTGGCCGCCACGAACGTGGTCAACGCCACCGGGGTGTGGGCCGACCGGATCCGCCCCGACGAGCTGTACCGGGAGGAGGAGGTCCCGCGCATCCGGCCCAGCCGCGGCACTCACGTGATCCTGTCGCGCGATTCGCTCGCGGTGGACGCCGGAGTGATCGTGCCGGCCGCCGGCGGGCGCACGGTGTTCGTGCTCCCGTGGCTCGGGCGCACGCTGGTGGGCACCACCGACAACGACTACGAGGAGCGCGACCTCGACCATGTGCCCGCCTCGGGTGCCGACGTGGAGTACCTGCTCGACGCCGTCAACTCGTTCTTCGCGACCGACATCGGCGCCGAGGAGCTGGTGGGCGCCTACGCGGGGGTGCGCCCGCTGATCTCGACCGGGGACCCGAAGAAGTCGGTGGACATCTCCCGCAAGGCCGAGCTCTACGAGACCAGCTCCGGCCTCGTGACCATCACCGGCGGCAAGCTCACCACGTGGCGGCGGATGGCCAAGATGGCGGTGGACCGGCTGGTGGAGCGTGAGGGGCGCGACGCGCCCTGCCGCACGCATGAGATCCCGCTCGGGCTTCCGATCGAGCCGGATGCGCTCCAGGCCGTTTCCGGAGTGGACGAGGCCAGCCGCGCCCACCTCGTGGGGCGCTACGGCCACGCGGCGCACGAGGTGATGGAGATGGCGGCCGGGGACCCGGCGCTCGCGGAGCGAGTGAGCCCGGCGCTGCCCGACCTGGTGGCGGAGGCGGCCTTCGCGGCCCGGCGCGAGCAGGTGCTGTCGCTCTCGGACGTGCTGCTGCGCCGAACCCGCCTGGGGCTCCTCGATGCTCGCGAGCTCGCGGCCCCGGGCGCCGACGGCACCGTGCGGGCCGCCCGCGCCGTGGCCGGGGAGCTCGGGTGGAGCGACGAGCGGGTGCAGGCGGAGCTGGCCGGCTGGCGCAAGGTGGCGCTCGCGGAGGGGCTCGTGCCGACGGCGCCGGCGGAGGCGCTCGAGGCGCCGGAGGAGGCCGCGTGAGCGCGGACCGGCTGACGCTGCGCGGGCGCACGCTCTCGCTCGAGGAGCCCGTGCTCATGGGGATCGTGAACGCCACGCCCGACTCTTTCTCAGACGCCCAGCGGCCCAAGACCCTCAACGAGCTGGTGGAGCTGGCCCAGCGCCTGACGGCGGAGGGCGCCGAGTTGATCGACGTGGGCGGCGAGTCCGGCCGCACTGACAGGCCCGCGGTGCCGGTGGACGAGGAGATCGTGCGCGTCGTGCCGCTCGTGGAGCGGCTGGCCACGGGTGGGCTCACGGTCTCGGTGGACACGTGGCGAGCGCCGGTGGCGCGTGCCGCGCTGGCGGCGGGCGCGGCGATGATCAACGATGTGAGCGGGCTATCCGAGCCCGAGCTGGCCGACGCCTGCGCGCGGAGCGGCGCGGCGCTGGTGGTCACCCACACCCGGGCGGCTCCCAAGCTGAAGGCCTATCCCGACTACGACGACGTGGTGGACGACGTGATCGGGCTGCTGTCCGAGCGCTCGGCGGAGGCGCGCAGCCGCGGCGTGGCCGACGAGCAGATCGTGCTCGACCCCGGCGTGGACCTGGCCAAGACCCCGGCCGAGTCGGTCACCGTCCTGCGCCGGCTCGACGAGGTGCGCGCGCTCGGCCGCCCACTGCTGCTGGCCCTGTCGCGAAAGGACTTCATAGGGGTGATCACCGAGCGCCCGCCGTCGCAGCGGCTGGCCGGCACGCTGGCGGCGGTGGGGGCCGTGGCCGACGGGGTTGGGTCCATCCTGCGAGTGCACGACGTGGCCGCGGTGCGCGACTACCTCGCCGTGCGCGCCGCGCTGCGCGGCGAAGTGGAGCTGTCGCAGGAGACGCGCCTGCCCGACGAGCTGCGCCGGGAGCCGGCGGTGTGAATCCGTTCCGGATAGCCCAGCTCTCCGACATCCACTGCGGCTCGCCGCACTTCGTGCCCGAGCTGCTCGTGCAGGCGATCGACGAGGTGAACGAGCTCTGCCCGGACGTGGTGGTGATCTCGGGTGACCTCACCAACGACGGCTTCCGCGGCGAGTACGAGCTGGCCGCGGAGTACCTCGGCCGGATTTCCTGCGAGCGGATGATCGTGATCCCGGGCAACCACGACTCGCGCAACGTCGGCTACGTGCACTTCGAGGAGCTCTTCGGCGAGCGCCGCTCGGAGCTCCACGTCACCGGCGTGTCGATCCTGGCCGTGGACTCCACGGAGCCCGACCTCGACCACGGGGTGATCGGGCGCGGGCGCTACGAGTGGATTGGCGAGCGCTTCGGCTCCCAGGAGGCCTACCTGCGGGTCTTCGTGCTCCACCACCACCTGCTGCCGGTGCCCGGCACCGGGCGCGAGCGCAACATCGTGCACGACGCGGGCGACACGCTCGAGACGCTCCAGCGCGCCGGAGTGCACCTGGTGCTGTCCGGGCACAAGCACGTGCCCTACGCGTGGCGGCTCGAGGACCTGTTCGTGGTCAACGCCGGCACGGTCTCCACGACCCGACTGAGGGGCAAGGGAAAGCCCTGTTACAACGTGGTGGAGGCGTCCCCGGAGCGCGTGCGCGTGCTCCGCCGGACACCGGGTCAGGAAGAGGAGGACGCGATCCTGTCGTTCGACCCGCGCACCTACGAGTACGAGAAGGACTCGTCGCTGCGTGGCGAGACGGCCCGCGGCTGAGGTGCCCGAAGGCCCCGTCATCGCCCTCATCGACGGCGAGCACCATCCGGGGGCGGTTATGGACGCGCTCGACCGGCTCGACGCCGAGCGCGGGTTGGCGGGCGTGGTCTTCTGCGGCGGCGAGGAGAAGCTCGGCGCGGCCCCGCTCGACGAGCTCTACGGACGGCCGGTCGACGTGGACGCGCCCGCCGCGCTGAGGAGGCTCGCGCCGGACGCGAGCGCGGTCGTGGACCTGGCCGACGAGCCGGTGCTCGATGCGAGCCGGAGGTTCGCGTACGCATCGCTGGCGCTCCACCTCGGCCTCGTCTACGAGCTGCCGGGAGCCCGGCTCGACCCGCCGGCCTACGCCGAGGTGCCCGGCGACGCGGCCAAGCTCGCCGTGATCGGCACCGGCAAGCGCACCGGGAAGACGGCCGTGGCCGGCCACTGGGCGTCGCTGCTGCGCGACCACGGGGCCAACCCGGTGATGGTCTGCATGGGCCGCGGCGGCCCGGCGGAGCCACGCTCGGCGCCCGCGGGGATGGGCCTCGCGGAGCTGCTCGAGATCGACGCGCGCGGCGAGCATGCCGCCTCGGACTACCTCGAGGACGCGGTGCTGGCGGGCGTGCCCACGGTCGGCTGCCGGCGCGTGGGAGGAGGCCTCACCGGCCAGCCCGCCGAGTCCAACGTGCTCGACGGGGCCGCCCTGGCGGCCTCGATGGACCCGGGGACGATCCTGTTCGAGGGCTCCGGCGCCTGCATCCCGCCGGTGGCGGTCGATCGCACCGTGTGCGTGGTCGGGGCTGGGACGCCCGAGCCCTTCGCGGAGTACCGGATCCTTCGCGCGGACCTCGTCCTGGCGGCCGAGGGCGCCGCCGCGCCTGACGGCGCGGTGCGGTTCTCGATGGCGCCCGAGCCGGCAGAGCCCGTGCCGGACGGGGCCCGGGTGGCTCTGTTCACCACCGGCGCGGAGAGCTGTGAGGGGGTGGAGCCGCTGGTGGCGTCCACCAACCTGGCACGCAGGGACCGGCTGGCCGAGGACCTGGACCGGGCCGCCGCGGCCGGCTGCGACCTCTACCTGACGGAGCTCAAGGCGGCGGCGATCCGCACGGTGGCGCGCCGCGCGGCCACGGAGGGAGCGCGCGTGGCCTTCGTCCGCAACCGGCCCGTCGGCGTGGACGAGGCCCTGCTCGAGGTGTGGGGCGATGGCTGAGACGATCGTGTTCCACAAGGGCCACGGACTGCCCTACTCGAAGGGCCTGATGGCGCAGAGCCTGTCCGCGATCGGCCTCCTGCCGGAGCGATCGTTCGAGCTCGCGCGCGACGTCGAGCGTGTGCTGGGGGAGCGCGGGCTCACCGAGATGGACGTGGAGGCGCTGCGGGGGGTGACCGAGGAGGTGCTGCTGGCCGAGGAGGGGGAGCCGGCGGTGCGCCGCTTCCGGGCCTGGAGCCGGCTGGGCCGGCTCGAGCGCCCGCTCGTGGTGCTGCTCGGCGGCACCACCGGGGTGGGCAAGTCCACCCTCGCCACCATGCTCGCCGCCCGGCTCGGGATCAACCGCGTGATCGCCACGGACGTGATCAGGCAGGTGCTGCGCGCCTTCTTCACCGCCGAGGCGATGCCGTCCGTGCACCACTCGGCGTTCGCCGCCGGCGGGCTGGAGGGGTATGCCGACCAGGCGGGCCACGTGGCCATCGCCACGGAGGCGATGGTGGAGCGCGCCGCCAACGAGGCCAAGCCGATGGTGCTCGAGGGTGTGCACGTGCTCCCGGGCGCCCTCGGCGAGGACATCCGCAAGCGCTGCGTGCTCGTGGAGGCGATCCTCGTGGTGGAGGACGCCGAGCTGCATCGCGGCCATTTCTCCCACCGCCCGGGCACCCGTCCCTCGGAGCGCTACCTCGCCGCCTTCTACGAGATCCGGCGGCTCCAGGACCACCTCGCCGAGCGCGCCCGGGCGCAGAACGTGGCCGTGATCGACAACGCCAGCGTGGACACGGCGCTGGGCCTCCTGATGCAGCTGGTCCTGGACGCGGTGGAGGACGCGACCTGAGCATCGCCCGCCACGGTGAGTAGGGTTTCTAACTTCGTGCCCGTTCTACAACGCAAGGAACTAGAGAAGAGCCCGCTCGCCGATCTTCACGCGATCGCGTCCGAGCTGGGCCTCGAGGGCTTCCGCGGCATGCGGAAGGCCGACCTCGTGGAGGCCATCCTGCGCGGCCAGGGCGGAAACGGCGCGGACGCGCCGGACGACGCCGACGAGCACGAGCCCGACGAGGTTCCCGAGGCTGAGGCGCTCGAGACCCCCTCGGACGACGAGGACGTCCAGCCCAGGTACGAGGACGAGGAGTCCGACGAGGACGAGGACGAGGACTTCGAGGAGGACGCTCCGCCGCCGGTGGAGGAGGAGCCCGAGGTGCAGCCGGAGCCGGTCGCCGAAGAAAAACTCGTGACCGGCGTGCTCGACGTGCTTCCCAACGGGAGCGCCTTCCTGCGCTCGGATCCCGCGCAGCACTCGCGCGACGACGTGTACGTATCGCCCGCCCAGATCCGCCGCTGCGAGCTGCGCTCCGGCGACGAGGTCAGCGGCCCGGTGCGCCCGGCACGGCGCAACGAGCGCCACCCGTCGCTCGTGCACGTGGAGAGCGTCAACGGCGCCGACGCGGAGCCGGTCGCGCAGCGCGCCTGGTTCAACGACCTCACGCCGGTCTTCCCGTCGGAGCGCCTGACGGCGCCCGGCGCGCTCGAGGCGATCCCGTACGGGCTCGGCTCGCGGGTTGCGATCGCCGGCGCCCCCGGCTCCGGTGCCACCACCCTCCTGCGCGTGATCGTGTCCACGCTCGCCGAGAAGCACCCGGATCTGAATGTTCAGGTGGCCCTCGTCAGCGTCCGGCCCGAGGAAGTGGCCGAATGGAACGCCATCGCCGGGCAGAGCGTGGGCGGCAGCTTCGACCGGCCGCCCGAGCCGCAGGCCCAGGCCGCCGAGCTCGCGGTCGAGCGCGCCAAGCGCGCCGTCGAGCAGGGCGCCAACGCCGTGGTGGTCGTGGACTCGCTCGACTCTCTTCCCAGCGGCGCGCGGCGGCGCGTGTTCGGCGCCGGGCGCAAGCTCGAGGAGGGCGGATCGCTCACCGTCTTCGCCGTGACCGGCGAGGACTCCGACGCCCTCCGCTGGGCCACCACTCGGATCGTGCTGGAGCCGGCCGGTCCCGGCTCACGCGAGCCCAAGGTGGCCGACGCGCAGAGCGGGACTCTGCGCGCCGACAACCTCAAGTAGTTACTTCACTACCAGCGTTTCAGCCATCGTCGTTGGATGGACGAGGCAGACCAGCTTGTAGGTGCCCTTCACCTTCGGCGTGACGGTGTAGGTGCCGCGCTCGGTGCCCCAGTACACGGATGAGAATCCGCGCGGGCCGTTGGCGACCGTGACGGAGTGCGGCTTCGAGCCGGAGAACCGCCAGGTCACAGGCTGGCCGACCTTCGACGTGATCCTTCCGGGCCGGAAGAAGTCGTCGCCCACGGTCAGCGCGTTCCCGTCGAACTTCGCGAAGGCCCCGACCGGCTTGGCCAGCTGCGGCACCTCGAGCTCGTAGTTCGGCGTGCGGTCGAAACGCTTGGGCCTGTTGATCTCGACGATGTCCTTGGGCATCTTGCCGCACTGCTTCACCGAGTCGTCCTTCACGAACCAGGTGGCCCAGAAGCCCATCGAGGCCACGTGCAGGTTGTGGTTCTCGTGCACGGCCGTGCGTCGCAACACCTCGCCCTGCTTGATCGGGATGCCCCTGTAGCTCGCGTACGCGCCCGTGCCGATCGGACCCGGCTCGTGCAGGATCGGCCGGATCGTGTTGTAGACGTGGTTGGCGGGGGCGTGGTAGACGGGCGCCTTGAACAGGCGGCGCTTGCACGTGAGGCTCTGCAGCGTGTGGTACTTCGCGCCGCCGTGCTGGTGCGAGGACGCCATCAGCATCCGGCCGTTGAACGGCGCGACCCAGTCGCTCTGATCCACGAAGTTCGAGCCCTTCTTGCCGCCGCCGGGCACGTCGTAGGACATGCCGTTCGAGAGCTGGGAGCACTTGCCGATCACGAGCGGCTGCACCGAGGTGCGCTTCTCGGTCGTGTAGTAGACCCGCGTGCGGACGTAGAACGACTTCGGCTTCTTGTAGTGGTTCATCACCATCGCGGTGAGGCTCCACCCGGGGGCCTTGCCGTCGCGGTTCTCGTTACGGATGCCGTACTTGGCGCGGAAGGCCGGGTTGGTGCCGAGCAGCGGGCCGCCGGTCGGGTGCTCCTCGCCGCGTCCACCGATGAAGCCGGCGCCGCTCCAGCAGCCGCCGGGCGCCTCGTCCACGCGACCCTGCGCGAAGTAGAGGAAGTGGTGGACCATCATCTTGGCGATCGGCAGCGGCTTGGCCTTGGGGTTCTTGCTGTCGACCAGGGCCTGCTCCGCGAAGCCGGTGATGTATCCGGGCACGGCCGGCGCCTGCTTGCCGTCCGGCTGCAGATTCACGTGATGGGAGTCGTGCACGTACGGCAGCGACTTGATCTTCGGCGAGTAGAACGTGAGCAGCTTGTCCTTCGCGCTCGCCGCCGGCGTGAACACCGTCGCGCACGCCACCAAGGCCCCAAGGCCGATCAGCAGACTCCGCTTCACTCTCTCCACCCTCCGTCGAACTCGCTGAACGCGCAGTTAGTTGCAGCGCGACTGCAACAAAGCCTATGACCCGAGGGGGACGAGCGTCAACTAGCGCCGGTAGGCGACCCGGCGCCACGAGGGCTCCGGCGAGAGCTCGATGAGCTCGAAGTTGCGGTCCGGCTGGGCGTAGCCGAAGGAGTGGTCGGTGTCGTTGAAGACCACCTCGAGCTCGCCCTCGAGCACGCGCTGGTCGAGCCAGGCGCCACGGAACACGAGCCGGCGGATCCAGTGCACGAGCGAGCGCTCGGAGGGTCCGTGCAGGTCGCCCCAGCAGAGGTTGATGTGGTCCCCGAGCTCGGAGTGCGGCTCGTGCACCTCGCCGTTCACCGCAAGGTTCACGAGGTCCTCGCGCTCGTCGAGCCCGAGCGGTCCGTCCACGAAGCCGAGCTTTGTGGCAGCCTGCTCCACGCGCTCCGTGAAATCACGCTCGTTGAACGTGAAGCGAAGCTCTCCGTACTCGAGCACGTAGTCGGAGCCGGACTCGTAATTTCCGCGGCGGGTTGTGTCCATATTCAGTGGGGCCCCGTGGGGCCGGGCAGGCGTCGCCATCATAGGTCCGATTCCTTCTCCGGGCCTGCATTGCAACCGGGGTTGCAGCGCGGGGGTGAGTTTTCGCTCAAGACCGCTTGACCTGGGGTGCACGCCGCCCGCTCGATACTGCTCGCCGAGGACGACGAGGCCACGCGGCGCTTCCTCGCCGACAACCTGGCGGCAGACGGCTTCACGGTCTTCGCGGCGGCCGGTGCTGACGAAGCGCTGCGAGCCATCGAGACGCGCGCACCCAGCCTCCTGTTGCTCGACCTGACGCTCGAGAACGGCAGCGGCCTCGAGCTCCTTGACCGCGTGCGCGGCGCGGACGGCCTGACCACGCGGGTGGACTCGCAGCTGCCGGTGATCGTCCTGACCGGCCGCGCCGGGGACTCCGACCGCGTGCGCAGCTTCGCCCGCGGGGCCGACGACCACGTGTGCAAGCCCTTTCTCTATCCGGAGCTGGTGGCCAGGGTGCACGCGCTGTTGCGGCGCGCCGAGGGCCGCGGGCGGCGGGGGGTGTTGAGGGTGGGCGAGCTCACCGTCGATCCGGTCACGCGCGCCGTCACCCTCGGCGGCGAGCGCGTGGACCTCGCGGCCAAGGAGTTCGCGCTTCTGCGGGCGCTGGCCGAGGAACCCACTCGCGTCTACGGGAAGCACGAGCTGCTGCGCGACGTCTGGGGATATCGCTCGATGGGCAACACGCGCACTCTCGACGCGCACGCGTGCCGGCTGCGCAAGAAGCTGCGCGGCTCGTCGCGCAGCTGGGTGCTGAACGTGCGCGGCGTGGGCTACCGGCTGACGGACGCGCTGTGACTGGCGCGGGCGCCCCGCTGCTCGCGCTCGCGGCGCTGGTCCTGGCGATCGCGCGCGTCCAGCGCCTGCGTCGGCGCCTCGAGCGGGTCGCGTGCGCGGAGCACGAGCTGCGTGGCGCCGCCACCGCTCTTGCGCTCGTCTGCCAGAGCTGGCGCCGCGGCGACGGCTCGGGTCCACCGGTAGACGGGGTCGAGGTCCAGCTCGACCGGCTCGGTGCCGGGCTCGCCGACCTGGACGCTGCTCGCGCAGGCCGGCGCGCACCGGCCGGCCGGGTGTCCGTGGACCTTGGGCGCTTCATCGACGGGTCGCTTGCACCCTGGCGCTCCTCCATCGACGCCGCTGGTCCGGTCATGCCAGAGGTCGAGCTGAGCGCCGACCGCGGGCGCCTGGCCCAGGCACTCGGCAACCTGCTCGCGAACGCAGCCGAGCACGGGAGCGGGCGCGCCGAGCTGCGCACCCGCGCCATTGCCTCCGGGGTGCGGCTGGAGCTGCGCAACCTGCGCGGCCCGGCACGCGCGCCGGAGCCCGGCCGCGGACGCGGCCTCGCGATCGCCGAGGAGGCCACCCACGAGCTCGGCGGGCGGCTCGACGTGCGCATGGAGGGCGACCACGTGGTGGCCGCCCTCGACCTCCCCACCGACGCGCCGCGCGCTGCGTGAGCACCCGCCGGCGCGGGTTCCTGCTGCTGTCGCTGGCGCTCGCCTGTGGGGGCCTGGCCGCGTCGCGTGTCCGCGACATCGAGCGCGACGTGGAGGCGCGCGTGGGCGCGCCTCTGCCCGTGGTGGTGGCCACGCGCGACCTCGAGCCCGACACGGCCATACCCCGAGGCGCGCTCGCGGTCGTGCGAGTGCCCGCTCGCTACGTGCCGCCGGACGCGCTGGCGGCGGTCGGCGAGGCCGCCGGCGCTCGGCCGGCCACGGCCCTGCCGCGCGGGAGCTATCTCACGGCCAGCCGCCTGCGCGGCGCTCGCTCCGGCCGGCGCCCGGGGACGCTCGGCCCGGGGGAGCGGGCGGTCGACGTGGCGGTGGCCGGCGGGAGCGGCCTGGCCGCCGTCCCCGCGGGCACGCGCGTGGACGTGCTGGTGTCGAGCGAGCCCGGCGCCGGGAGCGGACGCACCGTGCTCGCGCTGGAGGGGGTGGAGCTGCTCGCCAGCGGGCCGCCCGAGGGCGGCGCCGATGAGGGCGCCGCCGCGGCGGCCACGGCGCGGGCCACGCTGCGCGTGACGGTACGCCAGGCCGTGTACCTGGCGGCGGCCGAGAACTACGGCCGCGAGGTGCGCCTGCTGGTGCGGCCGGCGGGCGACCGGGGGAGGGCGGGCGCGACCGCGGTGGGTGCCGGTGACCTGTGAGCGCCGCTAGGCGGGCGCTTCGAGCACGTCCACGCCGCCGTCCGGGCGCCCGAGCAGCGCGCGCTCGGCCATGCCCAGGAACAGGCCGTGCTCCACCACGCCGGGCAGGCACTCGATGCGCACAGCCAGGTGCCCGGGGTCCACGGCGCTCGGTATCGGGCAGTCGAGGATCAGGTGGCCCTCGTCTGTCAGGTAGGGCTGGTCCTCGACCAGGCGCAGCTCGGGGTCCGGCAGGAGCTCCGCCAGGCGGCGCCGGGTGTCGGGCCAGCCGAAGCGCACCACCTCCACAGGGAGCCGCGTGCGCTCGCCGAGCCGCTCGACCAGCTTGGGCGTCTCGGCCACGACCACGAACCGGCTCGCGGCCGAGATCACGATCTTCTCGCGCAGGAGCGCCCCGCCGCCGCCCTTGATCAGCCCGAGGCGGGGGTCCACCTCGTCCGCGCCGTCGAGAGCCAGGTCGAGCGGCGCTCGCCCGTCCAGCTCCACGATCTCGATGCCGGCCGCCACCGCAAGCTCGCCTGTGCGCTCGGAGGCCACGGCCGCGCGCACGCCGTCGC
This sequence comes from uncultured Thermoleophilaceae bacterium, assembly GCA_963811055.1. Classification (GTDB taxonomy): domain Bacteria; phylum Actinomycetota; class Thermoleophilia; order Solirubrobacterales; family Thermoleophilaceae; genus JACVRW01. Next base: position 147,584 of record CAWEPQ010000014.1, read on the forward strand.
GCTCGGCGAGGAGCTCGATCACGGCCCACACCGCCCGGCCCGATCCGAGGCCGATCGTCATGCCCGGCTCCACGAGCGCCGCCGCCGCCTCGGCGGCCGCCCGGCGGGCTCGCAACTCGCCTTCGGCGCTCACGGCGGGCAGCATCGCACCCGGCGCGGTCGCGGTCGATCTCCCGTCCACCTGCCCGCTAGACTCTTACGAAACGTAAGTGAGCTTCTGCTGAGCAGGATGGAGAAAATCTGATGGAGAGACTCGTACTGATACCGGTGGACGATTCAGTCGTCTTCCCCAACATGTCGGTCACGCTGGCGGTCGACGTCGGCGACGAGGAACGCGTCGTGCTGGTCCCCCGCAAGGGCGACGAGTTCGCAAGCGTCGGGACCGTGGCTGAGGTGGGCGAGCGGATCAAGCTCCCCGGCGGCGCACGAGCCGCTCTGCTGAACGGTCTTCACCGTGCCCAGATCGGCGCGGCGTCGAGCGATGCCATGGGCGTGCTGCGGGTCGACGTGACCCCGCACCCCGACGCCGAGCCGGTCGACGGCCGCACTCGCGAGCTCGAGCGTGAGTACCGCGCGATCGTGGAGGAGCTCCTCGAGCTGCGTGGCGACGACGGGCGCATCTCGGCGTTCGTCCGCTCGATCACCGAGCCGGGCGCGCTGGCCGACACGTCGGCGTACGCACCCGACCTGAGCTACGACCAGAAGGTAGAGCTGCTCGAGACGCTCGATGTGACCGAGCGCCTGGAGAAGGCCGTTGCGATGCAGCGCGAGCGGCTGGCCGAGATGCAGGTGCGCACGCGCATCCGCGACGATGTGCAGTCCGGCGCCGAGAAGCAGCAGCGGGAGTACTTCCTGCGCAAGCAGATGGAGTCGATCCGCAAGGAGCTCGGCGAGGACGAGGGCTCGGTCGCGGAGGAGTACCGCGCCAAGATCGAGGAAGGCGGCATGCCGGACGACGTGCGCGAGCAGGCCGAGCGCGAGCTCGGGCGGCTGGAGCGCATGGGCGACTCCTCAGGTGAGGCGTCGATGATCCGCACCTACCTCGACTGGCTCGTGTCCGTGCCGTGGAGCAAGCGCTCGGACGAGGACCTCAATCCCGTCCACGCGCGCGAGGTGCTGGATGCCGACCACGCGGGACTCGAGGACGTGAAGGACCGCATCGTCGAGTACATCGCCGTGCGCAAGCTGCGCGAGGAGCGCGGCATCGCCGAGGACAAGCGCTCCGGCGCGATCCTCACGCTGATCGGGCCGCCCGGCACGGGCAAGACGTCGATCGGCGAGTCGATCGCACGGGCCACGGGCCGTGAGTTCGTGCGCATGTCGCTGGGCGGCGTGCGTGACGAGGCGGAGATCCGCGGCCACCGACGCACCTACATCGGCGCGCTGCCGGGGCGGCTGGTCCGTGCCCTGCGCGACGCCGGGACGATGAACCCGGTGATCATGCTCGACGAGGTCGACAAGGTCGGCGCCGACTGGCGCGGGGACCCGAGCGCGGCGTTGCTCGAGGTGCTCGACCCGGCGCAGAACCACTCGTTCCGCGACCACTACCTGGACGTGGAGCTCGACCTGTCGGAGGTCGTGTTCATCGCGACCGCCAACGTGGCCGAGACGATCCCGGCGCCGCTGCTCGACCGCATGGAGGTCGTGCGCTTCGACGGTTACACCACCGAGGAGAAGGTGTCGATCGCGAAGGGCTACCTCTGGCCGCGCCAGCGTGAGCGCAACGGGCTGCGAGAGGACGAGGTGGAGATCACCGACGACGTGCTGCGCGCGATCGTGACCGAGTACACCCGCGAGGCGGGCGTGCGCGGGCTCGAGCGTGAGCTCGGCACGCTGCTGCGAAAGACCGCGACGCGGCTGGCGTCGGCACAGGTGGAGGCACCGGTCACGGTGGACCTCGACGTGGTGCGCGACGCGCTCGGCAGGCAGCGGTTCTTCCAGGAGTCGGCTGAGCGCACGGCCGTGGCCGGCGTGGCCACCGGCCTGGCTGTGACCGGAGCGGGCGGGGACGTGCTGTTCGTCGAGGCCACCTCGATGAAGGGCAAGGACGGCCTCGTGCTCACCGGCCAGCTCGGCGACGTGATGAAGGAGTCGGCTCGGATCGCGCTCTCCTACGTCCGCGGTCACGCGGACGAGCTGGGTGTGGACGACGACTCGTTCGACGCACGCGAGTTCCACGTGCACGTGCCGGCGGGAGCCATCCCGAAGGACGGCCCGAGCGCGGGGATCACGATGACCACCGCTCTGGCGTCGCTGCTGAGCGGGCGGCCGGTGCGTCACACCGTCGGCATGACCGGCGAGGTGACGCTCCAGGGCCGGGTGCTCCCGATCGGCGGGCTCAAGCAGAAGGTGCTGGCGGCACATGCCGCGGGTCTGACCGACGTGATCATCCCCGAGCGCAACCGGGGCGACCTGGACGAGGTGCCGGAGGAGGTCCGGGAGCAGATGGCCTTCCACCCGGTGATGACGGTGGGCGAGGTGCTCGACCTCGCGCTCGAGCCTGAGCGGGAGCCGCTCCGGGCCTAGCTAAACGCTCTGGGTCAGGCCGCCGTCCACGAGCAGCGCGACTCCGGTCACGTAGCTCGCGGGCTCCGAGCACAGGAACGCGGCCGCGGCCGCGATCTCGTCAACCCGCCCGAGGCGGCCGCTGGGCACCTGCCCGGCGGCCACCTCCTCGGCGGCCTCGAGCGAGCCGTAGTTCTCCTTGAGACGATCGGTGGCGATGCGGCCCGGGAGCAGGGTGTTCACGGTCACGCCGTCGCGGGCCACCTCTCGCGCCAGCTGCTTGTAGGCGCCGAGCAGCCCGCTTCGGTGCGCGGTCGAGAGCATCAGGCCGGGGATCGGCTCGCGGGCGCTGCTTGAGGACACCCCGAGGATGCGGCCGAAGCCGCGCTCGCGCATGCCCGCCACCGCGGGCGTGATCAGGGCGATCGGCGCGAGCACCAGCTGGCGGTACGCCTCCTCCCACTGGTAGCGCGTCAGCTCCAGCGAGTCCGCGCTCGCGGGCGGTCCGCCGGTGTTCGTCACGAGCACGTCCAGGGGGCCGAGGTCGGCCTCCACCCGCTCGACCAGGCCGGCGGCCCCATCCACGTCGCCGGAGTCGTGCACGTACGGGCGCGCGCCGATCTTGCTCGCGGCCGCCTCGATCCGCTCGGCGGAGCGGGAGCTCACGGCCACACGGGCACCCTCGGCGGCGAGTGCGGCGGCAATGCCGAAGCCGATCCCGCGCGAGGCCGCCGTGACCAGCGCCGTCCTGCCGTCGAGACCCAGGTCCACGCCCGCGAGGCTATCCGGTGGCGCTCGTATGGTCCGCTCAGTGACCGCGCTCAGGCGTCTCCTCCTTCTGCTGATAGCCGCCGGCGTGGCGGGCGTGTGGCTGCGCCGCCGGCTCGAGCCGCCGGCACCCGAGCTGCCCGGGTCGGGTCCGGGGCCGCTCGAGATCGAGCCGGCCGGCGATTCCAAGCTCGAGATGGGTCCGGTGACCGACGAGATGAACGCCATTCCGCTCCCGCTCGAGGAGGAGTTCGCGCTGGTGGACGCTGCCGAGCCGGAGGTGGCGGCGACCGAGCCGGAGCCCGCCGGTGAGGAAGAGACAGCGGACGAGGAGCTGGCCCGAGTGGAGGCAGGGGAGCCCGTTGACATCGTCGCCGTGGTGGACGATCTACTCGAGCCGCCCAGCTAGACGTCGGCGCACGCGGCCGATCGATCTGCTTTCCTACGGACCTCGTAGTTAGTTCTAAGTCGAATCGCCGAGTTCCGGTCGTCCCGATGACCGGAAACGGGGGAACCAACGCGACCCAGTAGGTCGCCGGGGCGAATCGCCGCGCATCGAGCGGCGTAGCGCACTTTCCAGCGCGAGCCCGTCAGCTCACCTCGTAGGCACCGGAAAGGGGACACCAGACGTGCCAGTCAGAGTCGTTGCCGCATGCCGCCCGTTGGGGCTGGCCACGGTGCTCATCGTCGCGCTGCTCTGCCTGAGCGGTTCAGCGATCGCGGCACCGAGCGCGGTTGCGCCGACCAGTGACGAGGTGGTGCTCGAGCGCGGCGACAGCGGACCGGCCGTCAAGCGCCTCCAGAAGCGACTGCGCATCACCCCGGCGGATGGCGACTTCGGCCGCGCCACCGAGCGTGCCGTGAGGCGCTTCCAGCGCCGCCGGGGCCTCACCGCCGACGGGGTGGTCGGCCCTCAGACGCGTAAGGCACTCGGCCTGAAGGCGGTCACCAGCACGGCCGCCGAGACCACCGATGACAGCACGGTGCGCCTGCCGCGGGTGCTGCGGAAGATCGCCAAGTGCGAGTCCGGCGGCGACCCCACCATCGTCTCACCGGACGGTCGCTACCGCGGCAAGTACCAGTTCACGCGCTCCACCTGGAAGGCGCTGGGCGGCACCGGCGACCCGGCCGACGCCTCTGAGGCCACTCAGGACCGGATCGCCCTCAAGCTGTACCGGCGCAGCGGCACCACGCCCTGGCCGAGCTGCGCCTAGCATCCCCGCATGCCGTCGATCCGCGACGAGCTCGACGAGTTCCTCCGCATCCCCTCAATCTCCACCGGCGGGGGCGACGCTGACGCGCTGAAGCGCGCCGCGGAGTGGGTCTGCGAGCGGATCGAGGGCGCCGGCGGCGAGGCCGGCCTGGTGACGGTCGACGGCGGCCATCCGATGGCCATCGGCGAGCTGCGCGCGAGCCGGGCGGGCGCTCCCACCGTGCTCGCCTACGGGCATTACGACGTGCAGGATGTCGGCTCGATCGACGCCTGGGACAGCCCGCCGTTCGAGCCCACCGAGCGCAACGGCCGGCTCTACGCCCGCGGCGCCGCGGACGACAAGGGGAACTTCCTGCCGCTGCTGCACGCGGGGTGCGATTTGGCACGCGCCGGCGAGCTGCCTGTGAACGTGCGCTTCTGGGTGGAGGGCGAGGAGGAGATCGGGTCCGCGTCGGCGCTCCGGTGGATCCGCGAGGACGAGCGCGGAGCCGACTGCGCCTTGGTGTTCGACTCCGGCATGGTCGACGAGCGCACGCCCGCGATCACCGTCGCGACACGCGGCCTGGTGGGCGTGTCCATCGACGTGCGCACCGGTGCACGTGACGTGCATTCGGGGGACTTCGGCGGGAGCGTGCTCAACGCGGCGCACGTGCTCAGCGCAATGCTTGCCGCCGTGATGCCTGGCCCGGACGGGCGCGTGCGCCCGGAGCTGAGCACCGGCGTGGAGCCGCCCGGGGCCGAGGAGCGCGAGGGCTGGACACGGCTGCCTCCGGGCGACCGGGTGATAGCGGGCGTGGGCGCGCTTCCCGTGTCGGCGGACGCCGGCGGCCGAGTACTACGAGCGCATCGGTGCGAGCACCGCGCTCGACGTGAACGAGATCAAGGTGGGGGAGGCGCGCACGATCGTGCCGGCCCACGCGCATGCCCATCTCACGGCACGCCTCGCGGCCGGCCAGAGCGCCGAGACGGTGGCGGGGGAGATCGAGCGGCTGCTGCGGGGCGCGGCCCCCGACGGCGTGGAGGTCTCGCTGGAGTTCGAGCTGGCCGAGCCCTCCGTCTTCGATCCCTCGCGCCCGGCGCTTCAGCTCGCGGCTCGCGCGATGGAGCGCGCCTGCGCCACCGAGCCCGTGTTCATCCGCACCGGCGGCACGATCCCCGTGCTGGCCGAGCTGTCGCGCCGCGGCATCGATGCCGTGGTGACCGGCTTCGTGACCGACGACGACGCGTACCACGCGCCCAACGAGAGCTATCGCCTCGAGAGCCTCCGGCTCGGCGAGGCCTTCGCCCGCGAGCTCTACGTGGCGCTGGCGGACCTTCCCCGCAGCCGGTGAATCGCGACCCGCGGAAAGCGGGCGCTCATCGTGGTGGTCACGTCGAAGTGGCCGCGCGCGCCCTCCAGGAAGCGCTCGGACGGCGCCCGTCCGGGATCGGCAAGCAGGATCCGGCCGTGGTCGTCCACCAGGCGCGGCAGCAGCTCGAGCAGCTGGTCCACGTTGCGCTGCTCGTATAGGACGTCGGAGGCCAGCACCAGCTGGAACGGGCCGCGCTCCAGAAGCGGCGCCGGCTCGGCCCAGTCGCACACGAGCGTCTCGATCTCAGCGCCGTTGCGGCGCGCGTTGGACGCGGCGGCCGCCACGGCGTCCCTCGACCAGTCCGTGGCCAGCACCCGGCCGCCCGCGCGCGCGGCGGCGATGCTCGGGAGCGCCAGGCCGCAGCCCAGCTCGATGCGTCCGCGCACCGCGCAGCGAGCGCCGCGCGATGTCGTGGGCCAGCGCGACTCCGCTCGTCCACAGCTCGGCCCAGTAGGGCAGGAACTCCTCGTGCTTGAAGGCCTCCTCGGAGAGCAGCGCCTCGGGGTCGCGCGGGCGTGTTAGCTCCACCTCGCCGCCTGGGAGCGCCACGCGTTCCTCGATCAATCCCCACTGCGGGCTCGCTCACGTACGGCCGGCTTCGGCGGCAGCGGCCTCGGCCGCCTCGAGCTGGCGCTCGATCAGATCGAGTCCAGAGGACCAGAACCCGGGATCGGAGAGATCCACGCCCACGATCGCGCCGAGCTCCTCGGGAGGTAGCGACCCGCCCGCCTTCAGCAGGTCCAGATAGGACGGCACGAAGTCGGCGCCCGGCCTCCTCGTAGCGGCGGTAGACCGACAGCGCCAGCAGGTGGCCGTAGGCGTAGGCGTACACGTAGCCGGGCGTGTCCATGAAGTGCGGGATGTAGGACCACCACAGGGCGTAGTCGTCGCTCGAGCTCAACCGAGTCCCCGAGCAGGTCGCGTCTGGGTCTCGAGCCAGAGCTCGCCGAAGCGGTCGGTGGCCAGCTCGCCGCGCTCGCGGCGCTCGGTGTGCACGGCGTGCTCGAAGCGGTTCATCGCCACCTGCCGGAACACGGCGGCCACCGCTCCGTCGAGCGAGCCGGCCAGCAGGTCGAGGCGGCCGGCGGCATCGGGTGCGCGCTCGAGGAGCCGCTCCAACACGATCGTCTCACCGAAGATCGAGGCGGTCTCGGCGAGCGTGAGCGGGGTGGTGAACTGGAAGATGCCCTGCGGGCGGGCCAGCGAGGCGTGAACGCCGTGGCCGAGCTCGTGCGCCATGGTGAGCACGTCGTGCGGTCGCGAGGTGTAGTTGAGCAGCACGTACGGGTGCACGCTCGGGACCGTGTACGAGCAGAACGCGCCGCCGCGCTTGCCGGGCCGCGGCGGGCCGTCGATGTACCCGTGTTCGAAGAACTCGCCGGCCGTCCGCCCGAGCTCGGGCGAGAACTCGGAGTAGCAGTCGAGCACGATCGACTGCGCCTCCGAGTAGGGGATGCGGTCGTCCGAGTCGCCCACCGGCGCCATCCGGTCCCAGTACGCCAGCCGGTCGATCCCGAGCAGCCGCGCCTTGAGCCGGTACCAGCGCCGGGCCAGCTCGTAGCGGGAGCGGACGGCCTCGATCAGCGCCTCCACCGACTCGTCGCTCGCCTCGTTCGCGAGGTTGCGGGACGCGAGCCAGTGCGGGTAGTTGCGCAGCCGGTCCTTCACCGCCTTGTCCTGCAGCAGCGTGTTGAACACGTAGCCGCGCGTGCGCAGCCCGGGGCGCAGCGCCTCGGTCACCGCGCCGGCCGCCTCCTGCCGGCGCCCGCGGTCGCTGTCCTGGAGGCGGCTGAGCGCCTCCTCGAGCGACGCCGGCTCGGGTGAGCCGGGCAGATCCACCAGCAATCGAGGAGGTCTGCTCCGTGAAGAGCCGCTTGAAGGCCGACGAGCCGGTGACGCGACGTCTCGGTGAGCACCCGCTCCTCCGGCTCGGAGAGCTGGTGCGGGCGGTATCGCCTCAGGGTGCGGAGGTAGTGCCGGCAAAAGGCGAGCCCGTCGTCGGCCAGCAGTCGGTCGGCGCGCTCCTCGGGCAGCTCGTTCCACTCGAGCTCGAAGAAGAGCAGGAGCGTCTCGATCTCGGCACCGAGCTCGCGGCCACGCTGCATCAGCGCTCCGCGTGGCCGGGATCGGCGGTGTCGAGCGAGAAGGCCAGAACCACGTAGGACCCCGCGCGGCCCCCGAGGTCGGAGATCGCGGCGAGTTCCTGCATGGCCCCGGCAAGCTCCCCGGAGTCGAGCTCGCCCACTCGGCCGCGGTAGCGCTCGGCGAACGCCACCGAGCGCTCGCGCGCCTCCCCGAGCATCGCCTCCACGCCCTCGGGACCACGCCGCTCCACGAGCGGCTCGAGGTCCCAGAAGGCAGTATCGAGGGCCTGGTCGACCGCGCTCACGGCCCTCAGGCTAGTGGCCGCCCGTCAGCAGGACACGACAAGGTGAAATGAGCGGTTGGCCGCGGCCCCGGCGCTGTCGCGCGTGAACACCCTCACGCCGTTCACGGAGCTGGGCAGAGAGGTCACCGACACCTGTCCGGTGCCCGGAGCCGCCGCGGACTCGTCGCCCAGGGTGGCCACGTACACGCAGGTGCGAACGTCGCGGTCGAGGATCACCTGGTACTGCCCCGTGGCGGTCCGCGCGGTCGACGCGGTCCCCCGTGCGCGCACGGTGCTGCCGTTGGCCGCCACCACCGCGTGATGCAGGCTGCCCTGTGCCGCCACCGCGGCGTTGACCGGTCCCAGCCGCAGCGAGTTGAGCGCCTCCTCCTTCACGGCGTTGGGGCCGACGCTGTCCGCGGCGAGCTCCTGGCCGCGAAGGGCGCGGTCTCGAACGTCCTTGCCCGTGATCGTGCCGTTACGTATCTCCCGGCCGCTGATCGCGCCGGTGGCGAACCCGTAGGACACCCCGCCCAGGGCGATGAACAGGGCCGCGCAGGCCACGACCATGGCCGGCGAGGGCAGGCGGATGAAGCGCTTCATGTGATTTCGACCTCCCGTCGAGAATTTGGTCCCGCTCCGCCCACAACACCGCCCGCCCCGCCCAGGTTGCGGGATCGGAGATGATGCCCGCGCGGTGGGAGAGCTGACCGTCAACTGGCAGGACCCTTCGGCGCTCGCCGAGCGGGCACGGGCGATGCCCGGTCGCGAGTTCCTCGAGGCGATCCGCGACGGCGAGCTTCCGGCGGCGCCGATCCAGGACCTGATGGGGTTCCGGCTCGTCGAGGTGGAGGACGGCCGAGTGGCCTTCCGCGCCGAGCCCGGCGAGCAGCACTACAACCCGATCGGCGTGGTCCACGGCGGTCTGGCAGCCACTCTCCTCGACAGCGCGATGGGCGCCTCGGTGCACAGCACGCTGCCGCTCGGCACGGGCTATTCGACGCTCGAGACCAAGTTCAACCTGGTCCGCGCCGTGACCGCCGAGAGCGGGAGCCTTCTGGCGGAGGGCACGGTGGTGCACCGCGGCTCGCGGGTGGCCACCGCCGAGGGGCGGATCGTGCGCGAGTCGGACGGCAAGCTCGTGGCCCACGGCACCTCCACCTGCCTGGTGCTGGCGGGCTAGCCGCCGAAGGGGGCGGGCTTGGCCGGCCAGTGCCTTTCATGCGCATGGAGGCCCTCGACGAGCTGGCGCTTGCCCTGCGTGGGCGGCTGATCGAGCGAGCGCGAGCGGGTGAGGCGGGGGAGGGGCTCGAGGGCGAGGTCCGCGAGGTGGTGGAGGCCGAGGCCGGGTCGCTGCCCGAGGCGGATCGGGCGGAGCTGCGCGAGCGAATGCTGCTGCTGGCCACCGGCCTGGGTCCGCTCGAGCCGCTGCTGGCAGACCCGAGCGTGGACGAGGTGATGGTCAACGGGCCGAGCGAGGTGTTCGTCGAGCGGCGCGGCCGGCTCGAGGCCACCGGGGTGCGATTCGCGGGCGAGGCCGAGCTGCTCCACGCCATCGAGCGCGTGCTGGCCCCGCTGGGCCGCCGGGTGGACGAGGCCTCGCCGCTCTGCGACGCGCGGCTGGCCGACGGCTCGCGCGTGAACGTGGTGGTGCCGCCGCTGTCGCTGTCGGGGCCCTGCCTCACGATCCGGCGCTTCCGGCGCCAGGGCTTCTCGCTGCGCGACCTGGTGCGCGCCGGCACGCTCCCCGCCGAGGCGGCCGAGCTGCTGGCGGCATGCGTGGCTGCCCGGGCATCGGTGCTCGTGTCCGGCGGCACGGGCTCGGGCAAGACCACCACGCTGAACGCGCTGTCGGGCGCGATCCCGGGCGCGGAGCGGATCGTGACCATCGAGGACGCGGCCGAGCTGCGCCTGCGCCAGCGCCACGTGGTGCGCCTGGAGGCGCGCCCGGCCAACCTGGAGGGGCGCGGCGAGGTCACCATCCGCCAGCTGGTGCGGAACGCGCTGCGCATGCGCCCGGACCGGATCGTGGTGGGGGAGGTGCGCGGGCCCGAGGCCCTCGACATGCTCCAGGCGCTCAACACCGGCCACGACGGGTCGCTCACCACGGTGCACGCCAACTCCCCGGCTGACGCGCTGCGCCGAGTGGAGACACTCGCTCTGATGGCCGGGGTGGGATTGCCACATGCGGCCATTCGCGACCAGGTCGTGAGCGCTCTGGACGTGGTGGTGCACCAGGCGCGGCTGCCGACAGGCGAGCGCGTGGTCGAGTCCGTGACCGAGGTGGTGCGGGTGGCCGGCGCCGCCGGTACGCGCGAGCTCTTCGGCCGCGACGGCCCGACGCGCCCACCGGGCGACGGGGCACTCGCCGACCGGCTGGCGGGCCTGCGCGCCGCCGCTGCACGCGCGAGCCCGGCCGGGTGAACGCCGTGCCAGGCCCGGCTCTCCTGGCCTTTCTGGCCGGCGCCGGGGCGGCCGTGGGTGCTGCCGACCTCGTTCGTGCCGCGCTGGCACGGGCCACTCGAGGCGGGCCGGGGCTGCTCCGGTCGGCGAGCGCGCTTGTGGACGCGCTCGTGATGCAGGGCCGCGAGGGACGCGATCCCGGAGCCGCCGAGCGCCGGCGCCTGCTGCTGGCGGGTGCCGTGGCGGCCTTCTGCGCCGGCACCGCTGTGGCCGGACCGGCGGTGGGTCTCGTGCTGGGGGCGGCGGGGCCGTGGATCGTGGCGCGTGGCCTCAGGGCGCGCCGCGAGCGCTACCGCCGCGCGGTGGACGCCGGCTGCGCGCAGATGTGCGTGGCAGTGGCGGACGCCCTCGGCGGTGGGCACTCGCTGCGCGCGGCGGTCACGGAGGCGGGCCAGGCGGTCGGCGGGCGCCGCCGGTCACGAGCTGCGCCGTGCGGCGGCCGAGCTGGCGGCCGGCGCGCGGACCGACGGGGCGCTGGGGTCGCTGAGGGCGCGGGCGGGATCCGCGCGCGTGGACGTGTTCGTGGCCGCCTGCCTGCTGCAGCGGCGCGCGGGCGGAGATCTCGCGCGCCTGCTGCGCGACAGCGCGGCTGCGATGGAGGAGCAGGGCCGCCTGGAGGGCGAGCTGCGCGCCGCCACCGCCCAGGCCCGCTTCACGGGCGCGATCGTGGTGCTGCTCCCGGCAGGAGGCGCCCTGCTTGCCGAGCTGGCCAGCCCCGGCTGGCTCGGGGATCTGGCCGGCTCCTTTCTCACTGCCTGGCTCGTGGGGCTCGCCCTAGGGCTTCAGGCGGTGGCCGCCGTGCTGATCCACCGCCTCGGCAGGCCGCTGCGGTGATAGGCCCGGCGCTCGGCGTTCCTCGCGGGCGGCCTCGGCGCGGCGGGGCTCGCGCTGCTGGCCGCGTCCGCCGCGGCCTCGCGCGCCGCGCGCCCGCAGGCGCGGCTGCTGCGACGGCTGGCCACCGCCGGCATGCGGCCTTCGCGCCGTGCCGGCGCCGCGCGACCTCGGAGCGCGACTCGACGCCGCGGGCCGGCCGGGCGCACTCGGCACGCGCGAGGTGATGGCCGCGAAGCTGGCGGCGGCGCTGGCCGGGGGAGTGGCGGGCCTTCTGCTGGCGGCGGCGGCGCCCGGGCGCCTGGGGCCGCTGCTGGCCGCGCTCCTGCCTGCCGCCGGCTTCCTGGCGCCCGACCTCTGGCTCGGGCGCGTGGCCTCCGCGCGGGCACGCAGCGCCCGGCGCGACCTGCCGGCCATGCTCGACCTGCTGCGCGTGACCGTCGAGTCGGGGGCGTCGCTGACCGAGGCGCTGCGAGCGGTGGGCCGCGAGGGTCGCGGCCCGCTGGCGGCGGAGTGGCGCGCGGCGGGGCGGCGGGTGGCGCTGGGCGCCCCGCTGGCGGAGGCGCTGGAGGAGGTTCACCGCAGGCTGCCCTTGCCCGAGTTGGCGGCGTTAGTGGGCGCGCTCGAGCGCTCGCGGCGCCACGGCGTGCCGCTGGCGGACACGCTCACAGCGCAGGCGCGCGAGGCCCGCGCCGGCCTGGCACGCGCGGCGCGCGAGCACGCGGCCCGGGCCGGCCCCAAGATCCAGCTGGTCGTGGCACTGCTGCTGGTGCCGTCGGTGCTGCTGCTCGTGGCGGCGGCGCTGCTGTCCGCGGTGCTCGACTCGGGCGGCACGCTCCTCCCCACCTAGGTGGGTGCTCCGCGACCCCGCGCACGCGGGTGACGCGCGGATCCCTTCGCCGGATCGGGGTCATCGGGCTCGCCGATACACCCGTGTATCGGCGTCGCCCTGCTTCCCCCGCCCGACTCGGTCCCGCGCGCCCCCGCGCACACGCGGCCACGGATCACCCACCTAGCCCCACCACGGGCTTCAGAACCTGCACGAGGGCCTGCAGGTGGGATTTCTGGGTGCACGATTGCGCCCGTATTGCCGTTCTGGCCCTTCGCGACCGCCGAAAACGCGATCCCACCCACACGCCCTGGAGGCGCGGGAGGCCGCTCTAGAAGCGGGACTGCCGCCGCCGACACCTCGCTCTCGAGGCCAATCGGGCATCAAAGTGGGGAATCGTGTTGCAGAGTGGGAGCAGGTGGGGTACTGTGGCACCCATCAAGCGACCGGAGTGGCGGGGCTCCTCCCACTCCGCCACTCCGGTCCGACTCTTCTTTTCGGATGGATCTTGGCTTTTCGAGGGCACTACGAGCACTCGCTGGACGCAAAGAACCGGCTCAGCATTCCGGCGCGCTTTCGTGCGCCGTTCTCGAGCGGAGTGGTTCTCGCCAAGGACCCCGAGACCTGCGTGGCGGTGTGGACCCCCGAGACCCACGAATCGATCATCGAGCGGGCGCTCGGAGACCTCAATCCGATGGGCTCCCAGTACCGCCAGCTGTCGCGCTTCTACCAGGGCAACTCGTTCGAGATCGAGCTCGACGCCGCCGGGCGGGTGACGCTCCCGCCGCCCCTTCTCGCGCACGCGGCGATCGAGAAGGAAGTTGTCGTCGTGGGCGTAGGGGACCATCTCGAGGTGTGGGGACGGGCCCGGTGGGAGGACGAGCAGCGCAGGCTCGACGCCGAGATCGAGGAGGTGACGGAACGCCTTGGCCATGCTTCTTGACATGACCCGCACGCACGTACCCGTGCTTGCAGGCGAGCTGATCGACATCACCGCGCCCGCCGCCGGCGAGACCGCCGTGGACTGCACCTTCGGCGCGGGCGGTCACGCGCGCCTCGTGGCAGGCCGGCTCGGGTCCTCGGGCACGCTCGTGTGCATCGACCGCGACCCGGTGGCCGAGGAGCGCTTCCAGGAGCTCGCCGACGAGGTCGCCTGCCAGACCCGCTTCCTGCGCATGGACTACGCCGACGGCCTGGCTCTCCTGGCCGATGAGGGCACGGAGGCCGACCTCGTGTACCTGGACCTGGGCATCTCGTCCATGCAGGTGGACGCGCGCGAGCGCGGCTTCTCGTACTCCTACGACGCGCCGCTCGACATGCGGATGGACCCCGATCAGGACGTGGACGCCCGCGAGATCGTGAACGGCTGGGAGGAGCGCCGCCTCTCGCAGCTCTTCCGCCGCTACGGCGAAGAGCCTTCGGCCCGCCGGATCGCGCGTGAGATCGTGCGCCGCCGCGAGCGCGCGCCGATCGACACCACCGCGGAGCTCGTGGCGGCCGTGGAGGCCGCGCTGCCGGCCGCCGTGCGGCGCAGCTTCGGCGGCGGACACCCGGCCAAGCGCGTGTTCCAGGCCGTGAGGATCGCCGTGAACGACGAGCTGGAGTCGCTCGACCGGGCGCTGCCGCTCGGCTGGGACCTGCTGCGCGACGGCGGGCGCTTGGCCGCGATCTCCTTCCACTCGCTCGAGGACCGGCGCGTCAAGCGCTTCCTGGTCGAGCGCGCGCGCGGCTGCGTGTGCCCGCCCGACTTCCCCATCTGCGTGTGCGGGCACGAGCCCGAGGCGGAGCTGCTCACCCGCAGGGCCGTGGGCCCCACCCCCGGCGAGGTCGCAGACAACCCGCGGTCGCGCTCAGGCAAGCTCCGCGCCGCCCGCAAGCTCGCCCCGGGCGAGGCCGCCTGATGGCACCTCCCGCCAGCGCCGCAGCCCGGACGGCCGCCCCCGCCACCCATGGCGGAGCCGCTCGCCCGGCACCGGCCCGGCGTCCGCAGCAGCGGCCCGCTCGCCCGCAGCGGCGCGTGTCCGGACGTGCGGCGCCCGCGCCCGCGCGTAACGGCACGGTGGCGCTTCCCGTCCGCGTGGGCAACGCGCCGTTCGCGCGCACGCTGCGCTCCCGTACCAGCGGAGTGCTCGACGCCCTGCTCGCGGGCCGTGGCTGGATCGTGCTCGTGGGGGTTCTGCTCGTGGGCATCGTCTTCTTCAACGTGGACCTTCTGCGGATGAACCGCGAGATCGCGCTCACCGCGGAGAAGAGCACGGCGCTGAAGCGCGACAACGCCCGCCTGCGCCAGGAGGCCGCCCTGCTCGGCTCGAGCGAGCGCATCCGCGACGCCGCCACCGAGCTGGGCCTGGTGCTGCCCGGCGCCGGCGACGTGCGCTACCTGAAGGCGCATCCTGAGTTCGACGCGCGCAAGGCCGCGCGCACCATCGTGGAGCCCACCGAGGTGGCCGCGTTGCCTGTCGAGACCGTGATCGAGCCGCCGACAGCCACGACGCCGACGGCCACCGATCCCACGGCGGTCGCGCCACCCACGGATTCCACAGCCGCGCTGCCGGATGCCACCGTGACCGGCGAGACCCCCACGGCCGGAACGGTGGGTGAGGGCACGACCGCGGTCGCGCCCACCGCCACCGGCGAGGCTGTCGCGCCCACGACGGACTCGTCGGGCTAGGCGTGCGCCTGGTCGAGCGCAGGATCGGGCTGCTCTTCGCCGTATTTCTCGCGCTCCTCTCGATCGCCGCCGTGCGGGCGATCTGGATCGGCACCGTGCGCGCCGGATCGCTCAAGGAGCGCGCCGCCACCCAGCAGGAGGAGGACCTGACGGTCAGCGCCAAGCGCGGCACGATCTTCGACCGCAACGGGCTCGAGCTGGCGGTGTCGGAGGACGCGATCACCGTGTTCGCCAACCCGTTCCTGATCGACAACCCCGCCAAGGTGGCCGCGCAGCTGGCGCCGCTGCTGGACATGCCCGAGGCCGAGCTGCTGAAGAAGATCTCCGGCGAGGCCGGATTCGTCTATCTCCGCCGCAAGATGGACGCCTGGGCCGGTCACAAGGTCCAACAGCTGAAGATCGAGGGCATCGGCACCGTGACGGAGCCCAAGCGGAGCTATCCGCAGGGCTGGCTGGCGGCGCAGGTGCTGGGCATGGTGGGCACTGAGAACGTCGGGCTCTCCGGGCTCGAGTACTCGCGTGACGAGGATCTGAGCGGCTCCGACGGAACCCGCCGGCTGGTTAAGGACGCGCTCGGGGAGCCGGTGAGCATGGTCGAGACCAAGCGCTCCTCACCTGGCAAGAACCTGCGGCTGACGATCGACGCCGCGATCCAGGAGCGCGCCGAGGAGGTGCTCGGCGAGGTGGGGTCCACATGGCGGCCCAAGGGCGCCACCGCGCTGGTGCTCGACCCGCGCACCGGCGCCGTGCTCGCGCTGGCCAACTGGCCGCGCGTGGACGCCAACGACCCGGGCGGATCCCCCGCTTGGGCGCGCCGTGACCGCTCGGTGGCCGTGAACTACGAGCCGGGATCGACCTTCAAGCCGTTCACCGTGTCGGGTGCCCTCCAGGACCGGGCCATCGAGCCTGACACCCCGTTCGACCTGCCACCGCAGATCCGCGTGGCGGACCGCGTGGTCGGCGAGGCGCACGACCGCGGCCGCGTGACGCTGAGCGTGTCCGAGATCCTGGCCCAGTCCTCGAACGTGGGCTCCGTGATGATCGGCCTCAAGCTCGGCGCTCGCAAGTTCGACCGCTGGGTGCACCGCTTCGGGTTCGGCAGTGCCACCGGCATCGAGCTGCCCGGGGAGCAGACCGGCATCGTTCCGAGATACGCGAAGTACTCGGGCTCCTCGATCGGCAACCTGCCCATCGGGCAGGGTCTGGCGGTCACGCCGATGCAGATGGCCAAGGGCTACACGGCCATCGCCAACCACGGCGTCATGCGCTCGCCCTACATCGTGGCCGGGGAGCGCCGGCCCGGCAAGCGCGTTCTCTCGCGGAACACCGCCGACGAGGTCTCGAAGATGCTCGAGGGCGTGCTCGGCCCCGGCGGTACCGCGCAGGAGGCCCAGGTGGAGGGCTACAAGCTGGCCGGCAAGACCGGCA
Organism: uncultured Thermoleophilaceae bacterium; assembly: GCA_963811055.1. Classification (GTDB taxonomy): domain Bacteria; phylum Actinomycetota; class Thermoleophilia; order Solirubrobacterales; family Thermoleophilaceae; genus JACVRW01. Next base: position 164,012 of record CAWEPQ010000014.1, read on the forward strand.
CGGCGGAGAAGCCCGACGGCAAGGGCGGCTACTCGAAGACCAAGTTCGTGGCCTCGTTCATCGGCTACGCGCCGGCCCGCGACCCGCGGCTGCTGGTGGCGGTGATGGTGGACGAGCCCCAGGGCGACATCTACGGCGGCACGGTGGCAGCGCCGGCGTTCGAGAGCATCGCGGAGTTCGCGCTCCCGTACCTGAGGATCCCGCCCGGCTAGGGCTCGTCGGGCCCGCTGAGGGCCGCGCGCATCCGCGCCTGGGCCTCGCGCTGCTCCTGGCCGGCGCGCTCGGCGGCGAACAGCTCGGTCTCGAGCTTCGAGATCCGCTCCTCGAGCATTCGCCGGCGCCGCGTCTCGCTGTCCAGGCGGGCCCGCAGCGTGCGCTCCTCGTGCCCCGCGTGCTCGGCCTCCGCGCGCGCCCGGACGGCGTCGGACTCCGCGTCGGTCAGCTTGGTGCGCAGCACCTCCAGCTCGACTGTGCGGGCCTCCACCTCCATCCTCGCGGTGGCCAGCTCGCGGTGGTGCTCGCGCGAGCGCACGAGCGCCTCGTCGAGGCGCGTCTCGGCCTTGGAGAGGCGCGCCCGCAGCTCGTACTCCTCCTCGACCCCCTCGTCGGCGTGCGACTGCGGCTGCGGCGTGACGGGATCGGGGGGCGGCTCGGCCTCCGGCTGCTCCGCCGGCGGATCGTCCACCGCCTCGAGCTCGCCGGGGGGCTGCGGCAGCGGCAGCCGCTCGATCAGCTGCTGGAGCGAGGCCGTGGTGGCGACCGCGGGCAGGACCTTCAAGCCGGCCAGCGCGGGAAGGTCCACCGCACCGTGCGCGTCGGCCGGATCCGCCACGGCGAGCACCAGGCGAGGCCCGGCGAAGCCGATCGGAACGCAGTCGTGCTGGCGCGCGGCGGCGGCCGTCAGGAGGTTGGCGGCGGCCGGATCCACGTCGTAGACGTCGAGATCCACGTACAGGAGCCCGTGGCGCTCAGCCCGCGCGTGCGCCAGCTGCTCCTCGCTGATGGCGCCCATCTCCACGAGCACGCCCGCCACGGTCGCGCCGGGGCTGCGCGCCGCGCGCACCGCCTGCTCGACGGTGGGACGGTCGGCGAAGCCCAGCTCGACGATCACGTCGCTGAGGAAGCCCTCGTGGCCGGCGAGCCGGCTCGGCGGAGTGATCCCCTTGGCCTGGGGGCCGATGGACGGCAGAGGCAGAGCGCTCACGCCCGGACCCGCGGAGTCACTGGCGCGCACACGAAATCTCCATCGGCCGCGGCCCCGGGAAGGGTGAGCATTTGGGTCCCGAAGACGACGGAATGCGCAGGTAGACTGCGCGCGCACCATGACCCTTCGCGAGCTGATGGGGAATGGGGCGCCGGAGGTGGAGGTCTCGGGGCTCGCATACTCGACCCAGAGCGTCACACCCGGGACGCTCTTTTTTTGCGTCCCCGGGTTCCGGGCAGACGGCCACGACTTCGCCCCGCAGGCCATCGAGCGCGGGGCGGTGGCGCTGGTGTGCCAGCGCCCGCTCGGCCTCGGCGTGCCGGAGGTGGTCGTGCCGGACGTCCGGGCGGCGATGGGCCCGGCCGCGGCGCGCTTCCATGGCGACCCCACCGCAGAGCTGGACGTGATCGGCATCACCGGCACCAACGGCAAGACGACCACCGCCTTTCTGGCGCGCCACCTGCTCGAGGCGGCCGGGCGCGCCTCGGGCCTGCTGGGCACGGTCAAGCGCGTGGTGGGCGGGGTGGAGGAGGACGTGGAGCGCACCACCCCGGAGGCGATCGACCTGCAGGCCAGCTTCCGGCGGATGGTGGACGCGGGCGACACGGCATGCGTGATGGAGGTGTCCTCGCACGCGCTCGAGCTCGGGCGAGCCGCCGGCATCCACTTCGCCTGCCGCGTGTTCACGAACCTCACCCAGGACCACCTGGACTTCCACCCGTCGATGGACGACTACTTCGCGGCCAAGCGGCGGCTCTTCGAGGGCCCGGGCACCTCGATCGTGAACCTCGACGATCCGTGGGGTCGCAAGCTCGCCGCCGAGTTCGACTGCGTGACCTACGCGATCGAGCGCGACGCGGACTACCGGGCCCGAGAGGTGCGCTTCGACCTCGCCGGCTCCACCCTGGTCTGCGAGACGCCCGACGGGTCGCGCGAGCTGCGCTCGCGGCTACCGGGCGTGTTCAACGTGCAGAACGTGCTCGCGGCGGTGGCGGCCGTGCGGACGCTGGGGGTCCCGCTCGACACCGTGGCCGAGGCGCTGCCTCTGTTCGAGCGGGTGCCCGGCCGCTTCGAGCCCGTGGACGAGGGCCAGGACTTCGGGCTGCTCGTGGACTACGCACACACCCCTGACTCGCTCGAGAACGTGCTGCGCGCGGCGCGCGAGCTCACGAGCGGCAGGCTCGTGGTGGTGTTCGGCGCCGGCGGCGACCGCGACCGCGCCAAGCGGCCGCTGATGGGCGATGCGGCGCGGCGCCTGGCCGACCGCGTGATCGTGACCTCGGACAACCCCCGGAGCGAGGACCCCGAGCGGATCATCGACGAGGTCATGGCGGGCGCGGGGGAGGAGGCGCGGCGCGAGGTGGACCGGCGCAGGGCGATAGCGCTGGCGGTGGAGGACGCGGGCTCGGGCGACGTGATCGTGGTGGCCGGCAAGGGGCACGAGCAGGGCCAGGAGTTCGAGAACGGCCGCAAGGAGCCGTTCGACGACGTGACGGTGGCCCGGCAGGCGCTGCGCTCGCGTGCCGGCTACGGGGACGGGGCATGATCGACCTCGGCGCCGCCCGCCTGGCCGAGGCCGCCGGAGCCAGGCTTGCCTCCGGGGAGCCGGAGGGCGACGGGCCCTCGCGGGTGGTGGTGGACAGCCGCGACCTGCGCCCAGGCGACCTGTTCGTGGGGCTGCCCGGCGAGAACGTGCACGGCGGCGAGTTCGCCGGCCGCGCGATCGAGACCGGCGCCTGGGGAGTGCTCGTGGACCCCGCCCACGCGCCGGCCACCGGCACGGTGCTGGTGGCCGACGACCCGCTGGTGGCGCTGGGCGCGCTGGCACGCTCCTGGCGCCGCGAGATCGGCTGCAGGGTGGTGGGCATCACCGGCTCCACCGGCAAGACGTCCACCAAGGACATCCTGGCCGCGCTGCTGGCCCCGCGGGTGCGCACGCACGCGAGCCGCGAGAACTTCAACACCGAGATCGGGCTGCCGCTGTCCCTGCTGGAGGCGCCGCGCGGCACGGAGGTGGCGGTGCTGGAGATGGCGATGCGCGGGGAGGGCCAGATAGCCGAGCTGGCTGCCATCGCGGAGCCCGACGTGGGGGTGATCGTGAACGTGGGCCCGGTGCACCTGGAGCTGCTCGGCACCGTCGAGCGCGTGGCGGCCGCCAAGGCCGAGCTGATCCGCGACCTGCGTCCCGGCGCGGCCTGCGTGCTGCCCGCCAGCGAGCCGCTCCTGGAGGCGCACAGGCGAGCGGACCTCGACACCTGGACCTTCGGGCCGGCGGGCGAGGTGATGCTGCTGGCATACGACCGCGGGCGGGCGGAGGTGGAGGCGCGCGGTGAGCAGATCGAGCTCGACCTCTCCTATTCGGAGCCGCACAACCTGCTGAACACGCTGGCCGGAGTGGCCGCGGCGAGGGCGCTGGGCGTGCCCGTGGGCGGCCCGGTGGACGTGCGCTTCTCCTCGCTGCGCGGTGAGGTCGTGGAGCTCCCGGGCGGCGTTGTGGTCGTGAACGACTGCTACAACGCCAACCCGATGTCGATGCGCGCCGCCCTCGATCACCTCGCCGACAGCCCGGCCGAGCGCCGCATCGCGGTGCTGGGCACGATGGCCGAGCTGGGCGAGGGCTCGGCGGGCTATCACCGCGCCATCGGCGAACACGCCGCCGCCCGTGAGATCGACGTGCTGGTGCCGGTGGGCGCCGAGGCGCTCGCCTACCTGGAGGGCTTCGACGGCGAGGTGCACCCCGTGGCCAGCCCCGAGGAGGCCGGCGCGCTGCTCGAGGAGGTGGCGCGCCCGGGCGACAGGGTGCTCGTCAAGGGCTCGCGCTCCGCGGGTCTCGAACGGGTGCTGGCCCTGGCCTGATGCTCGGAGAGATCCTGATCGGGGGCATGGCGTCCCTCTTCATCTGCATGTTCCTGGGTCCGCGCTTCATCGAGCTGCTCCGCGCCAAGGAATTCGGGCAGCACATCCGCGAGGAGGGCCCCGCGGGCCACGCCGGCAAGGCCGGAACGCCCACGCTGGGCGGCCTGGCCATCTTCCTCGCCATCTGCGTGCCCTTCCTGATCCTCTCGGACTACCGGGCGCAGAGCGTGGCGGTGGTGGGCACCACGCTCGTGATGGCCGGGCTGGGCTTCGCCGACGACGTGATCAAGCTGCGCCACCGGCGCTCGCTGGGCGTGTCCGGGCGCACGAAGCTGCTGGTGCAGGGAATCACCGCCATCGCGCTCTGGATCTGCGTGAGCGAGTGGGTCGGCATCTCTGACGCGCTCAAGCTGCACGTGGTGGACGCCTCGGTCGACCTGGGGATCCTCTACCCGGTCCTGATCTTCCTCGTGCTGGCGGGATCCACCAACGGAGTGAACCTCACCGACGGGCTCGACGGCCTGGCCGCGGGCTGCTGCGCGATCGTGTTCCTCACCTTCACCGCCATGACCTTCATCACCCCCGGCGAGGAGGACCTGGCGCTCCTGTGCGCGTGCCTGGTGGGCGCCTGTGTGGGCTTCCTCTGGTTCAACTCGTTCCCGGCGTCGGTGTTCATGGGGGACACGGGCTCGCTGGGCTTGGGCGGGGCCATCGCCGCGCTGGCCGTGATCACCAAGACCGAGATCCTGCTCCTCGTGATCGGCGGGATCTTCGTAATCGAGGCGCTCTCGGTGGCCATACAGGTGGTGGCGTTCCAGCGCTTCCGCACGCGCGTGTTCCTGATGGCCCCGATCCACCACCACTTCGAGCTGCTCGGCTGGTCCGAGACGAAGATCATCCTGCGCTTCTGGATCGTGGCGGCGATCTGCGCGGCGATCGGCTTCACGGTCTACCAGCAGACGCTCTCGTGAGCCGATGAGCGCCGCGCGGCCCCCACTGCCGCCGGGGCCGTACCTGGTGGTGGGCCTGGCCAGGTCGGGCCGCGCGGCGGTGGAGATGCTCCGGGCCCACGGTGAGGTGATCGCCTGCGACAGCGGCCGGCCCGAGCCGCCCCCTGGCGTGGAGGCGCACCTCGACACCGACGGGGTGGAGCTGCTCGATCGCGTGGCCTGCGTGGTCAAGAGCCCCGGCGTGCCGCGCGAGGCGCCCGTGATCGGCGCGGCGCTGGAGCGCGGGCTGCCCGTGCACGGCGAGCTCGAGCTGGCCTGGCGCCTGCTGCCCAACCGCTTCCTCGCCGTGACGGGCACCAACGGCAAGACCACCACGGCGGTGCTGCTCGGCGCCGTGTACCGCGCCGCCGGGCTCGAGCCGGCCGTGGCCGGGAACGTGGGCACGCCGCTGGCCTCGCTGGTGGGGGCGCTCGACCCGGGTGCGACCGTGGTGTGCGAGGTGTCGAGCTTCCAGCTCGAGGATGCGAGCGAATTCGCCCCGGACACCGCGCTGCTTCTCAACCTCGAGGAGGACCACCTCGACCGCCACGGGACCTTCGAGAGCTACCGCGACGCGAAGCTGCGGATCTTCGCTCGCCAGCCGGAGGACGCCGTGGCGGTGGTGCCGCCGGAGATCGATCCCGGCGGCCGTGCGCGGCGCGTGACCTTCGGCCCGCCGGGCTCGGACCTGGAGCTGGCGGACGGTCGGCTCCTGTGGCGGGGAGAGCCGTTGCTCCCGGCCGCCGAGATAAGGCTGCGCGGCGCTCACAACCTCGAGAACGCCATGGGAGCCGCCGCCGCGGCGCTGGCCTCCGGTGTGGCCCCGGAGGGAGTCACCGAGGCGCTGCGGACCTTCACGGGCGTTCCGCACCGGCTCGAGGAGGTGGCCACCGTGGACGGCGTGCTCTACGTGAACGACTCGAAGGCCACCAACGTGGCCGCCGCCCGGCGCGGCATCGAGGCGTTCGAGGGCGGCGTGCATGTGATCCTGGGCGGCAGCCTCAAGGGCGGCGGCTTCGATGGCCTCCGCGACGCGGTGAGCGCGCGCTGTCGGGCCTGCTACCTGATCGGGGAGGCGGCCGAGCGGCTCGAGCGGGACCTGGAGGGCACCGTGCCGCTCGAGCACTGCGGGGACCTGGAGACGGCGCTGCGCGCCGCCGCCGCGGCGGCCGGCCCGGGCGACGTGGTGCTGCTCTCGCCGGCCTGCGCCAGCTACGACCAGTACCGCGATTACGAGGAGCGCGGAGAGCGGTTCCGTCGGCTGGTGACGCGAGCATGAATCCGCGTGTCGGCGTCGAAGCCAGTCCGGATGCCTGCGCGTGCCGCCCGCAAGCGCCCGATCGAGTACTCGATCCTCTACACAGCCACTCTGTGTCTGCTGGCGTTCGGCGCCGTGATGGTCTACTCGGCCAGCTCGGCCGAGTCGCTCCTCAACGGCAGCAACGACCCATCGATGTACCTCAAGCGCTACGTGGTGTTCGGCGTGGCGGGGCTGGTGCTGCTGCACGCGGCCTCGCGCCACGGCCTGAAGCTCATCCGCGGGCTGACGCCCCTGCTTCTGATCGCATCGTTCGTGCTCACCGTCGCGGTGATGGTGCCCCACGTGGGCGTGGAGGTGAACGGCGCCACTCGCTGGCTCGGAGCGGGGCCGATCCAGTTCCAGCCGTCGGAGCTGCTCAAGCTCGCGCTGGTGCTCTACGCCGCGCAGCTCCTGGCAGCGCAGCCGCGGCGGACGAGGACGATCGGCGGTCTCGTCAAGCCGCTGCTGCTGGTGGTGGGCCTGGCCTGCGCGCTGCTCCTGAAGCAGCCGGACATGGGCACCGCCATGGTCATCTGCTTCGCCATCGGCGCCCTGCTGGTGGCGGCCGGGACGCCCACGCGCAACCTCGCGATCATCGCGGGCACGCTGGCGGGCCTGGCCCTGATCGTGGCGCTGGCCGAGCCGTACAGGCGGGCGCGGCTCACGTCGTTCATCGATCCGTTCTCGGATGCCGGCGACACCGGCTTCCAGGCGGTGCAGGCGCTCACCGCGCTCGGCTCAGGCGGCCTCTTCGGGGTGGGCCTGGGCGAGTCGGTGCAGAAGATCTTCTACCTGCCGGAGGCGCACACGGACATGATCCTGGCCATCATCGGCGAGGAGCTCGGGCTGGTGGGCATCCTCGCGGTGATCTCCCTCTACGGGATGATCGCCTACGCCGGTCTGCGCACGGCCAAGATGGCCCGCGACCTCCACTCGCGCCTCCTGGCCGCGGGCATCACCTCGCTGATCCTCTGCCAGGCCACGCTCAACTTCTTCGCGGTGCTCGGCATGGCGCCGCTCACCGGCGTGCCGCTGCCGTTTCTCTCGTACGGCAGCACGAACCTGCTGGTGCTGATGGGCGGGATGGGCCTGCTCCTGAACGTGGCCGCCACCGGCGGCCGCAGCTCCGCGCGGCGGGGCAAGCCGCAGTTGGAGGCGATCGAGGGGGGTCGCGATGCCCAAGGTCGTGATCGCGGCCGGCGGGACGGCCGGGCACGTAGTGCCGGCGCTCGCGGTCGCTGACGCGCTCAGGAGCCGCGGCGCGCAGGTGGAGTTCGTGGGCGGCGAGCGCGCCGAGGCCGAGCTCGTGCCCGCCGCCGGCTACCCGCTCCATCGCATCAACGTGCGCGGCTTCCATCGCCGCAACCCGCTCAAGGCCGCGTATGCGGCCGCGCTCGCGGCGCGCGCCACCGGACGCGCCCGCCGGGTGCTGCGCGCCACCGGCGCCGACGTGGTGCTCGGCGGGGGTGGCTACGTGGCGGGCCCCGCCGGACTCGCCGCACGGTCGCTGCGCCTGCCGCTCGCGCTCACCGAGGCGGACAGCCACCTGGGGGTGGCCAACCGGATGCTCGCGCCGCTCGCGCGCCGCGTGTTCCTGTCCTTCCCGATCGAGGGCCGCGAGGGCGGCAGGTACGTGGTCACCGGGCGGCCGGTCCCGGCCGGCACCGGCACGATCGACCAGGCGGACGCGCGCCGGCGCTTCGAGCTCCCGCCGGACGTGCCCTGCGTGCTCGTGTTCGGTGGCTCCCTGGGCGCCAGGCGCCTGAACGACGCCGCGATAGAGGCTTTCGGATCCGCGGCGCCCGGAGTGATCCTTCATGCCTGCGGCCGGCGCGACCACGAGGACCTGCGCCGGCGCCTGGATGCGCTCGGCTCGCCGCCGCACTACCGCCTGCTGCCGTACATCGAGCCGTTCGCCGACGCGCTCGCCGCGGCCGACCTGGCCGTGGCGCGCGCCGGTGGCTCGGTGCTGGAGCTGGCCGCCGCGGGGCTGCCGTCGCTGCTCGTGCCCTATCCGCACGCCACCGCCGATCACCAGACGGCGAACGCGCTCTTCATGGAGCGAGCGGGCGCCGCCGTGGTCGTGCCCGACGCCGAGCTCGACGGCCCGCGCCTGGCCCGTGAGACGGGCACGCTGCTCGGCGCCCAGCCGCGCCTGGCGGCGATGGCCAAGGTCGCGCGGGCGATCGCGCGTCCGGACGCGGCCGACCGGATTGCCGCCGAGCTTCTCGAGATGGCCGGCTGAGCGAGCCCGCTCAGGCGGGCTCGCCGAGGCGCACGAGCGCCCGGTCCACAGCGCCCTCCGCGGACCTCACGCTGTCCACGGCGCGACGGTATGCGGTGCGGTTGGCGTTGGCCGCCGAGCGCGCCAGGCGCTCGTAGGCGCCCTTCGCCCGGCGCATGGCCGTGGCGAGGGCCGCGGCGCGCGGCACGGACGCCGGCGGGTCGCCGAGGTTGCGGCGCGCGAGCGCGTACGAGCCGGCAAGTCGGCGGGCGCGCGCGGCCTGATCGCCGGGTGTGCGGGCCGCCGCCAGACGGCGGCGATCGGCGCTGCGGCGAGAGTTGAGGCTCTCCACGGCGTCGTTGGCGGAGCCGAGCCAGGCCACCCGCTCCTGCTCGGTCACGGTAGCCGCCTCGGCGCGGGCCTCGGCGGCGCGCTGGGCCTTGACGGCGGCCGGGTCCACGGCCGGCGCGGGGCTGGGGTCGGAGGTGCCGAGCGTCCAGCCGGCCACTCCGGCGCCTGCCACCGCCAGCAGGAGCACTGGAATGAGCACGGCCGGAGGGGCTCCCCGCCGGCGGGCGCTCTTGCGCGGCGGCAGCGCCTCGATCGGCGTGGTGCGGGTCTGCGTACCGATCGCGTTCCCGTTCTTGGTCGGCGCGGGCCGGGCCGGCGGCGCCGGCTTCGGAGGTGCCGGGGCAGTCCCCGTGGCCGTGGAGGTGCTGCGCGACGGAGCGTGCCGGCTGCGGTCCGGCGCCTCGGTGGGCGTGACCAGGGGCGCGCCGTTCAGGGCGACCGGCTTCTGGCGGCGGACCGAGCGCGCCGACTCGGGCGGGCGGCGGCGGAAGCGCCCGGTGCCGTTGCGGCGGGTCTGGCCGGGGCCGTCGTCCAGCAGGCCGAGCGCGTCACCGACCTCGCGCACCAGCGCGCCGGCCGAGCTCTGCCGGTCCTCCGGCGTCTTGGAAAGGGCGGCCGCGAGCACGGCATCGACGGCCTTGGGCAGCTCGGGCCGAATCTCGGTGAGCCGCGGGGGCGACTCGTGCAGCTGAGCCTGCATCGCGGCGCGGCTCGACTGGCGCGCGAACGGCGCCGATCCCGCCAGGCAGGTGTGGATGATGCACGCGAGCGAGTAGACGTTGCTCTCGGGCAGGGGCGGCTCGCCGCGCAGCTCCTCGGGGGAGCGGTAGCCGGCTCGCGCGAACGCGAGCGGGGGCCGGTTGTGCGCGATGCCGAAGTCGGTGAGCCAGGCCCAGTCGCGCGGACCGGACTCCGCGAACACGGCGCGCGGCGTGAGGTCCGTGTGGATCAGCCAGCGGGTGTGCGCGGCGTCCAAAGCGTCGGCCACGCCCAGGAGCAGCCGGTAGGCCCGCTCGGGGTTGAGCGGCCCCTCGGCGATCAGCGACGAGAGCGGGCGGGCGCGGGGGAGCGACACGACCACGTATGGGCCGCGCGGACTCTCCCCGCCACCGACGATCGACGCCAGGTGCGGGTGCAGCAGGGACGTACGCGCGCGCAGCTGGCGGTGGAAGGCCGTGCGTGCGGAGCGCTCCTGTCCCTTGCGGGCGCGCCCGAGCACGAGCAGCTGCATGCGGTTGGGATCGTCACTCGGGATCTCCCAGGTCGCGTGGCTGCCCTCGAGAGGGCGCAGGAGGCGGTGGCCCGCGACCTCGGTCGGAGCGCGCCGGCGCCGCGGCGGCGTCTTTGTGGGGGTGTGCTCGCTCATCGGATCAGCCGGAGTCGTCGAAGCTCGTGCCGGGATCGGGCTCCGGGGGCGTCGGGGGGCTGGGTGTGGGAGTGCTCGGCGGCGGGGTGTAGACCTGTGGGGCGGGAGTCACGGGCTCCACCACGGGCGTCTCCACCACGGGCTCCGGATCCGGCTCGGACGCGGCCGGCTTGGGCTTGACGCGCATCGCCGGCAGCGGCTCTGCACGGCCGAGGTCCGCCACATTGACCGCCGCGGCCTGGGGCTGCTCAACAGCGGCCGGCTCGACCGCTTGGCGCGGCTCGGGCGCCGAATCGCTGTCCGCCTTGGCCGCCGCGTACAGGCCGCCGAACGAGGCAAGGCCGAGGACCAGAACGAGCACGAGTTGACGCACGCCGGTCACGGGCACTTCCTTGCCGTGGACTCGCCCGGATAGAGGCACGACATGCGCCGCAGCGGCTCCTTCTTCCTTCGCAGGAGAATGCGCTCGTAGCGCCCGATGAAGCCGGGCTTGGTGACGGCCACGTAGAGCCTGGTGCCGGTGCGGAGCCGGCGCTCGAGCCAGCGCACGCGCACGAGCGCCTTGCGTGCCCGCGTGCTCACCGCGGTCTTCCGCGGGCAGCCCGATCCGCTGCACCGGATCTTCACCGTGGCTCCCTGGATGGTCCGGATCGTCAGTAGGTCGACGCGCACCCGGCGCAGTCCGGCGAAGCCGACGATCCGGATCTTGGGCCAGGGCCGCAGCTTCGTCGGCGGCGGGAGCGGATCCAGCTTGGTCACGGACACCGTCTGCAACGTGCTGGCGACCCGTCCACGCGTGTCGCGCACGCGCAGCCGGACCGTGTGGCTGCCGGCCGTGTCGAATGCGCGCGCGGCGGTGCTCCCTCGCCCATCGTCGAACTGGCCGTCGCCGTCGAGATCCCACTCCACGAGGGCGATCGGGTCGTCCGGGTCATCCGAGACGGAGGTGAAGTCGATGACCTCGTTCACACGCGGGGCCCGCGGCGTGAACAGGAAGCTCGCGACGGGAGGGAAGTTGACGTGCACCACGGCCTGGACGGTGTCCGTGCGGCCGCCGGCGTCGGTCACGCGGAGGCGAACCGTCTTGTTGCCCGGTGTCGTGAAGGCACGTTGCACCACTTGGCCAACCTGCTCGTAGCTGCCGTTGTTGTCGAAGTCCCATTCGTAGGCGCTGTTCGCCAGTGGCGTCGTGGTCTCGCCGTCGCCCATAGACCCTTCGTTCTCCTGGTCGTCGGTGCTCGCGCCGGCGTCGAAGCGCACGGACTGCCCGACGTTCGGCACCGTCACGTTGCGGTCGAAGGCCGCTTCCGGCAATGCGTTGATCCTGACCTTGTGCTGCTGGACTTCGTCGGGGTCCACGGTGAAGTCGACCTCCATCGTGATGGTCTTCAGACCGGCCGTCTGGTAGGTGAACGAGACGGGGTCGAAGGGAGCCGTCGAGTCGAGCCGGTCATCCGCGTCGTTCCCGTTGAACCGGAACAGCACCGAATTCGTCAGCAGGAGCTGGGGAGCGGTGAGCGTGGGCGTAACGGTGATCGCCTGTCCGGGATTGACCGGGCCTGGGGCGACGGTGAATTCGACCGCCGCGGAGGCGGTGCCGGCGAACAGCAGCGACAACAGCAAGCCCAGCGGAACGGCGAGCAGCCTGTCCCGGGCGCCGCTCATGAGGGACAGCGCATGGTGCGCGTGGTGCCGGGCGCCAGGCAGAGATCCTTTCGCGACGGCAGCTTCCCGCGCCTGATCAGCAGCGTGGTGTAGGACCCGACCTTGCCCTTGGAGGTCACGTAGATCCGGATGCGGCTGCCGGGCCATAGGCGGCGCTCGAGCGAGCGGAGGCGCAGCGCCTTGCCCCGGGAGCGCGTGCTGGACGCCTTGCCTCGCGGACAGCCCTTGCCCTTGCAGTTGGCGCGGACGATGGCGCCCTTCGAGGTGCGAACGCCGAGGCGCGTGATCCGCGTGAAGCCCTTGCCGGGCCGGCTGGAGATCCTCACGGTTGAATCCACCTGATCGGGGGCCGCCGGCGGCACCGGTCGCGCTCGCACGTTCAGCGTGACCGCGTGCACGGCTCCGGCGCCGGAGCCGTCCACAACGCGGAGCCGCACAGTGTGGGCTCCCAGGGTGGAGAACGCCTTGCTGGCCACCTTGCCACGTGCGTCGTCGAACTGGCCGTCACCGTCCAGGTCCCACATCTCCGAGGCCAGGTAGCCATCGGGGTCGCGCGACAGCGAAGCGAAGTCGACGACGTCCCCCGCGTACGGGGACGCGGGCGAGAAGCGGATGAGGGCTGTGGGCGCAGCGTTGACCACGATTTCGGCAGTGGCGATGTCGACTCCGTTGGAGTCGGTCACCTTGAGGTCCACGGTATGCCGTCCCGCGGTCTGAAACGCATGCGTAGCCACACTTCCGCCGGGCACAAATTCGCTAGTAGCGTCAAATTTCCACTCGATCTTGTTAATAACCGAGCCCGGCGACGGAGTTGCGGTGGACGTGAAGGTCACCGTCTGCCCCGGCAGCGGTGCCGCCGGCGTCGACGTGAATCCGGCCACCGGCGCCACCGTCTGGACGTCGAAGCGGCGCTCCCTGATGTGGGTGGAGCCGACGCTGTCGGTCACGCGCAGCCGCACGACCTTCTCGCCCTGGGTGGGGTAGGCGCGGGTGGGATTGGCGACGATCGAGTCGTCGAACTGGCCGTCGGCGTCGAGGTCCCACGCCAGGGTGAGGGCCTGGCCGTCGGCGTCGGTGGACGTGGAGGTGAAGGTGACCGTCTCGTTGAGGCGCGGCGTCTGCGGGTTGACCGTGAAGTCGGCCACCGGCACGGTGTTCACGTTGACCGTCTTCGTGACCGTGGTGGCGCTGGCGCCGCTGTCCGTCACGCGCACGCGGACCGTCTTCGCGCCGGCCGTGGCGAATGTGGTCGAGGCCGTGGCTCCCGTGAAGCCGCCGTCGCCGAAGGTGTTGTTGCCGTCCAGGTCCCAGGTGTAGGCCCCCGCGGGGAGCGCGAGGTCATCGGAAGCCGTGGCCGTGAAGTTCACCGCCACGCCCCGCACGGGCGGCGTCGGCGTGAACGTGAAGTCCACGGTGGGCGGCGCGTTCACGGTCACCGTCACCGAGGCGACGGTGGCGGCGCCGTCCGCGTCCGTCACCTGGAGGCGGACCGTCTTGGCGCCCGCCGTGGCGAACGTGCCCGTCGGGGCGACCCCGGTGGCGTCGTCGAAGGCGCCGTCGTTGTCGTAGTCCCAGGCGTAGCCCCCGGCCGGGATCGGCTCGTCGTCGGTCGAGCCCGCGGCGCTGTAGGTGATCGCCTGGGCCACGTTGGGCCGGGCGGGCGTGACCGTGAACGAGGCGGTGGGTGCCGGGTTGGCCGCCACGGTGACCGTCTGGGTGGCCACGCCGGTGGAGCCGCCCGAGTCGGTCACCTGAAGCCTCACGATTCGGCCGCCCGAGGACGTGAAGGTCGTTCCGGCGGTGGGCCCGACCGCATCGTCGAACGCGCCGTCGTTGTCCAGGTCCCACGTGTACGCGCTGTTCGCGAGAGCGAGGTCGTCGGTCGTGGCGGCCGCGTTGAAGCTCACCGGGTCGCCCACATCCGGGTTCGGCGGGGAGAAGGAGAAGCTCGCGGCCGGGGGCGCGTTCACCGTCACGGTCCTCGTGGTGGTGGCGGGAGCGCCGTCGGCATCGGTCACGCGCAGGCTCACGGTCCGGGCGCCCGCACTCGGGAACGCGTGCCCCACCTCGCGGCCCTCGGCGTCGGTGGTTCCGTTGCCGTCGAAGTCCCAGTCGAAGCCGGAGTCCGGGATCGACTCGTCATCGGTCGTGCCGCCGGCGTCGAACGTGGCCGTCTGCCCGATGTTGGGACGGGCGGGCGAGAAGATGAAGGAGGGCACCGGAGGCGTGTTCAGCGCGCTCACCGTCACGGTGCGGGTGGTGCTGGTGGAGAGGCCGCCCGAGTCGGTCACCTGGAGCCGGACCGTCTTGATGCCTGAGGTCGGGAACGCGTGGTCGGCCTCGTCGCCCGTGGCGTCGATCGACCCGTTGTTGTCGAAGTCCCAGCCGAACGACCCGCTGGAGAGCGACCCGTCGTCCGACCCGGAGCCGTCGAAGCTCACGGTCTGGCCGACCTCGGGAGCGGCGGGGGAGAAGGTGAAGGACACGGTCGGCGGAGCGTTGACGGTCACGGTGTGGGAGACCGTGTCGGGCACGCCGAGAACGTCGGTGACCCTCAGCGACACCGTCCTCGATCCAGACGCGTACGAGAACGTGGGCGTTACGCCCAGGGCGTCGTCGAACTGGCCGTCGCCATCGAGGTCCCACGCGTACGCGGTCGGGAGGAGCAGGCCGTCGTCGCTCGAGCCGGAGCCGTCGAAGGCCACGCTCTGGTTCGGGTTGGGGCGCGCCGGACTGAAGGTGAAGGCGGCGTCGGGGGCGGCGTTGGCCGCGGTCACCGACACGCTGTGGCTGTCCGTGGAGGTGTCGCCCTCGGAGTCGGTCACCCGCAGGCCCACTGTCCTGGTGCCCGGCGTCGAGAAGGAATGGCTGATCTGTCGGCCGCTTCCGTCGTCGTAGGAGCCGTCCTCGTCGAAGTCCCAGTCGAAGCCGCCGTCGGCCAGCGCGGCGTCGTCGGTGGAGCCCGAGGCGTCGAAGTTGACCGACTGGCCCACCGTCGGGTTCGAGGGAGAGGACTGGAAGGAGGCATTGGGCGGGGCGTTGACTCGGATCGTGTCGAACACCACCGCCGTGTCGGAGGTCGCGTCGGTCACGACCATCCGGACGGTGCGAGTGCCGCTGCTCGAGTACGTGTGCTGGACGTTCTCGCCGGCGTCGTCGAAGCTCCCGTCGTTCTCGAAGTCCCACTCGACCGAGACCACGTCGCCGTCGGGATCGTCGATGCTGGCGCTGAAGCTGACCGGCTGGCCCACGCGGCCCACGCCGGGCGTGAAGTCGAAGTCGGCTGTCGGCGCCGCGGCCATCACCAGCTGGCTGCCGAAGAGGATCCCGCCCGCGACCGCGCCCGCGACGACCGTCTTCGCGGTTGCGAAGCGGATTGGCGCCATCTGGCGCAACAGGGTGGCCGCGCGGCTCTTCAACGGGAGGGTTCCTGCACCATGCCGCGCAATGCAGCGCGACACGTGATTCGGGACGGTGAGGCCAGCGTAACCCGGATATTGCGCTCTAGCCAGCGCCTTTTGGCCATTTACCTCGCCAGACGTCCAGGTTTTCGGCTCCGAGGGCGCCTCTAAGGTCCGGCGCCATGGAGGCGGGACCGTTTTCGGGTCGCAGGCTGCACTTCGTGGGCATCGGCGGCGCCGGCATGAGCGGCCTGGCGCTGGTGGCGCGCGCGCTGGGCGCGGAGGTCTCGGGTTCGGACAGTGCCGAGTCCTCGTACTCGGCCCGCCTGAGGGAGGCGGGCATCGAGCCCCGCGCGGGGCACCAGGAGCCGCCTCCCGAGGGAGCCGAGATCGTGGTGTCCACGGCGATAGCGGCCGACAACCCGGAGCTCGTCCATGCCCGGGCGGCTGGCATGCCGGTGCTCCACCGGGGCGACCTGCTCGGGGAGGTCAGCGCCCTCAAGCGCACGATCGCGGTGGCCGGAACCCACGGCAAGACCACCACCGCGTCGATGGCCACGCTGGCGCTCGTGGACGCCGGTCGCGATCCCGGGTACCTGATCGGCGGCGAGCTGCGCGCGCTCGGAGCCAACGCGGGCTGGGGCGGCGGCGACTGGGCCGTGGTGGAGGCGGACGAGTCCGATCGCTCCTTCTTGAAGCTCACGCGCGAGGTGGCGGTGGTGACCAGCGTCGAGCTCGACCACCACGCCACCTACCGGTCGCTCGGAGAGCTCGAGCGGGCGTTCGAGAGCTTCATCGCGCCCGCGGACCTGGCCGTGCTCGGCCCGGGGGTGGAGCTGGGGGGCGCCGGGAACGGGGTCAGCTACGGCATCGACTCCGGCGATCTCCGTGCGGAGGGCGTGGAGCTGCTGCCGCTCGGCTCGCGCTTCACGGTGGAGGGCGTGGAGATCGAGCTGGTCGTGCCGGGCCGCCACAACGTGCTGAACGCGCTCGCCGCGCTGGCTGCCTGCCGCGCGGCCGGCCTGGAGCCGGCGCAGGCCGCTCCGGGACTGGCTCGCTTCACCGGGGCCGGACGCCGCTTCGAGGACCACGGGCTCACACCGGGCGGTGCCCACGTGTTCGACGACTACGCCCACCATCCGACGGAGGTACGGGCCACCCTCGGCGCCGCCCGCACGCAGAGCCCGCGGCGGCTGGTGGTCTGCTTCCAGCCACACCTCTTCTCGCGCACGCGACTGCTGGCCCGCGAGTTCGGCCGGGCGCTCGCCCTCGCCGACCTGGTGGTGGTCCTGGACATCTACCCCGCGCGCGAGCGTGGGGAGGACTTCCCCGGCGTCAGCGGGCTGCTCGTGGCCGGCGCGGCCGCGGACGCCGCCGGGGGCCGCCCGGTGTGGTGGCTGCCGGGCAAGCCCGACGCCGAGCGCTTCCTCCGCGACGAGCTCGGCGAGGGCGACGTGCTCCTGACCATGGGCGCCGGCGACGTGGACGAGCTCGCCCGGAGCCTCACGTCGTGACCGCTCCCGCCGGGGTAGAGCGCGACCATTCGCTCACGCGTCTCACGACGGTCCGCACGGGCGGCCCGGCCGACTGGTTCGCGCGCCCCGACTCCGAGGAGCGCCTGGTGGAGCTCCTGGCCTGGGCCCGGGCCGAGGGGCTGGCGGTAGGAGTGGTGGGCTCCGGATCGAACCTCCTGGTTGCGGATGCGGGATTCAGAGGACTCGTCATGAAGCTGGACGGCTCGCTCGCCTCGATCGAGGAGAGCGGTGAGCACCTGCTGTGCGGTGGCGGCGCCAGGCTCCCGCAGGCGGCCGCGCGCGCCGCCCGGGCGGGCCTCACGGGCCTCGAGTTCGGGGTGAACATCCCCGGCACGGTGGGCGGCGCCGTGAAGATGAACGCCAACGCCTACGGCGGCGACCTCTCACGCGTGCTCGAGTGGGTGGACGTGGCCGGCCCCGGCGGCATGGAGCGGCGCGGGCCCGATCAGCTCGGGTTCTCGTACCGGAGCTCGAACCTGGGCGCCGGGGAGGTGGTGGCACGTGCTTCGTTCGCGCTCGCCCCCGCGCCGCCCGATTCCGTCAAGGCCACCCTGGCCGAGATGCGCGCGGCCCGCCGCGAGGCCCAGCCCTCCGGGATCAAGACCTTCGGCTCGACCTTCAAGAACCCGGACGATCCGCGCGCCGGCGGGCGCAGCGCCGGGGTGCTGCTCGACGAGGCCGGCTGCCGCGGGCTCAGCCGTGGGCGGCGCCAGGTTCTCCGAGAAGCACGCCAATTTCGTGGAGAACACCGGCTCGGCCACCACGGCGGACGTGGTGGCGCTCATGGCCGAGGGCCGCAGGCGCGTGCACGAGCGCTTCGGGGTCACCCTGGAGCCGGAGGTGCAGCTCCTCGGCGACGTGGACGCCGCCTCCCTGTGGGAGGCCCAGTGAGGGGGGCCGCCACCAGCGGCCAGGCCGGCCGCCTGCCCGCGCTGGCCGCTCGCGCCGTCGCTCTCCGTCATGTGGCGGCCGCTGTGGCCCGGGCGCTTCCACGGCCGGGCCCGCGCGCTCGCCGCGGGATCGTGCTCCTGCTCCTCGCGGCTCTGGCGCTGGCCGGCGTCTACCGCTTCTGGGTCCGCGACGCCCCCTTCGTGAGCGTGGACCGGGTGACCGTCACCGGCCTGAGCACGGACGACGCCGCCCGCGTTCGGGCCGCGCTCGTGTCCACCGCCCGAACGATGACCACGCTGCACGTGGAACGCGGACCGGCTCGAGCGCGTCGTGGCGGGCTACCCGGTGGTGAGGGCGCTCGAGATCGACACGGACTTCCCGCACGCCATGACCATCCGGGTGGTGGAGCACAGGCCCGTGGCCGTGGTGATCACCGGCGGCGTGCGCCTGCCGGTGGCGGCCGACGGCACGGTGCTCGAAGGACTGCCGGCGGATGGCGGGCTCCCCCTCGTGCGCGCCCAGGGCGGCCTCAAGAGCAGCCGGCTGGCCGATCCGAGCGCGATCGGCGCGGCGCGCATCGCCGGAGCGGCCCCGGTGCCGCTGCGCCGGCGGCTCCGTGAGATCGCCCACGAGAGTGACCGCGGCTACGTGGTGAAGATGCGCAAGGGGCCCGAGCTGGTCTTCGGCAGCGCCGCGCACCTGGGTGCCAAGTGGGTGGCCGCCGCGCGCGTGCTCGCCGACGGCGATACGCAGGGGGCGACGTACGTGGATCTGACGGTGC
This sequence comes from uncultured Thermoleophilaceae bacterium, assembly GCA_963811055.1. GTDB lineage: Bacteria > Actinomycetota > Thermoleophilia > Solirubrobacterales > Thermoleophilaceae > JACVRW01. The sequence goes on from CAWEPQ010000014.1 coordinate 182,575, forward strand.
CCGGCCGCCCGGCTGTGGGCGGCCTCGGGTTCGAGGTCACCGCGCCGGCGCTGCCCACCGCCCCACTGCCGCTCGGGACCGAGGAAGGCGACGTGGCCGGCGCCACGGCGAGGACCCGCGCCGCGATCCGACCGAGCCCGGGGCATCGAGCCCGTGGACCCGGCCGTGGAGCAGGCGCCGGTGGAGGGCTCGCCAACGCCTCAGGCGACCGAGCCCGTGCTTCCAGAGGACCCCGCCACACCGGCCGCCGAGGCCGGCGGGGGAGCGGTCGCGGCGCCCGTTCCCTGAGCCGCCGGAGAGCACCTCGAAAAGCCTCGAGCTTGGGCTGAGGGTGAGCTACAACCCTCGAGTAAAGGTCGAGCTAAGGTTGCACGATAACTTGCGGGCACCATTGACAGGTCGGCCGATATCCACCTACAGTCCGCTCTTTCCGGCGGTCACTGACCCTCGATGACCGCCTTAGACCAGTTAGGTAGAAGGGACCTCAAAGCGCCAATGGACACCGGGAGCTATCTGGCTGTCATCAAGGTCGTCGGCATCGGCGGCGGTGGCACCAATGCCGTGAACCGCATGGTCGACGCAGGCCTGAAGGGCGTCGAGTTCATCGCCGTCAACACCGATGCGCAGGCGCTGCAGATGTGCGACGCCGACATCAAGCTGCAGATCGGCGACCAGCTGACGCGCGGCCTCGGCGCGGGCGCGAGCCCGGACGTGGGCTACGGCGCCGCCAACGAGAGCCGCGACGAGATCAAGGAGGCGCTCAAGGGCGCTGACATGGTGTTCGTTACGGCCGGCGAAGGCGGCGGCACCGGCACCGGCGCCGCCCCCGTGATCGCGGAGGTCTCCAAGCAGGAGGTCGGCGCGCTCACCGTGGGCACCGTCACCAAGCCGTTCGACTTCGAGGGCACCCAGCGCATGCGCCAGGCCGAGGAAGGCCTCGAGCGCCTCCGCGAGCAGGTGGACACGCTCATCGTGATCCCCAACGAGAAGCTGCTGGCGGTCGTCGAGCGCCGCACGAGCATCCTCGACGCCTTCCGCGAGGCCGACAACGTCCTCCGCCAGGGCGTCCAGGGCATCACCGACCTGATCACCACGCCCGGCCTGATCAATCTCGACTTCGCCGACGTCCGCACGATCATGCAGGACGCCGGATCGGCCCTGATGGGAATCGGGGAGGCCGCCGGCGAGCAGCGCGCCGCCGAGGCCGCCAAGAACGCGATCTCGAGCCCGCTGCTCGAGCAGTCGGTGGAGGGCGCCACCGGGATCCTGCTCAACATCACCGGTGGCAGCGATCTCGGCCTGTTCGAGGTCAACGAGGCCGCGGAGATCATCCAGAGCGCCGCGGACTCGAACTCCAACATCATCTTCGGGGCCGTGGTGGACGACGCGATGGGCGACGGCGTCCGCGTGACCGTCGTGGCCACAGGCTTCGAGCGCCCGGGACGGCTGCCGCTGTTCCAGGAGGACTCGACCGGCCGCCGGCGCGAGCCGCGCCGCCGCGACGTGTCCATGGACGACCGCCAGCGCAAGTCGCTCGAGATCTCGGACGACGACATCGACGTGCCGTCGTTCCTCAGGGACTGACCGCCCTCCGGGAGATCCTGCCGCCGGACACGGCGCTCGCCTTCGAGGCGATGCGCGCGCTTCGCACCCATTACGGGGACGAGGCCGAGTTCGTGCGCCGGGTGGACGAGCAGCAGCGCCCGCAGGGCTACCGGATCGTGGGAGCCGTCGAGGAGGGACGCGTGATGGCCGTGGCCGGGTTCCGTGTGCTCCACAACCTCGCCTGGGGCGACGCCCTGTACGTGGACGACCTCTCGACGCTCCCCGAGGCACGCGGGAGGGGTCACGGCGCGGCCCTGCTCGAGTGGTGCGCGGACGAGGGCCGGCGGCTCGGGTGCGAGGAGCTGCATCTCGATTCGGGCGTGGGCCCGGAGCGCGAGGACGCCCACCGGCTCTACTTCAATCAGCGCCTGCGGATCTCGAGCTATCACTTCGTGCGCGCGCTTGTAGCCTCTGGACCTCTGTCCTCCGCCGCCGCAACTCTTCGACGCACGCCCCTCTTCGAGCGCCATCGAGCAGGCCGGCGCGCGGCTGGTGCCGTTCGCCGGCTGGGAGATGCCGGTGCAGTACGAGGGCATCCGTCCCGAGCACGTGGCGGTGCGCACGCACGCGGGGATGTTCGACGTCTCGCACATGGGCGAGATCGAGACCCGCGGACCGCAGGCGGAGGCGCTGCTCCAGCGGCTGCTCTCCAACGACGTGAGCGCCATCGCCGAGCGCGGCGCGCAGTACTCGGTGCTCTGCCGCGACGACGGCGGCGTGCTCGACGACCTCTTCACCTACAGGCTCGGCCCGGAGCGCTTCCTCACCGTCACCAACGCCGCCAATCACGACAAGGACCTGGCGTGGTTCCGCGAGCACGCGGGCGAGTTCGACGCCGAGGTGGTGGACGCCCACGCCGACTGGGCGATGCTCGCGGTGCAGGGCCCGGAGGCGCGCGTCGGCCCTGGAATCGCTCGCTGACGGGCCGCTCCCTGCCCGGATGCGCACGGCCGAGCTGCGGCTGGCGGGTGTGGACTGCCTCGTGTGCGGCACCGGCTACACCGGCGAGGACGGCGCCGAGCTGCTGGTGGCGCCGGACGGCGCCGTGGCGGTCTGGGACGCGCTCGCGGCCGAGGGCGTCACCCCCGTGGGGCTGGGCGCGCGCGACACGCTGCGGCTCGAGGTCTGCTTCCACCTCTACGGCAACGACCTGTCCGAGGACCGCAACCCGATCGAGGCCGGCCTCGGCTGGTGCTGCAAGCTCGACACGGGCTTCATCGGCGCCGACGCGCTGCGCGACTGTCGAGCCGGCCGAGACGCTCGCGCCCTTCGCCTTCACCGGTCCCGGGATCCCGCGCGCCGGCAACCCGGTCCGCACCGAGGCGGGCGACGGCTGTGGTCACGAGCGGTTCGCTCTCGCCCTGTTTGGAGAAGGGGATAGGGATGGCGTACCTGCCCGTCACGGCGGCCGCGCCCGGCACGGCGATCGAGGTGGACGTGCGCGGCACGCCGCGTGCCGCCGAGGTCGCCGAGAAGCCGCTGTACCGCAAGGCCCCGTAAGGGCATCACCGAGCACTCCGAGCACCCCGAACAGGAGCGAAATTGGCAGCGTCCTATCCCGACGACCTCAAGTACCACGCCGAGCACGACTGGGCCCGCGTGGAGGGCGATGAGGCCACCTTCGGCATCACCTGGTACGCCCAGGACGCCCTTGGCGAGGTCGTCTTCTACGACCCGCCCGACGTGGGCACCCAGGTGACCAAGGACCAGGTGTACGCCGAGGTCGAGTCCGTCAAGGCGGTGTCCGACGTGTTCGCGCCGCTCTCCGGCGAGATCGTCGCGGTGAACGAGGCGCTCTCCGACGCGCCCGAGAAGGTCAACCACGATCCCTACGGCGAGGGCTGGATGGTGCGGGTGAAGCTCTCGGACCCCTCGGAGCTCGATTCGCTGCTCGACGTGGGCGCCTACCGCGATCTGCTGCAATCGGGAGGCTGATGTCCCGCTACACCTCCGCAACCGATCAGGACCAGGCCGCGATGCTCGCCGCCATCGGCGTCGAGTCGCTGGACGACCTGTTCGCGGATGTCCCCGCCGCCCTGCGCATGGATCGCCCGCTCGCGCTCCCCGAGGGGCGCTCCGAGCAGGAGGTGCACGAGGAGCTGGCCGCCCTCGCGGCCCGCAACCGCCACTCCGACGACGAGACGAGCTTCCTCGGGGCCGGCATGTACGACCACTACGTGCCGGCGCTGGTGGATGCGCTCACCAGCCGGTCGGAGTTCCTCACGCCGTACACGCCCTACCAGCCTGAGATCTCCCAGGGCGGGCTCCAGGTGATGTTCGAGTTCCAGACCGCGATCTCGGAGCTCACCGGCCTGCCGGTGGCCAACGCGTCCGTGTACGAGGGTCCCAGCGCCGTGGCGGCGGCGGGCTACATGGCCAAGCTCGAGACGCGCCGCTCCCGCCTCGTGGCCAGCCGGGCCGTGCATCCGCACTCCCGGGCCGCCCTGCGCACCCACGCCGCCGGCTACGGCATGGAGGTGGTCGAGGTCCCGCTCACCGACGACGGCGCCACCGACGTGGAGGCGCTGGCCGCGGCCGTGGACGACGACACCGCGGCCGTGGTGGTGCAGCAGCCCAACTTCCTCGGCACCGTCGAGGACCTGGGCGAGCTGGCCGAGGCCGGCAAGCGCACCGGGGCGCTCTTCGTGGTGGCCGCCGACCCGCTCCCCCTGGGCGTGCTGCGCCCGCCGGGCGAGCTTGGCGCGGACATCTGCGTGGGCGAGGGCCAGACGCTCGGCAACAGGCTCGACTACGGCGGCCCGAGCTTCGGCTTCTTCGCGGCGGCCGAGCGCTTCATCCGCCGCATGCCCGGCCGGATCGCCGGCGAGACGCGGGACCTGGAGGGGCGCCGCGGCTTCGTGCTCACGCTCCAGACCCGGGAGCAGCACATCCGGCGCGAGAAGGCCACGCACAACATCTGCACCGCCCAGGCGCTCAACGCGCTCGCGGGCGTGGTCTACCTGTCGTGGCTGGGCAAGCGCGGCCTCGTGGAGATCGCCGAGCTGATGCTGCGCCGCACCCACTACGCCCGGGAGGCGCTGGGGCTCGAGGCGATCAACCCCGGCCCGGTGGCGCGGGAGTTCGCCGTGCGCGTTCCGGACCTCGACGGGCTGTTCGAGCGCGCCCGCCGCGCCCGGATCAACCCCGGCTACCGGCTCGGCCGCGACTACCCCGAGTACGAGGACGGGCTGCTGGTGGCCATCACCGAGCGCCGTACGCGCCAGGACATCGACCGGCTGGCGGAGCTGGTGAACGCGCCGCAGCGCGAGCGCGAGGCGGAGGCGGTGCGATGAGCTCCGTTCCGCTCGACCCGCGCCGCGACGAGGACACGGTCACGATCTTCGAGCGCTCGCGCGAGGGGCGCAGGGCGTTCACGGCGCCGGCGCTCGACGTGCCCGAGGTGCCGCTCGACGAGCTGCTGCCGGAGCACGCCCGGCGCGAGCGGCCCGCCGAGCTGCCGGAGGTGCCCGAGCCCGAGATCGTGCGCCACTACACCACGCTCTCGTCCAAGAACTTCCACCTCGACGAGGGCTTCTACCCGCTCGGCTCGTGCACGATGAAGCACAACCCGAAGCTGCACGAGCGGCTGGCGGCCCTGCCGGGCCACGCCCGCCTGCACCCGCTCCAGGACCCCGAGTACGCGCAGGGCGCCCTCGAGCTGATGTGGCGCCTCCAGGACGCGCTCGGCGAGATCGCCGGGCTGCCGCACGTGTCACTGCAGCCGTCCGCCGGCTCGCAGGGCGAGCTGGCCGGGCCTCCTGCTCACCCGGGCCTACCACGAGTCCCGCGGCGAGCAGCGCCACAAGGTGCTCACGCCGGACACCGCGCACGGCACCAACCCGGCCACGGTGACGATGGCGGGGTACGAGGTGGTGAAGGTGGGCACCTCGGCCGACGGCGGGGTGGACCTCGACGATCTGCGCGAGAAGGCCACCGACGACGTGGCCTGCCTGATGCTCACGAACCCGAACACGCTCGGGCTGTTCGACCGCAACATCGAGGAGATCGCCCGCATCGTCCACGAGGCCGGCGCCACGCTCTACTACGACGGGGCCAACCTCAACGCCGTGATGGGCATCGTGCGGCCGGGCGACACCGGGTTCGACATCGTCCACTTCAACCTGCACAAGACGTTCACGCAGCCGCACGGCGGCGGCGGGCCGGGCGCCGGGCCGATCGCGGTATCCGAGCGCATGGAGCCCTTCCTGCCGGCGCCGCAGGTGGTGCGCCGCAAGGGCGACAACGGCTCGGAGCCGCATTTCGACCTCGACTTCGACCGGCCGCGGTCGATCGGCAAGCTGCGCGGGTTCCAGGGCAACTTCGGCGTGTTCGTGCGCGCCTACGCCTACATCCGCTCGCTGGGAGCGCGACGGCCTCAAGGAGGCCTCCCAGATGGCGGTGCTGAACGCCAACTACCTGAAGGCCCGGCTGGCCGAGGAGGGTGTGGCCGAGTACCTGCCGGTGGCCTACGACCGCCTCTGCATGCACGAGTTCGTGCTCTCGGGCCGCGGCGCGCGCGACAAGCTGGGCGTGAAGACCCTCGACCTGGCCAAGCGGATGCTCGACCACGGCGTGCACCCGCCCACCGTCTACTTCCCGCTGCTGGTGGAGGAGGCGCTGATGATCGAGCCCACCGAGACCGAGACCAAGGAGCGGCTCGACCACTTCGCCGACGCCGTGCGAGCGATCCTCGAGGAGGCCGCCGAGGATCCGGAGATCGCCCGCGGCGCGCCCTACACCACGCCGGTGCGGCGCCTGGACGAGGCGGCCGCGGCCAAGCGGCCGGTAGTGCGCCAGCCGATCTGACCGTGCGGATCTTCAGCGGCATCCAGCCCACCGGCCGCAAGCACCTGGGCAACTACCTGGGCGCCATCACGCAGTACGTGGAGGGCCAGGACAGGGCCGACCCGGCGATCTACTGCATCGTCGACCTGCACGCCACGGGCGTGTCGTACGACCCCAAGGCGCTGCCGGGGTACGTGCTCGACACCACGGCCATGCTGATGGCGGCCGGGCTCGACCCCGGCCGCTGCATCCTCTTCCGCCAGTCCGACGTGAAGGAGCACACCGAGCTGTGCTGGCTGCTCAGCTCGGTCACCGCCTACGGCGAGCTCCAGCGGATGACCCAGTTCAAGGAGAAGTCGGCGCGCGAGCAGGAGCTGGTGCGCACCGCCCTGTTCCTCTACCCGGTGCTCCAGGCGGCGGACATCCTGCTCTACCGCACCGACGAGGTGCCCGTGGGCGACGACCAGCGCCAGCACGTCGAGCTCGCCCGCGAGGTCGCCCGCCGCTTCAACACCACCTACGGCGACGTGCTGGTGGAGCCCGCGCACCGGATCCCCGAGGTCGGGGCCCGGATCATGGACCTCCAGGAGCCCGCCTCGAAGATGTCCACCACCTCCAGCAGCGCCGCCGGCCGGGTGTACATCGACGACGAGGCCGACGACATCCGGCGCAAGTTCAAGCGCGCCCAGACCGACTCCGGGAGCGAGGTGGTGCGCGCCCCGGACAAGGCCGGCATCAGCCAACCTGATCGAGATCCTCGCCGTGACCCGGGGCGTGGCGCCGGAGGAGGTGGAGCGCGAGTTCGCCGGCCAGGGCTACGGCGCGTTCAAGGAGGCGGTGGGGGAGGCCGTGGTGGAGCTGCTGGCGCCGGTGCGCGAGCGCTACGTCGAGCTGCGCGCCGACGAGCCGGCGCTCGAGGCCGCGCTCGAGGAGGGCGCCGAGCGAGCCCGCTCGATCGCCACCGGGGTGATGGTCGATGTCCGCCGGGCCATGGGCGTCGGACGGCCGGGCTAACCTAGCCGCGTGTCCGTAGCCTCGCTCGACCTCGACCTCGAGGTCTTCCAGGGCCCGTTCGACCTGCTGCTCACGCTCGTGCTGAACGAGGAGGTGGACCTCCTCGAGGTCGACCTGGCCGACGTGGTGCTCGCCTACGTCGAGCACCTCGAGCGCGCCGGTGAGCTGGACCTCGAGGCGGCCACGGAGTTCCTCGTGCTGATCGCGGCGCTGCTGGAGCTCAAGTCGCGCCTGATGCTCCCCACGAGCGAGGACGAGGAGGGGCTCGACCTGGTGCCGAGCGAAGCGGCCGACGAGCTGCTCGCCCGGATGGTCGAGTACCACCGCTACCGCGGAGCCGCCGCCCATCTGCGCGAGCGCCTGGAGGCCGAGCACGGGCACCGCTACCGCTCCGCGCCGCTGCCGCCCGAGCTGCGCCGTGTGGCGCTCGAGACGGCCGAGCCCGCCTACGACCCGGAGCGGCTGGCCGAGGCCCTGGGCGACCTGCTGCGCATCCCGCCGCCGCTCGACCTGCGCCACCTGCGGCGGCCGACGGTGTCCGTGGAGCAGCGCCTGCGCCACCTGCGCGACCTGCTCGGGAACGCGCCGGAGCTTCTCCTTCGACGACGCGGTTCGCGGTTCCGACCGCCTGACCGAGGCGGTCACGCTCTTCGCCCTGCTCGAGCTGTACAAGGCGGGCGAGGCCAGGTGGGAGCAGTCGGAGCCGTTCGGCCCGATCACCGTCACGGGGGCTGCCGAGTGAACGACCTGGCCCGCATCGTCGAGGCGCTCCTGTTCCTGTCGCCCGAGCCGGTGTCGGTGGAGCGGCTGGCCGACGCGTCCGAGGTGTCGGAGTCCGAGGTGGTGGAGGCGCTCGCGCGCCTGCGCGAGCACTACGCCGAGGGCTACCGGGGCGTGGTGCTCCGCGAGGTGGCCGGCGGCTTCACGCTCGCCACGGATCCGGTGGCCGAGCGCGCCGCGCGCCGCCTGCTGGCGCGCCCGCGCACCCCGCCGCTGACCCAGGCCCAGGCGGAGTGCCTCGCGATCGTGGCCTACCTCCAGCCGGTATCGCGGCCCGAGCTGGGCCGCATCCGCGGCGTGGGCTCGGAGTCGGCGGTGGGCACGCTGCTCGAGCGCGGCCTGGTGGAGGAGTCCGGGCCGCTCGCGGTTCGGCGCGGTGCTCTACCGGACCACCGAGCTGTTCGAGAAGCTCTTCGGCCTCGCCGGCCTCGACACGCTGCCCGACCCCGGGAAGTTCGACCCGACCCCCGAGGAGCAGGGCGAGCTGCGCGAGCGGCTGCTGCGGGCCGGCGAGCAGCGCGCGCAGGGCTGAGCTCTCCGCCGGCGCCGCGGCGGGCCGGGCGCTTACAGCGGCTGGGTGGGGAGGTGGTCAGCCGCCCTGTTACGTGCGTCGCACCGGTGTGTGACCCTTCCCGGCTGCCTCCAACGAGACGCACGTTGACCTGAATTATTCAGGTCAATGTTGGTCTCGATTCCAGCGTTTGATCCGCTGCGAGACGAGAGCGCCCGAGTGTCACAGGACCACCGCGGACCCAGGCCTCCCTACCCGGCCGCGTAAACGCCGGACCCGGCGCTCACGCTATCCCCCATATGGGGTAGTCCGACCGCTAACGGCCCGCTCTCCGCCTGCCGATAGACAAGGCGGAGCCTCGACCGCGAATGGCGTCTCTCGATTCGATCCCGGGCCGTCTGCCGAGCGCCGGCGGGCTGGGCCCCTCTCTCTCCCCGGAACAGGCCGAGCGGGTCGCGGCTCTGAGCCCTGTCCTGATCGCCGTGTCCGACAGCCGGATGCGTCTCACCTTCACGAGCCCCGCGCTTCAGCGCGTGCTCGGATGGAGCGGCGAGGAGCTGGCGGGGCGCAACTGGCTGGAGCTGCTCCACGCCGAGGACATCGCCGACGCCGGCACCGCCCTCGGGCGGGCGCGCGACGACGCACGACACCGAGGTGGCCTTCGACGCCCGCACCGCCACGCGCGCGGGCGGCTGGTGCCACCTCGCCTGGACCGTCTCGTTCGACGGCGGCCCACTTCTACGCCGCCGCCCGGGACGTGAGCGAGCAACGGCGCGCCGAGGGTGCGCTCGCCTCCGGCGACCAGCGGCTCGGCGCCCTGATCGGGCAGGTGCCCGCGATCGTCTACACGGCCGCGTTCGGTGAGGAGGGCCGCTGGTCGTTCGTGAGCGCCCAGGTCGAGCGCCTGCTCGGCTGGACGCCCGACGAGTGGATGGCCGACCCGCGGGCCTGGATCAAGAGCATCCACCCCGACGATCACGCACGGGTGATCGAGGACGAGCAGCCGCTGCAAGGTCCGGGTGACCAGCTGCGCTCGGAGTACCGGATGGTGGCTCGCGACGGCCGCGTGCTGTGGGTGCGCGACGCCGCCACCGTGATCGTGGGCGAGGGCGGCGAGCTGCTCATGCAGGGCCTGATGCTCGACGTGACCGACCTCAAGCGCGCCGAGGGCGAGGCGCTCGAGAACGAGGAGAAGTACCGGATGCTCGTGGAGACCTCCCAGGACCTGATCTGGGCGATCGACCTCGAGAACCGCTTCACCTTCGTCAACGATGCCGTGAGGCACATCTACGGCTAGGAGCCCGAGGCGATGATCGGGCGTCCGTTCACCGACTTCCAGAAGCCCGAGATCGCCCGCCGCGACGCGGAGATCGCGGCCACCATCCAGGACGGCCAGATCCACCAGCGCTACGAGACCGAGGCCCTGCGACGGGACGGGTCCACGGTGATCCTGAGCTTCAACAGCGCCATCCTGCGCGACCCGAGGGCAACGTGGTGGGCGCCACCGGCACCGCTCGCGACGTGACCGAGCAGCGGCGCATCGAGGAGGCGGTGGCCGCCAAGCACCTCCAGCTCCAGTCGATCATCGACAACTCTCCGCTCGTGATCTACGCCAAGGACGCCGAGCACCGCTACCTCCTGGCCAACCGCGAGCTCGAGGTGCACCTCGGCCTGCCGGCCGGGAGACGCCGTGGGCCGCGCCGACGACGAGCTGCTCGGCGAGGAGCAGGCCGCCGAGCGGCGGGTGGCCGACCAGAAGGTGCTCGACGAGGGTCGCGCGCTCGAGGCCGAGGAGACCCTGAGCGTCGGCGAGCGCGAGCGCGCCTACGTGCTGCACCGCTTCCCGCTGCGCGCGGCGGACGGCAGCGTCTACGGGGTCTGCGGCATCGGCACCGACATCACCGAGCGGCGCGATCGCGAGGACACGCTGAGGGCGAAGCTCGAGTGGTCGGTGCGCATCCGCCGCGCCATCGACGAGGACCGCCTGGTGCTGCACGGCCAGCCGATCGTGGAGATCTCGAGCGGGCGCCGCGTGCAGGAGGAGCTGCTCGTGCGGATGATCGACGAGGACGGCCAGCTCGTCATGCCGGGCACGTTCCTGCCGCAGGCCGAGCGCTTCCACCTGGCGCCGCTGATCGACCGCTGGGTGATCGCCCAGGCCGCGCGGCTGGCCGCGACCCGGCGGGTGGAGGTCAACCTCTCCGGCCAGAGCATGGGCGAGGCGTCACTCGTGGAGTACGTGGAGACGCCAGCTGGCCGAGGCGGGCGCCGACCCGAGCAACGTGGTGTTCGAGATCACCGAGACCGCGGCGGCCAAGGACATCGGCCAGGCCACGCGGCTGGCCGAGCGGCTGTCGGCGCTCGGCTGCGGCTTCGCGCTCGACGACTTCGGCACCGGCTACGGCAGCTTCACCTACCTCAAGCACCTGCCGGTGGACTACCTGAAGATCGACATGGAGTTCGTGCGCAACCTGAAGCCCGGATCGCCCGACGTGCAGGTGGTGAGCGCCATCATCGACGTGGCGCGGAAGTTCGACATCCAGACGGTGGCCGAGGGCGTGGAGTCACAGGAGACCCTGGACCTGCTCGGCGAGCTGGGCGCGGACTTCGCCCAGGGCTACCACCTCGGATTTCCCGCGCCGGTCGGGCGCTCGTAGCCGAAGCACGCGGCTCGGCCGCGAGCGCCCGGATGGCATCGTCTAAGAGGCGGCGAGCTCGAGGCGCGAGTCCGCGAACTCCTCGGCCACGTCGACCAGGATCTGCAGCATCGCCTCGCAGGCCGGCGAGCGGTAGGCGCTCTCGTGAGCGGGCGGCCCACACGTTGCGCCGCGGCCGGTCGGACAGCGCTCGCGCCACCACGCCGGGGTGGATCGAGGTGAGCGCCAGCCGCGGCATCAGCGTCACGCCCACGCCGGCGGCCACCAGCGCCTGCGAGGCCAGCGTGTCGTCGGCCTCGAAGGCCACGCGCGGCTCGAAGCCGGCCTGGCGGCACACCTCCTCGGTGATGCGGCGGCAGCCGTTGGCGCTCGTGGAGGCGATCCACGGCTCGTCCGCCAGGTCCTTGAGTGAGAGCTTGCGCCGCTCGGCGAGCGGGTGGTCGGCGCGCAGGATCGCGTCGTAGGTGTCCTCCACCAGCGCGGTCAGCTCGAGGTCCGTGGCGAGCGTGCCCGGCACCGCGTCGTGGTCGTAGACGAGCGCCAGGTCGATCTCCCCCGAGCGCAGGAGCGCGCAGGCCTCGTCGGGCTCGGCCTCGACCATGCCCAGCTCCACCTGGGGGTGGCGGCCGTGGAACACGGCCACGGCCTGCGGCACGAGCGTGGCGCCGGCGCTCTGGAAGCAGGCGAGCCGCAGCCGGCCGCCGCGCAGCCCGGCGATGGCGGCGAGCTCCTCCTCGGCCGCGTCCAGGCGGCAGAGGATCGCGTCGGTGTGCTCCACCAGCGCACGGCCGGCGTCGGTGAGGCGCACTCCGCGCGCGCCGCGCTCGACGAGCCGGGCGCCGGTCTCGCGCTCGAGCGCCGCAACGTGCTGGCTGATCGCCGACTGGGTGAAGCTGAGGGCCTCAGCGGCCGCTGAGAACGAGCCCTGCGCCGCCACCTCGCGAAGGACCTTCATGCGGCGCACGTCGAGCATTAGCGAAGCTTATCCGGCTTCGGTGACGTCTCCACCTGTGCTGATGGCCTCGCGCGCGGCCAGCTGCCCGCAGGCGGCATCGATGTCGCGGCCGCGGGTGAGGCGCACGGTGGCCCGCACCCCGCGCTGCTCCAGCGTGGTCTTGAAGGCCCAGACCGCCTGCCGGGTGGACGCCTGGAAGCCGGCCTCGGTGGGGTTGTAGGGGATCAGGTTGACCTTGAAGGCGCGGCGCGGCTGGAGCACGTCGGCCAGCGCCACCGCCTGCTCGCGGCGGTCGTTCACGCCGCCGAGCATCAGGTACTCCACGAACACGTCGCGGCGCCGGTGCTCGTGCCAGCGCAGGCAGGCGGCGAGCACGTCGGCCAGCGGATAGCGCTCGTTCACGGGCATCAGCTCCGACCGCAGGCTGTCCTCGGCCGCGTGCAGGGACAGCGCCAGCCGCACCGGCGGCCCCTCCTCGGCCAGTCGCTCGATGCCGGGCAGCCAGCCGACGGTGGAGATCGCCGTGCTGGACCAGGGGATGCCCACGTCAGGCAGCCGCTCGCAGGCGGCGAGCACCGAGTCGAGGTTCATCAGCGGCTCGCCCATGCCCATGAACACAGCGTTCGTCACGCGCTCCGAGCGGCGGAAGTGGAGTGCCTGGTCGAGGATCTCGGAGGTGGTGAGGTTGCGCCCGAAGCGCATCCGGCCGGTCGCGCAGAAGGTGCAGGTGAGCGGGCAGCCCGACTGGCTCGACAGGCAGAGCGAGCGGCGCCCGTCGCGGTAGCTCATGAGCACCGCCTCGAGCGGGCGCGCGTCATGCGTGCGGAAGAGCGCCTTGCGCGTGCCGTCCGATGCCACCGCCTCGCGCTCGAGCTCGAGGGTGCTCAGCGGCACCTCGCCGGACAGCCGCCGGCGCAGCTCGAGCGGCAGGTTCGTCATGTCCTCGTACGACTGTGCGCCGCGGGCGGCCCACTCCCACACCTGCTGTGCGCGGAAGCCGGGCTCGCCGCACGAGCTCAGGCGCTCGTCGAGCAGCTTCAGGTCCACCGTCACGAGTCTGGCAGCCTTGGGGGCATGCGACTGGGCAAGTTCATCGCTCACGCCGGGCGTGGCCTCGCGCCGCGCCGCCGAGCAACTGGTGGCCGATCGCCGTGTGCGAATCAACGGCGAGGTGGTCACCGATCCCGCCCGCGACGTGGACGAGCAGAGCGGCGTGACGGTGGACGGCCGCGCGGTCACGGCGGAGCCGCTCGAGGTGCACGTGCTCAACAAGCCGGCCGGCGTGGTGTCCACCGCCCATGACACGCACGGCCGCCCGACGGTGGTGGAGATGGTGCCCTCGCGCCGGCGCCTCTATCCGGTGGGGCGGCTCGACGCCGACTCCACCGGGCTGCTCCTGCTGACCAACGACGGACAGCTCGCCGAGCGGCTCACGCACCCGCGCTACGGCATCGAGAAGGTCTACCGCGCCCGCATCGCGCCCGCCCGCCTGAGCCCGCGTGCTCTTCAGGCGCTGCGCGACGGCGTGCAGCTGGACGACGGGAAGACCAGTCCGGCGCGCGTGCGCCAGGTGGCGCCGGGCATGGTGGAGATCGTGCTGAAGCGAGGGCCGCAAACGACAGGTGCGGCGCATGTGCGAGGCCGTGGGCCACCGGGTGATGGCCCTCGAGCGTGTGGCCTTCGGCCCGCTCGGCCTGCGCGGTCTCCCGCGTGGCGAGAGCCGCCAGCTGTCGCGCCGCGAGGTGGAGCGGCTGCGCGACGCGACCAAGCCCCAGGGGTCGCGGCGGGGGTCGGGCGGAGCGACCCGCACCGGGCGCCGCGCACGCGGATGGAAGAATCCCGCCGCGTGAGGCTCAGGGCGCTGCGCGGCGCGATAACCGTGGACGAGAACGACGCCACCGCGATCGTGGGGGCGACGGAGGAGCTGATGCGCGAGGTGATCGAGCGCAACGAGCTCGATCGCCGAGGACCTCGTCAGCTGCATCTTCACCTGCACGGACGATCTCGACGCCGAGTTCCCGGCGCTCGCCGCCCGGCGCCTGGGGCTCGACCGGGTGCCGCTCCTCTGCGCCCGCGAGATCGACGTGCCCGGCGCGCTGCCGCGGGTGATCAGGCTGCTCGTGCACTGCTACGCGGACCCCGCGACCCCGGCGCGCCACGTGTACCTGCGCGAGGCGGTGGCGCTGCGGCGCGACCTCGAGGGCGCTCAATGACCCTCGAGTTCAACGCCCGCGTGGGGCAGATCCCGGTGTACCCGGCGGCCGCCACCTACGCCTACGACGGCGACCTCGTGAAGCTGGCCTCGAACGAGACGCCCTGGGCGCCGCACCCGCAGGTGCTCGAGGCCGTGGAGGCCGCGATGCGCGGGCTCAACCGCTACCCCGACCCGACCAATTCGGCGCTCAGGAAGCGGATATCCGACCGCACGGGCGTCGACTCTCGGCCGCGTGACGGTGGGGAACGGCTCCTGCGAGATCCTGCTCGCGGCCGCCGAGGCCATGCTCGAGCCGGGGGCGGAGATCGTGTACGCCTGGCCGTCGTTCTCCATGTACCCGCACCTGGCGGCGATGACCGGCGCCCGGGCGGTCACGGTGCCGCTGGACGCCGAGGGCCGCCACGACCTCGACGCGATGGCCCGCGAGGTCACGGCGGCCACCCGCATCGTGATCGTGTGCAACCCGAACAACCCCACGGCCACCGCGCTGGCGCCGGCGGCGATCGACAGCTTTCATGGCCGGCGCTGCCGCGCCGAGTGGCGGTGATCCTCGACGAGGCGTACGTGGAGTTCTCCACGCTCCAGGACCCCGACGAGTCGCTCGGACTGCTCGAGCGGCACCCCAACCTGCTTCTGCTTCGCACGTTCTCCAAGGTCTACGGCCTCTGCGGGCTCCGCGTGGGCTACGCGCTCGGCTCGGAGGATTTCCGCCTCGCGGTGGA
This sequence comes from uncultured Thermoleophilaceae bacterium, assembly GCA_963811055.1. Lineage (GTDB taxonomy): Bacteria > Actinomycetota > Thermoleophilia > Solirubrobacterales > Thermoleophilaceae > JACVRW01. Next base: position 197,819 of record CAWEPQ010000014.1, read on the forward strand.
CCGGGTGCGCCAGCCGTTCTCGGTCAACGCTCTGGCACAGGCCGCCGCGGTGGAGGCGCTCGCTCACCAGGACGAGGTCGAGCGGCGCGTGGCGCGCACGGCGGTCGAGCGGCTGCACATGGAGTCGGGGCTGGCGGAGCGCGGGCTCACGACCACCGACAGCGAGGCCAACTTCTCCTGGGTGTCGCTGGGCGATCGCGACGAGGGCGAGGTGGTGCGCGGCCTGGCCGATCGGGGCGTGATCGTGCGCGAGGGCGCGGCCCTGGGGCAGGAGGGATGGCTGCGGGTGACCTACGGCAGCCGCCAGGAGAACGACAGATTCCTGTCAGCGCTGGACGAGGTTCTCTGCTAGAAACCCTCTGAGATGTCTTCGCGCGCGCCGATCTCGAGCCACATCGCCGCCTCCGGCGATCCTCGGCGCGCGTATCTGTATTGGCGATTTAGCTAGGCGTCCGGCCGGCGGCCGCAGGACCAAAAGGTCGCCAAGGCGAAAGCTTCACCCTCCGGACGCCGAAAAGAGCAGAAATAGCATCGGTGCGCCGCCGGCCGAGCCGGCCGCTTCCGCAAAGCGCCCCGAAGTGGTGGAAGGACGTCTGAAAGGCTTGAGAGTCGATGATCGCCATAGAAAGAGGATCGGGTGGTGAACCCGAGATGACCGCGCCGCGCGAGCCCGATCGGGTCCGCGACCAGCGGATCGAGCAGATCGTGCCGCTGCTCACGCCCGGGGAGATCCTGGAGGAGCTGCCGCTCGACGGAGAGCGTGCGGAGGTGGTCCTGCGCGGACGCGCGGAGGTCGAAAGCATCCTGGACCAGGACGACGACCGCCTCCTGGTGGTGGTGGGTCCATGCAGCGTGCACGACGTGGACGCCGCTCTGGAGTACGCCCGGCTGCTCGTGGGGGCCGCGGGCGAGCTGCGCTCGGAGCTCTGCATCGCGATGCGCGTTTACTTCGAGAAGCCACGTACCACCACCGGCTGGAAGGGCATGATCAACGACCCCCACCTGGACGGCTCGGGGGATGTCAACGCCGGCCTGCGCATGGCCCGCGGGCTCCTGCTCGAGGTGCTCGGCCTGGGCCTGCCGGTGGGCTGCGAGTTCCTCGACCCGATCATCCCGCAGTACATCTCGGACGCCGTGGCCTGGGGCGCGATCGGTGCGCGCACCACCGAGAGCCAGACCCACCGGCAGCTGGGGTCCGGCCTATCCATGCCCGTGGGCTTCAAGAACCGAACGGACGGCAACGTCCAGGTGGCGGTGGATGCGGTGCGCGCCGCCGCCGTGCCGCACGCCTTCACCGGCGTGGACACCGACGGCCGTCCGGCGATCCTCTACACCAAGGGCAACCCCGACTGCCACGTGATCCTGCGCGGCGGGCGCGACGCTCCCAACTACCCGCCGGCCGCCGTGGCCGACGCGCTCGCGCAGCTGCGAGCGGCGAGGCTGCCCGAGCGGCTCGTGATCGACGCGTCGCACGACAACAGCGGCAAGGACCACAACCGGCAGCCGATCGCAGCCGCCGACCTCGGCGAGCAGGTGGCCGCGGGGAGCAGCGCGATCGTGGGCGTGATGCTCGAGTCGTTCCTGGTGGAGGGGCGTCAGGAGATCGGCACCTACGGCGAGCTCGCCTACGGCCAGTCGATCACCGACGCCTGCATGGACTGGGACACCACGGCCGAGGTGCTCGAGCGGCTGGCGGAGTCAGTGCGGGCGCGCCGCGCGGGATGAGGATCGCCGTCCTCGGAGTAGGCCTGATCGGCGGCTCCGTGGGCATGGCCGCCGGGCGCTCGGTGGCCGATGTGGAGGTGGTGGGCTTCGGCCGCGATCCGGCGCGGCTGGAGGCCGCTCGCGAGCTGGGTGCGGTGGACTCCGTGGCGGGCTCGCTCGAGGAGGCGCTCGAGGGTGCGTCGGCGTGCTTCGCGTGCGCGCCGGTGGGGGTGCTGCCCGAGCAGGTGGCGGCCGCGCTGAAGGCGGCGCCCGCGGACTGCGTGGTCACGGACGTGGGCTCCACCAAGCGCCGGCTCCTCGACGCGATCGACGATCCGCGCTTCGTGGGCGGGCATCCGATCGCCGGGGCCGAGACGAGCGGGGTGGAGCACGCCCGGGCCGATCTCTTCCAGGACGCCGTCTGGTACCTGACTCCCACGGAGACCACCTCCGGGATCCTCTACGAGCGCCTGCACCGGCTCCTGAAGGACCTGGGAGCGCGCCCGGTGGCACTCGATGCCGAGACCCACGACCGGCTCGTGGCGGTGTTCAGCCACCTCCCGCACGTGCTCGCCAACGTGCTCGCCCGCCAGGCCGCCGCGCGGCTGCTCGGCGAGGGCGAGGCGCTGCGCCACGTGGGCCCGAGCTTCCGTGACGCCACCCGCGTCGCCGGGGCCAACACCGCCATGTGGGCCGACGTGTACCGCGCCAACCGGGAGTCGGTGGTGGAGGAGGTGCGGAGCTTCGCCCGCTCTCTCGACGAGGTGGCCGACCTGCTCGAGTCCGACGGCGACGTGGCGGGCTGGAACGACGCCGCGCGCGACGACCGCAGGAGCCTGCTCGAGGCGGACCTCACCGGCCGGCCGGTGCACGAGCTCAGGCTGACGGTTCCCAATCGCCCCGGTATCGTCGCTCAGGTGGCTCTGGCACTCGGGCGAGCAGGGGTGAACATCGTGGACATGACGCTCGCGCCGGCCTCCGACATGCGCACCGGGGCGATGACACTCTGGGTGGCGGGTGACGCGGAGGCCGCCCGGGCCACGGAGTTGATCGATGCGCTCGGCTTCCCCGTAGCCGAGTCGTGACGCGTAACGCTCGGTTCGAGCCCTCAGGACCCCTCCAGGGCACCTACACCCCGCCGCCCGACAAGTCGATCTCGCACCGGGCGGCGATGTTCGCCGCGATGTCCGACGAGCCGGTGGCGGTCCGCAACTACCTGCGGTCGGAGGACACGGAGTCCACGCTCAGCGCGCTCCAGAGCCTCGGGGCCGGTGTGGAGGACGACGGCGACGGCGTGGTGCTCGTCCGCGGAGTGGGCCTTCACGCCCCCCTCGAGGCCACGGGCGGCCTGCTCGACGTGGGCAACTCCGGCACGCTGATGCGCCTGTTGCCGGGCTGGCTGGCCGGGCAGCCGGGGCGGGCGTGGACCCTCGACGGCGACGAATCGATCCGGCGCCGGCCCGTGGACCGCGTGGCCGAGCCGCTGGCCGCCATGGGCGCGAGCCTCGAGGCCCGTGACGATCGCTTTCCTCCCTTCACCATCACGGGCGCCAACTTGGTGGGCGTGGAGTACCCGCTGCCGGTGGCCAGCGCCCAGGTCAAGTCCTGCGTGCTGATCGCCGGGATGCTCGCCGACGGCTCCACCACGGTCGTGGAGCCCGGCCCCAGCCGCGACCACACGGAGCGCCTCATGCGCCGTGCACATGTGCCGTTCCGTTCCGAGAACGGCCGGCTGACCGTCACGCAGGTCGACGAGATCGAGCTGGACGAGGTGGTGGTGCCCGGCGACCCCTCCTCGGCCGCCTTCATCGTGGCCGCGGCGATGCTCGTTCCCGGCTCGCGCGTGGTGGTCTCGGGCATGGGCCTCAACTGGACGCGCACGGCGTTCTTCCAGATCGTGCAGCGCATGGGCGCAGTGGTGGTGTGCGAGCTCGAGGAGCCCGGCACCGAGTCGGACACCGAGCCGATAGGGGAGCTCGACGTGGCGTCGGGATCGCTCGAGGGCACCGAGGTGGGGCCCGACGAGGTGCCGCTCGCCATCGACGAGCTGACGCTGGTGGCGCTGCTGGGCGCGTTCGCCGACGGCGAGACGGTGGTGCGCGGCGCTGCCGAGCTGCGCCTGAAGGAGTCCGACCGGATCGCCGCCGTGGTTGAGGGCCTCCGTGGGCTGGGCGCCGACATCGAGGAGACCCCGGACGGGTTCGTGGTGCGCGGCGACGGCTCTCCGCTGGCCGGCGGCACTATCGATGCTCACGGAGACCACCGGCTCGCGATGCTCGGCGCGGTGGCCGGGCTGGCCTCCACCGGCGGGGTCGAGGTGGTCGGGATGGAATCGGCGGCGGTGTCGTATCCGGGCTTCGAGGCCGATCTCGCCGCGCTGATCGCCTGACCCTGGCCCGACTAGCCTCTCGGCTGATGATCGTTGCCATCGACGGGCCCGCCGGGGCCGGCAAGAGCACCGTGGCGCGCGCGCTGGCGCAGGCGCTGGGCTACGGCTACCTCGACTCAGGGGCCATGTACCGCGCCGTCGCGCTGATGACGATGCGCCACGGTGGCGCGGCCTCCGAGCAGGCCGAGCGCCTGGCGCTCGAGCTTGACGACCGTGTGCGGATCGACGGCGAGGACGTGACCGAGGCGATCCGTTCGCCCGACGTCAGCGAGGCCGCCTCGCGGGTGGCCACCAACCCGCGCGTGCGCACGGCGCTCGCTCAGAAGCAGCGCGAGCTGCTTGCCGACGGCGATTGGGTGGCGGAGGGACGCGACATCGGCACCGTCGTGGCCCCGGACGCGCCGGTCAAGGTCTTCCTCACCGCCGACCCCGAGGAGCGCGCCCGCCGGCGCGCTGACGAGCTCGGTGGAGACGTGCTCACGGTCCAGCGCGACCAGGCGATACGCGACGCTCAGGACACGAGCCGCGAGCACTCGCCGCTGGCGATGGCGCCCGGCGCCGTGGAGCTCGACACCACCGGCCTGTCCGTGGACGAGGTGGTGGAGCGGATCGCGGACATGGTGCGCTCCGCCGCGCCATGAGCCGTCCGAAGGTGGCCGTGGTGGGCTACCCGAACGTGGGCAAGTCGACGCTGGTCAACCGCCTGTCCTCCACCCGCGAGACGGTGGTGCACGAGCAGGCCGGGGTCACGCGCGACCGCAAGGAGGTCGACGCAGACTGGAACGGTGTGGAGTTCACGCTCATCGACACCGGCGGGATCGACATCGCCGACGACGACGTGCTGGGCGAGTCGGTGCGCCACCAGGCGCGCGCCGCGCTCGCCGACGCGGACCTGGGCGTGCTCGTGGTGGACGCGCGCGCCGGACTGCGGCCGGGGGACGCCGAGCTGGCCGCCGAGCTTCGCGGCGGCCCCCTGCCGGTGGTGGTGGTTGCGAACAAGGTGGACGACTTCGGGCAGGCCGGGATGGCATCCGAGTTCTACGGGCTCGGCCTGGGCGATCCGCTCCCAGTGTCGGCCACGCAGGGCCTGGGCACCGGCGACCTGCTCGACCTGATCGCCGAGCGCCTGCCCAAGGGGGACTCCGACGAGGACGAGGAGACACCGGTACGGCTCGCCCTCATCGGACGCCCGAACGTGGGCAAGTCCTCGCTGGTGAACAAGCTGCTCGGCCAGGAGCGCGTGATCGTGGACGACCGCGCGGGCACGACGCGCGACGCGATCGACACCCAGATCGAGCTGGATGGCCGCCAGGTGGTGCTCGTGGACACCGCCGGGCTGCGGCGCCGGCCCAAGGTGGCCGGCACGGTGGACTACTACGCCCAGTTGCGCTCTGAGCGCGCCGCCGAGCGCGCCGACGTGGCGATCGTGGTCTGCGACGCGAACGAGGGCCTCACGAGCGAGGACCTGCGCGTGGCCGACGTGGCCATGCAGAACGACTGCGCCACGGTGATCGCGCTCAACAAGTGGGACGTGACCCGCACCGACCTGGAGGACGCCAAGGCGCGCGTCACGCAGAAGCTGCGCCAGCGTCCGCCGGTGCTCGCGGTGTCGGCCCAGAGCGGACGCGGCCTCGCCCGGCTGGTGGCGGCGGCGCTGGAGCGCGCCGATCGGTCCACCGAGCAGATCCAGACGGCGCAGCTCAACCGCTTCCTTAGCGACCTGCAGACCGCCAAGTCGCCGCCGGCCAAGCGCGGCAGGCGGCTCAAGATGTACTACATGGCTCAGTTCCAGACGAGCCCGCCGCGCTTCGCCGTGCAGGTCAACGACAGGGCGCTCGTCACGCGCTCCTACGCGTACTTCCTGGAGAACCGCCTGCGCGAGCGCTGGAAGCTCGACGGCGTGCCACTGGTGATCGACTACAAGGGCAAGGACCGCGATTGACCGCAGCCGTCGTGTTCGACCTCGACGGCGTGCTGCTCGAGTCGGAGCAGGTCTGGAACGAGGCCAAGGAGGCGCTCGTGCGCGAGCGCGGCGGGCGCTGGAGCGAGCGCGCGCCGCGCGACATGATGGGAATGAGCTCTCCGGAGTGGTCGCGCTACGTGCGCGACGAGCTCGGGGTGGACCTCGACCCGGAGGAGATCTCCGTCGACGTGGTGGCGCGCCTCGAGCGGATCTACCGTGAGCGCCTCCCCTGGATCGACGGCGCCCGGGAGGCGGTGGAGCGGCTGGCGGCGCGCTGGCCGCTCGGTCTGGCCTCCTCGTCCAACCGGGAGATCATCGACCTCTTCCTCGACCGGTCCGGCCTGGGGGGCCTGTTCGCGGTCACCGTGTCGTCCGAGGAGGTGGAGCGGGGCAAGCCCGCGCCGGACGTGTACCTGGATGCGGCGCGCCGCCTGGGGGTGGCCCCGGAGGACTGCACGGCGGTGGAGGACTCCGAGAACGGCATCCGAGCGGCGAAGGCGGCGAACATGCGCGTGATCGCGCTGCCGAACTCCGCCTGGCCGCCCGCAGCCGAGGCCCTGGCCCTCGCCGACGCCGTGATCGAGTCGCTGGAGGAGTTGACTCCGAACCTGGTGGTTGGATAGCGCCGAATCCAGACCTGGTCTGTACCCTTTCGCGACTCATGAGCACACCAGAGCTGTCAGACCACGAGTACCTGTTCACCTCCGAGTCGGTCACCGAGGGCCATCCGGACAAGGTCGCCGACCAGATCTCCGACGGCGTGCTCGACGCCGTCCTCAAGGACGATCCGAACGGGCGCGTGGCCTGCGAGACGCTCGTCAACACAGGGCTCGTGGTGGTGTCGGGCGAGATCTCCACTGACACCTACGTGGACATCCAGGACATCGCACGCAGCACGATCCGCCGTATCGGGTACACCGACGCCGACCTCGGCTTCTCCGCCGACAGCGCCGCGGTGATCAACGCGATCGACAAGCAGTCGCCCGACATCGCCCAGGGCGTGGACAAGGCGCTCGAGTCGCGCACGGACCCGGCCGACGACGACCAGCTCGACGTGGCCGGCGCCGGCGACCAGGGGATGATGTTCGGTTACGCCACGCGCGAGACGCCCGAGCTGATGCCGCTGCCGATCGCGATCGCGCACAAGCTGGCTCACCGTCTGGCCGAGATTCGCAAGGCCGACGTGGTGCCCTACCTGCGCCCCGACGGCAAGACCCAGGTCACGGTCCGCTACGAGAACGGCAGGCCGATCGAGATCGAGAAGATCCTGATCTCGACCCAGCACCGTGACGGCGTGGACATCGACACGCTGATCCGGCCCGACCTCTGGGAGCACGTGGTGCACCCGGTGCTCCCGGCCGAGCTCTACGACGAGCGCAAGCTCAACACCTCACGGAACTTCCTGGTCAACCCCACCGGGCGCTTCGTGATCGGCGGCCCCGTGGGCGACTGCGGTCTCACCGGCCGGAAGATCATCGTGGACACCTACGGCGGCATGGCCCGCCACGGCGGCGGCGCCTTCTCCGGCAAGGACCCCTCGAAGGTGGACCGCTCGGCCGCCTACGCGGCCCGCTACGTGGCCAAGAACCTGGTGGCCGCCGGGCTGGCGGACCGCTGCGAGGTGCAGGTGGCCTACGCGATCGGCGTGGCCCACCCGGTGTCGGTCATGGTCGAGACCTTCGGCACCGAGAAAATCTCCCGCTCGGAGATCGCCAAGCTCGTGCGCGACCACTTCGACCTCCGCCCGGGCGCCTTCCGCGAGTATCTGAAGCTGCACCGCCCGATCTTCCAGAAGACCGCCGCCTACGGCCACTTCGGCCGCGAGGACAGCGACTTCACGTGGGAGAAGACGGACAAGGTCGACGCGCTGCGCCAGGCCGCCGGCCTGGGCGAGCGCGAAGGCGCTCCGGCCTAGAACGCTCGAGCCGCTGCGTCATTTAGGTGCCCGTATAGGGCCTCAAAGTGACGCGGCGCCTGAGAACTACGTCTCCATACCCAGCAGCAGTTGACTCCCGAGCCCGGATACCGGTCCGGGCGGTGCCGTTACCCCTCCGGCTCCTCGACGGGCGGCCGGCGCAGCCGAAAGAGCGCCGGGGGCTCGGTCAGGCCCTTGAGCCGGCGCCGGCCGGCGAAGGACCAGGCGTAGTCGCCCTCGGCGTCGTCGCGCACCTCGGTGGTCGCCAGGATGCTGCCGGGCCGGGCGAACTGGGCGATCCGGCTGGCCTTGTTCACCGCCGCCCCGTACACGTCGCCGCCCCGCGCGAGGGTCGGACCGCGCGCCACACCGGCGTGGATGGAGGGGAGGCCGCTGTCCTCGGCCTCGGTGGCGTCGTGGAGGTCGAGCAGCATCGAGATCAGCGCGTCGGTGTCGGGTGACACGAGCATCACCGCGTCGCCCACGGTCTTGACCAGCCGCACCGGCGGCACCGCCAGGTCGGCAGCCAGCTCCGCGAAGCTCTCCGCGAGAGCGCCGAGCTCCGAGGCTTCCACGCTCTCGCCGAGGCGTGTGAAGCCGGTCAGGTCCGCGAACGCCACCGTGAGCTCCGCGGACCCGGGCAGGCGCCCGGCGGCGCGCTCGCTCTCGCCCACCGCCACCTGGCGCATGACGGACCGGAGGTGCAGGCGCAGCGCGTGGCCCAGGCCGGGCTCCAGCAAAGGCAGCAGCTCCCGTGACTCGGTGGCGTAGCGGGCCGACAGGTCGTACTCGGTGTCGCCGGCCCGCAGGAAGGCCGATCCGAAGACGGTGGCCACCGTGGCTGCGAGGTTGGCCGCTCCCATGCCCAGCACGCGGGCGATCTCGAGGATCCCGTCGTCGGGAAGGCCGGCCTCCCGGATCTGCCGCACGTTGGCCGCCTGGCGCACGTCGCTCCCGTCGAACACGCGCGCGCCCGGCTCGGGGCGCGGTCCGCCCAGCGCCCGGTTGAGCCGCTCGAGGAACGCCAGCTCGAGGCCGGAACGCTCCGACACCTCCTCCAGCGTGAAGCGCTCCATCCCCTCGGAGAGCGCGAGCTCCACGGGCAGGAGCACCAGCTGATTCAGGGCCACGGCGCGGCGCAGCTCGTCGTCGGGCACGCCGGCCTGGCGCAGCTCCCGCAGCAGCGTCAGGCGCGCCTCGCGCTCGCGCTCGCCCGGCACGTCGTCGAGCAGCCCCAGCGCCTCGAAGTTCTCGGCCACGCCCCTATTCCACACGAAGGCCGCTGCCAACCGGTGTCCGGCCCGCCGCGTAGGTTCGAGGCGTGATCGCCAAGGTCGAGCCGCTGACCCCTGCCCGCTCGCTCCGCGGCCCGTTCGACTACCGGTTGGGGGGCGACATGGCGGGCGTGTCAGTGGGGAGCATGCTCGTGGTGCCCTTCGGGCCGCGGCGTCTGCTCGGCGTGGTGGTGGACATCGCGGAGGAGAGCGACCTGCCGCCGGAACGTCTCGCGGAGCCACTGCGGGCTTTGGAGGCCGACGTGCCGCCCGCGCTCGTGCGCCTCGGGCTCTGGCTGGCCCGCGAATACTGCTCGGCGCCGGCCCGCGGTCTCGCCCTCGTGCTCCCGCCGGGAACCGGTACCGGGTCCGGCCGGCCGCTGCGGGCGCGCAGCTCGCTGCACGCCGGGCTCACCGACGCCGGCCGCGCCGCGGCGGAGGACGGCGGGGGTGGACTCGGCGAGCGGCAGGTGGCCGCCCTCCGGGCGCTGTCGGGCGGGCCGCTGGCCGTGGCGGCGCTCGCGCGCCAGGTCGGCTGCGGGCACGGGACCCTGAGGGCGCTGGAGCGCCGCGGCCTCGTGACGCTGGACCAGACGCCCGACCCGTCGCGGCGCCCGGTGCTCGAGCAGGTGGGGGCAGCCGCGGGCAGCGCGCCCGAGCCGACGGCGGACCAGAGCGCGGCGCTGGCGGCGGTGGAGGAGCGAATGGGAGCCGAGGATCCGGGGCGCCCGCTGCTGCTCCACGGGGTCACCGGCAGCGGCAAGACGGAGGTGTACCTGCGGGCGGTGGCCGCGGCGCTGGAGCGCGGGCGCTCGGCGATCGTGCTCGTTCCTGAGATCGCGCTGACGCCCCAGACGGCCGGGCGGTTCGTCGAGCGCTTCGGCGACCTTGTGGCGGTGGTGCACTCGCGCCTGGCTGCTCGCGAGCGCTATGACGAGTGGCGGCGCATGCGCAGCGGGGAGGCGCGCGTGTGCGTGGGGCCGCGCTCGGCCGTGTTCGCCCCCTTCGACGACCTGGGCCTGATCGTGATCGACGAGGAGCACGACTCCTCCTACAAGCAGGAGGGCGACCCGCGCTACGACGCCCGCGTGGTGGCCGAGCGGCGGGCGAGCGAGGAGGGCGCCGTGCTGCTCGCGGGCAGCGCCACGCCGCGACCGGAGAGCATCGTGCGCTACGACTGCCTGCGGCTCGGCACGAGATTCGACCAGCGCCGCCTGCCTCCGGTCGACCTTGTCGGGATGCTGGGAGTGCCGGGGGCGCTGCACGAGCGCACGCGCTCGGCCCTCGACGGCGTGCGCCGCCGCGGCGAGAAGGCGATCGTGCTGCTGAACAGGCGGGGGTGGTCGAACTTCCTGTCCTGCCGGGTCTGCGGGCACGTTTGGGAGTGCCCCGACTGCGACGTGACCCTCGTGCTCCATCGCGCCGCCGACGAGATGGCCTGCCATCACTGCGGCCACCGCGAGCCCGTCCCTCCGGCCTGCGCCGAGTGCGGCTCGACCTCGGTGGCGCGCCACGGCGCCGGCACGGAGCAGCTCGAGCGCGAGCTGGAGGAGCTGGTGCGGCCGCTCCCTGTGTTCAGGCTGGATGCCGACGTGACCGCGGCGGGCCATAGCGGCGCCGTGCTGAGCGCCTTCGACGCGGCGCCCGCCGGGGTGCTGGTGGGCACGCAGATGGTGGCCAAGGGACACGACTTCCCCGCGGTCACGCTGGCGGTGGTGCTCGACGCCGACAGCACGCTCCGCTTTCCCGACTTTCGCGCGGAGGAGCGCACCTTCGCTTTGGTGGCCCAGCTCGCCGGCCGCAGCGGTCGCGGCGAGCGTGGCGGCGAGGTGATCGTGCAGGCACTCGACCCGTCCGCGCGGGCGCTGCGCCATGCGGCGGACCATGACGCGGACGGCTTCGTGGCGGCTGAGCTCGAACGCCGCGAGGCGTTCGGCTACCCGCCCTTCGGGCACCTCGTGCGCTCTGTCTGCTCGTCCGTGGACCCGGGACCCGAGCTGGCCGCGGCGGACGCGGTCAAGCGACTCGTGGAGGCCGCCGGGGTGCCCGTGCTCGGCCCGGCGCCCCTGTTCCGGCGGCGCGGCCGCCACCGCGCCCAGCTCGTGGTGCGCTCACGCGAGCGCATACCGGCCATCGACGCCGTGCGCGCCGCCGTGGACGAGGTGGCCGCTCTCCGGGAGCACGCTGGCGTGAGCTTCGCGGTTGACGTCGATCCGCAGTAGTTGCGCTCTGGTGGACGGCGATAAACTCGACCTCGTGTCCGAGGAGGTTGTTCAGCCCGAGGTCGACGACGTCGACGACGAGCAGGAGGAGGCTCGCCTCGACCCGGAGGTGGCCGCTCGGCGAGCGGCCGCGATGTCGTTCATCCGGCGTCTCGGCGACCCGGTGCTCAAGTCGCGTGCCACGCCGGTGGACCGCTTCGACGACTCGCTGCGCTCCCAGGTCGAGCGCATGGTGGGCATCATGCGCGACGCCTACGGGATGGGCCTGGCCGCACCACAGCTCGGGATATCGCAGCGGCTGCTCGTCTACACGGTCGGAGCCGATGCCCAGGTGATCGTGCTGGCCAACCCGGAGATCGAGTGGGCGAGCGACGACACGGAGACCTTCGACGAGGGCTGCCTCTCGATCCCGGGCCTGACCCTCGACGTGGACCGCGCGGTACACGTGCGGGTGCGGGCGCAGGACGAGGCGGGGGAGGAGCGCGTCGTGGAGGCCTCCGGCCTCGAGGCACGCGTGATCCAGCACGAGATCGACCACCTGAACGGCGTGTTGATCCTCGACCGCACGTCGCGCGAGAGCCGCAAGGCCGCGCTGCGCGAGCTCCGCGAGGCGGAGCGCAACGCAGAAGCTGCCTGACCCCGCCGCACCTGCCGGAAACTCATGCGCCACTCGGTGATCGTCGTGACATGGAACGCGGCCGAGGTACTCGACCGATGCCTCGAGACCGTGCGCTCGCAGGAGGTGCAGGGCGGCCTGGAGACGATCGTGGTGGACAACGCGTCAACCGACGGCACCGAGGCGGTGCTCGCTCGTCACGCCGACCACATCCAGGCGATCAGGAACGACCGCAACCTCGGCTTCTCGCTCGGCAACAATCAGGGAGCCGACGCCGCGCACGGCGAGGTCCTCCACTTCCTGAACTCCGACACGGAGCTGCTCCAGCCGGACGCGCTGCAGCGGCTGGCCGACGAGGTCGGCAGGGACGGGGTGGGGCTGGCCGGCCCGCGCCTGGAGAACCCCGACGGGACGCTCCAGTCGTCGGTCCGCGCTCACCCAACGGTGCTGCGCGCCCTGGCGGTGGGCACAGGGCTCCACCGTCTGCTGCCCAACCGCTTCGTGGCGAGCGTGCTGCCCGCCGGCTGGTCGCACGACGAGACGAGGAACGTGGACTGGGTGGTGGGCGCGGCGCTGTCCGTGCGGGCCGACCTGTTCCGTGACGCGGGCGGGTTCTGGACGATCCAGTACGCGGAGGAGCAGGACCTGGCACGCGAGATCGAGAGGCGCGGCTTCGCGGTCCGCTTCGTCCACGACGTGCGGGTGATGCACGTCGAGAACGTCTCGAACCAGCAGCGCTGGTCCTCACCGGAGCGCGCGGGACGCACGGCGGAGGCCGAGCGGGCGTTTCTCGAGAAGCACTACCCGCGTCGTCGCGCCGCGGCCATCCGGGCGATCACGGCGCTCGGCCACAGCGGCCGGTCGGCCGTCCTACGCCGACTGGGCCGACCGGAACGCGCGGAGGAGTACCGGTCCATGGCGCGTGCCTACAGGGACGGCTCGTAGGCGCGGTCGCTCGCGGCTGCGTGCGACGCGCGCGCTGTGCTGTGTGAGACCCATGCGTTGTGAGGCTGTCAGTCGTGCATCCATTGCACTTGGGTTGTACCCGGGGGAACCGGGGACGACGCGCCCGGGGAGGACCATCTTTGGCCCCCACGGTGCTCTGACGGCGACCTAGTCCTCGAGGCGCTCGTATGCCGGCAGCGTGAGGAACTCCACGAAGTCGTCGCTCAGCGCCACGCGCTCGAACAGCTCGCGTGAGAGGTCGGGACGGCCCTGGGAGTAGAACCAGTCGTCGTCGCCGATCTCGGCGCGGATCTTCTCCAGCTCCTCGGTCTCCAGCTCGCGCACCAGCTCGGGCGTGATCGCGCGGCCGTCGTCCAGCGTCACTCCGTGCCGGATCCATTGCCACACCTGGGCGCGGGCGATCTCGGCGGTGGCCGCGTCCTCCATCAGCCCGTAGATGGCCGCCGCGCCGTTCCCGCGCAGCCATGACGAGATGTACTGGATCCCCACGTTCACGTTCGAGCGCAGGCCCGCCTCGGTGACCTCTCCGGGCGTGTCGGGCATGGCCAGCAGCTCGCTCGGCTCCACCTGCACCTCGTCGCGGCGGCGATCCACCTGGTTCGGGCGGTCGCCCAGGACCGCGTCGAACGCCTCGGTGGCCACCGGCACGGAGTCGGGGTGGGCGACCCAGGTGCCGTCGAAGCCGTCGCCGGCCTCGCGCTCCTTGTCGCTGCGCACGGCCTCGAAGGCACGCTTGTTGGCCTCCTCGTCCTTGCGGCTCGGGATCACCGCCGACATGCCGCCCATGGCGTGGGCGCCGCGGGCATGGCAGGTTTTCACCAGCAGCTCGGTGTAGGCGCGCATGAACGGCACGGTCATCGTGACCTGTGACCGGTCCGGGAGGGCGAACTCGGGCCGCGTGCGGAAGCGCTTGATGGCCGAGAAGATGTAGTCCCAGCGTCCCGCGTTCAGCCCGGCGGCGTGGTCACGGAGCTCGTACAGGATCGCGTCCATCTCGAAAGCCGCCGGGATCGTCTCGATCAGGACGGTGGCCTTGATCGTGCCGCGGTCGAGGTCGAGCGCGTCCTCGGCGATCCGGAACGCGTCGCGCCAGAGCCGCGCCTCGAGGTGCGACTCGAGCTTCGGCAGGTAGAGGTACGGCCCGGCGCCGCGCTCGAGCAGCTCGTGCGCGTTGCGGTGTACGAACAGCGCAAAGTCGGTGAACGAGCCGGCCACGGGCTCGCCCTCGACCGTGAGGTGGCGCTCGGGGAGGTGCAGGCCGCGCGGGCGCACGAGCAGCACGGCCGAGTCGTCGCCGAGCTCGTAGCGCTTGCCGCCCTCCTCGTGCTCGATCTCGCCGCGGATCGCGTCGGCCAGGTTGGCCTGTCCGCCGACCATGTTGCTCCAGGTGGGCGAGTTGGCGTCCTCGAAGTCCGCCATGAAGCCGCGCGCCCCGGAGTTCAGAGCGTTGATGACCATCTTGCGGCTGGTGGGGCCGGTGATCTCCACACGCCGGTCCTGGAGCGCGTCGGGCACCGGTGCGACGGTGAAGTCCTCGGGCGCCGTCACGAACTCGAGCGAGCCGCCGGCGTCGAGCTCGGCCTGACGCTCCACGCGTCGTTCGAGCAGCTCGCGGCGCCGGCCGTCGAGCTCGCCGTGGAGTCGCGCCAGAAGCTCGAGCGCGCCCTCGGTGAGCACCTCCTCCTGGCGATCCTGTGGCGGTCCGGCGATCTCGATTCCCTTGGCTCCGATCATGTCTCGAGCCTTCCCGGAAGCGTCCACGGCTACTCGGCCGCCTCGATGGAGCGGGCCAGCAGCTCGAGCGGGTGGTACACCGGCAGGGAGCGCCCGAGGCGGCCCGTGTGGGAGGTGATCTGGAGCGCGCAGCCCGGGTTGGCGGCCGCCACGGCGTCGGCGTGCGTGGCGAGCAGGTTCTCGGCCTTGCGGCGGCCAAGTTCCGCGGCGGGCTCGGGCTTGAGCAGGTTGTACACGCCCGCCGAGCCACAGCAGATCTCCCAGTCGGCCGGCTCCACGAGCTCGAGCTCCGGGATGCCGCGTAGGAGCGACGCGCGGCTGCGAGCGCACGCCCTGTGCGTGGGCCAGGTGGCATGCGTCGTGGTAGGCCAGGCGCATGGGGAGGGGGCCACGCGGGGCGCGTGGCTCGTGGTCGGCCAGCAGCTCGGTCACGTCGCGTACCTTGGCGGCGAAGCGCTCGGCCCGCTCGGCCCATTCGGGCTCGTCGCGCAGCACGTGCCCGTAGTCCTTCATCGCCGATCCGCAGCCGGCCGAGTTGACCACGATCGTGTCGTGCCCCTCGAGCGCCTCGATCGTCGCCTTCACCAGGCCACGCGCCCGGTCGTCGCCGACGTGCAGCTGGAGCGCGCCGCAGCAGCGCGGCACCCGGGGCACGTGGACCTCGAAGCCCTCGGCGGCCAGCACGCGCGCCGTGGCCTCGTTCACGTGGGCGAAGAACACACGCTGCACGCAGCCCTGGAGCAGCGCCACGCTGCCCCGCTGCTCGCCGCGCGCCTCGAAGCGCTCGGGCAGCCGGCGGAGCGCCCTTCGCGCCGACGCGTCGGGTGAGAGCGCCAGCAGCGTGGACAGTTTCGGAGCGAGCCGCCGCGCAAGCGGGCGGCCCGCCAGCTTGGTGAGGCCGAGCCGCTGCGCGAGAGCGATCATGGGTGCGGCGACCCGGAGCCGGCCGGGGTGGGTGAAGAGCGCGAACACGAGCCGCCGGTAGGCGCGGTCGCGCGGACTCCGCTTGGCGTTGCGCTCCACCTGCCCGCGCGTGTCCTCGATCAGCTTGTCGTATTGCACGCCCGACGGGCAGGCGGTCACGCAGGCCATGCAGCCCAGGCAGTTGTCGATGTGCTCGACCAGCGGAGCCGAGATCTCGTCGTGGCCCTGCTTCATCAGGACGATGCGCCCGCGCGGCGAGTCCATCTCCTCGCCCCAGAGCCGGTAGGTGGGGCAGGTGGGGAGGCAGAAGCCGCAGTGCACGCAGTCGTCGATCAGGTCCAGGGAGGGCGGCCTTGTCTGGTCGAAGGACGTCATGCGAGCACCCCCGGGGCGCAGGCCCCGGCGGGATCGAACCCGTCCTTGACCCGCCGCATCAGCGTGAGCACCGCCGCGTCGCGCTCGCCCCACGGCTCCACCCGCTCGCGTACATCGGCGGGAGCGTCGAGCACCACGGCGCCCGCAAGCCGGCGGATGTCCTCCAGCGCGGCGGGCACGGCGTCCGGGTCCGGGAGACGCAGCCAGGAGAGGCCGAGCGGCGCGCGACCCACCAGCAGGGCGGAATGTCGGGTGGCGGCGTCCAGCAGCGCGGGCAGGCCGGTCTGCACCCCGGACACGCGCAACACCGTGTCGGCCTCGCCGGGTCGCGCCCGCTGGTCGTCGCGCTGCGCGTTCCACAGGTCGTGGTCCTCTTCCACGAGGTCGGTGTCGAGACCGGCTTCGCGGATCAGCCGGGCCGCGTTCTCGGCCTGGGGGCCCGGCGCGGCTCCGCCGAAGCGGGCGAGCACGGATCCCGCGCCGCTCTCCCAGCGCACGTCGAGGCCGGTGTGCTCGATCGACGCGTGGGTGAGCGCGGCCGCCGCCGCGGCCAGCATCCCGGCGTCGCCGGTGCGGCCGATGGCCGTGGCGGTGGACGGCGGAAGCGGGTGCAGGCGCACCGCCACCTCGAGGATCGCGCCGAGGGTGCCGAAGGAGCCGGCGAACAGCTTGGCCAGGTCGTACCCGGCCACGTTCTTGATCACCTTGCCGCCGCTCTTCGAGCGGTTGCCGTCGGACAGCGCTACGTGCATTCCCACCACGAGGTCGCGCACGCCGCCGTAGCGCGAACGCAGCGGCCCCGAGTCGGCACTGGCCACGATCCCGCCTACGGTGGCCCCGCCGTCGGGCGGGTCCAGAGCGAGCATCTGTCCCGCCTCGGCGAACGTGCTCTGGGCGCGAGCCAGCGGAACGCCGGCCTCGACGATCGCCGTCAGGTCGCCGGCGTTGTGCTCCACGATCGTGTCGAGCCCCGTGGTGGACAGCTCGAGGTCCGGCTCGAACTCGGCCAGGCCGGCCCAGCTGAGCTTCGTGCCCGCGCCGCGGACGCGCACGGTCTGCCCCGCCTCGGCGGCGCCGCTCAGCTCGGCCGCCAGCTCGTCCCGCGAGTCCGGCGTGACCGCGCGCGCGGCCTGGGTGGCCATCAGAGGCGCTCCGCCAGCCCGGCCTGCTCGATCGGGTGGCGCCGGTAGGGACCGGGCACCTCGCCGCAGAGCCTGGGGGTGGGCATGACCTTGCCGGGGTTGGCCAGCTGGTCCGGGTCGAATGCGCAGCGCAGCCGCTGGAAGGCGCCCAGATCGGAGTCGTTGAACATCTGCGGCATGTAGCGCTTCTTGTCCACGCCCACGCCGTGCTCGCCGGTGATCGACCCGCCGGCGTCCACGCAGGCCTCCACGATCAGGCCGGCCAGCTCCTCGGCCTTCTCGGCCTCGCCCTCGAGGCGGCCGTCGTAACAGACCAGGGGGTGCAGGTTGCCGTCGCCGGCGTGGAAGACGTTGGCCACCTGCAGTCCGTACTGATCGGCGAGCTCCTCGATCCGGCCGAGCACCTCGGAGAGCCGCGTGCGGGGGATCACGCTGTCCTGCACGTAGTAGTTGGGGGCGATGCGCCCCATCGCCGCGAAGGCGGCCTTGCGCGCGGTCCAGATCACGGTGCGCTCGGCGTCGTCCTTGGCCACCCGGATCGAGTCCGCGCCCGCCTCCTCGCACATCGACACCACCTGCTCGAAGCGCGTGGAGCACTCGGCCTCGGAGCCGTCCAGCTCCACCACGAGCGCCGCGCCGGCGTCCGGAGGCCAGCCCGCACCGGTGTAGCCCTCAGCGGCGCGGATCGAGAGGTTGTCCATCATCTCCACGGCGCCGGGCACGATCCCTCCGGACACGATCTTCGACACCACCTCGCCCGCCTGGGTGGTCGAGCCGAAGAAGGCCACGAGCGTGCGCACCGCCTCCGGAACCGGCACCACCCGCAGCCAGATCTTCGTGGCCACGCCCAGCGTGCCCTCGGAACCCACGAAGGCGCCGATCAGGTCGAGCGCCGGCGGGTCGAGCTCCTTGCCGCCGAGCTGCACTAGCGACCCGTCGGGCAGCACCAGCTCGAGCCCGGTCACGTAGTTGGTGGTGAACCCGTACTTGAAGCAGTGAGCGCCGCCGGAGTTCTCGGCCACGTTGCCGCCGATCGTGCAGACGATCTGGCTGGACGGGTCGGGCGGGTAGAAGTGGGTGGGCCCTACCGCATGCGAGACGGCCACGTTCGTGACCCCGGGCTCCACCAGAACGCGCTGGTTGGGCAGGTCCACCTCGAGCACGCTCCGCATCCGCGTGAGCGAGATCAGCACGCCATCGGCCACCGGCACTGCTCCTCCGGAGAGGCCCGACCCCGCGCCCCGGGCAACCCACGGGATGCCCTCGCGGTGGCAGGCCCCCACCACGGCCTGGACCTCGGCGGTGGAGCCGGGAAGCAGCACGGCGCCGGGGGTCACGGCGTACTGCAGCAGCCCGTCCGACTCGTAGGTGCGCAGCTGGTGCTCGTGGGTGATCACGTGCTCGGGGCCGAGCGCGTCTCGCCACTCGGCCAGGAGCGGCCCCAGGTCCACCGGTGTCGGATCGGGCGCGTGGTTAGGCGGCGGACCCTCGCCATAGGCGGGCCCGGCGCCGGCGCTCACTCCACGACCATCCAGTCGAGGACCGGGGTGGACTGGAGGTAGACGAGGACGCACATGAGCAGGACGAGCACGAGGCTCCAGCCGAGCACTTTACGGAACAGATCGCCCTCCTTGCCCGCCATGCCGACCGCCGCGGCCCCGATGGCCAGGTTCTGAGGAGAGATCATCTTGCCGAGCACGCCGCCGGAGCTGTTGGCGGCCGCAAGCAGCGTCGACGAGATGCCCGCATCCTCGGCCGCGGTCACCTGGAGCGCGCCGAACAGCGCGTTGGACGAGGTGTCCGAGCCCGTCACGGCCACGCCGAGCCAGCCGATCAGCGCCGACAGGAAGGCGAAGGCGCCGCCGGCCCCGGCGGCCCAGAGCCCGAGCGTGACCGTCTGGCCCGACTGGTTCATCACGTAGGCGAGCGCCAGCACCGCGGCCACGGTGAGGATCGCCCACTTGAGCTGGTCGAGGGTCTCGACGAACGTGTTCAACGCGCGCCGCGGAGATACGCCCAGCACGCCCATCGTGATCAGGCCGGAGATCGCCATCAGGGTGCCCGTGGCGGGCAGCCAGTTGAAGTTGAACGTGAGGCTCGATAGCGCCTCGCCGTCGGGGTTCACCACGTCGAGGCCGGGCCACTGGAAGGTGGTCGTCCACGGCGACTCGGCCAGCGCATCCTTCACCGCCGGGATCTGGGCGATCGAGAAGACCGCGATCACGATCGCGTAGGGCGCATAGGCGCGGATCACGTCGGCGGTCGAGTCGCGCTGGCCGTCGTCACGCCGAGCGATCTCGCGCTCCATCTCGGGTGAGTGCGTCGATCCGCCGGCCACGGCCGGCTGGGTGAAGCGCCCGTCGCCGTCACCGAGCAGTGGCTCGGACGGTGACCACACCCGGAGGAAGGCGACGATCGACGCCGTCGCGAGCAGCGAGGCCACGATGTCCGTGAGCTCGACCGAGAAGTAGTTGGCACAGAGGAACTGGCCGACGGCGAAGGAGACGCCGCCGAGTAGGGCCACGGGCCAGACCTGCCGGACCCCGCGCCTGCCGTCGACCATGAAGACGAGGATCAGCGGCACGATCACGGCCAGCACGGGCGTTTGACGGCCCACCATCGCCCCGAGGTCGTCCTTGGGAAGCTCGGTGACCTCGGCCAGCGTGATGATCGGAGTGGCGATCGCGCCGAAGGCCACCGGGGCGGTGTTGGCCACGAGCGCCACCGAGGCCGCCTTGATCGGCTGGAAGCCGAGCGCGATCAGCATCACGGCGGTGATGGCCACGGGGGTACCGAAGCCGGCCAGCGCTTCGAGGAGGGCGCCGAAGCAGAAGGCCACGATCACGGCCTGGATGCGCTGGTCGTCGGAGATCGCGCCGAACGAGCGCCTGAGCACGGCGAAGTGGCCGGTCTCGACGGTCATGTTGTAGACCCAGATCGCGGCTATGACGATCCACATGATCGGGAACAGGCCGAAGGTGGCCCCCTCGGAGGCCGACAGCAGCGTCTGGTCCGCCGGCATGCCGTAGACGATCAGCGCGACGAGCATCGCCACGGCCAGCGAGATCAGCGCGGCCCACTGGGCCTTCATGCGGAGCCCGCCGAGCAGTACGAACAGCGTGATCACGGGCAGGGCAGCGAAGATCGCCGTCAGGCCCAGTGAGTCCGATACCGGGTTGAAGTCCTGCGTATACAACGTTCCTCCCTCGTCGCTCGCGGAGGGGTTTGCCCCGATCGGGCGCCGGGGAAACAGAGGAAAGGACTCAGAACGTCCAGGGCAGCGGGCTTGCGCTCCGGCGTCCGCCTCCGTTCGGGTTCGCTTCGCTTACCCGTCCGGAAACGGACAGCCGTCGCCGCCCCTGCTCCACACGTTTCGCTTAAGCAGAAAAACGACACGGCTCGCTCTGTCTCTAGGCTGGCCTCGAAATGCGCACCGTGTACCTCGGAACCTCGGAGTTCGCGGCCGAGGTCCTCGACCGCTTAGCGCTCAGTCCGCACCGCCCTGACGTCGTGGTCACCCGCCCCGACAGTCGGCGTGGACGAGGACGGAAGACCGCGCCGCCGCCGGTGGCGGAGGCCGCCGGCCGGCTCGGCATCGAGACCCTGCAGCCGGAGGACGTGAACGACGAGGAGTCGCGCGGGCGAATCGCCGCGCTCGAGCCCGAGGCGGTGGCCATCTGCGCGTACGGCGCGCTCATCAAGGACCCGCTGCTCTCCGAGCACGAGTTCGTGAACGTTCATCCGTCGCTCCTCCCGCGCTGGCGCGGCGCGGCACCGGTCGAGCGTGCGATCGAGGCGGGCGACGAGGAGACGGGCGTGACGATCATGCGGCTGGCCGCCGAGCTCGACGCCGGTCCGATCGGCCTCCAGCGCGGGGAGCCGATCCGTACCGACGACGACTACGGCACGCTTGCCGCCAGGCTGGCCGTCCTGGCGGGGGAGCTGCTGGTGGAGGCGCTCGACGATCCACCCGCTTGGCGCGAGCAGTCCGACCAGGGTGTGAGCTACGCCGAGAAGATCACTCCGGACGACCGCCGCGTGGACCCAAGCCGGCCCGCGCAGGAGCTCGAGCAGCGCATCCGCGCGCTCACCCCGCACGTGGGAGCGTTCCTCGAGCTGCCGTCGGGGGAGCGCCTGGGGATCCGGCGCGCCGGGCTGGCCGCGGAGGGCGCGGACCTCGACGAGGGTGCGCTGGCGGTGGAGGACGACCGCCTGCTGCTGGGCACCTGCTCGGGTGCTCTGGAGCTGATCGAGGTGCAGCCGCCGGGGGGCCGCCCGATGGCCGCCGGCGACTACCTTCGCGGGCGCGGCGCCGCCATCCTCGGCTGAAGCGGCCGCCGAGCGGTTACGGTTGTAGGAGAGCTGAGATGCCCGCGGCCGTCGACGAAACTGCGCGCACCGGGCCGCAATGTCCTTCCTGCGGCGAGCCCGCGCTGCGCGGCACCAACCTGGCCGGTCGCTACCGGTGCGTCAACTGCCTGCGCCGCTTCGAGCTGAGATCGGGCTGCCCCAACTGCGGCGCCCACTCCACGATCGCCCGGATGTCGGACACCGCGGACGCGGAGTGCCGGAACTGCGGCGCGTCGATGCTCCAGCCGATCTGAGCGGCCGGGGCCGCTAGACCGTCGCGGCTGCGGGCACCGGCGCCGGCACGACCTCCACGGGGATCCCGTTCAGGATCGCGTTGCCGGAGAGCGGCTCCACCAGCGTCTCGTCGGCCAGCAGGTTGCTGTTCACTCCCGCGTGCTCGCTCGCCACGCTGAGCTGCGAGTCCGGGGCGGAGTGTCCCCATCCGTGCGGTATGGACACCACGCCGGGCATCACCTCGTCGGTGAGCTCCACGGGGGCCTCGAGCTGACCCGCGGCGGACGTCACCAATGCAGTGCCGCCGTCCACCAGCCCGAGTCGGGTGGCGTCTATGGGGTGCACGAGCATCGTGCAGCGGTCCTTGCCCTTCACGAGCGCCGGAAGGTTGTGCATCCACGAGTTGTTGGAGCGCAGCTGGCGACGGCCGATCAGGACCATGCCGCCGTTCTGGCGCCGCTCCATCGCGGCGGTCAGGCGCGGCAGGTCGGCCACGATCGCCTCCGGTACGAGCTCCACCTTCCCCGAGGCCGTGCGGAGCACCTCGGGTATCCGCGGGCGGTGGGCACCCAGGTCCACGCCATGCGGATTGCGCTCGAGCACGTCCAGGGTGAGGCCGTCGGGATCGGCGCCGAAGCCGTCGCCGAACGGTCCCGTGCGGAGCATGAAGTCGAGCACCCGCTCGGGTCCGCGGCGCGGCTCGAGCTCCTCGAGCAGCTCGGCGGGATCGCGCCCGGCCACGCGCGAATGGGGGTCGGCGAGCTCGCGGCCGATCAGCGTGTCGATCACCAGCCGGTCGAGCGCCTCCACGTCGGTGTCGGGTCCCTGGCCGGAGGCCACGCCCGCAAGCCTGAGGAGCACTTCCCATTCCCCGGGCCCGTCGTGCTCGAGCGCGGGTGGCGAGTAGTTGGCCACGCTGCGCGCCGCCAGCTGGTAGAGCGCGAGGTCGTAGTGGGACTTGGCGAGCGGCCCCGGGCCGGGGAGGATCACGTCGGCGTGGCGGGTGGTCTCGTTCACGTATATGTCCACCGCCAGCATGAAGTCGAGGCCCTCGACCGCCCGCTCGAGCCGGCCGCTGTTGGGCGTGGACACCACCGGGTTGCCGGCCATCGTGATCAGCGCCCGCACCTGGCCCTCACCGGGCGTGTCGATCTCCTCGGCCAGGCAGGCCACCGGAAGCTCTCCGAATGCCTCGCCGAGCCCGCGGACGCGGCTCTGCCAGCGACCCAGCCGCACGCCGCGTCCCTGGCCGGGAGTGCCGGTCGAGTTGCGCTGGCCCGCCGCGGCAAGGGTGAACATCGCTCCACCCTCGCGGTCGAGGTTCCCTGTGAGCACGTTGAGCACGTCCACGAGCCAGCTGGCGTGCGTGCCGAACTCCTGGGTGGTGGTGCCGATGCGCGCGTAGACGGCGGCGTGCTCGGCCGCGGCGAGCTCGCGTGCCATCCGCCTGATCTCGGCCGCGGCGATGCCGGTGGCGGGCGACACGTCCTCGGGCGAGTAGCCGAGCACCAGCTCGCAGAGCTCGTCGAGGCCCTCGCAGTGCTCGGCCAGCGGCCCCGGATCCACAAGCGACTCCTCGACCAGCGTGCACGCCATCGCAGCGAGGAGCAGCGCGTCGCCGCCGGGCCGGATGAAGTGGTGCTCGTCGGCCTCGTCGGCCGTGCGGGTCCTGCGCGGGTCCACCACCACGACCTTCCCGCCGCGCTCGCGTATCCCGCGGAGGCGGCCGCGCATGTTGGGCGCGGTGAGCAGGCTGCCGTTCGAGACCAGCGGGTTGGCGCCGAGCATCAGCAGGTGGTCGCAGCGGTCCAGGTCCGGCACCGGCACGCTCAGCAGATGTCCGAACATCAGACCGGCCGAGACCTGCTTGGGCATCTGGTCAACGGTGCTGGCGGTGAACACGTTCCGCGAGCCGAGGGCCCGGAGCAGCACCGGGTTGTAGACGAGGAAGGAGAGGTTGTGCGCGGTGGGGTTCCCGATGTAGGTGGCCACGGCGTTCCGGCCGTGCGCCTCGAGGATGGGGGAGAGGCGCCGGTCGATCTCTTCGAATGCCTCGTCCCACGTGGCCTCGCGCAGCTCGCCGTCGCGCCGGACCAGCGGGGTGGTCAGCCGGTCGGGATCCTCGTGAAGCTCCTTGAGCCCGTGCGCCTTGGGGCAGATGAAGCCGCGGCTGAAGACGTCCTCGCTGTCCCCGCGCACCGCCGTGACCCTGTCGCCGTCGAGGGTGACCTCGAGCCCGCACGTGGCTTCGCAGAACGGGCAGGTCCGGTGGTGTATGCGCTCGCTCACGTCGACCGGCGCATCATAGGTTCTCGCGGAGCTCGATCCAAAGGGCCTGCGAGGCGCAGAGCAGGCGCCCGTCCTCGTCGAACAGCGCGCATGCGGCATGGCGCTTGCGGCCGTCCACCTGGAGCGGCCATGAGACCAGGGCGTGGCGCTCGCCCGCGCGCACGTCGCAGCCGATCCGCGCGGTGAGCCGCGCCAGCACCATCGGCGGCCCGTCGCCGAAGTTGGCCACCGGCGCGCTCGTTGGGCAGTCGAGCGCACCCCACACGCACTCTGGCCGCACGCGGCCGTCCTCGTCCGCGAGCGATTGGTCGGGCGTCCAGTCGGCGGCGAACAGCCCGTCCGTGCCGGGAAGCGCTCCGGGGAAGATGCGGTAGCCGTCGCCGGCCTCGCGATCGGGTCCGCACACCACGCACGTGGGGAAGGGATGCTCCGCCGTCCACTTCCGGCGCCCGCCCTCGGCAGCGGCTCGCGCCTCGTCGGGATGAACGGGATCGGGCACGTCGAGCAGCAGCTCGGACCCCTCACCCTCGGCCACGAGCGTGGCGCCGTCGTGCAGCTCCACCCGGCCGTCGTGATGGCTCACCGCGAGCGGGCGCTCCACCGGCGGCGGGCTGCGCAGCGACACCTGCGCCACGTCGCGGCCAAGCAGAGAGGCCAGCGCGCCGCACGTGTAGCCGCCGTTCGCGCTCCCTGGCGGTCCGTTGAAGCGGGTGGGGATCACCACGAACTCGGGCACTCGTCAGGCGCGACGGTACAGCGTGAGCAGGAGGGTGCACAGCACCGCCGCGCCCCCGAGCAGTCCCACCTCCACCGACAGCACGGGATCGTCGACCGGCGAGACAAGGAGGAACACCACAAAGGCCGTGGCCGAGGACACCCAGCACGCCGCAGCCTGGCGCGCCCGGCCCTGCGCGAGCAGGGCCTGATTGACCGTGGCGGCCGACAGGTAGAGACCCATCGCCAGCGAGACGAGCACCAGGCCGCCGCGGTCGTAGTGGAAGTCACCGCCGAACACCACGCCCATCAGCTCCGGGCCGGCCACGGCCATCACGAGCGCCACCGAGCCGGCGAACACGCCGATGGCCGCGAGCGTGAGGTTCACGCTCCGGCGGAAGGGGTCCACGTCGCCGTCGGCCGCGCCGCCGGCCCCGACCCAGAGGCGGGTGAGGTGCGGGAGGATCGCGGTCTGCACTGCCTGGAAGAGCACCAGCGGCGCGCGTGCCAGCAGCAGCACGTTGAAGGCGAAGCCGGCGAGCGCGGCGCCCTCCTCTCCCTCCGTGGCTCTCACGAGCAGCGGCCCCGCGTTGAGGAAGGTCTGCTCGGCCAGCATGATCGCCAGCACGGCGAGCGCGAAGCCGGTGCCGTGCGAGAGCGTGAACTCGGGCTCGCCGGGCGCCTCGGGGGCCGCGGGGGCGTCCGGGTCTGGGGCCGGCGCCGGCTCCTGAGCCTGTGGGCTCTCGCCGCGCATCAGCTGCCGCGCCAGCGCCGGCGCCACCACAGTGAGCGACACGATCGGGGCCGCCGCCATCCCGAGCGCCACGACCGCCTGCCCCTGGGCGACCCCGACGGTCACGGCGAGCGCGAACAGGAACCGCGAGACGGACTCCATCAACACGAGGCCGCCGTAGAGCGCGAAGCGGCGGTGTCCGGCCAGGAACCCGCGGGCGAAGTAGCTGGCCGCGTAGGCCAGCACCGCCGCGATCAGGATCCAGTAGAGCGTGGCGGAGCCGTTCAGCAGGTCGTCCTGGAGCGGCGTGCGGAACACCAGCGCGGCGACCGCGAACGCCGCTCCGAGCACCAGCTGGATCGTGGCCGCCACGCGCAGGTGCTCCGAGCCCTTCACGCCGCGGGCGTCGCGGTCGGCGATCGTGCGCGAAAGGAGCTGCTCCACGGGCCGGTAGAGCACCGACACCGTGATGAAGATGGCCGACCACAGCAGCGCGACGCCGCCGTACTCCTCCTCGGTGAGCGCATGGCTCGCGAGCGAGAAGTACGCGAAGGTGATCAGCCCCGTGGCGCCGATCCCCACCGAGAGGATCGCGGCGCCGCGGCCGTAGCCTCGACCGCTCGAGGCTCCTTTCATTCAGTCATCTAATCCACTCGCACCAGGAGCATCGTCCACGGGAACGGCGAGCGCACCTGCTCGACGGTTCCGTAGCGCGCGAGCAGCCCGGCGAAGGAGCGCTTGGACCAGTGGTTCACGTGGCCCGGCGTGTTACCGAGCTGGCCCAGGTAGGCGCCGCGAGCGACGTTGAGCCCTCGCCAGAGCGGCTCGCGCGGCACGGACACCAGCAGGCGGCTGCGCGCCACGCGCGCCATCTCGGCGAGCGTTGCCGCAGGGTCGGGCACGTGCTCGAGCACCTCGATCGCGGTGGCCATGTCGAATTCGCCGTCCTCGAACGAGAGCGCGGTGGCGTCCGCAATTTGGAACTCGAGGTTCGGGCGCTGGCGCTTGGCCCATTCGGCGGCCAGCTTCGGATCGTCGAGATCGATGCCCACCACGCGCCGGTCGCCCAGGCGCTCCGCCCACTCCACGGTGAGCACGCCCTCGCCGCAGCCCACGTCGAGCAGCGAGTCCGGGGCGGCGATCGACCAGAGCTCGTCGAGGCTGGCGTGAAAGCCGGTCATCAGCCGCCTGACCACCGGGTTGGTGGACCCGT
The DNA here is from genome assembly GCA_963811055.1 of uncultured Thermoleophilaceae bacterium. GTDB lineage: Bacteria > Actinomycetota > Thermoleophilia > Solirubrobacterales > Thermoleophilaceae > JACVRW01. The sequence goes on from CAWEPQ010000014.1 coordinate 224,576, forward strand.
ACTTGTCGAAGGTGTTCCCGGTCGGGACGTCCGCGCTCGGGGCGGTCGCGCCGCCGCTCACAGGCTCACCGTCTGCTTGCCGGTGGCCGCGCCCGCCTGGGCTCCCGTGGTGGCCTGCTGCTCGCCTTCGGGCGAGCCGGGCTCGTAGTGAGAGGGCTCCACTCCCAGCTGAAGCTCCACCCGCCGCACCCGCTCGAGGATGCGCTGCTGGAGCACACGGCTGCCGGCGAGGATGTCGCCCACCACTCCGAGGGCGAGCAGCTGCACGGCGACGATGAACAGGGTCGCGCCGACGATCAGCGATTGGATGTGACCGTCGCCCTCGCCTTCGATGAAGAACCAGGCGAACCGGACCCAGAGAACCATGCCGGGCACAGCCACGATCGCCGCCGCGGCCACGAAGACCCGCAGCGGCTCGTAGAGCGCGTAGATCCTGAAGATCGAGACGCCGTTGCGGCGGACGTACGACCACATCGACGGGAACAGGCGCGACGGGCGTGTCTGCTCGTTGGTCCGGACCGGCACGTGGTCCACCGCCACGAGCATCTTCCCGGCCTGGATCAGCGACTCGAGCGTGTAGGTGAACTTTGAGACCACCTGGAGCTGGAGCGCGGCCTCCCTGTTGTAGGCGCGGAAGCCGGAGGTGGTGTCGGCGATGTTGGTCCCCGAGGCGCGCCGCACGACCGCGCTGCCGAAGCGCTGGAGCCACTTCTTGATCGGCGAGAAGTGCGCGATCGTGTCGGTCTGCCGGTCGCCGATCACCATGTCGGCGGTGCCGGCCACGATCGGCTCCACGAGCCGGACCACGTCGCCGCCGTTGTACTGGTTGTCGGCGTCCGTGTTGACGATCACGTCGGCCTCGAGCTTGAGCGACGCGTCGAGCCCGGCCTGGAAGGCGGCGGCCAGGCCGCGATTGTTGGTGAGCCGGACGATGTGCTCGACACCGTTTGCGCGCGCGACCTCCACCGTGCGGTCGGTCGATCCATCGTCGATCACGAGCCATTCCACGGAGTCCATCCCCGGCACCTCCCGGGGAAGGTCGGCCAGCGTGCCCGGGAGGGTCTGCTCCTCGTTGAAGCAGGGGATCTGGATGATCAGCTTCATGCGCTGGGCGTAGCGTAAAGACCGGACGGGCGGCGACGGGCCGGGGCACCCCCGAACGGGGTACTCGGCGCCCCCGTCGCGTGGTACCTGCCGGGCGGCTGTTTACGGCGTGTTTGCAGGGATTTCACAGGAGCGGGGGATCGTACCCGGAAGGTTCGTATACGGTCACATCTGGGCAACACCTCTGCTAGCCTCCTCCGCTTCCCGAACTACGGAGCTCGACGACGACGATGACCACCGTTCTCGCATACCTGGATCCCGGCAGCGGGAGCATGATCCTCCAGATCCTGGCCGGCGGAGTCGCGGCCGTGGCCGTCACGGCAAAGCTGTACTGGAACCGCCTTCTGCGCTTCCTGCGCATCCGCAAGGACGAGCCCGAGTCCGCCGAGCCCAGCTCCCCAGGGAGCACGGACTCCGTCTAGCGACGGCCGGACGGCCGCCCGCGGCCATCCGGCATCCGTCTCTACTATTCGGCGCCGCCCATGCGGCCGCCCGACGACATCAGCGCCGAAACCGGCCTCGAGCCCGGCAGCTTTCGTGACCCCGAGAGCCGCGTCTTCTACAGCGACGGCGAGGTTTACCGCGCTCTCTCGGCCGACGGCCTGAGCGACTACCAGGCGCTGGTCGAGGCCGGGTTGCTCGACGACGAGCGGCTCGTTCGTACCGAGCAGGCCGAGGGCACCGAGGCGCTGCGGGGCCTCCTGGTGCACGAGCCGGCGGCGGTGCTCCGGCACGAACGGATCCCGTTCGTGTCGTACCCGTACGAGTGGACGTTCTCGATGCTCAAGGACGCCGCGCTCGTACAGCTGGACCTGCTGCTCGCGGCCCTCGAGCAGAACATGGTCCTGAAGGACTCCACGCCCTACAACGTCCAGTTCCGCGGGGCGCGCCCGGTGTTCGTGGACGTCGGGTCGTACGAGCGCCTGCGCGAGGGCGAGCCCTGGGTGGGTTATCGCCAGTTCTGCATGCTCTACCTGTATCCGCTGCTGCTCCAGGCCGCCAAGGACGTGCCGTTCCATCCCTGGATGCGCGGGTCGATCGACGGAATCAGGCCGGCCGAGATGGCGTCGCTGCTCTCGTTCCGGGATCGCTTCCGGCGTGGCGTGTTCACCAACGTGTTCCTCCACGCCCGGCTCGAGAAGCGCTACGCCGACCGCCCTCAGGAGGTCAAGGACCAGGTCAAGCGCCGCGGACTCAAGCGGGAGATCGTGATGGCCAACGTGCGCAAGATGCGCAAGCTGGTCGAGCGGCTCGACTGGAGTCCCCCGGACGGGGTCTGGACCGCCTACGGCGAGCGGAACAGCTACACGGACGAAGACGCCGGGCGCAAGGACGAGTTCGTGCGCTCGGTGGCCACGTCGCGCCACTGGGACCTGGTCTGGGACATCGGCGCGAACAACGGCCGCTACTCGCGCATCGCCGCGGAGGGCGCCTCGACGGTCGTGGCCGTGGACGCCGACCAGGGACCGATGGAGCTGCTCTACCGCGACCTTCGCGGCGAGGGCGACGAGAAGATCCTGACGCTCACCATGAACCTCGCCGACCCGTCGCCTGGTCTCGGCTGGCGCGGGCTCGAGCGCAGGTCGATGCCCGATCGCGGCAAGCCGGACCTGGTGTTGGCGCTGGCGCTCATCCATCACGTGGCCATCAGCGCCAACGTGCCGGTGAAGGAGTTCGTGGACTGGCTCGCCAGCCTCGGCTCGGCGCTCGTGATCGAATTCCCCACGCTCGAGGACCCGATGGTCAAGAAGCTGCTCGCCCCCAAGCGCGAGGGTCTCCACCCGGACTACGAGCTCGGATTCTTCGAGCGCTGCCTCGGTGAGGCCTTCGAGATCGAGCGCTCGGAGCGCCTCGAATCGGGCACCCGGGTCCTGTACTTCGCCCGCCCGAAAGGCTGATGGCCACCGAGGGAGCGGCCGAGCCGCGCCCGCAGCCCAGCTTGCTGAAGGACGCGCTCTGGCACTACGCCAACCTGGCGGTGCTCTGGACGTTCGCGGTCGCTCAGCCGCTCTTCGACCTGCTGGGCGACAACCCGGAGTTCTTCGCGGCCCGTGGCTCGTCGGGCTGGGACATCATCTCGTTCTCGCTCCTGCTGGTGCTGCTGCCGCCGCTCCTGCTGCTGGGCATCGAGCTGCTGGTGCGCCCGCTCGGCCGCGGCGCGTTCAAGGGAGCGCATGTGGTCCTCATTGCCGCCCTCGTGATGCTGATCGCCGTGCAGGCGCTCAAGAAGTCGATCGACGGGTCGGATGTCGTGCTGATCGGGCTCTCCGCCGCTATCGGGATCGCGGTGGCGGTGCTCTACGCTCGCACCGAGCCGCTGCGCTCGTTCCTGAACGTGCTCACGCCGGCGCCGCTCGTGTTCCTGCTCCTGTTCCTGCTTGGGTCGCCGGTGTCCAAGCTGGCCTTCCCGGACGAGGCGGCCGCGCGGACCGTCGGCGGTGTCACGCAGGCTCCGATCGTGGTGGTGCTGCTCGACGAGCTGCCGTCCAACACGCTGGTGGACGAGCGTGACGACCTCGACACCGCCCGCTATCCCGGCTTCGCCGAGCTGGCGCGCAACGCCACGTGGTTCAAGAACGCCTTCACCATCTACGACTCCACCGAGCGCGCGCAGCCGGCGATCATGGACGGCGACCTTCCGGCCAAGGACCGCCTGCCGATCTCGGCGGACCACCCGAACAGCATCTTCTCGCTGTTCGCCAAGACCCACCGGCTGAACGTCTCCGAGGAGGCCACGTCTGTGTGCTCGCGCGACCTGTGCGAGGACACGCGCGCGGACGAGCCGTACGGCGACCGCATCTCCTCCATGAGCGAGGACCTCGGGCTGGTGTGGCTCCACGTGGTGTCCCCGCCCGACATCGAGGAGGACCTGGACTCCGTGTCCGAGAACTGGGGTGACTTCGGCGGCTCGGGCGCGGGCGGCAGCGGCAGCAGCTCGTCGGACGACAGCAAGACGAACACCCGGTCCAACCTGGCCGGTGGCCGCAGGGCGCGCTTCGAGGAGTGGGTCGACCAGATCAGGCCGGGGCAGCGGCCGAGCTTGAACTTCAAGCACACGCTCATGCCCCACGTGCCCTGGCAGTTCATGCCGTCGGGCCGCCGCTACCGCCGCCAGCCCAACGACGTGGTGCCCGGCCTGTCGAACCAGGCCTACAACGACCAGGGACAGCTGGACGTGCTGCTCCAGCGCCACTTCCTGCAGACGGGCTTCGCCGACCTGCTCCTCCAGGAGCTCTGGAAGCACCTCAAGGAGCAGGGGCTCTGGGAGGACTCGCTGATCGTCGTGGCGGCGGACCACGGCGTGGCGTTCATCAAGGGCCGCCGGGACCGGCGCCGCCTCGACGAGGAGAACTACGGCGAGATCGCGCCGATCCCGCTGTTCATCAAGGCCCCGGGCCAGAAGAGCGGCAAGGTCAACGACTCGTACGTCGAGACGATCGACATCCTGCCCACGATCCTCGACATCCTCAAGATCGACCCCAAGGTCAAGATGGACGGCCACTCCGCCTACAGCGACACGGTCAAGAACCGGCGCACGCTGCGGATCCTCCAGCGGAACAGCTTCGAGCCACTGCGCTTCTCCACGACCGAGTTCGAGCGCAGGAAGGCCGTGGTGCGCGAGCGCAACCAGAGGCTGTTCGGCAGCGGGCGCGACGGTCCGCTCCGGATATTCGAGATCGGCCCTCACCAGGAGCTGCTCGGCCGCCGGGTCGAGACCGGCGGCGGGCGCGGCTCGGTGGAGATCTTCGACTCGTCGGACTGGGCGAAGGTGGACCCGGGCTCCGACTACGTGCCCACGCACCCCGTCGGCCGGATCGACGGCGGCGGGAGCGGAGGGCGTGACATCGCCGTGGCGGTCAACGGCCGCATCGCGGCGGTGGGCAACACGTTCACCCTCGCGGAGGGCGAGCCCGGCGAGCTGTTCTCGGTGATGGTGCCGGAGTCGGCCCTGCGCCGCGGCCGCAACACGATCGACGTGTTCGAGGTTGCCGCCGACGGGTCGCTTCAGCGCCTCGGCGGCATCTAGCTCACAGGTTCGTCAGGCAGTCCTCGACGTCGCCCAGCAGGTCCTCGCTCGCCTGCCGGACGAACAGCAGCGCGCTGCCGATCTGCTCGGCGCCCTCGCCGTCGCCCTCGAACTGTGCGGCCTCGGCCTGGCCGCTCGTCAGGTAGAAGACGATCCGCGGGCCGGTCTCGGGGTCGCCCACGAGCACGGCGTTCTTGCCCTCCTCCCGCGCCTCGAGGTCCTTGTCCTCGGTGAGGCACGCGATCGCTGCGCCGCGCTTGTCGGCGTCGTCGTCACCGGGCTCGCCGCTGCCCGAGCCGATGGTGCAGCCCGGCAGCGCGGCCGCGGCAGCCAGTACAAGAAGGACCGGGAGCTTCAACGCGGCGGAGCGTAGTGGCAGCGTCATCCGAGCGGCTTCGTTGCGCGCCAGCGCTTGCGCAGCTCCGAGTACACGGGCTTCCGCACGTTGGTCTCCTCGATCAGGCTCTTGTTGTTCCACGGGGGAGTGGCCCAGGCGAGCGGTGCGCCGCCGCGCCAATCGCGCTCGACCTTGAAGTCGCGCAGCGCCCATGCGATCGAGGCCGCGATGTAGCGCTTGGAGTTGTGGATCCGCAGGTGCTCGAGGGTGTACCTGGTCTGGAACTCGTAGCTGCCGGGCTGGGTGACCGGCCCGTGGCGCGAGGCCTCCGCCCCGAACTCGGTGATCAGCAGGGGGAGGGTCGGGTTGGCCCTGTGCAGCGAGTCGAGGTATGGGCCGAGCTCGGCCGTGGTCGTGGGCGGCCGCACCAGGTCGGGGCGATAAGAGTCGTACCAGCCGAAGTACTCGTTGACCCCGAGCGCGTCGAGGTACCGGAAGGCAGGCGAGGTGAGCGGCTCGCCGTCACGCGCCTGGCGGTCGAGAGCGATCAGGCGGGTGTCGTCGATCTCGCGCGCCGCGGTGGCGGCTTCGCGGATGTAGCGCTCGAGCCCCGTCCCGATCCGGCCGAGCTCCGACCGGCTTCCGGCGGGCTCGTTCACGAGCGACCAGGCGAACACGGAGGCGTGGTTGAGGTTGTTCTCCACGGTCAGGCGCACGGCCCTCGTGGCCGAGCCGCGCACCGCGGGCAGGTCGAAGAACGAGTTGGGCAGCTGATAGACGGGCGCCTGTGCCCAGTAGAGGATCCCGAGGCGGTCGAAGGCCTCGAGGAAGGCGGGGTGGAGCGGATAGTGGGCGCGCGTGACCGTCGCGCCGAGGTCCACCAGCCTGCGCACCAGGTACGTGCGCGTGGCCGGCGTGAGCGCCCCGCCCGTCGCGAGGTCGTCCTCGTGGATGCTCGCCCCGCGCAGCCGCAGCCGGTGGCCGTTCAGGTAGAGCACGCCGCGCCGGGTCTCGAGCTTCCGCACACCGAAGCTCAGGCGATAGGTGCCGCGGCGAACGCGCACGGGCTTGGGCTCCTTCTTGGTGTTACCGGCGTCGCCGCGCTTCTTCTTGGGCCGCTCCACCGTGTCCGCGGAGGCGGACAGCGTGTAGAGCACGGGGCTACCCGGCTGCCACAGCTTCGGCCGCTCGAACTCCACGCGCGTGCCGATCACGCGCCGCGTGCGCGCCGCCAGCTTCTGCGGCTCCAGCTCGATGCGCTCGTCCAGCCCGGGCCCGCGCACGCGCAGCGTCAGCGCCACGTCGCGCGCCTTCGCCGACAGGTTGCGAAGGGTCGTCCGCACGGCCACACGCGCCCGGCAGCGCACGCAGTCGAGCCGGGGAAGGGCGCGCACGTCCTCCACGTCGATCGTGTCGATCGGCCGCACGTAGACCTCGCGCAGAATCCCGCCGTAGTTCCACCAGCCGCCTACGCCGAAGCCGTTGAACGCGGCGGGGCGCCAGTGCGTCAGGTCGGTCCGGCCGCGCAGGGTCGACACCTTCACCACCAGCGTGTTGCGGCCGCGCCGGAGGCCGTCGAGGTCGAGCTCGAAGGGGAAGTAGCCCACGAAGCTCCCGAGCTTGCGCCCGTTGAGCCACACGGTGCTGCGGTAGTTCACCCCTTCGAACCGCACCTTCCAGAAACGCTCCACGTCCTTTGGCGCCTCGGGGAGCGTGAACTCCTTGCGGTACCAGCCGACGGTCGCGAGGTTCTGGTCCAGGTCCTGCGCGTTCCAGCTGCTCGGCACGCGCGCGGGACTCCAGCCGGCGAGGTCGCGCTGGCGGAACCAGCCCTGGGCCTCGCCTACGAACAGGTTGTCCTGGCGGAAGTACCACCGGCCCCCGAGCAGCAGCCGCCCGTCCTGGCCCTCGCGGACCAGCAGGCGCTTGGTCGGCGCCTGAACCTCGAGCTCGGGCGCCGGCGCCGCCGGTCCGGGGTCCGGGGCGCCCACCTGTGCGAGCGCAGCGCCGGCCGGCGCGACGGTCAGCGCGAGCAGGGCCAGGGTGGAGGAAAGGAGTACGCGCACGACGGAGAAGCGGCGGCGGAGCGTAGCGTCACGCGCAGCTGAACCCGCCCCGCAGGGTCTTCCGGCAGGGGGGTCGTACTGCTACCGTGAAGCCCGCCGATCGGCTTCCCGCGGCCGGTTGCGGCTGCGCAGGTATCTTCGCCTCCCGATCAGTTCCGGGCGCGAGTTTCCCTCATGAACCGACGCTTCGCGCTAATCCAAGCAGTCATCTCGCTGGTTGCGCTTGCCGCCGTGGTCTGGTGGGCGTCGAAGCAGGATGCTCCCCAGTTCCCGGACGACGCGGGCGCGTACTGGTGGCTCGGCGCTGCGCTGCTGCTCTACGCGATCGCCACCCTGCTGCGCGGCGAGCGCTGGCACCGCATCCTCGGCCTCACCGGCGTTCACGCCACGCGCACCGACACGTACTCGCTCACCGTCGTCGGCTACATGGGGAACAACGTGCTGCCCGCCCGCGCCGGCGAGGCGCTGAAGGTCGTGCTGCTCTCGGCGCGCTGCGACGCGAGCAAACGCACGTTGCTCGGATCGGTGGTGGCCGAGCGGATCCTCGACCTGCTCGCGCTGGCCGTGATCTTCGTCATCGTGGTCTACGGCGCGCTCAGCTCGGACGTCGTCCCAACCGACCGGCCCGTGATTCTGGCCGGGGGCGGCGTGTTGCTGCTGGTGGTCACGGGGATCGTGCTGTGGCTCCTGCGCAGCCACCACTTCTTCGATCGCGCCCGAGACTGGCTGAGACCGCTCGCCGATTCTCCGCGTGCCCTCCTCGGCCGCGGCGGCGCGGTGCTGCTGGCCGGCACCTTCGTGCTGTGGGCGTTCGAGGCGGGCGTGTACCTGGCAGTCGCCCGCTCCGTCGATCTCGATTTCAGCGTGACCGGCGCGCTCTACCTCGTCGCGCTCACCAACTTCGTCGCGGCGCTCCCCGCCGCTCCCGGCTCGATCGGCACATTCGACGCCGCCGTCGCGTTCGGCGCACGCCGCCTCGGGGCCAGCGGCTCCATGGCCGTCACCTACATGCTGCTGCTGCGCTTCGTTCTCTACATCCCGATCACGATCGTCGGCCTCGTGATCCTGGTCACTCGCTACGGCGGCTGGTCGCGCCTGCGCTCGGCCTTCCGTCTCGATTCGAGCGGCGTCGCCGAGGTCGCGGACTCGACCGCACCCCACGCCCGCGCGGCCACGGACACACCGGTCTAGCCCACCCCTGATGCGGGCGCCCGCCGCACAGCTCCGTCCGCTTCGCCGGCGGGACTCGGACCCCGCCCGGTCACGGCAGGATGCCGGCGACCGCAGGACGGCGGTCGTGCGCGAGCTGATGCGTCGCGGCGGGTCGATGCCGGTGCTGATCGGGATCTGCCTCGTGGTCGCGGCGATCAGCCTGGTCACGCCGTCCACGCCCACATACGACCCGTGGGCCTGGATCATGTGGGGCCGCGAGATCGCGCACCTCGACCTGGTGACCGAGGGCGGCCCGTCCTGGAAGCCGCTGCCGATCCTCTTCACCACCCCGTTCTCCCTGTTCGGGGACGACGTGGCGCCCTACCTGTGGCTGATCGTGGCCCGCGCGGGCGGCCTGCTCGCCTGCGTGATGACCTTCCGCGTGGCCCGGCGGCTGATCGGCGGCGGGTGGTACGGCCTGCTGGCCGGCACGTTCGCCGCGCTGGCGCTCTTCTCAAGCTTCAAGTTCGTGCGCGACGCGGCGCTCGGCAACTCGGAGGCGCTGCTCGCGGCGCTCGTGCTCTGGGCCTTCGAGCGACACCTCGACGGACGGCGCGACCATGCTCTCTACCTCGCCTTCGCCGGCGCCCTGCTGCGGCCGGAGGTCTGGCCGTTCCTCGGGCTCTACGGACTCTGGCTGTGGTTCGCCGAGCCGTGGCTGCGCACGCGCTTGGTGGTGCTGGGGGCGCTCGTGCCGGCGCTCTGGTTCCTGCCCGAGTGGTGGGGCTCCGGCGATCCGTTCCGGGCGGGCGCCCGGGCCAACAACCCGAACCCCGGCAGCGCGGCCTTCGCAGACCACCCGGCGCTCGAGCTGATCAGCCGCTTCCGCAAGGTGGTGATCGCCCCAGTCAAGCTCGGGATCATCATCGGCTTCGTCTACGCGCTCGTGATGTGGGTGCGGGAGCGGCGCGAGGGGCTCACCCTGGCTGTCGCGATCGGCTCGTTCGCCTGGTTCGCGCTCGTGGCGCTGATGACAGAGGGGGGCTTCGCTGGCAACCAGCGCTACCTGATCGTGACCACCGCGGGCGTATGTGTTCTCGGCGGGCTGGGCGCCGCGCGGGTGCTCCAGGGAGTCGGCTGGGTCGGCGCACGCGTGTTCAAGGACGAGCGCGTCGGCGCGCTCACCGCGGCGGCGGCGTTCTTCGTGTCCCTGGCGGTCTTCTCGCCGTTCATCGTCGAGAAGGCGGACAACACCGGGAGGGTCTCGGGGGGCCTGCGCCACGAGGCCCAGCTTTGGCACGACCTGAAGGGCGTGATCGACAAGGCGGGCGGCCGCGATCGCATCGTGGCGTGCGGCCAGGTCTTCAGCGGCCCGTTCCAGACGCAGCTTGTGGCCTATCAGCTGCACCTCCACGGGATCCAGGTTGGGTCGATCGTCACGCCCGCGCCGGGCGCGGTATTCCGTACCCGGACGGTGCCCGACGGGCCGCTCGTGGTCAAGCCCACGGACGACCGCTTCCGGTTGGTGGCCACCGAGGGCAAGTGGCGCCTGCTCACCGCGCCGCAGGTGCCCGGCGGCGCCGCGTGTCCGCGCGCGGGCAGGGACGCTCCCACGGCCCCGCCGCTGCCGCCCGCCTGACGCTTCCACGCGGAGTGGGGGATACGCGGATCCACCCCTGGGCTGGTGCCGTCGATGGATGCCCGACGGGGGCCACGGCGTCGATGCAATAGGCATGCTGATCATCGAAGAGGCAACTGGCCACCTTCGACTGGCGTGCGAGTCGTGCGGCGCGCAGACGACGCCCGATCCGATGCGCTTCATGGGCATCCGCCCGCAGGAAGAGTGCGCGGTCTGCGGCATCTGGGAACGGATCCGGCCCTCGTCTGACTGCACCCATGAACGCCCGCTCGTCCTTAACTGACGCTCGCCCGGCTCCTGGGAGCGGCTTCCAAGCCGACAGGCCGAATCACTAGGATCGCCGGGTGGCAAGCGTCGCGTCCCGCGCCCGAGCCCTCCCGAGCGTAGGCCCGCTTTCCACGGGTCTGCTCGTCCCTGCGGCAGTGCTGTTCGTGCTGTTCGCCGGCTCGCTGTACCTGCGAACCAAATCCCTCGGCGAGTCGCTCTGGATGGACGAGGGGCTGTCGATCGGGATCGCCTCCCAGCCGCTCTTCGACATCCCGAGCGTCCTGCGGGTGGACGGCTCGCCGCCGCTCTACTACATGCTGCTGTCCGTCTGGATCGACGTCTTCGGCGACGGCCCGGCGGACACCCAGAGCCTCTCGATGGTCATCGCGCTGCTCACGATCCCCGGCGGGATGTGGGCCGGCTGGAGTCTCTTCGGACGGCGTGCCGGCCTCATCTGCGCCGCGCTCTGCGCCGTCAACCCCTTTCTCACCAACTACGCGCAGGAAACGCGCATGTACTCGCTCATGCTGCTGCTCTCCCTGCTCACGGCGGCGGCCTTCCTGCACGTGTTCGCCTTCCGCCGGCGCTCGTACCTGCCGGCGTTCGTCGCTTTCCTCACGCTGCTCGTCTACACCCACAACTGGGGCCTGTTCATGGCCGCCGGCTCGCTGGTCGCGCTCATCCCCTGCTGGTACGTGTCGGCGGACAGGCGCGCATTCGTGCGCGACGCGCTGATCGGGTTCGGAGCCGTCGGGCTGCTCTACCTGCCGTGGGTGCCCACGCTCCTGCACCAGATCCAGCACACCGGCGCGCCCTGGCTCAACGCTCCCAACTTCGGCGCACCCGTGCAGATCTCCAAGGGCCTCCTCGGCGGCGGCACGCCCACCGTGGCGCTGCTGCTAGCCGGCGGGTCGGGAATAGCGGTGATCCTCCAGCGGCGCGTGGACGACAGGGAGCGCAGCGCCGTGGTGGCGGGGCTGCTCGTTCCGCTGGCCACCCTGGCGGTCGCGTGGATCGTGTCCCAGGTCTCGCCCGCATGGACCACCCGCTACCTCGGGGTCATCCTCGGTCCGCTGCTGCTCGTCAGCGCCGTCGGGCTCGCCCGTGCCGGCAAGCTCGGCCTCGTCGCGCTCGTGATCGTCCTCGGCATCTGGTCGATCCCGCGGACATTCGGTCTCACCAACAAGTCGAACGCCGCGGACCTGCGCGTCGCGTCGGTGCCGGAGCTCCGCAAGGGGGACCTGGTGCTGTCGATGCAACCCGAGCAGGGGCCGCTCCTCGAGTACCACCTGGAGCGCCTCGGCGGCGCGCCCAAGCTCACGTTCGCCAACGCGATGGGAGCGGTGAAGAACGACCGCGTGATGGACTGGACCGACGGTTACGACCGCATGAAGGAGGCCACCACGGCCAAAAACCTGGAACCCCTCCTTGCTAGGCTCCCGGCCGGCGGTCGGGTCCTGATCGTGCATCCGGTAACCACCCGGGTGGATGACTGGGACTCGCCCTGGACCGAGCTCGTGAGACGTCGCTCGGCCCAATGGGGAGGAGCGCTGGCGAGCGACGAGCGCTTCAAGCGCGTGGCGGTGGTGCCTCCCTTCTACCGCCGGGCCACGCGAATCGGAGTTCGCGGAGTTATCTACGAAAAGAGCGGATGAGCCACGACAGCCGACAGCCCCAGCTTGCCAACCCCGAGCTCCGTACCAAGCCGACGGTCATCATCGGCGCCGGTCCGGCCGGCCTGACCGCCGGGTACCTGCTCTCGAAGCAGGGCCTGCCCGTGGTTGTGCTCGAGGCCGAGGATCAGGTGGGCGGCATCGCCAAGACGGCTGTTCGGGACGGCTATCGCTTCGACCTCGGCGGACATCGCTTCTTCACCAAGGTCCAAGAGGTGGACGACCTCTGGCACGAGATCATGAAGGAGGAGTTCCTCAAGCGCCCGCGCATGTCGCGCATCTACTGGCGTGACCGCCACGGCGAGGCCAAGTTCCTCGACTACCCGCTGCGCGGCCCGGACGTGATGAAGAAGCTCGGTCCGATCGACCTCACCCGGGCGCTGCTCTCCTACCTGTGGGCCGCCGTCAAGCCCAAGGGCAAGGAGGAGACCTACGAGGAGTGGGTGTCGAACCGCTTCGGCAAGTTCCTCTTCAACCAGTTCTTCAAGTCCTACACCGAGAAGGTGTGGGGCGTGCCCACCTCCGAGATCCGGGCCGACTGGGCCGCTCAGCGGATCAAGAACCTGTCGTTCTTCCGCGCGGCGTGGTCCGCGTTCTTCGGCAACCGCGGCGACAAGGTCACGAGCCTCATCTCCGAGTTCAACTACCCGCGCTACGGCCCCGGTCAGATGTGGGAGCAGATGACCACCGACATCGAGCAGCTCGGTGGCAAGGTCCTGCTCAACCAGCGCGTCACCCGGCTCGAGTTCGCCGGCTCCAAGTGCGTTCGCGTGCACGTGAGCGACGGCACGTCGTTCGAGCCGTCGGCGGTCATCTCCTCACTGCCGCTGCGCAACACCGTGGGCATGGCCGATCCGGCTCCCAAGCACGAGGTGATGGCGGCCGCGCGCGGGCTCCGGTACCGCGACTTCCTCACCGTGTCGGTGGTGCTCGACGGAGAGGACCTCTTCCCGGACAACTGGATCTACATCCACGACCCCAACGTGAACGTCGGGCGCATCCAGAACTTCCGTTCCTGGAGCCCCTGGATGGTTCCCGACCCGAGCAAGGCCTGCGTCGGTCTCGAGTTCTTCTGCTTCGCCGGCGACAAGATGTGGGAGATGGACGACGACAAGCTCGTCGATCTCGGAATGCGCGAGCTGGAGCAGCTGGGCCTGGCGCGCAAGGACCAGCTCGAGTTCGGCTTCGTGGTCCGCGTGCCCAAGGCGTATCCGATGTACGACGCCGACTACTCCGAGCGCGTGCACGCGATCCGCTCGTGGCTCGACGGCCTCGACAACTTCATCCAGGTGGGCCGCAACGGCCTCCACCGGTACAACAACTCGGATCACTCGATGCTCACCGCCATGCGCGCGGTGGACAACCTCGTGAAGGGCACCGAGCACGACATCTGGGCCGTGAACGCCGAGTCGGCGTATCACGAGGAGGAGAAGCAGGACGAGCAGCAGCCCTACATCGAGGCTCCGGAGACGGACTCGATGAAAGAGCCGCTCCACTCCTAGCGCCAGGGCGGTTAGGCTGGCGACCGTGCGCAGGCTTGGCGTAGTTGCGGTCGTGGTCGGACTCCTCGTTGCGTCGGTATGCGCGACCGCGGTAGCCGCTCCGCCGCCGACGCTCGACGGGCTTGCCTTCTCCGGTACGACGCCGCCGTTCGGCAACAACTGGTCCTACAGCTGTGACGGGGACGGGAATACGACCCGTGGTCAGTACGCGGCCTATTCCGGGACAGGAGCGGCCAGCCCCTATCCGGGGACGTGGATCGAGAGCGGGGAGTACCTGCTTGGACCATGGGACAACGAGCGCTTCGGGCAACCGATCGTCGACGCCTCCGCCGATTTCACGATCGACTCGGACAATGGCTACGTGACCGGCGTAAAGTGGCCTGCGCCGGCCCCGGATACGACGGCTTGCGGCATCGGCGACGTCCCGTTCCAGTACCGCGCGATCATCACGACGCCGGACGGCGGTGTCTTTACGGACGCGGGTTCTTCCACGTTCAGCGTGTACCAGCAGCACCTGAGCCCGCCCTGGTACGACGTGAGCATCAGCTTCGACTCCCCGGCGGCGTCGGCCGAGCGGGTTCTCTTCGGGAACCACGCGGTGCCGCGTTCGTTCACGGTGATGACCGCCGACACGAAGCGCGTTTCGCCGTTCACGTTGTTCATGCCGTCCACGGTGCGCAAGGTGATCGCCTATGTGGACGGCAAGGGCGCGGCGTCCGGATCACAGACGCTCAGGGCCGTGCTGTACCGAAACGGGACCGGCGGTGGCCCGGGGGCGTACGTGACGCGCAGCTTCGAGTTCACGGTGCCGGCCGGAATGTCCGGCCGTTGGGTCTCGTTCTGGCTGGCGCCTGTGCCGAACCTCAATCCCGGGGTCTACTGGATCGGCATCCAGTCGGGTGGGGACAGCCAGGTGGCCAGGTTCGGGTGGCGGTCACGGGCGAACGGGCGGCGCTTCAACAGCGACGCGTTCGCCGATGGTCCCGGCGACCCGTTCGGGGGGACCGGCGTGGACGACAAGCAGCTCGCCGTGTTCGCCACCGGCGACTACCGGTAGCGCTCAGGGCGCCGCGCAGACCGCGAACGCGGTAAGCCCCCAGGGGCCCGCGTAGCCATCCTCATCCTCGTTCGCACGCACAGTGACCGCGTCGAGGAGTGCCGAGGGCAGAACCCGGTTGAGACCGGCCTGCCCGCCGGCGGCGCTGATGTCGCCACCGGCGCCGACCAGGTTCTTCAGCCCCGGGCAGTGAGCGGTGACGGTCTTGTCGTTCGAGTCGAGCCCGCTCACCGCGCTCACGAGCTCGAGTCCGGGCGGCGGAGGCGCGCAGATGGCGTCCACGCGAACGGTCCAGTCCCCGGCTGAGCCGCCCTGAACCTCGACCCCGGTGGCTGATGCGGCCGTCAGGCCGGTGTTCGGACCGAGGCCGTCGAGAATCACCTGCCCATCGGCGGCACTCACGCCGCCGCCCACCCCGAGCACGCGCTTTCCGGCCGGGCACGAGACGCTCACGCTCTTCGTGGAAGAGTTCGACGCGCTCGTGCTGGTCACGGTCTCGGTGCCCGGGAGCGACGACGCGCAGATGTCCACCGCGCGCAGGTTCCAGCTGGTGGGGGTACCCGGGAAGATCTCGACTGCGTCCACGCGCACGCCACCGGTGGAGCTTGCCGAGATGTTCCGGAGCGCGACCTCACCGAGCGCGCCAGTCGTGTCTCCGCCTCCACCCAGCGAGACCTGGCCCGGGCAGGGCACGCTCACCGTCTTCGTCGTGGAGGACGAGGGGAGCGTCGCGCTGGTGCGCCCCACCATCCAGTCCGCGCAGATCGCATACCCGGTGAAGCTCCAGGACGTGGAGATTCCGTCCTGATCGCCGAGCACGCGGAAGGTCGTCCGCTGGAAGTCGAGCTCGGACGATCCGGACGAGCCGAGCGTCGCGATCCGCACCTCGCCGGGCGCGCCCTGGATGTCGTAGCCCACGCCCACGATGTTCCTGCCGACGAGGGCGGCCCCGGAGTACCCGCATTCCAGCGGCAGCTGCCCGAAGACGTTGGGGGGCTCGCTGGTTCTCGCCAGCGAGAGGCCCCTCGGCGGGTCGGCGCAGATCGCGTGCGCCGTGACGCTCCACAGCGAGGCGTAGCCGGTCTGGTCCTCCGCCCCCTGGGCCGTGACGCTCGTCAGCGCATCGTCGGGCACGATGCCGTCCAGCACCACCTGCCCGCCCCCGGCGTTGATCTCTGCGCCCGTACCCACCACACGCTTGCCGGATGGGCACGTGACGGTCACCTCCTTGTTGGCCGAGCTCAGGGGGCTCGTGGCGCTCACGCGCTCGAGGCCGGGGAGCGCCACGGCGCAGCGCGCGAGGGCCCGCACGCCGGACGAGGCGGGCGCGCTCTCGTCCTTCACGACCTGGACCCGCATTCCTGTGAAACCCGAGAGTGGCCTGAGATCGTCGAGAACGAGCCTGCCGGTGCTCTGCTCAAACCCGCCGCCGCCGACCGCGCGCTTCGACGGGGCACACACCGCCTCCCCAGAAGCGACGGCGTCCGACGAGACCACGTCTTGCTGAACCAGCTGGAGCCCCACGACTCCGGCCCAGGCGCCGGGCGCGAGCGCCGCAAGGACGCACCCACACACCGCCGCCAATGCGGCGATGAACGCTGCTCTCCCGCCCGTCCACGTCATCGGTCCACTGAGGACCGATGCTATGAGCCACCCGGGCTCGGGTCAACCACCACGCTGCTCGGGCAGTATGCGGGCATGCGGAAGCGACGAATCGCCAAGGCTCTCGCCAAGTACGCGTTCAACCCTTTGGTCCGGACGCTCTTCCGGCTCGGCGTTCCGGTGCCGGGCACCGCGATCCTCGAGACCGTTGGGCGGAAGTCGGGGCTCGTTCGTCAGAACCCGGTGACCGACGGGCTCGATGGGAACGCCTTCTGGATCGTGGCCGAGCACGGACGGCATGCCGCGTATGTCCGGAACATCGAAGCGAACCCGCGCGTGCGCATTCGCCTCGGGCGACGCTGGCTCACGGGAAATGCGCGGGTGCTTCCCGACGACGACCCCGGCGAGCGGCTGGACATGATCGCGCGAACGCGACGGCGCTCGACGCTCAACGTGGCCACGATCCGGCTCATGGGCACCGACCTCCTCGTCCTGCGCGTGGACCTGGATCCGTCCGGGGCCTAGCATCTCCGCGAGTGAACGAGTCCGCGCCAACCGGCACGATCGCCTCCGATCAGATCACGCCCGTGGAGCTCCGCCTCGCGGCTCGCAACCACGGGCTGCCGCTGGAGGCGCTTCGGGACGCGATCACGCCCGCCGGCCTCCACTACCTGCTGATCCACTACGACATCCCCGCGGTCGATCCCGAGGCCTATCGCCTCGAGGTGGACGGCGAGGTGGAGCGCCCGCTGTCGCTGGCCCTGGACGACCTGCGGGCCATGCCGAAGGTCACGCTGCCGGTGACCTTCGAGTGCGCGGGCAACGGCAGGGCCCTCCTCGCGCCGCGGCCGCTCAGCCAGCCCTGGCTCACGGAGGCCGTGGGCACCGCTGAGTGGGGCGGCACGCCCCTGCTCGGCGTGCTGGAGGCGGCCGGAGTGGGGAACGGGGTGCTGGAGATCCTCTTCACCGGGCTCGACCGCGGCGTCGAGGGCGGCACACGGCAGGCGTACGCGCGCAGTCTCTCGATCGCCGACGCGCTCGAGGCCGGCGCTCTGCTCGCGTATGAGATGAACGGTGGGCCGCTGCCGCCTCAGCACGGCTTTCCGCTGCGGCTGGTCGTTCCGCGGTGGTACGGAATGGGCAACGTCAAGTGGCTGGGCCGGGTGAGCGCCCTCACCGAGGCCTTCGACGGCTATCAGAACTCCGTCGCGTACAGGCTCTACGACGAGAACGGCAACCCGGGCGAGCCGGTCTCGAGGATGCTGCCCCGCTCGCTCTTCGTGCCGCCCGGCGTGCCGGAGTTCCTGAGCCGCGAGCGCGTGCTCGAGCCGGGGCCGGTCGAGCTGCGCGGGCGGGCCTGGTCCGGGCAGGGCGAGATCACCCGGGTGGAGGTGAGCGTCGACGGCGGCGCCACGTTCGCCGACGCGGAGCTCGGCGAGCCGGTGTCCGAGGCGGCGTGGCTGATGTGGCGGTTCCAGTGGCACGCCACCGAGGGCACCCACACGTTCTGCTCCCGGGCCACCGACTCCGGCGGCAACGTCCAGCCGCTCGATCCGAGCTGGAACCTGAAGGGCTACTCGAACAACGCGGTGGAGCGGATCACGGTCACGGTGAGCGGCTCTCTCTAGCCGCCACCAGGCGTGGTGGGGCGGCCCTCGTAGTACGGCAGCGGTCCGCCCGCGGCTTCCAGCACCTGCTGGTAGAGCTCCTCGCTCAGCTTGGGGTTCTCCTTGACCACGTCGAAGAACTCGTGCGGGTCGCGCTGCAGGTCGTACATCGAGCGCTCCTCGCCGTGGTTGTCGCCGATCAGCAGCCACTCGTCGGTGCGGATGAAGAAGCGGTTGTACATGCCCCCGTAGTGGAACGGCCGCCGGCCCGAGGGCTGCTCGCCGTCCATGAGCGGGGATAGGTCGAGGCCCTCCATCCACTTGGGGCGGTCGATGCCCGCCAGCGACAGCAAGGTGGGGCCCACGTCGTGGGTGGAGGCGAAATGCGAGCTCACCTCGCCGGCAGCCCGGCCATCGGGGTGCGCAACGATGAACGGCACCTGGGCCAGCTCGGGGTGGAGCTGCGACGGGACCTTGCCGGTCACTCCGCGTTCACCGAGCAGGTAGCCGTGATCGCTCAGGAGCAGGATCACCGTGTTCTCGTGGAGCCTCTTCTCGCGGAACGCCTCCAGGAACTTGCCGAGCCAGTGGTCGGTCATCGTGACCTCGGCCGCGTACACGGCGTGGAGGCGCCGCAACTGCTCGGTCGTCAGATAGCTCGACTCGCCGTAGCGCGTCACACCGATCTCCGACCCCGTGTAGTCGGGGTCGCCGTACATGTCGAGGTACTTGCGAGGCGGGCTCCACGGCTCGTGCGGGTCGAAGGAGTCCACGGTCATGCAGAACGGCTGGCGGACGATCGCGTCGTCCAGCACCTCGATCGCCTTCTTGTAGACGCGGGCTGCGCAGGTTTGCTCCTCGTCCACGCCCGCACCGGTATTGGCCAAGTACTTCCGCATGCCTGGCACGTACCGGTCGTCCCGCAGGACGGGCGGCAGCCAATGCTCCACCGTCTCCATTGGCACGGTCTCCGGCGGCTCCACGAAACCCGACTGGCCCACGATCGTGTCCCAGCGCGCAAACGTCTTGCGGAAGGGCTGGTACGGACCCGTGAAGGCGAGGAAGGGGTTGTCGCTGACCTGCGCTGTCCAGTAGCCGGCGCGTTTGAACACCGACGTGAACGTGGTCTGGTCGGGGTTCTCGATTGCCTCCCAGCCTGGGCTGCGCCCGAGCTCGGGGTCGGGCTTGAAGTTCCGGAACGGGAAGATCCGCCTACTCGTGAAGATCGACCGCCGCGCGGGCAGCGTGACCATCGCCTCCGGGAACGCGCGGTTGAAGCGCAGGCCGCGTGCCGCGAGCCAGTCGATGTTCGGCGTCTGCACCTGCGGCGACCCGTACGCGCCCACGTGGTCGGGCCTGAGGCTGTCGATGATCAGCAGCAGGACGTTCGTGGGCTCCGAGCCCTCGCCGGGCAGGTCGCACCCCGCGGCCGTGAGTGCAGCGGCGCCGGCCGCGCCGGCGGCGCCTGCCTTGATGAATCCGCGCCGGCTCAGGCGCATGGATGGGGAGGAGTCGAGCTCATCTGTGGGGGTGATGCGGCCCGCTCCGCGGGGTTCAGGGCCAGGGCGGCCGGAGCGTAGCGAACGCGCTACCCGGTCTCCGGCGCCTCAGATCTCCTCACCCGCCACGCCCTCGTCGCGCGGCGCGAAGGGCGGCAGCTCGCGAACCTTGGGTATCCGGATCAGGGGCGCGCCGTAGGCCTGGCGGCAGTCGTCGAGCCGGTACAGGCGCACGGTGGGCCCGGGCCGCCGGTACGCCGTGGGGTAGTAGTTGTAGGAGAGGTCGAAGCTGAACGGCACCGGCTTCGCGCCCGGGTCATAGGGGCTGAACTCGCGCACGAGCCGGCCGTCCCGCTCTAGCCGCCGGTAGTAGGCGGCCACGTCGGGGTCGCCGGTCTCGAGGGCACGCTCCCGGACCACGTCTAGCGTCATCACGAGGCAGTAGCCGTAGCGGCGGTAGTCGTCGATCACCGATGGCGAGAGCACCATGTGGTAAGCCGAGGCGCGCACCCCGCCGTCCGGGCGGGCGAACTGGCCGGGCTTGAAGCGGGCACACACCTTTCGGCCGCTCGGCCCCGTGTACGCGAAGCCGGGTGCGGTCCAGCCGTCGCGCGCCGGGCAGCGGGTGAGCCAGCTCGGCAGCGTGCCGGCCGGATTGGAGCGGTAGTAGCGGCCGGGCACGGCGGGCTCGATGGCCACGCGCAGCTCGGGCGGATAGTGGGTCTCGAGCCAGTCGCGCGCCTCTGTCCGTGTGTCCTCTCGCCCGAGCACCTGCGCGCTGCGCACGTCCGCCGCCAGGGGCTGCGCCAGCACCAGGGCCACGAGTGCCGGCAGCGCCAGGGCGCGAAGCGGCGCTCCCTCACGCCGGGCCTGCAGTGCCTCGGCCGCGCGTACGATGCCCACGGCCGCCAGCATCGCCAGCGCCGGATAGGCGGGCAGCAGCCAGCGGCCGAAGTAGCGGGCCTGGAGGCTGAGGTATACGAACAGCGCCACCGGCACCGCCACCAGGATCAGGCCCCGGACCAGGTCGCGGCGAAGCTCGAGCGCCGCGCCTGCCAGCGCCGCCAGCGCGGCGGCCCAGCCGAGCCCCCAGGTGAGGCTGTGCAGGTAGTAGGCCGCGCCGCCCTCTTCCTGCCCCGGCTTGGGCTGTCCGGAGGCCACGTCCGCCTGGTCGTGGAGGTCGTCCCACCAGGCGTCGAACGAGCCCGGCAGATAGGGGTTCAGCACGAGGAACACGAGCGCTGCCAGCGCCGTGCCGAGCAGCACGCCGCCGAGCGCCCGGAGCCTGTCGCGGCGCACGCGCGCCAGGGCGGCGATCGCGAGCGGCAGCAGCGCCAGGCCGGCGGTGTACTTGAACGCGCCCGCCAGGCCGGCTCCCGCGCCCGCGAGGGCGTAGTGGCCGAACCGCCCGTCCTCGTACGCCCGCACGGCCCCGTACACGGCGAGCGTCATCCCGGCGAGCGCTCCCACGTCGGTGACCGCCACCCGCGAGTAGGCCACCGGCAGGAAGGCGAACGCCAGCACCGCCGCCGCCACGAGGCCCTCGCGCGTGCCCCAGAGCCGCTTGGCCGCCCAGTAGGTGGCAGCCACGCCCGCCATGCAGAGCACGGCCGCCAGCGTGCGCGCGGCCACCCAGATCTGCGTCGGGTCCTTGCTGAACTGCTCGGTCACGTTCCCGAACGGGAGGTCGAAGAGCCAGCCCAGCGGGCCGTACATCACGCGCAGCAGCACGTAGAGCAGGTAGGTGTACGCGGACGGGTTCTCGTAGTAGCCGGGATCGAGGTCCTGCCAGAACATCTCGATCGCGTGATTGGCGAAGTGGGAGCCCTCGTCGATGCTCCACACGTATGGAAGCCCGTAGTCGTTGTTCCAGATGCGCAGGGCGAATCCGGCGACCAGGATCAGGCCGAGGAGGAGGCGGGGCACGCCGCGGAGCGTAGTTGTGGGGCCACCCGGCTTGGTCGGGCAACGGCTGGCCGCTGGTACTGTTGACTCGCGAGTCAACGGGGCTCGCGCGACCTCGCGAAATGCCCGAAACAGCGGCCAAAGAGCGCGACGAGCGCCACCTTCTCAGGAGCATCGAGCTCGCCGCAGAAGCACGCGGTCATACCAGTCCCAACCCCCTGGTGGGCGCGGTGGTCGTGCAGCAGGGACGGGTGATCGGGGAGGGCTTCCACGCCGGTCCGGGTGAGGAGCATGCCGAGCGCGTGGCGCTGGCCGCCTGCGGCGAGGATCCGGCCGGGGCCACCCTCTACGTGTCCCTCGAGCCCTGCGCCCACCATGGCCGCACGCCGCCTTGCACGGAGGCGATCGTGGAGGCGGGAATCTCGCGCGTGGTGGTGGCCTCCGACGACCCGACGCCGAAAGCCTCGGGCCGTGGCCTGGGAATCCTCCGCGACGAGGGCGTGGGCGTCGACGTGGTGGACGGGGACGTGGCCTTCGCCGCGCGGCTGCTCAACCAGCCGTTTCGCAAGCACGCGCGCACCGGACGGCCACTCGTGATCTTCAAGTCGGCGATGACGCTCGACGGCAAGGTGGCCACGCGCACCGGGGACTCGCAGTGGATCTCCGGTGAGGCCAGCCGCGCGCGCTCGCACCGCTGGCGCGCCGAGTCCGACGCCGTGGCCGTGGGGATCGGCACCGCGCTGGCCGACGACCCCCAGCTCACCGCTCGCCTCGAGGGCGTGTCGCGCCAGCCGCGCCGCGTGGTGTTCGACTCGGAGGCGCGGCTGCCGGTGGCCAGCCGCCTCGTCCAGGGCGTGTCCGAGGTACCCGTGACGGTGGTCACCTCCAGGGCCGCGTCGCGCACCAACGTGCAGGCCCTCCAGGCGGCTGACGTGGACGTGATCCTTGCCACCGGCGAGAACGAGGCCGCGCGCGTGGCGCACGCGCTCGACGAGCTCGGCGCCCGCGACATCCAGCTGCTGCTGCTCGAGGGGGGCCCGCACCTGTCCGGCGCGTTCCTCGAGGCGGGCGAGATCGACGAAGCCCGCATCTTCATAGCGCCCGTGGTGGCCGGCGGGCGCGAGGCCCGTACGGTGGTCGAGGGAATCGGAGCGGAGGCGATGTCGGCGGCGGTCCGCGCGCTGTCGGTGAAGACTGAGCGGATCGACGACGACGTTCTGATCGAGGCGAGGCTCAAAGAGTGGTGACGCGCTGATGTTCACCGGGTTGGTGGCCGCAAAGGGCACCGTCGAGGCGATCGAGCGCGCCGATGGCGGCGCGCGCCTCCGCGTGCGCACTCAGCTCGGTGCGGAGCTCAGCGGCGGGGAGTCGATAGCCGTGAACGGCGTGTGCCTCACGGCCCGCGAGCCCGACGCCGGCTCGTTCGCAGCCGACCTGATGGCGGAGACCCTCGAGCGCAGCTCCCTCGGCCCGCTGGCCGAGGGCGACGAGGTCAACCTCGAGCTGCCGCTGCGCGCCGGGGACCCGCTGGGAGGGCACGTGGTCCAGGGCCACGTGGACGGCACCGGAGCGGTGGAGAGCGTGACCGAGCAGGGCCTGGCCCGCGTGGTCCGGGTGGCCGCTCCCTCCGATCTGCTGCGCTACGTGGTCGAGAAGGGGTCGATCGCTGTGGACGGCGTATCCCTGACCGTGACCGAGGTGGACGATGGCGGGTTCTCCGTTTCCCTGATACCGGAGACGCTCGAGCGCACCACGCTGGGCTCCGCGAAGCCCGGCCGGACCGTGAACCTGGAGGTGGACGTGTTGGCCAAGTACGTGGAGAAGTCATGGCGGGGGGCGCGGCCCGGCAACGGGGATACGTCATGAGCTCCCCGTTCAGCACCATCGAGGAGGCCATCGAGGACGTCCGCGCGGGGCGCATGGTCGTGGTGTGCGACGCGGAGGACCGTGAGAACGAGGGTGATCTCACGCTCGCGGCGCAGTTCGCCACCCCGGAGGCGATCAACTTCATGGCCAAGCACGGGCGCGGGCTGATCTGCCTGGCGCTCACCCCCAACCGCTGCGACGAGCTCGGCCTCGACCTCATGGCGGCCAAGAACGAGTCTCCGTTCCAGACCGCCTTCACAGTGTCCGTCGAGGCGCGCGAGGGCATCACCACAGGCATCTCGGCGCACGATCGCGCTCACACGATCCAGACGGCCATCGACCCGGAGGCACGCCCCAGCGACCTGGTGCAGCCCGGGCACATCTTCCCGCTGAAGGCCAAGGCCGGGGGAGTGCTCGAGCGCACCGGCCAGACCGAGGCCGCCGTGGACCTGGCGCGCCTGGCGGGGCTCAACCCGTCCGGCGTCATCTGCGAGGTGATGAACGACGACGGCACGATGGCGCGCGTGGACGACCTCGAGGGCTACTGCGCCGAACACGGGCTGAAGATGGTCACCGTGTCCGACCTGATCGCCTACCGCCGCCGCCACGACAAGCTGGTGGAACGCGTCGTGGAGGCGCAGCTGCCCACCAAGTTCGGCGACTTCGACGTGGTGGGGTACCGCTCGCTCGTGGACGACAAGCACCACGTGGCCATGGTCCGCGGCGACGTGGATGGACGGGACGACGTGCTCGTGCGCGTCCACTCGGAGTGCCTCACCGGGGACGTGTTCCACTCGCTGCGCTGCGATTGCGGGGAGCAGCTCGAGGACGCGCTGCTCCGCATCCACGACGAGGGCCGCGGCGTGCTGCTCTACCTCGCCCAGGAAGGTCGCGGCATCGGGCTCCTCAACAAGCTGCGCGCCTACCGCCTCCAGGAGGAGGGGCTCGACACGGTGGACGCCAACGTCCGGCTCGGTTTGCCGGCGGACCTGCGCGACTACGGGATCGGCGCTCAGATCCTCGTGGACCTGGGCCTCAGCTCGATCCGGCTCCTCACGAACAACCCGAAGAAGATCGTGGGCCTCGAGGGCTACGGGCTCAGGGTCACCGACCAGGTGCCGATCGAGCATCCGCCCGGCGAGCACAACCGCGACTACCTGCGTGCGAAGAAGGAGCGCATGGGCCACCTCCTCCATCACCAGGGGCTGGCGCTGGACGAGGAGATGATCCTCGAGGAGCGCATCCAGGACCGCGAGCGCGCCGAGGAGGCCGACCTGTACGGACAGGGTCCGGCGCCCCGGCCCAGCGAATGACGCCGGTTGATCGCTATGCGGCCTGCGTAGGCCGCTTCTACGAGGATCTCGCGGCGCGGCTCGAGGAGGGCGCACGCCGGGTGTTCGAGGAGGCGGGGGCCGAGCTGGACGTGTTCGACGTTCCGGGTGCGTTCGAGCTCCCGCTCGCCGCCAGGTACTGCGCCGACTCGGGCCGCTACGCGGGCGTGGCCTGCCTCGGCGCGGTGATCCGCGGCGAGACCGACCACTACGACTACGTATGCCAGGAGGCGGCCAGCGGGATCGCGCGCGTGGGGCTCGACACGGGGGTCCCTTGCGCCTTCGGCGTGCTCACCGTCAACTCCATGGAGCAGGCGCTGGCGAGAGTGGGAGGGGGCAAGCGCCACCAGGGTGAGGACGCCGCGCACGCGGTCCTCCGGATGGCGGCCCTGCGCCGCGAGCTGGGCTGACGATGGCGCTGGTCAACCTCTACAGCGACACGCAGACGCGGCCCACCGACGGCATGCGCCAGGCCATCGCCGGCGCCGAGGTGGGCGACGAGCAGAAGCGAGAGGACCCGACCGTCAACCGCCTCCAGGACCGGGTGGCCGAGTTGCTCGGGCACGAGGCCGGGCTGTTCCTCCCCAGCGGCACGATGTGCAACGGGATCGGCTTCCGGCTGCACATTCGCGCCGGGGGCGACGAGCTGCTCCTTCACCGCTGGTCGCACCCGATCGTGGCCGAGGCGGGCGGTCCGGCGGAGCTGGCCGGCGCGATGGTCAACCGGCTCGACGGCGACGGCGGGATGTTCACGGCCGACGCGGTCGAGGAGGCGCTCTGGCCGGAGGACCGCTACATGCCGCGCTCGCGGCTCGTGGCGGTCGAGCAGACCACCAACATGGGCGGCGGCCGAGTGTGGCCGCTCGAGCAGATCCGCGCCGTGCAGGACGTGGCTGAGCGCCATGGGATGCGCACCCATCTCGACGGTGCGCGACTGCTGAACGCGGTGGTGGCCTCCGGAGTGTCCGCCGCCGACTACGCCTCGGGCTTCCACACGGCGTGGCTCGACTTCTCGAAGGGACTGGGCGCTCCCGTGGGCGCGGTCCTGTGCGCCTCGCGCGAGCTGATCGAAGAGGCCTGGCGCTGGAAGCAGATGCTGGGCGGCGCGATGCGCCAGGCCGGAGTGCTCGCCGGCGGCTGCCTTTACGCGCTCGACCATCACGTGGAGCGCCTGGCGGAGGACCACGAGAACGCCTGCGTGCTGGCCGACGGCCTGCGCTCGATCGGCCTGGACGTGCTGCCGCAGGAGACGAACATCGTGATCGCCTCGGTCGACGACCCGGCCGCCGTGATCGCGGCGCTGGCGGCCGAGGACGTGCGCATCAGCTCCGCTGGACGCGGGCGGATCCGCTGCGTCACCCATCTGGACGTGGACCGCGCCGGGGTGGACACGGCGCTAGCGGCCTTCGAGAAGGTGCTGGCCACGGCCTAGAAGCCGGCCTTTCCGCGCCGGCTGCCATCCTCGAACGGTGGCCGTCTATGCCCGCATCCTCCGCACGCCGGGCGTCGCCCCGGTGGTACTTGCCACCCTGATCGGGCGTCTCCCGATCGGCATCAGCGGGCTGGCCATCCTCCTGTACGTGCGCGAGGTCACCGGCTCCTACGCCGCGGCGGGAGCGGCGGCCGGCGCGCTGGCGCTCGGCGGCGGGGTGGGCGCGCCGTTCCAGGGCCGCCTCGTCGACCGTCGCGGCCTGGCCATGCTGCTGCCGCTCGCTCTGCTGCACGCCGCGGGCCTCATGGCGGTCTGGGCGGCGGGTGCGGCGGGGGCCGGCACCGGTCTGCTCGTGTTCGCCTCGTTCATCGCCGGTGCGGCCATCCCGCCGGTCACGTCCGTGCTGCGCTCACGCTGGCCGTTCCTGCTCGCCGACCAGGCCGAGCTGATCCCGAGCGCCTTCGCTCTCGACTCGGTGCTCGTCGAGATCGTCTTCGTCTTCGGTCCTTTGCTGACCACAGTCCTGGTGGCCACGGTGGGACCGGAATACGCGCTGATCGCATCCTCCGCCTGCGTCCTGTCGGGCACGGCGCTGCTGCTCCGGACGCTCGGCTCCCGGCCCGGCCCGGAGCTGGCGGACCCCGCCGGCTCGGCGCGTGGGCTGGGGGCGCTCGCCGCGCCGGGTCTCCGCGTGCTCGTGTTCGCCAGCATTCCGGTGGGCTTCACGCTCGGCTCGATCGAGGTGGTGCTGCCCGCTTTCAGCGAGGCGGAGGGCTCCAAGGAGCTGGCAGGCGTACTCCTCGCCACCTGGTCCCTGGCGAGCGGCGTGGCCGGCCTCGCATGGGGTGCGCGCGGCACGCGCACGCCGCTGCTGCGGTCCCACATGTGGCTCGCGGTGCTCCTCCCGCTCGCGGTCGCGCCGCTGGCGCTGGCCACCTCGCCGGCGATGATGCTCGTCCTGGCACTGCTCGCGGGCCTGCCGATCGCCCCGCTGATCTCCTCGCGCAACCAGCTCGTGGAGCGGCTGGCGCCGGCCGGCACCGCAACCGAGGCGTTCACCTGGCCGCTCACGGCGATGGTGGCCGGCATCTCGCTCGGAGCCGCAGTGACCGGAGTGGTGGTGGAGGCCGGCTCATGGAGCGCGGCGGTAGGCGTGGCCGTGGCGGTGGGCCTGGTCGGGGCGGCTGTCGTGGCTGGTGGACGGCATGCGCTCGTGCAGCCGCTCGCCGCGCCCGGTTAGAGTCGCGCCAATGGGAACGATCAAAGGTGACCGAAGCGTGGAGATCGACGCGCCTATAGAGCGCGTCTACGAGATCGCCGCAGACATCGCGAACTCGGCCGAGTGGCAGGGTTCGCTGAAGGACGTGGAGGTGCTCGAGCGCGACGCCGAGAAGCGGCCGCTGCTCGTGGCCACCGAGTCCGACGCCAAGGTGAAGACCGTCAAGGCGGTGCTTCGCTTCTCGTACGACCCGCCCACCGGCCTGAGCTGGGTGCAGGAGAAGGGCGACACCAAGTCGCTGGTCGGCTCCTGGGCCTTCGAGGACCTCGGCTCAGACCGGACGCGGGCCGTCTACGCCCTCGAGGCCGACCCGGGCCGGATGCTCGGCATGCTGCTGCGCGGCCCGGCCGAGACGGCCGTGCGCGACTTCCTGCTGGGCAACGCCGCCGACGGCCTCAAGGCCAAGGCCGAGGGGGCCTAGCGCTTACAACTGGCGGGCCGCGGGTGCGAGCGCAGCACGCGCTCGTACGCACGCGGGTGGGCGGTCATCGTCCCGTCCACGCACATGTCGATCAGCGTTCGCCAGCTGTCCGGCGAGTCGCTGTCGTCGCCCGAGAACCAGTTCTGCCAGGCATAGCCCTCCGTGTGGGCGCGGGCCACGCGCTCGGCGGTGGTAATCGCGGTCGGCCCGAACGTGATCGGCACCTGGAACGCGGCCACGCCCGGTCCGGGGGAGCCGCCGCCGAAGATCCACACCGCCGCCCCCGCGATTCCGGGGGCCACGTCGATCTTCGGCACGAGCGCGTGGAAGCGGTCCACGGCTGCCTGCAGGAACGAGACCACGATCAGGTCGCGGCGCTTGGTGTTCTTCAGGAACTTGGCGAGCACCTCGGCGTTCTGGGTGTA
The DNA here is from genome assembly GCA_963811055.1 of uncultured Thermoleophilaceae bacterium. GTDB lineage: Bacteria > Actinomycetota > Thermoleophilia > Solirubrobacterales > Thermoleophilaceae > JACVRW01. Next base: position 252,767 of record CAWEPQ010000014.1, read on the forward strand.
CTCGGACTCCGCCTCGGCCGGGGTGCGGCCCTTGATCTCGATGTTGATCGGCGTGTGCGGGAACGCGCGCATGACCTGGCGCAGCGTCGGCACGCGGAAGTCCTTGGCCTTGAAGCCCCGCGGCGGGCGCTTCTTGCCAGTGGCGATGCCGCGGAAGCGGTACTCCGACACCGGCAGGCTGTGGCTGTAGTGCGACTCGGCCTTCGGCGCGAACCAGTAGGCGGCGTCCAGGCGCTTGATCTGCCTCAGCGTGAGCGAGGAGACGTTGCCGGTGCCGTTCGTCTTGCCGTCGACGGTGGTGTCGTGCATGACGATTATCTGGTTGTCCTTCGTCACGCCCACGTCCAGCTCGAGCATGTCGGCGCCCACGCGCAGCGCCTTGCGGAATGCGTAGATGGTGTTGGAGGGGAACTCGTCCTCGCCGCCCTGATGGGCGATGTTCAGCGGGGCCTTCTTCTGGATCCAGCGGTTGGCCGCGTGGGCCGGCACGGCCGTGCAGAGAAGGGCGGTCAGGGCGAGTCCGGCGATCGTCAGTCTGCGCATGAGCTGACCATAGCCAGTCGCCTCGCGGAAGCAGCCGGCTCGGCCGGCTGCGCACCGACGTTGCCTCGCGGAAGCAGCCGGCTCGGCCGGCTGCGCACCGACGTTGCCTCGCGGAAGCAGCCGGCTCGGCCGGCTGCGCACCGATGTTCTCCTAGCGGCCGCGCGTAGCCGAGCGTGCGGTCTCGAGGTCGGGGTGGGACTCGATCCGGATGATGCGCTCGTCCTCGACCCACATGACCCCGGCGGCGTGCTGGGTGGCCTCGATGCCGCTGTGGGCGCCACGACCGGCGAGGGTGAACTCCACGAGCACGCGCCCGTCCTCCTCGACGATGGTGCTGGGCACGAAGCGCACGTCGTCCATGAGTCCCTCGAAGCCGTCCATGTACCGCTGGGCGCCCTCGAGCCCCGTGTAGGTATCGGGCTCCGCCGACATCGACGGCGGGATCACGATCACGACCTCGGGGTGAAGAAGGGCGAGCGAATCGTCGAGCCGCCCCGCGCCGAGGCGCTCGAAGAACTCCTGTACCAGGACCTCGCGCTCGGCCATCGCCGGAAACGGTACGGCTAAGGCGCCCTCAGCGCGCGGCCGCCTCGGCGCGGGCCCACATCTGCAGGTAGGCCTCGGCACCGTTGGCCATGTCATCCACGATCTGCTGGCCGCCGACCTTGCGCAGATCCTCGATCCAGTCCGGATAGAGGCCGTAGTGGTCCACGCCATCCGTGTTGACGTCGTAGACGCGCGTGCCCGAGCGCTGGCGGTCGATCACGCTGCCGCCGTCGAACGAGCGGAACGGGTAGGTGACCGGGTTCGAGGCGGCGTTCGCGCGCGGGACGGGCTGGGAGTGGAGCCCGTTGATGTCCGAGCCGAAGCCGGTGCCGAAGGTGAAGCGCGTGTCGCGGTTCGCCCGGGCCGCGCGCCACTCCTCGACGAACTTGGTGGCCACGGTCGAGATCGGGCCCACCAGGCCGCCGAGCTTCTGGAGGCGCTTCTGGCTCCCGGGATCGCCCCAGGAGTGGCTCGAGATCACGCCGGGGTACTTGGGCCCCTCGAGGATCGTGAGCACCTGCCGGCGCGCCTTCATGCTCATGTGGTCGGTCTCGACGATCATGCCCTTCTTCATCATCGAGCGGATCACGTACTCTCCCAGCGCGCTCAGGCCCTTCGGATTGCAGTGCGGGCCGGGCGGATACACCGGGAGCTGTCCCTGGAACAGCGGCTGGGTCAGCACCGGGCCGAACAGCGTGTACACGAGCTGAGCCTGCTCGTTCCCGATCGGCGTGGGGGTGTTGTCGTGGTCCGGGTCGTCGCAGTGGTCGGCCGCCCAGAACTGGCCGGTCACCCACTTGTTGCCCGTGTTGACGAGCACGCCCGTGCCGCCGCTGTCGAACTTCGTGCCGCCCAGCCCGTTGTCGAACTTGTGGACCGGGAACAGCGAGCGGACGCCGATGCCGTAGAGCTTGTCGAGCTCCACGTCGATCTTGCTGGTGCTGCAGTTCGGGGTTCCGTTTAGCTGTCCGCAGTCGAGCACCTCGGAGACCTCGATCCCGAGCACCACGGCGAGCTTGCCCTCGTTGATGATCTTGCGCGCTTCGGCCGAGCTCTTGACGAGGCGGAAGAAGCCCTTGCCCGGGCCGCCGTACTGGGCGTCGATGTAGTCCTGCAGCGCGTGCATGTCCTCGGCCTGCTTGTAGGCGCTGGCCATGTCGTTGCAGTTGTTCTTCTTGAGCGGGTAGAGCTCGCAGAGGGCGCGGTTCTCCACCAGGTCGTTGACCATGATCCGGAGCCCCGAGCGCCAGGCGCGCTCGATCCACTTCCAGTAGGTGCCCTCATGGGTCTGCGACTCGTCGCGCGGCCAGCCGGCGAAGCTGGGCCAGCCCTCCGTGCTGTGGGTGCCCACCGGGCTGCCGGTGCTGATGAAGTTCTCGACCACGGCGCCCGCGCCGTTCGGCTGGTGGTCCACGCAGTCCACGAGGGCCACCGTCACGCCGTAGGGGCTCCAGGGCCGGCCGCAGTGGAAGCGGCCGCCGAGGAACTCGAAGGCGCCGAGGTGGATGTGGTCGTCGAGGAAGCCGCGCACCTTCGCGGTCGGGCTCGAGCCCTTGATCGGCGTGCCGGTCACGTTGACCTCGATCTCCGGGAACTTCGCGCATCCCTGCGCGGCCACGAAGTTGAAGCCCTGGGCGCTCGCGGCTGCCACGAGGCCGAGCTTGCCGGCCACGCCCGCGGCCACGCCCTGGCCGGTCGACGAGCGCCTTGAGCGTGAAGCCTCCGGCTCCCGGATCGACGGTCCAGTCGGCCCGCGCGCCGGGGGTGGGGGTGGGGGCGATCTGGTTCAGGAGGCCGACGGACGGCATCGTGGCGTCGGGCCCGTAGAGGAGGTAGCGGCCGAGCGCGGTGGCCTGCATCCGGAACGGCGTGGCCGCGGCGAGCGTGGCCCCGTTCGCGAAGTACGAGCTGCCGGCTCTTCGACGACGTACTGGCCCCCGTTGACGGCGCGCAGCGCGTAGCAGCCGTTCGCGAGGCTGTAGCGGGTGGTGGTGGCGCCTGCGCCCGCCGGAGCGAGTGCGAGCACGGAGATGCAGAGAGCGGCGGCGGTCAGGGCCGCCCTTCCAACGCGAGTCCTCATCCGGTCTTTCCCCCCATATGGCCCGATCAGCGCCACACCGGCGCTGGAGTGGCCATGGTGTACCCGTCCGTACACGTTTCCAAACCCGGGCTCCCGCTGGCTGCTGATAGCCTCAGCCGCCGTGTCCAAGGTCTGTTACTCGTGCGGGAAGGGTCCTGCGTTCGGCAATAGCCGCAGCCACTCGATGGTGGCCACCAAGCGGCGCTTCAACCCGAACCTCCAGAAGGTGCGGATCTCGGTGAACGGGGCGCCCCGACGCGAGTACGTGTGCACGCGATGCCTCAAGGCCTCGAAGGTCACCAAGGCCGTCTGAGCGCACCGTCTGAGGGGGTAACACCGCCGCCCGGCGGTGTACAAAGCCCACGTGCCCGAGGAGAGCCTGGTCAGGTTTCGGCGTGTGGTGGCTGCCGCGCTGGCGGAGCTCGAGAACCGCCGCCAGGAGGTCAACGACCTCAACGTCTTCCCGGTCGCCGACGGCGACACGGGGGACAACATGGCGCTCACCATGCGCGCCGTGCTCGACGAGCTGAACCGCATGAACGGCCGGCCGCTCGACGTGCAGGGCCGCGACGAGATCGTCGCGGCCGTGGCCCGGGCCGCCCTGCTCGGCGCACGCGGGAACAGCGGGGTGATCCTCTCCCAGATCGTGCGCGGCGCCGCCGAGGAGCTCGCCAGCCGCCACGGCGAGCTCGTGGATCCCGTGCTGGTGTCGGCCGCTCTGGCGCGCGCCGCGGATGCCGCCTACGCGTCGGTGCGCGACCCGGCCGAGGGCACGATGCTCTCGGCCGTGAGGGCGATGTCCCGCCGCGTTGCGCACGACCTCGCTCACATGGACACCCAGCGGCTCGGCCCCGAGTCCACCTCGGTCGAGCAGGACGAGCTGCTGGCGCAGGTGCTCGAGAACGCGCTCGAGGCCGGCAAGGAGGCGGTCGAGCGCGGGCCCGAGCAGCTGGCGGTGCTGCGTGAGGCCGGGGTGGTCGACGCGGGCGCCTACGGGCTCACGGTGATCGTGGCCGGCTGTCTGGCCGCGCTCCGCGGCAGCGCCGCTCCGGAGCTCGAGCACCAGCTCGCCCCGGCGGCTCTCCACCGCCCCGAGCACGAGTCGTCGAGCTTCCGCTTCTGCACCAACTTCGCCGTGACCGGAGCCGGTCTCGACGCCGGCTCCTTCGTCCCGAGCCTCGAGGCGATCGGGGATTCCGTGCTGGTGGTGGGCGACGAGCGGACCCTCAGGGTGCACCTGCACACCGACGAGCCCGAAAGCGCCGTGGCGCTCTTCGACGACGCGGGCGAGGTCTCGCGGTTCGACGTGGCCGACATGCACGACCAGGTGGCCGAGCGGGCGGCGCGGCTGGCGGAGCGGGCGCCCGTGGCCCAGGCCACCTGCAGTGTCGTGGCGGTGGCGAGCGGCGTGGGCGTGCGCCGCCTCTTCGAGGAGCTGGGCGTGCTCGTGGTGGACGGCGGGGCCACGATGAACCCGTCCACCTACGAGCTGCTCGCGGGCGTTCACGCGGCCGGCGGCGACGAGGTGCTGGTGCTGCCCAACAGCCCCAACGTGATCCTGGCTGCCGAGCGCGCCGCCGACCTGTCCGACAAGCCCGCGCGCGTGGTGCCGACCACAGCCCCCCAGGAGGGGCTTGCGGCCCTGCTGGCGTTCGATCCGACCAAGGGCGCGGAGCACAACGCCGAGGCCGTGGGCCGCGCGGCCGACGCCCTGCGCGTGGGCGGTGTGGCGCCCGCCGCGCGCGACGATGCCCGCGGCCGCTTCGCCGCCGGCGAGGCCGTGGGCTATGAAGGCGGCGAGCTGGTGGCGTGGGGAGATCCCGAGCGCACGCTCGCGGCCACCCTCGAGCGGCTTGCCGGCGGAAGCGAGCTGGTCACCTGCCTCGCCGGGGCGGGAGCCCCGCTCGACCGCGAATGGGTCGAGGCGCACGTGCCGGACGGGGTGGAGGTCGAGTACCACGAGGGCGGGCAACCCGCCTGGTGGTGGCTGCTCTGCGCGGAGTAACGGGCTTCGCATCGACGGCGGAGCTCACCGCCGATCAGATCCGCGACGCCCCGATCCGCTCGTACCCCCGTCCCGAGCCGTTGAGCGAGAGCGTCGAGCTGCCGGGGGCCGCGGGCAAGGCGCTCCTGAGCCTGGGCATCGAGACCTACGGCGACCTCATCGAGCACCTGCCGCACTCGCACCGGGACCGCCGCGACGTGCGCCTCGTTGCGGACCTGGCTCTGGGGGAGGAGGCCACGGTTGCCGTGGTGGTGCGCTCCGTGAGCGTCCGCCCGATGCGCGACCGGCGGCGCAAGCGTGTCGAGGCCCGCACCGCGGACGAGAGCGGGCCGCTCGTGGCGGTCTGGTTCAACCAGCCCTGGCTAGCGCGCCAGCTGGGCGAGGGCACGCAGGTGCTGCTGCACGGTCGCCTGCGCCGCCGCGGCGAGTTCTGGGTGTCCGAGCACGAGCCGCTGGGCGGGGGCGAGGCCCCCGTGCACACCGTCGGCCTTGTGCCCGTGCACCCAGCCACCGAGGGACTGAGCGCCGCCCGACTGCGCGGGCTCCTGTGGGACGCGCGCGGGCGCTTCCTGCTCACGCCCGAGCCGCTTCCGGCCCGCCTGCGTGTGGACGAGTCGCTGGCGGAGCGCGCGGCCGCCCTCATGGGCGTGCACTTCCCGGACAGCGAGGACGACGAGCGCGGCGCGCGCCACAGGCTCGCGTTCGAGGAGCTGCTCCTGCTGCAGCTCGCCCTGGCCGGCCGCCGGCGCGCGCGCCGGGAGGGCCGCCAGGCCCGCCCGCTGGCCGCGCGCGGCGTCGTGGTGGACCGCTGGCGCTGGTCGCTCCCGTTCGAGCTGACCGGGGACCAGAAGCGCGCCATGGAGGAGCTGGACACAGACATCGGCAGGGAACGGCCGATGCAGCGGCTGCTGATGGGCGAGGTGGGCGCCGGCAAGACCGTGGTGGCGTTGCACGCGATGCTCCGCGCGGTGGAGAACGGCGCCCAGGCCGCGCTGATGGCGCCCACGGAGACGCTGGCGGAGCAGCACCACCGCACGCTCGACAGGCTGCTCGGCGGGGCCATCCCGGTGGAGCTGCTCACCGGCTCGACGCCGGCCGCGCGGCGGCGCGACCTGCTCGGGGCGCTCGGCACCGGCGCGCTTCAGCTCGTGGTGGGCACGCACGCGCTGATCGAGGACCCCGTTGAGTTCAGGGACCTTGCCGTGGTGGTGGTGGACGAGCAGCACCGCTTCGGCGTGCGCCAGCGCGCGGCGCTCGACGCCAAGGCCCCGGACGAGCTGGTCCCGCACGCGCTGCACATGACCGCCACGCCGATCCCGCGCACGCTCTCGCTCACCGCCTACGGGGACCTCGACGCGACCGCTCTGCGCGAGCTGCCGGCGGGGCGCCGGCCGGTGGAGACCTTCGTGGTGGACGGCGCGCGGGCGCGCAAGCGCGCCTACGAGCGCATCCGCGAGGAGATAGCGGCGGGCCGCCAGTGCTTCGTGGTCTGCCCGCTCGTGGAGGAGTCCGAGACGCTCCAGGCCAAGGCGGCGACGGTCGAGTTCGAGCGCCTGCGCTCGACGGAGTTCAGCGACCTGCGCGTGGAGCTGATCCACGGCCAGCTCCCATCCAAGGCCAAGCAGGCCGCGATGGAGGCGTTCGCGGGCGGGGACGCCGACGTGCTCGTGGCCACCAGCGTGGTGGAGGTGGGCATCGACGTGCCGAACGCGACGGTGATGCTGATCGAGGCGGCGGAGCGCTACGGGCTCTCCCAGCTCCACCAGCTCCGCGGCCGGGTGGGACGCGGCGGGCACAGCTCGCTCTGCATCCTGTTCGGCGACGCGAAGCTGCCCCGGCTCGACGCCATCGCCAACGAGGACGACGGTTTCCGGCTCGCCGAGGTGGACCTGGAGATCCGCGGCGCGGGCGACGTGCTCGGCACCCGCCAGCACGGCATGCCCGAGCTGCGCGTGGCGCGGCTGCCCGAGGACACCGAGCTGCTGGCCCGCGCCCGCGACCGGGCCGACGAGCTGCTGCGCGCGGACCCCGAGCTGACCGAGCCGGAGCACGTGCTCCTTCGGGACGCGGTGGCCGCGCGCTTCGGCTCGGAGCTCGACCCGATCCCGGCATGAGGGTGGTGGCCGGCGAGTTCGGCGGACGCCGGCTTCACGCGCCGCGCGGGCGCGCCACCCGTCCTACGTCGGACCGGGTGCGCGAGGCGCTGTTCGCGATCCTTGGCGATGTCCGCGGCGCACGTGTGCTCGACCTGTTCGCGGGCTCCGGCGCGCTCGGCATCGAGGCGCTCTCGCGCGGCGCCGAGTCGGCCGTGTTCGTCGAGTCCGACCGCGAGGCCGCGGCCGCGATCAGGCGCAACCTCGACGCGATCGGGGTCCTCGCCGCCGAGGTCCGGCGGCAGGACGTGCTGCGGTTCCTTGGGGCCTCCGAGGGCTCGTTCGACCTCGTATTCCTCGACCCCCCGTATGATTCCGCGTCCCGCCTGAGCGAGCCGCTGTCCGCGGCCCTCCCGGCGGTGCTCGCCGAGGACGCCCTGATCGTGACCGAATCAAGCAAGCGCACGCCGCTCGATATCTCGCTTCCGCTCCTTCGTGAGCGGACCTATGGCCACACCCGGATAGCCATCCATGGCTGAGCGCTACGGCGGCACCGCGGTCCTTCCCGGGTCCTACGACCCGGTCACGATGGGCCATCTCGACATCATCGGACGCGCCGCTTCGGTGTTCGATCACGTGATCGTCGGGGTGGTCAACCAGCCGGTCCGGAAGAGCAAGACCCTGTTCTCCGCGGAGGAGCGCGTCGGGTTCATCGATGAAGCCACCGCGGATTTGTCCAATGTGCAGGTAAAACCCTTTGATACGCTCCTCGTCGATTTCGCCCGTGTGAACGGTGCCAAGGCGATCGTCAAGGGGTTGCGGGCGATCTCGGACTTCGAATACGAGTTCGAGATGAACCAGCTCAACCGGAAGATGGCGCCCGACATCGAGAGCATCTACCTGATGGCCGCGCCACAGTTCAGCTTCCTGTCATCCAGCGGGATCAAGGAACTGGCCATGTTCGGTGGCGACATCAGCGGGCTCGTGCCCGACTCGGTGGCGGCACGGTTGCAGGAAGAGCTCAAGCGCTGAAGAACTGGGGGACCTGAGAACGTGACGTCAAAGCCGATCAACCGGAGCGCGAGGCCAGCGGCCTCGTGGAGGTAGGAAGACCATGGACGTCCTGGTCCTGATCGACAAGCTCGACGACACGATCCACAACGCCAAGGTCGTCCCGCTCACCGACACGGTGCGCGTGGACAAAGAGGAGGTCTACGACATCCTCGACCAGATGCGCGCCACGATCCCCGAGGAGATCAAGCAGGCGCGCTGGATCGTGAAGGAACGGCAGGAGATGCTCGCCGAGGCCAAGCGTGAGGCCGAGCGCATCGTCAGGGAAGCGCGCGAGGAGCAGGTGCGCCTGATCGGCGAGGAAGAGATCGTCAAGCAGGCCGAGCGCCAGGCCGAGGAGATCATCGAGGACGCCCGCGCTCGCGAGCGCGAGATCCGTCTCGGCGCGGAGGACTACGCCGACGACATCCTCAACACCCTCGAGGTCAACCTCACGAAGTTCATCGCGGCCGTGCAGCGAGGCCGCGATCGCCTGCAGGGCCGGGAAGAAGCAGAAGTTTCCTAGCTGTGCGGAAGCCGCCGGCTTGGCCGGCGGCGTACCGACGCATTTCCAGGCGCTTTGCCGGTGTAACCGGTTATGTAACCCGGTGATGCCTCAGCTCGGCGGCGCGCGAGCGGTCTCTGGATGCTTATGCTGCGGCCCTCAAAGGACGCGCTGGGACCAGCCTCGAAGTCCGCGCAGATAGAGCGTTTTCGACGCAAATTGGGAGCATTCGTTCCGGTTCCCGCGGGAAAACATCCGAGGTTGCTGTTTCACTCGTCCCGTCCGCGGTGCTTGGCCGGGTGGGTTCGGCTGGTTCCGTCTTTGCCGCCTACGAAACCCGCGAAGGGAGAATCTATGCACCTTTCCGAGCCGAGTGCCGCTGGCACGCGGCGGGGGCTTCTGGCCCTCTCCGTGCTTGCCATCGCGCTCTGGCTCTTCTTGGTGAGCGCCGGCGATGCATTCGCCGGCGATGGCCACTCGTCTAAGGGCGACTCCGGATCCGACCACGGCAAGTCCTGGTCTGATCACGGAGACTCCGGTGGGGATCACGGAAGTTACGGATCCGACCACGGAGACTCTGGGTGGGACCACGGAAGTTCGGGGTCCGACCACGGAAGCCCTGGCTGGCATGGCCCGGAAGGGACTCCACCGCCTGAGGGACACACCCCGGGCGGAGGGCAGCCTCCGTCGGAAGGAACCGATGAGGAGCAGCCCTGCGAGGAAGAGCAGCCCCCCGGCGGCGAGAAGCCTCCGGGTGGCGGGCACCAGCCACCACCAGGCGGGCACACCCCGCCCGGTGGCGAGACACCTCCGGGCGGAGAGACGCCGCCCGGTGGGGAGACACCTCCGCCTGGTGGGGAACAGCCCCCGCCTGGCGGTGAGACGCCTCCGCCTGGTGGGGAACAGCCCCCGCCCGGCGGTGAGACGCCTCCGCCTGGTGGGGAACAGCCCCCGCCCGGCGGTGAGACGCCTCCGCCTGGTGGGGAAACCCCGCCCGGTGGGGAGACGCCTCCGCCTGGTGGGGAGACCCCGCCTGGTGGCGAGACGCCTCCCAACGGTGGCGAGACGCCCCCCAACGGTGGAGAGACTCCGCCGAACGGTGGCGAAACTCCCCCGAACGGCGGAGAGACTCCGCCCAACGGTGGCGAGACTCCAGGAGGCGAAGAGGGCGAAGTTCTCCCCGAGTCCGAAGCGGGCGAAGAAGTGCCGGGAGGTGGGGGCGGCTCGGCCGTGCCCGTCGGTGGTCCTGGCGCTACCGCAGAGGCGACCAACACGGAGAGCCTGCCGTTCACCGGCAGCCAAACTCCGCTGCTACTGGTCGTCGCAGTCGGACTCCTGGGCCTCGGAACCGGTCTACGGAGGGTGGCCGCGGACCGAGGTTGAGCAGGCCAGCTCACCAGAGAGCGAAATGACGTAACTGCCGAGCCGCGTTCTTCCTACGGGAGGGGCGCGGCTCTTGCAGTTTCGAGGGCTGTAGCCTCCGCGCGTGCCCTCATATCTCCACACGTGCTACCGGATCGGCGACATCGATCGCTCGGTCGCGTTCTACGAGAAGCTCGGCTTCCAGGAAGCCGCACGGATGCCCATCGGCGACGAGGCGATCAACGTGTTCATGGGCCTCCCGGGCGAGGATCCCCGGCTCGAGCTGACCTACAACCACGGCGTCGACTCCTACGAGCTCGGCACCGGCTACAACCACATCGCGATCGCCGTCGACGACCTCGAGGACACCCTCGGCGCGTTGGGTACCGACGGCATCGAGCCGGAGAAGCCCCCGTACCGTCCGGGCGGCCGCACCGAGGGGCCGATGATCTGCTTCGTGCGCGATCCCGACGGCTATCGGATCGAGCTCATCGAGGTCAAGCCCTAGGGCTCGAGGGAGGGGGTGGCCCGGCGCTAGTCTCGGGCCATGGGCCAGCGCACCGAGATTCTCGACCTCGGGCGACTCATGCTCGGGTCGGGCGAGGGCAGGCAGCTGCTCCTCGAGGTGCCGGTCGCGGGCTTCGACTTCGGCGGTCAGCGCTATGGGGTCCGGGACGGGGCGGTGGATACGCGTCTCGACGTCGACCACACCACGACCGGCTACTCGCTGCGGGTCCGTTTCGAGGCCGCGCTGGAGGGACCGTGCATGCGCTGCCTCGACCCCGCCGAGCAGGCCGTGGCGGTGGACCTCCGAGAGGTGGACCAGCCGGGCGGCGGCGAGGAGCTGAGCTCTCCATACGTCGCCGGCGAGGACCTCGACGTGTCGGCCTGGGTCCGCGACGGCCTGGCGCTGGCGCTTCCCACGCAGATCGTGTGCTCGGAGGACTGCCTCGGCCTCTGCACGATCTGCGGCGAGAACCTGAACACGGCCGGCCCGGATCACGCGCACGAGAGCGAGCCCGACCCGCGCTGGGCCGTACTTCGCGAGTTGAAGCTGCACGAGCAACGCTAGACTGCCTCGCCCTATGGCCGTCCCCAAGCAGAGACAGTCGCATTCGCGGACCCACAAGCGTCGCTCGCAGCACAAGATCGAGCAGCCGCACCTCCGCCATTGCCCGCGCTGCCACGAGCCGCGCCTCCCGCACCGCGTATGCCCCAACTGTGGGACGTATGCCGGGCGTGAGGTGGTCGTGCGCCGTCCGGACGCCGTAGACGACGACTCCTGATCCCGTGATCGCGGTCGACGCGAACGGCGCCGACCAGGGGCCGGCCGCTGTCGCCGAGGGAGCGCGCCGCTCGGGGGTCGACGTGTTGCTGTTCGGGCCCGCGGACGCCCTTGGGCAGGACGGAGACGGCGTGCAGGTGGTGGACGCCCCGCTCACCATCGGAGGGCACGAGGAGCCGGCCCAGGCCGTGCGCTCGAGGCCCCACGCGTCGATCGTCCAGGCGGCCCGTGCCGTGGCCGACGGCCGCGCGGATGCGCTCGTGTCCGCGGGCAGCACAGGGCCCACGCTCGCCGCCGCGACGCTGCAGATAAAGCGCCTGCGCGGCGTGCACCGGCCGGCCCTGGCTGTCCTGCTTCCGATCCCGGGCGGCCCGGTGCTACTGCTCGACGCCGGGGCGAGCGTGGAGGCCCGCCCAGAGCACCTCGTGCAGTTCGCCTACATGGGCGCCTGCTTCATGGAGGCCGTGTACGGCCACGAACGCCCGCGCGTCGGCCTGCTCTCTGTGGGCGCGGAGTCCGGCAAGGGCACCCCGGCGGTGCTCACCGCGCGCGAGCGCATCGAGGAGGCGGGCGGCCTCGAGTTCGTGGGCAACGTGGAGGGCTTCGACCTTCCCGGCGCGGGAGCCGACGTGGTGGTCACCGACGGCTTCACCGGCAACGTGGCGCTCAAGGTGCTGGAGGGCACCTCGCGGCTCGTGCGCGACTCCATATCCGACGCCGTGCGCTCCAGCCCCGTGTCGGCGCTCGGCGGGCTGCTCATCCGCGGCCAGGTGGGCAAGCTGCGCGAGAAGCTCGACCCGGAGGCGGTGGGCGGCGCCATCCTGCTCGGCCTGCGCAAGCCCGTGGTGGTGGCGCACGGCAGCTTCGGGCCGCGGGGGATCGCCAGCGCCGTGGGCCTGGCCAGGCGAGCCGTGGACGAGGACATGGTCGGCCGCACCGCCACTGCCCTCGAGGCCGCCGGTGCATTGCGATCCGCGCGCGCTGGTAGCGTCGCCGAGGTGACGCCCGAGAGCCACGGCAGCGCCTAGATCCGCATGGAGCGCGAGGACGTACTGGAGCGCATTCGCCGGCACCTGTCGGCGGAGCTCGAGGTCGATCCGGGACGGATTGCCGAAGGCACCCGCTTCCGGGAGGATCTGGAGGCGGACTCGCTCGATCTCGTGGAGCTCGTGGTCGAGCTGGAGGACAGCTACGGGATCCGGATACCCGATGAGGAGGCGGCGAAGATCCTCACCGTCGGCCAGGCCGCCGACTTCGTAGCCGCCCATGCAGCAGAAGCGTGAGACGCTTGGCGACCTGCTCGACGGCCTGCCGGAAACTCTCCGGCGGCAGGTCTTCACCCACGCGTCGTGGGTCGATCACCGGGCCGAGTCCTACGAGCGCCTCGCGTTCCTCGGGGACGTCGTCCTGAGCCTCGCCGTGTCCACCCACCTCTTCCCTCGCTTCGAGCGTCACGGGGCCGGCCGGCTCACCAAGGTCCGCGCGCAGGCCGTGAGCGGCGCTTCCTGTGCCCGCGTGGCCCGCGAGCTGGGCGTGCCCGACGAGCTCCGCGCGGCAGCTCCCGAGGGCGGCGCGGGCCGCGGCGCGGCCACGCTCGTGGAGTCCGAGCGCGTGCTCGCCTCCGTGTGCGAGGCGATCATCGGGGCCGCGTACCTCGAGTTCGGCTTCGAGCGCACGGGCCCGGCCGTGGTGGCCTCGTTCGCCGAGGAGATCGACGAGTCCCTCGAGCACCCTGTGGACTACAAGTCGGTGCTGCAGGAACGGCTCGCGCGCCGGGCCGAGCTGGTGGACTACCGCACGATCGCCGAGCAGGGCCCGGCCCACGAGCGCAGCTTCGTGGTGGTGGCGGAGGTGGCCGGGCAGGAGCTCGGGCGCGGTGAGGGAAAGACCAAGAAGGGCGCGGAGCAGGAAGCGGCACTACAGGCTCTGAGCGCTCTCGAAGAAGGGGCCTCCGGCTGATGCACCTCAGGTCGATCGCCATGAAGGGCTTCAAGTCCTTCCCGTCGCGGACCAAGCTCGAGTTCGGGCCGGGCGTGTCCGTGATCGTCGGGCCGAACGGCTCGGGCAAGTCGAACATCACGGACGGCGTGCTCTGGGCGCTCGGCGAGCAGAGCCCGCTGGCGATCCGCGGGCAGACGATGAAGGACGTGATCTTCGCCGGCGGCCACGGCGTGGGGGGCTCGGGAGCCGCCGAGGTGGAGGTCGTGATCGACAACTCCGACGGCGCGCTGCCCACGGACTTCTCGGAGATCTCGATCGTCCGCCGCCTCGGCCGCGACGGAGAGGGCGAGTACCGCCTCAACGGCGCCCGCTGCCGGCTCGTGGACGTGCTCGAGGTGCTCTCGGACTCCGGGCTCGGCAAGGAGATGCATTCGGTCGTATCCCAGGGCAAGGTCGAGCAGATCGTGCTCTCGCGGCCCAAGGAGCGGCGCCTCATGATCGAGGAGGCGGCGGGGCTCGGAAAGCACCGCAAGCGCCGCCGCCGTGCGCAGCTGAAGCTCGAGCGCACCGAGGAGAACCTCTCCCGCGCGCTGGACGTGGAGCGCGAGGCGCGCTCGCGGCTCAGGCCGCTCAAGCGCCAGGCCGAGGCGGCGGAGCTTCACGAGCGGATCGAGCGCCAGTCACTCGAGGCGCGGATGGCGCTGGCCGGCGACTCCGCGCGGACCGCGCGAGCCGCGCTGGCCGACGCCGAGGCGCGGGCCGTGGTTTCGCGCGCCGAGCGCGACGAGGCCGAGCGCCTGCTCACCGACGTGGCCGGCCGCCGCGAGGCGGCCGAGCAGGCCTTCGCCGCGCAGAGCCGGGCCCGCGAGCAGATCCAGGCCCGGCGCTTCGACGCGGGATCCGCGGCCGAGCGGATCCAGATGCGCCTCGAGCGCGTGCGCGACCAGGCGGGAGCCGCCGAGGAGCGGCGCGAGCGGCGCACGCGCCAGCTCGCCCTGCTCGAGTCCGAGTCGGCGGAGGCGCCCGAGGAGGCCAACGAGCTGCCTGACTCGGAGCTGCCGCGCCTGCCCGATGAGGGCGACGACGCGGCGCGAGCGGCCTGGGACGCACTCTCCGCGAGCGAACGCATCCGCGCCCTGGAGCTCGAGCTGGAGCGGCTCGACGCGGATGCCGAGGAGCGCCGGGAGCGGGAGCTGGCCGGGCTCGACGCCGCGCTTGCCTCCGCCAGGGCACGCACCACCGAGCTTGAAGCCGCCGTGGCCGATCGCCGCGCCGCTCTCGACGGCGCCGAGCGCTCCGCCGACGAGGCGCGGACGCGCCGCCGCGAGGCCGAGCAGGCCGTGCAGGCGGCGCGCACCCGGGCCGCCGACGCCGGCGCCGAGCTGGCCGCCGTCAACCGCCTGTTGCGCGGCGCCGGCACCGCCCCGGGCGGGGAGCCGGCGCTGGTGGAAGGTCTCAAGGCAGAGCCCGGATTCGAGCCGGCACTCTCCGCCGCGCTTGGCGCACGGCTCACCGCCGCGGTGGTGGAGGACCTCGCCGCCGGCGAGCGCCTGCTCGACGGGGCGGGCGATGGCGGGGCCACGGCGCTGGTGTCGTCGCGCGCCCACGGGCGTCCCGCCGGGCAGTCGCCGGTGGCCGGTGCCACGCGACTGCTGGCGCACGTGACTCCAGACAAGCGCGTGGCGCGGATGGCCGAGCGGCTCCTGGGCGACGTCTGGCTGGTGGACTCGCTGGACTCGGTGTCGGCCTCTTTCCGAGGAGTGGCCGTCACGCGCTCCGGTCGTCTCCTGGACGCCTCCACCGGCGAGCTCTCCCAGGCGCCGGAGGGCGGTGGCGAGCGCCTGCTCGAGGAGATCGGCCGGCGTGATCAGCTGGTGGCGGACTCCGAGGCGGCCGCGGTCGAGGAGACGCAGGCACAGGCGGCCGTGGTGGCCGCCGCCGAGGCGGTGAACGGGGCCGACGCCGTGCGCGAGGAGGCCGAAGGCGCGTTGCGGCGGGCCGCGCGGGAGCACGCCGAGGCGAGCGACGAGGCCGAGCGGGCGCAGTGGCTGCTCGAGCGCAGGCGCGAGAGCGCCGAGGATGGGCCGGACGGCGTACGCCGCGCCGGTCTGACCGCCGACCTTCGCGCCGAGCGGCGGATGGCCGAGCGCGCCGAGCGCGAGCGGACCGAGCGGAGGAACACCTTGGTGGCGCTGAGGAGCGGCATCGAGGCCGACGCCGACCTCAGCCGTGTCGCCGACCGCGCCGCGCGGGCGCTGGAAGCGGCGCTCACGGCCGTCGTGGCCAGGCGCGACGCTGCTCGGCGCGGAGCTCGAGGCGGGTGCCGCGGCCGGCGATGAGACCGCCGCCGCGCTGCGGGCCTGCGCCCACGAGGAGGCCGACCTCCAGGGCCGGCTGAGGAGAGCCAGCGAGGCCGTCACCGAGAACGAGGTGTCCGCCCAGCAGGCGCGCGACGCTTCCGACGGCGTGGAGCGCGAGCTCGGCGAGCTTGCGGGGAGGCTGGGGCTGGAGGCCGAGCCGGCCACCGAGCCGCTGCCCGACGAGGAGCGCGCGGCTCTCGCGACGCGGGTGGAGCGCCTCCGCGCCCGGCGCGAGCAGCTCGGCCCCGTCAACCCGCTCGCCGGGCAGGAGTACGAGGAGGCCGTGACCCACGTCGAGGAGCTCGAGGAGCAGCGGCGCGACCTCGAGGCGGCGCTGGCCGAGCTCGAGGGCCTGATCAAGGAGACCGACCGGCGCATCAAGGAGAGCTTCGAGGAGACCTTCACCGCCGCGGCCAAGAACTTCGAGGACGTGGTGGAGCACCTGTTCCCCGGCGGCCGCGGCCGGCTGCGCCTCGTGCGCGCCGACCAGGTGCCGCGCCCGGTGGTGGGCGGCGAGGTGCCCGCCGGCGACGAGGAGGAGGGCTCCGAGGAAGAGCCCGATGGCGACGACGAGCCCGAGATGGGGGTGGAGATCGAGGTCACCCCTCCCGGCAAGTCCACCAAGCGGCTGTCGCTTCTGTCGGGCGGCGAGAAGTCGCTCGTGGCGCTCGCGTTCATGTTCGCGGTCTTCCTGGCCCGGCCGTGCCCGTTCTACATCCTCGACGAGGTGGAGGCGGCGCTGGACGACATCAACATCGATCGCTTCCTCGAGCTGGTGCGCCGATACGCCGACCGCGCCCAGTTCATCGTCGTGACGCACCAGAAGCGCACGATGGACGCCGCCGACACGCTCTACGGCGTCAGCATGGGCGGCGACGGCGTGTCGCAGGTGGTCTCGCGCAAGCTCGCCGGCCGGCCGGTCGAGGAAGCCGCCGCGTAGCCGGCGGGCCGCCGGCGCCTATCCTCAGCGCGCCATGGCCCGAAGCTGGCAGGAGCTGTTCGCCACCGGTGAGGAACCGGCGGCCGCTGAACCCACCGACGAGGACGGGCAGCGCCGTGGCGGGTTCTTCCGCCGCCTGCGCGACAACATGTCGAAGACCCGCGAGGCGCTGGGCGCGGAGCTCCAGGCCACGATGTTCCAGTCGCTCGACGAGGAGGCATTCGAGCGGCTCGAGGAGACGCTGATCTACGCGGACGTGGGCGCCCCCACCACCGCGCTGATCGTGGAGCGGCTGGAGGGCGAGGCCGCCGGCGGGGAGCTCAGCGGCGGCGAGGACCTCACCCGGCGCCTCCGGGAGCTGCTGGCCGAGACGGCCCGCGTGGAGGGCGACACCATCCCGCTCACCGCGCATCCCACGGTGATCCTGGTGACCGGCGTCAACGGCAGCGGCAAGACCACCACCTGCGGCAAGATGGCCTGGCACCTCCAGAAGGAGCTCGGCCGCTCGGTGCTGCTGGCCGCGGGGGACACCTTCCGAGCCGCCGCCGCCGAGCAGCTCACCCTGTGGGCGGAGCGGGCGGGCTGCGAGATCGTGCGCGGCGAGGCGGGCTCCGACCCGGGCGCCGTGGTGTACGACGCGCTCGACGCGGCCGAGTCGCGCGGCCACGACGTGGTGATCGTGGACACGGCGGGCCGGCTCCACACCCAGCAGCACCTGATGGACGAGCTGCGCAAGATCCGCAAGGTGATCGCCGGGCGGATCGGCGACGCGCCGCACGAGACGCTGCTCACGATCGACGCCACCACGGGCCAGAACGGGCTGCGCCAGGCGCTGCTGTTCCGCGACGCGGTGGACGTGACCGGCATCGCGCTCACCAAGCTCGACGGCACCGCCAAGGGCGGGATCGCGCTGGCGATCGCCCAGGAGCTCGAGGTGCCGGTCAAGCTGATCGGCGTGGGGGAGGCCCTCGAGGACCTGCGCCCCTTCGACGCCGACGACTTCGCCGAGGCGATCCTCACTCCGTAGTGGGCCCGCTGCTGGTCACGGGCGGGAGCGGCTTCCTGGGAGGCGAGCTGCTGCGTCAGGCAGAGGGCCGTCAGCTGGCGGCCACCTACCTCTCAGGCGCGCCGGGCGGCCCCCAGGGCGTCGAGTGGATCGAGCTGGACGTGCGCGACGAGGCCGCCGTGCGCTCGGCGGTCGAACGCGTGCGGCCCGCCGCCGTCGTCCACACGGCCTACCGCCAGGAGGGCGAGGGCGCGCGCGAGACCACGGTGGACGGCGCGGGCGCGGTGGCCCGCGCGGCAGCGGCGGTGGAGGCTCGGCTGGTCCACATGTCGAGCGACGTGATCTTCGACGGCACCAAGCCCACGGCCTACGACGAGCTCGACCCGCCCTCCCCGATCACCGACTACGGGCGTGCCAAGGCCGATGCCGAGTACGCGGTGGCCGAGGCGCATCCCGGGGCGCTGCTCGTCCGTACCTCGCTGATCTACGGTCACGGGCACAGCCGGCACGAGCGGCTGGCGCTCGAGGCCGCGCGCGGCGAGGGCGAGCTCGCGTTCTTCGACGACGAGGTGCGCTGCCCGGTGGCGGTGGACGACCTGGCGGCCGCCCTGCTGGAGCTCGTGGACCGCGCCGAGCCGGGCGTGCTCAACGTGGCGGGCGGCGAGGTGGTGAGCCGCTACGAGTTCGCATGCATCGTGGCCGCCGCGGCCGGCCTGCCGACGGATCGGATCCGGCGCGCGTCGATCGCGGAGTCGGGCCTCACCCGGCCGCGGAACTGCGGGCTGACGAGCGAGCGCGCCGCCGGACTGCTCCGCACCCGCATGCGCGGACCGCGCGAGCGCCTGTCGATCTCCGCCGAATAGCGGGAGCCGCGCTCGCGGTCCGTCAGAATGCGTTGAGCATGGACGACTGGGTGCTATGGATGATCGCCGCCGGTGCGCTGGCGGTGGGCGAGATCGCGACGCTGGGGTTCTTCCTCGGGCCGATCGCCGTGGCCGCGCTCGTCACGGCGGGTGTGGCGCTCGCGGGCGGCGGGGTGGCGATCCAGCTCGTGGTCTTCACACTGGTGTCCGCATCGTCGGTGGCCGTCCTGCGGCCGATCGCGCGCAGGCACCTGCACACGCCGCGCAAAGCTGCGCACCGGAGTGGCGGCCCTGGTGGGTTCACGTGCAATGGTGCTCGAGCGGGTGGACTCGAACGGCGGCTGCGTGAAGATCGGCGGCGAGGTCTGGTCGGCTCGTGCGTACGACGAGGACGAGGTGATGGAGCCCGGAACGCGGGTGGACGTGCTCAAGATCGACGGCGCGACAGCGCTCGTCTCGGAATAAGGAGGACTGGGACGTGGCAACTCTGATCGTGCTGGTGGTGGTGGCGCTGGTCGTGCTGGTCACGCTGTCGCGGGGAATTCGCATCGTGCCCCAGGCGCGAGCGGGGATCGTGGAGCGGCTGGGCCGCTACCACCGGACGCTCGACGCCGGGCTGACGCTCGTGGTCCCGTACGTGGACCGCGTCAAGCCGCTCATCGACCTGCGCGAGACGGTGGTGTCGTTCCCGCCGCAGCCGGTGATCACAGAGGACAACCTGGTGATCCAGATCGACACGGTCATCTACTTCCAGGTGACCGATCCGAAAGCGGCGACCTATGAGATCGCCGACTACATCGCCGCGATCGAGCAGCTCACCGTCACCACGCTGCGCAACGTGATCGGCGGAATGACGCTCGAGGAGACGCTGACCTCACGCGACAAGGTGAGCGCCGCCCTCCGAATCGTGCTCGACGAGGCCACCGGCAAGTGGGGGATCCGGGTCAACCGGGTGGAGCTCAAGGCGGTGGACCCGCCCATCTCGATCCAGGAGGCGATGGAGAAGCAGATGCGCGCCGAGCGCGACCGCCGCGCCACGATCCTCACGGCCGAGGGTGTGAAGCAGTCCCAGATCCTGACCGCGGAGGGCGAGAAGCAGAGCGCGATCCTGCGGGCCGAGGGCCGGCGCGAGTCGCAGATCCTCGAGGCCGAGGGCCAGTCGAAGGCGATCGAGACGGTCTTCGAGGCGATCCACCGCGGCGACGCCGACCAGAAGTTGCTCGCCTACCAATACCTCCAGGTGCTTCCCCAGATAGCCCAGGGCGAGTCGAACAAGGTCTGGATCATCCCGAGCGAGGTCACGCAGGCGCTGTCAAGCCTGACCGCGTCGCTGCCCAAGCCGCCTGAGCCGCCGAAGCCGCCGCCGCCTCCGCCCCCGGCCGAGTAGGCCTTGACGCGCTCGAAGAGCGATCTGCTCGCCGAGCTCGCGGTGCGCTGGAGCCGCGACGACCGGGCCGCGGTCGAGGAGCTCCTGCACCCCGACGTCGAGATCGACATGACCGTCCGGGTGATGAATCCCGAGGTGTACCGGGGCTACGAGGGGCTGTGGCGCTACGCCGCGGACATCACGGAGCTGTGGGAGTACGGCGAGACCGTCGTGCACAGCCGCACGGAGCGCGGCGACGAGGTTCTCGAGCTCAGCACCACGCCGATGCGTGCGCGCGCGAGCGGCGTGGAGTTCGCCCGGCAGATCGCGCAGCGCTACCGGTTCGAGGACGGGCTCGTGATCCGGATGACGATGCTGACCGACGTGGAGCGGGCGGTGGCGGACTTCGAGGCGGGCCGCCCGCGTCACCCGTCCGACGAGTAGCCTCAATCGCCGATGTTCGACACCCTCTCTGACCGCCTGCAGGAGGCCCTCGGCGATGTCCGCTCCCGCGGCAAGCTGACCGAGGACGACGTGAGCAAGGCCATGCGCCAGGTGCGCCTGGCGCTGCTCGAGGCGGACGTGAACTTCAAGGTCGTGAAGGAGTTCACGGCCGGTGTGAAGGAGCGCGCCCTCGGCCAGGACGTGCTCGACTCGCTCAACCCGGGCCAGCAGGTGGTGAAGGTGGTGGCCGACGAGCTCACCACCCTGATGGGAGGCTCGGGCCGGGAGCTTGTATTCGCCAAGCCGGGACCCACCGTGATCCTCATGGCGGGCCTCCAGGGCTCGGGCAAGACCACGGCCTGCGGGAAGCTGGCTGTGCACCTCCGCGAGGAGCACGGGATGGACGTGGCCGTGGCCGCCTGCGACGTTTACCGCCCGGCCGCCGTGGATCAGCTGATCAAGGTGGCCGGCCAGGCGGGCGCGGCCGTCTACGAGCAGGGCACAGGGCGCGACCCGGTGGACATCGCCGAGTGGGCTCTTGGCCAGGCCAAGAGCGATCGCCGCGACGCCCTGATCGTGGACACCAGCGGCCGGCTCCACGTGGACGAGGACCTGATGAAGGAGCTGGCGCAGATCAAGAAGCGCACGAAGCCCCACAACGTGCTGCTCGTGATCGACGCGATGACCGGCCAGGACGCCGTGAACGTGGCCGAGCAGTTCTCGGCGACCGCGGACTTCGACGGCGTGGTGCTCACGAAGCTCGACGGCGACTCGCGCGGCGGCGCCGCGCTCTCGGTCAAGGCGATCACCGGCAAGCCGATCATCTACGCCTCCACCGGGGAGAAGCTCGGCGACTTCGAGCGCTTCCACCCCGACCGCATGGCGCAGCGGATCCTCGGGATGGGCGACGTGATGACGCTCGTGGAGAAGGCCGAGCGGCAGATGGACGAGCGCCAGGCCCAGGAGCTCGAGCGGAAGATCCGCAAGGAGCAGTTCACGCTCGACGACTTCCTCGACCAGATGAAGCAGGTCCGGAACATGGGACCGATCCAGAACCTCCTGAAGATGATGCCGGGGGTCGGCAAGCAGCTCGGGCAGCTGCAGGTGAGCGAGAAGGAGCTCGACCGGCTGGAGGCGATCATCCTGTCCATGACACCGGCCGAGCGCGCGAACCCGCAGCTCATCGACGGCTCGCGCAGGCGCCGGATCGCACACGGCTCCGGGACGTCCGTGCAGGCCGTCTCACAGCTCGTGAAGCAGTTCGCTCAGATGAAGAAGGTCATGCGCCAGCTCTCGCAGGGCAAGATGCCCTCGCTGCAGCAGCTGGCGGGTGGTCGCTAACCTCTCCCGCCTCATGTCAGTCCGAGTCCGACTCACACGCGTGGGCAGCAAGAAGAACCCGATCTGGCGGGTGGTCGTCGCCGACCAGCGCTCGCCTCGGGACGGCCGGTTCATCGAGACGATCGGTCACTACAACCCGCAGACGGAGCCGTCCACGATCCGCATCGACGCCGAGCGGCTCGAGCACTGGGTCGCGCGCGGCGCTCAGGCGAGCAACACCGTCAAGCAGCTGATGAAGGCCCAGGTGAAGAGCGGCGGGCCCACGCCCGAGCACGTGCCGGCCGCGGCACCCGTGCTGGTGGTGGAGGAGGAAGCCGCCGCCGAGGCCGTTGGCGAGGCCGCCGTGAGCGCCGACGCGGTGGACGAGGCCGTCCCCGCCGAGGGCGGGGCCGAGGTTGAGGCCGACGCCGACGCCCAGGCGCCCGCCGAGCAGGCCGAGGCCGGCGACGAGCCGGCTGACGCCACCGGGGACGAACCGAGCTCCTAGTGGAGAAGCTGCTCGAGTATCTCGCCCGCTCGCTCGTCGACGAGCCGGACGAGGTCTCGGTCGAAGCATTCGAGGAGGAGGACGGCACCGTGGTCCTCGAGCTGCGGGTGGCCGAACGACGACGCCGGCCAGGTGATCGGCCGCGGCGGGCGCACTGTCGCCGCGCTGCGCACCGTGGTCAAGGCCTCCGCGGTACGCCACGACCGGCGTGTGCTCGTCGACGTGGTGGATTGACCCTCGTCACCGCCGGACGCATAGGACGGTCACACGGATGGGACGGCAGCTTCTGGGTGGAGGCGGCCGAGCACGAGTTCCCGGAGGGGATGGTGCTGACGGTCGACGGGCGCGAGCGGCGCATCGAACGCCGCGCCGGCACGGACGACAGGCCCCTGATCAGGCTCACCGGCATCGAGGACGTGCGCCCGCTGCGCGGCACGCCGCTGCTGGTGGAGGCAGAGCTCTCCGAGGACGAGTGGCTCGCGGCGGATCTGTTGGGCTGTGAGGTGCCTGGCCACGGCCGGGTGACCAGGGTGCTCGACGGACCGTCGTGCTCAGTGCTCGAGCTGGACGACGGGACGCTCGTGCCGCTGATTCCCGATGCCGTGACCTCGGTGGACGCCGGCGGGCGCCGCATCGAGATCGACGAGAGGTTTCTCGGTCTCTGATGGAGATCGACGTGTTCACCCTGTTCCCGGGCTGGTTCGCGTGGTTCTCCGAGCAGCGCCACGTGCGCAACGCCGAGGCGCTCGGTCACCGGCTCGCGTTCGTGGACATGCGCGCCACCACTCCGCTGAACGCTGGGCAGGTGGACGACACGCCCTACGGGGGCGGGGCGGGAATGGTGATCAGGGCCGACGTGGTGGAGGCCGCCCTGCGGGAGCGCTACGAGGCCGACCCCGTGCAGCTCCCGTCCGAGCGGCGGGTGATCGCGCTGTCGGCGGGCGGGCGCCGGTTCGACGACGCGCTGGCCTCCGAGCTCGCGGCGGAGCCGGCGCTGACGCTGCTCTGCGGGCGCTACGAGGGCTTCGACGAGCGCGTCCACGAGCACCTCGCCAGCGATGTGGTGTCGATCGGGCCGTACGTCCTGTCAGGCGGCGAGCCGGCGGCGATGGTGGTCTGCGACGCCGTGATGCGAAAGCTGCCGGGCGCGCTCGGCCACGAGGAGAGCGCCGTGGAGGAATCGTTCAGCGAGGCCCTCGAAGGGGCTCCGGAGTACCCGCACTACACCCGCCCCTTCGATTGGCGCGGGCACGAGGTGCCGGACGTTCTCCTGTCCGGTGACCACGCCCGCGTCAAACGCTGGCGGCTGGACCAGAGTCGCCTCCGGGGCGAGTCCGGCTGATCGCTCCGGCGCGGCAGCGGTCCGGTCCTTCGCTACCATGCGCCCTTGCGCGATAGCCCCCGGGGGGAGGTCGCGCCTCTCTTCTGCCCCCGGTCCGGCGAATCGCTTCAGTCCTTTCCATGTCAGGTGTCATCGACAGCATCGAGCGCGCTCAGCTGCGCCGCGTCCCGGTCTTCCAGGCCGGCGATCGCGTGCGGGTGCACTTCCAGGTAGTTGAGGGCACCAGGCGGCGCACCCAGGTCTTCGAGGGTGTGGTCATCAAGCGCCAGGGCAGCGGGCTGCGCGAGACGTTCACCGTCCGCAAGCAGTCGTTCGGAGTAGGCGTGGAGCGCACCTTCCCCGTGCACTCGCCGAAGATCGAGCGCATCGAGGTCGCTGCCCGCGGCGACGTGCGGCGCGCCAAGCTCTACTACCTGCGCGACCGCGTGGGACGCAGCGCCCGTGTTCGCGAGCGCCGCTGGTCCGCCCCGGTCGAGGACGTCTACGAGACCGGAGCGATGCCGCCCGACGACGCTCCCCGCCCCGGCGAGGACGAGCTGGGCGAGGCGCGCGCCGAGGCCGACGACACCGAGGCGGCCGAGACCGAGGCCGCCGAAACGACTGAGACCACCGAGGCCACCGAGGGCGGGGCGCCCGAGCAGGCCGCGCCCGACGAGGAGCCCGTGGCCGTCGCCGATGCCGACAGCGCCGGCGATGCCGGCGAGCCTGTCGCGGACGCCGGTGCGGACGAGCCGTCTGACGAGCCCGCCGGCGACGACGCCGGCGAGGACACCGCGGAGCCTGACGACTCCGACGGTGAAGCCCGGGACGAGTCCTCGGGCTAGCGCCCGGTCGCGCGGCGTCGTGGCTGGCACCAAGGAGAAGAGCGCCGGGGGATCCCTGGTCGAGCTCGTCACGATCGTGGCGGTCGCGCTCGGCCTCGCGCTCGGCATCCAGGCGTTCCTGGTCAAGCCCTTTCGCATCCCGAGCGAATCGATGGTCCCGACGCTCGAGATCGGCCAGCGCGTGCTGGTCGATCGCGTGAGCTTCCGCTTCAGCGACCCCGACCGCGGCGACATCGTCGTGTTCAAGCCGCCCGCCGGAGCCGACACGAACACCTGCGGCGTCGAGCACGCGCCGGATTCGCCGTGCCCACGCCCGACAGACGGTCGCTCCGACACGAACTTCATCAAGCGGGTGGTCGCCGTGGGCGGCGATCGCCTCAAGGTCATCGACGGCGCCGTCTACCTGAACGGGAAGCGCCAGAAGGAGTCCTTCGCGCGCCTCGACTCGGAGTGCGGGCTCTGTGACCTGCCCAAGGAGATCGAGATCCCCAAGGGCTACTACTACATGATGGGCGACAACCGGGGCGAGAGCGCGGACAGCCGCGAGTGGGGGCCGATCCCCAAGGACGCGATGATCGGGAAGGCCTTCGCCACCTACTGGCCGCCCAACCGCATCGGCACGCTCTGAGCGGCCGGCCGGCTTCCACTTCCGCCGCACGCCTGCCTATCATCGCCGCAGCGTGGGGAGACCTGGCAATGGCGAAACCGAACCGGGCCGAGGCTCCAGCCGCGTCGAGCGGCGGAATGCCCGGTCCAAACGCCGCCGCGCGACGGCGGGACGCCGGCTCTTCGCCTTCGATCGCGAGATCGGCTGCCGCTATGTGGCCGGCGCCGACGAGGCCGGCCGGGGCTCGCTGGCCGGACCGCTCGTCGCCGCCGCCGTCCTGTTCGACCTCGAACGCCTCACCCTCTCCGACCGGCGCGCGCTCAGCCGGCTGAACGACTCGAAGCAGCACACGGCTGAGATGCGGGATGAGCTGTATCCGCTCGTCCTGCGCTCCGCGGCACGCTCCGTGATCGTGTCGCGCTGCGTGCGCGGGATCGACTCGCGCGGTCTCCACGTCACCAACCTCGATGCCCTCAGAACCGCCCTGCTCGGCGTTGCGCGCGAGGGCACCATCTGCCTTGTCGACGGCTTCGGGGTCCCCGAATTCGGCTTCGAGCAGCGCGCCGTGGTGGACGGCGACTGCAGGAGCGCGGCCATCGCGGCGGCGTCCGTGCTGGCGAAGGTCAGCCGCGACCGCTTCATGCACAAGGCCGCGGAGCAGCATCCCGGCTGGGACTTCGAGACCAATGTGGGCTACTCGACCCCGGAGCACCGCGCGGCGATCGCCGCCAACGGCGTGTCCCCGCTCCACCGGATGTCATTCCAGTCGATCGCCTACACGCAGCTCGCGCTCGGCTGACGCGCTCGCGCGGCGCACTAGAACGCCTCCTCCACGTGCTCCAGTGCCAGGAGCGCCCCGGCCGGATCGAGGGTGATCCCGATCGCGTCGAAGCGAAGCTCCGGCGGATGCGGTCCTCCGTCCGCGCGGCCGGCCAGCCACTCGCGCGCCATCCAGCGCAGGCGGCGGCGCTTGCGCCAGTCCACCGATGCGAGCGGGTCGAGCGGGCCCGAGGCCGTGCGCGCCACCCGTGCCTTGACCTCGCAGAAGACCAGATAGCGCCGGTCCGCGGCCACGATGTCGAGCTCGCCGTAGCGCGTGCGGTAGTTGCGGTCGAGTAGCCGGAAGCCGCGTGCCTCGAGATGCGCGGAGGCGAGCCGCTCGCCCGTTGCCCCGAGGGCCCGGCGTGGGTCTGTGCGTTCCACGAGAGCGAACCTACGGTCGCTCTACAGACACGTGTGCGACGAGCGTTAAGACCGAGCGACGAATGAGAGCGGCGCATGTGCGGCTCCGGTACGTGGTCGGTTTGGCACACAGTCGTCACACAAGCGTCCCCACGCTTCGGAGTCGCGCGCCTAGCGTGCCGACGCATGCTCGCCAGCGTGTCCACGTTCGCCCTCGAGGGGGTCCGCAGCCACGAGGTCACCGTGGAGGTGGATGTCCGCCGCGGCCTGCCCGCGTTCACGCTCGTGGGCCTTCCCGACCGGGCGGTGCGGGAGTCCCGCGAGCGCGTGCGCGCAGCGGTCCAGAACTCCGGGCTCGAGTTCCCGCTCATGCGTATCACCGTGAACCTCGCGCCCGCGCACGTGCGCAAGGCCGGCCCCGGCTTCGACCTCGCGATCGCCGTCGGGCTGCTGGCTGCCAGCGGTCAGGTCCCACCGGAGGCACTGGAGCGGAGCGCGCTCTGCGGCGAGCTGTCTCTGAGCGGCGAGCTGCGGACCGTCCGAGGCGCGCTCGCTGCCGCCATGGGTGCGCGAGCGGCCGGACACGAGCGTCTGATCGTCCCGCCCGCGAACGGCGGGGAGGCGGCGCTCGTCGACGGGCCTCCAGGTGATCGGGGCCCCGACTCTCGACGGGATCGCGCGCGTGCTGCGCGGCGAGGAGGAGGCGGTCGCCGCGGCACCCGACCACGGCGATCACTGCCCCGGAGCCGGGGCGCCGGACCTCTCCGACGTGCGTGGACAGGACGACGCCAAGCGCGCCCTGGAGATCGCCGCTGCCGGCGCTCACAACCTGCTGATGGTCGGACCGCCAGGGGTGGGCAAGACGATGCTGGCGCGCCGGCTTCCCGGGCTTCTGCCGCCGCCGGACCTGCACGAGGCACTCGAGATCACGCAGATGCAGAGCGCCGCGGGCCTGGCGTCCGGGCGCCTCGTGCGCGAGCGTCCCTTCCGGGCGCCGCACCACACGATCTCCGCGCAGGGGCTCGTGGGCGGTGGCGCCGTGCCGCGGCCGGGGGAGCTCACACTGGCGCACCGCGGCGTGCTCTTCCTCGACGAGCTGGCCGAGTTCGCCCGGGTCGCGCTCGATGCACTGCGCCAGCCGCTCGAGGAGGGCACGGTGGAGATCATGCGCGGGCAGCGCATGCTGGAGTTCCCGGCCAACGCCATCCTGGTGGCGGCCTGCAACCGCTGCCCGTGCGGGCGCTCGGCAGATCGCTGCCGCTGCGTGGCGGGCGAGCGCGATCGCTACCTGAGGCGGCTCAGCGGGCCGCTGCTGGACCGCCTCGATTTGGTGTGCGAGGTGCGGCCGGTCTCGCCGTTGGAGCTGGTCGGACAGGCACGGCCCGGACCGTCGACCGCGGCGGTGAGGGCGCGCGTGGGGGCGGCTCGAGAGCGCCAGCGCGAGCGGCTGACCGGGAGCGGGGTGCTGTGCAACGGGGATATGGACGGCCCGCTCACCCGGCGGCAGGTGACGCTCGACTCGGCCGGCGCCGCGGGGCTTGTCGGCGCACGCGAGCGCTCGGGGCTGAGCGGGCGCGGCCACGACCGCGTCCTGCGGGTGGCGCGCACGATCGCCGACCTCGACAGGCCGCGTGCGGGTGGCCGCGCGCGACGTCGAGGAGGCGCTCTCGTACCGCCTGGACGGCTGGGAGCGCCTGGCGGCGTGAGCCGAGGCCGTCGACAGCGGGGCATGTGACGGCTGCCTGCGCCGGTCGCGGCTGATCGCCCACCTGGCGCCGCGGATCACGGGGATGCTCGGACGCAGGTCGCGCGGCGCGGCCGGGCTGCTGGCGCTCCCGGAGGAGGAGCTGATCGCCGCCGCCGGGGGAACGGGCAAGCAGGCGGTCCGGGACCGGCTCGCCCGCTTCGACGCCGCCGCGCGAGCGCGCGAAGCTCGGCGAGGCGGGTGCGTTCGCGGTCTGCCGTCACTCGCCGGCGTACCCGCCGCAGCTGGCCGAGCTCCCCGATCCACCCGCCGCCCTGTTCTGCGTCGGGCGACGCCGCGGCGCTGGCGCTGCTGCGGGAGGAGCCCGCGGTGGCGATCGTCGGGACCCGCAGGCCCTCGCCCTACGGCACGGAGGTCGCGTACGCGCTCGGCCGCGGGCTGGGCGCCGCGGGGGTGACCGTGGTGAGCGGACTGGCGCTCGGGATCGACGCCACGGCGCACCGAGGCTGCCTCGACGGCTCCGGAGTGCGCGGTGGCGGTGCTGGCGTGCGGGCCGGAGCGGGCCTACCCGCGTCGCCACCGGCGTCTGCACGAGCAGGTGGCCGAGCGCGGCCTGGTGCTCTCCGAGCTGCCGCCGGGCACGCCGGCGCAGCGCTGGAGCTTCCCCGCGCGCAACCGGATCATGGCCGGGCTCGCGCGGCTGACCGTGGTGGTCGAGGCGGCGGAGCCGAGCGGGAGCCTGATCACGGCCGACTTCGCCCGCGAGCTCGGCCGGGAGGTCGGCGCCGTGCCCGGGCGCGTCACCGCCCGGATGGCCGCGGGCACGAACGGGCTCCTGCGCGACGGGGCGGTGCCCGTCACTTCGACCGAGGACGTGCTGGACGAGCTCTTCGGAGTCGGCGTGCGTCCGGGGCCGGCCGGCCGCCCGGCGGGCTCCGCCCGTCGACGCCGCGCTGCAGGGACGTCCTCGACGCGGTCGAGGCGGGCGCGGGCGTGGACGAGATCGTCCGGCGCACCGGTGCTCCCGGCCGCCGAGGTGCGCGCCGCGCTCGGCCGCCTCGAGGCGGAGGGGCACATCGTGCGCGGCGTGCTGGGCGGATGGGAGCGCGCCGCCATGTGAGTGCTCGCCACGCTCATCCCGGCCGCCACTGCGGCGGCGCCTATCCTCCCGGCCCCGTGACTCGCGACGCCTACACGCCTCCGCGGCTGCTGTCGATCGCGGGCTCCGACTCCGGGCGGCGGCGCCGGGATCCAGGCCGACCTGAAGGCGTTCGCCGCGCTGCGGCGCCCACGGCATGACCGCCATCACGGCGATCACCGCGCAGAACACCGAGCGTGTCACGCGCCGTGTACCCGCTGCCGCCCGAGGTGATCGTCGAGCAGGTGCGGGCGGTGGTCGAGGACATCGGCGTGGACGCCGTGAAGATCGGCATGCTCGGCACCGCCGAGGCGATCGCGGCGGTGGACAGCGCGCTCGACCTGCTGCCGGCGGCGTGCCGGTCGTGCTCGATCCGGTGATGGTCGCCGAGAGCGGCGGCCGGCTGCTCGAGCCCGACGCGCGAGCGCGCGCTGCGCGAGCGGCTGCGTGCCGCGCGCGACCGTGGTCACGCCGAACCTGCCGGAGGCCGCGCGCGCTGGCCGGGCCTCGACGCCGGCGACGACGCCGCGGCGAGCTCGCCCGCGCGGTCCACGCGCTCGGCCCGGCCGCGGTCGTGGTCACCGGCGGGCACCGCGACGGCGGCGAGCGACGTCTTCTTCGACGGCGAGCGGCTCGTGGAGATCCCCGGGGAGCGCCACCCCGACGGCGCCGCGCACGGCTCGGGCTGCACCCACTCGTCGGTGCTGGCGGCGCACCTGGCGCTGGGACTCGATCCGCTCGAGGCCGCCCGCCGCGCGCAAGCCATGGCCGCGGCGGCGGTGCGGGACGGGCTGCGCGGCATCGGCGCCGGCCCCGGCCCGGTGGACGTGCTCGGCATCGGACGCGGCGGCCGCCCGAGCTCGGGCCGTGACCCCTCCGGGCAGCTCGGTCCAAGTGACATAATCCCTCGGCGCTCGCACGGTTCGGGAGCGCGGCCTGTCATCACGTCACAGCCGATCGGAGCCGAGATCAAGTTCCTGCGCATGAAGCCGGGTCACGGCGAGGTCCTCCTCGCCGAGGGCGATCCGCGCCTGCGCGAGGACGAGGAGCGGCTCGTCGAGGAGTTCCGCCGCCAGCTCGACGAGGGCATGTGGGCCGCCGTGCCCACCACGCTCCCCGGCAGCGGCCGGCGCGAGGCGCAGATGGTCAAGGCCTACGCCGACATCCCCGACGGCGCCGACCGGGTGATCTTCTTCCCGCGCGCGTCGGGCGGCTGACGCCGGCCGATGCTGCTCGCTCTGCTGGTCCTCGCGCTCGTGGCGGCGGCGCTCGCCGGCTCCGCTCGTCGTGCCGGTGCTGACGCGCTGGCGCGAGCGCCGGCGACGCGCGCGCCGCGCCGGCGACGCGCCCGACGACCGCCTGGCGCTCTACGACCCCGGCCGCGAGCGCCGGGCCGAGCAGCGCGCCCGTGAGCTGCTGCGCTCCTGCGTGAACGCCGAGGAGTGGGGCGATGTACCGCGACCTCGGCTTCATCCGCGTCGCCGGCCGCCACACCCGCCGCGACACCGACCGCGGCCGGGCGCAGCGCCTACGCCTACCTGGTCTACCCGCACAAGCCGATCGTGGCCTACCTGCCCGCCACCGGCGCCTCCTCAGCGAGTACTGCGTCGAGTTCCCGGACCTGAGCGGCGGCGGTGGCGCCAGCGCGGCTGCCCGCCTCGGACGACGTGCTGGCCAAGTGGATGGCGCTCACCTCCGACGAGGACCGCGTGATCCGCCGCGCCAACATGCACCTCGTGGGCCGGCAGCTCGACCCGGCGCGCGTGCGCCGCGACCTCTGGCGCCTCGCGGAGTGGGAGCGCCGCCGCCAGCGGCGCGGCGAGCTGCCGTCGGGCGCCGCAGTGAGCGCGGACCCGCGCAGCCGCAGCCGGGTCGATCCTCGAGGGCCCGACCGGGCCCAGGCGCGCGCGTACCTGAAGGGCATCGGCTTCGACGACGACGCGCTGAAGCGGCCGATCGTCGGCATCGCCAACACCTGGACCGAGACGATGCCGTGCAACTTCCACCTGCGCGCGCCTGGCGGAGAAGGTCAAGGAGGGCGTGCGCGCGGCCGGCGGCACGCCGATGGAGTTCAACACGGTCGCGATCTCCGACGGCATCACGATGGGCACCGAGGGCATGAGGGCCTCGCTCGTCAGCCGCGAGGTGATCGCCGACTCGATCGAGCTCGTGGCGCGCGGCCACATGTTCGACGCCGTGGTCGCCCTCTCCGGCTGCGACAAGACGATCCCCGGCTGCGTGATGGCGCTCGCCCGCCTCGACGTGCCGAGCCTGATGCTCTACGGCGGCTCGATCGCGCCCGGGCGCTGGCGCGGCAAGGACGTGACGATCCAGGACGTGTTCGAGGGCATCGGCGCACACGCCGCCGGCGACCTGACCGACGACGAGCTGACCGAGCTCGAGAACGTCGCCTCGCCCGGGCGCGGGCGCCTGCGGCGGCCAGTTCACCGCCAACACGATGGCGATGGCCTTCGAGGTGCTCGGCATCTCGCCCGATGGGCAGCTCGATGGTGCCCGCCGAGGACGGCAAGAAGGGCGCAGGTGGCCGAGGAGTGCGGCCGGCTCGTGATGGACGTGCTCGAGCGGGACCTGCGGCCGAGCCGGATCATCACCCGCGACGCGCTCGAGAACGCGATCGCGTCGGGCGCCATGTCCGGCGGCTCCACCAACGCTGGTGCTGCACCTGCTCGCCGTGGCCCACGAGGCCGGTGTGCCGCTGCGAGCTCGAGGACTTCGACCGGATCGCGTGGAGCACCCCGCTGCTGGCCGACCTCAAGCCCGGCGGCCGCTTCGTGGCCACCGACCTCTACCGCGCCGGCGGCGTGCCGCTCGTGGTCCGAGCGCCTCAAGGAGGCCGGCCTGCTCCACGAGGACGCCGTGACGGTGACCGGCCAGACGATCGGCGAGGATGGCCGACGGCGCCGAGGAGACCGAGGGCCAGGAGGTGATGCGCCCGGTCGACACCCGATCAAGCCGAACGGCGGCTTCGCGATCCTGCGCGGCAACCTCGCGCCCGACGGGCTGCGTGGTCAAGCTCTCCGGCCACGACCGCATGGAGCACCGCGGCCCGGCGCGCGTGTTCGAGCGCGAGGAGGACGCGTTCGCCGCCGTGGTGGCCAGGTCGATCCAGCCGGGCGAGGTCGTGGTGATCCGCAACGAGGGCCCGGCGGGCGGCCCGGGGATGCGCGAGATGCTCGCACGTGACAGCGGCGCTGGTGGGCGAGGGCCTGGGCGACTCCGTGGCGCTGCTCACCGACGGCCGCTTCTCCGGCGCCACGCACGGCTTCATGGCCGGCCACGTGGCCCCCGAGGCGCCGCCACGGCGGGCCGATCGCCGCCGTGCAGCGACGGCGACACCGTCGTGTTCGACGTGGCCGGCCGCGAGCTGAACGTCGAGCTCACCGGACGAGAGATCGCCGAGCGGCTCGAGGCCTACGAGTCGCCCGCCACGCGCTACGAGAACGGCGTGCTCGGCAAGTACGCCCGCCACGTGGAGTCGGCGGCGCTCGGCGCGATCACGACCTAGTTCGGGTCTGACGTAGCCGATCGTGTGGATTGCGATCGATTGGTTGTGAGTGGTGGGGCGAAGGGGTTGTCGGATCGTTGATGTAGCTGTCGATGTTGAAGCGGCGTGAGCTCGGGCGTGGGTTAGCGAAGCGGGCAACGCGCTGTTCGCCTGAGTGGATGCGAGCAGTAGTAGCGGGGTTGAGCTGGAGTCGGTAGGGGAGCGGCAGCGTGACAGCGGCCGGGGTGCCGGCCTGGATCCTGGCCTGGAAGCTGCGTATCAGTCCTTGGCCGGGCTGGCCGGCGAACTCGTTGTAGATGATGCCGCGGAGGATCTGGGAGCCGCTGCTGGCGCCGCCGCCGTCGAGGTAGACGCGCAGCTGTTTGATCGCGGCGGGGAAGTAGAGGAAGTAGCGGCTGGCGCGCTTGGAGTCGGCCGTCATCGCGCTGAAGCTCTGACCCGGGTTGCCGCCGCCGAACAGGAATCCTTGCGGCCGGCAGACCACCCCGACGCACTGACGCGCATCCCCGTTCCCCGCGGCACGGTTGCCACCACATCCTCCGTTCCTCGTCGGCGTTGATGCCAAGCGCGGTGTTCGCGTTGGCGACGTTGTCGGTGAGGGTGCTGGGTGCCGAAGGAGTCCGGGATGTTGTTGCCGCTGTCGATCCCGTCACCGCCGTTGTTCGCGACGGTGTTGCCGTCCACAGCACGGACGCGCCGTCGGGGACCTTGATGCCGTCGCCGGAGCTGCGGCGGACGTGTTGTTCACGATCCGGTTTCCCACCGGGAACCGTTCGAAGGCGACATCTCTGAAGAGGATCCCGTCGCCCGGGGCATCGAGCACCGTGTTACTCAGGATCAGGTTGTCGCTCACGCCATCACCGCGGAAGCTCTGCCCGAGGCTGATTCCTCCCCCGGAGAGGCGGTTGCCCGTCACCCGATTCCGGCTCGACATGTCCAGTCCGATCCCCGCGCCGGTGAGCACGTTCTGCTCGACCCGGACGTCTGTTGCGAAGAAGAGACCGATGCCGCCGCCCTCCAACGAGAGGCCGGCGATCAATCCGCCCTCGATGTCGCCGCCAGGGGTGTAGAACGACACCCCGGACTCGAACTGCCGGATCGTGCCGTTCCTGACGGTCACACCGTCGAAGGAGGGCAGATCCCCGCCGTTCGGGCTGAAGCCGTTCGCGATCCCGACGTCGCCGTCGCCCTCGCCGGAAACCGGGCCGTCGCCGTCGATCGTGTGGCCGTCCAGGTCGAGCGTGATCGCGTCCGCGCCAATGCGGAGCCCGTCACCGGGACAGTTGGTGAGGTCGTTGCCGACGATGGTGTCGCTCGTGATGGTCTGGCCGCAGGACACCGTGACCGCTTGTCCATGCGCCGCGGCCGGAAGGACGGCGGCGAGCGCTGCGGCGAGACCGATCGAGATGAGGTGACGGGCCCTCACGCGCTTACAGTCTCGCGCGAGCGGCCTCACCCGGTCAAGGGCGACGAGCAACTGACGCGGCTTTAGCTGGGCCCAGAAGTCCTTGACGATCTCGCCGTCGCCGCCATGGCGGGGGCCGAAGGCGAGGACCTCGAGCCCCTCGTCGCCTGCCTCCAGCGAGCGGGTGACCTTGGGCGCCATGCGGATGGCGTCCATCGGGCCGACGTCGATGATCTGGTCGTCGAGCTTGAGACGCCCGCTCCCGGACAGCACCACGTAGATCTCCTCGGCCTCCTCGTGGCGATGGCCGAACGGCTGCTGCTTGCCGGGCCGGAGCACGATGTAGGCGAGACCCGTGTTCTTGGCATCGAGGTCCTCGCGAGGGAACCGCGCCTCCTGGGTCTCGGAGTAGCCGTACTTGACCGCCGAGTCCTCGACTTCGTTGAGATTCTTGATCGTGTAGCTCACGCCCGGGACCCTACCCGGGCGGCGGGTCAGGCGACCTGAGTGGCGCCGGGCACCGACTCGAGGGCCTCGGCGGGGCCGGTCTCGGCCAGGAAGTCCGACAGCATGTCGTTGAAGGCGCCGGGCCGCTCGAGCATCGGCACGTGCCCGGTGTCGGCCATCAGGGTCTTGCGGGCGTCCGGGATCAGCCGCTCGAACTCGTCGGCGTCGCCCGCCGGCAGGACCGCGTCGTTCTCGCCCCACACGACCAGCGTGGGGCAGGCGATCTCGGGCAGCCGCTCGCGGAAGTCGTAATCGAGGCAGGCGCGGAGGGCATCGTCAAAACCGGGCTTGGCGGCGCCCTTCATCATCGCCTCGTAGACCAGGTCGGGATCGAGCCGGCTCGGATGCCGGGCCACCAGCGCCAGCGCCAGGTGCCGCGATATCGGCCGCCGCGCGACGGCGCGATGGCGGGCGGCGGTGTACCCGATGAACATGGTGGCGGCGCGCGCAATCGCTGACACCGGCGTGTTGTAGAGCTCCGTGGTGGTGATGCCCGCGGCCGACACGAGCATGAGCCGCTCCACCCGCTCGGGGTGGCGGAACGCCAGCTCGGCGCCCACGAAGCCGCCCATCGAGTTGCCCACCACGGCGACGGCTCCCAGCCCGAGGTCATTGCAGGCCGCCTCGACCACGTCGGCGTAGCCCGAGATGGAGATCTTCTCGTTCGGCATCGAGGAGAGTCCGAATCCGGGCAGGTCGAGCGCCACCGTGCGTCGCTCGAGAGCCATGCGCGGGATGTTCTCGATCCAGTTCTGCCACTGGCCGCCGAGCCCGTGCACGAACACCACGGGCGTGCGGTCGTGGGCGGCGGGATCCTCCGGGATCAGGTCGATGTAGTTGATCTCGGAGCCGCCGAACGGATGCGTCCTGAGCAGCTCCCGCCAGTCCACGTTTCTCCAGCTGGGCTCGGCGGTCTCGCCGTAGTCCTGACCCGCGCTGCGCGCCCGTCGCGGCGTGGCCGGGACGGCGTGGGAGGCGAGCACTCTGGGCATGCGCTTACTGTAGTGCGCCTGTGGCCCGGATCGCGCTGGACATCGACTCGACGCTGCACCCCTACTGGGACCTCCTTCAGCGCATCGTGCAGGAGCGCTACGGGGTGCATCTCCCCTATGAGGACCAGCACGACTGGGGCATCACGGCCCTCGAGCGCGACGCTCTCGTGCACTGCGTGGAGGAGACCCATTCGGACGAGAACATCGCCGCCGGTGAGCCGTATCCTGACGCCGTCGAGACCGTGCGCGACTGGCACGAAAGCGGCCACTGGATCCACGTGACGAGCCACCGCCGAGACAGCACCCGGCCGGCCACCGAGGCCTGGCTCGAGCAGATCGGCATGCCGTACGACGACCTGCACTGCTCGTTCGACAAGATCACCCGCTGCCAGGAGCTGGGCATCCACGTGCTGGTGGACGACAGCCCGGTCAACATCGCCCGCGCTCGCGACGCCGGCATCGTGGCCGCCACGATCGTCCACCCCTGGAACACCGAGCTCGTCGAGCGCGAGGGAGTGATCGGCGCACCCGACTGGATCGGGTTGCGGGCCAAGCTCGACCCGGTGCTCGACAGGATCGGCTGAGCCGATGGCGCTCCCGGACGGGCTCCGCAAGAAGGCCCCGGTGCGCGTGCGCCATAGCCGTGGCCTGCGCCAGCTGGCGCTCCGCACCGGGCTGGTGGCACCGCGCACCACCCACTCCCCGGCGGAGTCGGGGATGCTTCACCGGCTGGCCGCAGGCCGCCGGCGCGCAGTGGGGATCGGGGTGCACGAGGGCGCGGCGGCGCTGGTGCTGGTGGCCGGCCTCCCGCAGGGCGCCGACCTCCACCTGGTGGACCCGTTCGGCGAGTCCACGCAGTCGCGGGAGCCGGCTGACGAGCACGCCGTAAAGGCGGTCGTGGGACGCGCCGCGCGGCGCCGGGGCGGACCGCGCCTCCACTGGCACGTGGCGGCGTCGCCGGACGTGGCGGGCGGCTGGAGCATCCCGGTGGACCTCGTGTTCATCGACGGCGATCCCGCGCGCGAGGCGTGCCGCCACGACTGGGACGCATGGAGCCCGCACGTGCGCGGGGGCGGGGTGGTGGCCTTCCACGGCGCGCGCGGCGGTGAGCCGGGTCCCACCTCGGTGGTCACCGAGCTGTTCGGCGCCGGCGACCCGCCCGGCTGGCGGATCCTCGCCGAGCGCGACACCATCGTCGTGGTCGAGCGCCTGGCCTAGCCCAGCGGGTCAGCCCACGTAGCCGAAGCGCTCGAGCACCGGGATCTCGTGGA
This sequence comes from uncultured Thermoleophilaceae bacterium, assembly GCA_963811055.1. Lineage (GTDB taxonomy): Bacteria > Actinomycetota > Thermoleophilia > Solirubrobacterales > Thermoleophilaceae > JACVRW01. The sequence continues at coordinate 289,484 of CAWEPQ010000014.1, forward strand.
TCTGCGGAGGCTGGAGGTGGTCCCAGAGCACGCCCGGGGGGCGCTCATAGGCGCCGTCCACCTCGATCACCGCGCGTGAGGTGGCGATCAGGTTGACCGGGATGTCGTGAGCCGTCATCAGGAGGTTCTCACGCAGGATCTGGATCGGGTGGACGGTCGTGGCCACCACGGTGTGACGGTCGATCTTGCCCGCCTCGGAGAGCAGCCCGTACTCCAGGTCCGAGAACCCGCCGCCCTTGCCGAGCCGGGCTCCTTTCAGGTTCACGGCCACCGAGCCGCTGAGCACGAGGTCGAGCTGCGGCACCTGGTCGAGGTCGATCACGGTGCCGTGCCGGAGCGCTCCCTTGATCGTGGCCGCCTCGCGCAGCTCGTGGGGCGAGAGCCCGCGCGGGTCGAGCAGCCGGAACGGATGCAGGTCGCGCAGTCTCGGGACGGCCATCACCAGGACCTTTCCCTGCTCGAGCGCCAGCCGCCGGGCGTGGGTCTGGGGAGAGTCCGGGTTGGCCTTGACGGTCGTGGCCGCCTGCCAGGCCGGATGCCGCGCCAGACGCTCCGCCGCCGCCTTGGCTCCGGCGTAGTTGGGGATGCGTCCCTCGGCTCCCGGGAAGCGGGCCACGCCCTCGCGCTCCATGGCGTGCCAGACGTCCTCCCGGACCTTGTCCTTGGAGCGCATGCGGGCGTGATCGTAACGTCGGCACCGCTCGGGCCCTGGCACAATCGCCCGATGCCCGAGTCCACCCGCACGCCGCTCTCGCTGGGCGACCCGGAGCCCAGGAGCGCCGTGGACGCCCGGCTCCCGGCTGTGCGCAAGGAGGACCTCCGGCGCCACCTCCCCGGCGTCGAGCCGGAGCGCCGCCTGACCGACTGGGGGCGCTCGGAGCGCGTGGAGGGGCTGATGGACCGCACGCTCTACGACTTCTTCTACCGCTACTGGTTCCGGGCCGAGGTGGAGGGCATCGAGAACGTGCCCTCCGCGGGCGGGGCGCTGCTCGTGTCGAACCACTCCGGCGCGCTGCCGCCGGACGCCGCGATGATCGCCAAGGCCATTCGCGAGGAGCACTCCCAGCCGCGCCCGCTGAACATCACCGTCGAGCACTTCTTCAAGGGCTATCCCGGCTTCTCGATGCTGATCCCGAAGATCGGCTGCGTGCCGGCGCACCCGGCCAACGTGCACCGGCTGCTGTTCGACGAGGAGCAGCTGGTGCTGGTCTTCCCGGAGGGGCGCAAGGGCACCGAGAAGCTCTACAAGGACCGCTACCGGCTGCGGCGCTTCGGGCGCGGCGGCTTCGTGGAGGCGGCCATGCGCGCCCAGGTGCCGGTGGTGCCGGTGTGCGTGGTGGGCGCCGAGGAGGCCGCGCCCGTGTTCGCGAGCTCCGGGTTCCTCAAGCGCGCCACCGGCCTCCTCTACTTCCCGATCACGCCGACCTTTCCGCACCTCGGCCCGCTGGGCATGCTCGGGTACCTCCCCGCCAAGTTCAAGATCCGCTTCCTCGAGCCGATCCGCTTCGACGAGCAGGGCCTCCACGAGGACAAGGCGCTTGTGCAGACCACGGCGCACGAGGTCCGCGCGCGGATCCAGGAAGGGCTCTGGGACATGCTCGCCAAGCGCAAGTCGGTCTGGTTCGGATGACCGGCTCCAAGCGAGTACTCGTCACGGGCCTGTCCACCTATTGGGGCGGACGGCTGGCTCAGGCGCTCGAGGCGTTCGACGAGGTCGAGGCCGTGATCGGCGTGGACAACGAGGAGCCGCACGTGGAGCTGGAGCGCACCGAGTACGTGAAGGTGGGCACCCAGCACGCCCTCCTGCGGCGGGTGGTGGAGGCCGCCGAGATCGACACGGTGGTGGACACGCGGCTGGTGGTGGACTCGAGCACCACAACACCCGGCAAGGCGCACGAGAACAACGTGATCGGGACGATGAACATCCTCGCCGCGTGCAGCGGCGCCGGCTCTCCGGTGCGCAAGGTCGTGTTCAAGTCCTCGGCCCACTTCTACGGGTGCGAGCAGGACGACCCCGCCTTCTTCGACGAGAGCATGGGTCGCCCGCACCGCCCGAACACGAGCATCGAGCGGGACGTGGTGGAGGCGGAGGCCTCGATCGGGGACTTCGCCGAGAAGAACCCCGATGTGGCCGTGACGGTGCTGCGCTTCGCAAACGTGCTGGGGCCGAGCGTGCGCACCTCGCACATCGGGCTCTTCTCGCTGCCGGCTGTGCCGATGATCCTGGGCTTCGACCCGCGCTACCAGTTCGTGCACGAGGACGACGTGGTTCACGCACTCGAGCACGCAGTGGGGCGCGACGTGCCGGGCGTGTTCAACGTGGCGGGCGACGGCGTGCTCGCGCTGAGCGAGGTGGCGAGCCTGCTCGGCAAGCCCTACGCCCCGGTCCTGCCGCCCTGGGGCACCGGTCTCGCGGCCGCGGCGCTGCGGCGTGTGGGGGTACGGATCCCGCCGGAGGCGATGAACCAGCTGCGCTTCGGCCGCGGGCTCGACAACCGGCGCTACAAGGTCGCCGGCTTCAACTACCAGCACACGAGCCGCGAGAGCGTGCTCAAGCTCGGCGAGCACCTGCGGCTGAGCCCGGTCCTGCGCGGGGGGAGCGAGCCGTACCGGTACGAGCGCGAGGTGGAGGAGTTCCTGCGCTGGAGCCCGCACGTGCGCAACGCCCGCGACGCGCAGGGGCAGGCGCTCACCCGAACGCAGATGGTCGAGCTCCAGCGATTGCTCGCCGGCTACGAGCGCGACACCGAACGCAAGCCCGACCCGCCGGCCACGGTGCCGGAGCCCAGTGTGGCCGCACCGGTCGTGGTCGAGGAGGCGCCTCCACCTGCGGCGCCCGGCGCTCCCGTGGAGCATTACGACGACCTGGCCGCCGAGGAGGTGATCGCGCTGCTCGGGTCGCTGGAGGCCGGCGATCTGACCACGCTCCGCGACCACGAGAGCGATCACGCCCAGCGACCCCGGGTGCTGGCCGCGATCGACTCGGTGTTGGCCCGCTCGTCCCCTCGCAACTAGGCGCGCAAGCAGGGCTGCAGGTCCGTCCAGGCGCCTCGGGGCGCCCTAGACTTCATAGACGCGGCATTGCTGCCGCCATGTCGCCATGAAGCAGAGGTCGCTCATCTTCGTCGTTGTGCTGGTAGTCGCCCTGTTGGGTGGCACGGTGGCGGCCGTGGCGTACGACAGCTCGCGCGACGACCTGATCGCGTCGGGCGTGACGGTGGCGGGGGTGGACGTGGGCGGCATGCGCGCCGACCAGGCGCGCGGGATCGTGGCCCGCGAGCTGCGCGCTCCGCTCAACCGCCCGGTGGTCGTGATGCACGGCAACTGGCGCTTCGAGCTCACCGCTCGCGAGGCGGGCGTGCAGGCAGACGTGGACGCCATGGTCGACGAGGCGCTCGAGGCCAGCCGCAGCGGCAACATCGTGAGCCGGGTGGCACGCGACATCACGGGCGGCGACGAGGACGCCCAGGTGCCCCCGCGCGTGACCTACGACCGTGCGGCCGTCAAGGAGCTCGTGCAGCGCGTGGTGACAAAGGTCAACCGCCCGGCGCAGGACGCCGAGGTCGAGTTCCCGTCGCTCGACCGCGTGAAGGAGCGCCCCGGCTTCAAGGTCGACGCCGACTCGCTGGAGCAGCGCGTGGAGCAGGCGCTGAGCGTTCCGGGCGTGGATCGGCGCGTGGACGCCCCCGTGGAGAGGCTCCGGCCGAAGGTCACCCGCGCCCAGCTTGCGCGCCGCTATCCGGTCCTGCTCGTGGCCGACCGCAACAACTTCAGGCTGCGGCTCTACGAGAAGCTGCGGCTCACGAAGACCTACACGGTGGCGGTGGGCGCGGTGGGGTTCGACACGCCGGCGGGGATGTACCACATCCAGAACAAGGCGATCGACCCGGCCTGGCACGTCCCGCAGAGCGACTGGGCCGGCGACCTCGCGGGCACCGTGGTGCCCGGCGGAGTGCCGGACAACCCGCTCAAGGCGCGCTGGCTCGGCATCTTCGACGGCGCGGGCATCCACGGCACCGACGAGACGTACTCGCTCGGCAGCGCGGCCTCCCACGGCTGCATCCGGATGGCCGTGCCGGACGTGATCGAGCTGTACGACCAGGTTCCGGTCGGCGCTCCGATCTACATCGCCTGAGCGTCTCCCAGGCCGATCTCGTCGATCGGCACCTCTTCCCAGCCCTGCTCTTCCAAGAGGGTCTGACGGCCGGTGTGTCGAAAGCAGAGCGTGCCGATGTATATCCCGCGCACAGGCTTTCGCAGGACCGCGTACCACATGGTGGAGGCGTCACGCGGCCCCTGGATGGCGTGCCAGGGCGCAACGGGACGGTGGCTCGGATCCGTCAGACCCGCATCAGCGAGCTGAGTCCGCGTGGCCACCCGTCCGTCCCGCGTGTTGACGAAGAACGCTCCCACTCCCACAGAGGCTAATTGGGGCGAGGCCCTTGCCGGCTTCGACGCCTGGCAGCGCACCCGGGGCATGGGCGAGCGCACCCGCCGCGCGTACGGCGTCGACCTCGCCCAGCTGGCCGACTGGGCCACCGCCCAGGATCTCCGGCCCGAGGCGCTCGGCCACCGCGAGCTGCGCCGCTTCGCGGGCGTGCTGTCCGAGCGCGGCGCGTCACGCTCGACCATCGGCCGCAAGCTCGCGGCGTTTCGGGCCTTCTACCGCCATCTGGTCGAGCGCGGGACGCTCGAGGCCAATCCGGGCGATCTTGTGGCGTCTCCGCGGCGCGACTCCTACCTGCCGCGCGTCCTCCGCAGCGGCGAGGTGGCGGAGCTGCTCGAGCGGGTTCCCGTGATCGGGCCGCTCGACATGCGCGACCGCGCCCTGCTCGAGCTCGCGTATTCGGCGGGCCTGCGTGCACAGGAGCTTGTGGATCTGGACGTGGGGTCCGTGGACGCCGACGCGGAGGAGGTGCGAGTGGAGGGCAAGGGCGGTAAGACGCGCGTGATCCCGGCCGGTGAGCCGGCCTGGAAGGCGCTCGAGCGCTATCTCGAGCGGGCGCGACCGGCCCTGGCCGAGGCGGGGGAGGGCGAGCGGGCGCTGTTCCTCTCGAAGAGCGGACGGCGGCTGTCGACCTCCGACGTGCGCCGCCGGCTGGGCCTTCAGGCCCGGCGCGCGGCGCTCCAGGGCGGCGTGTCGCCCCACACGCTCAGGCATTCCTTCGCCACGCACATGCTGGAGGGAGGCGCCGACCTGCGTACCATCCAAGAGCTCCTGGGCCACGCGTCCGTGAGCACGACCCAGACCTACACTCGGGTAGAGTCGAAACGCCTCAAGTCTGTGTACTCGCGCGCCCACCCACGCGCCTAACCGGAAAGACCGTTCGTGGAGACGAACCTCAAGGCGATCGAGCTAAGAGACCTGTGGCGCCGTTATAAAGACGAGCGCGACGAGAAGGCGCGCGAGCGCCTCGTCATCGCGTACTCGCCGCTCGTCAAGTATGTGGCTGGCCGCATGTCGAGCGGTTTGCCCTCGCATGTCGAGGAGGCGGACCTGATCTCCTACGGGCTGCTCGGGCTGATCTCGGCCATCGAGCGCTTCGAGCCGGAGCGCGAGATCAAGTTCGAGACCTTCGCCGTCACCCGGATCAAGGGCTCGATCATCGACGAGCTCAGGTCGCTCGACTGGGTGCCGCGGTCGGTCCGGACCAAGGCGCGCGAGATCGAGCGGGCCAACGCCAAGCTTGAACACGAGCTCCACCGGGCACCTACCGACAAGGAGATGGCCGAGGCGCTCGACACGACGGTCGACGAGTTCCAGGAATCGCTGGTGCGGATCTCGAACTCGTCCGTGGTGGCACTCGACGAGCTCTGGACCGTCTCCGACGCCTCGGGCGATCAGGTGTCGCTCCTGGACACGATCCAGGACCCCCAGGCGGCCGACCCGGCCCAGGAGATGGACACCACCGAGATGAAGGACCGGCTGGCCGACGCCATCGCGCGGCTGCCGGAGCGGGAGAAGCTGGTGGTGGCCCTGTACTACTACGAGAACCTGACCCTCCGAGAGATCGGGGAGGTGCTGGGCGTAACCGAGTCGCGCGTCTCCCAGCTCCACACCAAGGCCGTCCTGCGCCTCAAGTCGCGCCTTCAGGGCGACCCGCTCACCGAGCCCGACTAGACGGGGTACGCTGCCCTCGAACCTCGAGGGAAGGAGCGGGATGGCGCACGAATCGCCGAAGAGGATCCGCAACGTGGCCTTGGTCGGCCACCGGGGCAGCGGGAAGACGTCCGTGAACGAGGCTCTCTTGTTCGAGGCGGGCGCTCTCAACCGGCTCGGCTCGGTGGCTGACGGAACGACGGTGTCGGACTCCGCCCCGGACGAGAAGACGCGCGAGATGTCGATCTCGGCGAGCCTGTCCTCCTTCCGCTGGGACGACCGCAAGATCAACCTCGTGGACACGCCCGGCGAGCCGAGCTTCCTCGCCGACGCCCTGGCGTCGCTCCGCGTGTGCGAGGGGGCGGTGTTCGTGGTCAACGGCGTGATGGGCGTGGAGGTGACCACCGACCGGCTGTGGCAGCGCGCGCAGGAGCTCGGCCTCGCCCGCCTGATCTTCGTGAACATGCTCGACCGCGAGCGCGCGGACTTCTTCCGCAGCCTCGAGTCGCTCAAGCAGGCCTTCGGCCAGCACGTGGTGGCCACCGAGATCCCGATCGGGGCCGAGCACGAGCTCGAGGGCGTGGTCGACCTCGTGGACATGAAGGCCTACCGCTACGACGGCACCGGGCCCGGCGCCGCGCAGGAGATCGAGATCCCCGAGGATCTGCGCGCGCGAGCCGAGGAGTACCGCGAGAAGCTCATGGACGAGGTGGCCGAGGTGTCCGACGAGCTGATGGAGCGCTACCTCGACGGCCAGGAGATCTCCCACGAGGAGACGGTGAACGCGCTCAAGACCGGGGTCACCGAGGGACGCATCTTCCCGGTGACGTGCGGCGCCGCCACGCGCAACCTCGGAATCAACCGCCTGCTCGACGCGTTCGTCGAGGACCTGCCCTCGCCCGCCAAGAAGGGCCCGGTGGAGCTCGACGGGATGACGCTCGAGCCCGACGAGTCGAAGGACATGGTGGCCTTCGTCTTCAAGACACTGGCCGATCCGTTCGCCGGGCGCCTCAACCTGTTCCGCGTCTACCAGGGCGTGATCTCGCACGACAGCCATGTGCACAACTGCCGGGCGCACGTGAAGGAGCGCGTGGGCCAGCTGCTGGTGCCGCAGGGCAAGGACAGTGAGCACGCGGACGAGTTCGGCCCGGGCGACATCGGCGCCGTGGCCAAGCTCAAGGAGACGCGCGCGGGGGACGTGCTCTCGTCCAAGGACGCGGAGATCCCGCTGTGCATGCCGGAGATGCCCAAGCCCGTGATGGCGTTCGCGATCGAGGCCAAGGCGAAGGGCGACGAGGAGAAGATGGGCACCGCGCTGCGCCGCCTCCAGGAGGAGGACCCGACGATCGACTTCCACCGCGATCTGCAGACCGGCGAGCAGATCGTGGCCGGCCTCACCCAGATCCACGTGGAGGTGATCGTGGACCGGATGAAGGAGCGCTTCGGCGCCGAGGTGGAGCTGCATCCGCCGCGCGTGCCCTATCGGGAGATGATCAAGGGCAGCGCGAAGGCCCACGCCCGCTACAAGAAGCAGACGGGCGGCCGCGGCCAGTTCGCCGACTGCCACATCGAGATCGAGCCCGTCGGCCACGAGACCGACCTCGACTTCGTGAACGCCATCAAGGGCGGCGTGATCCCCGGCGGTTTCATCCCCGCCGTGGAGAAGGGCGTGCAAGAGGCCATGCAGGCCGGCGTGGTGGCGGGCTACCCGGTGAAGGGCGTGCGCGTGAAGCTCTTCGACGGCCAGCACCACTCGGTCGACTCATCGGAGATGGCGTTCAAGATCGCCGGCTCGATGGCGTTCAAGGACGCGATGGAGCAGGCCCAGCCCGCCCTGATGGAGCCGATCATGACCGTGAGCGTGATGGTGCCCGAGGACTGCGTGGGCGACGTGATCGGTGATCTGAACTCGCGTCGCGGGCGACCGCTCGGCATGGAGCCGAAGGGCGCGGTGACCGAGATCAAGGCCGAGGTGCCGATGGCCGAGATGCTCGATTACGCACCCGATCTCCGTGCGATCACGGGCGGCCGCGGCGAGTACTCGATGGACCTGGCGCGCTACGACGAGGTGCCGGCGCACGTGGCGCAGCAGGTGGTCGCGCGCGCCCAGGAGGCACGCGAGGCGGTCAAGGCCTGAGCAGCGGCTTCGCGGCCCGTATGATCGAAGGCCGTGAAGAAGGAGCTACGACCCGTCCACGACGCGCTCAACTGCGAGGTGTGCGGCCGCACGATCCTCAAGGGTGAGCGCACGGAGAACTATCTGGCTCCGGGCGGACACCGCAACCTCGTCTGCGAGCTGTGCTCCGGCCGGGCCGAGAACGCCGGCTGGATCCGCGAGTCCGCCGCCGGCAGCCTGCCCACCCGGCTACCGCGCGAGGAGCAGCGCGGCTCCTTCCTGGGGCGCCTGCGGCGCCGGCGGCCCGAGCCCTCGTACCACCCCGGAGCCAGCGCTCCGCGAGACGTGCAGCCGCCCCAGCAGCTCGAACGGCGACGACCCTCCCACCGGCGAGGAGCCCGTGGCCCCGCCGCGGCGCGCGCAGCCGCCCGAAGGACCCGCGCCGCGTGCACGCCGTGCCCACCACCGCCGAGGTGAAGGTCGAGCGCGCACTCGAGCTGTTCAACGACTCCGACCACCAGCGCACCATCGCCGGCCTGCGCCGCACGCTCGGCGACCCCTGGATCAGCGCGCTGCCGGACGAGGAGCAGGCGAGCGCCGTGTCCGTGGTGGTGGCCTGGGAGCTGTCCTGGTACCGCTACCGCGTGGACCTGGGCGATGAGTCTCAGCCGGTGATGATGCTCGACAAGGGGGAGGAGATCGAGCAGATCGACGAATATCTACGCGAGTGGAACGCGGCGCTCGACAAGAGCGATCGGGTGCTTGCGGGACACACCGCCATCGATGGAGGTTCGGAAGGTTGATCTACTGCGTCGTGCCCCAAGCCCTGGCCGGTGAGCTGTACGACAAGCTCGCCGACTACTACCGCGAGGACCCGAACGTGGAGGTCATCATCGATCGCCGCGCGCAGGGCGGGAACCCTGGCGACCATGACTCGCACTCCGATCGCCGCAGGCGCCGCCCCAAGGGCAGCTTCCCGGTGATCGAGGCCCCCACGGCCGACTAGCCGATCCCTCCCTTGGACAAGGTCGTAGTGCACGTGGACGGGGGCGCCCGCGGGAACCCCGGTCCCGCGGCCGCTGGCAGCCGTGGCCACGACGCCCGAGGGCGACGTGCTGGCCGAGCGCAACGCGTACATCGGCGAGGCCACCAACAACGTCGCCGAGTACCGCGCGCTCCTGCTCGGCCTCGAGCTGGCCCGCGAGCTCGGCGCCCGCGAGGTCGAGGTGGTCAACGACTCGGAGCTCGTGGCGCGCCAGGTGGGCGGCGAGTACAAGGTCAAGAACGCCGGACTCAAGCCGCTCTTCCTCGAGGCGATGCGCACGCTGCGCGAGTTCGACGCGTGGGCGGTGCGATCGGTGCGGCGCGAGCAGAACGAGCGCGCCGACGAACTGGTGAACGAGGCCCTGGACGCGCGCTAGCGCGCCTAGGGCGTGAAGTACATCGGGTTCGGCAGCTTGTACGTCTTGAGCGAGTAGCCGCCCTTTAGGTCGCTGCGCTGGTCGCCGAGGTTGGCGAGGATCCGGTAGCCCCTGCGCTCGATCTTCTTCCGGGCGCCCGACTTGTAGGGCACGAGCGAGTCGTCGTGGTTGCTCGTGGGCTTGAGCGTGAGGTCGAGCTTGCCGGTGTAGCCGGCCGCCTTGAGGTTCTTGGCCGACAGCGCGCGCAGCGGCTCCGGGCGACCCGTGATGAAGAACACCGCCACCTTCTGGGCGCGCGCGTACTTGTAGAGCGAGCGCACCTGTTTGATCGCCGGCAGGTCGTCCTGGACGGCGCAGAGCGAGGCGTCCTCGAAGTCCCGCGCCTCGGCGCACTTGTAGAGCGACAGCGAGGTGTCGTCGATGTCGAGCACGATCGCGGGCTTCTTCGGCCGCGGCTTCTTGTGCGACTTGAGCCAGCTCTTGACGAACGCCTTGGCCCTGGCCACCTGCTTAGTCGTGTCCGACTTCCACTCGCCCGAGTCGTTGTAGGCGCGGATCTGGGCGGGGGTCGCCGGAGCCTTGGGCTCCTTCGCGCCGGATGTGCCGGCAGCCAAGAGCGCGGCTAGCGCGAGACAGCAGACGATCATGGCGGTACGCAGGCGCAGCACGGGCGGGACTCTACGGGAACGCCGCGCGGCCGGCGAGCGTCACGTACGCCACCACCGCCGCGGTGGCCGACACGGCGATCACCACGGCCATCGGCACCGCCGTGTCCGTGCCGGCCACCCCCACCAGCGGCGCGGACACGGCGCCGAACACGAACTGGCAGAGGCCGAGCAGCGCGGACGCGCTGCCGGCGCGGTCGGGATGGTCCGCCAGCGCGAGGGCCGACGCGTTGGGGAACACGAGCCCCACGCTGGCCACCACGAGGAAGAGGCCGATCAGCACGCCGGCCAGGCCGGTGTCCGCGAGCACGCTCACGAGCAGCACGAGCGCGCCGAGAGCCTGAACGGCGAGCCCTGCCTCCAGGAGCCGGGCGGTGCCGGCGCGGCCCACCAGGCGGCCGCTCACAGCGCTCATGAGCATGATCCCGGCCGCGTTCGCGCCGAACACCAGGCTGAATTCCGTGGCCGAGAGACCGTGGATCTCCTGGAGCACGAACGGCGATCCCGCGATGTAGGCGAACATCGCCGCGAACACGAGCCCGCAGGAGAGCACGTAGCCCACGAAGCGCCGGTCGGATAGCAGGTCGGCGAACGCCGTCCGCGTGGCCGCCAGGCCGCCCCCGTGACGGCGCTCGGGCGGGAGGGTCTCCGGCAGGGCCACGGCCACTACCGCCAGGAGCAGGAGCCCTGCTGCCGCCAGCACCACGAATATGCCCCGCCAGTCGGTCACGTGCAGCAGCTGGGCACCCGCCACGGGAGCCAGGATCGGCGCCAACCCGTTCACCAGCATCAGCACCGCGAAGAAGCGCGCGAGCGCGTCGCCCGAGTGAAGGTCACGCGCGACCGCCCGCGCGATCACGATTCCCACCGCCCCGGCGGCCCCCTGGAGCAGGCGCGCGCCGATCAGCGACCACACGTCGGGGGCCGCGGCGCAGAGGAGGGAGGCGATGGTGAACGCGGCCAGGCCGGCCAGGAGCGGCCGCCGGCGCCCCAGGGCGTCGCTGGCGGGGCCCGCCAGCACCTGGCCGGCGGCCAGACCGAACAGGCAGGCGGTGAGGGTGAGCTGGGTCTCCGACGCGGACGCGCCTATGTCCCGGCTGAGCTCGGGGAGCCCGGGGAGATAGGTGTCCATCGACACCGGCCCGAACGCCGAGAGCGCTCCCAGGATCAGCACGATCCGGGTGGGGCGCACGGGTTTGGGGGCGGTGTGGCTCGGCATGGGCGCGGACCCTACGCGTGCCGGTCCCCGACCCGAGGGAGAAACACAGCCACGGAATCTTGGACATGGGGATAATGCCGTTCGTCCGGGCGCCGACTAGCTTTGAACTCGCCCGCTATCAATTCGGTCGATCTTGCGTGCCCGTGCGCACGCCCGTAGGAGGCCCGCTCGCAACATGGCAACCATCCGTCAGAAGAACGTCACCGCTGCACAGTGGAGCCCCAACGGCGGCGCGCTCGGCACCGCGGACCTCTCCCAGCCCGCCAACAACCCCTTCGGCGCCAACGTCTTCTCGCTGGCCGTCCAGCGCCAGCGCCTCCCCAAGGACGTCTTCAAGCAGCTTCAGCGCACACTCGACAGGGGCGAGGCCATCGACCCGTCGCTGGCCGACGCCGTGGCCGCCGCCATGAAGGACTGGGCGCTCGAGAAGGGTGCCACCCACTTCACGCACTGGTTCCAGCCGCTCACCGGCCTCACGGCGGAGAAGCACGACTCGTTCTTCAACCCCGCGGGCGAGGGCACCGCGCTCGCCGAGTTCTCCGGCAAGGAGCTGATCCAGGGAGAGCCGGACGCCTCCTCGTTCCCCACCGGCGGCGTGCGCGCCACGTTCGAGGCGCGCGGCTACACCGCGTGGGATCCCACGAGCCCCGCCTTCATCCTCGAGAACCCCAACGGCGCGCTGCTCTGCATTCCCACCGCCTTCGCCTCGTGGACGGGCGAGGCCCTCGACGCGAAGATCCCGCTGCTGCGCTCGATGGACGCGCTGTCGCGCTCGGCCGTCCGGGCGCTGCGCCTGCTGGGCGACGAGCAGGCCCAGCGCGTGTTCACCACGGTCGGGCCCGAGCAGGAGTACTTCCTGATCGACGAGCAGTACTACTTCGAGCGCCCCGACCTCGTAACCACGGGGAGGACCCTCTTCGGCGCCCAGCCGCCCAAGGGGCACGAGCTCGACGACCACTACTTCGGGTCGATCCCCGAGCGCGTGCTCGCGTACATGATGGAGTGCGAGATGGAGCTCGCCAAGCTGGGCGTGCCCGTCAAGACCCGCCACAACGAGGTCGCTCCGGGCCAGTACGAGCTCGCGCCGGTGTTCGAGAACTCGAACGTGGGATCGGACCACCAGCAGCTGACCATGCAGTTCATGATGAGCGTGGCCCGTAAGTACGGGCTGGTCTGCCTGCTGCACGAGAAGCCGTTCGCGGGCGTGAACGGCTCCGGCAAGCACAACAACTGGTCGATGGGCACGGATGGGGGCGGAAACCTGCTCGAGCCCGGCGACAGCCCTTCGGACAACATCAACTTCCTGTTCTTCTGCGCGGCCGTGATCCAGGCGGTGAACAAGCACCAGGGGCTGCTCCGGGCCTCGGTGGCCGCGATCGGCCAGGACCACCGCCTGGGGGCGAACGAGGCGCCGCCGGCGATCATCTCGATCTTCCTCGGCGCAGAGCTCGAGAAGGTGTTCGAGGCGATCGCGTCAGGCGAGGGCGACCCGCACACGCCGGGCTCGTTCCTGGGGCTGGGCACGCCGGTGCTTCCGCCGCTTCCGCGCCACGGGGGCGACCGCAACCGCACCTCGCCGTTCGCCTTCACCGGGAACAAGTTCGAGTTCCGCGCGCTCGGGTCGAGCATGTCGCTCGCGTTCCCGAACACGGTGCTCAACACCATCGTGGCCGAGGCGATCGACGAGCTGGCCGACGCCCTCGAGCAGGCGCCCGGTGCCGACATCGCCGAAAAGGTGACGGCCGTCGTGAAGGACGCCTACGTGGGCAACAAGCAGGTGCTCTTCGGTGGGGACAACTACTCGGACGAGTGGCACGCGGAGGCCGAGCAGCGCGGGCTCAAGAACCTGCGCACCACGCCTGAAGCGCTGCCCGAGGTGCTCGCGGACGCCACGATCGAGGCATTCGGCAAGTACGAGGTGCTCTCGGAGCGCGAGCTCGAGTCCCGCTACGAGGTCTGGGTCGAGCAGTACGTGATCAGGGCGAACATCGAGGCGGAGACCACCGCCGCGATCGCCCGGACGCTGCTGCTGCCGGCCGTGCTGCGTCATCTCGCGCTGATCGAGTCGGCCGAGGTTCCGGGCCTGGCGGAGGAGGTGCGCCCGCTTGCCGAGGACCTGGCGGAGCGCGTGCGGGAGCTCGAGAGCGCGAACGGCTATCCGGACGGCGTGGAGGGCCTCGATCTCGCGGTCTATGCCCGCGACAGCCAGCTAGCGGCGATGGTCGCGGTGCGCGAGGTGGCCGACCGCCTCGAGAAGCTCGTGGCCGACGACCTCTGGCCGCTGCCGAAGTACAGCGAGATCCTGTTCGTGCGCTGACCGGCGCTCGGCGCCGCCGAGGGTGCACGCGGCTACGCTTGTGCGATGAGCATTTTCGGGCGCCTCCGGCGGCGCGCTTCCCGCGTCCGCCCGGTCGGTGACCAGCAATTCGAGAGCGCCGCGGATCAGCTGGCAATCGCCCACTACGACCGGCTTGGGGAGAAGTCAGTGATCTCCCAGCTCACCCACCTCTCCCGTGACGAGCTGGCCGAGGTGGAGGCCTATGAGCGCGCGCACCGCGAGCGCCCGGCCGTGCTGGAGGCTCTGACCTACGCTCGCCAGGGCGGTGTGGACGCAGCCACCGCCAAGGCGGTGGGCGACTTCGAGCGGAGCGTCGCGGGTCGCCGGACGGAGGCGGGCGCGCCCGACCGGCACGAGCTGGACGCGCTGCGCCAGGAGGCGCGCTACCAGCGCGAGCGGCTCGACCTCTACCGCGCCAAGCTCTACAGCGGCAAGGCGCTCAACGACAGCAAGCTCCGCGAGCTTCAGCGCGGCGCCGAGGGGGCAGCCGCCCGTCTCAAGCGGGCGGAGGAGGCAGGGGACCAGCGCTAGCTGCCGGCGGCCGCGGCGGTGGCTTCGGCCCGTACCCGTGCCGCCTTCACCTCGCGAGTCAGGATGGGGACGTCGTAAGCCCCCTGGTGGCGCTTGCCGTTGATGAAGAAGGTGGGTGTGCCGGCCACGCCGCTGGCGTCGGCGCCGGCCACGTCATCGGCCACGCGTGCCGCGTGCTCACGGCGCGTGAGCTCGTCCCAGAAACGCTCGGTGTCGAGGCCGATCTCGGCGGCGTAGCGCTCGAGGTCGCGGAGCTGGAGCGCGTCCTGATGGGCGAGCAGCCTGTCGTGCATCTCCCAGAAAGCGTTCTGCGACGCGGCCGCCTCCGCGGCCTCGGCGGCCATCTGTGCCCGTGGGTGGACATCGTTGAGCGGGAGGTGACGCCACACGTAGCGCAGGTCGTCTCCGAACGAGTCGAGCAGCTCGCGGATCACCACCTCGGCCTGCCCGCAGAAGGGGCACTGGTAGTCGCCGTACTCCACGAGCGTGACCGGTGCGTCCATGGGCCCGCGTATGTGGTCGTGCTCGCCCACGTCGTCGGCCAGGTCGAGCAGCTCGTCGGCGGTGCCGGCCAGCTGCCGCGCCCGCGTGGCGGCCGGCAGCCTCGCGATCACGCGGAACACGATCCAGCTCAGCAGCGTCGCGACGATGGCGGCGCCGAGCACCCCGAGCTTGGCCTCGTCCAGGGCCTGCCCCGTGAAGGCCTGTGTCGAGATCAGGAGGGAGATCGTGAAGCCGATGCCGGCCACTGCGCCGCCGCCCACGATCGTGGGCCAGCTGAGCGACCGCTGCAGGCCGCCGAGCCGGGGTCGCGTGCCCAGCCAGGTGGCGCCGATGATCCCGAGCGGCTTGCCGACCACGTAGCCGAGCAGGATCCCCAATGTGATCGGTGACGTGACGGCGTCGCCCAGCAGGTCTCCGTCCACGTGGATTCCCGCGTTCGCGAGCGCGAACAGCGGGACGATCACGAAGCCGGTCCAGGGGTGGAGCCTGTGCTGGAGCCGCTCGTTGGCCGAGATGGCCGACGCCACGCTGCGCTGTGCCGAGCGCGCCAGCTCGGGGGTGGGCTGCTCGCGGAACGACCGCGTCAGCTCGGTCACCCGCTCGAGGTCCCCGCGCGCCGGCGGGTAGGCGCTCGTGACGAGCCCCGCCGCGAGACCCGCGATCACCGGATCAATACCGGACTTGTGCAGCGCGGCCCAGAGCGCCAGGCCGAGCCCGAGGGCTGCCGGCATGCGCCAGCCGGCCGGGGCAAACCGGAGGGCCACCAGGCCGGCGAACAGCGCGAACGCCACAGCGAGCGGCAGCAGCGAGACGTCCTCCGTGTAGACCGTGGCGATCACGAGGAGGGCTACGAGGTCGTCGATCACCACGATCGTGAGGAGCCGGACTCGCAGCCGGGTGGCGCCTGAGGCCACCAGCGCCAGCGCGCCGAGCGCGAACGCCGTGTCCGTGGACATCGCGGCTCCCCAGCCACCCGCGCCCGGGCCGCCGGCGTTGAGCGCCAGGTAGATCGCCACCGGCGCGAGCATGCCCCCGGCCGCCGCGATCAGGGGGATCGCGCCCCGCCGCCGCTCCCGCAGCTCGCCCATGTCCAGCTCGCGCTTGGCCTCCAGCCCGACCACGAGGAAGAAGAACGTCATCAGGCCCTCGTTGACCCAGTGCCGGAGGTCCATCGCGATGCCGTCGCCCCCCAGACGGATCGAGAGCTCGGTCTCCCAGACGGACTCGTACGACTCCCACCAGGGCGAGTTGGCCCACAGGAGAGCTACGACCGTGGCGGCCAGGAGCGCGGCGGCTCCGGCGGTCTCCGTGCGCAGGAAGTCGCGCACGGGTGCCGCGAGGTTGCGGGCCCACGCGGTGCGGCCGGCGTACTGGGCGTTCATGGCCGCGGGATTGTCGCCGCTACTCCCTCAACAGGCTGATGCGGACCTCGGCTCCGTCCCCGTTGATCTCGCGAACGGAGGCGGCGCCTCCGTGGGCGAGCGCGATCGCCTCGACGATGGCGAGCCCGAGTCCCGCGCCTCCGGTCGAGCGTCCCGAGTCCGCGCGCGTGAAGCGCTCGAACGCGTGCGCGGCGAAGCCCGGGGGAAAGCCTGGGCCCCGATCGCGCACCGCCAGCTCGATCCCATCCTGGCCGGCACGCCCGATCAGCTCGACCGGGCCGCTGCCGTAACGCAGGGCGTTGTCGAGGAGGTTGCCGAGCGCCTGCTCGACGCGGGACCTGTCCAGGTCCGCGGTCAGTCCCGGCTCGGCGACCACCCGGACGTCGATCTCCGCGTCGCCCGCGCGGCGAGCGAAGCGGGTGCTGACACCCTCCAGCAGCTCGCCGATGCCCACTGGGGCTGTTCGGATCGGCAGGCGGCCCTGATCCGACCGGGCGATCACGAGCAGATCGTCCGCCAAGCGGGCCAACCGGTCGGTCTCCTCGGCCGCCGAGCGCAGGGCCGCCTCCAGCTCCTCGATGCTCCGGCCGCTGCGCCGGGCCAGCTCGAGCTCCGTCTTGAGGATGGCCAGGGGAGTGCGGAGCTCGTGGCTGGCGTCGGCCACGAACGAGCGCTCGCGCGCGAATGCTGCCTCGAGTCGCTCGAGCATCTCATTCAGCGTGTGACCGAGGCGGCTGATCTCGTCGCGCGCGTCCGGCACCGGGAGGCGGTCCCCTGGCACTCCGGCGGAGATATCGCCGGCGCGCCGGCGCATGGCCTCCACCGGCCGCAGGGCCGCGGTGGCCAGCAGGTAGCCCGCGCCCGACGCGAGCAGAAGCGCGATCGGCCCTCCCAGGAGCAGCAGGGCCAGTAGCTGGGACAGCTCCTCGTCCCTGTCGTCCAGCGCGGAGCCCACCACCACGATCACCCGTCCGCCGTCGGCCTGCGCCGGTCCCGCGAGCAGGCGCACCGGCGCTTCCAGTCCAGGGATGTGTGTGCGCTCGATCCGCACGATTCCCCGGCGGGCCTGCTCGAGCGCCTGCCCGGAGATGGCCGGGCGGTCCTGTGCCCCCGTGGCGTCATCGAGTACCCGCCCGCGCTGGTCCAGCACCTGGGCAAGGCGCTCGCCGCGTTCCACGAGCACGTCTCGGGCGGACTCGACCCGCGACTTCTCCGACTGCCTCACGAGCGCCCGCACATCGGCCAGGCGCGTCTGGAGGCCCTCGTCGATGGTCTCGTCGATGGCGGTGGTGAAGCGCAGGAACAGAAACAGCCCGGTGGCCCCGAGCACAACGGCCATGACGCCGGCGAACGCCAGCGTCAGCCTCACGCGGATCGGGACCCGCCTCACGGACTCAGCCTACGCCCGCGCGGCGGGCCCCGATGAGGCTGGTGGGGCTACTCGTTCCCGTCCTCGTGATCCGAGTCGATGGCCACCTTGCCGAACTGATCGTCCAGCCGGACGTCCACCTGCGAGCCGTCGGCCCTGTTGACCTCGACCTCGTAGGTGGCTCCCTTCTCGTCGTCGCGCTCGATCTGGCCGAGGGTGCCGCCGCCGGTCAGCTTGAGAGCGGCCTGGCCGGCCTGCTTCTCCACGGCCGCGCTCAGCTCGCCGTCTCCGTCGCCGCGATCCGATGTGTCGCCGCCACCGGTGGCTCCGGCTATTGCCGCTCCACCCAGCGCGAGCGCTGCGAGCGCGGCTACTCCGGCCACGATCTTCTTGAGGTTGCGCATTGGTGCCTCCATGGTTCGAGTGCTTGGTGGATGCCACGGTACGTCTGGGCGATGAGGCTTCCATGAGTCGATGAGAGGACGATGAGCAGCAGCTCTCATCGGGTGCTCATGAAGGGATGAGAGGCTCTCCTCGATGCGCGTGCTGGTGGTGGAGGACGGGATCAAGATGGCCGGCCTGATCCGGCGTGGCCTGCGCGAGGAGGGACTGGCCGCGGACGTGGCCATAAAGGGGGAGGATGCCCTCTGGATGGCCGGCTCAACCGAGTACGACGTGATCGTGCTCGACGTGATGCTGCCGGGCATCGACGGCTTCGAGACGTGCCGCCGGCTGCGTGCCGACGGCGTCTGGGCGCCTGTGCTCATGCTCACCGCGCGCGACGCCGTGGAGGACCGAGTGGCGGGCCTCGACACGGGGGCCGACGACTACCTGACCAAGCCGTTCTCGTTCGTCGAGCTGCTCGCCCGGCTGCGGGCACTGGCACGGCGCGGACAGGTTGGGCAACCCACGGTGCTGCGGGCAGGTGACCTCCACCTCGACCCGGCTGCACGCCGCGTGAGCCGCGGGGACACCGAACTCGACCTGTCGGCGAAGGAGTTCGTCCTGCTCGAGACCTTCATGCGACACCCGGGGCGGGTGCTCGACCGCCTCCAGCTACTGGAGCACGCATGGGACTACGAGTACGAGAACCGCTCCAACGTGGTGGACGTGTACGTCCGCTATCTGCGCGAGAAGATCGACCGCCCGTTCGGTGTGGAGAGCATCGAGACCGTGCGCGGAGCGGGCTACCGCCTGCGAGCGGACGGCGGCAATCCCGCGCCCGCCTAGCCGCGGCGCATCAGGCGGCCAACGGCGGCCATGAGCTCGTTGGTGAGCTCCTCGGGCTCCGCGTCCGAGGCGCCACCGATCACGCAGTGCCGGGCGTGGTCGTCCAGCAGTGACAGGGCGACCTTGTCCAGCGCGGCCTGGATGGCGCTGATCTGGGTGATGATGTCGATGCAGTATCGGTCGTCGTCGACCATCCGCTCGATGCCGCGAACCTGCCCTTCGATGCGGCGAAGGCGATTCGCGAGCTGATCCTTGGTAGCGCTGTACCCGTGCATGAGCGACAGCCTAGCAGTACCCCCAGGGGGTATGCTACGGTACTCGGCGATGCATGCCACGGCGGATGCACACGCCCATCACCACGAGATGCCCACTTCGGGCGCGGCGCTCACGGGCGTGGCGATCAGCGCCACGCTGCACTGCCTGACCGGCTGCGCGCTCGGCGAGATCGCCGGCATGGCGATCGGGACCGCGTTCGGCTTCTCCAACCTGGCCACGATCCTCCTGGCGATCGCGCTGGCGTTCCTGTTCGGCTACACCCTCACCAGCATTCCGCTGCTGCGCGCCGGATTGGCCCTGAGCGTGGTGATCCCGATTGCGCTGGCCTCCGACACGCTCAGCATCGCGACGATGGAGGTGGTCGACAACCTCGTGCTGATCGCGATCCCCGGGGCGATGCACGCGGGCTTGGGCGACCTGCTCTTCTGGGGCAGCCTCGCGTTCGCCCTGGTGCTTGCCGGAGCCGTGGCCGTGCCCGTCAACCGCTGGCTGATCGGCCGCGGCAAGGGCCACGCCGTGGTCCACGAGACCGGGATCCACGGCGGTCCCTCACCACGGCTGGTCGGGGCCGTGGCGGCGGTGGCGTTCGTCTTCGGCACCGCCGTCCTGACGGCGGAGGCGATCGACGAAGACGAGGCGAGCCATGGCGGGGGGCACACGGCCATGGGTGAGCACGGCGGGATGGGCGCCACCGATCCGGTGCGCGGCCTGTTCCCCACGAACGACGGGATGACGATGCAGCTCGCCACCAGCCACCTGCAGCCAGGTGAGCCCGCGGTGCTGCGCTTCCAGATCATCGGCACGAGCGGCACGCCCGTGGGCGGGTACCAGGTCGAGCACGAGAAGCGGATGCACCTCATCCTCGCTCGCAACGACCTGACCGGGTTCCAGCACCTCCATCCGCGGCTCGGGGCCGATGGCAGCTGGAGCACGCCGGTGACTGTCGACGAGCCGGGCAGCTATCGGGTGTTCGCCGACTTCAAGCGTCAGGGCGCCAACCAGACCCTGGCCACGGATCTGACGGTCGACGGAACCGCCGAGCAGCGGCCACTTCCGGCGCCCGCGCGGACCGCCACGGCCGACGGCGGCTACAGGGTCAGCCTGAGCGGTGCGGGCTCGACTGCCGGGAGCGAGGCGCCGGTCTCGTTCACGATCACCCGCGGGGGCGAGACCGTGAAGACCGAGCGCTACCTCGGCGCGGGCGGCCATCTCGTGGCGCTCCGGGAGGGTGACCTGGCGTTCCTGCACGTCCACCCGACTGAGGGCGGCTCCGGGAGGGCGGTTCGCTTCGAGACCGAATTCCCCACCCCCGACAGGTACCGTCTGTTCCTTCAGTTCAAGGATGGGGGAAAGGTCCACACGGCCGCATTCACACGCGAGGTGTCGAAGTGACATCCAGAGCCGATTTCACCGACGAAGAGTGGGCGCGACTCGGTCGCGCCCCGTTGCTGGCGGGCCTTGCGGTCTCGCTCTCGGATCCCGGCGGGCCGATCGAGTTGGTGAAGGAGTCGCGCGCCGCGCTGAAGACGGTGCTCGAGACAGCGCGCGAGGAGAGCTTCGGCCAGTTCGTTCGGTCGGTGGCCGACGACGTGGCCGCCAAGGCCAAGCGACGCGAGAATCCGCTGGCCGGGTTCGCCCCGGACCGTCGCCGGGCTAGTGAGGAGATCCTGGACGAGCTGCGGTCGGTCTACGCCCTGGTGGTCCACAAGGCCGGCCCGGAGGACGTGGAGGATTTCCGCGAGTGGATCAGGACGGCGTCACAGCGCGTGGCACTCGCCGCCAAGGAGGGCGGGTTTCTCGGGATCGGCGGGACCCAGGTCAGCGAGCGCGAGGAGCAGATGCTCGAGACGCTCGGCGAGATCTTCGGAGTTCCGCGGGACAAATCGCCCGGCTCCTAGGAGGGCACCGTAGGCTGCAGGGGTGCGACGTCGTGCAATGTTCGCCTCCGTCACGGCACTCGCGGCCCTGGTCGGCATGGCCCTCACCGCCGTGCCGGCGCCGGCCCGGACGCCGCTCAAGGTCGTCAGCGCGACCAAGCCGCCGGCTCAGGTCAACGTCGGCGACCGGGTGACGATCCGGGTCAAGATCCGCAATCAGAGCCGCCGCAAGGACTACGTCCACGGGGAGCTCCACCTCCAGCCGGCGTCCCCGCTGCCGTTTTCGCAGAAAGCGAACCCGGCCTACGGGACGCGCTCGGTCGCCGCCGGCTACGGCCCGCGCAGCCTGCTGAAGCCGGGCCAGTCCGGGAAGGCGAAGCTGGTCTGGAGGGTGCCGAGGGTGCATCGCGGCTTCAACGGCAAGCTGGTGGCCTGCGCCACCGGGCGCTACCCGGCGAAGGCCAGCCAGTGCCGTGCGATCGGGCGGATCCGCGTGCGTGGCTCGCTGCTCTCGATGCGAGCCGGAGTGAGCGCCACGACCTCCCTTCCCGGCATCGGGGCGTCGATCGCGCTGGCGGCGCAAGAGCTCGCGAGCGACGGGCGCGGGGTCTGGTGGGCCGGCCCGGAGCGCTGGACGGCGGCGGCGACGCTCGATCCGGTGGCGCCGGGCGACTGTCCCCAGACGATTCTCGACACGCGCGTCACCGGCGAGCCTCGGGGCACGGGGCTGACCGTGAGGGTGTGGGACTGGGGTCGCGCACTCACGATTTCCAACGTGAGGGCCGAGCTCGAGGTTCCGACCGTACGGGTCACGACCCAGACCGGCGGCGACTGCGCGTCTGAGGGCGACGAGCCGATCCCCACCGACTTCGTGCACGACGAGTGGTTCCAGCTTCGGCCCAATGCGAGCGGGGTCGCACGGTTCAGCTCGCTGGAGGAAGGCGACCCGCAGCTACGCGGGACGCTGACCGTCCAGCCCTGACCTGCTGTCGCTGACTCCTCGCGTGAAGCGGCTGATGGGATTCGAGCCCACGACCTTCTGCGTGGCAAGGCTTGGGCCAGCGAGCTCGGTCGGGGAGGGTGGATGAGAGTGGATTAGCAGGGCTTTCGCGGGATTTGAGCAGAAGGCCGCCTTTCTGACCCATCCCCGTGCCGGCCACGGCCGGTGTTCTCTCAGTGTTTCGATAGATGATCATCTGGTTATATGTACCGCATGGATCATCCCCTGCCCGACGCTCTTGTCGAATTGATCGCCGAGCGTTTCCGCGTCATCGGGGAACCGATGAGGATCAAGCTGCTCGACCGGTTGCGCGACGGATCCGCAACTGTGCAGGAACTAACCGAGGCGACGGGCGGGACTCAGCCAAACGTCTCCAAGCACCTGGCTGTGCTGCACCGGGCGGGGATCGTCGCGCGCGAGAAGGACGGTGTATACGTGCGCTACCTGATCGTCGACGCCTCGGTGTTCGAGTTGTGCGAGCAGGTCTGCGGCGGGCTCCGGCGCCGCTTTGAGTCGCTGGACTCGACGCTTTCAGGCCAAGTGGCTTAGGCCTTGGCCGGCGTTGGTCCTATCGGGCGCCTTGGACGCTGGGCAGCCACCCACGTGCGGGCGATCGTCGTTGCCTGGCTGGTGCTGGGGGCAGGCCTCGGAGCGTTGGCGCCGCGGGTCGAGCACGCGCTGTCTGGCGCAGGTTGGGAGGCGAGCGGCTCAGAGTCGGTGCAAGCGCGAGAACAGATCGACCGTGATTTCTCAGGCCGAGGGACGTACGCGCTGCAGGTGGTGGTCAGCGCTCCCCAGCAGACGATCGGCGATCCAGGGTTCCGTCGCGTGCTGCGGCGCGTCGAGACGCTGCTAGCCCGGGACGCACGAGTCGATGGGGTGGTGCCAACGCGACCACCGATGAGCGTCTCACCTGACCGGCACACGGCCTTGGTCGTTGCCGGTGCCGGTGCGGCTCCCGATGACATGGTCCGTGCCGCTGACGATCTCAAGCAGGCGGTCGTAGCGGCCGGCCACGGCGACGTGCGGGCCGAACTGACTGGGTCGGCGGGAATGTGGTCGGACTTCAACGAGGCGAACAAGAGCGCGATGCTGAAGTCCGAGGTCATCTCCTGGCCCGTCACGCTCGCCATCTTGCTGCTCGCGTTCGGATCGCTTGTGGCCGCTGGCCTACCGCTGATGCTGACGATCATCGGCCTGATTGCTGCCGCCGGAATGCTGTTCCTCGGGGCGCAGATCTTCGATATCTCCATCTGGGCCATGAACTTCGCGCTGATGTTCGCGCTCGCGCTCGGGATCGACTACGCGCTCTTCATAATCGCGCGCTTCCGGCAGGCACACGTCGACGAGGGTCTCTCGTCGATCGAGTCGGTGACAGTGGCGATGGACACCGCTGGGAAGGCGGTGCTGTTCTCGGGCGTGACCGTGCTGATCGCGCTGTCGGCGGTGCTTCTGGTCCCGAGCCCGGCGTTCCGCTCGATGGCGGTCGGGATCATGCTCGCGGTCAGCTTCGTACTCGCGGCCTCCCTCACCCTGCTGCCCGCCGTCCTGGCCAAGCTCGGCGGCCGGGTCAATCGCCTGGCGCTGCCCTGGGCGAAGCGCGGCGGCCAGCGCTCGCCGCGGCTGGCCGCGTGGACCGCCCGGGTGTGGAGCCGCCCGCTGATTTTCGGACTGGCGGGCTTGCTCGCCGTGGCGGCGCTTGCCTGGCCGGTCTCCCAGCTCGACACCGGGATGCCCTCGATTACGGTCGTGCCCCCCGAAGACGGCTCGCGCCAAGGCTTCGAGCAGGTCGCGCGTGCCTTTGGCCCGGGCGCGCCGGGCGCGCTGCAGGTGGTCGCGCCGGCCAGTCAGGCGCGCGGAGTCACCGAGACGTTGAGCGACGAGCCCGGTATCGCCAGCGTGCAGCCTGCGCAGCCCGGCGAAGAGGAGGACGTCCTTATTCAGGCGGTTCCCGTCGGCACTCCCTCGGGCGCTCCGGTACGCAGGACGATCGATCGGCTGCGATCGGAGCTGCCGCCGGACGCGCTGATCGGAGGGGCGGTGGCCGAGAGCTACGACCTCGAGCTGGCGCTCGACGACACCACCCCTCTGGTCATCGGCGTGGTGCTGGCGCTCGGCTTCCTGCTCCTGCTCCTGGCGCTGCAGGCGCCCGTAATCGCGCTTGCCGGAGTCGTGCTCAACGTGTTCGCCACGCTCGCCTCATTCGGGGTCGCCAAGTGGATTTTCCAGGACGGCGCTCTAGCCGGCCTGCTCGGCTTTGAGTCGCAGGGGTACCTGAACGCCTGGGCGCCCGTGTTTTTCTTCGCGATGCTGTTCGCGCTCGGGATGGACTACACGGTGTTCCTGCTGGCCTCGGCGAAGGAGCGTTGGGATGCGAGCGCGGACGCACGCGAAGCGGCCGTCGAGGGCATCGCGGTGTCGGGGCCGGTGATCACCGCGGCCGCCGCTGTGATGGTCGCCGTGTTCTTCACGTTCGCGCTGTCGGGGCCGTTGCCGCCCAAGGAGATGGGCGTGATTCTCGGCGTGGCGGTCTTCATCGACGCCGCGCTGGTGCGCCTCGTGCTGATGCCGGCCCTCCTGCGCCTGCTCGGGGCCGCTGCTTGGTGGCGCCCGCGGTGGCTCGGCCGTGTGCTGCCCGTTGTCCGGTTTGGCCATCACCCATCAACCTCATCCGCGACAGGAAGCCCAGAATGATCTTTCGCCAGGTGACCCATGACGACCTCGGCTGCGCCTCGTACCTGATCGGCGACGAGAGCGCGAGCATCGCCGCGGTCGTGGACCCGCGCCTCGACATCGACGAGTATCTGATGCTGGCGCGCTACTTCGGGGTCTCGATCGAGCACATCATCGAGACCCACAACCACGCCGATCACGTGTCGGGTCACGGCCGACTGGCCGCCGCCACGGGCGCGACGATCCACATTCACGCCGCCGCCGAGCCCGCGTACGAGCATGAGCCCTTCAGCGACGGCTGGGAGCTTGAGCTCGGCGCGCTCAAGGTGCGTGCCCTTCACACCCCAGGGCATCGGCCGGAGCACACCGCTTTGCTGCTCGCCGACACCGGGCGGGGGGACGACGCCCCTTGGGCGGTCCTCACCGGCGACTCGCTGTTCGTCGGTGATGTCGCGCGACCGGATCTGGCGATCGACAAGGAAGACGGCGCACGCGCCATTCACCGCTCGCTCCACGCGCGGCTGCTGTCGCTGCCCGCGGAGGTCGAGGTCTGGCCCGGCCACCTCGGTGGCTCGATGTGCGGCGGCCCGGGCATGGACCTCAAGGTGGCCTCAACGATCGGGTTCGAACAGGCGCACAACGCGGCCCTGCGCATCGACGACGAAGAGGAATTCGTCAACACGGTGCTGAGCGGTCTCGGCCCCCAGCCTCCTAATTTCGAGAGGATCGTCGCCCTCAACCGCGGCCCGCTGCGCCGCGAAGCGGTGGAGGCACACCCGCTCGCCCCGAGGCAGGTCGCACAGCGCCGCGAGAGCGGCGCCCTACTGATCGACGTGCGCACCGACCTGCAGTTCGACGAAGGCCACATCCCGGGGGCGGTCAGCAACACGATGCTTCGCGCGGGCTTCGGCAGCAAGCTCGCATGGCTAGCGGACATGGACCAAGACGTGGTGCTGATCGGGCGCGACGACGAAGACGGTCGCCGGGCCGCAGAGCTGGCCGCGGCGGTCGGCGTGACCCGGATCGCCGGTTATCTACACGGGGGTATGACGGCCTGGCGCGAGGAGCGCCGCGAAGTCCAGCGCATAGATCGGATCTCGCTGACCGAGTTCCATGGGCTCTGGGAAGCCGACTCCGACAATGTCCAAATCCTCGATGTGCGAGAGCAGGCGGAATGGGACGCAGGCCACATCACAGGATCGGTCCACCGGCCGTACCACGACATTCGCGAACTGCCGGACGACATGGATCCCGACAAGCCGGTCGGAGTTGTCTGCGGCTCAGGTCAGCGAGCAGCCATCGGAGCGAGCCTTGTGCAGCGCTACGGAGCTCGCCAGGTCATACACGTCGTAGACGGAGGCGTGCCCCGCTGGAAGCGCGAGGGCTGGCCGATCGAGCGGCCGGACCAGACGCCGGCCTGAGCGTTTCCATGCTGCTCGCGCTGCTGTTCGGTCTGGCCATCGGCACCTCGGTCGGGATGCTCGGCGGTGGCGGCTCGGTCCTGGCGGTTCCGGTGCTCGTCTACGTTCTGGATCAGGGCGTACCCGCCGCGACCACGAGTTCGCTCGTCGTAGTCGCGGCCGGAGCGGTAGCCGGCGGGCTCAGCCACGCACGCCGCGGACGAGTCTGTTGGCGACACGCCGGTTCGTTCACCGCTGCGGCGTTGCCCGGCCTACTGGCCGGAACCGTGGCTGGCGACGCTGTCAGCGACGACCTCCTGATGATCGCATTCTCACTGCTCATGCTGGCTGCGGGAGCAGCCATCTGGGGGAAGGCCGAGACCCAGGCCCACCCACCAGACGACGGCGCCTGGGAGGGAGGAGGCGCGTGCCCGCCGCTCCGGCTCCCGCGCGACCTCATCGCAGGCGTGTTGATCGGCTTCCTCACCGGGTTCCTCGGCGTCGGTGGAGGCTTCCTAATCGTGCCGACGCTCGCGATCGCACTGGCCTTCACCATGCGCACGGCGATTGGCACCTCGCTCGCAATCATCGCCGCCACCTCGCTGCTCGGGCTAGCCGTCCACCTACTCGCTGGACGGTCAATTGATCTCGATATCACCCTCGCGATGACCGCTGGCTGCGTGGCCGGCGCATTCGCGGGCGGCGCCCTCGTGACGGATGTGCCCCAACGGCTCATCGGTCGTGCTTTCGCGATTCTCGTCACCGCGGTCGCGGTCTATCTGCTGATCTCGATCGCCTTCCTCGCGGGACCCCCAGGAGGCTAACCCGGGTAGACCGGCGTTGCGGGAGCAGGGCCCATCGTTTCGCCTCCGATGGTGACACTCCTCAGTATCTGTCGGAGCCCTCGGTGATGCCTTCGATGAGCCAGCGCACGGCGGCGCAGGGATAGTCCGTGACGTCCGCCCGGGCTGGGTGGCCCACAACCCCGGGTTGGGCGCAAGTCTGAGGTTCGGGGTCTCTCGCAGGACGACTGAGACCAGCGCGGCAGCGACTTTGGGGGTCGAACTGGGTCCCGGCGCCGTCCCTGATCTCCTGGAGTGCGTCGTCCAGCGGGAGCGCGCTCCGGTAGGGGCGGTCAGTGACCATAGCGTCGAACGCGTCGCAGCAGGCCACGATGCGCGCCTCCCGTGGAATGGCCCCTCGACCGTGTGCTCCAGCACCAGCGTCCACTCGTCCGGGTTGAGCGGGCCGGGCTTGTTGATGATCTCCTTGGGCACGGCGATCCTGCCGACGTGGTGGAGGCGTGCCGCGTATTCCGTGCGGCGGCGCTGCCACGGATCGAAGCCGAGCTCGGCGGCGACCTTCACGGACATCGCGAGCACCCCTTCGCTGTGGGCACCGGTGTACGTCATCGCCCTCGATCAAGTCGGCTAGGCCTGCTCGCGCTGTTCGCGCACGAACGGCCGAGCCGTCTGGAGCAGGCGCTCGAGCTGCGCAACGCCTATCTCGGGCGAGCCCGCCGTCAGCAGCACCAGGGCCGGGCCGACCGCGTGCCATGCGTCGCTAAACGAGATCAGTGCGCGCTGCGGGTGCCGCCTCCCGCGCACATAGTCCGGCGCGTCGCCCGGCCAGGGTCCCCCGGCGACCACCAGCCGGGGAACCGGAGCGGGCTCGGTAAGCAACAGCATCGGGACCAGCGCCAGCTGCGTGGGTACCGTGAAGCCGGTGGCTATCTCGAAACCTGGTTTCGGACGGCTTCGAAGAGCTCTTCGTCAGTGGCGGCTGTCCGGCATGTTGTGCGATAGGGAAGGATGACGCCAAAGGCGCTCTTGTCCTAGTCGTCTGACATCGACGACTCCTTTAGCGGGAAGACAGAGGGGCCCGCACGGTTGGCGGGCCCCTCTGGAGTCATGCGGGGGGTCGTGTTAGCGGCGGTGGGGGTCGACGTAGAGGTCGTCGATGCGCCAGTCGCCGGCCTGGCCGTTGGTGGCGAGCGAGGTGAAGCGGAGCGCTACGCGCCGCATCCCGGGGGCCGCCCCGCCACGCTCGGGGTAGACGGGCAGGTCGCCGGTGGCGGTCCAGTCCTTGCCCGTCGAGTCGAGGCTGCCGGAGTCGTGGAAGACGGGGTTGTCGCTGTCCGGGTAGACGACCTGGATGTCGAGCCGGCCCTTGTTCTTCTGGGGCTTGGCCATGAATCGCATCGTCGGGTAGTGCAGGTCGACGCACATCGCGGGGCTGACCGCCGATCCGCCTGCGGGGACCTTGAGCGAGTGCTTGTTGTCGTCCTTGCCGTTGCCGGCGAGGTCGAACTGCGAGTGGTCGCCGTCCTGCTTGGCCTTGACGACCTGCCAACCGTCGAGCTGCTTCTCCTCGAAGGTGCCTCCGGGCGCGAGCACGTAGTCGCGCATGTCTCCGAAGCCGGCGAACGGGTTGATGGTCTGCGGTGCGCGGCAGGTCTGCGCGGTGTCGGCCGTCTCGAGGATGTCGATCCCGGCCGGCGTCGTCGCAACGACGTCTGCCGCGAGCGCCCCACTGGGGAGAGCGGCGAGAGAGAGAACACAGAACGCGCTCGCGAGCGCGGTCGAGATGGCACGCCGGGGCGTGCGGATGGAACTTGACAGCGGCATGACTCGAATCTCCTTGAAGGTGTGGTTCGAGTCGGCGGCCGAGCTATCTCACTGCAATCGTGCTTAGAGACCTCTGGCTTTGCGTCCCCGCCTCACGACGGGTTTGCCTTTATCGACTACTTACTTGCTTGCCAAGAAGATCGGCCGAGGTCGCCGCCAGCTTGAAAAGATGCTGAGCGCTCTGGACATGCGCCCGCCTCCGGCCCCCGCAAGGGACGGTGCCGGTGCCGGTAGAGCGCGGCGCTCGACGCCTTCGACGGTCGGCAGGAGCGGGTCGCACCCGGCGACGGGCAGAGACGTTCCGGCCACAAGTAGGCCAGCGGACCACCCCGTTCGAAACCGAGGCGCCCCCGCTGGCAAGGCATATCCCGCACCAGATGCGACTCCGCGCGCGAAGCGGCTGATGGGATTCGAACCCACGACCTTCTGCATGGCAAGCAGACGCTCTAGCCAGCTGAGCTACAGCCGCGCGAACGGCCGAGTATAGCCCCGGCGCCCGGCGCGACCGGCTAGTTGTGCCGGCCGCCGACGGCCAACTCGAACCAGGCTACGCTGCCGCCCTCGGGGGCGCTCTCGAGGCCCCAGCGGTCGGCGATGCTGTCCACGAGCACGAGCCCCCAGCCGCCCTCGCGTGTGACCCGCTCGATCGACTCGCGCCGGTTGGTGCCCGGGTCGAGCACCTCTACGCGGAGCCGCTGCGACGGCCATGAGAGGCGGACCTGGATGCGCTCGTCCTCGTCGGCGCCGCCGTGCTGGACGGCGTTGTTGACCATCTCGGATAAGAGCAGCGCAAGGCTGTCGCGGACATCTCGCGACATGTGGCCCCCTGCCAGGAGCACCCAATGACGAGCGGCAGTTGCGGCTGCCCTGCCTCCCGGCACCAGGAAGGAAACTGTCGTAACCCCCATCGTCCGGACAGGGGACGATACGCCCTCTGACGGCTGTTTGGGGCGACGGCCGACGGCCGCGGACCCGCCGCTACGCTAGGGCCGCTCCGGCGCCGTGGCGGAGTGGTTACGCAGCGGCCTGCAAAGCCGTTCACACCGGTTCGATTCCGGTCGGCGCCTTACTGCTTCGCCAGCCCCGCGGCCTCGAGCGCTTCGGAACGGTCTGTGAACTGGTCCATGCGGACGATCTTGCCGTCGCGGACCGTGTAGACGTCGTAGAAGCGGGCGTCGACCTCGACCCCGCTTCCGCGACCGCGCCCTCCCAAGAGGACCGTCGCAACCACGCGGTCGCCCATGTCCACGAACTCCTCGGGCACCAGCTCGTAGTCCTCCCATTCGGCCTTCCAATGCGCCAGGCTCGCTCGAACCGCCTCGTGTCCTTGCGTGGGCAGTTCCTCGATCGGGTTCCAGACGATGCCGGGATCGGCCAGGGGCAGCGCCTCGTCGACCTCCATGCTCAAGAACCTGAGCACGATCTCCACGTTCTCCTGGGACATCGTCCGCCGAGTATCCCGCCTCGGCCACTCGCACTACGCTCACAGGGTGCTGCGCCGGTCGCTAGTGGTCGCCCTCGCCGCCGCGGCGCTCTTCGGCTGCGGTGAGGACGCCGAGCGCAGCGGCGTGCTGGATCCCGCGTTCGTGCTCAACGCGCCCGCCGAGGGCCAGGCGCTCGTGAAGGTCGAGAGCGACGCCGAGGGCGACCGCGTGTGCGACGAGGCCAAGCTGGGCGACTACGAGGAGCTCCGGGGGATTGACGAGCTCATCATCAAGCCGCCAGACGCGGACCAGGGCCGCAACGACGACGGCACCGTCTGCACGCTTCCCCCTGACTAGGCACAGCCGACCCCCCAAACGGGGGTATCTGCGCATGGATCGGCCCGGTCTCGGGTAGATCG
The DNA here is from genome assembly GCA_963811055.1 of uncultured Thermoleophilaceae bacterium. Classification (GTDB taxonomy): domain Bacteria; phylum Actinomycetota; class Thermoleophilia; order Solirubrobacterales; family Thermoleophilaceae; genus JACVRW01. Next base: position 320,055 of record CAWEPQ010000014.1, read on the forward strand.
GCGGGCGAACGGCTCACGTGGTGGGGGCTGCGGGGGCCATGGGAGAAGGAGAGATCGATATGGCAGACGCGCCCAGACGCGCGGTGGAAATCGGGGACCTGGCCGGCGGGGGCGGGCGGCCGGACATCGACTGGATCGCCATCGAGCGCTCGCCCGAGTTCCGCGAGCTGGTGACAAAGAAGAAGGCGTTCGTGCTTCCGGCCACGGTTTTCTTCTTGTCCTGGTACTTCGGCTTCATCATCCTCGCCGGGTACGCGCCGGACTTCATGGGCCGGGAGTTCATCTGGGACGGCCTGACGGTGGGCTACGTGCTCGCGCTCAGCCAGTTCCTCATGACGTTCGTCCTGGGTTGGGCGTACGTGCGCCGTGCCGACCGGGTGTTCGACCCGCTCGCGGAGCGCGCCGTGCGCAAGGCGCTCGAGGGCACGCCCGACGAAGTCGAGCAGGCCCCCGTGCAGCCCAGCCGGACTCCGCCCGCTGCGACCGGTGAGGTGGCGCCCCAATGACGCTCTTCGCCGCAGTCAACGAGACCGCCCTCGCGGTCTTCGGCGGCGTCGTAGGCGTCACGATGGTGGTGACCTACTTCGCGTCGAAGCGCGTGAACACGGCGACTGACTTCTGGGCGGCCGGGCGCAGTCTCACCGGCCCGCAGAACGGCTTTGCCATCGCCGGCGACTACATGTCGGCCGCGTCGTTCCTCGGCATCGCCGGCCTGATCTACCTGTTCGGGTTCGACGGCTTCCTGTACTCCGTGGGCTTCCTGGTGGCATTCCTGGCCGTGCTCTTCCTGCTGGCGGAGCGGATGCGCAACAGCGGCAAGTACACGATCGCGGACGTGCTCACGTTCCGGCTGAGGCAGAAGCCGGCCCGCTGCGCGGCCGCGCTCGGAACGCTGGCCGTGGTGGCCTTCTACCTGATCGCCCAAATGGTCGGCGCCGGCGTGCTGATCGAGGCACTCGTGGGCATCGACTTCTCGCTCGCGGTCGTCCTCACCGGCGCGTTCATGGTGATCTACATCATCGCCGGCGGCATGCTCGCCACCAGCTGGGTGCAGATCATCAAGGCATTCATGCTGATGAGCGCCGCGGTGGTCATGACCGTCTGGGTGATGACGAAGACGAGCGCCAACCCGATCGAGCTGTTCAAGGACGCGCGTTCGCAGTCGCCCGAAGGACAGAAGTACCTCGAGCCCGGCCTCTTCCTGACCACGCCGCTCGACACGGTGTCGCTGGGGCTGGGACTGGTGCTCGGGACCGCGGGCCTGCCGCACATCCTGATGCGCTTCTTCACGGTGCCGAACGCCAAGGCGGCGCGCGGCTCGGTGATGTGGGCGATCGTGCTGATCGGCGCCTTCTACCTGATGACCACGTTCCTGGGGTTCGGCGCGCGAGCCCTCCTGGGACCCGCCGGCGAGGAGGCGGCGGGCACGGGCGGCAACCTCGCCCTCCCCAACCTCGCCGACGAGCTCGGTGGAGAGCTGTTCCTCGCGATCATCTCGGGCGTGGCCTTCGCGACGATCCTCGCGGTGGTTGCGGGCCTCGTGATCTCGGCCTCCGGCGCCGTGGCTCACGACATCTGGTCGAACGTCGTTCGCGCGGGCCGGGAGTCCGAGAAGGAGGAGGTGTGGGTCGCGAAGATCGCGGCCGCGGCGATCGGCGCCATAGCCATCATCGTCGCCGTCATCGGCGGCTCGGGCCTGAACGTCTCGTTCATGGTGGGCCTTGCGTTCGCGGTGGCTGCCAGCGCCAACTTCCCGGCGCTGCTGCTGGCATTGAGCTGGCGGCGGTTCAACACCACGGGTGCGATCGTCGGCGTGCTCACGGGCGTGTTCAGCTCGATCCTGCTCGTGGTCATCAGCCCGAAGGTGTGGCCCGGCGCTGACTCAGAGGGCGGAGCCCTCGGGTTCTATGACCTGGCCAATCCGGGCATCGTCTCGATTCCTCTGGGCTTCATCGGCTGCTGGGTGGGCACGATGCTCGCGCGGGAGCCGGCGGCGGAGCGCATGTTCGACGAGCTCTACGTCCGCTCGGAGACGGGTCTTGGTGCCGAGGGCGGCCCGGGTCTGTCCGTCAACGGCGGCGGCCCCCGCACGGGCGTTGCCACGGCGGCGATGAGCGCGCTGCCGCGGCCGTGATCGATACCCATGTGGAGGGGCGCGGCTTGCGCCCCTCCACGTTCGGGTAGAACCTCTCCCGAGAGTCGAACCGGAGGGAGCAGGATGGAAGGCGGCACCAAGGCCACGGCGGACCAGATCGAGCGCGAGCTGGGCGAGCTGCTCGATCAGGAGATCTTCGATCCGCCCGAGGAGTTCGTCCAGGATGCGTTGATCACCGACGAGTCCGTGTACGAGGAGGCCGCGCGGGACCCGGAGGCCTGGTGGGCCAAGCAGGCCGAGGAGCTGGAGTGGTTCGAGCCCTGGGAGCAGGTGCTCGACGAGTCCGAGGCCCCCTTCTACAAGTGGTTTACGGGGGGCAAGCTGAACGCCTCCCACAACGCCCTCGATCGCCACGTGGACGCCGGCCGCGGCGACCGGGTGGCCTACCACTGGCGCGGGGAGGAGGGCGAGGAGCGCGACGTGACCTACGCCGAGCTCCTCCGCGACGTCAAGCGGCTGGCCAACGTGCTGAAGGAGCGCGGAGTCGAGCCCGGCGACGTGGTGGGGATCTTCCTTCCGATGATCCCCGAGGTGGCGGTGGCGATGCTCGCCTGCGCCCGGATCGGCGCGCCCCACAACGTGGTGTTCGGAGGCTTCTCGACGGAGTCGGTCAAGGAGCGCATGGAGTTCACGGAAGCCAAGGCTCTGATCACCGTCGACTGCGCCCGTCGCAAGGGCAAGGTGGCGGCCATCAAGCCAGAGGTGGACGGCTTCCTCGACGAGGTGCCCTCGATCGAGACCGTGGTGGTGGTTCGCAACACCGGCGCCGACGTGGACATGCGCGACGGGCGCGACATCTTCTACGACGAGGCGATCGAGGCGGCCTCCGAGGACTGCCCCGCCGAGCCACTCGATGCCGAGCATCCCCTGTACGTGCTCTTCACCTCCGGCTCCACCGCCAAGCCCAAGGGCATTCTCCACACCACCGGCGGCTACCTCACCGGTGTGGCCTGGACCAACAAGTACGTGTTCGACATGAAGCCGGACGAGGACGTGTACTGGTGCTCGGCCGACGTGGGCTGGGTCACCGGCCACTCGTACATCGTCTACGGCCCGCTCCTGAACGGCGCGACCTCGGTGATGTACGAGGGGGCGCCCGACTATCCCGACAAGGACATCTGGTGGGAGCTCTGCGAGCGCTACGGCGTGACGCTCTTCTACACCGCTCCGACCGCGATTCGCGCCTGCATGAAGTGGGGGGTCCAGCACCCGCAGAAGCACGACCTCTCGAAGCTCCGCCTGCTCGGCACGGTGGGCGAGCCCATCAATCCCAAGGCCTGGATCTGGTACTGGAAGGTGATCGGCGGCGAGCAGTGCCCGGTGGTCGACACGTGGTGGCAGACGGAGACTGGCCACATCATGATCTCGCCGCTTCCCGCCATCGTGCCGGCCAAGCCCGGCTCGGCAACGAGGCCGCTGCCCGGCATCGAGACGGTCGTGCTCGACGAAGAGGGCAACGAGGTGCCCGACGGGGAGCAGGGGCTCCTCGCGATCACCCGGCCGTGGCCGGGCATGCTGCGGAATCTCTACGAGGATCCTGAGCGCTACAAGGAGACCTACTTCTCCAAGTTCGGCGAGACCACGTACTTCGTGGGCGACGCCGCGCGGCGCGACAAGGACGGGTATTTCTGGATCGTCGGTCGCGTGGACGACGTGGTGAACGTCTCCGGCCACCGCCTCTCGACCGCCGAGGTGGAGTCGGCGATCGTCTCGCACCCGAAGGTGGCCGAGGCGGCCGTGATCGGAACGCAGGACGAGGACACCGGTCAGGCGATCTCGGCGTTCGTGATCCTCGAGGGCGACCTCGAGGGCACCGAGCAGCTCGAGAGCGAGGTGCGCGAGCACGTGGCCAGGCGGATCGGCAAGCTGGCCCGCCCAAAGAGCATCATCTGGACGGCCGACGTGCCCAAGACCCGCTCGGGCAAGATCATGCGCCGCCTCCTCCGTGACATCGCGGAGGGCCGCGAGCTGGGCGACGTCACGACTCTGCGCGAACCTGGAGTGATGAAGGATCTCGAGGCCAAGTTCGCCGACACGGAGGCCACCTGAGCGGTTAGGGTCGGCTGCGTGAAGACGGTCCGGGCGGCAGTGGTTGTGGTGGCCGCGTTGAGCGCCGGATGTGGCGTGGGGGAGACCCTGTCGGCCACGCGCGCAACGGACGTGGGGGCCACGCTCACCGGAAACGTCCGCAACACCGAGGACGGGCTCACGCGTTACCGGTTCGAGTATGGGCCGACGGAGGCGTACGGCAGCACCACGCCGTGGCGCTCTACCGAAATGCCGGGCGCTTTCAAGTACGTGTCGGACGTGGCCGGCGGCCTGGCGCACGGCACGCTCTACCACTACAGGCTCTGCGCCCAGGACGAGTTCGGACGCGGCGCGTGCGGCAAGCATCAGACCCTGGCCACCACGGACGGGCTCGACTCGGTCGTCGGCGAAGGCGTGCTCCTCGATCTCGGCATCACGAACTATGCCGCGGCCCTCGACGCGCACAGCGGCTCCGGTGGAGCGGCGCCGCGGGGGTCTGCGTGGATCCTGCCGGGATCCCTGGTCCCGCGAGTCGCGGACTCGGGCGTCGTCACGTGCCTGCGTGTGGAGGGGACCCGGGCCACCGTCGGCTTCGACATCACGCCGATCAGCGGGGACGACCCCTCGGGAGGTGCGCTGGTGTTCGTCAAGGACAACGGTGCCGACCCTGACTACATGACGCACACCACGGTCGCGACCCCTCCGACCACCTGCCCGGCGGCTACGGACGATCGTTTCCTCTTCCCCGCGCCGCCTGGGGTGCCTCCCGCTTTCTTGCCCCTGGCGTCAGGGGACTTCCAGGTGCACGACCACCCGGACTCGTCGCCGAGCGCTCGCTGACCAAAGGAAAAGGGGCCCCATCGGGGGCCCCGTGCTTCCTGGAGACGTACCGCCGGCAGCGTTCCGCATCCCGGCCCGTCGGTCTTCCTGACTCAGGTGTCGGTGGCGGGCCGTTTGGCTTTAGGATGCGGGCCAACTCGCGGACGGAGGATCTACTCACATGCGCTATCTGATCACCGGAGGTTCCGGCTACATCGGCACGAGGCTCGTCGACCGGCTGTCACGCCGCGAGGACACCGAGAGCATCGTGATCTGCGACGTGGCCGCGCCGCGGAGCTTCGTCCCCAAGACCGAGTTCCAGAAGATCGACGTTCGCGACCGCCAGGCCGTGCGCGCCGTGGTGGAGGCGGCGCGCCCGGACGTGCTCGTGCACCTCGCCTTCATCCTCAATCCCACCCACGACGAGGGCTTCATGTACGACGTGGACGTGAACGGCACGCAGAACGTGCTCGACGCGGCGGCTGCGGCCGGCGTCGGGCAGGTGCTGGTGACCACGTCGGCGGTGGCGTACGGGGCCTTCCCCGACAACCCGGTGCCGCTCACCGAGGACGATCCTGTACGCGGGGTGGCGCGCTTCTCGTACGCGCGCGACAAGACCGAGTCGGACCGAATCTGCCAACTGTGGGCGAGCGAGCATCCCGACCGGGTGCTCACGATCGTGCGGCCCTGCATCGTGTTCGGGCCGAACGTGGACAACTACCTCGTGCGCCTCTGGACCAAGACCCCGTTCACCGCCGACGTGGGCACGCTCGACCAGCAGATCCAGTTCGTCCACGAGGACGACGTGGTGGAGGCCGTGACGGGCCTGCTGCTCGGACGCCACGGCGGCGCCTACAACGTGGCCGGCGACGGCCTCATGACCATGCGCGAGTGCGGCGAGCTGATCGGCGCGCCGGTGCGCAAGATGCCGCTCCGGGTCTACCGTGCCCTCGCCCGGGTTATGTGGCGCCTGCGCGCTTCCGAGGCTCCTCCAGGGCAGATCGACTTCGCCCTCTACTCATGGATCGTGTCGAACGAGAAGCTCAAGCGGACGCTCGGCTGGACCCCCGAGCACTCGAGCCGCGAGACCTTCGAGATCACCATGCGAAAGCACGGCAAGATGCCTCCGGCAGGCGCGGCGGAGGCCCAGTCGGCCGGTGCTAGAGTCGCCGCCTAGCTCCTCGGGCCGTTAGCTCAGCTGGGAGAGCGCCGGCTCGACAAGCCGGAGGTCACTGGTTCGAGCCCAGTACGGCCCATGTCCCGAAAGCCCCGCTACGGCGGGGTTTTCTGCTTCTCACGGGCGCGTCAGGACGTGGGCGTGCAGTCGACGAAGATCGACTCGGTGACCCTGCCGCCGAGCGGCGAGTCGACGGTAATAACGAACAGACCTGGCTCTTCGTCGCCGAGGAAGGACACGCCGTAGCTCCCGGTTGTGCCCGCTGTAACGGTTTGGCTCCACGGCTCGTAGGACGGACTGTCAATCGTGCCCGTGAACTCCTCGTTCGGAGGCAGGCCTCTGGCTGCTGCCCGGATCCCGTGGTAGGTCGGATAGCTGTCGCAGTCGGGCGTGAGCTCGAGAGTTATGTCGGTGTCCGTCTCGAAACGCGCGGGCGGGCTGCAGAACGGGCTGCCCGGGTTCTCGCTGTCCTCGGCACACGTCTTGAACTCATACACACGACCCGCGTCGAGCCCGGTGACCGGTTCAGAGACCGGCTGCGAATCGCCTGCAGTGAACTCAATAGGCCGAGCCGGCGTTGTCTGCTTAGCGCCGCCGCGGCTGTACTCGAAGTAGTAGCTGCCTGCCCCACCCTCCGTCGATACCGCGTTCCCCCGCAAGAGCGCGCTGGTTTTCGTGATGTCGGTCGCCGGCTGGCGCACCCCGACAGCGCAGCCCGAGCCGCCTACGGCAGCCACTACGCACAGGAGGAACAGGAACCGGCTCACCGGAGCGCTGACCCTAGTGCTCAGCGTGGTGTAAGCAACCGGTCCGGAGCGGCTACTCCGACATCCCAGAGTCACCGGGCAACCAGGGATGGGGAATACTCGGCCGCGATGTCCCAGGAGAACGTGGAGGTCGTGCGGGCTCTGTATGAGGCTTGGAACGGGCCCGATGGTCGCCGTGCGGCCCTGGCGTTCATCGCCGATGACTTCGAGTGGGTCAATCCGAGCTATGCCGTCGAGCCCGGGACGAGACATGGCCATGAGGGCTGGTCGGCTGCCATGGACAGCCTGGAGGCCGCCTTCCATTTCGACAGCAGCGAACCCACGGAGTTCCGTGACCTGGGCAGTCGCGTGCTGTGCTTCACGACGTTCACTGCCAAGACGAGCGCGGACGGGGTGGCCTTCACTCAGGACGAGTCGCACCTGTGGACGCTGCGAGACGGGAAGGTCGTCCGGCTGGCGTGGTTCCACGACCGGCGTGAGGCCCTCGAAGCCGTGGGTCTGCCCGAGTGAGTCTCCCGGCACCGGCCAGCCCACAACGGGCGAAGCCCCGCTTCCGCTCGGGGCTTCGCCTGGAACAGACATCGTGGGGGATGACGTTCTTGGGCGAATTTACCCCGAGCGAGACCGTTCAGTCTCAACCTCGTCCGTTTATGGCCCTCGACCCGCTCTGAGATGATCTGGCGGCGCAGGCTCATTCCCATCACTAGGAGGCCACATGGCGGGTAGGTTCGAGGCGACGGTCGTGGTCGATCGTCCGATCGACGAGGTGTTCGCCTTCCTGGCGGACGGCGAGAACGATCCCAAGTTCAGCCCGCGCGTCCTCGAGATCAACAAGACCTCCGAGGGACCACCCGGGGCCGGAACCATCTACGCCAGCACCGTCAAGGACGCCGGCATGAAGACCAGTCGCGAGTTCAAGATCACCGAGTTCGAGCCGCCCACCCGCATCCGCTGGGCCGAGCTTTCGAAGAATCTCGTAACAGCCACGGAGGGGGGCTACGACCTCGCGCGCGAGGGAGAAGGCACTCGTGTGACCATCCACAACGTCCTGGAGGGCCACGGCGCGGGCAAGCTTCTCGCCCCGCTCGCGCTTCGCGCGGCCCGCAAAGGGGCTGATGACTTCGGCAACTCGATCAAGGCGGCAGTCGAAGCCGCCCTACCGGCCCGTTAGCGCCCCAACACCGCCTCGAAGCGCTCCACGCTGCGAGCGAGATCGCGCTCGTCGGTCACCGGGTTTCCGCGCGGCCGCGTGTTCCGCCATGTGGGAGTCCACTCCCTCGTGTCCTGCTCGTCCTTGCGCTTCGGATCCTGCTCTGTGTTTCGTTCGGCCATCGTTGCCGGTACCTCCCTGCTCGAAAATCCTCTCCACATGAGGCTTCCGATCCACACCACACCCAAACATTGATGCACGCGATCCTCTACGACGTGCACGGGAACCTGCCGGCTCTGGAGGCCGTGCTCGCCGACGCCGAATCGGCCGGGGCCGACAGCTACGTGCTGGGCGGTGACTACGCGCTCTTCGGTGCCTGGCCACTCCAGACGGTCGAGCGTCTGAGGCACCTCGACGCCCGTTGGATCCGCGGGAACGTGGATCGCTGGCTCGAAGACCCCCACGATGCGCCGGAGGCGGTGCTTCCGGCCATCGAGCGCTGCCGCGAGCTGATCGGCGCCGGCGTGGCCGCCGAGCTGGCCGCACTGCTGCCGGAGACGAGCGACGGCGACTCGCTCTACGTTCACGCCTCGCCGCTGTCCGACATGCGGAGCTTCCTTCCCGAGCCGTCGGACGGGGACGAGGAGCTGGTGGCCGGCAGGACCCCGCGCAGGCTCGTGTTCGGCCACACCCATCTCGCATTCCGGCGATCCGGCCCGAACGGCGTGGAGCTCGTGAACCCGGGCAGCGTGGGCATCCCGCTCGACGGTGACCACCGCGCCGCCTATGCGCTCGCCGGCGCCGACGGCAGCCTGGAGCTGCGCCGCGTGGCCTACGACCACGCCGCCAGCGCGCGTGCCGTCCGCGAGGTGCTGGGAAGGGCCGGGGAGACGCCGGCGCGCCGCATCGAACAGGCCCGCTTCGACGTCGATTAACCGTTCCGGCTCGGGCCGGGGGCTCTGCTAGCGTGCCGCCGAGTGCGCCTCTCAAGCGTCATTGCGCCCAGGGATCGCGAGTTCTTCGACCTCTTCGAAGAGGCAGGCGGCAACATCGCACGTGCCACCGGGCTGCTCGAGGAGATGCTCCGCGATTTTCCCGAGCGCAACGAGCTCGCCCGCGAGATCCTGATCTGCGAGCAGGAGGGCGACCGGATCACGCACGACATCATCCGGCGCCTCAATCAGACCTTCGTCACGCCGATCGACCGCGAGGACATCTACGCGCTCTCCTCGGCTCTCGACGATGTGGTGGACTACACCGAGGAGGTCGCTGACTACCTCGGCCTCTACAAGATCGAGGCTCCGATGTCGCAGGCGCAGGAGCTGGCCAAGGTGCTCAACCAGTGCGGGCGCCAGATCGGCGAGGCGATGCCGCGACTGCGCGGCTTCAAGGACATCACCCACTACACGGTGGAGCTCAACCGGCTTGAGAACGACGGCGACCGGATCGTCCGCGAGGCCATCGCCTCGCTGTTCGACACCGGCATCGATCCGATGGTGGTGATCCGCTGGAAGGACATCTTCGAGCGTCTCGAGGATGCGATCGACGCCGCCGAGCACGTGGCGAACATCCTCGAGGGCATCGTCATCAAGAACTCCTGATCGACCGGGATTAGCGGGGAGATTTGGGCAGCGATGTCATCATCGTGATCGTCGTCGCCACGGCGCTGGCGTTCGACTTCACCAACGGTTTCCACGACACGGCCAACGTGGTGGCCACGTCGATCTCCACGCGCGCCATGGCGCCACGGATCGCGGTCGGGTACGCCGCCATCCTGAACTTCGTAGGCGCCTTTGTCTCGCTCGAGGTCGCGGCCACCGTGGCCAAGGACGTGGTGGATCCGTCAGCGATCACTCTCCTGGCGATCTTCGCCGGCCTGGTGGGGGCCATCGCCTGGAACCTCACGACGTGGTACTTCGGCCTGCCGTCGAGCTCGTCCCATGCCCTGATCGGCGGGATCGTCGGTGCCGTGCTCGTGTCCGCAGGTCCCTCCGCGATCTACTTCGACACCGGGATTCTCGGCAAGGTGATGATCCCGGCGGTGGTCGCACCCATACTGGCGTTCGTGACGGCAGGCGCGGCGATCCTGCTGATCTACCGGATCGTCGGAGGCATGCGACCGGCGCGGGCCACGCGGGGCTTCCGCGTCGGCCAGGTGATCTCGGGCGGCCTCCTCGCGCTTGCGCACGGCACGAACGACGCGCAGAAGACCATGGGCGTGATCACCCTCGCCCTGGTGGCCAACGGCAACATCGCGGCCGACGACTTCCACGTGCCGGAATGGGTTGTGGCATCCGCCGCCACGGCGATAGCGCTTGGCACCTACGTCGGCGGCTGGCGGATCATCAAGACCATGGGCAGCCGCATCCACAAGATGGACTCCGCCCAGGGTTTTGCCGCCCAGGGGTCGGGCGCCGCCGTGATCCTCGCGTCCAGCCATGTGGGCTTCCCGCTATCGACCACGCAGACCATCTCCGGTGCGGTGATCGGCTCGGGTGCCGCCAAGCGTTTGTCGGCGGTGCGCTGGGGCGTGGCCGGGAACATCGTGGCCGCTTGGATCATCACTCTGCCCGCCTCGGCGCTGATCGGCGCATTCACGTACGGGTTCATCCGGCTCTTCGGCACCGGCGCCGCCGGGCCGATCGTCGTGTCCGCGCTGATCCTCGGCGTGGCGGTCGTGCTCCTGCTCCGCCGCGCCGAGCAACGAGCACACACCTTGCCGGGGGAGGAGGGGTGACGCTCGCCACCATCGTCGAAGTGAGCGACCTGCTCGAGGTGGTCTGGACCGCCGCGCTGGCGGGAGTGGGGGTGACCGCCGCCTACGGAACGGCGCTGCTCGGCATCGATCGCGCAGTCGAGTACGGACGGGAGGGCCGGACGGTCGCGGCGACGGCCTACGGCGCGCTCGCGGTGGTGGCCAGTGGGGTGGTGGCCGCGGCGCTCGTGTTCGCGTTCTTCGTGATGCTCGACAAGTAGCTCCGCGCTACTCGCCGAGCGCGCTCAGCAGGCCGTCGATGTCGCTCTGATCGTTCCAGGCCCCGACGGAGGCGCGCACGTATGGCGTGCCGGGCAGGTCGCGCAGCACCAAGCCGCGCTCGGCCAGGTCGGCGACGAGTCCCGCAGGGTCCTGCGCGTGCCAGGAGACGAGCGTCGAGTGTCCGCGGGGGGCAACCTCCCGGCCGCTGTCGGCGAGCTTTAGCGCGAGCGTCTCCGCCTGAGCGCAGGCGCGCTCGTGCACCTGCTGGAAGCCGGCCTCCTCGAGAACGTCGAGGGCGGCGAGCGCCCAGGCCAGCTGGTGCTCGGCCGGAAAGCCCACCACGTCGAAGCGGCGCGCATCGTCGTGGAAGGCCGACTCGAGCGGGTCGGACGCGTCGGACACCGTGCCGTAGCCCGGCCAGGGAGGAGCCAGCTCGGCCGTGCGCTCGGCCCGGACATAGAGGTAGCCCGTACCGTTGGGGCCGCACAGCCATTTCTGACCCGACGCGGCGTAGAAGTCGCAGCCCAGCAGGCGCACGTTCACCGGTACGGCGCCCAGTCCCTGCGCGCCGTCGAGCAGCACAGGCGCCCCGGCTTCCGCCAGCGCGCCGCAGTCCACCACGTAGCCCGTCCGCCAGGACACGTGCGAGCACGCCACGAGCCGGGTGCGCTCGCCCACCGCCGACGCCAGATCGCGCAGCGGGGCCACGCGGATCTCAACCCCGTGCCGCTCGCGCGCGGCTGCCAGCGGCGCGAGCAGGCCCGGGTGCTCCTCGTCGCTCGTCACGATCTCGTCGCCGGCTTCCAGGTCGAGCGCCGACAGCACGGCGTTCACGCCGTCGGTGGTCGAGCCCGTCAGCGCCACCTCGGTGGCGTCGCATCCGAGCAGTCCGGCCACGCGCGTCCGGAGCGAACCCAGCTGCTCGATCAGGCCCTCGACCATGGCCTTGCCGGAGCGGCCCTCGTTGGCCTGCCGCTCGATCGCGGCGCGGGCCGCCTCGGCCGCCCGTGCCGGCACGGGGCCGTTCGAACCCGCGTTGAGGTAGGCCTTCCGCTCGAACACCGGGAACTCACGTCGAAGCTGGTCCACGCGTGCGGATACTAGGCTTCGGCGCACCGATGATCGTCGAACGCTCCATGCAGCAGGACTGGCTGTCCAACGCCTATCTCGTGGGCGACGAGGAGGGCGGTACGGGCGTGGTGATCGATTCGGGCGGTCCGTCCGGCCCGCTGCTCGAGGCCGCCGACCGCCACGGCCTGGACATCGGCCTGCTTCTGCTGACGCACCACCACGCCGACCACGTGGCAGAGAACCACGTATGGAAGGAGCGCCACGGAGTCGAGATCGTGGCCCACCCGCTCGAGGCCGCCCGGCTCCTGGACGTGGACCGGACCATCGAGCCGGGTGAGACCGTCGAGGCCGGCGGCCTGCGCATCGAGACGCTCCACACGCCCGGCCACACCGACGGCATGCTCAACTTCGTGGTGGGCGGGGAGGTGTTCACCGGCGACACGCTCTTCAAGGGGTCCGTGGGCGGTGTGCGAGCCCCCGGATCCACGAGCTTCGCCGACCTCAGGCACTCGATCATGGACGTGCTGATGGAGCTGCCGCACGAGACCGTCGTGCGCCCCGGGCACACCGATCCCACCACGATCGGTGACGAGTGGGACCAGAACGCGTTCGTGCGCCTCTGGCGAGGCCTCGACCCGGAGTCCACCGAGCGCTGCAAGGTGGGGGAGGACGAGGCGACGCTGGTGCTGTGGGCGCCCGACTACGACGGTGGCCACAAGGCCTGGGTCCGCTGGGACGACGGCCGGGACGACATCGTGCCCGGCAGCGCCGTCAGCCGCTAGCCACCGCACACCGGCCACTGGCCCGGGCCGCTGCGGGCGTAGAGCATCGCCGCCCGGCGGTCCTGCTCGGACTCCGGCGCCGCGGCGGGATCGCCCGAGCCGCCCACTCCGGCCCAGGTCGAGTAGCTGAACTGGTACTTGCCGCGATAGGCGCCGCCGCCACCGACGGCGCGTGGGTCCCCACCGGACTCACATTGGGCGATCGCCTGGAGATGAGGCGGCACGGTGAAGGCAGGCTGCGCCTTGCGCTTCGCGCGCCGGACCGCGGCAAGGCGCTGGCTGTGTGCCTCGCTCTGGATCTTGCGACGAGCCTCGGGACCGGACGAGACGTCGCTCGAGGCCCGTTCCAGCAACTCGGGCGGCGGGGCCAACGGGCCCACGGCCGCCGAGGCGGCGGGCACGACTACGACAACTGCCATGAACATCGGGACGAGCAGCTTGCGCACACGCATCACCTCCGCGTGTCGGATAGCCGCCGGCTGCGAGGCGACCCGCACCTGGAGGGGCGCGGCAAAAGACCGGCGCGGCCACTGAGGGACCGTCATGCGCCGGTGACTGACTCAGGTCACGCTAGGTACGAACGGGTGTTCGAAGTGTGAGCTGGGTCACACTTGGTCATTTTCTGTAGCAGCGCTGACGAGCGCGACTGGATCGCAGTGAGTCCCGCTGAGCGGGAGTGGATGCGATCGAGTGGGCGCTAGACGGCAGAAATGGGCTGAAGCGACCTCGCTCAGAGCCGGAAGGCGACGTTGCGCCAGAGGTGCTCCGACCGCGAGTAGCCGAGCTCGGCCAGGAGCGCGTCGATCTGCTCCTCAGACACGCCGGCGCGCTCGAGCAGGCGGTCCTCCATCTCCACCACTACCAGGCGAGGGCGGAGCCGGCGCAGGGTGTCCGTCATGCCCAGGAGCACCTGATACTCGGAGCCCTCCACGTCGATCTTGACCACGTCCAGCCGCTCGAGGCCGGTCTGCTCGGCCCAGGCGTCGAGGGTGGTCACCGGGAAGGAGCCGACGCGGTGACCAGGCCCGTACACGGACCGTACCCCGGCGTCGTTGCGGCCGAACCGAGGATCAGAGCGCAACACGATCTCGCCCGGCTCCGAGCCGAGCCCCGACTGGACGAAGGTGACGTTCGGGAGACCGGCCCGGGCGGCGGCCCTCTTGAGCCGGCCCATCGAGTCCGGCGTGGGCTCGAAGGCGACGACTTGACCGTCAAGCGAAGCCAGGTGACGGGCGACCACCAAGGCGTGCACCCCGATGTGCGCGCCCACGTCCACGTAGACATCTCCCTGGCTCAGTTCACCGACCAGCAGGTCGGTGAGCTCCTGCTCGTAGCTGCCGGTCCGGTAGAGCCACCGCTGGGCGTTGTCGGCGAGGTCGAGGTCGTAGTCGAACCCGAGCACGGTGCGGCGCCGGTGGCGCTGGCCGGGCAGCAGCCGGAGGGCCAGGCCCACGCGACTCCGGGCCCGCTCTGGGAGTGTTCGGCTATCGGCCATGGGGCGGGATCACCAACGGGCTCCTGACCCTACGGGCCCGTCCCCCGGGATGCAACGGGGTTCGGGGTACGCTGCCCGCCCATGGCGGCCGACCTCCAGCCCATGGCGGTGGCCCCCCGTCCTCCGGGCGACTACGCGCCCGCCGCGGGCATCCGTGCGGTGGAGGCGGTGCACGATGCGGCGCGCGAGCTTCAGGGAGCGCGGATCCTCCACGTGACGGTCGCCGGGGCGGGCGGGCGGGTGCCGGAGCTGCTCGGCGGGCTGCTGGCCGTGGAGGCCGGCGCGGGCGTGAGCGTCGAGTGGCGCGTGCTGTTCGGCGATCCCGAGCTCCGCAGGGTGGCCGGGGCCCTCCACGGCGGGCTGCGCGGGGGAGAGAGCGCGGTCGCGGAGGCCGACTGGCACGCCTACACCGGGGCCTGCGCGCGGGTGGCGGAGGCCATCGAGGGAGACCACGACGTGGTGGTCCTGCACGACCCGGGCGCGGTGGGCCTGGCCCCGTGGCTGGAGGGCCGGAGCGTGGTGTGGCACTGCCATGTGAACGCCTCCGAGCCGGAGGAGGAGGCGCTCGGACGCGTGGCGGAGCTGATCGCCGGCTGCGATCTGGTGCTCACCCCCGACGCATCGTTCCTCCCCGAGGGGCTGGCGGGCGAGGCGCTGCGCGACGCCCCGCCGGGCATCGACCCGCTCGACCCGCGCAACCTGGAGCTCGAGCCACGGCTCCCCGGACGCGTGGTGCGCCCGCTCGGGGTGGACCTCGACCACCCGTTCTGCCTTCAGCTGCTCGCGCTCGACCGCTGGGACGATCCGCATTCGACGATCGAGGCCTTCCGGCTGGCACGCGCGGCCGAGCCGTCGCTCCAGCTGGTGCTGGCCGCGACCCTGGACTCCGCCGTGAGCGAGGAGTGGCGGGCGGCCAAGGAGGTGTCCGACTACGTGGGCGACACGCCGGGCGTGGTGCTGCTCACGTCATACGAGTCGCTGGGCAGCCTCGAGCTCGGCGGGCTGCAGCACCTGGCCAGGGTGGTGCTCGAGCGCTCGCTGGGCGAGGGCTTCGACCTCGGTCCGTGCGAGGCGCTCTGGCGGCGCACACCGGTGGTGGGCGGAACCGGAGGCGGCCTGCCGCTGACCGTGCGCCATGGCGTGGACGGCTTTCTCTCCGACGATGTGGATACCACCGCCGCTCATCTCGTGGAGCTGGTGCGCGACCCGGGGCTGGCGGTGGAGATGGGTCGTGCCGGGCGCGAACGGGTGCGCGAGCGCTTCCTCGTGACCGCAGCGGCCGAGCGCGAGCTGCGGCTGCTGGGAGAGCTCCTCTGAACCGGCGGCGGTCGGTACCGTGGAGCACCTCGTGAAGGTCCAGCTCCCCGACGGAAACCCGCTCGAGCTCCCGGACGGCGCCACGGGCGCCGACGCCGCTCGCGCCATCGGCGAGGGCCTGGCGCGAGCCGCGCTCGGAATCCGCGTGACCGCCGACGGCGCGGCGTCGGAGCTGCGCGACCTGTCCGCGCCGCTGCCCGACGGGGCCGCCATCGAGATCGTCACGGCCAAGTCGCCCGAGAACGGTCAGGGGCCGCTCTGGCTGATCCGCCACGACGCGGCCCATGTGCTCGCCACGGCGGTCACGGAGCTCTACCCGGGCGTGAAGGTCTCGATCGGTCCTCCGATCGAGGACGGCTTCTACTACGACTTCGACTTCCCGGAGGGCGTGAGCATCTCCGAGCACGACCTGGAGCGCATCGAGGAGCAGATGCGCAAGCACGTGAAGGCCGACGAGGCGTTCGAGTACTCCGAGCTGCCGGTGGCCGATGCCATCGACCGCTTCCGCGGCGAGGACCAGGACTACAAGGTCGAGCTGATCGAGGACCTCGTGAAGAACGAGAGCGTGGACAGCGTCTCGCTCTATAGAAACGGGCCGTTCACCGACCTCTGCCGCGGCCCGCACGGGCCGGGCACCAAGCGGATCGGGGCGTTCAAGCTCACCTCGGTCGCGGGCGCCTACTGGCGCGGGGACTCGGACCGGCAGATGCTCACCCGCATCTACGGCACGGCCTTCCTCGACAAGGCGGCCCTGGAGGAGCACCTCAAGCGCCTCGAGGAGGCCCGCGCTCGAGACCACCGCAAGCTCGGGCGCGAGCTCGGGCTGTTCATGCTCTCCGACGTGGCGCCGGGCATGCCGTTCTGGCTGCCCAAGGGCACCCACGTGTGGAACGAGCTCACGAATCTCTGGCGGAAGAGCAACGTCGAGCGCGGCTACACCGAGGTGCGCACGCCGGTCCTCTACGACGTGGAGCTCTGGAAGAAGTCGGGCCACTGGCACGTGTACCGCGACCACATGTACTTCACGGACGTCGAGGGCCAGCCGATGGGCCTGAAGCCGATGAACTGCCCGGCTCACGTCCAGATCTACAAGCGCGATGCGCACTCCTACCGCGACCTGCCGATCCGCTACGCCGAGCAGGGCCTCGTGCACCGCCACGAGCCGAGTGGGACGCTGCACGGCCTGCTGCGGGTGCGCAGCATCACCCAGGACGACGCCCACGTGTTCTGCACGGAGGAGCAGATCGAGGAGGAGGTGCTGCGCTGCCTCGACTTCGGCTTCTTCATATACGACCAGTTCGGCTTCCAGCCGCGCCTCGAGCTGTCCACGCGCCCCGAGAAGCGGGTCGGCTCCGAGGAGATGTGGGACAAGGCCGAGGACGCCCTCAAGGGCGCGCTCGAGAGCCGTGGGCTCGAGTACGAGCTCAACGAGGGCGACGGGGCGTTCTACGGCCCGAAGATCGACCTCCACATGACCGACACGATCGGCCGCTCCTGGCAGCTGGGCACCGTGCAGCTCGACTACTACATGCCCGAGCAGTTCGAGCTCACGTACACCGGCGCGGACAACGCCGACCACCGGCCGGCGATGATCCACCGCGCGTCGATGGGCTCGTTCGAGCGCTTCATCGGCATCCTGATCGAGCACTACGCCGGCGAGCTGCCGCTCTGGCTGACGCCGGTCCAGGCCACCGTGCTGCCGATCGCGGACCGCCACGCGCCCTACGCGCACCTGGTGGCCACGGAGCTCGGCCGGAGCGGGATCCGGACCGAGGTGGACGACCGCACGGAGTCCGTGGGCCGGAAGATCCGGGACGCCGAGCTGCAGAAGGTGCCCTACATGCTGGTGGTGGGCGACAAGGAGGAGGACGCGCGCAAGGTGGCCGTCCGGCGACACCGCGAGGGCGATCTGGGCACCATGTCGGCCACCGAGGTCACGGACCGGCTGAGCGAAGAAATCGCACGCCGGGACTAGATCCGCCGCTATACTCGCCGCGAATGAAGGGCACAAATTTCTCGCGCATCGGAATCCGCTGAAGCGCCCAGTGCCCGTTTCCCACCCGACGCCACTACTGCCTTTTGACGTCCAGCTGGTTTAGTAGCTAGTGCCGATCCCGCGTAAGTTCGATCGGCGCCCACCGGAGCGCGACGAGACCCGTATCAACGAGCGGATCCGGGTCCCGCAGGTGCGGTTGATCGGGGCCGACGGCAACCAGATCGGGGTGGTGGACACCGCCCAGGCACTCAAGTACGCGCAGGAGCGCGACCTCGACCTCGTGGAGGTGGCCGCGGAGGCACGCCCGCCCGTCTGCCGGGTGCTCGACTACTCGAAGTACAAGTACGAGCAGGAGCAGAAGGCCAAGGCAGCTCGCCGGCACCAGAAGCAGGTGAACGTGCGCGAGATCAAGCTGCGGCCGAAGATCGCGAACAACGACTACGAGACCAAGAAGAACCACGTGGTCCGCTTCCTGAAGGGCGACGACCGCGTGAAGGTCACGATCATGTTCCGCGGGCGCGAGCAGAGCCATCCCGAGCGCGGCGAGGCGCTGCTCATGCGACTGGCCGAGGACGTGGCGGAGCTGGGCACGGTCGAGCAGTTGCCTCAGCAGGACGGGCGCAACATGACGATGCTGCTCGCGCCGAACAAGAAGAGCACCGAACCGGCCGTCGCCGCCACGTAGCCGGGCCTCTCCGGGCGTCTGCTTCAATAGGGCGCTGCCATGCCCAAGATGAAGACCCATTCGGGCGCGAAGAAGCGCTTCAAGAAGACCGCCAAGGGCAAGCTCCTCGCGCGGCACTCCTTCACGAGCCACAACCTGGGCAAGAAGGACGCAAAGCGCAAGCGCCGGCTGGGGCAGCCGTTCGAGGTCGCGAAGGCTGACCGGAAGCGGGTCGGGAGGCTCCTCCACAAGTGAGCCGCGTCAAGCGTTCAGTCCACGCGCGCAAGAAGCGCCGCGCCACCCTCGACCGGACCAAGGGCTACCGGGGGCAGGCCAAGTCGAGCTACAAGCGGGCCAAGGAGGCCCTGCTCAAGGCCGACTCGTACTCGTACGCGCATCGCCGGACGCGCAAGCGCGACTTCCGGCGCCTCTGGATCGTGCGCATCAACGCGGCCGCGCGGCTGGAGGGGCTCAGCTACTCGCAGTTCATGCACGGCCTTCGCGAGGCGGGCGTGGAGCTCGACCGCAAGGTGCTGGCGGACATGGCCGTCCGCGACCCCGAGACCTTCCGACGTTTTGCCGAGATCGCCCGGGAGGCGGTGGCGGCCTGACGTAGAGGCCGAGCCGCAAAGTCACTCTCCCGGGCGCCCAGCGAGGCGCCCTTTTTCGTTCCAGAGCACCAATCACATGATCACCTCCCCCCACAACGAGCAGCTCAAGACGATCCGCAAGCTCCGCGAGCACCGCTGGCGCGAGCGGCTCGACCTGTTCACGGCCGAGGGCGAGGACCTGGTGGACGCGGCGGCGGCGGCCGGCTGGGAGCCCGAGGTGCTGCTCCGCGCGGGGATCGACGTGGAGCGCCAGTTGCTCGACGAGGTGAGCACACTGGGTTCGGGCAGCCGCGTGATCGGCGTGTATCCGCGCCGCTGGTCCGAGCCGGGCGGCACGGTGATGCTCTACCTCCACGGAGTGGACGACCCCGGCAACGTGGGCACGATCCTCCGCTCGGCCCATGGCCTCTGTGACGGTCCGGTGCTCCTCGGGCCGGGCTGCGCCGATCCCTACTCGCCCAAGGCGGTGCGGGCCAGCATGGGATCGCTGTTCGCCCGCCCGCCGGCGCGCGTTCGGCCCGAGCACCTGCCCGGCACGCTCCTCGCACTCGATCCGCGGGCTCCCGTGACGCTCGCCGAGCTGGCGCCGCCCGAGGCGCCGGTGGTGGTCTGCCTCGGTGCCGAGCGCGAGGGCCTGCCGGCGGAGCTGCTCGAGCGGGCGGCGCACACGGCCCGGATACCGCTGCGCGACGACGGCCCCGAGTCGCTCAACGTGGGCATGGCGGCCACGGTCGCGCTGTACGAGCTCGCCAATAGGATGGCTCGCCATGCCTGAGCCTCCCGTGCGTCCAGACCTGGAGGAGCTCCGGCAAGAGGCCGAGCGGGCCATCGCGGGCGCGTCCGAGCAGGGCCAGCTGGAGGAGCTGCGCGTTCGCTACCTCGGCCGGAAGTCCCCGCTCACCCAGCTGCTCCGCTCCATCGGCGAGCTGCCGCCCGAGGAGCGCGGCCCGGTGGGCCAGGGAGCCAACCAGGTCCGCCGGGCGCTCGAGGAGCTGATCGAGTCGAGGGACTCCGAACTGGGCTCCGCGGAGCTTCAGCGCCGTCTCGCCGAGGACAGCATCGACGTGACCCTCCCCGGCGACCCGCCGCTCCCCGTGGGCCACCTGCACCTGATCTCGCAGATCAGGCGCCGGATGGAGGACATCTTCGTGGGCCTCGGCTTCTCGGTGCTCGAGGGGCCCGAGATCGAGTTCGACTACTACAACTTCACCGCGCTCAACCATCCGCCCGAGCACCCGGCGCGGCTGCCCCAGGACACCTTCTACCTCGCGGAGCGGGTGCTGCTGCGCACGCACACCTCGCCGATGCAGGTGCGCGCGATGGAGCTTCAGGAGCCGCCGATCTACGTGGTGGTGCCCGGGCGCGTGTACCGGCCCGACACGCCCGACGCCACGCATGTGCCGATGTTCCACCAGCTCGAGGGCCTCGCCATCGACGAGGACATCACACTGGCGGACCTCCAGGGCGTGCTGCTTGCCTTCGCGCGGCAGATGTTCGGCGAGGCCACCGAGGTGCGGCTGCGTCCCGGCTACTTCCCGTTCACGGAGCCGAGCGTGGAGGTGGACGTGTCCTGCTTCCGCTGTGAGGGCACCGGCCGGCTCGGGAGCGAGCGCTGCCCCACCTGCAAGGGGGAGGGCTGGATCGAGATCCTCGGCTCGGGGATGGTGGACCCCAACGTGCTCGGCTACGTGGCCGGGAACGGATACGACCCCGACAAGGTCCAGGGGTTCGCGTTCGGCATGGGGATCGAGCGGATCGCGATGCTCGTGCACGAGGTGCCCGACCTGCGGATGCTGTTCGAGAACGACCTCCGCCTGCTGGAGCAGTTCGGGGCGGGCTCATGAGGGTGCCGCTGGCATGGCTGCGCAGCTACTGCGATCCGGGCACCTCGGCGCCGGAGATAGCGGACGCCCTCACGATGTCGGGTGACAAGCTCGAGCGGCTTGACAGCGCGGGGGTGGGCGACCCGTCCGGGTTCGTGGTGGGGCGCGTGCTGGAGGCCGGGCCCCACCCCGACGCCGACCGCCTGAGCGTGTGCCTGGTGGACGACGGGTCGGGCGAGCCGCGCACGATCGTCTGCGGCGCCCCCAACGTGGCCGCCGGCCAGATCGTGGCGGTAGCGCTGCCCGGCGCGATCATGCCCGACGGCACCAAGCTCGGCGAGGCCAAGCTTCGGGGGGTCCGGTCCAGCGGGATGATCCTGGCCGAGGACGAGGTGGGCATCGGCACCGACCACGCTGGGATCATGG
This sequence comes from uncultured Thermoleophilaceae bacterium, assembly GCA_963811055.1. Lineage (GTDB taxonomy): Bacteria > Actinomycetota > Thermoleophilia > Solirubrobacterales > Thermoleophilaceae > JACVRW01. The sequence goes on from CAWEPQ010000014.1 coordinate 341,313, forward strand.
TGTTGGAAGACGACCTGTCGCCCGGCGAGGCGCTGGCCGGTCACCTGACGATCGCCGACGAGGTGCTCGAGCTCGAGGTGACGCCCAACCGGCCCGACGTGATGAGCGTCTACGGGGTGGCGCGCGACCTGCACGCCGTGACAGGGGCTCCGCTCGCGGCCGATCCCGCTGACGAGGACGCCGAGCCGTCCGGGAGCGACACCGCGGCCGATCACGCATCCTTGGAGATCGACCCCGAGATCTGCCTGCGGTTCGTCGCGCGGGTGTTCGAGGACGTGAAGGTGGGGCCGTCGCCGCTCTGGCTCAAGCAGCGGCTGATGGCCGCGGGCCAGCGGCCGATCTCGAACGTGGTGGACATCACCAACTACGTGATGCTCACCACCGGCCAGCCGCTGCACTCCTTCGACCTCGACCGCGTGCGCGGCGGGCAGATCGTGGTCAGGCGCGCCGCCGAAGGCGAGAGGATGACCACGCTCGACGACGTGGAGCGCACGTTCACCTCGGACATGGCGCTCGTGTGCGACGCCGAGGGCCCCAGCGGGATCGCCGGGGTGATGGGCGGCCAGATCTCGGAGATGTCCGATGACACCACGCGCGTCCTGATGGAGGCGGCCACCTGGGTCGGCCCGAACATCATGCGCACCTCGAAGGCGCTCGGGCTGCGCAGCGAGGCCTCGGCCCGGTTCGAGAAGCAGCTTCATCCCGAGCAGGCGATGGCGGCGCAACGCCTGGCCTCGCGCCTGATGGTGAACCTGGCGGGCGCCCGGCTCGTGCCCGGCACGCTCGACGAGTACCCGAACCCGCGGGAGCCGCGCGTGGTGCCGCTGCGGTCCGAGCGGATCGAGCGCCTTCTGGGCGAGCGGATCGAACCGGAGCGGGTCGAGGAAATTCTCGAGCGGCTTGGCTTCGAGCAGTCGTCCGACGGCGGCTGGGTGGTCCCGCCCTGGCGCGACAGCGACGTTCAGCGCGAGGTCGACCTGATCGAGGAGGTAGCGCGCGTGCACGGGCTCGAGAAGCTGCCCACCACGCTGCCGGCGCGCCGCGCGGCGGTGGGCACCCTCACCGCGCAGCAGCGTCTGCGCCGCCGGCTCGAGGACGCGCTTCGCGACCGCGGGCTCAACGAGACGGTGTCGTACTCGTTCACGTCGCCGCGCGCGCTCGCGCGGCTGCGTCTGGACGGGGAGCCGGCGCTGCACCTCGAGAACCCGCTCACCGAGGACCAGAGCGTGATGCGCCCGCTGCTGCTGCCCGGTCTGTTGGACGCCGCTGCCCACAACGCCGCGCACGGTCGCGACGAGCTGGCCCTGTTCGAGTCGGCCCGCACCTTCCGGCCCTCGGGTCCGCTCGACGACGCTCCGGCGGACTCCCCCAAGGGCGACACCCCGGCGGTGGAGCGCAATCACCTGTCAGGCGTCCTCACGGTGGGCCGCCCGGCCGGCTGGCGTTCGGCGCGCCAAGACGCGGACTACCACTCCGCGCGGGCCGTGGTCGACGCGCTGCTCGAGACCGCCGGGGTGGCTTGGCAGGCCGAGCCCGGTGAGCTGCCGTTCTTGCATCCGGGCCGCCAGGCCTCGATCCGGACCGAGGACGGCACCGAGCTCGGGTTCGTCGGCGAGCTCCACCCCGAGGTGACCGCCGCGTGGGAGCTGGAGGGGACGGTGGCCGCCTTCGAGCTGGACCTCGACGCGCTCGGCGACCCAGGGACCGACGTCTACCGCGATGTCACGAGCGTGCCGGCCGTCAGGCAGGACATCGCCGTGGTGGTTCCGGAGAACGTGCCGGCGGCAGCGGTGGAGCAGGCCGTGCGCGCCGGCGGGGGCGACCTGCTCGAGTCGCTGCGGATCTTCGACCTCTACCGCGGCGAGCAGGTGGGCGCCGGCAACAAGTCGCTCGCGCTCCGCCTGGAGTTCCGGGCGCCGGACCGCACGCTCACCGACGAAGAGGTGGCCCAGCGCCGTGTGGCCATCGAGCGCGAGATCGAGAAGCTGGGAGGGGGGCTCCGTGTCTGACACGCCGACGCGCGTGGCGGTGCTCGGCGCCAACGGCTTCGGCGGCGCTCTGTGCGCCCGGCTCGTGGACCGCCACCCGTCGCTCGACCTGACCGTGGCCACCGCGCGCGCGGACGCCGGCCGGCGCCACGACGAGCTGTACCCGCGCTACGGAGTGGCCCGGGTGCTCGAGCAGTTCGACCCCGACGCGGTGGCCGAGCGGGCCGACGCCGCGATGGTGGCCTATCCGCACAAGACCGCCGCCGGCGCGGTCAGGCAGCTGCGCGAGCGCGGTCTGAAGGTGGTGGACCTGTCGGCCGACTTCCGGCTCGACCAGGCGAGCTACGAGCGCTGGTACCAGCCCCACGAGGCGCCGGAGCTGCTCGGCGAGGCGGTGTACGGGCTGCCGGAGGCCCACCGCCACGAGATCGCCGCCGCCTCGCTCGTGGCCGGCCCGGGCTGCAACTCCACGGCGGCACTCCTGGCCACGCTGCCCCTTCGCGGCCGCATCGACGACGCCGTGTTCGACATCAAGGCGGGCGTGTCCGGTGCCGGCCGTGAGGCCACCGAGGAGACGCACTACTCCTCGGCCGCCGAGAACGTGAACGCCTACAAGGTCGAGGGCCACCGCCACAGCGCGGAGGTGGAGCAGGAGCTCGGCCCGGGGCGCTTCAGCTTCGTGACCCACCTCGTGCCGCTGGACCAGGGGATTCTGGCCACCTGCTACCTCACCGTGCCCGGCCTGACCAAGGACGAGGCGGTGGAGCTGTACCGCGAGGCCTACGCCGCCGAGCCGTTCGTGGACGTGGTGGACGAGCCGCCGCACACCCGGCACGTGCAGGACACCAACCGCTGCCGCGTGCACGTGACCGTGGTGGGCGACCGGACGATCGCCTTCGCGGCCATCGACAACCTCTGGAAGGGCGCGGCCGGCCAGGCGCTCCAGGACCTCAACCTGATGCTCGGGCTGCCCGAGGCGGCGGGGCTCGAGTGAGCTTCTTCCGCTCACGCTGGGTCGAGCGTCCCCCGCACGTGCGGGAGCTCGAGCCCACGGGCCTGCCGGTGGGATTCCGGGCCGCCGGGGTGGCGGCCGGGCTCAAGCCGGAGGGACTCGACGTGGGCGTGCTGGTGAGCGACGCCGAGGACACGGTGTCGGCCGCCCGCTTCACCACCAACGCCCGCGTGGGCGCTCCCGTGGTCGTGTCGCGCCAGGCGCGCACCGGTGAGCTGCGTGCAGTGGCCGCCAACGCGGCATGCTCGAACGTCGGCGACGGCCGCCGCGGTTTCGAGACCGCACTGGCGCAGCAGGCCGCCACCGCCGAGGCCCTCGGGGTGGAGCCGGAGCAGGTGGCCGTGGCGTCAACCGGGGTGATCGGCACCGAGCTACCCCGTGACGCTGCGCTGGCCGGGATACGCGCCGCCTGCGCCGCCCTGGGATCCGATGCCGGCACCTTCTCGGAGGCGATTCTCACCAGCGACCGCGGGCCCAAGCGCGCCTGCGTAGAGGTGACGCTGCCCTCCGGCACCGTCAGGCTCTCCGCACAGGCCAAGGGCGCGGGCATGATCTCGCCCCGGTACGCGACCACCTTCTGCTTCGTGCAGACCGACGCGAGGCTGGCGCCAGAGAGCATCGAGCTGCTCACCGGCGTGTGCGTCAAGCGCTCGTTCGACCGCATCAGCGTGGATGGCCAGCTCTCCACCAGCGACACGGTGGTGGTGCAGGCGTCGGGAGCGTCCGGAGTGGCTGTGGAGCCGGAGACCCCGGACGAGATCGCGTTCGGCGAGGCGTTGGACGCGCTGCTGCGCCAGCTGGCGATCGAGATCGTGAGCGACGGCGAGGGCGCTGCGCGAATCGGCCGGGTGGTGGTGCACGGCCGGCCCGACACCGTCGAGACGGTGGCCCGCGCCGTGGCCAACTCCCCGCTCGTAAAGACGGCGCTCAACGGCGCCGATCCCAACTTCGGTCGCGTGCTCCAAGCCGCCGGCCAGGTCTGGCCCCCGGGCGAGGCCTTCATCGCGGACCTCGAGATCGAGGGCCGCCAGGTGGTGTCCGCCGGCGACGCGGTGGATCTCGGCGCCGATGAGTTGCGCGCCCTGGAGGAGGCGTTCGCGGCGCCCGAGGTGGAGCTCCAGCTGACGCTCCCCGGTGAGGGCGGCGAGACCGAGGTGTTCTTCAGCGACCTGTCGGAGGGGTACGTGCGACTAAACGCGACCTACACGTCATGAGGGACGTAGCAACGCTCCTCGAGGCGCTCCCGTACATCCGGGAGTTCCACGGCAAGACGGTGGTGATCAAGTACGGCGGCGCGGCGATGACCGACGCCGCGTTGAAGGAGGACTTCGCACGCGACGTGGTGCTCCTCAAATACGTGGGCATGAACCCGGTGGTGGTCCACGGGGGCGGCCCGGACATCACCCATTACATGGAGCGCCTCGGCATGGAGGTGCGCTTCGTGGACGGCCTGCGGGTGTCGGACGAGGCCACGGTGGAGGTGGCGAAGATGGTGCTGGTGGGCAAGCAGAACAAGGACATCGTTCTGCGCCTCAACCGCCACGGGCAGCCCGCGGTGGGCCTGTGCGGCGACGACGGGCAGCTCTTCACGGTCAAGAAGCGGATCGGCGGTGAGACCGACATGGGGATGGTCGGCGACATCGAGCACGTGGACGTGAGCGTGCTCAACCACATCGCCGAGGACTACATCCCGGTGGTGGCCTCGGTGGGCGCGGACCGCGAGGGCCATTCGTACAACGTGAACGCGGACTCGGCCGCCGCGGCGGTGGCCGAGGCGCTCGGTGCCTTCAAGGTCGTCTTCCTGACGGACGTGGAGGGCTGGCGCGCCGACCCCGAGGATCCGGCCAGCCGCATCTCGGAGGCGCGCGCGGACGAGGTGCGGCAGCGGCTCCCGGAGGTGAGCGGCGGGATGCGCCCCAAGCTCGAGGCCTGCCTGCACGCGCTCGACGCCGGGGTGGACAACGCTCACATCCTCGACGGCCGCGAGCCGCACTCGTTGCTGCTCGAGCTCTTCACCGACGAGGGCAGCGGGACCAAGCTGTGGCCCTAGACGCGCTGATGGAGCTGGAGCGCGGGGCGATGATGGGCACCTACGTGCGCCAGCCGGTGGAGTTCGTGCGCGGGGCGGGCACACGGCTGTGGGACTCCGACGGCAACGAGTACCTCGACTTCCTGAGCGGGATCTCCGTGACACAGCTCGGCCACTGCCACCCGCGCGTGGTGGAGGCGGTACGCGACCAGGCGGGCCGGCTCATGCACGTGGGCAACCTCTTCTACACCGAGCCGGCCATGCGGCTGGCGCGTCGGCTGGCCGATGCCTCGCTCGGCGGCAAGGTGTTCTTCTGCAACTCCGGAGCCGAGGCGATCGAGTGCGCGATAAAGCTGGCCCGGCGGCGCAAGCCCGGTGGTCGCTTCGTGGTGCTCGAGGGTGCGTTCCACGGCCGCACGATGGGAGCGCTCTCCGCCACCCCGCAGGAGACCAAGCAGGCTCCGTTCGCCCCGCTCGTGCCCGGATTCAGCGTCGCGGCGCGCGGGGGTCCGCTGCCGATGGGCGACGACGTGGCAGCCGTGATCATCGAGCCCGTGCAGGGCGAGGGCGGCATCCACCCGGTGGACCCCGAGTTCCTGGCAGCGGCGCGGGAGGCCTGCGACGTCCACGACGCGCTGCTCGTACTCGACGAGATCCAATGCGGCATGGGACGCACGGGCACGCTCTGGGCCTGGCAGCAGCTGGGCATCGAGCCGGACGTGATGACGGTGGCCAAGGGCCTCGGCGGCGGCCTTCCGATCGGCGCGTGCGTGGCCTCGCCCGCCTACGCCGACGTGCTTCAGCCGGGCGACCACGGCTCGACCTTCGCGGGCGGCCCGGTGGTCACCGCCGCCGCCAACGCGGTGCTCGACACGATCGACGACCAGTCGTTCCTCGCGGACGTGCGCGAGAAGGGCGTGCGGCTGGCCGCCGGCCTCCGCGACCTGGGGCTCGAGGTGCGCGGCCTCGGGCTGATGCTGGCCTTCCGGGCGCCCGACGCGCCCGAGCTCGTGCGGCGGGCGCTGCTCGACGAGCGGCTCGTGATGAACGCCACCGGCCCGGACACCGTGCGCCTGCTGCCACCGCTGACGGTCTCGGAGGACGAGATCGACGAGGCCGTGCGCCGCATCGGCGGCCTGGTGGAGTAGGGCGTGGCGCGTGCTCTTGTTCGCGTACGGGAGCAATCTGGCCGCCGAGGAGGTGGCGCCCGAGGCGCGCTTCCTGGGCGTGGCCGTGTTGCACGACTTCGAGCTCGCGCGCACGCGGCGCTCGATCCGCTGGGGCGGCGGCGTGGTCGACGTGGTGCCCGCGCCGGGCGGGCGGGTGTGGGGTGCGGCCTACCACGCCCCGGACGCCGTCCTGGAAGCGCTCGACCGCAAGGAGGGCGCCGGCTTCGCCTACCAGCGCCGCGACGTGGAGGTCGAGCTGGCGGGGGAGCTCGGCCCCGCGCTCACCTACGAGGTGATCGACAAGGACCCCGAGGTCCCGCCGGCCACGCCCGAGTACGCGGCGCTGGTGCTCCGCGGCGCTCGCGAGCGCGGCCTGCCCGAGCACTGGCTCGCGACCCTCGAAGCCGTTCTCACGGGCGCTGCTAGCGTGCCCGCCCGATGAGCGAGGAGCGCACAACACTGCGGGCCACGGCCTCCTACGAGGCGGAGCCCGGCGAGGTCGGCCGCGTGCTGCTGCTCTATTCGGGCGGGCTCGACACGAGCGTGATGCTCAAGTGGATCCAGGACGAGTACGACGCCGAGGTGGTCGCGCTCACCGTGAACCTCGGCCAGCCCGGCGAGGAATTCGACGTGGTGCGCGGCAAGGCGCTCCAGCTGGGCGCGCTCGACTGCCACGTGGTGGACGCGCGCGAGGAGTTCGCCGAGCACTACGTGCTGCCGGCCATCAAGGCCAACGCGCTGTACGGCGGCGGCTATCCGCTGTTCACCGCGCTGGGCCGGCCGCTGATCGCCAAGCTCGCGGTGGACAAGGCGCGCGAGTCGGGCTGCGACACGATCGCCCACGGCTGCACCGGCAAGGGCAACGACCAGGTTCGGATCGAGTCCACCGTGCTGGCGCTGGCTCCGGAGATGAAGATCATCGCCCCGGTGCGGGGCTGGCAGATGGGCCGCGAGGAGGAGATCGCCTACGCCCGCGAGCACGGGATCCCCGTCAAGGGCGGCAGCGAGGCCGTGCCCTACTCGATCGACGACAACCTCTGGGGCCGCTCGTCCGAGGGCGGGCCGATCGAGGACCTGGCCGAGCCGCCGCACGACGACGTGTTCCAGCTCGTGACCAGGCCGGAGGAGGCGCCGGACGAGGCCCAGGACGTGGTCGTGGAGTTCGAGCGCGGCCGTCCGGTGGCGCTCGACGGCGAGCGGCTCGGGCTGGTGGAGCTGCTCGAGCGGGCCGGGGAGATCGGCGCCCGCCACGGCGTGGGCATCGTGGACCACGTGGAGGACCGGATCGTGGGGCTGAAGGTGCGCGACCTCTACGAGGTGCCCGCCGCCGCGATCATCCTGCCCGCCCACAGGGAGCTCGAGAAGCTGGTGGGCACCATCCACCAGAACAACTTCAAGCCGCAGCTCGACAACCAGTGGGCGTTCCTCGTGTACGCCGGCCTATGGCAGGAGCCGCTGCTGGGCGACCTCAATGCGTTGATGGAGTCGGTGAACGAGCAGGTGACGGGCTCGATCACGATGCGGCTCTACAAGGGCTCGGCGCGGCCGGTGTCGCGCCAGTCGCCCAACGCCCTCTACGACCAGGCGCTGGCGGGGTTCGGCGAGTCAGGGGGCCTCTTCTCCCAGCAGGCCAGCCCCGGCTTCATCGAGCTCTGGAGCCTCCAGTCGCGAATGGCGTACAAGATCCGAAACCGGGAAGAAGGGGACTCATGAACTCTCGCGGATACCAAGTGCTCGGCTGGATCGTCTACCAGGTCGGCACCCGGCTGGTCCGGCGCAAGGTGGCGGAGAACCGCGTGAAGTTCGGCGCCGCCGCCACGGTGGCGCTGGTGCTGGTGGGCGGCATCCTGGCCGCCAAGGCCACCGACGGCGAGTAGGCCGTTGACATAGGTCGGCAGGCGATATATCGTCTGCCGTACGATGGAACTCCGGCCGGCAAGCTACTTCGTCCTGGCATCCCTTCTCGAGGGTCCCCTGCACGGCTACGCGATCTCCGCCCGTGCCCGTCAGCTCTCGGAAGGTGGGGTGCGGCTCACGGCCGGCACGCTCTATGGCTCGCTCGACCGCATGGCGGCCACCGGACTGCTGGAGATCGACCGCGAGGAGACCGTCGAGGGTCGCCTGCGTCGCTACTACCGGATCACCGACGACGGCCGCGAAACCGTCGTTCGGGAGGCGGATCGCCTGGCCTCCGCCGCGGGCGTGGTGCGCCGCATTGCGTCGCTCAAGCCGGCGGAGGGGCTCTCGTGAGCCGTAGCCGGCTGCGCGACGGCGCGACCGGCCTGGCCGCCCGCCTCTATCCGAGAGCGCGCCGTCATGACGCGATCGCCGTGCGCGATTGCGCCCGAGACGCCGTCGACTCCGCCGGGCTGCGGGCTCTTCCGCGCGAGTCCCTCGCGCTCGGGGCCGCGGGGCTGCGGGCGCGAGCCGGGCTGGCCGCCGGGGAGCTGAGGTCAGCGCCGTGGCGCACGGCCCTCGAGCTGGTGACGCTCCCGCTGGCCGCGGCGCTGCTCGCGCTGTGGACCTACGGGTTCGTGCCCCGCTACGACCATTGGCCGCTCGGGTGGGGCTGGATGCTGCTCCTGGGCGGATCGCTGGCCGCCGTGGTGGGCGCCGCCCTGGGCGTGCGCCGCCTGGCGCTGGCCGGCTCCGTGGCCACGCTCGCGGCCGCGGTGGCGCCCCACTTCGGGCTGGGCACCACCGCCACCATCACCGGCATCCCGTCGTTCTTCGACGTGGGCACCGTGGACCTCGGCGCGGCCTCGCTCCTGCCCAATCTCCTGCTGATCGCTGCGTGCCTCGCCATGCCGCGCCGGCCGCGCCGCGAGCGGCGCGTGATCGCGGCTCGCCTGGCGCTCGGGCTTCTCCCGGCAGCCGCTTCGCTGCTTGTGCTGCTCCCCGCGCCCGAGTTGATCCCCGACTCCGAGCTCGCGCCGCCCCGGGAGATCGCCCCTGGCGTGCTCGTGGGGGGCGAGTACAACTATCCGGCGCCCTGGGTCTACGACGCGCCGACCTTCATGAGGGCCTTCGGGATCGTCCTCGGGCTCGCCGTCGTCGTCACGTGGGTCACGGCCAGGCGCCAGCCGGCCGCTCCGCTGGCCACCGGACTGGTCCTGGCGAGCGTGGCCTATCCGCTCGTCTGGACGCTCATGCATCAGGACTTCACCCCGTGGTGGGCTCACGGGGTCGAGTACAGGCTTGGCCTGGCGATCCTGCCGCTGCTGCTCGCCGTGGCGCTCATGCGGCGCGCGGGCCGGGCGCGGCACGGGCCTCCGCGCCCCAGCGTGTCGTAGTCACCGCACCCGAAAAGTGGTTGCACGGTTCCCTATAGTCGGGCTCGATGCAGGTCCCGCCCCATGATCATTCCGAGAGTCGCGAGGCCCGCCTCGCCGACCAATTCGGGTGGCGTCGGCGAGACCGGGCGTCACTCTGAGCCGGCGAGCGGCCCTGCGGACCGTCGTGTTGCTCGCGAGCGTGCTCTTCATCGCCGCGCCGGCCCCTGACGCATCCGCAGGATGGAAGTCGCCGACGGGCTGGGATGTCTACAGCCGGCTCGACACGCTTTCCCGGCTCCGCGACTCCACGCGCACGGTTCAGGTCTCGAGCTATGACCGCACCGGAGGCAACGACGACGGGGTCAACGGCACGTACTCGTGCCCCCGCCGGGTGCCCGCCGGGTGCGTGATAGCCGAGCGCCGCGGAGCGGGCCAGATCGAGAGCATCTGGTTCACCCGCGATTTCGGGAACCTGGCTGCTACCGGCACGATCAGCGTGTACCTGGACGGGCGCAGGGTGATCGACGGGCCGCTCGTGGATGTCCTTAACGGAGCGCTCGGGCCGCCGTTCGTGTTCCCGCTGGTGGCCAGCTCGGCACAGAGCTCGGGAGGGGGATACATCCGCGTACCGCTTCCGTTCCGGCGCTCCATGCGAGTGGTCACCGGAATGAACCCGGACTACTACCACGTGATCTACCGCACCTTTCCCGGTGACCACGCCGTGCCCGCGTTCAAGCGTCTGCGGCGGGTCCCGCGTGCCGTCCGGACGGCAGGTCACGCGGACCCCAAGCCGCCCCAGCGGACGCGCACCAGGCAGCGCGCGTTCACACTGCGGCGGGTCTCCACCACCAGGCTCCTGCGCCTCAGGGGCTCAGGGTCGATCGCCGGCCTGGCGCTGAGGCTGAGGGGCCTGGACCGTTTGGGCCCATTCATTTCCGCCGACATCCTTCGCCGGACCCGCCTGCGCATGCGCTTCGACGGTCATCTGGCGGTGGACGCACCCCTGGGCGAGTTCTTCGGCTCCGGCTGGGCGCCTGCCACCGTCCGCTCGCTTATGTTCCGCATGGGCCCCCGCGCGACCGATTGGATGCGCTCCTGGTGGCCGATGCCGTACGGGCGCTCGGTGAGCATCGCTCTGGTCAATCCGACGGGCATCGATGTGCCGGATGGTCTGCTGCGCGTGGACGCGGCCCGCTCGCCCAGATGGCGCAATCGGCTCCGAAGCGGGGTCGACGGCTATTTCCACGCCACGGCGCGCGGCCCGAGCCCGACCACGCGTGGCGAGGACTGGTCGTTCCTGCGGGTGCGAGGCCGGGGAACCTTCGTGGGCGTGGTCCAGACGATGCGCGCCAACACCACGCTCTACATGGAGGGCGATGAGCGGGTGTACGTGGACGGGGAGAGCCGCCCGAGCTTTCACGGCACCGGAACGGAGGACTTCTACGAGGGCGGCTGGTACTTCACGAGCGGGTTCCGCACCCGCCCCTTCACGTTGCCGCTGAACGGCTTCCCGAGCGTGATCGACCGTGCCACGGGATGCTCGGCCGACGATTGCAGGTCGATGTACAGGCTGATGCTGGCCGACGCGGTTCCGTTCCGGCGCTCGCTGCGCTTCGGGATCGAGCACGGCCCGATGAACGACGTGGACGCGGTCTACAGCTCCACCGCTTTCTGGTACCAGCGCCGTAGCCGCTGAGGCCCGCGCGAACTGTCCGCAACTAGCGGGGCGAGGCCCGGGAGCGGTCCGGTCCCGACCCTATATTCGGGGACCCGTGACGGCCGTCCACCTCCACGTTCACTCCGAGTACTCGGTGCTCGACGGCGCCTGCCGCATCGACGCTCTGGCTGAGCGCGCCGCCGCCCTTGGGCAGCCGGCGCTCGGCCTCACGGACCACGGCGTGATGAACGGCGCCGTGGAGCACTACCAGGCCTGCCACAAGCACGGGATCAAGCCGATCATCGGCGTCGAGGCGTACCTCGTCGACGACATGAAGGGCGAGGCGGTGCGCTACGAGCGCAACCACCTGACGCTCCTGGCGCGGGACGACGAGGGCTTCCGCAACCTCGTCAAGCTCAGCTCGGCCGGCTTTCTCGAGGGCTACCGCCGCGGCAAGGCCAATGTGGACCTCGAGCTCCTCAGCCGCTACTCGGGCGGCGTGATCGCCCTTACCGGCTGCCTCCAGTCGCGATTCTGCCGCCGGCTGGTGGAGGGCTCCCCGGCCGACGCTCGCTCGCACGCCGACGACCTGCTCCAGATATTCGGCCCGGACGACGTGTACTTCGAGCTCCAGCGCAACGGGATAGCCGAGCAGGACCGGGCCAACGAGGGGATCGCTCGCATCGCCAACGAGGTCGGCCGGCCGGTTGTGGCCACCGCCGACGTGCACTACCTGGGGCGCGAGGACTACGACCACCACAAGGCGCTGCTCTGCGTCCAGACCAAGAGCACGATGGCGGAGCCGAAGCTCAGCTTCGACACCAACGAGTTCTATTTGAAGGACACCGCCGAGATGGTGGAGGCCTTCTCCGCCTGGCCCGAGGCGGTCCCCACGTCCGTGGAGATCGCCGAGCGCTGCCACGTGGAGATGGAGCTCGGCAAGATGCTGATCCCGCGCTTCCAGACGCCGGACGGGGAGCCCGAGGCGGACTACCTCCGGGAGCTGGCCACGGCGGGACTCCGGGAGCGCTACGGCGATCCGGTGCCGGCGGAGGCGATGGAGCGGCTCGAGCTCGAGCTCTCGGTTATCGAGAAAATGGGCTTCGCCGCCTACTTCCTGATCGTCTGGGACTTCGTGCGCTTCGCCAAGGACAGCGGCATCGCCGTGGGCCCCGGGCGCGGCTCGGCGGCCGGCTCGATCGTCTCGTACTCGCTGCGCATCACCGATGTCGACCCGATCGAATACGACCTGCTCTTCGAGCGCTTCCTCAACGCCGAGCGGATCTCGATGCCGGATATCGACATCGACTTCTCGGTCAAGGGCCGGGAGCGCGTGATCCAGTACGTGGCGGGCAAGTACGGCCGCGAGTCGGTCGCCCAGATCGTGACCTTCGGGCGGATGCTCCCGCGCGCCGCCACGCGCGACGCCGCCCGGGTGCTCGGGTTCGATTACGGCACCGGCGATCGCCTCGCCAAGCTGATCCCCGAGCCGGTGATGGGGCGCTCGAAGACGTTCGACGAGTACCTCAAGGAAGAGCCCGAGCTGCGCCGGGTGTACGACACGGAGCCCGAGGCGCGCCAGGTAATCGAGACCGCCAAGGGCCTCGAGGGGATCGTGCGCAACTCCTCGATCCACGCCGCGGCGGTGGTGATCGCCGACCGGCCGCTCACCGACATCGTGCCGCTGCAGCTCGCGGAGGACCGCGGCGCCGGCGCCAACGCGGACGGTGAGCGCTCGTATCGCACCGTCACGCAGTACTCGATGAAGCCGATCGAGGAGATCGGGCTGCTGAAGATGGACTTCCTCGGCCTGCGCAACCTCGACGTGATCGAGGCCGCGCTCGACATCGTCGAGGAGTCGTCCAGGGAGCGTCCGGACATTCCGGGTCTGCCGCTCGACGACGGCCCCACCTACGAGATGCTCCAGCGCGGGGACTCGGTCGGGGTGTTCCAGTTCGAGTCGGACGGCATGCGCGACGCGCTGCGCAAGGTCAAGCCCACCGAGTTCAACGATCTGGTCGCCCTGGTGGCGCTCTATCGCCCGGGCGCCATGCGCTACATCGACACCTACGCGCGCAACAAGCGCAACCCCGACGAGGTGCACTACCCGGACGAGCGGCTGCGCTCGATCACAGAGTCGAGCTACGGGGTGATCCTCTACCAGGAGCAGTCGATGCAGATCGCCAAGGCGATCGCGGGCTTCTCGGGCCCGGAGGCCGACGACCTTCGCAAGGCCATCGGCAAGAAGCAGCGCGAGCGCATGGCCGCGCTGCGGGACCGCTTCTTCGAGGGCGCGCGCGGCACGGGCACGGCCGAGGCCGTGATCAACGAGCTGTGGGCGGTCAACGAGGCGGCGGCCGACTACTCGTTCAACCGCTCGCACGCCGCCTGTTACGCGCTCATCTCCTACCGCACCGCCTGGCTCAAGGCCAACTACCCGGCCGAGTACATGGCGGCGCTGATCAGCTCGGTCATGTCGACCAAGGACAAGGTGCCGTTCTTCGTCGCCCAGTGCGAGGACATGGGCATCGAGGTGCTGCCGCCCGACGTCAACCAGTCGGGGCACGACTTCAAGGTCGTGGAGGGCAACATCCGCTTCGGCCTCGACGCGGTCAAGAACGTGGGCTCGCAGGCCGTGGCCTCCATCCTGGTGGCACGCGAGGAGGGCGGTCCGTTCGAATCGGTGTGGGACTTCTGCCGCCGTGTGGACTGCCGCGCCGTCAACAAGAAGGCGGTGGAGTCGCTCGTCAAGTGCGGCGCGCTCGACACGCTGCCCGGCTCGCGCACCGGCACGATGCACGTGCTCGCGCAGGCCCTGGGCGCGGGGCAGCAGGCGCAGCAGGACGCGCGCGCCGGCCAGGGGTCGTTCTTCGACATGAGCGACTCGGGCCCGGACCAGCCGGTGCACCGCGACCTGCCCGTGCCCGCGCTGCCCGACGAGCGCGAGGACCTCAACTCCTGGGAGAAGGAGACGCTCGGCCTGTTCCTGTCGAGTCACCCGCTCAAGGAGGTCCGGCCCGCGCTGCGCGCCCGGGTTGACTGCTCGCTCGCGGACATCGGCCAGAAGAAGGACGGCGACTGGGTGCTCGTCGGCGGAATGATCAGCGAGTGCAAGCGGATCCGCACCAAGAAGGGCGAGCCGATGATGTTCGCCACCCTCGACGACCTCGAGGGCCAGGTGGAACTGCTCGTCTTCAACTCCGCGTACGCGAAGAACGAGGACAAGGTCGACGTGGATCGCGTGGTGCTGGTCCGTGGGCGGGTGGACCACAAGGAGGCGGGGGAGACCAAGCTCGTCGCGCAGGAGGTGGAGGCGTTCGAGCCGACCCCCGAGGAGGTGGCCACGGCCGCCGCCGAATTCGCGGCCGGCCCGGTCACCAAGCGCCTTACCCTCCACGTGTCTCCGGGGGTGCCCGAGGCGTTCCTCGTGGACCTGCGCGAGGTGGTCACGCACCACCCCGGCGACCACGAGCTGATGCTCGCCGTGGGGGAGCGGCGGCTGCTGCTCGGGGACGACTTCCGGGTGTCCGCGAACGTCGCCTGCAGGAGCGAGTTGGGCGCTCTACACGGCGCTGCTCGCGTAGTCGCCTGAGGCCCTGAGTCGCTCTACACTTGCCGAGTGCAGTCACTCCCCATGCATACGGCGGAGCTTCACGAGTGCCGCCAATGCTGCGCGTTCTGCGACAGGGTGGTCCACCCCTCAGGATGCATCGAGTCGGGCTGCAAGTTCCTCTACCTCTACGACGACGAGGACACCGGCCGCCGCTTCATGGGCTGCATGAACAAGGTGTTCCGCGGCGAGATCGACGTGGAGCTGTTCGAGCAGGCCGAGCGCACGCGGCAGGGCTTCGGCGGGGTCAAGATGAGCGGCCTGGCGCTGCCCCAGTGCCGGGCCTCGGTGGAGCGTGCCTATGACGGGTACAGCGAGGCGTTCGACTGCGTGAACCCGGACTTCTTCGATGTGCCGGTGGCGGAGGAGTTCGATCTCCGCGATCGCCTGTAGTTCTCAGCTGGAGGCGCGCCGCTTTCGCGACCGCAGCCCGTTCCGGCGCAGCTCCTTCATCCGCTGGATGTCCTCCTTCTCCGGCCCGTGGCCCGCGAAGCCGGGGCCTTCGAAGAGGGATGGCAGGTTCTCGAAGCGGGGCTCTGACAGGAAGGCGGCGCAGCCGCGGGCGCCCAGCTCGCCGGTGCCCAGCGGGGCGTGGCGGTCGGCGTTCGAGCCGAGCTTGGTCTTCGAGTCGTTCACGTGCAGGCACTTGAGCCGGTCCAGGCCGACCTTGTCGTCGCACTCGTCCACGACGCGCTCGAGGTGGTCGGCGGTGCGCACGTCGTAGCCGCTGGCCAGCAGGTGGCACGAGTCGAGGCAGATTCCCAGCCGGCTGCTGCCGCCGGCCACCTCGATCATCTCCGCCAGCTCGTCGAAGCTCCGGCCCAGGGTCGCGCCGCTGCCGGCCGTGTCCTCGAGCAGGAGGGTGCACCCCTCGGAGTCCGCCAGCGCCTCCTTCACCGCCTTGCCGGCGCGCACGAGCGCTTTGTCCTTGGCACCCTTCAGCGCCGACCCGGCGTGCACCACCACGCCGTCCGCGCCGATCGCGTCGCCCATCCGCAGCGCGTGCACGAGCGAAGCGATCGATTTGGCCCGCAGGTCCTTGTCCTCGCTGGCTGTGTTGATCAGGTAGACGGCGTGGATCAGCACCGACCTGATCGGCCCGCCGTCCATCAGCTCGAGGAACTCCGCGATGTCCTCGTCCTTCCAGCGCGTGGGGCGCCACATGCGCGGCGACTGGTTGAACACCTGGATCGCCTCGCAGCCGCGCTCGGCACCGCGGGCATGGGCTTGCACGAGGCCGCCCGCCGTGGACACGTGGGCGCCGATTAGCATCGAGACATCACTTCCGGCGACAATATGAGAGTCAGGTTCGCGCCGTCCCCGACCGGGGTGCTGCACATAGGCGGCGCGCGCACGGCGCTGTACAACTGGCTCGCGGCCCGCGGCTCGGGTGGTTCGTTCGTGCTCCGGATCGAGGACACCGACCGCGAGCGCTCCACGCCCGAGAACGTCGAGCAGATCCTGGATGCGCTCCGTTGGCTCGAGCTGGACTGGGACGAGGGGCCGTTCTCACAGGCTGAGCGAGCCCCCGCTCACGCCGAGGCCGTGCGCCAGCTCCTCGAGTCGGGACACGCCTACGAGGACGACGGCGCGGTGCGCTTCCGGGTCGCCGACGAGGGCGAGATCGCCGTGGAGGACCTGATCCGCGGCGAGGTGCGGTTCCCGCTCGCGGCGCTCCAGGACTTCGTGATCCAGCGCTCGGACGGCAGCCCGCTCTACAACCTCGCCGTGGCGGTGGACGATCGCGACATGGGCGTGACCCACGTGATCCGCGGCGACGACCACCTCTCGAACACGCCCCGCCAGGCACTGATGCTCGAGGCGCTCGGTGCCGGCCGCCCGGTGTACGCGCACCTTCCGCTGCTCCACGGCCCGGACGGTAAGAAGCTCTCCAAGCGTCACGGCGCGGCCTCCGTTCAGGAGCTGCGCGAGGCGGGATACCTCCCGGAGGCGGTGCGCAACTACATCGCCCTCCTCGGCTGGGGGGACACCGAGTCGGGCACCTTCTTCAGCACCGAGGAGCTGGTCGAGGCCTTCGACCTGAGTCGCGTGTCCCGCAGCCCAGCCGTGTTCGACGAGCAGAAGCTGCGCTGGATGAACGGGCGCTACCTGCGCGAGCTGCCCGTGGAGGACCTGCGCGGTCGGATCGCAGAGCTGCTCGGCCGCGAGGTGCCCGAGGAGGCGGTGGCGATCAGCCAGGAGAAGCTGCAGACGCTGGCCGATTTCTGGCCGCTGGCGGGCTTCCTGGTGGAGCGCCAGGAGTTCGACGAGAAGGCGTGGCAGAAGGTGATGGAGAACGGCGGCCTCGACCGGTTGCGCGAGGCTCGCGACGCGCTGGCCGGCACCGAGTCCTTCGACGCCGCCTCCGTGGAGGCCGCGCTGCGCGCCGTGGTCGAGCGGCTCGGCGTCAAGCCGAAGGAGGTCTTCCAGCCCGTGCGTGTGGCGATCAGCGGTACGACGGTCTCGCCCGGCATCTTCGAGTCGGTCGCGGCGCTCGGCCGTGACGAGACGCTCGAGCGCGTCGAAACCGCTCTGGAACGGGCCACGCCACCCGCTTCCTAGCCGGCCTGCAGACTCAACCTTTACCGCCCTGCTGCCGATAGCGGGGAGGACGAAGGGCCTCGCGCCGGAAGCGCGGGCCTGCTCGTCGAAACCTGTTCCACGAACTCTAGGCAGGACGCTGAAGAGTGCGCGCTGTACCCATAACGCCGCCGACAAACGCCGAGACAGTCGAACCGCGCTCTGACGAGGGGCACGGTCGCCGGTTGACGGTCGCGTTCGAGGCGCTGGAGGCATTTCCTGCCCTCGCAGAGTCGCGCAACCGCGTGCTGCGAGTGGTGCGCGAGGAACGCGCTTCCGTCGGCGAAGTGGTGGCGGCCGTGGAATCGGACGTTGCACTCGTGATCACGGTGCTGCGCATCGCCAACCGCACCGTTCAGCGCAAGAAGGGCAAGATCGCGAGCATCCCCGAGGCCGTGGAGGTGCTCTCGCCCGACGGCGTTGAGGCACTCGCAGCCCGGGCAGCGACCTTCGACTTCTTCGAGCGCACGCCGGGCTGGGACCTCATGCCCGAGCGCTTCCGGCTGCACGCCGTGGCCACCCAGTCCGCGGCAGACCGGCTTGCGCGCGAGCTCGACTACGAGGACCGCGACGAGCTCCTCTGCACCGCTCTGCTGCACGACATCGGCAAGCTCGTGCTCGCCCACGCCTACCCCGGCTACCCCGACCAGATCCACGGCGAGGCGCGCACGCCCGAGGCCCGAATCCGCCGCGAGCGGCTCGAGCTCGGCGTGGACCACGCTCTCGTTGGCGGCGTTCTCGCCCGCCGCTGGGGGCTCCCCAACCGTCTGGCCCTCGCGATCGAGCGCCATCACGCCGAGGACGCCGAGGGTGAGGCCGCGCTGGTGCGGCTCGCCGACATGCTCGCCCACTACGGGCACGCCCAGGCCGTCTCGCCCAACCAGCTTCTCAACGCCGCGCAGGCCTGCGGCCTCTCCACCGACCAGCTGCGCTCCGTGATGTACGAGCTGCCCCAGGGCGGCTCGGGCGCCAAGCGCCACGTGGACCCGTGCCCGCTCTCCGGGCGCGAGGTCGAGGTGCTCAAGCGCCTGGCTGAGGGCAAGGTCTACAAGCAGATCGCACAGGAGCTCGAGCTCTCGACCAGCACGGTGCGCACGCACCTCCACAACACCTATTCGAAGCTGGGTGCGGTGGACCGCGCGCAGGCAGTGCTGATCGCCACCGAGCGCGGCTGGATCTAACAACGACGTATGCTGGCGCGCGCTGATGGCGAGCGTGCGCGATGTGACCTTCGACCTCCTGCGTGAGCGCGGGATGACCACGATGTTCGGCAATCCGGGATCCACGGAGCTGCCGATGCTCTCGGACTTCCCCGACGACTTCCGCTACGTGCTCGGCCTCCACGAGATCGTGGCGGTGGGGATGGCCGACGGCTTCGCCCAGGCCAGCGGGCGCACGACGATGGTCAACCTCCACACCGCGCCGGGTGTGGGAAACGGCATGGGCGCGATCTTCAACGCGCAGGCCAACAAGACGCCGCTGCTGGTGACCGCCGGGCAGCAGGCCCGCTCGCTGATGACGGTCCAGGCCAACCTCACCAACCGCGACGCGGTCCGGATGCCGCACCCGCTCGTCAAGTGGAGTTACGAGCCGCCGCGGGCGGAGGACGTGCCGCACGCGCTGGCGCGCGGCGCTCACCTCGCGTCGCTGCCACCGCGCGGCCCGGTGTTCGTGTCGATCCCCATGGACGACTGGGCAGCCGAGACCGATCCGGTGGCCACGCCGCACCAGCTCGGCCGTAGGGTCTCCGGTGCGGCGCAGGCGGCGCCGGACGCGATCCGTGAGCTGGGCGAGAGGCTCACGCTCGCGGACCGGCCCGTGCTGGTGGCGGGTCCCGAGCTCGACTCGCAGCGCGGCTGGGACGCCGCCGTGGCGCTGGCGGAGCGCCTGCGCCTTCCTGTCTGGGCCACGCCCGCCACCGGCGGCGGCCGGCTCGGCTTCCCGGAGAATCACCCGGCCTTCCAGGGGCTCCTGCCGCCGGCGGTGGGGCCGCTGGGGGAGACGCTCGCCGGACACGACCTGGTGCTCGTGGTGGGCTCGTCGGTGTTTCCCTACTACCCCAACATCCCCGGGCCGCCGCTGCCGGAGGGCGCATCGCTCGTGGTGATCACGAGCGACCCGGACGAGGCGGCACGCGCGCCGATGGGTGATGCCCTGGTGGCGGATCCGACGCTGACGCTCGAGGCGCTGTTGGCCGAGGTGGCGGAGTCGGAAGGCGAGCGGCCGCCCGAGCGCCCGGCACCGGAGCCGCCCGAGGAGTCCGACCCGATCAGCCCCTCGGCCGCCGCGGCCACGCTGGCGGACGTGTTCCCCGACGACGGGATCCTCGTACTCGAGTCGCCGTCTAGCACGATCGCCATGCGAAACCGCCTGCGGCTCTCGCGGCCGGGCAGCTACTACTTCGGCGCGGGCGGCGGCCTTGGGTTCGGCCTGGCGGCGGCCATCGGGGTGCAGATGGCGCAACCCGAGCGCCCCGTCGTGTGCGTTCTTGGTGAGGGCTCGGCCCAGTACGCGATCCAGGGGCTCTGGACCGCGGCCGCCTACGACGTACCCGTGACCTTCCTGGTCCTCCGCAACGAGGAGTACGCGATCTTGAAGTGGTTCGCCTCGCTCGAGGCCGTCACGGGCGCGCCTGGGCTCGACCTGCCCGCTCTCGACGTGGCCGCGGTGGCCACCGGGTACGGCGTGGCCGCCCGCAGTGTCGGAACACGCGACGAGCTGCATGCGGCGCTCGGCGAGGCGATCGCCACCGAGGCGCCCTCGCTCGTGGAGGTTCGCGTGGCGCCCGGGATGGCGCTCGGCTAGCCGCCCGGAAGCGGAGCTCGCGCGGTCACCACGGTGCCGCTCGCGGACGTCTGGATGTCGAGCTGCCCGTCGAGCAGCTCGGCGCGCTCGCGCATGCTCGCCAGGCCGAGGTGGCCGGGCCTGGTGCCGGCCAGCTCGAAGCCTCTGCCGTCGTCGGTCACGCACAGCTCGACGCCGTGATCGTCTCGGCGGAGCGTCACCCGGACGCTGGCGGCGCCGGCATGGCGACCGGCGTTGATAACTGCCTCCTGGGCGATCCTGAACAGCTCGCCGGCCACCTGCGGCGGCAGCAGTTCCGGGTCGAGGTCCAGCTGGAAATCCAGCCCGTAACGCCGGCGCCAGGCCGGCACCGAGCTCTCGATCGCGGCAGCCAGCGTGACGTCCTGAAAGCCGTACGGACCGAGGTCCACCATCTCGTCGCGCAGGGCCTGAACGTTGCGGGTGGTCAGCTCGCGCGCATCCGTGAGCAGCTCCCGGGCGCGCCCGCGACCGTCGCCGTCGAGCTCCTTGCCCAGTGTGGAGAGGATCATGTCCAGGCCGATCAGGTCCTGCACAGGGCCGTCGTGGAGCGACTGCGCCACCCGGCGGCGCACCTCGGCCTCCTCTCGCATCGTGTGGCGCGAGAGGTCACGCGCCTGGAGCCTCGAGGCGGTCTCGGCGGTGCGCAGGCGGCCGACCACCAGTCCGGTCGAGATCGTGGCGAGCGCGAACAGCGTGTCGTGAAACGCCACCACGTGCGAGTCGAGCGACGAGCCCCCACGGATCACCGACCCGGCTATGAGCACGGTCACCCAGACCACGGCGAGCAGCACCCCGCGCCGCTCGCCCTGGAAGTGGGCGTGAGCGGCCACCAGGAACGTGGCCGCCGACCGCACGCCGCGCGAGGCGTCCGGTGTCACGAGCTCGACAGCCAGCAGAACGAGCAGGTCCCCGCACATGACGACCAGGCCCAGGGCGGCGTCCTGATCTCGCAGGGCTACCAGCAGGACGGCGACCGACCAGGGCACCACCAGGCCGCCGATCACCAGCGCGGTGTTCTCCCAACCGTCGTACCGCGTGATGACCACGGCGGCGAGCCCCGAGAGCGAGAGCGCCACGCGCGCGGCGGCGAACACCAGCACGGGCGGCACCGAGCTGATCGAGAGGCGGTGCATCATGAGGGCACGCGACGGCGCCGCTCGAGCGTCCAAAGGCGCGCCGCGACGACGGAAGCCCCGGCCGTGTCGATCAGCCAGTCGACCGGCGTTCCGTGGCGGCCCTCCACGGACGTCTGGTGCCACTCGTCGGTGGCGGCGTAGGCGGAGGCGATGAGGAGCGCGAGCAGGATGGCTCGATCCGCGCTCATCACGGTCCGCAGCGGGCGCCAGAGCAGGAAGCAGAGCAGCCCGTACTCCGCGAAGTGCACGATCTTCCTGACCACCAGGTCGAACGTCCCGAGCCCCGAGTTCAGGTCCGGTTGGGCCGAGAAGACAAAGATCACCACCATCAACGCGAACGGGGGTAGCCAGAGGCCCGCGCCGCGGTTCAGAGACATGCGCATACCGTAGAGTGGGTCGCCGGTGCTGGTCATCACCACGAAGTCCCCGTACGCGGTACGCGCTCTGGCCGAGCTGGCCCGCCGTGGCCGCGGCGCTCCGGTGCCGATCGGAGAGATCGCCCGGGCGCGGGAGATCCCCGTGCAGTTTCTCGAAGGGCTCTTCGCGACCCTGCGCCGCGCCGGGATCCTCCAGAGCCAGCGCGGGGTCAAGGGGGGCTACAACTTCGCCCGCTCACCCTCTGACGTGACCGTCCTCGAGATCGTCGAGCTGCTCGAGGGAGAGCTTGGGGCCGATGCCGCCGAGTCGGGCCCGATCTGGACCGAGGCGGTAGAGGCCACGCGAGCGGTCCTCGCCGGCACGACGATCGCCGAGCTGGCGGAGCGCGAGGCCCAGGCGGCCGGCGCGCAGATGTACTACATCTGACCGAGGGTTAGAGCAGAGCGTCACCGGGGGCACTACAGACCACGATCCCTCGAACACAGGGCCCCCGGGCACCTGCGGTTTCTAGATCCCAGCTCCTAAGCGTTTTTCTAGCGGGCCGGGGGCACCTGTGCGCCGGAGGATCAATGGCCCTAATCGTCGGAATCGATGACGAGGATGCGGAAGCGGGTGTTGTCGTCGCTGATAGTGACGGTGGTCGGATTGCAGACCTTGATGCTCAAACCACCGTTCGTGCTGTGGTACTCGGGGGTGTAGCTGAGCCAGCTGGAGGCGGAGTCCCATTCCGGTGTGACGAGAAGGGCCTCGTTCACCGCAGTGTTCAGGCCGAAGTCGACGTACTTGCACGTGTTGGCGCCGACATCTCCGACAAACAGGCTGTCGTTCCGCTGGTCCTTGGTGAAGTCCTTGGCCGTGAGCGTGCCATCGACCACGTCCGCGCCCAGGAACGTCGACACGTCGAAGGTGGTGAGCGACTGGTCCTTCACATCGGCGCTGACGATGTCGTGGTTCCTTGATGTCGACCGAAGAGACCTCTCCATCGACGATGTCGGTGGACCGGACCGTGTTGACGGCGTAGGCGCTACCGCCCAACGCCACGAACAGGGCCATGGTCGCCACCACGTTGGCGTAGGTGAGGCGGCTGGACAGTCTGCGCACCATGGAATCTCCTTGAACGGGGACGGCCAACCCGGCCCACTCGGCGCTCCATGCCGTACGCCAACCTATCCCCGACCAGCGCTGGGCCACCGCAGGGCTACCGAGGTTTTCCCGAGGGGGGACCGAGGATTCAGTCTGGTCGAGAGGGGGGCAGGGGGACTGCAACCCTGGGCCCACCAGTTCACCCGCTGGTACCTCGCCGCGAAAGACCGCTCGTTTTTCTGCTTCTTCGGTCTGCAGGGTTCTGAGAGCCGCCTAGCGGTGGGCGCCTTGCCCGAGGCCTACGGTCGCGGGGACGAGGCTGGCGCTCGGTTGTAGTCCTGGCGTGTGGAGTGGCTGAGGTAGCGGAGGTTGGTGCCGTCGGCGTCGACGGCGAGGATTTGGGAGCTGTTGCTCGGGTCGTAGCGGCGCCAGAACGCGATCGACCGACCGTCAGGCGAGTAACTGGGATCTTGTCCCTCATCGAGGCTGCCAAGTGGGGTTTGCCCGGTGCCGTCGGAGTTCATGACGAAGATTTCGTTGTAGCCGTAACGGCGGTCGCTGTTGAAGGCGATGGTTTGGCCATCGGGCGACGATGCGGGACTGGTGTCGGAATGACTGCGTCGGTGAGCGGTTTCTGGTTCGTGCCGCTCGAGTTCATGACGTAGATGTCGCCAGCGCCGATACCGACGCGGCCCCAGTAGGCGATCCTCGAGCCGTCGGGCGACCAGGCCGGGCCGTAGTCGCGAGTGTCGTTGTCCGCGGTCAGCGGGTGCTGGCCGGTCCCGTCGGGGTTCATGACCCAGATGTCGTCCTGGTAGGCGAAGGCGATCTTCGACCGGTCGGGCGACCAGGCGAGGTAGGACCCCTGAGTTGTGGTTATGCGCTCTTGGTTCGAGCCGTCAGACCGCATGGTCCAGTGCCGCCGAGGTCCTGCCCGAACGTCGAGTCCCGCATGTACACGATCCGGCGGGCGTCGGGAGACCAGGCCGGCCCGTAGGTGACCGGCAGGAGCCAGCGCCATCCGGCCTTCCCCCTGACTGTCCATCCAGAAGACCTGGTAGTTGGCGCCCCCCGGGGAGGACTGAAAAGCGATCCCGGATCGGCCTCCCGCGTGGACCTGTCGTAAACGTCTGGTCCTTGCCACACGTGACCCTCGGCGGAGCCTCTTCCTGGTCGCTGGCGCAGACCCTCCAGTGGTAGGCCGTGCTCGGGCTCAGCCCAGAGATCGGCGCCGAGACCAACTGGGCCCGACTCATCATCGATCTCGACGGTCCTGGTAGGAGTCTTCATGCCATAGCTCGAGGTCGTCCCGTAGTCGAACGAGTAGGTGGCGGTGCCGGCGACGTTCGAGTGGATGTCGGCGTTCACCGTCGCCGAGATGTCCGTGACGTAAGTCGCAGGCTTGGGAAGCCCCAAGGCGCACCCCGACGTGAGCGCCACGAGCGCAACCGCGAAAGAGAGAACGGCGGGTCGGCAGATCAGACGAGCCTAATTGCGCCGACACTCAAGTCAAGCCGACTGGTCGACCAGCTTGCCGAGAGGAGATCTTGGTCCGGGACTTCCACACCTGCCCGGCTACAGCTCGACGGCTGCACCGACCAGGCGACCCACGTGGACAAGGGGGAAGGGCCAGCGTGAGGGTAGGGGTTACTCCGACAGCCCCGCGGCTTCGAGGGCTTCGGCAGGCCCGGGATAAAGGGTCATGCGGGTGATTTGGTCCCCCCGTACCTCATAGAGCACGGCGTAGCGGGTCTCCGTGTCGATTCCGCTTCCTTTGCCCCGCCCGTATTGGGTGGCGACGACACAAACTTGGCTACCGAGCTCACGCATCTCCTCGATCTCCTCGCGCCATTCGTCAAAGGCCTCGAGCCAACGGCCGATGATCGCGCCCAACTCCGTGCGACCGTGACCGGTTGCGCCGTCTACCCGCAAAGTCGCGTCGACCACCACATCCGGCGCGAAATGAGCCAGCGCGCCTTCGGCATCTCCGCTCTGGAAGGCCTCGTACATCCGGCGCACGATCTCCACGCTCCCTTGCGACATCGCCCGCCGAGTATCCCCTGTGGACGCGGGTGGCGGCTAGTAGCTGCCGGCGGCGAAGATCGACAGCTGTTGGTCGTCCGCCAGTGCGGAGCCGAACGGCTCGCTCGAGCCGTCGGCGAACGCGTCGACGTTGAAGCGGCGTGCGTTCGGCTTGCTGTTCCAGGCGAAGCGGGCGATCCGTTGGTCGTCCCGGATTGGATTCCGAGCCAGTAGACGCCCGGTCCGAGCTGTGCCGGTGGCGCGAGGTACAGCGGCACCCAGCGCCCGGACATGCCGGCGGGCACGCTGAAGTCGAAGCTGCGAGTCACGTATGCGGCGGGCAGCCCGCCCGCGCTGCGGTAAAGCACCGCCCTGATCGTCTGCGACCCGCTGGCCGCGCCCTTGCCGTCGACAAACGCGAAGACCTTTCGGACCGTGGCCGGGGCGAAGAGAGTGAACGGCGATGCGCGCTTCGTGTTCGCGCTCATTGGGCTGAACGAGCTGCCCGGTGTGTGCTGGCCGAACAGCACCGCTTCGGGGGCGGCGAGGTCGGATCGAAAGCTCTGCCGGTAGTCGTAGATCGGGTTCCTGCCCCCGGCGTTCCTGAAGAGGTGGATCTCTCCCGACCGCGATCACGAAGACCCCGTCGCTCGTTGTGATCGTGGCGGTGTAGGCGAAGGTCGCGTCCAGGTCGACCGGTCCGGGGTAGCCGCTCGGATCTGCGCAGCCGAGGGACCGATTCCCAAACGAGCCGGGCGGCAACGGAAGGAGGCTGAGTCGAGCGCTGACCTGACCCTGGGGCGAGTCGATCGAGAAGGTCCCCGAGAGCGCCAGTACGTTCCGGTCGGGACTTGGTCCCTGCCTAGGCCCGATGGCGAGCTCGATCATCGGGCTTCGCTCACCCGGATAGGGCTCGCCCTCGACGGTGGCGCCGAAGGAGATGCGTATCGTCGCCCCGCCGTCCGGGTTCGGGAGGCAGGTCAGTTTCTCCGCGGAGATGTCGACGAGGGACGAGTGGTTGATCCCGACGCCGTCAGCGTGGGCGGTGGCGCGGCTGGGCGCTCGCTACGCCGGAGCACAGCACCACGAGCAGAACAACGACCAAGCCACGACTCACGTCAGCCAGCCTATACGGGGGATCTAGGAAGACCCCGTCGAGTTCTTGTTCGCCCTAGAAGGGGCTGATCGCAAGCAGGTTGAAGTTGGTGGTGCCGTCGTCGATGGCTGAGCCGGTCGGGTTGCAGACCTTCAGGTTGGCGAACTGGGTGGCGTCGACGGGGCGGTACTCGGCTGTGTAGCTCAGGTTCGGGTTGGCGTTGCCGGAATTCGGTGTCAGCAGGAGGTGATCTCCGGAGATGTCCCTTCCGGTGTTCCTTTCCCTGAAAACACAGCTCTGTGCCGGGACCACGCCAATGTTCGCAGCAAAGTTCCTGGCGGTGACCTCGCTGATGTCGCTTGCGCTGAGGCTGTGGTCCTCAACCTGGCCGCCGAAGATGGAGTTGGCCTGGATCTCGGCGAAGCCAACCGAGTCGTCAGCCAGGTCGGCTGCGGTGAGCGTCCCGTCGACGACGTCAGCGCCCAGGAAGGTCGAGACGTCGAAGGTGGTGAGGCTCTGGTCCTTGACGTCGGCGGACAGGATCTCTCCGTTCCCGACGTCGACGGACTTGACCTCGCCGTCCACGATGTCGGTAGAGAAGACGGTGTTGGCGGCGTAGGCGCTGGTGCCGCCGAGAGCGACGAACAGGGCGAGGTAGGCGACCACCGTGGGATGACTTGGCCGCTGCAGCCGTCTGCGCAGCATGGGAGGCTCCTTGGACGAGGCTACGGCCGACCCTGGCCCAGACGGGCCTCCATGCCTGACACCAACCTAACCCGCTCTAGTAGCTCAGGACAACTGGACGGGGCTGAGGTTTTCCGTCGGTGTAACCGAGGTTTTGCCGGGCCCGAACAGCAGGCCTCACACCAGAAACGCCGCCACCCCGCCCAGGACCATGTGGCACCCCCCGTTACCTGCGCTCTCTAGAGACCGGGTCCTAGGGGTTTTTCGGCGGGTCTTCCGACAGTCCCACGGCTTCGAGGGCTGCTTCGCGTGTGGGATGCCACACCACACTCAGCACCTTGCGGGCCGACAGCGTTACTACGCCAGCGGGGTGGTGCTCGACCTCAAGCCCGCTCCCGGGTTCACGGCCTCGGGCAGAGAGCACGACGATGACCCGGTCATCTCCTCCGTCGGAGATCTCCTCAGCGGCAAGCTCGAACAGCTCCCAGGCTCCGTACCGGTCCGCGAGCCAACCGGCCACGCCGCCGATGCCGCGGTAGTGGCCCCCGCCCCCAAAATCCCCCCAGCTGTCCTGAGGCACGTCCCACTCGACGTTGGCCGCGAACACCTCGAAGGCTCGGTCCACGTCGCCAGCGTCGAACGCCTCCCAGGCCGCACGGACTGTGTCTACGTTCTCCTGCGACATCGCCCGCCGAGTATCCCGAACGCGCTGGCAGGGGGAGGCACCGAGGACTCTCGAGGCCAGGCACCCGCTCGGGGTCGCTCTGACCGGCTTAGCCGTCGATGGCCAAGAAGCTGAAGGACGTGGCCCCGTCGTCGATCGCGGAGTCCGTGGGGTTGCAGATCTTGATGTGCGGATAGCGGGCGCCCGCCTCCGCGGTGTACACGAGGTTCGTCGCCGAGTCCTCGTAGGAAGGTGTCAAGAGGAGGGTGTCCTGACGGTCGGAGAGTCCGTCGTAACCGCTCAGGTTGAAGTATTTGCAGCTTCGTGCCGAGACGGTCCCGATCGTCACACCGAAGGATGTGGGGAGGCCTCCCGGCTTGCGGATGTCGGTGGCAGTCAAGGATCCGTTCCGGATGTCGGCGCCGGTCAGGCTGCTGTCCACCACGTCGGCGCCGAGGAAAGTCGACACGTCGAAGGTGGTCAGGCTCTCGTCCTTCACGTCGGCCGACTTGATCTCGGCGTCACCCACGTCCACGGACTTGACCTGCCCGTCGATGATGTCGGTGCTGGCGATCGTGTTCGCCGCGTAGGCGGTGCCGCCAGCCAGGACTCCGACCGCCGCAAAGGTGGACATGACGTTGGCGTAGGTGAGGCGTCGGGACAGCTTGCGGAGCATGGGGGTCCTCCCGGTAAGCGGTGGAGGCGTGATCCCACGCCGGGGTCGTTCCCGTCCTTGGGCTGTCGCGACGACGACCCTATGCCGCCCAGAGGCGCCGAGCAACCGGCTGCAGCGGGCACCACGGACGGGCCTGGGTCTACTCCGACAGCCCCACGGCTTCGAGGGCTTGGTCGCGCTCGAACCAGGCTTGGGCCCGGACCACAAGCCCGTCGTCGAACTCGATGAGGTGGAAGACGGTCTGGTCGACGGGCACTCCGCTGCCCCCGCCCTGCCCACGGAAGCTCGTGCGCACGACCACTCGGTCGTCCGCATCGTGCAGGACCTCGTCGAGCGTCCATTGCACGCCAGGAAATATCTGCAAGCCGGCGTCGGCCCACTGGCGGATCTCGTCGCGCCCTCGGTAGACCTTGTGGTCCGGCATCTCGACAAGCTCGTGTATCTCGGCATCGGCGCGATACACCTCGACGAAAGCGTCGACGTCTCCGCGGCTCAGCGCGTCGAAAGCCCGTCCGATGATCTCCACGTTTGCTTGCGACATCGCCCCGGCGAGTATCCCCCGCAGGACTCTTCAGCGCCTCTCGCTCGAGTGAACCTCGAACACCTCGGGCTCGCCGGACATCTCGATGCCGGCTTCGGAGAGCACAGGCATCAGCTGATCGGCAAACGCCTGCCACTGCTCACGCGAGTCCCAGACCTCGCTCACCCTGAGGTTCCCATCGTCACCGAAACACAAGTGGTGGTCGAGTCCCTCAGGCGGCCACGGCACGCCGGCCTCCTCGAACTGCTTGGTGGTCGATTCGTATGTCTCTGCAGTCAGGTTCGCGGGCTGGTAACGCACCACAATGCTCATCTGACCTCCTTGAAGCCGGGGACACCGGCGACCCTACGCCGCCTAGGCTTCCCAAGCAACCGACGGCCCGGGCCACCGCCGGCGGACTACTCCGACAACCCGGCGGCTTCGAGCGCGTCGGCCCTGTCCAGGAAGGCCCGCGCTCGCACGATCCTGCCGTTTCGCATCTGCAGCACGGCGAAGGTCGTCCAATCGATGGGCACGCCGCTGCCCTGCCCCAGCCCGTGCGAGGCCAATTCGGTAACGACGACATCTCCGCCGCTCGAACGTTGCGATCACGGCGTCAGCGTCCCCGTGGTTGAAGGCGTCGAGCATGCGTCGCACAAGGTCCACGTTCTCCTGTGACATCGCCTACCCCGATAGTCGCGCTGCTTCGCGGGCTCTGGCTTCTTCGTGGTCGAGGTAGACCTCGATCCGCGTGATCAGGCCGCGCTCGTCAAACGTCCAAACGGACCATGTGGTCACGCGGGCCATGATGAACCGTCTCGCCAGGATCGTCCTATCCGTGACGACGACAGGTTCGAACGTCTTGACCACCTGCTCCTGAAAGGCGTCCGGCTCCATCCACCGGCGCAGGCTCGAACACGATGTCGTGACGGACCAACTTGAGCGCGAGGTGGAAGTCGGTGCTGTCTCCGCTGAGAGCCTCGAGCCACCGGCGCGCCGCCTCCACGTTCTCCTGAGACATCGCTGCCGGAGTATCCCCGCCTGGCACATCTTTGCCCACCCTCCCGAGAAGAAGGTCGTCCACTCCAAACTCTCTGGTGACGGACACGTTGTGTACATCCGGCCGATTGTGTACGGTGGCACCGGACAAAGTGCCGCCTCATGCCAATTCATGACCGATATCCAGAACAGAGGTGGCCGGCCGTACAGCGGCGCCTCCAGATCGACCCCGCGTGAGCCAGATCAGGACGGTCGACGCGGCCAAGGCGGTGTCGCACCCGCTGAGGGTCGAGATACTAAAGACGCTGGATGGGGAGCCGCGTTCGCCTAAGTCGATCGCGGCGGAGCTCGGGCAGCCGATCGGCAACGTCTCGTACCACGTCACCGTGCTGCGGGACCTGGGCGCGGTCGAGTTGACCGGCACCCTGCCGGCGCGCGGCGCCGTCGAGCACTTCTACCGGGCCAGGTGGAGGGTCCGGCTCGAGGTGGAGACGATCAAGTAGGTCGCCGGTCCAGCGCCTCGAGGGCCGCTTCGCGAGCGTCGCGGCCGTTCCAGAGCTCCACGCGGGTCACCTTGCCGTCGTGCACGGTGTAGAGGTATCCCCAGCGCTCCTCCACGGGCACCCCACTGCCCCGTCCCCGCCCGTGGTGCCTCGCGAGGACGAACACGCGGTCACCCACGCCGCGCGACTCCTCGATTTCGAACCGGTAGTCACGGCCGAACTGCCTGAACCAGTCGCCGAACCACTCGCCTACGGCCGCCTTCCCGGTCGCCGTGTTGCTCAGCGGCCCGACATCTCCGTGGAGCGCCAGCGTCACGTCCTCCGCGTAGGCGTCCATCACGGCGGTGAAGTCGCGCGCGTTCGTGTCTTCGAACTGCTTGACCACCACCTCCACGTTCTGCTGCGTCATGCCGGCTGATTATCCATGGCGGCCGCGGGCATCAGAAGCTCCCTTGAATCCTCCCCGCAGCTCACCCACCCCGCAGCCGCCGCGAGCACGTCGCCCACGGCGCGCACCCGGTCTGGCGGCCGTTCGGCGCGCCCTGGCGGCCACGCGGGGGCGCCGCGACAAGCGGACGCCGCGGGAGGACCGGCGCGCTTGACCACGCGGCGCTACGCCAACTACAGGCGCGCGCTCGAGCTGATCTCAGCGATCGGCGAGCCCGAGTCGCGTGACGCTCCACCCAAGTCGCTCCGTGAGCTCTCCGAAGAGTTCCTGCTGAGCCGTGCGGCGTCGATCGCCGATCTGGAGGACGAGACGGACGCGCTGGCCGCGACCCTGACGCACATGAACCGCGAGGGCTCCATCGGCGTGGAGACGGCCACGCGCCTCTGGCGCGTCATCCTCGCCTGCGGCCCGCCTGACGGGGTACCCATGACGGACTTCCCGAAAGGTGGGGGAGGCGCCAGCCGCTCCCGAGGGCCGCGAGCCGCCTAGCTCGCGCGTTCCGCTCGCTTGAGCTCGGCCGCGGCAGCCTTGGCCTCCGCCTGGGCCTTGTCCAGGTCCGCCTGGGCTGCCACCAGGCGCTCCTGGGCGCGTGCGGCAGCGTCGCTCCGCCGCTCCAGCTCTCGGCGCGCGGCATCGGCCCGACGCGTGGCTTCGCGAGCCACCACCCGCGCCTCGTTCAGGCGCTTGCGCTTGGCGGCATCCTGCTTGCCCTCGCTGCGCGCCGCTCGGCGCGGGGCGCCCGCTGGTGCTGCGAACGGGCCGAGCCCCATCGGCTCGTGGTCAGCGCTCAGCCGGCCGTTCTCGATCGCGTCCCGCACGTCGTCGTCACCGGCGGCTGCGTGCAGGGAGCTGCGGACCTTCTCCACGGCAGCCCGGCTGGCCGTTTCGCCCAGGACGCCGGAGGCGGCTGTGACCGCTGCGGCCACGGCCTCCCGCTCGTCGGCGCCGGCCTTGCGGAGGGCGGCACCGGAACCGCCGCCCAGCGCGCTCTCCTGCGCCTTCCTCAGCTTCCTTCCGGCCTCCAGCACGCCGCGGAGGGCAGGGTCCTCGCGGTGTGAGAGCTGGTTGATCGCCCAGGCGGCGGCGGTGGGCTTGCGAAGCTTGCCGACCTCCTCCGCAGCGTCGCGCTCGCCGGACCGGCGCAGCTCCTTGGCCAGGTCGTTGCGCAGCGCCGTGAACTCGTCGAGCGGGCCGCCATAGAGGCCGTCCACCCGTCGCTCGAGCTCGCGTTCGGCTTTCCTAGACATCGCCGCCGACCACGTGCTCGAGCCAGCGGCCGAACACCGCACGGGCGAGCGGCACGGTGGTGGCGGCGTTGCCTTCAACCTCACCCACGAGGCGCTCGAGGGCCCCGGGGCCCAGGATGGCCTCCAGGCTGTTCGCGTACGCGGGCACCTCGCCCCACGTGTGCGCGAGGGCGGGGGAGACCTCGAGGTGAAACTGGAGCGCGTACGCACGCTTGTAGACGAACGCCTGGTTGGCGTACTCGGGCGAGCTGGCCAGCAGCGTGGCGCCGGCCGGCAGATCGAACGTGTCGCCGTGCCACTGGAGCGTCGGGAAGCTCTTCGGAGCGTCCCCGAACACGGGATCGCCGGCAGCCGCGGCGGTCAGCTCCACCGGCAGGACGCCCACCTCCGCGCGTGGACCCGGGTAAACGTCGGCGCCGAGGGCGCCGGCAAGCAGCTGAGCGCCGAGGCAGACGCCCCAGACCGGGTGGCCGGCCTCCGCCGCGTCGCGGATCAGGCGCTTCTCGGCCACGAGCCAAGGGTGCGCCTCCTCCTCGTAGGCGCCCATCGGGCCGCCCATCACCACCAGCCCGGCGAACTCGCGCCAGTCGGGCAGCGGGTCGCCCTCGTCGATCTCCACCCGAGTCAGGTCGAGCCCGCGGGCGCGCAGCTCGTCCTCGAAAGCAGCCGGCGGTTCGCAGGCGATGTGTTGCAGCACGAGCAGGGTGGAGGCCACGACAGGCAGAAGGTATCGGGCCGCAGCGTCTTGAACCGGGCTCCACACCTGCCCGTATGCCAGGCAGGTGCTCAAGGCAATCGTCACAACTGCCACCCACGGCTTTAGCCGGCGCACACACCGACCGAGAAGAGTCGTGATGGCCACGACTCCGCGGCCGACGACACCTGTGCTGGCCCCCCCGCCGCTCGAGACCGAGACGCGCGGCCTCGACGCGTACCGCCTGGCCGCCTACATCCCGGAGCGGCTCGTCGAGGAGATGTACGACGGCCGGACCCTCGGCCGCCTGCTCGCCCGCAAGCTGGGTCGGAAGGTCATGCCGCGCATGCTCTCCAAGCAGGACACCGAGACCGTGGTTACGTCGTACGGCGGCATCGCCGTGTTCGACCGGCCCGAGCTCCACAAGGGCGGCATGTCGTTCGGCCAGGACTTCCCGCGCGTGCTCAACGAGCTTGGGGTGGGTCGCTGCAAGCGCATGTTCGAGTACTGCGCCGGCCCCGGCTACATCGGCTACTCGCTGCTCGCCGCCGGATGGTGCGAGACGCTCGCGCTGGCCGATATCAGCCCCGACGCCGTGGCCGCGGCCACGCGAACGGCGAACTTCAACCGCCTCGATGACCGTGTGGCGGTCTACGAGTCGGATGCCCTCGACGCGATTCCCGCGAACGAGCGCTGGGACCTCGTGGTGTCCAATCCGCCGCACTTCCTCCCCGACGCCCCCGGCACCGAGGACATCCAGGTCTTCGACAGGGACTGGGCGGTGCACGCCCGCTTCTACGAGTCCGTGAAGCAGCACATGGAGCCGGGCGGCCTCGTGGTCATGGTCGAGAACGTGGCGGGCTCGGACCCGCGCCTCTTCGA
Organism: uncultured Thermoleophilaceae bacterium; assembly: GCA_963811055.1. Classification (GTDB taxonomy): domain Bacteria; phylum Actinomycetota; class Thermoleophilia; order Solirubrobacterales; family Thermoleophilaceae; genus JACVRW01. The sequence goes on from CAWEPQ010000014.1 coordinate 374,491, forward strand.
CCAGATGATCACCGCCGGCGGCGGGGTGCCGCTGACCGTCCATCTCGGCACAGACCACCACGGTCAGCCGAACGGGCTCTACTACCAGGTGAGCCAGTGGTGAGTCTGCCGTCGCCTGAGTCCCTCAGGGGCTGAGTCCCGGGAACTTCGCGGTCATGCGCTCGGCGGCCCGTGCCGCGGCAGCGGTCTGACCGTCCGCGTGGGCGAGGTCCAGCGCCCAGTAGAAGTAGTACGAGGTGTGCGTGAACATCTGCGCGCCGAACTGCGCGTACGGCACGTGTCCCGCGCCCTCGTAGCGCTCCAGGAAGGGCAGCTTGCCGACGTCGCGCAGCGCCTTGACCGTGTCGGCCGACCACGAGTAGGGCACCGTGCGGTCCGCGGTCCCGTGGAAGAAGATCCCCGGGGTGTCGCGGTCGTCGACGAAGAAGCCGCCGATGATGCCGCCCGAGATCGAGGCGAAGGCGCGCACGTCCTGCGGGAAGCCCGGGTTGCCGCTCTCGCCTGCATCGTTGGCGCGCAGCCCGGCGAGCGTCGCTGTGATCCCGCCGGCGGACTCGCCGCCGATGGCGATGCGGTCGGAATCGATCCCATAGGTCTCGGCGTTGGCGCGGAACCAGCGGATCGCGGCCTGGGCGTCGTGCTGGGCGTCGAACACGGCGGCGGCGCACTCGCCGCCGAAGCCGGTGCCCGTGCAGCCGTTGGGTGCCGACAGGCGGTAGTTGATCGAGGCCGTGACGTATCCGAGCTTCGCGAACTTGTTCGCCAGGTCGGGCGAGGGGCCTGAGCCCTTGTCGCCGCAGCAGAAGCCGCCGCCGTGGACCCAGATGATCGCGGGGCGCTTCTCCGCGGTGTCGCCTGTGGGCTGGAAGAGGTCGAGCTTCAGGGCCTCGGTCTGGCCCAGGTAGTTCGTGGCGCTGCCGTACTGGAGGTCGCGGGTGATCGTCACGTCGGTGAAGACCTGGTCGCGATAGCGGAGCGGCTCGTCGCCCGGCGGGCGCACGATCGCGCAGCCGGTGAAGGCCACGGCCGCCACGAGCACCGCCACCAGCGCGGATAGACGTCGCGACGTACCGGTTGTCGCCCTGCCACCGACAGCTCTCACCCTCGTTCCCCTCCCGTTGTGAACGTCACCCCTCTGGGGAGCATCATTGGCGATCGGGGTATGCAGGTCAACCCCCATGCGGCATTTGATCCACGCTGGCGCGCCCGCACATACTAGGGCGGTCCTGACTCGAAATCCTCCGGGGGAAGTCTGACGAGCCAGTCCCGCCCTGCAGGTCCGCGTACCCGTGACCCCGTGCGCTGAACCGCCGGTTACAGTCGGGCGATGCCCGTTTCACCGGTCGCGCGATCCGTGCCCGCCAATCTCGCCGACATCGTGGGCGACACGCCGATGGTGCAGCTGGGCCGCGTGGCGCCGGACTGTGGCGCGGAGCTGGTGGCCAAGCTCGAGGCCCACAACCCGGGCGGCAGCGTGAAGGACCGGATCGGCGTGGCCATGATCGACGCGGCCGAGGCCCAGGGCGAGATCGACCCCGCCCGCACCACGATCGTCGAGTCGACCTCGGGCAACACCGGGATCGCCCTTGCCTTCGTAAGCGCGGCGCGCGGTTACAGGCTGGTGCTCACGATGCCCCAGGGGATGAGCCGCGAGCGCGAGAAGCTCGTGCGCCTGTATGGGGCCGAGGTGAGGCTCGTGGAGTCGCTCGGCGGGATGAGCGAAGCGCGTGACGAGGCCCGCCGTATCGCATCGGAGCTCGGCGACGCCTTTATCCCGGATCAGTTCTCGAATCCGGCCAACCCGGAGATTCATCGCCGCACGACCGCCGAGGAGATCTGGCGTGACATGGAGGGTCGTGTGGACGTGCTGGTGGCCGGCGTGGGCACCGGCGGGACCATCACGGGCTGCGGCGAGCGGCTCAAGGAGCTGAACGCGGACCTCCGGGTCGTGGCGGTGGAGCCCCTCTCCTCGGCGGTGCTCTCGGGCGGCGCGCCCGGGCCGCACAAGATCCAGGGGATAGGCGCCGGCTTCGTACCGGCCGTGCTCAACCGCGAGGTGATCGACGAGATCCTGACCGTGGACGACGAGGACGCGATCGCCACGGCCCGGCTGTGCGCCGCCCGCGAGGGCGTGCTGGCGGGGATCTCCGCCGGCGCCGCGCTGTGGGGGGCGATCGAGGTGGGATCACGCCCCGAGATGCGGGGAAAGCGCGTGGTCGTGATCATGCCCGACTCCGGTGAGCGCTACGTGAGCACTCCCTTCTTCGCACCCTGATGCTCGGCCTCGGCACACTCGCGCAGGTGGCCCGCGAGCTGCGTGAGGACCTCACGGCGGCGGCGGAGCGCGACCCGGCCGCGCGCAGCGTCGGCCGCTTCGAGATGCTCGCCACCTACGGGGGCGTGCAGGCGCTGTTGTCGCATCGCGTCTCCCACGCCTTGCACGAGGCGGGCGTGCCACTCGTCCCGCGCGCGCTCGCGAACGCGACCAGGGTTGTGACGGGCATCGAGATCCATCCGGCGGCGAGCATCGGCCGGGGGTTGTTCATCGACCACGGCTCGGGCGTCGTGATCGGAGAGACCGCCGAGGTGGGGGACGATGTGACGATCTACCAGGGCGTCACGCTCGGCGGCACCGGCTTCCAGCGCGGCAAGCGCCACCCCACGGTCGGCGACGGCACGATCATCGGGGCCGGCGCCAAGCTGCTCGGCCCGATCGAGGTGGGCGCGCGGGCGCGCGTGGGCGCCAACTCCGTGGTGATCCACGACGTTCCGGCGGACGTGACCGTGGTGGGCAACCCCGGGCACCCGGTGCGTGTGGGCGGCAAGAAGCCACAGGGGCCGGACGCCGACTGGGCACACCTGCCCGATCCGGTGGCCGACGCGATCAGGGGCATGGCCAACCGGCTGAACGGCCTCGAGGAGCTGGTGGCGGAGCTCACCGGGCGCAAGCCTGAGGGCGCCGAGGTCCGGCCGCTCAAGGCGCGCCGCGGGCCGGACTCCACCGGCGGCTAGCGGGCCGGATCGCGTGTGTCAGTAGTGCACGGTGCGAGTCCGGTGGCGTGGCACCGCCTTGTAGCGCGGTAGCTGTCCGCGGTTCCACAGCCAGCCGTCGAGCACCCGCGGCGGCACGCCGGTGTCGCGGCCGATCAGCTCGCAGGCGTGCAGGGCGCAGGCGCGGATCTCCCGCTCCTCCGGGCCGGGCGGGATCAGCTCGCCGGCGTCGATCCGGGCCTCCAGCTGCGGGGCGTAGCTCAGTATCCGGTCCACACGCAGCACGTGGGGCACCAGGTTGTCGGCGAAGATGGTGAGCCGGTCGAGGTCCGTGAACTCGGCCAGGCCCGCGAGCGCCAGGTCGTTGGCCGTGATCTGGGCGCGCTTGTAGAAGCCCTCGTCGCGGAAGAAGGGCATGCCATCTACGAGCGCGGAGGCCAGGCGCTCCGCCGAGCCTCCGGCGCCAGCCACCACGTCGAGGGCGGTCCGCTCGCCGAGGAACTTCCCGAGCTGTTGGAGCGCGTCCGCGTACAGCGCCATCAGCTCGTGATCCGGGTCCTGGCCGAGCACCGCCGCCACCCCGCGGGGCTCGAGCGCTTCCAGCTCCGCGTTTGACCACGGACCGTCTGCCCGGAAGCGGTCGCTGAGCGCCCAGGCGACGGTGAAGTAGCCCGAGCAACCGGGCCGCTTGCGCAGCGTGGGGAACCAGCCCGACCCGAAGTTGATCGAGTCGAGCGTGAGCAGGTACGTGGCCACGTCTGCGTCCGAGCCCTCGAGGTAGTGGCGCTTCGCATCGAGCTCCGGCGCGGGGGCGGGTACCACGGTCGCCAGGCGCTCGAGGTCGATCGTGACCGAGGTGGCCTCAGCCGCGATCCTCGCGCAGGAGCGGCGCACCTCTTCCAGCAATCCGAGACGACCCATCGCGCAACTATCCTCGCCAGAGTGAGTGCTCCGGCTGCCGCCGACACCCTTCTCGAGGGTCTGAACGAGCCCCAGAGAGACGCCGTCCAGCACGGCGAGGGACCCCTGCTCATCCTCGCGGGCGCCGGCTCCGGCAAGACGCGGGTGCTCACCCACCGGATCGCTCGGCTCGTGCGCGACGGCGAGGCGCGGCCCAGCGAGATCCTCGCCATCACGTTCACCAACAAGGCCGCTCAGGAGATGCGCGAGCGGGTGGCCGGCCTCGTGGGGGGCCGCTCCAAGGCCATGTGGGTGATGACCTTCCACTCCGCATGCGCACGCATGCTGCGCGCCGACGCCGAGCGCCTGGGCTACACGCGCGGCTTCACCATCTACGACGAGGGCGACGCCCTCCGCCAGGTCAAGGCCTGCGTGGACGAGCTGGACGTGGACCCCAAGCGCTTCGCCCCGCGCGGGATCCGCCGGCAGATCTCCGACGCCAAGAACGCGCTGCTCGACGCCGAGGCCTACAGGCTCAAGGTGGGGTCCTTCTTCGAGCAGACCGCCGCCGACGTGTACGACCTCTACGAGCAGCGGATGCACGCGGCGAACGCGATGGACTTCGACGACCTGCTGTTCCGCAGCGTGAACCTTTTCGAGCTGTTCCCGGAGGTCCGCGACCGCTACCGGCGCGCCTTCCGGTTCGTGATGGTCGACGAGTACCAGGACACCAACCACGCGCAGTACCGCTGGCTCCGGCTGCTCTCGGAGGAGCACCGCAACCTCTGCGTGGTCGGTGACGACGACCAGTCGATCTACGCCTTCCGCGGAGCCGATGTCAGCAACGTGCTCGACTTCGAGGACCACTTCCCCGACGCCACGGTGATCAAGCTCGAGCAGAACTACCGCTCGACCCAGACCATCCTCAGCGCCGCGAACGGGGTGATCTCGCACAACCGGGCGCGCAAGGCCAAGTCGCTCTGGAGCGACATGGGGGAGGGCGACCCGGTGCACGTGCGCGAGCTCGAGGACGAGCATGCCGAGGCTCGCTTCGTGGTGTCGGAGATCGAGCGGCTCGTGGACGAGGGCGGCTCGCGCGACGACATCGCCGTCTTCTACCGGACCAATGCCCAGTCGCGGGTGCTCGAGGACATCCTCGTGCGCTACGGCGTGGGCTACCAGGTGCTCGGCGGCACCCGCTTCTACGAGCGCGCCGAGATCAAGGATGCGCTCGCGTACCTCACGCTTCTCGTCAACCCGGCCGACACCGTGGCCTTCGGCAGGATCGTGAACTCGCCTCGGCGGGGCATCGGGCAGACCTCCCAGGGTCGCATCGTCGGCTACGCGAACACTCTGGGCGAGCCGGTGTGGGACGTGGCCGCCGCGCCCGAGGCGATCCCGGGCCTGGCTGCCGCCGCGGTCAAGTCCGTGGCACGCTTCATGTCGGTGATGGAGCGACTGAGAGAGCGGGCGGACGCCGGCGCGGGAGTCGGCGACCTGCTGCACGAGACGCTCGAGGAGACCGGCTACATCGACGCGCTGCGCGCGGAGCGCACGATCGAGGCCGAGGGCAGGCTCGAGAACCTCGAGGAGCTGGTGGGCGTGGGGCGCGAGTACGACGCCACGGCGGGCGGCCCGGGCGCGGCCGAGGATGAGCAGCCCTCGGTGGAGCAGTTCCTCCAGCAGGTGGCGCTGTTCTCCGAGCAGGACCAGCTGCGCGACGACCAGGGCATCGTCACGCTGATGACGATGCACAACGCCAAGGGCCTCGAGTACGACACCGTCTTCATGATCGGCCTCGAGGACGGCGTGTTCCCGCATTCCCGGGCGATCGAGGCCGGTGACGTCGAGGAGGAGCGCCGCCTTTGCTACGTAGGCATCACGCGGGCGCGCAGGGAGCTCTACCTGTGTCACGCGCGCTCGCGAAGCCTGTTCGGCGGGCGCGACTGGAACATGCGCAGCCGCTTCATCGACGAGGTGCCCTTCGAGTTCACCGACCGCGACGAGAACGCGCCCACGGGCCCCGCGGCGGCGGCCACCTGGGGCGGTGGCGCATCCGCTCCGGCTCCCGCCCGCGCCCAGCCGACGCCCGGGGCCAGCTTCGCCCTGGGGGAGGACGTGATCCACGCGAACTTCGGCGACGGCGTGGTGACCGGCATGGAGCCCGGCGGCCTCGTGGTGGTGCGCTTCGCCTCCGACGGATCCGAACGCAAGCTGATGGCCGACTACGCGCCGCTCAAAAAACGTGGCTGAGGCGCGGATCATCGACGGCAACGCCGTCGCGGCTCGCTTGCGCCAGCGCGTGGCCGCCAAGGTCAAGGAGCTGGTCGACGCCCACGGCCGCCCCCCGGGTCTCGCCACGATCCTCGTGGGCGACGATCCCGCCTCCGAGGTGTACGTGCGTATGAAGCGCGAGGACAGCGCCGAGGTGGGCATCGAGTCGTTCCATCACGAGCCCGGCGGCGACGTGTCGGAGCAGGCGCTGGCCGAGCTGATCCTCGGCCTCAACGCGAATCCGCGCGTGAACGGCATCCTCCTCCAGCTCCCGCTTCCCACGCACCTCGACCAAGCGGCGCTGGTGCCGCTGATCGATCCCGGCAAGGATGTGGACGGCCTCACGCCCATGAACGCCGGGCTGCTCGCGCAGGACCAGCTCGGCGCGATGGTGCCCTGCACGCCGGCGGGCGTGATGGAGCTGCTCCGCGAGGCGGAGGTGGAACTGGACGGCGCCCGCGCCGTGGTGGTGGGACGCTCGATCCTGGTGGGCAAGCCGCTCGTCCAGCTGCTGCTGGCGTCCAACGCGACGGTCACCCAGTGCCACTCCCACACGCGCGACCTGGCAGCCGTCTGCCGAGAGGCCGACGTGATCGTGGCCGCCGTCGGGCGGCCCGGGCTCGTGACCGCCGACATGGTCTCCGAGGGCGCCGTGGTGATCGACGTGGGCACCAACCGCACCGACGCCGGCCTGGTGGGCGACGTGGACTTCGAGGGTGTGCGCGGCAAGGCGCGAGCGATTACGCCGGTGCCGGGCGGCGTCGGGCCGATGACCCGCGCGATGCTGCTCGTGAACACGGTGGCGGCCGCGCAGGCCCAGATGGCCGACAGCTAAGCCTCGGGGTAATCTGCGCCCCGTATGGATGTGCGCCGGCTTCGTGTAGGAGAGATCGTGCTCGCCGCGGCCGGCGTGGCGCTGTTCGTGTCGCTGTTCCTGCCCTGGTACGGGGCCGGCGGCGACTCACTCACCGGCTGGGAGGCGCTCGGCGTGATCGACGTGATCCTGGCTCTGGTGGCGGCGTGCGCCATCTCGGTGACGATTGCCACCGCCGTCATGCGCGTGGCGGCCGTGCCGATCGCGCTCGATGCCATAGCCACGCTGTTCGGCCTGCTGGCGCTGCTGCTCGTGCTGATCAGGGTGGTCGACCTTCCCGACGGCGCCACCAGTCGCGACGTGGGACTCTGGATCGCGCTGCTGGGCGCCGCGGGCGTTTTCGTGGGTGGCGGCGTGGCCATGCGCGACGAGCGCCTGTCCCCCGCGGGCAGCTACACCGACGCCACCGGCCGCCCGGTGCCCAAGCCCCCCGAGATCGAGCGGGTGCCCGCCCCGCCGCCCGGCGCCGCGTCGTGACGCTGGAGCCCGGGCTCGAGCGCACCGACGAGTTCGTGGCGGAGGGGCTGCTCCTCACGGACGTGGGCGGCACCCTGCCAGTGAGCGTGCTCTCCACCCCCGGGATGGTCGGCGTGATGGAGCGCTGCGCCGCCATGCTCGCTTTCGAGCAACTCGGCGAGGGGCGCGCCACCGTGGGCTTCGAGGTTTGCATCAAGCATGTGGCCGCCGCCGGCGAGGGCGCCGTGTGCACCGTCACCGCCCGGCTCAGGGAGATCGCGGACGAGCGCAAGCTGCGCTTCGACGTGGAGGTGCGCGAGGGCGACCGCACGCTCGGCGTGGGCACCCACGAGCGGCGGATCATCCAGCAGGCCGGCTTCGGAGGCTGACGTGATCGATCGCGATCAGGTGCTGCACGTGGCCCGGCTCGCCCGGCTCCGGCTGAGCGACGAAGAGGTGGACGCCATGGTGGAGGAGCTCCCGAAGATCCTCGGCCACATCGAGAAGATGGAGACACTCGACCTGGAGGGCGTGGAGCCCACCTCACATGTGGTGCAGCTCGAGAACGTGCTGCGCGAGGACGTGCCGAGGCCGAGCCTGCCGGTGGAGAAGGCCCTGGAGCAGGCGCCAGACCCGCAGCCGGGCGGCTTCGGCGTACCGAGCCCGGGACGGTCATGAGCGAGGACCTGCTCGCGCTGAGCGCCGCTGAGGCAGGCGCACGGGTTCGCGCCGGCGAGCTGTCCACGGCCGAGCTCTTCGAGTTCTGGCGCGAGCGTGCCGTGGGCGACGAGCTGGGGTCGTATCTCTGGGTGGCGGACGGGCCGGAGGGCGAGCCGCCGGCCGGCTCCGCCCTGGGCGGGGTGCCGGTGGCGGTTAAGGACCTCTTCTGCGTGGAGGGGGTGCCGAGTGCCGCCGCCTCGCGCATCCTCGAGGGCTACCGGCCGCCCTACACCGCCACTGCCGTCACGCGGCTGCGCGAGGCGGGCGCTCCGGTGCTGGGCAAGACGAACCAGGACGAGTTCGCCATGGGCTCCTCCACAGAGAACTCGGGCTTCGGGCCGGTGCGCAATCCCTGGGACACCGAGCGAGTGCCCGGCGGCTCCTCCGGCGGCTCGGCGGCGGCAGTGGCGGCGGGCACCGCACCGTGGGCGATCGGCACCGACACGGGAGGCTCGATCCGCCAGCCCGCGGCGCTCTGCGGGGTGGTTGGACTGAAGCCCACATACGGCGCGGTGTCGCGCCACGGGATGATCGCTTTCGCGTCTTCCCTCGACCAGTGCGGGCCGCTCACCCGGAACGTGGCCGATGCCGCGCTGCTCACAGCGGCGCTGGTGGGCCACGATCCGTACGACTCCACCTCGCTGGAGCACCCGGAGGGCGTGACCCTTCCCACGGCCGAGCGCATGGAGGGCACGCGCATCGGGGTGTGGGGGTTCGAGGAGGAGGGACTCGAGCCCGGCGTGGCGGAGCAGTGCCGGCGTTCCGTGGCACTGGCGGAGGAGCTGGGCGCGACCGTCGAGGAGATCGAGCTGCCGCACGCCCCCCACGCGATCTCGGCCTACTACGTGATCGCGCCCGCCGAGGCCAGCGCCAACCTGGCGCGCTACGACGGCGTGCGTTACGGCCGGCGCACCGAGTCCGACGACCTCCTCGAGATGTACGAGCGCACGCGCCACGACTACTTCGGAGAGGAGGTCAGGCGCAGGATCATGATCGGCACCTACGCGCTCTCCTCGGGCTACTACGAGGCCTACTACGGCACCGCCCAGAAGGTGCGCACGCGCATCGTCGAGGACTTCCGGAGTGCGTTCGAGCGGGTGGACCTCGTGATGACGCCCACCTCGCCCACGGTCGCCTTCAAGCTGGGCGAGCGGGTGGCGGATCCCCTGTCGATGTACCTGTCCGACTACTACACGACGCCTGCGTCGCTGGCCGGGATCCCGGCCATCTCGATTCCGTGCGGCCTGTCGGAGGGGCTGCCTGTGGGCCTCCAGCTGATCGGGCCGGCGTTCAGTGAGAGCCGGGTGCTGGACGCGGCGCACGCGCTCGAGCGGGCGATCGGCTTCGAGGGGGTGCCGCGGCCGTGACCGATGCGCGCGTGTACGAGCCGGTGATCGGCATCGAGATCCACGTGCAGCTGCGCACGCGCACCAAGATGTTCTGCGGTTGTGCCAACGAGTTCGGAGCGCCGCCCAACACGCTCACCTGTCCCATCTGCCTTGCGCATCCCGGCACGCTTCCGGTGACCAACGCCGAGGCGGTGCATCTGGCGCTCATGATCGCCATGGCGTTCGACTGCACGGTGGCCGAGCGCTCGATCTTTCACCGCAAGAACTACTTCTATCCCGACAGCCCGAAGGCGTACCAGATCAGCCAGTACGACTTTCCGCTGGCGCGCGCCGGGCACCTCGGCGACGTGCGCATCCACCGGGTGCACATGGAGGAGGACGCGGCCAAGCTGGTGCACGCGGGCGCGTCCGGGCGCATCCACGGCGCCGAGCGCAGCGTGGTGGACTTCAACCGCGCGGGCACGCCGCTGGTGGAGATCGTGACCGAGCCGGACCTGGGGTCGGCCGCCGAGGCTGCGGAGTTCGGCCGCCTGCTTCAGGCCACGCTTCGCAGCATGGGCGTGTCCGACGTGAACATGGAGGAGGGGTCCCTGCGGATGGACGCGAACGTGTCGATCCGGCCGGCGGGCGAGGCCACGCTCGGCACCAAGACGGAGCTCAAGAACATGAACTCCTTCCGCTTCCTCGAGCGCGGCATCCTGGCCGAGATCGAGCGCCAGGAGGCGATCCTCCACGATGGCGGCGAGGTGGAGCAGGAGACGCTCCACTTCGATCCGCGCTCTGGCAGCCTGAGCTCGCTGCGCTCGAAGGAGGAGGCGCACGACTACCGCTACTTCCCGGAGCCGGACCTGGTGCCGCTGGCGCCCACCGAGGCGATGCTCACGCGCGCCCGGGAGGCGATCCCGGAGCTGCCCGCCGAGCGCGCCGAGCGGCTGGAGCGCGAGCTCGGCCTCGCTCCCGCCGGGGCGCGGCTGCTCGCCTTCCGCACCGAGCTGGGCGACCTGCTCGAGGCGGCCGTGGCGGTGGGGGTCGCGGAGCCACGCTCGCTCGCCAACTGGATCGCCAACGAGGTGGCCGCGCGCGTGGGCGACGCAGAGGTGGGCGACACACGGCTCGAGCCGGCAGCCCTGGCCAGGCTAGTGGCGATGGTGGAGGCCGAGGAGGTGGCCCAGTCGGCCGCCAAGGAGGTACTCGGCGAGCTCATCGAGAGCGGGGGAGAGCCGGACGCGATCGTTGAGGCTCGCGGCCTGGGCCGCGCCGGCTCGGATGAGCTGGACCAGATCGTGGAGCGCGCCATGACGGAGAACGCGGACGCTGTGGAGAAGATCAGGGCCGGCAACGACAAGGCCATCGGCGCCGTGGTGGGCGCGGTGATGCGCGAGACCAAGGGCCGTGCCGATGGCGGCGAGGTCCAGCGGATGATTCGCGAGCGGATCTAGCCGCGAGCGGACTTCACGTACGCGGCGAGCTTCGGCTCGCGCTTGACCTGCGGCGAGGAGGCGCTCTGTCCCGAGGTGAGGTTGCCCGCGGCGCGGAGCAGCCCCATCGTGGTGGCCTCGTCGAGTCCGGGCGCGAACGGGTTGGCGCAGACGTTTGAGGGCAGCCTCGAGACCCGCGCCGCCCCCTTGCGGCCGCGCCCGTTGTGGGAGACCGCGTCCTCGAACGCCGCGAAGGTGACCGAGTCGAGCGCGGTGCCGATGTGCGTGGTCTTGCGCCCGGGACAGACCTTCTGGATCAGGATGTTGGTCGCTCCCGCGAGCGCCGACGTCGGATGCTTGCCGCCCTGTGGCTGGACGGTCTCGTCGGTGAGCGAGCGCACGGTCGTGTAGGACACGTTGCCGGGCGTCTCGTCGGGGTAGCTGTTCAGCGCCGTGAGCAGCTTCGAGCCCTGCGCCTGCTGCCAGGCCGCCGGGGTGCACGGGTTCTTGGCCGAGCACCTGTTGGCCGACCCGAGGCCCACGTTGCTGCCGTGCTGGGTGCCCGCCGCGGACAGCACGTCAGAGACCTTGTGCCGCAGGTCGGGCCAGTAGGTCAGCGCCATCCTGGGAAGGAGGCCGCCCTGGCTGATGCCGAACACCGCCACCTTCCGTCCCGACAGCGCAAACTCGCGGCGCAGGCCCCAGACCAGGTACTGCACGGATATCTGGATGTCCGCCGTGGTGGAGTCGGGAAAGTCGACGTAACAGGAAGGGTGGCCGTACTCGTCGATGGCGTCCCCGCCGATGAGGTAGGCCTGCTCGCCCGTCGCGCCCGTGCCGGTCACGAGCATCATCGGGGTCTTCTTCGCGTTCTTCACCGGCCGCGGGCAGTGAAAGGCCGCCGCCAGCTTGGCCCGCGGGACGGTGAGCTTCGGACCAGTGGCAGGCTTGGCCGCGGCCGGGACGGCACAGACCAGGGCGATGAGCGCTGCACAGGCGAGAGGGGCGGTAAGGCGTAGAGAAGGCACGGCTCGCACCCTATCCTGCGGGGCGGAACCGCCGAAAGGAGAAGACATGGCTCGACTGATCCGGATGGACGCAACCGGCCACAGCACGCTCGCGGAGTGGACGGCCTCTGACGACACCGCCTTCGCGGCGGCCACCGGCCAGTTCGCTGACCAGCTCGAGCGCGGCTACATCGGGACGGTGCCCGACGGTCCTGGCAAGGCCACCCACGTTCGCGAGCTCCCGCGGGACGCGGACCTCGTGATTCTGCGCCGCCCCATAGCCGGGGGCTGATGACCGGCGCCCAGGCGCTCCCGGAGCTCGCGTCGGTCCCCTGGCGGGCGCCGACCGACCAGCCCTGGCTACGACGGCGCGCATACGTCTGGCAGGCGTGGACGGCCCTCTACACGGTGCCGTTCGTGATCGCCGGCGTGGTGATCTTCATGCTCGAGCCGTGGGCGGCGCCGGTGACGCTGCTGGCGTTCGCGCATGCGTGGGGGATTCCCGAGCTCTATGCGCAGCGCGGCGCGAACGTGGTACGCCCCAAGGGCCCCCGGAACGACCACGCGGAACCGGTGGCGCAGGGCCTGCTGGGCGACCTCCTCGCACATGAGCCGCGTGCGCTCCAGGCCCGCACCGGGCTGGCGCTCGAGCGTGGCACGCTCGGAACCTGGCTGGTGGGCGAAGGGGGCGCGCTGCTCGTGGTGCCCGGGGGCCGGCGGGTGCACTGCTTCTGCGTGCGCGTGACCGACCGCGACCTGCCCCCGTCGGACCGCGTGGCGCACCTGCTGCTGGCGCTCAGAGAGGACGAGGTGGGGTTTGCCACGGTGGCCAACCACGCCTTCGCCGGAGCGGCCTGGCGGGTCCGGCGGCGTCTCCCGGCGGCGATGCGCCCCGCCCTCGCCGCCGCGCAGTCCCCACAGCGCTAGCCTCGCGGCCGTGGCATACGAGGTCGTGATCGCCGGCGGCGGGTTCGGGGGGCTCTACGCGGCGCGCCGCCTCGAGCGGAGGCTCCCGCGGCACAGCGCCCGGATCGTGCTCGTCACGGCCGAGAACTTCATGCTCTACACGCCGCTGCTGCCGGGCGCGGCGTCGGGTGCGCTCGAGCCGCGTCACGTGGTGGTGCCGCTTCGGGAGGAGCTCGAGTGGACCGACATCCGGCTCGGCCGCGTGACGGGAGCGGACCCGGCCATGAACGAGCTGTCGATGCGCACCGTGGACGGTCGCGACGAGACCCTGCGCTATGACCAGCTGGTGGTGGCGCTCGGCTCGGTGCCGCGCGTGCTGCGCGTGCCCGGGCTCGCGGAGCACGGCGTGGGCTTCCAGAGCCTGGCCGACGCGATCGGGCTCCGCAACCGGGCGCTCTGGAACCTCGAGGTGGCGGAGGCCCACCCGGACGAGGAAGCCCGGCGCGCGTACCTCACCTTCGTGTTCGTGGGAGCGGGCTACGCCGGGGTGGAGGGCGTGGCCGAGCTCCAGGACTACGTGTCGGACGTGATCGACCGCTACCCGCGCTGCCGGCTCGAGGGCGCCCGCTTCATCCTCGTGGAGGCCCAGGACCGCATCATGCCTGAGATTCCGCCGAGCCTGGCCGCGTTTGCCACGCGCGAGCTGCGCCGGCGCGGGATCGAGATACGCACCGGGCACGATGCTCGAGGGTGTGGAGGCCGACGCCACGACCCTGTCCACAGGCGAGCGCATCCCCGCGCGCACCGTCGCGTGGACCGCCGGCGTGAGGCCCTCGCCCGCGGTGGCCGCGCTGGGGCTGCCGCTGGGCGACGACCGGCGGATCGTGGTGGACGCCACCATGCGCGTGCGGGGCCGCGAGAACGTCTGGGCGATCGGCGACGCGGCGGCGGTGCCCGATCCCGCCAAGGGCGGCAAGGCGCCCTGCCCGCCCACCGCGCAGCACGCGCTGCGCCAGGGCAAGGTGGTGGGCGACAGCGTGGCCGCCGCCCTGGCCGGCCGCCCGCCGCGCCGCTTCCGCTACCGCACGCTCGGCGTGTTCGTGGACATGGGCCAGCACAAGGCGGTGGCCACGATGCTCGGCGTCCGCCTGCGCGGCTTCCCCGCATGGTTCGCCGCGCGGACCTACCACCTGGCGAGCATGCCGGGCGTGGCCAGGCGGATGCGGCTCGTGATCGACTGGACGGTGGCGCTGTTCTTCGGGCGGGCGGCCGCCGAGCTCGGCCAGCTCGGCCATCCCCCCTCGCTGGGCAGCCTGCTCGAGGACCCGGCGGGGGCGGAGTCGGAACGTTGACCGGCGAACGCGCGTTCAGGGAGGGACGCGCGACCGACCTGCGGGCCACCTACGAGCTCGCGGCGGTGTCGCTTCGCGACGCCATGGGGCGCAGCGGGGTGGTGTCCGCCGCGGCGGACCAGTCGTTCGTGGACCAGGAGTGGCCGCGCCAGCGCCCGCTGCTCGAGTTCATCGCCGCGCAGCCCGGCACGGGCTTCTGGGTGTGCGAGGACGAGAACGAGCTGGTGGGCTACGTGCGCGTGGCTCGCTTCACGAAGATGGACGAGCTCACGGAGATCGCCGTGGCGCCCTCGCACGCCGGCGCGGGCATCGGCAAGGGGCTGCTCGAGCGCGCCTGGCCGGAGCCGCCCACCCCCCAGCGCGGCAGGGTGGTGGTCACGCTCGGCACGCCGGCCGACCTGACCCTCTACACGCGCTTCGGGGTGATGCCGGTGGCCGGGCACTGGCACCTGCGCCTGCGCGCCGAGGAGTACCTCGAGCGGCGCTCGCTCGAGACCGATTCCACCGAGCCGGGGGTGCACGTGCTGACCCCGGACAGGGCCGTCGAGGAGTGGAAGCGCCTCGAGCCCGCCGCCATCGGGCACGAGCGGCCTGCGCTGCACGAGTTCTTCGCGCGCACGCGCGGCTGCCTCGCGGTGCTGGACGCCAACGGCAAGGCCAAGGGGCTCTGCTGGATGAGCCCGGACGGGGACATCGGGCCGGCGGTGGGGGCCACCACCGAGGATCTGATCCCCGTGGTGCTGGCCGCACTCGATCGCGTGGCCAAGTCGCACGAGCCTGAGCTGCTCGGCGTGTACTGCACGACCGACGCCTGGTATTTGCTCGACCGCCTGCGCCGCCTCGGGTTCAGGCTCCACTGGCCGAGCTGGGTCATGTCGTCGGTGCCGCTGCCCGGCCTCGACCGCTACCTGCCCACCAGACCCGCGCGCTTGCTCTGAGTTTGCGAAGCAGCCGGCTCGGCCGGCTGCGCACCGATGCCTAAACTGGGTGTCATGAAGGAAAAGGCATCGGACCTCGGCCGGAAGGCCATCGCCCTGGTGGTGCTGCTGGTGGCGGCGTGGCTCCTGTTCAAGGTCGTGATCGGCGTTGTGGCCGGGATCGCGTGGTTCCTGGTGGCGGTGATCGCCATCATCGCCGTCGTCTGGGCACTCCGCGTGCTCTGAGCGCGTGGAGTACATCGTCATCGCGATCTTCTGCGGTCTGTCGGCCGGCTTCGTCGCGAAGATCAAGGGCGGGCCGTTCTGGATCTGGTTTCTCGTGGGTCTCGTCCTCCCGCTGATCGGCACCCTGGCCGCGCTCTTCATGCGCTGGGATCAGTCCGAGCCGCGGCGGCGCTGCCCCGAGTGCAACAACGTCGTGCCGATCCACGATCAGGTCTGCATGCGCTGCGGGCGTGACCTGGACTTCCCGGCGAGCCCTTCCGAGGTCGCCACCCCGTAGGTACACTCGACAGCCCGCCACCTCTCTACACCAGGGAAGTGGAGGACAACCCGCCCCCAGAAAGGAGCGCTGGCCCGATGCGAGCAGTCGACGCCATCATGGAATGCCTCAAGGCCGAGGGCGTCGAGCACGTCTTCGGCATCCCGGGTGGGGCCAACCTGCCCACCTACGACGCCCTTTACGACGCCGGCATCCGGCACGTGCACTGCCGCCACGAGCAGGGTGCGGGCCACGCGGCGGAGGGCTACGCCAAGGCTTCCGGCAGGGTGGGCGTGGCACTCGCCACGTCAGGCCCCGGAGCCACCAACCTCGTCACCGCGATCGCCGACGCGCAGATGGACAGCGTGCCCACGGTGTTCATCACCGGTCAGGTGCGCACCGAGTTGATCGGCACCGACGGCTTCCAGGAGGCCGACATCAGCGGCATCACGCTGCCGATCGTCAAGCACTCGGTGATGATCCAGGACCCACGCAACATCCCGCAGGCGATCCACGAGGCGTTCCACATCGCCCGCAGCGGGCGGCCGGGCGCGGTGCTGGTGGACGTCCCCCAGGACCTCTCGCGGGCGGACATCCCCTACGAGCCCGTCGACAAGGTGCACCTCCCGGGCTACCAGCCCACCACGGAGGGGAACACCAAGCAGATCCGCCTGGCCGCGAAGGCGCTGGCCAACTCGCGCCGGCCCGTGATCTACGGCGGCGGCGGGATCGTGAACGCCGGAGCGGCCAAGGAGTTCACCGAGCTCTGCCTCTCGGACAAGCTGCCGGTGACCTGCACGCTGATGGGGCTGGGGGCCTTCGCAGCGGACCAGGAGACCTGGCTCGGGATGCTCGGCATGCACGGCACGCGCAGCGCCAACTACGCGATGGACGAGGCCGACCTGATCGTGGCGATCGGGGCCCGCTTCGACGACCGCATCACCGGCAAGCTGTCCGAGTTCGCGCCGCGGGCCAAGTTCATCCACATCGACATCGATCCCGCCGAGATCTCGAAGAACGTGCCCGCTCACATCCCGATCGTGGGCGACGCCAAGAACATCCTCCCCAAGCTCACGGCCGAGTACCGCGCGCTCGGGGCCGACCCGGCGCGTCTCGAGGGCTGGTGGCAGCGCATCAAGGGCTGGCAGGAGAAGTACCCGCTCCAGTACGAGGACAGCACCGACTCCGAGATCAAGCCGCAGTACATGGTCGAGGCCATGTACGAGGCCACCGGCGGCAACGCCGTGATCACCTCGGACGTGGGCCAGCACCAGATGTGGGCGGCGCAGTACTACGGGTTCAAGCAGCCGCGCCAGTGGATCAACTCCGGCGGCGCCGGCACGATGGGCTTCGGGCTGCCCTCTGCCATGGGCGCGAAGGTGGCCCGCCCGGAGGACGACGTGGTGTGCCTGGCGGGCGACGGCTCGCTGATCATGAACGTGCAGGAGCTGGCCACCTGCGTGACGGAGCAGATCCCGGTGAAGGTGTTCCTGATGAACAACGGCTACTACGGGATGGTCCGCCAGTGGCAGGAGCTGTTCTGGGACAAGCGCTACTCGTCGGTCGAGATGGGGGCGAGCCCCGACTGGGTGAAGCTCGCCGAGGCGTTCGGCGCGCGCGGCATTCGGGTGGACGACAAGGCCGAGCTGCTGGGTGTCTTCAAGGACGCGCTCGCGGACGACGGGCCGGTGCTCGTGGACGTGCGCGTGACCAAGGAGGAGAACTGCTACCCGATGATCCCCGCCGGCCAGGCCGCGCGGGACATGGTGGGCTGAGCGATGGGTGAGCCCGGAACCAAGGAGATACTCAACCTCGAGGACCTGCAGGTGGCCGGGAGCGGCCGCACGGGGCGCAAGCACGTGTTGTCGATCCTGGTCGAGAACCGCCCCGGCGTGCTGGCCCGGATCTCCGGGCTGTTCGCCCGGCGCGGGTTCAACATCGACTCGCTGGCCGTCGGTCCCACCGCGGACGCGACGCTCTCGCGGGTCACCCTCACGCTCGACGGGGCCAATCACCCCATCGACCAGGTGACCAAGCAGCTGCACAAGCTCGTGAACGTCATCAAGATCCGCGACCTCGAGCCGGCGGATACGGTGGCGCGCGAGCTGGCGCTCTTCAAGATCTCGTGCCACGACGGCGACGCCCGCGCACAGGTGATGCAGTTCACCGAGATCTTCCGCGGCAGCGTGGTGGACGTGTCCAAGCGCTCGGTCACGGTGGAGGTCACGGGCACCGACGACAAGATCGAGTCCTTCGAGAACATGGTCCGGCCGTTCGGGCTGATCGAGATGGTGCGCACCGGCGAGATCGCCGTCGCGCGCGGTCGCGGCGCGACTTAGACCATCGGTGCGCAGCCGGCCGAGCCGGCTGCTTCCGCACAGCAGGTTCCTGGTTGTCGGCCGTTTGCAGGGGTGTTACGGTCGCCTGGCCGTGCGCTCAGGAACCTTTCAGCATTGACTCGGCGCGTACGTCTGGCCGGTGCGATCGCGCTTGCCGTCGCGGCGTTCGCGGCTGAGCCGGCTGCCGCGGCGCAGAACCTGAGCTTCCCGATCGAGCTGGGGCCGGTCGGGACCGGCGAGCTGCTGGTAGAGGACCTCGACGACGACGGGGCGCTCGATGTGGCACATGCCGGCGACCCTCTGACGACGTGGTACGGCGACGGTGCCGGCGGGTTCACCGAGGAGTCCCACGACCTCGAACTGGGGCTGTATTTCACGCTCACGAGCGGCGACTTCGACGAGGACGGGTTCGGCGACCTGCTGACAACGCAGATCCTGACCTCGCCCATGCCGACCACGAACGTGTTCAAGCTCTTGAGCGATGGCACCGGGGGGCTCGGGGCGGCCATCTCGATCCCGGGCGCGGCGACCATGCTCAACCTCGCCACCGGCGACTTCGACGGTGACGGCAACACGGACGTTGCGGGCCCGACGATGGCGGGTGGCCCGATCCGGGTGCTTCTCGGGGACGGGGCCGGGGGCTTCGACGCCGGCGCCGACTACGCGACGGCGAAGCCCGCGGGCGGCATCGCCGTCGCGGACCTCGACGGGAACGGCCGCGACGACCTGATCGTCACCGAGCCGGACGGTGTGGCCGTGCTGCGCGCACGGACCGGTCCGCTCGCCACCAGGCCTTCGGGTGGGCTCGACCTGTTCCTAACCGAGGTGCTGGCAGCCGCGGACGACGTGCGCCAACTGACACTCGGCGACTTCGACGCCGACGGCAAGCTCGACGTGGCGGCCACCGCCCATCACGGGCTCTACCTTTTCTACGGGGACGGGCTCGGCGGGCTCGCTGCGGGCCAGGCGGTTCCGGTCGGCTTCTTCGGGACGGTGTCCATGGTCGCCACCGGGGACTTCGGCGGCGACGCCGGCGATGACCTGGCCGTGGTGGGCGACGGCTCCGACCTCCCGGAGGAGACCCCGGCGGTGGTGTCCCTGATCCTCGGGCGCGCCGACCGCCAGCCGGTCAGCGCGGGGGTGTACGACTCAGGGCTCGACGGCGGCGGCACGGCGTTCCTCGCGACGAGCGACCTCGACGAGGACGGCGAGGGGGACGTCGTGGTCTCGGGCTCTGGCGGCACCAACATCCTTTACGGCGACCCGATCCGGATGACGCCCGCCCTGACGCTGTTCGAGGACACGCGGGTGGACGCGATCAGCCCGCTCTACACCGTCACGGCCTCGAACCGGGACGACACCTCGCATGCCATCGGAGGCGTGGCGCTCGATGGCCTGGACGCGGACCAGTTCACGATCGCGGCCGACGCGTGCACCGGGCAGACGCTGGCGCCCGGCGCCACCTGCGCGATCCAGCTGCGCTTCACGCCCGACGCGCCCGTGGATGCCCTGACCGCGCTCATCGTGGACAGCGACGCCGCGTCACCGCACGTGGCGCTCCTGGCGGGCAGCGCCTTTGAGGACCCGTCGCTGGACGTGACTCCGTCGAGCCTGTCGTTCGGGCCCGTGACCCCCGGAGGCGTCAGCGCCGAGCAGACCGTGACCGCCACCAACGACGGCGATATCGAGCTCGTGATCAGCGGGGGCGGCATCGTGGGCTCGAACGAGTTCGAGGTGACCGACGACGACTGTCACCCGGTCGTGCTCGAGCCCGGCGACAGCTGCTCGGTCACGGTCAGGTTCCGTCCCGGCGACTTCGGCCCCGCCACGGGGAGCCTGCGCTTCGAGGGCACCGCGGCCAACACACCGATCAACGTCGCCCTCAGCGGCTCCACACCGCCACTGCCGCCTAACGGGGGGCTCAGCGTGATGCCCGCCGAGCTCGACTTCGGGCGCGTGAAGCTCGGTGCCGGCGTGAGCCGGGACGTGGTCCTCCGTAACGGCACCGGCGGCATCCTGACGCTCGGCGAGCTCTTCGTGGAGCCGTACTTCGGCGGCTTCTCCGCCCGCCAGGCGGGTTGCCTCGGGTTCGGCCTGGTCGCCGGCTCCAGCTGCCGCGTGACGGTCCGTTTCACCCCGTCGCACAAGGGCGCTCACCAGGCCAACGTGTTCTTCAGGCTCCCGGGCGGCTCGCAGGTGGGCCGGTTCACCGTGAAGGGCACCGGCTTCGAGCCCCCGAAGCCGCCTCCCGTCCAGGACAAGAAGCCGCTGTCCGAGCGCGTGAAGGCGGGCATCGCCGCATGGCGCGATCGCGGGGTCGAGGGGCTGGTCAAGCGCGGCCTGCGCCTGACGAGGGTGGACGTGGTGCTGCCGGGGAGCGCGACCCTCGAGCTCAGCGCGCGGCGCGCCGGGAAGCGAATCGTCGTCGCGAAGGGCGGGCACCGGTACAAGGCCGCCGGGAAGGCGGACATCGTGGTCAAGCCGACGAAGCGCGGCCGGGCGCTGCTGAGGGGCACGAACCAGATGAAGCTCAGCGTCAGGCTGCGATTCCGCTCGAAGGCGGGCAAGGTCACGGCCGTCACGACCACCTTCGTGCTCAGGCGCCTGACGCGTAGGGCATCCTTTGCCGCATGCTCGGCGTCGCCGGCCAGGAATCGCCCTTCGGTCTCTCCGCGTCCGCGGAGCGCCTGCTCGCCGAGCGCGTAGGGCGAGCGCTCGCGCTGGTCCGCCGTAGCGGGGGCGCGGCCGTGGCCTCGGTGACCGTGCCGGTACCGGCGGAGCTCGACCTCTCGGCGGTCGTGTTCGCGGCCCGCCGCGCGGACGACAGCTTCTTCTGCTTCGAGCAGCCCGAGCGCGACGGGTTCGTGCTCGCGGGTCTTGGGGCGGCGGTGACCGTCGAGGCCACGGGGGAGGGGCGCTTCGGCGAGACGGCCCGGCGTGTGCGCGAGCTGGCCTCACGCACGCTCGCCGACGATCCCGGCAGCGACCCCGGCCGGCCGCCGGCGTCGGGTCCGGTGTTCGTGGGCGGCTTCGCGTTCGCCCACGACGGCGGCGGGTCCCCGGAGTGGTCGTCGCTGGCACCGGCCACGCTCGTGCTCCCGGAGGTGAGCCTGGCGCGCTACGGCGCGGAGGCGCGGATGACCCTGTGTCTCGCGGCCGGGGCCGAAGACGAGCCCGAGGCGCTGCTGCGGCGCGCCCGCGAGCGTCTCGCCAGCCTGGCGCCGGCAAGCATGCCACTGCTCGATCCCGACCCCGTGGGGCGCACGCGTGTGGCCGGGGCCGCCCCGCCATCCCACTACGAGGCCGCGGTGGGGCGCGCCGTGGAGCGGATCGCCGCGGGGGAGCTCGAGAAGGTCGTGCTCGCCCGAGAGGTGCGCGTGCACGGCCCGCGCGACCACGACCCGGCTCCCGTGCTCGACGCGCTGCGGGCCGCGTTCCCCGCCTGCTACTGCTGGTGCGTCGGCACTCCCGAGCTGGCCTTCGTGGGCGCCAGCCCCGAGCTGCTCGTACGCCGCGACGGCGCGCGCGCCCAGACCGTGGCGCTGGCCGGCACCACTCGCCGCAGCGCGGACCCGGCCGTGGACGACCACCTGGGCGAGCAGCTGCTGCAGAGCGCCAAGGACCGCCAGGAGCAGGCGATCGTGGCCCGTCGCATCGAGCAGACCCTCGCCCCGGTCAGCCTGTGGGTGGCCGCCGGCGACGAGCCCGCACTCGTGAAGGTGCAGAACGTCCAGCACCTGGCAACCGCGATCCGGGCACAGCTGGCGCGTCCGCTCCACGCCCTGGAGCTCGCGGGGCTGCTCCACCCGACCCCCGCGGTGGGAGGCGAGCCACGCGCCGCGGCGGAGCCTCTGATCCCGGCCCTCGAGGGGCTCGACCGCGGCTGGTACGCGGGCGCCGTGGGCTGGACCGACCTCGCCGAGGACGGCGAGTTCTGCGTGGCGCTGCGCTGCGCGCTGTTGCGCGGCCCGACCGCTCATCTGTACGCCGGATGCGGGATCGTGCGCGACTCGGTGCCGGCCGAGGAGCTCGCGGAAACCGAGGTCAAGCTGCAGGCGCTGCTCCCGCTGCTGACCTAGCTCGCACCTTCCCCCTTGTCCGATGGATGACAGGGGCATAGGGTCGGCCCATGCTTCGCAGGCTCCGCTCGCGGCTGACCTACGCCAACGTGATGTCCACGATCGCCGTGTTCGTTGCGCTCGCGACCGGCACGGCCTACGCGGCCAACACCGTGTTCAGCACGGACATCGTCGACGGACAGGTCAAGTCCGTCGATGTGGGCAACGGCGAGATCCTGTCCGCCGATGTGAAGGACCAGAGCCTGACCACCTTCGACGTGTCGACGTTCCTTGGAGCGGACGTGGTCGACAACACGCTCACCGGCGCGGACGTTGACGAGTCGACGCTTCGGCTGGGGGCCACGGACGTGCTGCAGGTCAACAGCCTCCCCTTCACCGCCCCGCCGGTCTTCAGCACGGCCGGTTTTTGCTACTGGGACAACTTCAACTACCCGGCCTATTCGAAGGCGATGGTCACGCGCGACAGTGCCGGCTACGTGCATCTGCAGGGAGTTGTAAGCGGGTCAGACGGGGGGACGGGTAGCGCGACCTGTGAGGGCACCGGCGCCTCGACGATCTACACGCTGCCCCCGGGCTACCGGCCCCTATCGGCAGGCGTCTTCCCGAGTCTGGCCAACTATCACGCTGGACGGATCACGGTCCATCCGGCCGGCAACGTCGCGTTCGAAACGCCGACCACAGCCGCCGATGCCCGTGTCTGGGTCACGCTTGACGGCATCAGCTTCCGCTGCTGGCCGTCGGGCCAGGACGGCTGCCCCTAGACCGTCAGGCCGCCCTCGGCGGCGCTGAGTGTGCGATGGCACACACAGTGCCGTTTGCACTAGGCGTTACAACTTGAGGGTCGTGGGGAGCGCAGGGAGAGCGCCGGTCGCGGAAGAGGAGGGATCCAGGAGGACGCGATTGCTGGTCGCGGCTGCCCTCGCGCTGGCGCTCATCGGCATCCTGGCAGTGATCCTGCTCGGGGGGTCGAGCTACCGCGTGACAGCGCGGTTCGACAACGCCGGTCAGCTGGTGCCCGGCAACGAGGTGCGAGTGGCCGGCGCGAAGGTCGGGTCGGTCAAGGAGATCGACGTGTCGCCGGATGGTCTGGCGGAGGTGACCTTCGAGCTCGACGATGACGACTACATCCCGTTGCGGCAGGGCACCGAGGCAATCGTCAAGCTCGGCTCGCTCTCCGGCATCGCCAACCGCTACATCGACCTCCAACTCGGCCCCGACGACGGCGACGACATCGAGGACGGCGGCCGGATCGGCCCGGACGACACGCGCGCCGCGGTGGAGCTCGACCAGGTGTTCAACATCTTCGACGCGCGCACACGGCGCTCGCTTCAGGACGTCGTGGCCGGCTCGGCCACCTCACTCGAGGGACGCGGCCGGGAGCTGCGGCGCGGGATCCACTACCTGAACCCGGCGCTCTCCACCGGCGCCCGGCTGTTCGGAGTGCTGTCGCGCGACGAGCGGCTGCTCTCGCGCTTCCTCGTGGACTCCTCGGACCTCGTGACCGCCCTGGCGGAGCGGCGCCGCAACCTGCGAGGCGTGGTCTCGAACCTGGGCACCACGTTCACGGCGCTCGGCAACCAGAAGGAGGCGCTGGCCGAGTCGGTGGAGCGGCTACCGCCGTTCCTGCGACGGGCCAACACGACGTTCGTGGATCTGAGGGCCGCGCTCGACGACGTGGACCCGCTCGTGGAGGCCGCCAAGCCGGTGGCGGTCCGGCTCCAGCCGTTCCTCGCCCAGGCGCGCGGCTTCGCCCGTGACGGAGCGCCGACGATCCGCGACCTCTCGCGCACGATCCAGGCCCCGGGTGGGGCCAACGACCTGATCGAGGCGTTCCAAAGCTTCCCGCCGCTCGCCCGGTCGGCGCTGGACGCCCGCCGGGTGAACGGGGCGGTGCGACCCGCGGCCTTCCCTGAGACCGCCACGGCGCTCCGGGCCGCCGCCCCGACGATCGCGCTCGGCCGCCCCTACACGCCCGACTTCGTGGGGTGGCTCGACGACTTCTCCACCACGGGCGCCTACGACGCGCTCGGCGAGTACTCGCGGGCCTGGATCAACCTCTCCGAGTTCCTCTACGGGCCTGGACCGAAGCTGGGGCAGTTCCGGCGCTGCCCGGGCGCGAACGAGCCGCCCGCCCCCGACAGCTCGAACGTGCTCTCGGCCTCCGAGCAGGCCACGCTCCAGTGCGACGACGCCCAGCGGTCGGTGGGCCCGTGAAGCGCGCCGCCATCGCCGCACTCGTGCTCCTCGCGGTGGCGGGCCTGGCGCTCGCAATCGGGGCCACCGACGACGGCGACTCCGAGGGGAAGACCTACGAGATCGTGTTCGACAACGCCTTCGGGGTGGTGGACGGAGGCGACTTCAAGGTCGCCGGCGTGCGTGCGGGCACGACCAGCGATCTCCAGGTCGTGACCGGCGGGCGGCGTCCGCTGGCAGTCGTGACGGTCGAGATCACGGAGCCGGGCTTCGCGGACCTCCGCCGCGATGCGCACTGCGAGATCCGGCCGCAGTCGTTCATCGGCGAGTACTTCGTGGATTGCCAGCCCGGCAGCTCCGATGAGCAGCTTCCCGACGGCGGGCGCGTGCCCGTGGCCCAGACCAGCTCGACGATCCCGCTCGACCTGGTGAACAACATCGTTCGCCGCCCGTACGCCGACCGCCTGCGGTTGATCATCGGCGAGCTCGGCGCCGGGCTCGCAGGCCGGCCGGACGACCTCAGCGCCGTGCTGCGCCGCGCGCATCCCGGGCTGCGGGAGACCACCCAGACCCTGCGGATACTGGCTCGCCAGACCCGAACCATCGAGCGGGTGGTGGCGCGCGCGGACACCGTCGTGGGCGCGCTCTCACGGCGCAGGAGCGACGTGTCGCGCTTCGTGCGCGAGGCGGGTGGCACCGCCGCCGTGGCCGCGACGCGCAGCGGCGAGCTGGCCGCGGCATTCGACCGGCTCCCGCGCTTCCTCGGCGAGCTGGATCCCTTCATGGTCCAGCTGGGCGCGCTCTCCACCGCCCAGCAGCCCGTGCTGCGCAACCTGCGCGCCGCCGCGCCCGGTCTCGACACCTTCCTCACGCGCCTGCCCCCATTCGCGGAGAGCGGCCGCCCGGCGCTCGCGGCCCTGGGCGATGCGTCGGTGGTGGGCCGGCGTGCCGTGCGCGAGACCAGCGAGGAGCTGGAAGAGCTCCGCCGCCTGGCCAAGGAGGCGCCGGCGCTCGCCAAGCCGCTCAGGCAGCTGATCGAGAGCATCGACGACCGCAAGCGAGCCGTGGAGCCGGATCCGCGAGCCGCGGCCAGCGGCCCGCCCGCGCCCGACAAGACGCATATCTCCGGCCAGGGCGGCTTCACCGGCATGGAGGCCATCTGGAACTACTTCTTCTGGCAGACCCTCTCCACCAACGCCCTCGACGACCTCGGACACGTGCTGCGCCTGAACGTGTCCGTGGGGCCCTGCTCGACCTACTTCAATCACCGCGAGGGTCAGGAGGCCGTGTTCGACCAGTGCCGGCAATGGCTCGGACCGAACCAGCCCGCCATCAACCAGCCCGACCCCACGGCGGGCTCCGCGGCCGCCGCGACATCGGCGCAGGCCCCGGCCGTTGAAGCCGCTCCGGCAAGCGAACCCGTCCTCGATTACCTGCTGGGCCCATGAGGCGGCGCGGCGCAGCCCTCAGCGCAAGCCCGGTCCTGGTGGGTGCCGTGACCGTGCTGGTGGCGCTCGTGGCCGTGGTGATCTCCTACAGCGCCAACGAGGGCCTCCCGTTCGTACCCACCTACCGGATCAAGGTGGAGGTGCCCAACGCGGCCAAGCTCGTGGAGGGCAATGACGTGCGCGCCGGCGGGTTCCGGATCGGCCAGGTCACGAAGATCCGTGGCGCCCGGCGGCGCGTGGACGGCGAGGTCCGCGCGATCGCCGAGCTCGAGCTGGAGCTGGACAAGAAGATGGAGCCGTTGCCGGTGGACACCACCGTCAGGATCCGGCCACGCTCGGCACTGGGCCTGAAGTACGTGGATCTGGTGCCGGGGCGGTCCGCGCGGAGCTACTTGGCCGGGGCCACCATTCCGCTCCGGGCCGGCGACACCGCGCCCGAGGACTTGGAGGACTTCCTCTCGACCTTCCAGCCGGAGACGCGGGTGGATGCCCGCCGCACACTGGAGGGCTTCGGCAACGGGCTGGCCGGCCGCGGGCCGGCGCTCAACCGCACCATCGAGGAGCTGAGGCCCTTCCTGACCCGCCTCGAGCCCGTGATGCGCGCTCTGTCGGCCAGGCCCACCGAGCTGCGCGGGCTGTTCCCCGCGCTCGGCCAGACGCTCCGGCAGGCGGCCCCGGTGGCGGCACTCCAGGCCGCGTGGATCGCGGACATGGCCGACACGTTCGCCGCGATCGGCCGAGATCCGGTCGCACTCCAGGACACGATCGAGGAGAGCGCGCCGACGCTCGACGCCGCGATCGCCTCGTTCCAGGTCCAGACGCCCTTCCTGGCCCGCTTCGCGGACCTCTCGCGCCGCCTGCAGCCGGCCGCCGCGGAGCTGCCGCGGGCGCTGCCGCCCCTCAACCGGGCTCTGAGCGCCGGAGTGCCCGCCTTCCGCCGCACCCCCGCGCTGGCCGGCCGTCTCGACCAGCTGTTCCGCGCCGCGGAGGACCTGGGGGAGAACCCCTTCACGCTGCTGGCGCTGCGCGACCTGCGGACGACCGCCCAGATCGCCCGGCCCGCGGTCCAGTTCGTGGCCCCCTACCAGACCGTCTGCAACTACCTCAACTACTTCTTCACGCCACTGGGTACGCACCTTTCGGAGGCCGTGCCGGGCGGCACCTCGCAGCGGATCCTCGCCAAGCTCCTCTTCGGGGGGCAGCCGAACAACCTCGGCACGACGGAGTCGAGCCGGCCGGTGGACACCCCCGGCGACCCCCACGAGGGAGCCGTACAGGCACTCCACAAGCAGCCCAACAGCCCGGCGGTGGACAGCCGCGGCCGGGCCGACTGCCAGGCCGGGCAGACGGGCTACCTCAGCCGCCTCGTGACCGACGGCCGCTATCCGCTGGAGACGGACGTGGAGGGGTTCCGCGGCGGCGGCACGCACGTGGTCTTCGATCCCGACACGCCGGGCCGCCGGGGCGGCACCTACAAGGCGCGCGAGCTCGGCATCGGCAGCGTGGGGGCGTTGCCCTGATGCGGCGGCGACGCTTCTCCGATCTGCACATCGGCCTGCTGGTGATCGGGCTGACGGTCGTGTTCGTGTACTTCGCGTTCACCAAGGCCAACCCGTTCGCGAACCCGTACGAGCTCCAGGCGGCGTTCCGCGACGCCCGCAGCATCGGGAAGGGCTCGCCCGTGCGGATCGCCGGCGTGGAGGTCGGCAAGGTCAAGAAGGTCGAGTCCAACGGCGAGGGCGCGGCCACGGTGACGATGGAGCTGCGCGACGACGCGCTGCCGCTTCACCGCGACGCACGGCTGAAGATCCGGCCGCGGATCCTGCTCGAGGGCAACTACTTCGTGGACATCCAGCCCGGCACGCCGTCCGCGCCCCGGCTGGACGACGGCTCCACGGTGCCCGTGACCCAGACCGAGACCTCGGTGTCGCTTCCCGAGATCCTCGCGGTGCTCACCACCGACACGCGCAACGACCTGCGGACGCTGCTGTACGAGTACGGAACCAAGGGGCTCGCGGGCGGCGGCGCCGAGGGCTTCAACCAGGCGATTCCCTACTTCAGCCCGGCCTACCGGCGGACGGCGCTGACCAACGAGGCCCTGCTCGGCGTTCGGCCGAACCGGGACCTGCCACGCCTGCTGCGAGGCCAGGCCCGCACCTTCGCCGCCCTGGCCAGCCGCCCGGAGGAGCTGAAGGACCTGGTGACCGACCTGGACGTGGTGGCCGGTGCGCTGGCGAGCCAGGACGCGGCCCTCGAGGCATCGGTGCCCGCCCTCCGCGACACCCTGGCCGCCGGCTACCCGGCGCTCGCCGATCTCGACGCCGCGCTGCCGACGCTGCGCGCGTTCGCCCGCGAGGCGCTCCCCGGGGTGCGTTCCACCGTTGCCACGCTGGACGTGGGCATCCCGTGGATCGAGCAGGCGCGGGCACTGGTGCGTCCCGAGGAGCTGAGGGGGCTGGCGGCCGACCTCCGGCACGCGGTGCCGGGGCTCGTGAAGCTCAACAAGCGGCTGGTCCCGCTCAACGGGCAGCTCCGCGCCCTCTCCTCGTGCACGAACAGCGTGCTCGTCCCGTTCGCCGAGTCGCAGATTCCCAGCATCGAGGACGGGAACTCCGGCCAGGAGGTGCGCAGGCAGATCCTCCGCAGCTTCGTCGGGCTCGCCGGTGAGAGCCGCGTGCAGGATGCCAACTCGCAGGTGTTCCACATCCAGGGAGTGATCCCGTCGAAGCTGGCCAACGGGCGGATCGAGCCGGCCGCTCCGGCGGACCCGAACACGCCGCCGGTGCACCGGCCGGACGTGGCGTGCGAGACCCAGGACCCGCCGGTGCTCGCGGCCCCCGGTGGCGCGGCCACCACATACGGAGGCGCGCCGTGAGGCACGCGATCCGAACCCACCTGCGCGACTTCCTCGCGGTCCTGGGCCTGCTCGTGGTGGCGATCACGATCGCCGTGGTGATCCTCTCCGAGCAGGGGCTGCGCTTCCCGCTGGTGGAGGACACGCCCAAGCGGATCGAGGTCACGCTCGCTGACGCACAGGCGGTGGAGCCCGGTCGCGGGCAGACGGTGCGAGTGGCCGGGGTGGAGATCGGCAAGATCGCCGGCGTGCACCTGGAGGACGGGGTGGCCGTGGTCGAGCTGGACATCGACCGGAGCTACAAGGACATGGTGCGCGACGACGCCACCGCCCTCCTGCGGCCGAAGACGGTGCTGAAGGACATGTTCCTCGAGGTCGATCCCGGACACGGCCGCGTGCTTCCGGAGGGCGGGCGCATCGGCGTGGAGGGCACCGCCCCCGACGTGGATCCCGACGAGATCTTCGCCGCCCTCGACGCGGACACGCGCCCGTACCTGACGCTGCTGGTGTCGGGCGCCGGCAAGGGCCTGCGCGGCCGGGGTGAGGACCTCAACTCGGTGCTGCGCCGGCTCGAGCCGCTCCATCGCGACCTGGCCGCCGTCACGCGCGCCACCGCCCGTCGCCGCCACGCCCTCCGGCGCCTCGTGCACAGCTACAGCCTGCTGGCGGCCGAGCTGGGCCGCCATCCCGGCCAGCTCCGCCGCCTGGTCAGTGCGTCCGGTGAGGTGTTCGGCGCCCTGGCCGGCGAGGAGCAGGACATCGCCACGGCCACGGCGCGCCTGCCCGGGGCCCTCGAGCAGTCGTCGCGGACGCTCGAGCAGGTCGGCGGTTTCGCCCGCGAGCTCAAGCCCACGCTGGCCGCCCTGCGCCCGCCGATCCGGCGCCTCGAGGGGACCAATGAGGCGGTGCGGCCCTTCCTGCGCGAGACCACCTCGATCCTGCGCGATCAGATCCGCCCGTTCGTTCGCGCCGCCCGGCCGTGGACGGCCGACCTGCGAGTGGCCACGGTGAACGGCGCCAAGGCGGCTCCGGACCTGACGGACTCACTCACCGGGCTCAACCGCTTCTTCAACATCGGCGCCTACAACCCCGGCGGGGCGGAGGGGCTGTCCGGGATGAGCGTGGCCGAGCAGCGGGCGCGCAAGGAGGGCTTCCTCTACTGGCTCGCCTGGACCGCGCAAAACGGGGTCTCGCTCTTCAACACCGCCGACGCCCAGGGGCCCTGGCGGCGCGTCACGATCTGCGGCCTCGAGCTCGCGCAGCTCCAGCCGCTGCTCGGCTTCACGCTCAGACAGCTGTCGCTGTCGAACCCGAGCCTGCTCGAGCAGGTCTCCGGGGCGGTGGACGGCAGCATCGTGCCGGGCAGCCCGGTCCAGAACCTGCTCGATTCGCAGTTCGGCACCTGCGACTTCAACGACCTGCCGACGGTGCCGTGAACAAGAACGCTCCCTCCATAGGCGGCATGGCGGCAATCGTGGGCTTCGCCCTCTCGGTCGTCCTGCTCCTCACCTTCCTCTGGATCGCGTTCGGCGGGTCGCTTCCCACGGCTCCCGAGGGCTACCGCTTCAAGGCAGCGTTCCCGGACGCGGCGCTGCTGGTGGAGGAGGCGGACGTGCGGATGGCCGGCGTGAACGTAGGCAAGGTCAAGGGCAAGGAGCTGGCTCCCGGCGGGCGGCGAACGATCGCGGAGATCGAGATCGACTCCCGCTTCGCCCCGGTCAAGCGCGACGCCCGCGTGGTGCTCCGGCAGAAGAGCCTGCTGGGGGAGACCTACGTCGAGATCGCACCGGGCAACCGCGACGGGCCTGACCTTCCCGACGGGGGCCTCCTGCCGCTCGCTCACGTCCGGCAGACCGTGAAGCTCGACGACATCTTCGCCGCCTTCGACGAGCGCACCCGGCGCAACTTCCAGTCGTGGCTGCACGAGTCGGGCATCGCGACCTCTGGCAGCTACGGGAGCGACTTCAACGAGTCGCTGGGGAACGCGGCGCCGTTCTTCGAGAGCGGCGCGAAGGTCCTGCGCCCGCTCGCAGTCCAGGACGTGGCCCTACGGCGGCTCGTGCGCAACACGGGCCGGGTCTTCGACGCGATCTCGGAGGACGGGCACAGCCTGCGCGCCCTGATCGAGGGGGGCGAGGCCACCTTCTCGGCGCTCGCCTCGCGGGACGACGCGCTGGCCGAGACCTTCGAGGTGCTTCCCACGTTCCTGCGCGAGACGCGCACCACCGTCGGGCGACTCGAGCAGTTCGCCCGCGACACGGACCCGCTCGTCCGGGATCTGCGCGGGCCGGCGGACGACCTCGGGCCGACGCTCGAGGACCTCGCCGCGCTGTCGCCCGACCTCGAGCACCTGTTCCGCTCCGTCGCGCCGCTCGAGGTCGCCTCCCGGGACGGCGTGCCGGGCGCCCAGCGTGTGCTCGAGGGCATCCAGCCGGTGCTCGAGTCGGCTCACGTGTTCCTTCCCGAGCTCAACCCGACCCTGTCCTACCTCGCGTTCGCCCGCGAGCAGGTGGCCACCTTCCTCGCCCCGGGAGGCTCCGCCCTGGGCGGCAACGGCATCGGCGGCTACCGGTCGAACCGCTTCGCGGAGCACTACCTGCCGCAGTCGGCGATCATCGACTCGCGCTCGCTCGAGCGCCGCGCGGCGCGGCCGTTCTGGGAGCGCGCGAACTCCTACGTCGCGCCGAACGCGTGGGAGCGGTCCATCGGGCTCGGTGCGATCGAGGCCTTCGACTGCGGCCCGGCGGGCGGCGAGAGGCCGAATCCGAGCGGGTCGGGAGCCACGTCGGCGCCACCCTGCTTCGTGGCGCCGCCGCTGCTCTTCCAGGACCAGCAGTACCCGCGTCTGCGCCGCGGGCGTGGACGTGTCGTGGAGGCCCCCGCGGGTCGCGCCGGCAACGCGCCCGCCCAGCCCTAGGCCGCTAGAGCGAGTCGGACACCCGGCGGACCAGCTCGGTGTGCAGCTCGACGCTGGCGGCGCGGTCGGCGCGGACCTCCACGAGCCCCGGAGTCCGCACGGCGGCCCGGAGCTCCGAGACGTCGGCGACGAGGCGGTGCTCCAGCCCCGCCAGCGCCGCCAACGCGCCCATGTCCACGTCGTGTGGCGTCGCGATGTGCCGCTCGTAGGTCGCGCTGTCGGCGGCGCTCGCCACAGGCAGGAAGTCGAAGATGCCGCCGCCGCCGTTGTTCACGCACACGACCGTAAGGTCCACCCCGGCGCGCCGCGCGGCGAGCAGGCCGCCCACGTCGTGCACGAGCGCCACGTCGCCGGTGACGACGAACGTGGGGCGGCCGGATCCGATCGCCGCGCCCGCCGCCGAGGACACCACGCCGTCGATGCCGTTGGCGCCGCGCCCGGCGAGGAAGCGCAGCGGCTTGGGGGATGCCGGGAAGAACGCCTCCACATCGCGGATCGGCATCGAGTAGCTGAGCCACACGAGCGCGTCGTCCGGCAGCGCCGGCTCGAGCGCGGCGGGGATCCGGCCCTCGAACGCCTCGGGCATGGCCGCCAGCGCGGGTGGCACCAGTGCGTCGGCGCGGCGCCAGGACTCGACCCAGGCCGGGTCTGGCTCGGCCGGCTCGGCGGCCAGTGCATCGAGCAGCGGTGCCGGTGGCGCGGCCGCGAGCAGCGCAGCCTCACGCGACGGGTCGTGCCAGCTCTCGTGGGGATCGATCACGATCTGGTCCGCTCCCGCGATCCAGGCCCGGAGGGACTGCGACACGGGCGGCGCGCCCACACGTACCACCACCTCGGGGCGATGCTCCCGGGCGAACGGCTGAGCGCGCAGCAGAACGTCGTAGTGGGCCACCACGTGCGAGCGGTCGTGCGGGCCGCAGCGAACACCGGACGCCGGGTCGGCCAGCACGGGCCAGCCGCGCGCTGCGGCCAGGCGGACCAGGGGCTCGGCCACCCCCTCGGTGGGCTCGCCGCACACGATCACGCCGTGCCGCACCCCGTCGAGGCGCCGGGCCGGCTCCCCGGGCTCGGGCGCGGCGGCGGGCCGGCTGACCTCGGTCCACGGACGTCCGCCGGGGCGTCCCTCCCAATCACCCGGGTCGAGCGCCTCGTCCACCGGGGCCAGCGGCTCACGGAGCGGGAAGTTGAGGTGCACGGGGCCGGGGCGGCCACCCACGGCGGTGGCGAGCGAACGACACGCCAGCGCGCGATGGTGCACGGCGGCGGCGCGCCCGGGTTCGTGGCTGCCCACCTCGACGAACCACTTGG
The DNA here is from genome assembly GCA_963811055.1 of uncultured Thermoleophilaceae bacterium. Taxonomy (GTDB): domain Bacteria; phylum Actinomycetota; class Thermoleophilia; order Solirubrobacterales; family Thermoleophilaceae; genus JACVRW01. The sequence continues at coordinate 407,295 of CAWEPQ010000014.1, forward strand.
CGGCGCGGCCGTAGAGGTCGAGCTGGTCGATCGACTGCCCGGCGCCGACGTCGCGGAGCTCCGGTGGCCGGTCCGCGGTCAACACCAGGAGCGGCACTGACGCCTGGTGGGCCTCCGCCACGGCCGGGTGGAGGTTGGCGGCGGCCGTACCGGACGTGCAGGTGATCGCGACCGGAGCTCCGGACCCGCGGGCGATTCCGAGCGCCACGAAGCCGGCCGAGCGCTCGTCGATCACCGACACGCACTCGATCTCCTCGCGCTCCGCGAGCGCAAGGATGAGCGGGGCGTTGCGCGAGCCCGGACAGGTGACCGCATGGCGCAGCCCACAGCGCACCAGCTCGTCCACGAATGCCTGGAGAGGCGCGTACGTGCGGTTCGCGGAAAGCAAGGGGGCTGAACCTATCGCGGCCGGGCGGGCATGATGCGCTCGTGGCGGCGATCCTCCTCGTTCCCGGCTTCATGCAGCGCGGCGACGCCTGGGCGCCGCTGATCGACAAGCTGCCGGACGACATCGACGCCCACGCGCTCGACCATCGCGAGCACGACCTCGCCGGGCGCCTCGACGAGATTGCCGCGGCGGGGGAGGGGGCCGTGCTCTGCGGCTACTCGCTCGGCGGGCGGCTGGCGCTGCGCGCGGCCCTGCGCGACGGTGGTCGCTACCGAGGCGTGATCACGATCGGCGCGTCCGCGGGCATCGAGGAGCCGGTGGAGCGCGGTTCGCGCGAACAGGCGGACGCCCGGCTGGCGGGGTGGATGGAGACGATGCCGATCGAGGAGATCGTGTCGGTGTGGGAGCGCCAGCCGCTGTTCGCCGACCAGTCGGACGCGCTGATGGACGCGCAGCGTCCCGGCAGGCTCAGCCACGAACCGCGTGACCTCGCCCTGCTCCTGCGTACGGCGGGGCAGGGAACGCTCCTGCCCGTGTGGCACGAGCTCGAGCGCCTCGAGCCGCCGCTGCTGGCCGTGGCAGGCGCGCGCGACGAGCGCTACGCGCGCGCCGCCGAGCGGATGGCCGGCCTGGCTCCCGCTGGGCGCGCCGCGCTGGTGGAGCACGCCGGTCACGCGGCCCATCTCCAGCAGCCGCAGGCGGTGGCGGAGCTGGTGGCCGCGTTCGCACGCGTGCCTCCGACACGGCGGGGTGTGTGACCTCCACGGTCGGAGCGTGTCCGAGCCGGGAGTATCCGTTGATCTATGGGCGAGAACCGGTTCCCTCGGCTCCCGGAACGGAAGCGTGCAACGCAACCCGAGGGCCCTGGCCGGAGTGACCTCACCGAAGGCACGAGGGGCATCGTGGTGATGCCGACCCAGGTGGTCCAGCCGATCGTGCCCGCAGATTTGCCTGGCGGGGTGCCCGCAGCGCCCCAGAATCTGGCCGACGGGACTCCGTCCCCGGCGGATTCATCTAGCAGCAGCGGAGAGTGATCCCTGACGGCTTGGTCGGGCTCCTGCTATTTGCAGCGAGCCTCGGGCCGGGCTATGTGCACGTTCGGATAGCTGAGCAGCGGCAACCCCGAGCCGAGCGAAGTGCGCTTGTCGAAGCTGTGGAGATGGTGTCCCTTGGTGGCGCTTTCTCAGTTCTCAGCGCTATCGCGGTCCTGGCGGTCGGGAATGCCGTCCACGCGATCGACGCGACCGCGCTGGGAAAGGACACGAACTCCTACCTCTTCGATCACCCGGCGCGCTTGCTAGGCGCGGTGATCCTCGTCGATCGCCGAGCCGAAGCTGTCTTCAAGCCCGGCCGCGACGTGTGGCAGGAAATGTTCTGGTGGGGGCGAGACTCGCCCACCGACGTGACCACTGCACTCGTCGAGCTACGGGACGGCCGCCGGATCGCGGGTGTCCTCGGCACCTTCACGGCCCCTGTCGAGGACAACCGGAGCCGGACCCGGACGGTCCGATGCTCCCCGTGGAGGATCGGTTCATTGCATTGCGAGAGTCGGACGTCCTGTATGTCTCGGGGCGGTATAAGCCCGGGACCGGGGTCGTAGCTCGGGACCGACACCTCGCAGATCCGACTCGATCGCACTGAGTCCCGCGGAGCGGGAGTGGATGCGATCGAGTCGGCTAGAGGGCGATCTCCTCCACCAGCACCTCGGCCAGGGCGTCGTCGTCCACCGCCACGCCGAGGCCGGGCCCGCGCGGCACCGACAGGGTCCCGCGCTGCGGTGCCGGAAGCGCTCTGGCCACCCGGGCGTCGAACAGGCCGAGCGTGGCGAGCCCGCAGGCCAGCGTGAGCTCCTCCGCCGCGGCCAGCTGGAGCGCCGCGGCAATGCCCCAGGGACCGTCCAGGGTGCTGGAGAGGAATGCCTCAACCCCGTGCGAGCGCGCCTCGCGGAGAGCCTCGCGCGCCGGGCCGAAGCCGCCGCAGCCGGCCAGCTTCACGTTCACCACGTCGCAGGCCCCGAGCTCGACCGCGCGGCGCACGTCCTCGGCGCTCGACACGGGCTCGTCGGCCGCGATCGGGGTGGACACGCGCTCGCGCACCTCGGCCAGCTCCTCGAGCGTGGCGCACGGCTGCTCCACGAACTCGAGGTCGTGCTGCTCGAGCGAGCGGATCGCGTGCACGGCGTCGTCCACCGACCAGGCGGCGTTGGCGTCCAGGCGCAGAGCCGGCCAGGGGCCCACCGCCTCGCGCACCGCGGCCACCCGCGTGGCATCGTCGGGGAGCCCCACCTTGAGCTTGAAGCACGCGTAGCCCTGGCTCAGGCCCTCGCGAGCCTGCGCTGCCACCTCGTCGGGCGGGCCGGCGGGCAGCGTCATGTTCACCGCCAGGGCGTCCTTGCGCGGCTCGGCCAGCGGGCGGCGCTCCTCGCGTGCCTCCAGGTCCAGCCGAGCGATTTCCTCCGCGGCCCGGGCCTGTGCGGGCCGGCGGCCGGCGCCGCCGCTCAGCGCCGCCACCGCGCGCTCCAGCGGCACGCCGTCGTAGGGCTCGAAGGGGGCCGCCTCGCCGTGGCCGGTCATCCCGTCGCCGCCCTCCAGCCGGAGCACCACGAGCTCGCGCGCCGTCACCACCCCGCCCGACGTCACGAACGGGTGACGGAAGGGGATCGAGAGGCGCAGCAGCGTTCGCTTCACGACAGCAGGATGCCAGCGGAGAGCAGCAGTGAGAAGACCGCCAGCAGCCGGCCCGTCGAAGCCAGCGCTTCGTTCAGGGCGGGACCGTCGGTGCGCGACCGGACGGTGCGCACCAGCGGCAGCGCCAGCGGCCATGCGAGCGCGGTCAGCGCCAGCCACCACGACAGGCCACCCGCGATGGCCACCCCGAGCGGGGCGGCGAACGCCAGCACGAGCATCGCCACGAAGAGCGCGCGAGCGCGCTCGCGGCCGAGCTTCACGGCGAGGGTGCGCTTGCCGGCGCGGCGGTCGGTGTCCACGTCCCGAACGTTGTTCACCACGAGGATCGCGGCGGCCAGCAGCCCGACCGGCACCGACAGCACGAACGCCTCCCAGACGAGCTCCTCGGTCTGGACGTAGTACGAGCCCACCACCGCCACCACGCCGAAGAACAGGAACACGAACACCTCGCCCAGCCCCTCGTAGCCGTAGGGGCGCGGACCGCCGGTGTAGAGCACGCCGGCGAGGATCGAGAGCACACCCACCACCAGCAGCTCCCACCCGGCCACGGCCGCCAGGTAGGCGCCCGCGGCCACGGCGATGCCGAACGCGAGATAGGTGCCCACCAGCACCCGGCGCGGAGGGAGCAGTCCCCCGGCCGTGACTCTCACCGGTCCCAGCCGATCCTCGGTATCGGCTCCCCGGCGCGCATCCGAATAGTCGTTCGACAGGTTCGTGCCGATCTGGATGAACACGCTTCCCACCAGCGCGGCCACGAAGGCGAGCGGGCGGAACACGTCGTCGGTGAGCGCGAGCGAGGTGCCCACCAGCACCGGTGCCACCGCGGCGGGCAGGGTGCGCGGCCGGGCGGCCAGCAGCCACAGGCGGAACGGGGTCAAGGCCGCCGCGGGAACTGCGCGAAGTCCGGCGGGCGCTTGTCGCGGTACGCGTCACGGCCCTCGCGCGCCTCTTCGCTCATGTAGAAGAGGAGGTTGGTGTCGTGGGCCAGCTGCTGGATCCCGGCGAGCCCGTCCTCCGCCGCGTTGAAGCTTGCCTTGAGGAGCCTGAGCGCGAATGGCGAGAGCTCGAGCATCTCGCGGCACCAGCGCACCGTCTCCTCCTCCAGCTCCTCGAGCGGGACGACGGTGTTCACGAGGCCCATCCGCTCGGCCTGGCCCGCGTCGTACTGGCGGCAGAGGAACCAGATCTCCTTGGCCTTCTTCTGGCCCACCTGCCCCGCGAGCACGCTCGCGCCGAAGCCGCCGTCGAAGCTGCCCACCTTGGGCCCGGTCTGGCCGAAGCGCGCGTTGTCGGCCGCGATCGTGAGGTCGCAGAGCACGTGGAGCACGTGGCCGCCGCCGATCGCGTAGCCGGCCACCATCGCCACGATCGGCTTGGGCAGGCGGCGCATCTGCACGTGGAGGTCGGTCACGTGGAAGCGACCGATCCCGCGCCGTCCCGACTCGTCGTCCGCGAGGTAGCCGGAGTCGCCGCGCACGCGCTGATCCCCGCCGGAGCAAAAGGCGAGCGGCCCCTCGCCGGTCAGCACCACCACTCCCACCTCGGTGTCCTCGCGGGCGCGCTCGAGCGCGCCGGAGAGCTCGACCACGGTCTGGGGGCGGAACGCGTTCCGCACCTCGGGCCTGTCGATCGTGATCTTCGCGATCCCGTCCGCGGTCTCGTAGCGGATGTCCTCGTAGTCGCCCGCGGGCGTCCACTGGGCCGCGGGGCGGATGCGCCGCGCCGACTGCTCCTCGGTCCAGTCCCCGCTCGGCATGGCGCCGTACGATAGTTGCGCTGGACGAGTGGCTGACCTCCGCGGCGCGTGCCCGCCCCGATCATCCGGCTGTGGTGGCCGACGGGCGCGTGCTGACCTATGCCGAGCTACACGCGGCGGCGGGCCGCTGCGCGCGCCGGCTGCGCTCGCTCGGAGTGGGGTCGGGCCAGGTGGTGGCGACCACGCTTCCACCGGGGCTCGCGTTCTGCGAGCTGCTGCACGCGCTGCCCCGTCTGGGTGCCACCCTTGCCCCGCTTGACCCGCGCCCCCCCGCGAGCGTTCCGGGCCTTGTGGTGTCGGCACCGCCGGCCGCGCCGGAAGCGGAGGGCGAGCTCAGCGAGCGGGTGGACCCGGACGCGGTGCACACGCTGATCCGGAGCTCGGGCACCACCGGCATTCCCAAGCCGATCCAGTTGACCTACGCCAACCACGTGGCCAGCGCACTCGCGAGCGCCGACGCCCTGGGTGTGGAGCCGGGCGATCGCTGGCTCACCCCGCTGCCGCTCCATCACGTCGGTGGGCTCGGGGTGCTGATCCGCTCCGCCATCAACCACACCACGGCCGTGATCCACGAGCGCTTCGACGCCGATCGGGTCAGGTCCACCCTGGAGTCCGGCGAGGTGACCCTCGTGTCGCTCGTGCCCACAATGCTGGCCCGGCTCCGCGACGCCGGGCTGCGTGAGGCGCCCGGCCTGCGGGCGGTGGCGCTCGGCGGCGGCCCGGTACCGCCCGAGCTCCTCGAGTGGGCCGCCGGCACAGGGATCCCGGTTATGCCTGTGTACGGGATGACCGAGACCGCGTCGCAGGTGGTGGCCGGCAGCCCGGGACGGCCGCTGGCCGGCGTGGACCTGCGCGTGGCCGCGGATGGCGAGGTGCTGGTGCGCGGGCCGATGGTCGCGCAGGAAGCGCTGTCGGGCGACGGCTGGCTCCACACGGGCGATCGCGGCCGCCTCGACGACCGTGGGCGCCTGCACCTGGAGGGGCGCATCAAGGATCTGATCGTGACCGGTGGGGAGAAGGTGGCGCCCGCGCTGGTGGAGGGCGCGCTGAGCGCGCATCCGGCGGTGGCCGATGCCGGCGTGGTCGGTCTGCCCGACCCCGACTGGGGGGAGGCTGTGACGGCGTTCGTGGTGTTGAGGCAGCCCATGGATCCCGAGGACCTGCGCGCCTGGTGTCGCGAGCGCCTGGCGCCTCACGAAGTGCCCAAGCGCGTGGTCGTGATGGACGAGCTTCCCCGCAATGCCGCCGGGAAGCTGCTGCGCGACCGCCTGTAGAGTCCCGCCGCGATGATCTACGACAAGGACGCCGACCTCGGCAAGCTCGACGGCAAGACGGTGGCGATTCTGGGCTATGGCTCTCAGGGCCATGCCCACGCGCTCAACCTCAAGGACTCCGGAGTGGACGTGGTGGTCGGGCTCCGCGAAGACTCGGACTCGGCCGCCAAGGCCCAGGCCGACGGCCTGAGGGTGGAGTCGCTGGCCGACGCAACCAGCCTCGGCGACATCGTGATGGTGCTGCTGCCCGACGAGAAGCAGGCGAAGCTCTGGGAGGGGGAGATCCGCGACGGGATCGCCCCCGGCAACCTGCTCCTGTTCGCACACGGGTTCTCGATCCACTTCGGCCAGATCGACCCGGGCCCCGAGGTGGACGTGGGCATGATCGCCCCGAAGGGCCCCGGCCACCTGGTGCGCCGCCAGTTCGTGGAGGGCAACGGCGTCCCCGGCCTGGTGGCCGTTCACCGCGACTCGAGCGGCCTGGCCCGCGACCTGGTGCTCGCCTACGCACGCGGCATCGGCTGCACGCGCGCCGGCGTGATCGAGACCACCTTCAAGGAGGAGACCGAGACCGACCTGTTCGGCGAGCAGGCCGTGCTCTGCGGCGGCGTCAGCGAGCTGGTGCAGGCCGGGTACGAGACGCTCGTGGACGCCGGGTACGACCCGCGGCTCGCCTACTTCGAGTGCCTCCACGAGCTCAAGCTGATCGTGGACCTCATGTACGAGAAGGGCATCAGCGGGATGCGTTACTCGATCTCGAACACGGCCGAGTACGGCGACCTGACCCGCGGCAAGCGCGTGATCGGGGAGCCCACCCGGGAGGCCATGAAGAAGATCCTCGGCGAGATCCAGTCCGGCGAGTTCGCCCGCGAGTGGATCGCGGAGAACGAGGCGGGCCAGGAGAACTTCCAGCGCATGCGCCAGGAGCAGCAGAGCAGCCAGATCGAGCGCGAGGGCAAGGAGCTGCGCTCGATGATGGACTGGATCGACCAGGAGTTCTAGCCGTCCCGGCAGGCCGCGCCTGGCCTGACGCTATCCTCGCCGGTTCCTATGGCGAACCCCTATCTGAAGAAGTACCTGATGACCGCTGGGCCGACTCCGCTGCCCCCGGAGGTCTCTCTGGTCATGGCGGAGCCGATGCTCTATCACCGCGCGCCGGCCTTCGTGGACGTGTACGCGCGGGTGCTGAGGCGGCTCAAGGACGTGTTCGCCACCCAGAACGAGGTGCTGATCTTCGCGGCCTCCGGAAGCGGGGCCCTCGAGTCGGCCTCGGCCAACCTCGTGCGCCGCGGCCGGCCCGCTCTGGTGGCCTCCTGCGGCAAGTTCGGCGAGCGCTGGGCCGAGCTGTCCGACGCGTACGGCGGGGACACCATCCACTGGGAGACCGAGTGGGGCCAGAAGATCGATCCCGCCGAGCTGGATCGCGTGCTGGGCGAGAGCCCCGAGGTGGACGTGGTCTTCACCACCCTCTCCGAGACCTCCACCGGCGTGATCAACGACGTTCGCGAGCTCGCCGAGGTCACGCACCGCCACGGCGCGCTCATCGTGGTCGACGCGGTGTCGGGCCTGGGAGCCGTGCCGGTTCCGCAGGACGAGTGGAACCTCGACGTGGTCGTGTCCGGTTCGCAGAAGGCGCTGATGTCGCCGCCCGGCCTGGCGTTCGCCAGCCCCAACGAGGCTGCGCTCGAGTACGCCGCCGGCACCGACACCCAGCGCTTCTACTTCGACTGGGCGCGCACGGTCGCGGGACAGCGCAAGGACCCGCCGGACAGCCCGTTCACGCCGGCGGTGGGCCTCGTGGCCGCGCTCGACGTGGCCCTCGGGATGATCGAGGAGGAGGGGCTCGAGGAGGTCTACGAGCGCCATCGCCTGCTCGGCCGGGCCTGCCGTGAGGCGGTCCGCGCGCTCGACCTCGAGACCTACGGGCCGGACGACGAGAACGCCAACGTGGTCACGGCGATCAACCTGCCCGACACGATCGACGGCAACCAGGTGCCCAAGGTCATGCGCGACAGCTACAACATCACGATCGCTGGGGGTCAGGGCAAGCTCAAGGGCCGCATCGCCCGGCTGGCCCACTGCGGTTACTTCGGCGCCTTCGACATCCTCCTCACCCTCTCGGCCTTCGAGATGACGCTGTCCGGCCTCGGGCACGACCTCGAGCTGGGAGCCGGGGTGGCCGCGGCGCAGCGCGTGTTCCTCGAGGCGGGCGCGCCCGTCTCGGCTCCGGCGTGAGCGCCGAGGCGCCGGGCCCCGCACGAGTCCTGGTCAAGGAGAAGATCGGCGACTCGGGAGTGCAGTTGCTGCGCGACGCCGGGCTCGACGTGGAGATCGGCGTGGACTGGTCGCAGGAGGAGCTCGAGAGCCGCATCGGCGACTTCGAGGGCATCCTCATCCGGTCCGCCACCAAACTCACCTCCGACCTGATCGACAAGGCCACCAGCCTGCGGGCGGTCGGCCGGGCCGGGGTGGGGGTGGACAACGTGGACGTGGACGCCGCCACCAAGCGCGGCGTGCTCGTGGCCAACGCGCCCCAGTCCAACGTGATCACCGCGGCCGAGCACACGATCGCGCTATTGCTCGCGCTCGCCCGGCAGGTGCCGCAGGCCCATGCCTCGCTGATCGGCGGGGCGTGGGAGCGCTCGAGCTTCAGCGGTGTCGAGCTGTACGAGAAGACGCTCGGGGTGCTGGGCTTCGGCCGGATCGGGCAGCTCGTGGCGCAGCGCGCGCTCGGGTTCGGCATGCACGTGGTGGCGTTCGACGCCTACGTGGCGGAGGAGCGCTTTCGCGAGGTGGGGGTGGACCGGGCCGAGACCTCGGACGACCTCTATGCGCGCGCCGACTTCGTGACGATCCACCTGCCCGTGACGGAGGAGACCCGGGACTGGCTCGACGCGGACGCCTTCGGCCGGATGAAGGACGGCGTGCGCGTGATCAACGTCGCGCGCGGCGGATTGCTCGTCGACGAGGACCTCAAGGCGGCACTCGACTCCGGCAAGGTGGCCGGCGCGGCGCTGGACGTCTTCCGCGAGGAGCCCGTGACCGTGCATCCGCTGTTCGGATATCCCAACGTGGTGGTCACGCCACACCTAGGCGCCTCCACCACCGAGGCCACCGACCGCGCCGGGTATCAGGCCGCCGAGCAGGTCGTGGCGGCCCTCACCGGCGGCGTGGTCACCTCAGCGGTCAACGTGCCGGCGATCCCGGCGGAGGACCTCGAGGCGCTGGGCGGCTTCCTGCCGCTCGCGCGGGACCTCGGCCGCATCGCCACGGCACTGGCCGAGGGCACGTCAGTGGACGCGCTCGAGGTGGAGTACCGCGGTCGCATCGCGGAGCGCGACACGCGCCTGCTCACCGTGCAGGTGCTCAAGGGCGCGCTCGCGGGACACACCGAGGAGGACATCAACGACGTGAACGCCCCCGCGATCGCCAGGGAGCGCGGGATCGCGGTGTCGGAGACGAGCACGTCGCAGGCCCGCGACTTCACCGACCTCGTGCGCGTGGCGGTGGTCAGCGGCGGCGAGAGCACACGCGTGGTCGGCACGACGCTCGGCAGCGCTCACCGCTCGCACCTGCTCGAGGCGTGGAACTCGCGCTTCAACCTCCAGCTGGAGGGGCATCTTGCGATCTTCCGGTACAAGGACCGCCCCGGCATGCTCGGGCGGGTGGGCACCGCGCTCGGCGAGGAGGGCATCAACATCGTGTCCGCCGCGGTGGGCCGCGGCTCGGAGGACGGCGACAGCGCGGAGGCCACGATGGTCGTGACCGCCGACTCGGCCGTGCCGCAGGGCGTGGTGGACCGCATCGCCTCAACCGACGGCTTCGTCGCCGGGCGAACGATCAGCCTCTAAGGCCAGCCAGGTGACGGCGGGGGTCTGGGGGCGTGAGCCCCCAGGTGTCATCTAAGGTCGTCGCGATGCGCGCGCTCGTCATCACCGAGCACGGGCCGCCCGAAGTTCTGAAGATCCAGGATTTCCCCGATCCGGAGCCCGGACCGGGGCAGATCCGCGTGCGGGTGCGCGCCGCGGCGATCAACTTCGCTGACCTGCTGGCCCGGGTCGGGCTCTACCCCAACGCGCCGGATCCGCCCTGCGTGGTCGGGTTCGAGATCGCGGGCGACGTGGAGTCGCTGGGCGCCGGGGTGGACGGCTTCGAGCTGGGACAGCGCGTGATGGGCGGCTGTCGCTTCGGCGGCTACGCGGAGCGCGTGCTCACCGGCCCGGGCGAGCTGATCCCGCTGCCCGACGACTGGAGCTACGCCGAGGGGGCCGCCATGCCGGTGGCCTACGCCACCGCCTACGCGGGCCTCGTGCGCTACGGCGGACTGCGCGCCGGAGAGCGGGTCCTGATCCAGGCGGCCGCCGGGGGCGTGGGCATTGCCGCCACCCAGGTGGCCAAGCTCGTGGGGGCGGAGGTGTACGGAGCCGCCTCGCCCACCAAGCACGACGCGATCCGGAGCTTTGGCGTGGACCACCCGGTGGACTACCGGACCCACGACGTGGTGGACGAGGTGCGCCGCATCGCGGGGGAGAAGGAGCCGCTCGACCTGGTGTTCGACGCGATCGGCGGCCGCAGCTTCAAGCAGGGCTTCTCGCTGCTCCGCCCCGGCGGCCGGCTCGTGTGCTTCGGCGCTTCCGAGATCCAGGCCGGCGAGCGCCGCAGCCGCGCCCGCGCGCTCCGCGTGCTCGCGCAGATGCCGCGTTTCAACCCGGTCAAGCTCATGACCGAGTCCAAGTCGGTGATCGGCCTCAACATGCTCGGGCTCTGGGACGCCAAGGGCTCGCTCGACGAATACATCGCTCCGCTCGCCGGATGGGTCGAGCGCGGCTCGATCCGCCCGGTCGTCGCCGCCACCTTCCCGCTGGAGCAGGGCCCCGAGGCCCACCGCTACCTGCACGCCCGCGAGAACATCGGCAAGGTTGTCCTGGAGCCATGAGGGCACAGGCGCTACGCTTTCCGCGGATGTCTCGCCGCACCGACCTTCTGCTTCTCCTTCTTCTCCCCCCTCGGGGGGAATAACGCGTGGCGGCCGCCAGCCGCAAGCTCAAGGGGAACACAGGCAGGACGACGAAGAGGCGAACATGACCGATGGCCGTAGCGAGCAGGACCGAGTAAGGATTTTCGACACGACGCTGCGAGACGGCGAGCAGTCGCCGGGCATCTCGCTCAACCGGGTGGAGAAGGTCGAGATCGCGCACCAGCTTTCGCGGCTGGGCGTGGACATCATCGAGGCCGGCTTCCCGATCACCTCGCCGGGCGACTTCGACTCAGTGCAGGCGATCGCGCGCGAGGTTCACGGACCGGTGATCTGCGGTCTTGCGCGCACCGCCAAGCAGGACATCGACGCTGCGTGGAACGCGATCAAGGACTCAGAGCGCCCGCGAATCCACACGTTCATCGCCACCAGCGACATCCACATAGAGCGCAAGCTCCAGACCACTCGTGAGGACGTGAAGGGCCAGGCCCGCGCCGCGGTGGCGCAGGCACGGCACTACACCGACGACGTGGAGTTCTCGCCGGAGGACGGCTCGCGCTCGGACGTCGAGTTCATGGCCGAGGTGATCCAGATCGCGCTTGACGAGGGCGCCACCACGATCAACGTGCCCGACACGGTGGGCTACACGATGCCCGACGAGTACGCCGAGATGTTCCGCCGCCTGTACGAGCTCGTGCCGGGCCTGCGCGACGTCACGGTGTCGGTGCACTGCCACGACGACCTCGGGTTGGCGGTAGCCAACTCGTTCGCCGGCCTGACCGCGGGCGCGCGCCAGGTGGAGTGCGCCATAAACGGCATCGGTGAGCGCGCCGGCAACGCGTCGCTCGAGGAGATCGTGATGCTGCTGCACACCCGCGAGCCCACGGTTGGCCTCTGGACCGGTGCCGTCACCAAGGAGATCGCGCGCACGTCGCGGCTCGTATCGCGGCTCACCGGCTACCCCGTGCAGCCCAACAAGGCAATCGTGGGCCGCAACGCGTTCGCCCACGAGGCGGGCATCCATCAGGACGGCGTGCTGAAGGAGCGCACGACCTACGAGATCATGGACGCCACCACGATCGGGCTCGACTCGAACTCGATCGTGCTCGGCAAGCACTCGGGCCGGCATGCGCTCAGGAACGCGCTGGAGGAGCTCGGCTTCCAGGTGGACGGCGCTGCGCTCAACACGGCCTTCAAGAGCTTCAAGGAGCTGGCCGACAAGAAGAAGACGGTCACGGCCGTGGACCTCGAGGCGATCGTGTCCGCCGAGATGCGCCAGGCCCCTACCTCGTTCGAGATGGTGTCCTTCGACGTGGAGGCCTCGAACGTGCGGGCGCCGCTCGCCCGCGTGAGCGTGCGCCTTCCGGGCGGCGAAGTCGAGTCGGGCAGCTTCACCGGGGACGGCCCGGTGGACGCCTTCTTCAGCGCGATCAACGCCGCCGTGGGCCACGACGCCCGGCTACGGGAGTACCACGTGAGCGCTGTGACCGGCGGGCGCGATGCACTCGGGGAGGTCACCGTGCTGCTCGAGCTGGACGGCATGCTGGCCTCCGGCGTGGGCGTGTCCACGGACATCCTCGAGGCGTCGGGCAAGGCCTACCTGCGGGCACTCTCCACGGCGCTGGCCAAGGCCGGCGACGACTGGGCCTCCTCGGCCTCCGAGGAAGCCGAGCCGGCGCGGCTCTCGTGACGGACTTCATCTGGCGTGACGGCGAGCGCCTGATCCGCTTCGGCCGTGGCGCGGTCGCGGAGGCGGCCACGCTGATTGCCGGTGCCGGTCTGAGCGATTACGCGCTGCTCACGACCCCACGCGCTGCGGAGACTGCGCCCGCGCTTACTGAGGGCGCGGCCGTGGTGGTGCACGTGCCGCCCGGCAAGGTGGACGAGATCTCCGCTCAGCTGCTCGGGGAGGCGGGCGAGCGCGACATCGTTGCGCTCGGCGGCGGCCGGGTGATCGACACCGCCAAGGCGGTAGCCGGCGCTCACGGACACGGCTGCGCGGCGGTACCCACCACCCTGTCGGGCGCTGAGCTCACGCCCTTCCACCGCACGCCCGCGGGCGTCGAGGGGGCCCGGATGGTGCGGCCCTCGGTGGTGGTGGCCGACCCCGACCTGATGGCGTCGCAACCGCCGGCGCAGCTGGTGGCGAGTGCCCTGAACGCGCTCGCGCACGCGCTCGAGGCCACCTACACGCCGTTTGCGAACCCCGTGGGCGATGCCGCAGCGCTGCGCGCGTCGGCGCTGCTCGCGGAGGGCATGAGCGCGGAGCCGCCCGACCGCGAGGCCACGGCGCTCGGCGCGCTCCTCGCCGGGTACGCCTCGGGCGCCGCCGGCTTCGCCGTCCACCATGCCGTCTGCCAGATGCTCGTGCGCATGGCCGGCACGCCGCACGCCGAGACCAACGCGGTGATGCTTCCCCACAGCGCCCGGCTGATGGCCGACCGTGCCCCGGCTGCGCTCGGGGCGTTCGCGGCCGCGCTCGGCGACCCGGCCGGCGATCCCGGGGCGGCGGAGGAGCGGGTGGCCGCGCTGACGCGCCGCACAGGCCATACCCGGCTGTCGGAGCTGGGCGCGGGGGAGGAGCACGTGGGCCCCGTGGTGGAGGCCGTGAGCGCGCATCCGGCGCTGGGCAACACGCCGGACCCTCCGGACGAGGCCGAGCTCACCGCGTTCGTGCGCGCGGCTCTCTGAGCGCGTAGGATCGCTGGCGATGGCCGGGCCACTCGACGGCAAGGTGGCTGTTGTGACCGGAGCTTCCTCCGGGATCGGCGAAGCCACCGCGCTGGCACTGGCGCGCGCGGGCGCCGCGGTCGCGCTGGGCGCCCGCCGCAAGGATCGGCTCGACGCGCTTGCAGAGCGGATCTCGAGCGAGGGCGGTCGCGCCCACGTCCGCGCCGTCGACCTCACCGACGAGTCGGACGCGCAGGCGTTCATCCAGGAGGCGCACGACGAGCTCGGCGGCCTCCACATCCTGGTGAACAACGCCGGTGTGATGCTGCTCGGCCCCGTGGCGGGCGCCGACACCGCCGAGTGGCGCCAGATGATCGAGATCAACCTCCTCGGCCTCCTGTGGTGCACACATGCCGCCTTCCCGCTGATCGCGCAGGAGGGGGGAGGGGACATCGTCAATCTCTCCTCGGTGGCCGGACGGCGGGCCAGCGCGGGCGCCGCCGTCTACAACATGACCAAGTTCGGCGTGCACGCCTTCTCCGAAGCCCTGCGCCAGGAGGCGCTGCACGCCAAGGTGCGCGTGACGGTGGTGGCTCCGGGGTTCGTGGAGACCGAGCTCCAGGGCCACAACACGAACCCGCTGGTGCAGCAGGGCGTCACCAAGATGCGCGAGCAGATCGGCGAGGTGCTCAAGGCGGAGGACATAGCGAACGCGGTCACGTTCGCCGTGTCGCAGCCCGCCCACGTGTGCATCAACGAGTTGCTGGTACGGCCCACGGGCCAGCAGGGCTGACGTGCAGAGCACGGCGGCCAGCGTCGAGGACTACCTGGCCGAGCTCCCTGAGGACGCGCGTTCGCCGTACCGCGAGCGACGCGAGCGCGTCACGGCTTGCGCACTTCTTCGCCATAGCCGGGAGTACGGGCGACAGCTGTGTCAGCTAGGTGCCCTATACGGGCACCAAACCGCCACAGCTACCGGACCGCGTAACGGGAGGCGCATCTCGTAAGACCCTCGCGCCGAAGGCCACGCGGGGCGTCCCGTCACATTCCGGCGGCGGGCTGTGCGCTCGGGGGTTGGGGTGAGGCGCTTTGGTGTCGCAGGACGACACCTATCCGCCGCAGCGCCGCTGCGCTGTCCTAGCGTCCGTGATAACGTACGATCGTCCAATGGCGACCGCGATCCTCGATCAACAGCTGAATGTCGGCCCCCGCGTCCGCGCCCTCCGCGAGGCGATGGACCTGTCGCTGCGCGACCTGGCCGCTCGTTCCGGGGTCTCAGCTCAGATGCTGAGCCAGGTGGAGCGCGGCGAGACGAGCCCGACCCTTTCGGTGGCATCGCGGATCGCCACCGGGCTCGAGCTGACGCTCTCCCAGCTTCTCCGCCTCGACGAGAGCGGCTCCGTGACCGTGGTGCGGGCGGGCGAGCGGCTGGCCGGCGGCGCCTCCGAACGTGGCCACGGCTGGGAGATCCTCACGCCGCCGCTGCCCGGGCAGCGCGCCGAGCTGTCACTGCATCACCTGGCGCCCGGCGCCGCCACGGGCGGGCCCAGCGACCCGCCGATGCACGAGCCCGGCAGCCGCGAGACGGCCGTGGTCCTGGAGGGCCGGCTGCGACTGCTCTGCGACGGCACCGCGCACGATCTCGCCACGGGCGACGCCGTGACGTTCGACGCGGATCTGCCACATCACTTCGAGAATCCCGATGGCCAGGAAGCGCGCTTTCTCGCGGTCGTGGCTGCCGGCCTGAGGAGGTCCTGACCATGGCGAAGACGATGCTCGACAAGATCTGGGAGCGCCACGAGGTGGACGACGGCCTCCTGTACATCGACCTCCACCTGGTTCACGAGGTCACGAGCCCGCAGGCGTTCGAGTCGCTGCGGCTGGCGGGGCGCACGGTGCGCCGGCCCGACCGCACGCTCGCGACGGCCGACCACAACGTGCCAACCGACGGCGCCACCGCCCTCCCGATGGTGTCCGACCCCCTCTCGCGCAAGCAGATCGGCACGCTCGAGGACAACTGCGCCGAGTTCGGCATCCCGATCCACTCGATCGGTTCCGAGGGCCAGGGGATCGTCCACGTGATCGGGCCGGAGCTGGGCGTCTCGCAGCCGGGCATGACGATCGTCTGCGGGGACTCGCACACCTCCACGCACGGCGCGTTCGGCGCGCTCGCGTTCGGCATCGGCACCAGCGAGGTGGAGCACGTGCTGGCCACCCAGACCCTCCAGCAGCGCAAGCCGCGCTCCATGCGCATTGCCTATACCGGCGAGCTGCCGCCGGGGGTCACGGCCAAGGACCTGATCCTCGCCACCATCGGCAGAATCGGCGTGGACGGCGGGGTGGGCCACGTGATCGAGTACTTCGGGCCCGCCATCCAGGGCCTGTCCATGGAGGGGCGCATGACCGTCTGCAACATGACGATCGAGGGCGGCGGCCGGGCCGGCATGGTCGCGCCCGACGACACCACCTTCGAGTGGGTGGAGGGCCGCGCCGCGGCGCCGGAGCGCTTCGAGGAGGCCGTGGCCGACTGGCGCGGCCTGACGAGCGACGACGGCGCCGAGTTCGACACCGAGGTGTCCATCGACGCGGCGGCCATCTCGCCCCAGGTCAGCTGGGGCACCAACCCGGCCATGGTCGTGGACGTGACCGCGGCCGTGCCCGAGCCGGGCAGCGACGGCGACCGCCGCGCGCTCGAGTACATGGGCCTCGAGGCGGGCACCCCGATCCAGGACATCCGGCTCGACCGGGTGTTCGTGGGCTCCTGCACCAACTCGCGCATCGGCGACCTCCGCGCGGCAGCCGCGATCGTCAAGGGCCGCAGGGTGGCGGGTTCGGTCGACGCGATGGTCGTGCCCGGCTCCGCCAAGGTGAAGGCGCAGGCGGAGGCGGAGGGCCTCGACGAGGTGTTCAGGGACGCCGGCTTCGACTGGCGGTCGGCAGGCTGCTCGATGTGCCTCGGGATGAACCCGGACACGCTTGAGCCGGGCGAGCGCTGCGCCTCCACCTCTAACCGCAACTTCGAGGGCAGGCAGGGCCGCGGCGGCCGCACCCACCTGGTCAGCCCTCAGATGGCCGCCGCCGCGGCGATCGAAGGCCGGTTCGTTGACATCAGGGAGTGGTCGTGAAGGCTCTGAGCGTCATCGAAGGCGGCGTGTCGGTGCTCGACCGCGACGACGTGGACACCGACCAGATCATGCCCAAGCAGTTCCTCAAGCGGATCGAACGCACCGGCTTCGGCGAGTTCCTCTTCTACGACTGGGCCAAGCAGCCCGGCTGGAATCTCCCGCCCAACCCGATCCTGGCCACGGGGCGCAACTTCGGCTGCGGGTCGTCGCGGGAACACGCCCCCTGGGGGCTCGAGGACTACGGCTTCGAGGCCATCGTCGCGCCCAGCTACAGCGACATCTTCTTCTCCAATTGCACCAAGATCGGGCTGCTGCCGGTGGTCCTGCCCGAGGACCAGGTGAAGGCGTTGATGCAGAGCGACAGCGCCCGCATCGACCTCGAGGAGCAGACGGTCACGTACGGCCAGACGGTCGCGCGCTTCGAGATCGACCAGGAGACCAAGCGCCGGCTCCTGGGCGGCCTCGACGACATCGGGGTCACGCTGCTGCAGAGTGAGAAGATCGCCGCGTACGAGCGCGACCGCGAGCGCACCGGGCCGCGCACCGCGGTATGAGCTGCGGCTCCGGCGCCCGCGACTGGGACGCCGAGAGCTACGACCGCGTCTCCACGCCCCAGGTCGAGATGGCGCTGCCGGTACTCGACCGGCTCCCGCTCGCGGGCCACGAGACGGTGCTCGACGCCGGCTGCGGGTCGGGAAGGGTCACCGCCGTGCTGCTGGAGCGCCTCCCGCGCGGAGCCGTGGTGGCCGCCGACGCCGCGCCGTCGATGATCGACCAGGCCCGGGAGCGATTCGCGTCCGAGCCGCGCGTGCAGGTGCTCGACCCCGTGAGCCTCACCGAGCTCGAGCTGGCCGAGCCCGTGGACGCCGCCTTCTCCAACGCCGTGTTCCACTGGATCAAGGACCACGACGCGCTGTTCGAGCACCTGCACGCGGCCCTCAGGCCGGGTGCGCCGCTGGTGGCTCAGTGCGGCGGCAAGGGCAACATCGACGTCTTCCGGCGGCTTGCGGACGAGGTGGCCGCCGAGCCGCCCTACGCCGAGCACATGAGCGAGTTCGCCGGCCCGTGGAACTACGCGGCGCCCGACGAGACCGAGGAGCGCCTGGCCCGCGCGGGCTTCGTCGACGTCCGCTGCTGGCTGGAGCCTTGGCCTGTCAACCCGGACGAGCCGCTCGAGTACGCGAGCACCGTCTGCCTCGGCAATCACCTGGAGGAGCTCCCCGAGGAACTGCGCGAGCAGTTCGCCGCGGAGGTTGTCCGCCGCTCCGGCGAGCCGTTCCGGCTCGACTACGTGCGGCTGAACATCACCGCTCGGCGCCCTTGAGCGGAAGCCGACGGCTCGGCCGGCGGCGCACCGACGGTTTCAGTGCATGGTCCGGCCCGCTTTCGGGTACTGGTCAGTTTGCGATAGGGGAATCGACCAGTGGGGAGATGTTCATGCCCAGAAAGAGGGCTCTCGTAGTAGCCGCCGTGTCCGCGCTCGCAATCGCCGCTTCGCTGCCGGCAGCCGCGAGTGCATGGGCCCCGGCCGCCACGGCCACCATCCACCCGGGCGTGCAGACGCTCACGGCGGGCGGCCAGTGCACTGCCAACTTCATCTACACCGACTCCGCCGGCACCTACATCGGGCAGGCTGCTCATTGCTCCAGCACCGGTGAGGCCACCGACACCGACGGCTGTCTCGCGGGCACGCTCCCGCTCGGTACGCCCGTCGAGGTCACCGGCGCCAGCCGGCCCGGCACGCTCGTCTACAGCTCCTGGATCACGATGCAGGCGAACGGCGAGAGCGACCCCGACACCTGTGCCTACAACGACCTGGCGCTCGTGAAGATCGACCCGGCCGATGTGGGCAAGGTCAATCCGTCCGTGCCCGGCTTCGGCGGGCCCACTGGGGTCGGCGGCGCCTCGGCCGCGCTGGACGACGTGTACTCCTACGGGAACTCGTCCCTGCGCTTCGGGATCACCTTCCTGAGCCCCAAGTTCGGCAAGGTGGTCTCCACCGAGGGCGGCGGCTGGAGCCGCACCGTCTACACGGTCACTCCGGGCATCCCGGGCGACTCCGGAAGCGGCTTCCTGAACGCATCCGGCCAGGCGATCGGAACGCTGTCCACGGTCGCGATCGCGCCGCTCCCGGCGTCCAACGGGGTCGGCGACCTCGGCCGCGAGCTGGCCTACGCCCGCGCGCACAGCTCGTTCACGGGCGTGCAGGTGGCGAACGGCACCGAGCCGTTCACGCCTGACGTGGTCGGAGCCATCGCAGGGGCCGGATAGCGGAAGCAGCCGGCTCGGCCGGCTGCGCCCCGACGGCATCGCATACCGTTCCGCGCCTTGGCGCGGAAGATCGCAACTCTCCCCGGCGACGGGATAGGACCTGAGATCACGGCCGCGGCGCGCGAACTGCTCGCCGCGGTCGGTGATTTCGAGCCCGAGGACCACCTGATCGGCGGCGCGTCGATCGACGCGCACGGGACCGCGCTCACCGACGAGGTCCTGGACGCCTGCCGCGGCGCCGACGCAGTGATGCTCGCCGCGGTGGGGGGTCCCAAGTGGGACACCACCGACCCGGACAAGCCCCGCCCCGAGCAGGGTCTGCTTGGTCTCCGGAAGGGCCTCGGCCTGTTCGCGAACCTGCGCCCGGTGCGGCCCAGCCCGGCGCTCATCGACGCCAGCCCGCTCAAGCGCGAGCGCATCGAGGGCACCGACCTGCTGGTGGTGCGGGAGCTCACGGGCGGCATCTACTTCGGCGACTCGGGACGCGACGGCGACCGCGCCCACGACGACTGCGCGTACACGGTCGCGGAGGTCGAGCGCATCGCCCGGGTGGCGTTCGGATCGGCGCGAACCCACGTGACGAGCGTGGACAAGGCCAACGTGATGGAGAGCTCACGGCTGTGGCGCGAGACGATCACGCGCCTCCATGCCGAGGAGTTCCCCGACATTCCGCTGGACCACCTGCTGGTGGACAACGCGGCGATGCAACTGGTGGCGGCGCCGTCTCAGTTCGACGTGATCGTGACCGAGAACCTCTTCGGGGACATCCTCAGCGACGAGGCGGCGATGCTCACGGGCTCCCTGGGGATGCTGCCGAGCGCCTCGCTGGGCGACGGCGGACCGGGCCTGTTCGAGCCGGTGCACGGCTCCGCGCCGGACATCGCCGGCACCGGAACGGCCAACCCGATGGCGATGTTCGGCTCGGTCGCTTTGATGCTCCGGCACGGACTGGCTATGGAGTCCGAGGCAGCCGGGATAGAATCGGCCATCGATCGCGCGCTCGAGCAGGGCATTCGCACGCCCGACCTCGGTGGCGACTCGACCACAGAGGACGTCACCAAGGCCGTCCTCGCAAGTCTCTGACGGAAGGACGGGAGCACGTGGACACCGCCGACCTCATCTGGCTGAACGGGGAGTTCGTCGCCTGGGAGGACGCGAAGGTACACGTGCTCACGCACGCGATGCACTACGGAACGGGTGTCTTCGAGGGCATCCGGGCCTACGAGACCGACCGCGGCACCGCGGTCTTCCGCCACGACGACCACCTGAGGCGGCTCGAGGACTCGGCCAAGCTCTACTACATGGACCTCCCGTTCACGCGGGAGGTGCTGCGCGAGGCCACCCACGAGCTGATCGTGCGCAACGGCTTCAAGAGCTGTTACATCCGCCCGCTCGTCTACCGCGGTCACGGCCCGATGGGGCTCAACCCGCTGGAGAACCCGGTGGAGGCCACGATCGCGGTCTGGCAGTGGGCTCCGTACCTGGGCGAGGACGGCAAGAAGAACGGCGTCCGCGCCCGCGTGTCGTCCTACAGGCGCATCTCGGCCGACTCGCTGATCCCGCACTCGAAGGCGTCCGGCCAGTACCTGAACTCGGTGCTCGCGAAGATCGAGGCCACCAAGTCCGGCTACGACGAGGGCATCCTGCTCGACGACCAGGGCCACGTGTGCGAGGGCACCGGCGAGAACGTGTTCGTGATCAAGGACGGGGTCATCTACACCCCGCCCCAGGCCGCCAGCATCCTGGACGGGATCAACCGCAAGTCGGCGATCCAGATCGCCCGCGACCTCGGCCACGAGGTCGTGGAGCGCGACATCGCCCGCGCCGAGCTGGCATTGGCGGACGAGGTGTTCCTCACCGGCACCGCAGCCGAGCTCACGCCGCTGCGCGAGATCGACGACATCGAGATCGGCCCGCCCGGACCGATCACGCGCGAGGTCCAGCAGGTGTTCGACGACGCGCTGCACGGGCGCGATCCGCGCTACGCGGACTGGCTCGACCTCGTGCCGGTACCATCGCAGGCGTGAACGCCACGCGCGACGAGCGAATTAGGCAGGCGGCTTAGCCGCCTCCGTCCGCTCGTTCCCGTAAACCGAAAGGCGTTCCCCATGACATCGAAGGTCCTGGTCTACGACACCACCCTGCGTGACGGCATGCAGGGCGAGGGCATGTCGCTCTCCGCCGGAGAGAAGCTGCGCGTGGCCCACGCGCTCGATTCGCTCGGCGTGCATCTCATCGAGGCCGGCTTCCCGGCGTCGAACCCCAAGGAGGAGGAGCTGTTCGAGCTGCTCGCCGGCGAGCGCTTCGAGAACGCCGAGGTCGCTGCCTTCGGGATGACCCGGCGGCGCGACGTGACCGCCTCCGACGATCCAGCGCTGAGGTTGCTGGCCGACTCGTTCGCGCCGGTCTGCACGCTGGTGGGCAAGACGTGGTCGCTCCATCTCGAGAAGGTCACAAAGGTGGACCCGGAGGAGAACCTGCGGATGATCGCCGAGTCGGTCGCTTTCCTCGTGGGCGAGGGCAAGCGGGTGGTCTACGACGCGGAGCACTTCTTCGACGCTTGGCGCGACGACGCCCCCTACGCGCTGCGCTGTCTGCGGGCGGCCGCGGAGGCCGGGGCCGAGAACGTGACCCTCTGCGACACGAACGGCTCCTCGCTGCCCGGCGAGGTGGCCCTGGCCACCGCGGCGGTGGTGGTGGAGCTCGAAGGGGTCCAGGTGGGGATCCACACCCACGACGACGCGGGCTGTGGCGTGGCCAACTCGCTCGTGGCAGTCGAGGCCGGCGCGCGCATGGTCCAGGGCACGGTCAACGGCTACGGAGAGCGGTGCGGGAACGCCAACCTCGTGTCGATCCTGCCCGCGCTCGAGCTCAAGCTGGGCTTCGAGTCGATCGGCCGCGAGCGGCTGCGCACGCTCACCGAGACGGCGCACCTGGTGGATGAGCTCTGCAACGTCACGCCTAACCCGAATCAGCCCTACGTGGGTGCCAACGCCTTCGCCCACAAGGGCGGGATGCACGTGGCCGGGGTGAACGTGGACGCGCGCACCTTCGAGCACCTCGATCCCGCCGAGGTGGGCGCCGACCGGCGCGTTCTCGTTTCGGAGCTGTCGGGTAAGGGCAGCGTGCAGGCGCGCGCAAGCGTGGATGACAAGACGGCGGGACGGGTGGTCGAGCGCGTGAAGGAGCTCGAGAGCCGCGGCTACCAGTTCGAGGCGGCCGACGGTTCGTTCGACCTCCTGATCCGCAGGGAGACAGGCGAGTACGAGCCCCTGTTCCGCCTGGAGGCCTGGCGCGCGATCGTCGAGAAGCGCGAGGACGGCCGCGTGCAGACGGAGGCCACCATCAAGATCTGGGTGGACGGCGAGCGCTACGTCAAGACCGCCGAGGGCAACGGCCCGGTGCACGCGCTCGACAAGGCGCTGCGCGCCGCGATCGGGGAGCGCTACCCGCATATCCGCGACATTCAGCTCGTCAACTTCAAGGTGCGCATCCTCGACGAGGTCAAGGGCACGGCCGCCGTCACGCGCGTGCTGCTCGACGCCAGCGACGGCCGCGACACCTGGGGGTCGATCGGAGTCTCGGAGAACATCATCGAGGCGAGCTGGGAGGCGCTCGTGGACTCGCTCGAGGCCGGGATGCTTCCCACCCGGGCGGGCCGCCCGCGCCCGCACGTGGTGGCGTGACCGACCGGATTCCGCTCGCCCGTCCGCTGGTGGGCGAGCGCGAGGAGCAGGTCGTGCTCGAGACGCTGCGCTCGGGCCACCTGTCGCTGGGGCCGCGGCTCGCGGAGTTCGAGACCGCACTCGGCACGCGGCTGGGAGCCGCTCACGTCTCCGCGGTGTCGAGCGGAACGGCCGGCCTCCACCTGGCGATCCGCGCCGCGGGCGTGCAGCCCGGGGACGAGGTGGTGACCACGCCGTTCAGCTTCGTGGCGTCGGCCAACTGCCTGCTCTACGAGGATGCCCGCCCGGTCTTCTGCGACATCGACCCGCGCACGCTCAACATCGACGCGGACGCTGCCGCGAGCGCGGTGAGCGAGCGCACCACCGGGCTCCTGCCGGTCCACATCTTCGGCTATCCAGCCGACATGCCCACGCTCGAGCGGCTCGCGGCCGAGCGCTCGCTCTGGGTGGTCGAGGATGCGTGCGAGGCGCTCGGCTCGGTGCACGCCGACGGTGTGCCGGTAGGCGCGCGCGGCAACCTCTCCGTGTTCGGCTTCTACCCGAACAAGCAGCTGACCACGGGGGAGGGGGGAGCGGTGATCTCCCCCGGGCGCGACGCCAAGGAGCGCATCGACTCGGAGCGCAACCAGGGCCGTGCACCGGACATGGGCTGGCTCGACCACGACCGTCTGGGCTTCAACTACCGCCTGGACGACCTGTCCTGCGCCCTGGGCATCGCGCAGCTGGAGCGCCTCGAGGCGATGCTCGCCGAACGGGCGCGCCTGGCCGGGCTCTACTCGGAGGCGCTGGCCGACGTGGAGGAGCTGGGGCTCCCGTGCCCCGATGCCGGTGGCGACCGGCGCAGCTGGTTCGTCTACGTGGTCCAGCTGCCGCCGGGCGTGGACCGCGATGGCGCGGTGCTGGCTCTGCGCGAGCGAGGCGTGGACTCCAAGCCCTACCTGCCCGCGATCCACCTGTACAGCTTCTACCGCGAGCGCTACGGCCACCGCGAGGGCGAGTTCCCCGTGTGCGAGGACGTGGCACGCCGCTCGCTGGCGCTGCCGTTCTTCCCCGGACTCACCGAATCACAGGTCGAGCGGGTGGTCGAGGCGGTGCGTGCCGTGGCTACCGAAGACGCAAGGGCCTACCGATAAGTCACAGATGAGCTCGCGATCGGCCAAAGACGCCCGCGCCGCGCGCCTCTGGGGCCTCGTGGTGTTCGCCATGGCGCTTGCGGCTCCGTTCGCGCTCTGGCATAACGCCATGGCCGAGATGGCGGACGACTTCCACCTCGACGTGGGCTACCTCATCACCGGCTGGATGGGCTACGGGCTGATCGCGCTCGGCCTGTTGCTGCTCATCCCCGTGGTCCTGTCGGTGGGCAGGTCCCCCGACAGCCGCCTCTACCCGCGCTCGCGCAACGTGTTCTTGGGCTGGGGTACGACGCTCTACCTGCTCGGCACCGCGCTGTCGAGCATCGTGGGCTCGGCCGTCGGCACCTAGACTGGCGGCCGATGGGCCGCTTCCAGGATCCGCAGGACCCGCTCTTCCAGGCGCTCAACTCGTCGATCTCGTTCGACTACCGGCTCGCGCCCTACGACCTCGAGCAGTCGCTGGCGCACGCGCGCATGTTGGAGCGCAGCGGGATCATCTCGGACGATGACCTCGCGGCCCTCGAGCGCGGCCTCGCCGAGGTCCGCGCGGAGATCGACGAGAACCGCTTCCAGGTCGCTCCAGCCGACGAGGACATCCACATGGCGATCGAGCGGCGGCTCACCGAGATCGTGGGCCGGTCGGCGGCAAGCTCCACACCGCGCGCTCGCGCAACGACCAGGTGGCCACGGACGTGGCGATGCTCGTACGGGCGCACAGCCTCACCGCCAGGGAGCTGCTGCTCGCGCTGATGGGCACCCTCACCGACCTGGCGGAGCGCCACCTCGACTGGCCGCTCCCCGGCTACACCCACCTGCAGCGCGCGCAGCCCGTGTACCTCTCGCACCACCTGCTCGCCTACTTCTGGAAGTTCCGGCGCGACCGCCAGCGCTTCAACTTCTGCCTCACGGCCACCGACGACCTTCCGCTCGGCGCCGGCGCCCTGGCGGGTGTCAACTTCGACACCGGCCGGATGTTCGTGGCCCAGGAGCTCGGGTTCGGGGGCATCGCCGAGAACTCGCTCGACGCGGTGTCCAACCGGGACTTCGTGCTCGACTACCTGGCCGCCGCGGCCACCTGCGCCACCCACCTCTCGCAGCTGGGCGCGGAGATAGTGCTCTGGTCGAGCCAGGAGTTCGGGTTCTGCGAGGTGGACGACGCGTTCGCGTCCGGCTCGAGCCTGATGCCGCAGAAGAAGAACCCGGACGCCGCCGAGCTCCTGCGCGCCAAGGCTCCGCGGGTGGTGTCGCGGCTCGTGGGCATGCACGGCGTGCTCCACGGCCTGCCGCTCACCTACAACAAGGACCTCCAGGAGGACAAGGAGCCGCTCTTCGACGCGATCGACACGGTGGAGCTCGGGCTCAGGGTGGCGAGCGACATGCTCGCCGGCATCGCCTTCGACCGCGAGCGGATGGCCGCCGCCGCGTCCGACGAGTTCATCGCCGCCACCGACGTGGCCGACGCGCTGGTGCGGCGCGGCGTCCCGTTCCGCGAGGCGCACGGGATCGTGGGCGGCGCTGGTGCGAACGGCGGTCGAGCGCGACAAGCGCCTGTCCGAGCTGACCGATGAGGAGCTGCACGAGCTGGTCCCGCAGCTGGACGGGTCGTTCCGCGAGCTCCTCGAGCCGGAGTCCTGGCTCGAGTCGAAGGTCTCGGAGGGGGGAACCTCGCTCGCCCGCGTCCGCGAGCAGCTCGCCCAGGCCCGCCACGTCCTGACCGACGAATGAGCGCACCCGCTCAGCCGTGCGTTCTACGAGCGCTCGGTGCACGACGTCGCGCGCGACCTCGTGGGCTGCATGGTCCGTCACGGCGAGACGGCCGGCCGCATCGTCGAGACCGAGAGCTACCACCAGGAGGAGCCGGCGGCGCACTCCTACGCGGGGATCACGCGCCCGGAGCCGCACGCTCTTCGGACCGCCCGGCAACGCCTACGTGTACTTCTCCTACGGCATGCACTCGCTGCTCAACGCGGTGGCCGAGCCTGAGGGCGTGGGAGCCGCGGTGCTGATCAGGGCGCTCGAGCCCCTCGACGGGATCGACCTGATGCGCGAGCGGCGCGGGGTGGAAGCGCTCGAGGCGCTCTGCTCGGGCCCCGGCAAGCTCACCCAGGCCCTCGGGATCGGCCTGTCGCTCAACGAGAGCTCGCTGCTCGACGGCCCGATTCAGGTCCTGGCGCGAGCGGCCGGGACGAGCGCTCCGCGCATCGTCACCGGCGAGCGCATCGGCATCACCAAGGCGGTGGACCTGCCGTGGCGCTTCTGCGACGCGGACAGCCGCCACGTGTCGAGGCCGTGGCCTGCCGCCATGCGTGAATCGTCGCGCGCAGCCGGCCGAGCCGGCTGCTGCCGCACAGCGCTAGCGCGCGGCCTAGGGCGCTACAGCGCCGCCGTCGCCGCCACCCGGATCGGGCGTGGGCGTGGCCGGCGGTGTGACCGGAGCCGGCGTCTCGGGCGCCGGTCCGTCGAGCGGGGCCGGCTCCTCCGGCGTGGGCGTGGCCTCGGGCTGCTCTCCGCCCTGGTCCTCAGGTGCGTCGCCGCCGTCCTCGGCGCCCTCCTCCGGCGTCGTGCTCGGCGCGGTGGTCGTGCCGGGCGCCGGGAGCGACGGGAGTGGTCGTGGTCTCGTCGCCGGCGTTCGGGTCCCTGCCCTGGTCGACGCGCCGCTGGTCGCGGATCCCGATCCAGGCCAGCATGAGGTCGTGCCAGATCTCGGCCGGGAACGTGCCGCCGGCCACCGGCTCGCCGTGGTACTCGGTCTCCATGGGCTGTCAGCCGGTCCGGGTAGCCCACCCACACCGCCACGGTCAGCTCCTTGTTGAAGCCCACGAACCAGGCGTCGCCGTAGTTCTCGGTGGTGCCGGTCTTGCCGGCGGCGAACTCGCCGATCTGCGCCGCCTTGCCGGTGCCGCTCGTGACCACGCCCGCGAGCAGCTGCTGGGCGAGCTCGGCCACCTCGCGGGAGAACACGCGCTTGCTGGCGGAGCTTGTTCTCCTCGTCGCGTCCCTGGCCCTTCACCCACTCGACGCCCACCGGCCCGTCGTTGCCGGGGGCCAGGGTGCCCGACACGCGCATGCCGTTGTTGGCGATCGTCGAGTAGGCGTAGGCCATCTCGAGCGGCGTCACGCCCTCCTTGAAGGCCGCCGAGCGTCATCGCCGGGTTGGTGGAGATCGTGGGTGCGGATGCCCATCCGCCGCGCCATCCTCGCGATCCGGCGGGTGCCCACCTTGAGTCCGAGCTCGGCGAACACCGAGTTGTCCGAGGTGGTGGTGGCCGTCCGCAGCGACTCGACGCCGTAGTAGTTGTCGTCGTAGTTGTTCACGTCGAACGGCCCGCTCTGGCGAGGTCGGAAGGTCCTGGGCTCGGGACGCGAAGGTCGTCTCCGGGCTGATCCCGTCCGCCAGCGCGCGCACGAGGATGAACGGCTTGAAGGCCGAGCCGGGCTGGCGGTGGCCGTTCGTGGCCAGGTTGAAGGCGCTCGTGTCGTAGTCCGTCCCGCCGACCATGGCCTTCACCTCGCCCGTCTTGTTCTCGATCGCCACGAGCGACGCGCTCGGGCCCGACGCCGGCGAGCCGGCCCGAGATCGCCTGCTCGGCCGCGGCCTGGAGCTCGGGGTCGATGGTCGTCTTGATCTCGAGCCCGCCGCCGAACACGATCCCCGGCCGGTAGCGGTCCACCAGCTGCTGCGTGAGCCAGGTGGAGAAGAACGGCTGGCTCGAGTCCAGCTGCGGGCGGGTCGATGTCGGCCCTCGGTGGGGAGCGGCGCTCGCGAGCCGCCTCCTCGTACTGGGCGCTGCGAGATCTTGCGCTGCTCGAGCATGCGCGCGAGCACGAGGTTGCGCCGGCGCTTGGCCGCCTGCGGGTTCTCCACCGGGTCGTAGAGCGTCGGCGAGGCGATCATCCCGGCCAGCAGCGCGGCCTCGGCGGGCGAGGCGTCGGCTGGCCACGTGGTCGCTCGGCGTCGTAGACCTCGTCCGGATCGTCCCGTCCGCCTGGAGGGTCGTCGCGTCGCCGAAGTAGGTGCGCACGGCGGACTCGA
This sequence comes from uncultured Thermoleophilaceae bacterium, assembly GCA_963811055.1. Lineage (GTDB taxonomy): Bacteria > Actinomycetota > Thermoleophilia > Solirubrobacterales > Thermoleophilaceae > JACVRW01. Next base: position 435,293 of record CAWEPQ010000014.1, read on the forward strand.
CCCCGTAGGCGCCGTTGCCGAAGTAGACGGTGTTCAGGTACTGGGTGAGGATCTTGTCCTTCGACCACTTGCGCTCGAGGTGGTAGGCGAGCGCCGCCTCGCGCAGCTTCTGGAACACCGAGCGGTCGCCCTGCGCCGAGAGCGCGTTCTTCACGAACTGCTGGGTGATCGTCGAGCCGCCCTGCGCCGCGCGCTGGCGCGATGTCCTGGCACAGCGCGCGGCCGATGCCCTGGTAGTCCACGCCCTCGTGCTCGTAGAAGCGCTGGTCCTCGATGGCGATCACGGCGTTCTTGATGTTCGGGGAGATCTCGGCTCGGCGCCACGAGGATGCGGTTCTGGTTGCCGGTCAGCCGCGCCACCTCGTCGCAGGCGTCGGTGTCCGAGTCCTTGCAGTCGCGCAGGCCCGCGTACAGCACCGAGTTCCTGGCCGCGTTGTACTCGGCGCGGTTCTCGAGCGCGGGCAGGTCGCTGGCGACCGCCATCAGCATCCCGAAGACCGTGGAGATCAGGGCCAGCACGAGAGGCCGAGCAGCACGAGCGCCAGGCGCAGCTTCTTCAGCTTCGGCTTGGGCGGGCGCGGTGGGGCGGGCGGCCCGCCGTTCGGGCGGCCGAAGCGGCCGCCGGGAGCCCGGCCGGCGGAGTGATGGTGGACGTCGGGGGCTCCTGCATTCCTGTGGCGCCTCTGAGAGGGCTTCGGCTGCCGTGCGGTCGTCCTCGAGGATATGCGACCCCGCCCGGCACGGCGCGGACGCGGGGGCTCGGCGAGCGGGGGCAGTCTAGCATTGGCCCCATGCCGGACTCGCCGGGCGAGGCAGCCCGATTCCTCACCCGGAACGCCGTCGACGCCCTGCCGGAGGGCGAGCTCGAGCGCCAGCTGGAGCAGGGTCGGCCGCTGCGCGTGAAGCTCGGGGTGGACCCCACCACGCCGGACATCCACCTCGGCCACACGGTGGTGCTCCGCAAGCTGCGCGAGTTCCAGGACCTCGGCCACACGGTGGTGCTGATCATCGGCGACTACACCGCGCGCGTGGGGGACCCGAGCGGGCGCTCCTCGACCCGTCCCGACGCTGGACCCCGAGGAGATCGACCGCAACGCCGAGACCTACCAGGAGCAGGCCTTCAAGGTGCTCGACCGCGAGCGCACCGAGGTGCGGCGCAACGGCGAGTGGCTCGACATGCCGATGGAGGACCTGTTCCGCCTCGCGCGCACGTCCACGGTGGCGCAGCTGCTCGAGCGCGACGACTTCGCCAAGCGCTACTCGGCCGGCGAGCCGATCTCGATCCTCGAGCTGCTCTACCCGCTGCTGCAGGGCTACGACTCGGTGGCGGTCCGCTCGGACGTGGAGCTCGGCGGCACCGACCAGAAGTTCAACATCCTGCTCGCGCGCGACATCCAGCAGGCCTACGGCGTGCCGCCGCAGTCCGTGCTCACGATGCCGATCCTGCCGGGGATCGACGGCGTGCAGAAGATGTCGAAGTCGCTCGGCAACTACGTGGGCGTGCACGACCCGCCCGAGGAGATGTTCGGCAAGCTGATGCGGGTGCCCGACGACGCGATGCCGGTCTACTACGACCTGCTCCTCGACGAGCCGCTCGACCCGGCCCAGTCCCCGCGCGAGCCAAAGCGCCGCATGGCGCGGTCGCATCACCGAGCGCCTCCACGGCGACGGAGGCGGCGCGCCACGGCGCGAGGCGCACTTCGACCGGCTCCACGTCGAGCACGAGCTGCCGGACGAGATCGAGGAGCACGAGTTCTCGGCCGACAACGGCACGGTGCACCTGCCCGCGCTGCTGGCCGACGCCTTCGGCCTGTCGCGCTCCGAGGGGCGGCGGCTGCTGGCCCAGGGCGGCGTGAAGCTGGACGGCGAGCCGCTCGACGGGCGACGATCTGGACCTGCCGGCCGAGCGGCTGGACGGCGCCGTGCTCCAGGTCGGGCAAGCGGCGCTTCAAGCGGCTCCGGCAGCGCTAGGGCCGCCGCGGAGCCCGGTCGCGACCCGCTCTGCGGTGCTACACTGCTCCGTCGCGCTCTGGCACGGTCTGGAATCACCGAACCCACTCGAGGGCCGCGCGGTCTTTGAAAACTCAGCAGTACGCGCGACCGAAAGGTCGCGTCCAGGTTCGACCCCCGAGTCGCGCAGAAGCGATCTTCGGATCGCCCGCCGCGTGGGCAGGGGCCTGAACAGACCCGTCGAGTCCGCTGTCCCGCATGTGTACGCGGGGAGCACCTCGTGAACGGCCTTCGGGCCGGCTCATCGAAGACTTGACAGCTCTTCGATCTGACAGTGGACCGGAGCCGTCGCCAGGCGGCAATGGATTGATTCCACGCCAGACTTTCACGGAGAGTTTGATCCTGGCTCAGGACGAACGCTGGCGGCGTGCTTAACACATGCAAGTGGAGCGACGAACCAGGCTTCGGCCTGGGGCAGAGCCGCGAACGGGTGAGTAACACGTGGGTAACCTGCCCCGATGACTGGGACAACCCGGGGAAACCCGGGCTAATACCGGATGTGCTGCCCTCACATCAGTGAGGTGTAGGAAAGGAAGCTTCGGCCTCCGCATCGGGATGGGCCCGCGGCCCATTAGCTTGTTGGTGAGGTAACGGCTCACCAAGGCTTCGATGGGTAGCTGGTCTGAGAGGACGATCAGCCACACTGGGACTGAGACACGGCCCAGACTCCTACGGGAGGCAGCAGTGGGGAATCTTGCGCAATGCGCGAAAGCGTGACGCAGCAACGCCGCGTGGGGGAAGAAGGCCTTCGGGTTGTAAACCCCTTTCAGGAGGGACGAAGCCCGGGCGGTTAATAGCCGACCCGGGTGACGGTACCTCCAGAAGAAGCCCCGGCTAACTACGTGCCAGCAGCCGCGGTAATACGTAGGGGGCAAGCGTTGTCCGGAATCATTGGGCGTAAAGAGCGTGTAGGCGGTCCGGTAAGTCGGCTGTGAAAGTCCAGGGCTCAACCCTGGGATGCCGGTCGATACTGCCGGACTAGAGTCCGGAAGAGGCGAGTGGAATTCCCGGTGTAGCGGTGAAATGCGCAGATATCGGGAGGAACACCAATGGCGAAGGCAGCTCGCTGGGACGGTACTGACGCTGAGACGCGAAAGCGTGGGGAGCAAACAGGATTAGATACCCTGGTAGTCCACGCCGTAAACGATGGGCACTAGGTGTGGGAGGTGTCGACTCCTCCCGTGCCGGAGCTAACGCATTAAGTGCCCCGCCTGGGGAGTACGGCCGCAAGGCTAAAACTCAAAGGAATTGACGGGGGCCCGCACAAGCAGCGGAGCATGTGGTTTAATTCGACGCAACGCGAAGAACCTTACCTGGGCTTGACATGTGCGTGACCGCCGTGGAAACACGGTTTCCCTTCGGGGCACGTTCACAGGTGGTGCATGGCTGTCGTCAGCTCGTGTCGTGAGATGTTGGGTTAAGTCCCGCAACGAGCGCAACCCCTGTCGCATGTTGCCAGCATTAAGTTGGGGACTCATGCGAGACTGCCGGTGACAAACCGGAGGAAGGTGGGGATGACGTCAAGTCATCATGCCCCTTATGTCCAGGGCTACACACGTGCTACATTGGCCGGTACAAAGGGCTGCGATACCGCGAGGTGGAGCGAATCCCAAAAAGCCGGTCTCGGTTCGGATTGGAGGCTGAAACTCGCCTCCATGAAGGCGGAGTTGCTAGTAATCCCGGATCAGCAACGCCGCGGTGAATACGTTCCCGGGCCTTGTACACACCGCCCGTCACACCACGAAAGCGGGCAACACCCGAAGTCGGTGACCCAACCCTTACGGGAGGGAGCCGCCGAAGGTGGGGCTCGTGATTGGGGTGAAGTCGTAACAAGGTAGCCGTACCGGAAGGTGCGGCTGGATCACCTCCTTTCTAGGGAGCTTCCTAACTAGGGAGCCGTCTCGTCGGCCATCTGGCCGGCGGCGTCTCTAGCATGTCGACCGACCTGGCGGTCCATCGTCTTCGGACGGTGGCCACGTACTGCTGAGTTTTGAGAGACCAGCGCGGGGAGTCCCCCCGCCGGGCCCTCGTCGGATCCTTGAAAACTGCACAGTTGGCCAAGTAAAGACGGGTCAAAAGAAATCACCGCGTCCGCTTCGGACATTCGGTCCGGACGCTGACGATCACCGTCAAGATAGTAAGGGCACACGGTGGATGCCTTGGCATCAGGAGTCGATGAAGGGCGTGGACGGCTGCGATAAGCCGCGGTGAGCTGCTGAACAGGCTTTGACCCGCGGATTCCCGAATGGGGAAACCCAGCACCGGTAATGCGGTGTTACCGCGCGCTGAATACATAGGCGCGGGGAAGGCAAGCGGGGGAACTGAAACATCTCAGTACCTCGAGGAAAGGAAATCAACCGAGACTCCCCGAGTAGTGGCGAGCGAAAGGGGATCCAGCCCAAACCCGGCGAGTGTAAGCGGACATGCGTTGTCGTGCGGGGGTTGTAGGGCGTGCTGTCGGAGTCATGTCCGATCGGCGAGAGTTATAAAGCCATCTGCTAGCCGAAGATCCGTGGAACACGGGCACCACAGCGGGTAACAGTCCCGTAGGCGAAAGCGGGCGGCCTCTCGATACAGTTCCTGAGTAGGACCGCACCCGTGAAACGCGGTCCGAATCTGGGGGGACCACCCTCCAAGGCTAAGTACTCCCTGATGACCGATAGCGGACTAGTACCGTGAGGGAAAGGTGAAAAGAACCCCGGAAGGGGAGTGAAATAGTACCTGAAACCGCGTGCCTACAAGCGGTCGGAGCACCTTCGGGTGTGACGGCGTGCTTTTTGCATAACGAGCCGGCGAGTTACTCGTCACTGGCAAGGTTAAGCGATGAGCGGAGCCGCAGCGAAAGCGAGTCCTAATAGGGCGACTCAGTCAGTGGCGGTAGACCCGAAACCGAGCGAGCTATCCATGGGCAGGCTGAAGCGGGGGTAAGACCCCGTGGAGGGCCGAACCGACCTAGGTTGAAAACTGGGCGGATGACCTGTGGATCGGAGTGAAAGGCTAATCAAGCCCGGAGATATCTGGTTCTCTCCGAAATATCTTTAGGTATAGCCTCCGGCAATTGCCTAACGGCCGTAGAGCACTGTTTGGACTAGGGGCCCTACCAGGTTACCGACTTCAGGCAAACTCCGAAGACCATTAGTGTGTATCCGGGGAGTCAGCTTGCGGGGGATAAACTTCATAGGCAAAAGGGAAACAACCCAGACCGCCAGCTAAGGTCCCTAAGTCTAGCTAAGTGGGAAACGATGTCCGAGTGCGGAGACAACCAGGAGGTTGGCTTAGAGGCAGCCACCCTTGAAAGAGTGCGTAACAGCTCACTGGTCAAGTGTTCGGGCGCGGAAAATGTAACGGGGCTCAAGCCAGTCACCGAAGCTGCGGGTGTATGCGTTCCTTCGGGATCGCGTACGCGGTAGGAGAGCGTTCCCAGCGCGTGTGAAGCGGCGACGGAAGTCAGCCGTGGACGCCTGGGAAGTGAGAATGTCGGCGTGAGTAACGAAAGAGGGGTGAGAATCCCCTCCACCGATTGTCCAAGGTTTCCTGAGCAACGCTCTTCGGCTCAGGGTCAG
>CAWEPQ010000015.1:0-80801 GCA_963811055.1 uncultured Thermoleophilaceae bacterium
TCGCGTGCTTCTTGAGTCCGCCGATGAAGTGGTAGGCGCTCTCGGATAGGCCCATGCCGCGCGGGTCGTCGGAGGGATCCTCGACCTCGAAGACGTTCTGGCCGTCCTTCCACAGGCTCATGTGGAAGTGGCACCCGTTGCCGGTGAGGTGGCCGAACGGCTTCGGCATGAAGGTCGCGATCAGGCCGCGCTCCTGGGCCAGCGACTCGACCATGTAGCGGAAGAAGATCGCGCGGTCGCACGTGGTGAGCGCATCTGCGTAATCGAAGTTCTGCTCGAACTGGCCGTTGGCGTCCTCGTGGTCGTTCGCGTAGTTGTTCCAGCCGAGATCCATGATGTAGCGCGACACCGTGGACATGAAGTCGAGGTTGCGCGTGAGGCCTCGCATGTCGTAGCAGGGCTGCTCCATGCGATCGAGCGGGTCGGCCAGCTCGATCGAGCCGTCCTCTCGCTCGCGCACGAGGAAGTACTCGAGCTCGGCGCCGATCATGAACTCATAACCCATCGACTTCGCGCGGTCGAGCTGCCGGCGGAGGATCGTGCGGGGGCAGTAGGGCCACTCCTTGCCCTCGACGTGCACGTCGCAGGCGATCCGCGCGACACCCGGCTTCCAGGCGAGCGGTGTGAAGCTCCGCACGTCGGGCATCGCCGCGAGGTCGGGATCGTGAGGGAACTGGCCGATGGCGCCGGCCGCGAACCCCGCGAAGCCAGCCCCTTCCTCCATCAGGCCGTCGAAATGCCGCGCCGGCACCAGCTTGGCGTTTGGCTTCCCGTGCATGTCCACGAACTGGGCGAACAGGAACTCGACGTCGTTGTCGCGGATGTAGCGCTCCACGTCTTCGCGGGAGCTCGGTGCTTTGAATGGCTTGTCGCTCATCGGCCCCGCAAACTATCCGTTCACACCACCCGCGGACAATGTGCGAACCACACACATCGCGGTACCGAATTGTGCGCCCCGCGACGTGGGTCTCCACATGGGCCGACCCTAGACTCGGTGGTCTCGCCCATGTGTGGAATCGCCGGACTCTTCTCCAAGTCGCTCGACGTAAGTGGATCCCTCGGGAGCCACCTGGGCGAGATGCTGCTCCAGCTGAGCGATCGCGGACCGGACAGCGCCGGGGTGGCGTTCTACCGCGAGCCCGCGCCGTCCGGATCGTCGAAGGTGTCGCTGTTCGGCGCGCCCGGTTACGACTGGGACGCGGTCCGCGTAGCGCTGGACGAGGAGTTCGGCGCCGGCGAGCCGCAGCTGCGCGGGAGCCACGCGGTGATCGTCGTCGAGGCCGATGCCGAGGTGGCACAGGCGTGGCTGCACGAGCACCACCCCGAGCTGCGCGTGATGAGCGCCGGGCAGACGATCGAGATCTTCAAGGAGGCGGGCTCGCCGCGGGAGTTCGTCGAGCGCTTCGCGCTCCGCGACCTCGAGGGCAGCCACGCGCTCGGGCACACCCGGATGGCCACCGAGAGCCGGGTGACCACCGAGCACTCGCACCCGTTCTCGACCGGACTCGATCTGTGCCTCGTGCACAACGGCTCGCTGTCAAACCACAACAGGCTGCGCCAGCGCCTCCGCCAGGAGGGCATCGAGTTCCAGACGGACAACGACTCCGAGGTGGCCGCCGGCTACCTCACCCACCGGATGAGCGAGGGGGCCTCGCTGGAGCAGGCCCTCGAGGGCTGTCTCGAGGACCTCGACGGCTTCTACACCTTCGCCGTCGGCACGGCCGAGGGCTTCGCTGTGTTGCGCGACCCGATCGCGTGCAAGCCGGCGGTGATGGCGGAGACCGACGACTGGGTGGCGATGGCTTCCGAGTACCGCGCGATCTCCGTGCTGCCCGGCGCCGAGCGCGCGACGGTGTGGGAGCCCGAGCCCGGCCAGGTCTACAGCTGGGAGCGGGCGCCGGTCTGATGTCCGCTGTCGGGAGCGGGCTCGACTCCCAGGACGTGGACCTGGCTGTCACTCCCCTGCGCGAGCTCAACCTCGCGCTGCACAGGGTGGGCGACGGCGGGCCCCGGCACTGGCGGGTGGTCAATCCGCGCGGCGCGCACGCGATCGCCGCCGGCATCGATGCCTCGATCGAGGTCGAGATCGACGGTCATGCCGGCTACTACTGCGCCGGTATGAACAAGCACGCCACGGTGCGCGTGCACGGAAACGCCGGCGTGGGCCTGGCCGAGAACATCATGTCCGGCACCGTGGTGGTGGACGGCAACGCGAGCCAGTCGGCCGCCGCCACCGGCCGCGGCGGGCTCGTGGTGATCCGCGGCGACGCGGCGGCCCGCTGCGGCATCTCGATGAAGGGCGTAGACATCGTGGTCCACGGCTCCGTGGGGCACATGAGCGCCTTCATGGCCCAGAAGGGCCGCCTCGTGGTGTGTGGCGATGCCGGCGAGGCGCTCGGCGACTCGATCTACGAGGCGCGGCTCTACGTGCGCGGCGCCGCCGACGGCCTCGGCGCCGACTGCGTCGAGAAGGAGATGGGCGACGAGCACCTGGCCGAGCTGGGCGAGCTGCTCGAGCGCGCCGAGGTGGAGGGAGCCGAGCCGGCGCAGTTCCGCCGCTACGGCTCGGCACGCCGGCTGTACAACTTCCACCTGGACAACGCCGGGAGCTACGGATGAGCGGCTGGCGACCCGGCTTGCGCGAGTCGGCGCTGTTCGACCGCAACGTGATCCACGAGATCCAGCGCGCCGCGCGCGAGGGCATCTACGACATCCGCGGCTTCGGGGCCAAGCGCCACGTGCCGCACTTCGACGACCTGCTCTTCCTGGGCGCGAGCATGTCGCGCTACCCGCTGGAGGGGTACCGCGAGCGCTGCGACACCGACGTCACCCTCGGCGCGCGCCACGCCTCCAAGCCGATCCACCTCGACATCCCGATCACGATCGCGGGGATGAGCTTCGGCGCGCTCTCCGCGCCGGCCAAGGAGGCGCTCGGCCGCGGCGCCAGCGCGGTGGGCACGAGCACCACCACCGGCGACGGCGGCATGACGCCCGAGGAGCGCGAGCACTCGACCAAGCTCGTGTACCAGCTGCTTCCGTCGCGGTACGGGATGAACCCCGACGATCTCCGCCGCGCGGACGCCATCGAGATCGTGGTGGGCCAGGGGGCGAAGCCCGGGGGCGGAGGGATGCTGCTCGGCCAGAAGATCTCCGACCGCGTGGCCGAGATGCGCGACCTGCCCAAGGGGATCGATCAGCGCAGCGCCTGCCGCCACCCCGACTGGACGGGGCCCGACGACCTCGAGATCAAGATCCACGAGCTGCGCGAGATCACCGACTGGGAGAAGCCGGTGTTCGTGAAGGTCGGCGCCACGCGCCCCTACTTCGACACCGCACTGGCCGTGAAGTCGGGAGCAGACGTGGTGGTGCTCGACGGCATGCAGGGCGGCACCGCCGCCACGCAGGACGTGTTCATCGAGCACGTGGGAATCCCCACGCTGGCCGCCATCCGCCCGGCCGTGGACGCGCTGCTCGACCTCGGCGTGCACCGCGAGGTGCAGCTGATCGTGTCCGGCGGGGTCCGCACCGGGGCCGATGTGGCCAAGGCGCTGGCGCTCGGGGCCGACGCCGTGTCGATCGGGGTGGCGGCCATCCTCGCGCTCGGGGACAACTCGCCCGAGTTCGAGGACGGCTACGCCGAGCTCGGCACGTCCGCCGGGTACTACGACGACTGGCACGAGGGGAGGGACCCCGCTGGGATCTCGACCCAGGATGAGGAGCTCGCGAAGCGCTTCGACGCCGAGCTCGGCGGGCGGCGGCTTGCCAACTACCTGCGGACCATGGTGCTGGAGGCGCAGACGATCGCTCGCGCCTGCGGCAAGTCCCACGTGCACAACCTCGAGCCCGAGGACCTGGCGGCGCTGACCATCGAGGCGGCCGCGATGGCGCGCGTCCCGCTCGCGGGCACCGGATGGACCCCCGGTCCGTCCGGTTGATCCTTTAGACCAATTTGTTTAAGATGCTTCGGTCAGCGAGACGCACTTGAGCTACGTCCTGACCTGTCCTAACTGCGGCCCGAGAGAGGTCACCGACTTCGGCTTCGGGGGCGAGATCAATCCGCGCCCGCGCTCGGATCCCTCTCAGCGCGAGCTCGGGGCCTACAACTACTTCCGCCGCAACGTGGCCGGCGTGCAGCGCGAGTGGTGGTGCCACCGCTCCGGCTGCGGCGCGTGGTTCCTGGCCGAGCGCGACACGCGCACCAACGAGGTGCTGCTCACAGAGCTGCCGGAGTCGCCCGCGTGACCCGCCTCCCTCCGCGCGACGGCGAGCGCATCGACCGCGAGCGCGAGGTGGCGTTCAGCTTCGACGGCAAGGACGTGAAGGGGCTCGAGGGGGATACGATCGGCTCCGCGCTGTTCGCCGCCGGGCGGCGCACCTTCTCGCGGAGCTTCAAGTACCACCGCCGCCGCGGCCTCATGTGCTGCGCGGGCCAGTGCCCCAACTGCCTCGTTCAGGTGGACGGCGCCCCGGGTGTGCGCGCCTGCACCGAGCCGCTGCGAGAGGGCATGCGCGTGGAGCACATGAACGCCAGCCCGTCGCTCGAGTTCGACGCCATGCGCGCCACGGACCTGTTCGGCGGCCCCTTCACCCCGCCGGGCTTCTACTACAAGACCTTCATCCGCCCGCGGCGGCTGTGGCCGCTCTACGAGAAGGTGCTGCGCCACGCGGCGGGCCTCGGGAAGCTGCGCAAGGACCAGGAGGAGCGCGAGTGGCGCACCGAGTACCGGCGACGTCACGCGGACGTGCTCGTGGTGGGCGGCGGCGCGGCCGGCCTGAGTGCCGCGATCGCCGCGGCAGAGCTGGGCGCGGACGTCGTGCTGGCCGACGAGGGCGCGGAGCCGGGTGGGCGCCTCCTGGCCGAGGGACAGCACATGCACGCGCGCGAGCTCGCGGCGCGGGCGCGCGACCTGGGTGTGGAGGTGCTGTCGGCAGCGCCCGCGCTCGGCGCGTTCGACGGGCTCGTGCCGGTGTGGCAGGGCGGCACGCTCCACCAGGTGCGCGCCCGCGAGACCATCTACGCCACCGGGTCGATCGAGCAGCCGCTGCTCTTCCCCGGCAACGACCTGCCCGGCGTGATGCTCTCGGGCGGCGCCGTGCGCCTGGCCGCGCTCTACGGCCTCAGTCCCGGCAGCCGGGCGGTGGTGGCCGCGGTGGATGACCGCGGCCTCGAGGCGGCGGTGGCTCTGCTGGACTACGGCGTGGAGCTGGCCTCGGTGGCCGACCTGCGCGACGAGGGCGCGAGCGACGCGCTCGAGCAGCTGACGAGCCGCGGCGTGAACGTGCTCCGCGGGGCCACCGTCCTGCAGGCCGAGGGCCGCTCGGCGCTCCAGCGCGTCACGCTCGGCCCGCCCGGCGCCGGCGAGGGCGGGGCGGGCGAGGTCACGCTCACCTGCGACCTGCTCGCGGTGTCCGGAGGCAGCGCGCCCGCCACGTCGCTGCTCACCCAGTCGGGCGCCAGGACCGGCTACGACGAGCGGCTCGGCCACTTCGCGCTGCGCGAGCTGCCCGACGGGCTGCATGCGGCGGGCGAGGTCGTGGGAGCTGCCCAGCTCGGCGATGCCGAGCGCTCCGGCGCGGTGGCGGGCGCCGAGGCCGCCCACGCGATCGGGCTGGGCGACGAATCCTCGCGTGAGCGCGTGGCCGCCGAGCGTGAGGAGATCGTCAAGCGCCCCCAGCCGTCGGTCGCCGTGCCGCCCGCGGTCACCAGCTCGCGGCGCGGCAAGTGCTTCGCCTGCCTATGCGAGGACGTGACGGCCAAGGACATCCACCTGAGCGTGGAGGAGGGCTACGACTCGATCGAGCTCTCCAAGCGCTACACCACGACCACGATGGGGCCCTGCCAGGGCCGCATGTGCCAGCTGCCCGCGGTGCGGCTGATGGCCCAGGAGACCGGGCAGAGCCTGGCCGAGGTGGGCACCACCACCGCCAGGCCGCCGTGGCACGCCGTGCCGATGGGCGCGCTGGCCGGACGTCCCTTCGAGCCCGCCAAGCGCTCCTCGATGCACGCCCGCCACCGCGAGCTGGGGGCCAACGTCCTCTGGGCTGGCGACTGGCGGCGGGCCTACGACTACGGCGACGCTCGCGCCGAGGCGCTGGCGGTGCACGAGACCGCCGGGCTGATCGACGTGTCCACGCTCGGCAAGCTGATCGTGAGCGGGCCCGACGCCGGCGAGTTCCTCGACCGGCTCTACCCCAACCGCTTCTCGAACCTCAAGCCCGGTCGCATCCGCTACGGCGTGATGGCCAGCGACGCCGGCCGGATCATGGACGACGGCACGATCTGCCGGCTGGACGACGACAGCTTCTACGTGACCACCACCTCGAGCGGCGCGGGGGCGGTCTACGAATGGTTCTCCTGGTGGCTGGCCGACTGGCGCCTGCGCGTGCACCTCACCGACGTCACGCAGGGGCTCTCCGCCCTCAACCTCGCCGGGCCGCGCGCGAGGGAGATCCTCAGCTCACTCACCGACCTGGACTGCTCGCCCGAGGGCTTCGCCTACCTCGACGGCAAGCGCACGGAGGTGGCGGGTGTGCCGTGCCTGCTCCTGCGCATCGGCTTCGTGGGCGAGGTGGGCTACGAGCTGCACTTCCCCGCCGCGCATGGCGAGCACCTCTTCGACGCCCTGCTCGAGGCGGGCAAGCCGCACGGTATGCGGCCCTTCGGGCTCGAGCCCCAGCGGCTGCTGCGCCTCCAGAAGATGCACATCCTGGTGGGACAGGACACCGACTCGGAGTCCACCCCGTTCGGGGCCGCGATGCCCTGGATCGTCAAGCTCGACAAGGAGCAGGACTTCATCGGCAAGTGGGCGCTCGAGCGGGCCGAGGGCGAAGACCTGGAGACGACGCTGGTGGGCTTCACGCTCGCCGACGGCCACGTGCCTACCGAGGGCGCTGTGGTGCTTCCGGACGGCGACGGGCCGGTCGGCCAGGTCACGAGCGCGCGCTTCTCTCCGCAGCTCGGCGGAGTGATCGGTATGGCGTGGGTGCCGGCCTCGATGGCCAAGGACGGGGCCACGGTCACGATCTCCGACGAGGGCAGTCGCTACGAGGCGGCGGTGGTCACCAAGCCCTTCTACGACCCGGATGGCGAGGTGCTCCGCTCGTGAGCCTCGAGTTCCTCTCGCCCGCGCGGTCGGCGCTCGCGCGCAGCCCGATGGAGCGCGAGGCACGAGCGGCGGGTGCGCGGATCGAGGAGCGCGACGGCTGGAACGTGGCCCTCGGCTTCGACGGCGAGGAGTCCGAGCGCCGGCGCTGCGACTCGGCTGTCGGGTTCGTGGACCGCTCGCACCTCGGCAAGATCGAGCTCCAGGCCGGCCCCGCGGACCTGGCGCGGCTGGTGGCGGCCGGCAGCGGCGGCGAGACGCTCGAGCTCGGCCGCGCCACGAAGGCGGACGGTGCCTGGTGGTGCCGCTACACGCCCACGCGCGCGATCGTTCTCTGTGAGCCCGCCGACACGGCCACGCTTCGGGCCCGGCTCGAGCTGGCGGCCGCGGAGAGCGCGGGGCCGGTCAGCGTGATCGACGTGACCACCGTCTTCGCCGCGCTCACCGTGATCGGTCCGCTGGCCGGCGAGGTGTTCGCGCGCTTCAGCGCCGTGGACCTGCGCCCCACCGTCATGCCCGTGCACGGCTTCAAGCCGGTCTCGGTGGCGCGCACGCCCGGCACGGTTCTGTGCGAGGCCGAGCAGCGCTACCTGATGCTCTTCGGCGCGGCCCTTGGCAGCTACATGTGGACCGTCGTGGCCGACGCCGCCGAGAACCTGGGCGGCGGACCCGTGGGGCTGGAGGCGCTGGCCGATGCGTGACCTCTTCCGCACGCGCCGGATGTGGCGCCGCCGCGGCGAGCTCAAGGACTCCTACGACGTGGTGATCGTCGGCGGCGGGTCGCACGGGCTGGCGGCCGCGTACTACCTGGCCAAGGACCACGGCATCGGCAACGTGGCCGTGCTCGAGAAGAGCTACATCGGCTCAGGCGCCGCGGGCCGCAACACCACGATCCTGCGCAGCAACTACAAGACCGTCGAGGGCGCGCGCTTCTACGACGCGTCGCTCAAGCTCTACGAGGGCCTCGGCGGGGAGCTGGGCTTCAACCTCCTCTTCTCGCAGAACGGCCACCTCACGCTGGCGCACTCCGACCGCGCGATGTTCGTGATGGCCAACCGCGCGGAGGTCAACCGGATGAACGGGATCGACTCGCGCCTGATCTACCCGGACGAGATCAAGAAGCTGGCTCCCGCGATGAGCGTTCACGACCCGCACGCCGTCTATCCGATCCAGGGCGCGCTCTACCACCCGCCCGGCGGGGTGATCCGCCACGACGCGGTGGTGTGGGGCCTGGCGCGCGGGGCCGACCGCGGCGGCGCCGAGCTCCATCCCTACACGGAGGTCACCGGCATCGAGCGCTCGAACGGGCGCGTGGAGGCCGTGAACACGAATCGCGGCAGGATCAAGACGAAGGTGGTGCTCAACTGCACCGCCGGATGGAGCTCCCTGATCTCGGACATGGCCGGTGTGCAGCTCCCGATCACCACGCACATCCTCCAGGCCTGCGTGACCGAGCCGCTCAAGCCGTTCCTCGACGTGGTGATCGTGTCGTCGCAGATGCACGTGTACGTGTCGCAGACCGACCGTGGCGAGGTGCTGATGGGCGCCGAGATCGAGCCCTGGACCACGTACCGGATGCAGGGCACGCTGAACTTCATGCAGGAGGTGTCGCGGCACACCCTCGAGCTGTTCCCGCAACTCGAGCGCGCCCGCATCCTGCGCAGCTGGGCGGGACTCTGCGACCTGAGCCCCGACTACAGCCCGATCCTCGGCGAGACCGACGTGGAGGGCTTCCATGTGAGCTCGGGCTGGGGCACGTATGGCTTCAAGGCCGCGCCGATCGTGGGCAAGACGCTGGCCGAGCTCGTGGCCACGGAACGCACGCCGGAGCTGATCGCTCCGTTCAAGCTCGAGCGGTTCTACGAGGACAAGCTCGTGTCCGAGCTGGCGGCCGCGGCCGTGAGCCACTGATGGGAGGAGAGGTGCCGATGAAGAGCAGTCTCGAGATCGCGCAGGAGGCGGAGCTCCAGCCGATCGACTCGATCGCCGAGCGCGCCGGGCTCCTGCCCGACGACTTCGAGCCCTACGGGCGCCACAAGGCCAAGGTGTCGCTGGGCGTGCTCGACCGGCTGCGCGACGCGCCGGACGGCAAGCTCGTGTGCGTGGCGGGCGTGACCCCCACCAAGGCGGGGGAGGGCAAGACCACCACCGCCGTGTCGCTCACCCAGGGGCTCGGCAAGATCGGCAAGGAGCCGGTGCTCTGCCTCCGCGAGCCGTCGCTCGGTCCGGTGTTCGGCATCAAGGGCGGCGCCGCCGGCGGCGGGCTCACCCAGGTGGTCCCGATGGAGGATCTCAACCTCCACTTCACCGGCGACATCCACGCGGTCGGCGCGGCCAACAACCTGCTGGCCGCCCTGCTCGACGCCTCGATCCTCCACGGCAACCCGCATTCGATCGACGCCCTGAAGGTGGAATGGAAGCGCGCGCTCGACATGAACGACCGGGCGCTGCGGCGGATCACGCTCGGCCTGGGCGGTCGCGCCAACGGCTACCCGCGCGAGTCGGGCTTCGACATCACCGCGGCCTCCGAGGTGATGGCGATCCTCGCCGTGTCTCGCGACCTCCAGGACCTGCGCGCGCGTCTCGGCAGGATCACGGTGGCCCGCTCCTTCGACGGCGCCAAGCCGGTCACCGCCGAGGACCTCGGCGCGGCCGGCGCGATGGCCGTGCTGCTCAAGGAAGCGCTCAAGCCGAACCTGATCCAGACGCTCGAGGGCCAGCCCTGCCTCATGCACGCGGGCCCGTTCGCCAACATCGCGCACGGCAACTCGTCACTCGTGGCGGACCTGATCGGGCTCAAGCTCGGCGACCACGTGATCACGGAGTCGGGCTTCGGATCCGACATGGGGATGGAGAAGCTCTTCAACATCGTCTGCCGGGGCGGCGGCATCCGGCCGAGCGCCGTGGTGCTGGTGGCCACGGTGCGCGCCCTCAAGCACCACGGCGGCGCCGAGGACGACCCGCGGCTGGACGAGGCGCGCGGCATGGCGGCGATCGAGGCCGGCGCGGCCAACCTCCACCGCCATCTGGGAATCGTGCGCAGCTTCGGGCTGCCGTGCGTGGTGGCGGTCAACCGCCGCCCCGGGGACACCGACGAAGAGGTCGAGCTGGTGCGCACCCTCGCGCTCGCGGGAGGCGCCACGGCGGCCGAGGTCAACGACGGCTTCGCGCGTGGCGGCGAGGGCGCCGCCGAGCTGGCCGAGGCGGTGGCCCAGGCGTGCGAGCAGGAGTCGGAGTTCAAGCTCACCTACGAGGACGACGATCCGATCGATGTGAAGATCAGGAAGGTCGCCAGCCAGGTGTACGGTGCCAAGGACGTGGTCTTCTACCTGGAGGCCGAGCGCAAGATCCGGCAGTACACCGAGGACGGCCTCGATCGGCTTCCGATCTGCATGGCCAAGACGCACCTGTCGCTCTCGGCCGACCCCGCGCTGCTGAACGCGCCCGAGGACTTCACCCTCCCGGTCCGCGACATCCGCGCCTACACCGGGGCTGGCTGGCTGGTGCCGCTCTGCGGCGACATCCAACAGATGCCCGGACTCGGCAAGACCCCGGCTGCTCTCAACGTGGACATCGACGAACAGGGGAGGACCGTCGGGCTCTTCTGAGCACAGCGGCTGACCCATGTCGAGAAACCTCACCGATCTGCTTCGTGCGCGGGAGCGCGAGCAGCGCCCCACCGCGCTCGCGGCACTCAAGGAGGCGATGGACCGGCGCGGCGAGGTCACCGACGAGGATCGCCGCGAGGCGGCCGCGCTCTCGGGCCTGCCCGAGGCCACCGTCTACGGCATCTCCACCTTCTACGACGACCTCACCCAGCCGCGCGGGCGCCGCCACGTGTCGGTCTGCACGGGAACGGCGTGCTGGGCGTCGGACTTCGGCGGCCACGTGGCCGCGATCGGGGAGTGGCTCGGGCTCGAGCCCGGCGGACGCTCCGACGACGGCGAGGTGTCGCTCGGAGCCACGGTCTGCCTCGGCTTTTGCCACACGGCGTCGGCGGTGCGCGACGGCGACGTGGTCGACGCCGGCCCGGGCGTGGCCGACCGCGTGGCGGCGGGCGCGTGCGCCGCGGCCGGCGAGCCCGCCGGTGGGAGCGTTCTGGATGAGCCGGTGCTGCTCCGGCGCGGCAGCTTCGAGGGACTCCGTCACGCGCTCGCGAGCATGACCCCCGAGCAGCTGCTCGCCGAGGTCAAGGAGGCTGACGTGCGCGGCCGCGGCGGAGCCGGCTTCCCCGCCGGCACCAAGTGGGAGTTCGCCGCGAAGGCCAGCGACCCCGACAGGGTGATCGTGGTCAACGGGGACGAGGGCGACCCAGGCTCGTACATCGACAAGCTGCTGATGGAGCGCAACCCAGAGCTGCTCCTCGAGGGGATGGCGCTCGCGGCCTACGCGGTCGGCGCCCGCCAGGGCTTCGTGTTCGTCCGCTCCGAGTACCCGCGCTCGACGCCGATCCTGCGCGAGGCCGTGGAGCGCGCGCGTGCCGAGGGCAATCTCGGCGAGGGCATCCAGGGCACGGACTTCGCGTTCGACGTGGAGATCGAGGAGGGCGCCGGCTCGTACGTGGTGGGGGAGGAGACCGCGCTGCTCGCGTCGCTCCAGGGCTTTCGCGGCACCGTGTCCGCGCGACCGCCGTTTCCCGCCGAGCGCGGCTGGCACGGCAAGCCCACCGTGGTCCACAACGTCGAGACGCTCTGCAACATGCCCTTCATCGCCGTGCGCGGGCACGAGGCCTACGCGGCGCTCAGTCCCGGTGCCACGCCCGGCACCAAGCTCGTGTGCCTCAACGACCGCTTCGAGCGCCCGGGCATGTACGAGGTGCGCTTCGGCACGCCCGTGGCGGAGATCTGCCAAGAGCTCGGCGGCGGCCTCAAGGACGGCCACGAGATCAAGGCCGTGCAGATCGGGGGCCCGCTGGGCGGCATCCTTCCGGGCTGGAAGCTCGACACGCCGTTCGACTTCGACGAGCTGGCGGCCGAGGGCTGCATGGTGGGTCACGGCGGCGTGCTCGCGTTCGACGAGCGCACCGACATGCGCGCGCTGGCGCGCCATCTGCTCGAGTTCGGCGCCCACGAGAGCTGCGGCAAGTGCTTCCCCTGCCGGATCGGCCTGCAGCGCGCGTTCGAGATGGTGGACTCGCCAGGGGACGTGGACCGGCAGCGCCTCGAGGCGCTGCTCGAGACGCTCGAGCTCGGTTCGCTCTGCGCCCACGGCGGCGGCATGCCGGCGCCGATCCGCAGCCTGATCGAGCACTTTCCGGACGAGCTCGGGCTGGCCGGACCCGCGGGGCCGGAGGACGAGCCCGAGGACCCCTACTCGCGCCGGCCCGAGGAGCGGCGCGAGGACGATCCGGGGGACCGATGAGAGTCGAGGTCGACGGACAGGCGGTGGAGGTCGAGCCGGGCGCGACGCTCCTCGACGCGGCGCGCGCCGCGGGCCGGTACGTGCCGACGCTCTGCTTCGACGACCGCATGGCTCCCTTCGGCGCCTGCCGCGTCTGCATGGTCGGCATGGAGGGCGCCGCCGCGCCGGTGGCTGCGTGCACCACACCGTGCCGCGAGGACATGCAGGTGCACACCGAGGACGCCACCGCCCGCCGCATCGCGGCAGCCACCGTGGAACTCGTGCTCTCCGAGCTTCCCGAGCCGCCGGCCGAGCACACGGAGCTCGCCGAGGTGGCGCGCTTCTTCGAGATCGGCGAGCTGCGCTGGCAGGGGCAGCAGCGCCGCCCGGCGCACGACGAGCGCCACCCCTACCTGGCCCTGCAACACGAGCTGTGCATCTCGTGCGGGCGCTGCGTGCGCGCGTGCGACGAGGTGCAGGGCGCGTTCGCGCTCACCGCCACGGGTCGCGGCTTCCACTCCGGGATCACGGCTGGCCTCGACTCGGGCTTCGTGGACTCGAGCTGCGTGTCGTGCGGCGCCTGTGCCGATACCTGCCCCACGGACGCCATCACCGAGCATTCACTCGTCGAGATGGTTTCCCCGGCCTACACTGAGGACGAAGGAGGTGTGCGGTGACCGACCGCTTCGACGCCACAACCACCACGACGTGCGGATACTGCGGCGTGGGCTGCCGTTTGGAGGCCCACCGCGTGGGCGGGCGGATCATGTCGATCAGCCCGGCGATGGACGGCCCCGCGAACAAGGGGCACACCTGCGTGAAGGGCCGCTTCGCGCACCAGTTCTCGCGCTCGAGGGACCGGCTCACCGCGCCGCTCGTGCGTGAGAGCGGCGGCTTCCGCCTCGCCTCCTGGGAGGAGGCCATCGGACGCATCACCGAGGCCTTCGGGCGCATCAAGGCCGAGCACGGCCCCGACGCGATCGCCGGGCTCGCATCCTCGCGCGCGACCAACGAGGACTGCTACGTGATGCAGCGCCTGATGCGCGCCGCGATCGGCACGCACAACATCGACAACTGCTCGCGCGTATGCCACTCGCCCACGTCGTTCGCGCTCCGCAAGGCGTTCGGCCTCTCCGGCGCCACCGGCTCGTTCGACGACATCGAGGCCGCCGAGGTGGCGCTGCTCATCGGGGTCAACCCCACGCAGGGGCACCCGGTGGTGGGTGCGCGCATCAAGCAGGCCGCCATCAAGGGCCTGAAGCTGATCACCGCCGACCCGCGCCGCATCGAGCTCGCGGACTACGGGCAGCTGCACCTCGCCAACCGTCCCGGCACCAACGCGGCGCTCCTCAACGGCTTGGCGCACGTGGTCATCCGCGACGACCTGGTGGACCACGCATTCGTGGACGCGCGCACCGAGGGCTTCGACGCCGTGGCCGACCTGGTGTCCACCTACACGCCCGCGAACGTGGAGGAGATCACCGGCGTGCCGGCGGCGGACATCGTGGCGGCGGCGCACCTGTATGCCGGCGCGGACCGGGCGTGCATCCTGTGGGGCCTCGGGGTCACCGAGCACCTGTACGGGTCGGAGTCGGTCCAGCTGATCTGCAACCTCGCCCTGATGACGGGCAACGTCGGCCGTCCCGGCGCGGCGCTGCTGCCGCTGCGCGGCCAGAACAACGTGCAGGGCTCATCCGACCACGGCGCCCTACCGGACACGTTCACCGACTACCGGTCGGTGGAGGACGACGAGGTCACCTCTGCCTTCGAGCGCCGCTGGGGCGTCGAGATGAAGCGCGAGCGCGGAATGAAGATCCCGGAGATGTTCGACGCCGCGGTGGAGGGCCGGCTCAAGGCGATGTACATCTTCGGCGAGGACGTGGCCCAGACCGACCCGGACACCGCGCACGTGGCCCACGCGCTCGAGTCGCTCGACTTCCTCGTCTGCCAGGACATCTTCGAGACCGAGACGACCAAGTTCGCCGACGTGATCCTGCCCGCGTCCTCGTTCCTCGAGAAGACCGGCACCTTCACCAACGCCGAGCGCCGGCTGCAGCTGGTCACCGCGGCCAACGAGCCGCCCGGAGCGGCCAAGACCGACTTCGAGATCCTCACCACGGTCTCCAAGGCGCTCGGACACGACATGGGCTACGACACGCCGAGCGACGTGATGGACGAGATCGCCGAGATGACGCCGCGCTACGCCGGGATCAGCCACGAGCGCGTCGGCCGCGGCGGCCTCCAGTGGCCCGTCGCTCCCGACGGCACCGATACGCCGATTCTGTACACCGAGCAGTTCGAGCTCGAGGGCGGGCGCGCCCGGTTCGCGCCGCTGCCCTACAAGCCGCCGGGCGACCAGGCCGACGAGCAGTTCCCGCTGATCCTCGTGACCGGCAGGCGCCTCGAGCACTACAACGCCGGCACCATGACGCGCAGGACCGGGAACCTCGAACTGATGAGCGCCGACTGGCTCGAGGTGCACCCCGACGACGCCGCCGGCCTCGGTATCGCCGATGGGGAGACCGTGAGCGTGCGCAGCAGGCGCGGGCAGATCGAGCTGGCCGCGCGGATCACGGAGCGGATCGAGCCGGGCCACGTGTTCACCGCGTTCCACTTCCCCGAGGTGCGCACCAACCTCCTGATCGGCCAGTCGGCGGACGTCAACACGTCCTGCCCGGAGTACAAGGTCGTGGCGGTGGCCGTCGAGCCGGCCGGCGGTCGAGTGCCCGCGCCGGTGGCCGCCCGCGCCGAGCCGCTCGTCGGCACCGACTAGCCGTGGACTCCGCTGCCGCCGCCTCGATGTCGAAGGCGGTGGAGCGCGACGGCGAGGTCGACGAGGTCGCCGTCGAGCTGCCACTGGAGGTCCGCCTGAACGGCGAGCCGGTGGCCGTGACGATGCGCACCCCGGGGCACGACTTCGAGCTGGCGGCCGGCTTCCTGTTCGGGGAGGGAATCGTGGACACGGCGCCGCATGTGACCCTCGCCGAGGACCTGGCGGCCAACATCGTGGAGGTTCACGCGCCCGGCGCCGCCGCGCCGGCCACCCGGCGCTTCTACACGACGTCGTCCTGCGGCATCTGCGGCAAGGGGGCGCTGGAGGAGGTGGAGGCGATCGCCGCGCGGGTGGAGGGCGGTCCCTCGATCGAGCGGGCGCTGCTCGCGGCGCTCCCCGATCGGCTTCGCCAGCCCGGGTTCGAGCGCACCGGCGGCCTCCACGGGACGGGCCTCTTCGACGCCACCGGGCGGCTCCTGCTCGTGCGCGAGGACGTGGGCCGCCACAACGCGATGGACAAGGTGATCGGCCACGCGCTGCTCCACGGCGGGCTGCCGCTGACCCAGCGGATCCTGTGCGTGAGCGGCCGGCTGGCCTTCGAGCTCGTTCAGAAGGCGGCTCGCGCCGGCGCGGCGATTCTCGTTGGGGTGGGGGCGCCCACCTCGCTCGCGGTCGAGCTGGCGGACGACCGGGGCATCACGCTCGCGGGCTTCGCTCGCGGCGACACCGTGAACGTCTATACGCATGCCCAACGCGTGACCTGAGTCGGGATTGACATGTGACCAAATGGTCACGTATACTTTCGGACATGGACCTGGTGTTCAGGGCACTCGCGGATCCGACGCGCCGGAGCCTCCTCGACGAGCTGTTCAAGGAGGACGGGCAGACGCTCAGCGCACTGGAGCAGCGGTTGCCGATGACGCGCTTCGGCGTGATGAAGCACCTGAAGGTGCTCGAGGAGGCCAACCTCGTGGTCACGCGGCGGCGTGGGCGCGAGAAGCTCCACTTCCTGAACCCGGTTCCCATCCGGCTCGTCCACGACAGGTGGGTGAGCAAGTACGCCGAGCCCTGGGCAGCGACGCTCAGCGGGCTCAAGACGACACTCGAGGAGGACCAGATGGAGAAGGTGTTCGAGATCTACATCAAGACGACCCCGGAGCGGCTCTGGGAGGCGATCACGACGGCGGAGCTGCGCCAGAAGTACAACTTCGGAGTGGGGGTCAGCTCCGAATGGGCTCCCGGCTCGCGCTACGAGGCCGTGCACGCGGGCGCCGGCATGGCGATCGCGGAGGGCGAGAACCTGGAGGTCGACCAGCCGCGGCGGCTCGTCCAGAGCTTCACGGCGGTGTGGAGCGACGAGGTCAAGGCGCAGGGGACCTCGCGGGTCACCTGGGAGATCGAGCCGGTCGGCAGCTCGTGCCGGCTGACGGTCGTCCACGACGAGCTGCCCGCGGACGCCAACCCCGAGCTCTACGGCGGCTGGCCGATGATCCTCTCCGGGCTCAAGACGCTGCTGGAGACGGGCGAGCTGCTCGAGACGCCGGGGTCGCAGCGCTACTCCGAGTCGTTCGCGTAACGGGGCGGTAACGCACGGCGCGGATACTCCGCGCCGTGCTCCGTCCCCGGCTAGGGTCAGGTCATGCGCGCGAGAATCCTCATCCTGCTGGGAGCCTGGGCGGCCGTCGTGACGCTCGCGGCGTGCGGGGGATCGGACGGCGGCGATGACGTGGCCGCCACCACCCAGCAGACCGTGACGGTCACCGTGCCCGAGCCCGAGGCGGACCCGAAGGCCAAGGACGCGCCGGCAGACGGCAGCTCGTCCAAGAAGGCCGCGGAGGAGAGGAAGAAGGAAGCGCCTGTGGTCGACCTGGATTCGGGGAAGGTCGAGAAGCGGGCCCCCACGTCAGACGGCGGGAAGAACGAGGAGGGGTCCACCAGCGGCCCCGGTCCGGGCCAGGTCATGGCCACCAATGACTCTCCGCCCGAGGTGACGCTCGCGGTGATCGACGCGAAGAGCGCCTACGTGAAGAAGACCCTCGTCGCCCGTTATGCGGGCCTGCTCGACCAGCTCGAGCGTCCCTGCCGGGAGGAGCGCGTCCAGCTCGCGGAGGCCGCCCTGACCGCGAGCCACGACACGGCGGGGCGCCTGTCGATACTGGAAGTGCTCAGGCAGGTCGTGGCCGCCGACCCGTCAGGCATCTGCGGGCCGGCCTTCAGCGCAGTGGCCGAGCGCGCACGGTAGGTTGGCTTCCGTGAGCCCCGCGGCGTGCGGTGGCCGGGCGGGACGCCCGCTTCGCCTGGCCCGGTAGGCCCCCCAAGGCCGGGCCCGGTATGGCCGCGGAAGGAGCTCCGCGTCCTGGGCCTGGTCGCCCTGTTCGTGGCGCTCGGCGGCACCGCCTAACGCGGTGAACACCGTCGGCAGCACGGACATCATCGACGTGGACGTGGTCGACGGCACGCTCACCGGCGCCGACGTCGGCGACGAGTCGCTCACCGGCGACGAGATCCAGAACGGCACGATCGGCGGCGTCGAGCTCGCCCCCGACGCGATCGACAGCTCGGACATCCAGGACGGCACCATCCTCGGCGAGGACATTCGTGAGGAGGCCATCAGCGGCTTCCGAATCGATGACAACACGCTCACCAGTGCCGACGTCCGGGACGGCTCGCTCAGGGCCGTGGACATCGGCAAGTTCAGCACGCCGATCATCGTCACGGTCGGGAGCGTGCCCGCACAGAGCTGCAAGAACATCGCCCAGGACGGTCTGGAATCGCTCGACACCGACCAGATACTGCTCACCCCGACCTGGACCAGCACGTCGAGCTTCCTCATCTACACGGTCGAGGCCGGGCCCGCATTTCCCTACATCAAGGTATGCAACCCCACCACGTCGGCCCTCAACGACGGCACCACCACCTTCAACCTGACCATCATCGCCCCATAGGCGCTGTAACGGATCGGTAACGGCAGCGGGGGAGGGTGTCGTGATCGACACTCGATCCACGGGGGGCCGTATCGATGCTTCAGCCTTGTTGACTACTGGCTGGCCGGGACGATGCGGGGGCACCGGCCGCTCCACCGCGGCTGCCGCTTCGCATGGAAACCGACACTGCCCAGACCGAGCCACGGGCGACTCTGCGATGCGCTTCGCCCGCGTCTGGCGCTGGCTGGCGGCCGCTACTCGGGGAGGAGACCGAGCTGGCCGAGAAAGTCCATCTGGTCGAAGAACAGGTGCTCGGACTTCAGCGTCTCGCCGTCGGTGACATAGACCGCCGCCCACCGGAGCTCGACGGCGCGTCCTGTCGGCGCGACGTCGCCGTTGGGGCTGTGGAGCACGCCATCATGGGTGCCCGAGAGCGTCCCTTCGGCCGCTGCGCCCGGCCCGTCAGTGAGGAGCTGCTTGATCTCAAGGCGGAGGTCCGGGAACGCTTCGTGGAACACGCCCAGGAAGCCAAGGACCTCGTCGCGACCGCTGGCCTGGCCGCCTGGCGCGACCAGCTCGGCATCAGTGGCCCACGGCTCAGCGTCACTATCACGGTCGTTGACGGCGGCGATGTGCTTGAGGATCACGTCTCTGGCGTCGGGCATCAGCTCTCCGGTTGTCGTGGGCGGCGGGAGTCTCTCAGACGACGGACTGCCGCTTCGGACGAAGAGCAGCAGCGAGAGCGTCAAAGCCGAATCGTTACGGTGCCCGCTTAGAAATCACTCGCAGCGAAGCGCGACGGGACGGGCCGCCGGCTCCGGGGTAGCTTCGCGCTGTCCGGCTTGGTTCGTTAGAGCGATCGGAACCGCGGAAATAGCTATTTGCAGGGGCTTTCGTTGTCGTTTGGACAACAAACGAGTGCGCCCAGGGAGACTCGAACTCCCACGGACCAAATGGTCCACAAGGCCCTCAACCTTGCGCGTCTACCAATTCCGCCACAGGCGCGTGGCGGCCGAGTATAGAGCCGTCTGGGCGCCGTCCTTCAGGCCCTTGAAGCCGTCCGGATACCGTTGTAGCTTTACGAACACATGTTCGAGGCACCACATACGCGACGGCTGCAAGGGGAGAGCTGACATGGTCGAGCTGAATCTCACGAAGCGCCAGCAGGAGATCTTCGACTACATCAGGCGCTACGGGTCGGAGCACGGCTATCCGCCCACGGTGCGCGACATCGGTAAGGCGATCGGGCTCACCTCGTCGTCGACCGTGCACGCGCATCTCGCCAACCTCGAGAAGGTGGGGCTGCTCCGGCGCGACCCCACCAAGCCGCGGGCCCTGGAGATCCTGGTGGACAAGGCCAAGCAGGCGGTCACGCCGACCGGCCTGCCGGTGGTCGGACAGGTCGCCGCCGGCGCGCCGATGCTCGCTGAGGAGAACATCGAGGACTACGTCGCCGTGCCCGGCATCGCCGGGGGGGACGAGGGCGAGTTCGTCCTCAAGGTCAAGGGAGACTCGATGAAGGACGCGGGAATCCTGGAGGGCGACCATGTGGTCGTGCGGCGTGCGGACAGCGCGGCGAACGGCGAGATCGTGGTGGCTCTCGTCGACGACGAGGCCACCGTCAAGCGCTTCTTCAAGGAGGACGACCACGTTCGCCTCCAGCCGGAGAACGATGCCCTCGAGCCGATCCTCGTGACCGACGTCGAGGTGCTCGGGCGTGTGGTGGGTGTCTGCAGGAGGGTCTCATGACCCCCGCCGTGCTCACCACACCGCGGCGGCGCGCATCGCGGGAGCGCTGCACCGGTGACCGCGGACGCGGGCTCACGCTGGAGCAGCGCCTCGGCGCGACCCTGGCGGCCGCGGAGGCGGGCCAGGCGGCGGACTGCCCGGTCTGCCGGGGGGCCATGAGCCTTCGCGCCGGCTCCGCAGTCTGCGGTGACTGCGGCTCGCAGCTGAGCTGACGCAAGCTCTCCCGCAGAGCTGGTCGGCGACGCCGAACGGGCGTAGAATCCCTGGTGCCGGCCTAGCAGTCGCGGGGAGCTCGGGGAGACAACCGGGCCTTCGAGGAAAGTCCGGACACCGTAGGGCAGGGTGGTCGGGGGACCGACCCGGGGAAACCCGCGGGAAAGTGCCACAGAAATACACCGCCCAAGCGCCGGGCCGCACGTGAGCCCGGTGCCGGCAAGGTTGAAATGGTGCGGTAAGAGCGCACCGGCGGCGTGGCGACACGCCGGCCAGGCAAACCCCACCCGGTGCAAGGCCAAGCAGGAGCGACGACGCTGCCCGCCGAGCTCCAGGTAGGCCGCAGGTGCCGCAAGGCCCCACCCGATCCAGCGGCGCAGCCGAGGGACCGGGCGAGATGGATGACTGCTCAGGACAGAATCCGGCTTAGAGGCCGGCTAAGGGAAACCCCCGCTCAGGCGGGGGTTTTCTATTTCAGGGGTCGCTTCGGCAGGGGTGTGGGGAGTTTTGGTTGGCATACATCGAAAACTCCCCACACCCCCAACACCCCCGGAGGCGCTTCGGGCTTGACACATACCGATATAGGCATATGATTGCCGACGTGGCACGAGCAGCGACCACCGCCGACGCGTTCAACGCCGTGGCCGAGCCCCGGCGCCGGCAGATCCTGGATGTGCTGGCCGGCGGGGAGCGCCCGGTGAACGACCTGGTTCGCGAGCTCGGGCTTGCTCAGCCGCAGGTCTCGAAGCACCTGCGGGTGCTCCGCGAGGTGGGAGCGGTCGACGTGCGAGACGAAGGACGCCGGAGGCTCTACAGCGTGAACGGCCATGCGCTCAAGCCCATCCACGACTGGGTGAAGAACTACGAGCGTTCGTGGTCGGAGCGGTTCGGCCGCCTGGACGTCGTGCTGGAAGAACTCAAGGACAACGAGAAGGGAGCTGGTGACGGTGACGAGTAGCGGTACGGCGACGGTGACGCTGCCCACGGATGAGCAGATCCTCATCACGCGGGAGTTCGACGCGCCCAAGCACCTGGTGTACGAGGCGTGGACCACGCCCGAGCTGGTCAAGCGCTGGTGGAGCGGCGACCGCGGCGAGGTCACGGGCGCGGAGATCGACCTTCGTGTGGGCGGGATGTGGCGATACCTGATGGTCGCTCAGGGCGGGTTCGAGGTGGCCTTCCACGGCGAGTACCGCGAGATCGTTCCCAACGAGCGGATCGTCTGCACGGAGGTCTACGAGGGCATGCCCGACGGGGAGGCCCTGGACACCCTCACGTTCACCGAGGTGGACGGACGTACGACGCTCACGTTCCTCGTACAGCACCAGAACAAGGAGCACCGTGACGCGCACATCAACTCCGGGATGGAGGGCGGGATGCAGGAGGCGATGGACCATCTCGAGCAGGTGGCGGTCTCGCTTCGGTGACGGTCGGGTTTGATCGCTTCCTGATCGGGCGAATAGACAGGTGTGTCCTCACTGAGCGAGCAGGGGCAGGAGGCGGAGGATGCCTACTGCCCGCATTGCCACCTCGTC
Organism: uncultured Thermoleophilaceae bacterium; assembly: GCA_963811055.1. Classification (GTDB taxonomy): domain Bacteria; phylum Actinomycetota; class Thermoleophilia; order Solirubrobacterales; family Thermoleophilaceae; genus JACVRW01. Next base: position 21,638 of record CAWEPQ010000015.1, read on the forward strand.
ATCGAGGCCGAGGCGGGGGAGGACTTTCCTCCTGAGCCGCTGCGCTGTCCCCATTGCAAGCTACTGATCGGGACCGGGCGGGCGCGCAGCGAGCCGTCCGAGGAGCCCGGTGCGCGCGGCAGCGCCGCGGGCGTCTTCGCCCATCAGGCCAAGCGCTCGGGCGCGGAGGGCGACGTGTCCGACGACGAGGTCTGTGGCGCCATCCGCACGGCAGCGGAGGCCATCGGCGTTCGCCCCGAGCGCCTGTTGATGGTGGACTACCAGCAGCTGGCGGCCGACGACGACAGCCTGCCCGGGCTGGCCGACGTGTTCGCCGCGTATGGGAGCTGGAAGCGGGCCCGGCGGGCAGCCGCCGATTCGTCCTGACGCGAGCTCGCCTCGGCATCGCACGGGGCAGGTAGAGTCCCGGCCGCCATGGAAGTCCTGCTCGTCCTGGGGCCGTTCCTCGTAGCGGGGGTCGCGGTCGTCTTCATTGCCTTCTCGGGCGGTCCGGCGGCCGCGCGCGAGGCCTACCTCACCCGCGGCGGGCGTGGCTTCCGGATCCTCATCCCGCTGCTCTACGTGGCCCTCGGGGCAGTCGTCCCCGCAGTGGTGATCGCATCGCGCGGCGAGGCCGAGGGAGGCGTCGGAAAGCTGCGTACCGCCTCGCTGACCGCGCAGGAGGAGGAGGGCAAGCAGCTGTTCCGGCAGACCTGCTGGAGCTGCCACAACCTCGATGCCGTGCAGGCTCAGGGCGTCACCGGGCCTGATCTCGACGAGCTCGGGCTCGACGAGGAGCGCGTGCTCAAGGCGATCCGCCGCGGCGGCACGGGCGACGGGCGCATGCCGGCCGCTCTGCTCCAGGGTGAGGAAGCCGAGAGCGTGGCGGCCTACGTGGCCAAGGTCGCCGGGCAGTAGCTCTCTCGCTGGGCGCCGGAAATTCACCCAGGATGCGGCGCTTTTCCGTCCGACGCTTCCGCTCTGCTGGTAGCATGCCCGCGTCTAAGGAGCCTAAGCCCGCCTTTCGGGGGGCGCGGGGGAACCGGTTGGATGGCCGTCAGGCCAGGGGCGAATCGCGGATGTTCCGCGTAGCGCAACTCTTTCAGCGCGAGCCCGACAGCTAACCCCGCAGGCGATAAGAAAGAGACCGATGAACCCAGGCGGCGCCCGCGCTCTGCGCGAGGATCACGAGGACATGAGTCGCGAAGCGGTGCTCCTCGAGTGGGAGCGCAAGATCGAGGCTGCCGAGGCGCGACCCGGTCGCTTCGACCGTCCGGCTGCGCGCACGGATACGTCCACGGCCCCTGAAGCCGGTCATGAGATCAGCACGCACTCGGAGGCGCCCGCCCGGCGCCGGTTCGAGCGCTCCGTCGCCGCCCCGGCCGGGGAGCGCCGCACGATCACGATCACGGGCCGGCCCACGCCGGCCCGCCGCCTGCCCGGAGTGGCGGAGCGGCAGCTCGCGCAGCCCGACCGGGTGGCGCTATGGGCATTCCTGATGGGCCTGTTCCTGGTGGCCGTGGCCGCCGGGACCGCACACGCCTGAGGCCCCCGAGCGATCCGCGCGCCCGGCGTATGCGTACTCCCAATGGAGTGCGTAATAGCCCTTTTCTTCCCTATACTTACTGCCGGTAAGCGGCATGCAGAAAGTGAAGTGAGCAGGATGAAGACCAAGGAGAGCAGGTTCCAGGTTCACGATGAGCTCACCGCTCCCGAGCGCAGCGTGCCCGTCCTCAAGGGCGCACTTTCGGGCGGCGGCCAGCTCCCCAACTTCCTGGGAGTTCTCGGCGGGGCGCCGGCGGCGCTGCGCGCGTACGCGCGCTTCCGCTCCGAGCTGCGGCACGGATCGCTCCAGTGGACCACCGCCCAGCGCATCGCGCTGGCCGTGGCCGAGCACCAGGGCAGCGAGTACGCGCTGTCCACGCTCCAGCGCACGGCGCGCGACGCCGGTCTCGGCCTCGACGAGATCGCGCTGGCACGCGAGTTCGACTCGCGCGACGAGCACGAGGCGGTGCTGCTGCGCTTCATCAAGGCCCTGCTCCAGACCGAAGGAGCGCCCCAGCTCCACATCCTGGAGGAGGCGCGTGAGGCCGGCTGGACCGACGAGCAGATCCTGGAGGCTGTGGCCCATGTGTCGCTGGCCTCGTTCGCCAACCTCGTCACCCGCGCCGCGGACCTTCCCGTGGACGGCTCACCCGAGGGGTCGCGGCTCCTTCAGGCCGCGTGAGGGCGGATAGCATTCAGATCATGGTCTCCCGCTCCTCGATTGCGGAAGCCCACGACGCCGAGCAGCGCGAGTCGTGCTGCACCGCCTACCACCGGGCCGTGGAGCTGGTCGGCAAGCGCTGGACCGGAGCCATCCTGTTCGTCCTGATGGACGGGCCCGCGCGCTTCTCGGAGGTCAAGCAGCTGGTGCCAGACCTGAGCGATCGCCTGCTCTCCGAGCGGATGAAGGAGCTCGAGTCGGAGGGCATCGTGCGCCGCCGGGTGGTCGACGAGACGCCCGTGCGGGTGGAGTACGCCCTCACCGTGAAGGGCGAGGCCCTCGAGCCCGCTGTGCGCGCGCTCAAGGTCTGGGCTCGTTCCTGGCTCTGAGGCGACGCGCGCCCGCGGCTGAGCGCCGTTAGCCTACGCGGCTCCCACCCCGACCCCGGAGGAGCCGAATGGCCGACCAGCCGAAGACCCCCGAGGACGTCAAGTCCTTCGTAAAGGACCGTGACATCCGGTTCATCCGGCTCTGGTTCACGGACATTCTCGGCCAGCTCAAGAGCTTCTCGGTGAACGCCGAAGAGCTCGACGACGCGTTCGAGGGTGGGATGGGCTTCGACGGATCGTCGATCACGGGCTTCAACGCGATCGAGGAGTCGGACATGATCGCGATGCCGGACGCCTCGACCTTCGCGGTGCTTCCGTGGCGCCCCGAGGACAAGGGCGTGGCACGGATGTTCTGCGACGTCGTGACCCCGAGCCGAGAGCCCTATGAGGGAGATCCGCGTCAGGTGCTGCGGCGCGCGCTCGAGCGCGCCGAGGCACTCGGCTTCACCGATTTCTTCGTGGGACCCGAGCTCGAGTTCTTCTACTTCCGCAACGCCCGGCCGGAGAGCGGCATCCCGGAGATCCTCGACGAGGGCGGCTACTTCGACCTCACCACGCTCGACGCGGGCTCGGACGTGAGGCGCGACACGGTGCTGGCGCTGGAGCAGCTGGGCATCCACGTGGAGTACACCCACCACGAGGTGGGCCCCTCGCAGCACGAGATCGACATGCGCTACGCCGGCGCGCTGAAGATGGCGGACGACTGCATGACCTACCGCATCACGGTCAAGGAGTACGCCATGAAGTACGGGTGGCACGCGACCTTCATGCCCAAGCCGCTGTTCGGCGAGAACGGCTCCGGGATGCACACCCACCAGTCGCTATTCAGGGATTCGAGCAACGCCTTCTACGACCCCGACGACCAGTACTTCCTCTCGGACATCGGCAAGGCGTTCATCGCGGGGCAGCTGAAGCACGCCCGCGAGATCACCTCGGTGTTCGCGCAGTGGGTCAACTCGTACAAGCGGCTGGTGCCGGGCTACGAGGCGCCGGTGTACTGCGCCTGGTCGCGGCGCAACCGGTCCGCGCTCGTGCGGGTGCCCCTCTACCACCCCGGCAAGGAGCAGGCCACGCGGATGGAGCTGCGCTGCCCCGACCCGGCGTGCAACCCCTACCTGACCTTCGCGATTCTGCTCGCGGCCGGCTTGGAGGGCATCGAGAAGGGCTACGAGCTGCCCGAGCCGATGGAGAAGAACCTCTACCACATCAGTCCGGAGGAGCGGAAGCGTCTGGGGATCGAGCAGCTGCCCGAGACACTGGGCGAGGCGATCGAGCTGACGGCGGAGTCCGAGCTCGTGCTGCGCACCTTCGGCGAGCACATCTTCAACCGCTACGTCGAGATCAAGCGGCAGGAGTGGGAGGACTACCGCGTGCAGGTCTCCCAGTGGGAGCTGGACCGCTACTTGGCCGTGCTCTAGCTATTCGGCGTCGGGGATGGTGTGCCGCCGCGGAGCGCGGTGGTCGATGGAGGAGGCGAGCGACGAGGGCCACCAGATCCGCGCTCCGATGTCGAACACCAGCGCCGGCACCAGGATGGAGCGCACCACGAGGGTGTCGAGCAGCACGCCAAAGGCCACCACGAAGCCGATCTCGGTGAGGAACACGAGTGGCAGCACGGCCAGCACAAGGAAGGTCCCGGCGAGCACGACCCCGGCCGAGGTGATCACACCGCCGGTGACCGCCAGGCCGCGCAGCATCCCCTCGCGCGCGCCGTGCCGCTGCGACTCCTCGCGCACGCGCGCCATCAGGAAGATGTTGTAGTCGATCCCCAGCGCCACCAGGAAGACAAAGGCGAACAGGGCCAGGTCGGGCGAGCTGCCCGGGAAGCCGAAGATCACGTCGAACACCACGAAGCCCACGCCGAGGGACGCGGCGAACGACAGGACCACCGTGGCCATGAGGATCACCGGCGCCACGAGCGCCCGCAGCAGGAGGATCAGCACGATGAAGACCACTAGCAGCGTGAGCGGCACGATCAGCTTGAGGTCGTGCTTGTTGGCCTGGCGCACGTCGTACTCCACGGCGCTCGCTCCGCCCACGAGCGTGCCCTCGCCGCCCGCCTCGTGTGCTGCCCGGCGTATCTCCGGCACCAGCGCGAACGTGTCCTTGTCGTAGGGGTCGCCCTCGAGGATGGCGTTGAGAAGCACGCCGTCGGGCCGGCGCAGCGCCACGCGCACGTCGGCCACGCCGTCGGTGTCCTTGAGGGCCGCGGCCACGTCGGGCGCACGTGAGGGATCCGGAACCACGACGTCGGTCGGGGCATTGGCGCCACCCGGGAAGGACGCGTCCACCAGCTCCTGCCCCTCGACGGACTCCACGTCGTCGCGGAACCCGTTCCCGGTGGTCAGGCTGTCGTCGTAGGCGAGGCTTCCGAGGGCCATGATCAGGAGTACCGCGGCGGTGCCGATCCAGACGCGCCGCGGGTGCCCGCTCAGGCGCTCGGCGCGCCGGCGCCAGCGTCCGTGGGTTGCGTCGTCGCCGGTGTCGCCCACGTGCGGGACGCGCGGCCAGAAGACGCCCCGGGGCGCGATCACGAGGGCGGCAGGCAGGAGCGTGAGCATGGCCAGCATCGCCACCGCGATCCCGAGCGCTCCGATCGGTCCCAGGCTGGCGGTGCTGTTCAGCTCGGCCACCGACAGGGTCAGCAGCGCGGCGATCACGGTCATGCCCGAGGCGAAGATGGCGGGGCCGGCGCTCCGAAGCGCGCGCGTCATCGCGTCATTGCGGCTCTCGTGCACGCGCAGTTCCTCGCGGTAGCGCGCCACGAGTAACAGGGCATAGTCGGTGCCGGCGCCGAGGACGAGCACGGAGAGGATCGACGAGGACTGCCCGTTGACCGTCACCCCGCCCTCCGTGAGCAGCCACCCGAGGCCGCGCGTGGCGATCTCCGCGAAGGCCACCGCGATCAGCGGGAACCACAGCAGGATCGGGCTCCGGTAGATGAAGATCAGGAGCACGAAGACGAGCAGGAACGCGGCGCCCACCAGCGAGCCGTTGATCTGCTCGAACACCTTGATGGCGTCGGCCGAGTAGCCGGCCGGCCCGGTGACCGCCACCTCGAGCCCGCCGCTGCCCCTCCCGACTATCTCGCGGATGTCCTCGACCGGATCGGCGATCGTCTCGGACTCTCCGTCGGAGGTGATGTTCCCCGTGACCAGCACGGCGCTGCCGTCGGGCGCCGTGGCCGCCGGGCGGAAGGCCCGCCCGCCCGGTCCGCGCTGTAGCTGCGGGTAGCGCAGCGTGTTCAGGCGCGCGACGTCGCGCGCGATCTTGGCGCGGTCCGCGGTGGTCAGCCCGCCCTCGCGCCGGTAGACGATCACCACGGCGGCCTGCTCGCCGCGCGTCAGGCGCTTGGTGGCCTCGAGCGCGCGAGTGGACTCGGCGTCACCCGGAAGGTAGGAGCTCGAGTCGTTGCGCTCGGCGTCGGAGAACTTCCCCGGCAGGTTGGCGGCGAAGCAGGCGAAGATCGCCACCAGCCACAGACCGATGATGACTACGCGGGTGCGGGGCCGTGCGGCACGGGCCAGGAGCGCGCTCATCGGCCGGGCAATCTTGCAGATTGCGCGCGGAACCGTCTAGTGGGCCAGGAGGGCTGCTTCGGTGAGCCTCCGCGCCTGCCGCAGGGAGCCCGGGTCGAGGCGGCCGGGGCGATCGCAGGGCAGGTGGCGGCAGGGTTCGCCGCCGGCGCCCACGCCGAGCTTCGCACCGGGCAGGCCCAGCAGCTCGAACTCCCGGTGATCGGAGTTGCCGGTGCCCTCGTCGCGCACCCAGCTCACCGGCACGTGCGCACGGCGGGCCGCGCGCAGCAGCGCGCTCTCGACCCCGGGGCGCGGCGAGTCCGCCGGCGATCGCAGCCAGAACGGCCGGTCGCCGCCGACCTCGTCGAGCGACAGGGCAAAGCGCAGGCGCTTGCGCCCACCGCGGGCGCGCGCCCGCCGCGCGAGCGCCAGCGCGCCGAGGTGGTCGGGCGAGCCGGTGTACAGCCGCTCCTCCGCGCCTGTGGCCACGAGCCACACGTCGCAGCCCGGGCCGAGCCTCCGCAGCCGGCTCGCCAGCGCCGCCAGCACGCCGAGGCCGGAGGCGTTGTCGTTGGCGCCCGGCGCGCCCGGGGCCGAGTCGGTGTGGGCCATCACGATCCGCAGGCAGGTGCGAGGCGTATCGATCACCCCGATCACGTTGCGGGAGGTGCCGCGTCCCGGCACCGCGAAACGCTGGATCCCCACCCGCAGGCCGCCTGCCCGGAAGGCGCGTGCCATGTAGCGGTGCGCGCGGGCCTCGGCGGCCCCACCCGCGGGCCGCGGGCCCCATCCCGAGATCCGCTCCGCCACGGAAGGCGCGTTGTAGGGCGCCGCGATGGCCAGCAGCGTCAGGAGAGCAGTCGTTCGAGCTCCTCGGGCTCGGTCACCGGGGCCTGGCAGGCGAACCGCTCGCACACATAGGCGGCGGCCCTGCCCTCGATCGGATGGCGGTCCTGAAGCAGCGGCACGCCGTCCTGCTCGCCGCCGGCCAGCACGATGTTCGGCCGGTACGCCCCGCGCACCACACGCTCGAGCGCGCGCGTGTCGGCTCCGGCGAGGGCGACCTCGCGGGTGGGGGAGAGATGGAAGTCGAGCGCCTGGAGCAGGTGGCCGAAGGCCTGCGCGTGCTTGGGCGCCAGCTCGTGGAGCAGACGCAGGACCGACACGGCGTGGCGCTCGTACTCGTACTCGCCGCTCAGCGCCGCCAGCCGCAGAAGCCCCAGCGCCGCGCTGGCGTTGCCGGACGGGATGGGGTGGTCCTCGAGATCCTTGCGGCGCGCCACCAGCTGCTCGTGGTCGGCCGAGGTCTCGAAGAAGCCGCCGCTCTCGGGGTCGGCGAAGCGCTCGATCATCGTGTCCGCCAGCTCGCGGGCGGCCGCGAACCAGCGCGGGTCGAAGCTCGCCTCGTAGAGCGCGATCAGGGCCTCGAGGAGGAAGGCGTGGTCCTCGAGGTAGGCGTTGAGGCGACCGAGCCCGTCCTTCCAGGTGCGGAGCAGACGGCCGTCGGCGTCGCGCAGCTCGGCGAGCACGAACTCGGCCGCGCGGGTAGCGGCGTCGAGGTAGTCGGAGCGCTCGAGCACCGCGCCCGCCTCGGCCAGGGCGGAGATGGCGAGGGCGTTCCACGCCGTCAGGCGCTTGTCGTCGAGCCCCGGCCAGACGCGCTTCTCGCGCACGGCGTAGAGGCGCCGGCGCCAGTCCGGGAGCCCGGCGGGGCTGCCCTCGCCGCGCACAAGGATGTTGCTGCCCTCGAAGTTGCCGCGCTGGGTGGCTCCGAACCAGGCGCTCGCCTCGTCCGCGTCGTCGCCCAGCACATCGCGGAGCTCGTCGAGGCTCCAGACGTAGAAGCGCCCCTCCACGCCCTCGGAGTCGGCGTCGAGCGCCGAGTAGAAGCCGCCCTCGGGTCCGCGCATCTCGCGCAGCATCCAGTCGAGCGTGGTCTCGGTGACCTCGCGCAGCAGCGGATCGCCGCTGACCTGCCAGCCGTGCAGATAGGCCCGGGCGAGCAGCGCGTTGTCATAGAGCATCTTCTCGAAGTGCGGCACGAGCCAGCGGGTGTCGACCGCGTAGCGGGCGAAGCCGCCGCCCACCTGGTCGTGGATGCCGCCGGCCGCCATCGCCCGCAGCGTGTGGACCGCCGGCTCGGTCTCGCCGCGGCGCAGGAGCAGCTCGATTGCGGACGCGGGCGGGAACTTGGGCGCGCCGCCGAAGCCGCCGTGCACGCGGTCGTAGTTCTGGCGCAGCCCGTCCACCGCCTCCACGAGCGCGGCCTCGCTCATGGGCTCGGCGGAGGGCTCCAGGAGCGCCCCGCCGCGCAGGCGCTCGGCGATGCGCGCGCCGCCGGCGCGGATCTCGCCGGAGCGGTCGGCCCAGGCCTCGGCCACGGCCTCGAGCACCTGGCGCCAACTCGGCGCGCCCATGCGGGGCTCGGGCGGGAAGTAGGTGCCGGCGTAGAACGGCACCTGCTCGGGGGTGAGGAACACGTTCAGCGGCCAGCCGCCCGCCCCGGTCATCGCCTGGCATGCCTCCATGTAGATGGAGTCGATGTCCGGGCGCTCCTCGCGGTCGAGCTTGATGCACACGAACCGTGCGTTCATCAGCTCCGCCGTCTGCTCCACCTCGAAGGACTCCCGCTCCATCACGTGGCACCAGTGGCAGGCCGAGTACCCGATGGAGAGCAGGATCGGCCGGTCCTCGCCGCGGGCGCGCTCGAGCGCCTCTTCGCCCCACGGATACCAGTCCACGGGGTTGTCCTTGTGCTGCAGGAGGTAGGGCGACGTCTCGTCGGCCAGGCGGTTGGCCATCGTTCCGAGGCTACCCGGTGACCCGATCTCTATCCGCGCAGCTCCGCCCGCTTGATCTTGCCGCTCGGGGTCTTAGGGAGGGAGTCCGCGAACTCGACGATGCGGGGGTACTTGTAGGGCGCCGTCTCCGAGCGCACGTGCTCCTGGAGCTCGCGCGCCAGCTCCTCGCCCGGGTCCGCGCCCGGCTGCAGCACCACCACGGCCCGCACCACCTGGCCGCGCACGTCGTCCGGCGCCGCCACCGCCGCTGCCTCCGCCACGGCGGGATGCGACACCAGGGCGGACTCGACCTCGAACGGGCCGATGCGGTACCCGGCGGAGATGATCACGTCGTCGGTGCGCCCCTCGAACCAGAGGTAGCCGTCCTCGTCCTCGCGCACGCGGTCGCCGGTGCGCCATGGCCGGTCGCGGCGGCCGTCGAGGAAGAACGTGGGCACGGTCTCCGGGTCCACGCAGAGCTCGCCGTCGTCGATCCACATCCGGAACCCGGGCAGCGCCGTGCCCATCGAGCCGGGGCGCACCGGCGGGCCGATCGGCATGCCCGTGAGAGCGCCGGTCTCCGTCTGCCCGTAGCCGTCGTGCACCTCCACGCCGGCCCCCTCGCTCCAGGCATTCACGACCTCGGGGTTGAGCGGCTCGCCCGCGGCCACCGCGTGACGAAGGTCCGGCAGCGGCCGCAGCCCTGCCCGCTTGGCGATCGCCCGGTACTCGGTGGGCGCCATGCAGAGCACATCCACGCGCTCGCGCACCAGCAGCTCCAGCCGCTCCTCGGCGTCGAAGCGGGCATCGTGGAGGAGCGCCGTGGCGCCTCGCAGCCATGGGGCCACGAACACGTTGCGGGCGGACTTGGACCAGCCGCTCGCCGCGGTGCACCAGCAGAGGTCGCCCGGGCGCGCTCCGAACCAGTGCTCCGCCTGCACGGACTGACCCGCCAAGTAGCCGTGCCCGTGCCGGATCGGCTTGGGCTCCCCGGCGGTGCCGGACGTGAACACGATGAGGGCGGGGTCGTCCGCGCGCACGTCCACCACCGGGGCCGCGTCCGTCTCGTACAGGCGCTCGTCCGGGACGGTGAGGAGCGGCCCGTCGAAGCCGGCCTGCACCACGAGCTCGGAATCGCGCTCGTCGACCACCACCGCCCGCGGGTCGACCTTGTCCATGCGCGCGCGCAGGTCGCGCGCGCGAAGCTGCTCGGTGCACGGCTGCGCCACCGCGCCGAGGCGCCACGCGGCCACCATCGCGTAGACCCACTCGGGGCGGTTGCCCACCAGCGTCATCAACACGTCGCCGCGTCCCACGCCGGCGCCGGCCAGCGCCCCGGCCAGCCGCGCGGAGCGGTCCGCCACCTCGCCGAAGGCGATCTCGCGCCGCCCGCCGTCGCGGGCCACCGCCACGAGCGCCGGCCGCGCCGGGTCGGCGGCGTCCACCACGTCGCGGGCGAAGTTCACCCGGCGGTCCAGCGCTCGCCGCGGCTGAGGCGATCAAGCCCGAGCCAGGCGAAGTCCATCGCGGTCTCCACCATCTGCCGGCGCGGCACGCTCGGGTTGTCGGCCCACCAGTTGGCCATCGTCTGCACCGCTCCCACGAGCATCTGGGCGATCAGCAGGATCCCGTGCTCCAGGTCCCTCGCGCCGTTCGGGAGGTTCTGCGCCCCTGGCTCGGCGGCGATCAGACCGGCCACCACGGCGGTCACCTGGGTGAGCATGCGATCGAGCGCGGCCACGGCCTCCGGGTCCGACGCCTCGCGGAAGAGCATCCGCCAGGCGTCGCGGCGTTCCTCCACGAACAGGAAGAAGGCGTCGAGACCGGTGGCCAGGCGGGCGGCGCTGCCCTCCACGCTCGGCACGGCGGCGGCCAGCCGCTCGTACAGCTCGGCCGCGTGGGCCTCCACCAGCTTCGCGTGGAGCTCCTGCTTGGAGGCGAAGTGCTCGTAGATGAGCGCCTTCGACACGCCGGCCTCGCCTGCGATGTCGTCGATCGAGGCGCTGTGGTAGCCGCGCGCCGAGAAGACCGTGCTGGCGGCGTTGAGGATCGCCGCCCTGCGTGCCTCGGCGGTTAGCCGCTTGCGCACCGGGGCGGGGCCGCTGCTCACGTGCGCATGCCAAGTGTGATGAAGTTCACATCCAACTTACTGACCGGTCAGTTAGATACCAGGTCCAGCGACGAGGGAGCTTGGCACATGACGAGTATGCGAATTCCGGTCCTGACGGCGATGTTCTCCACCATGGCGCTCGCCGTGGCGGCGGTGCTGCCCGCACTGGCCCACGGGGCCACCGGTAACGAGCCCGCGGGCGGCGCGGCGGCCGGAGAGGCCATCGGCGCCACGGCCGCGGCCCTCGTGGTCACCGGCCTCATCGCGCTGCTCATCGCCGGCCATCGCAGCGGGAGGGTGCCATGGCTCGACACCGCATCGCGCTTCTTCGAGCGCCAGACCGGCCTCCCGGGCTGGGCCGCGCTCCCCTCGGCGGTGCTCGGCATCTCGCTGCTCACCGCGGTCACCGGCATGTACTGGGACATCTCGCTGCACATCGACAACGGCCGCGACGCCGGCCCGCTTGCCAACCCGGCTCACTATCTGATTCTCATCGGCCTCTACGGCACGCTCCTCGCCGGCGCGCTGACGATGGCGCTGTCGCGCGGCCGGCCGAGCGACGCTGCCGTGTACGTGGGCGGCGGCTGGTGGGCTCCCGCCGGTGGTCTGATGATCGCCGCCTGCGGCGCCTTCGCGCTCACAGGGTTCCCGCTCGACGACCTCTGGCACCGGCTCTTCGGCCAGGACGTGACGCTCTGGGGCCCCACCCATCTGATGCTCATCGGCGGCGGCTCGCTGGCCACGCTGGGGGCGATGGCACTCACCACGGAGGCGCTGGCCGCCAAGCGCGCGGACCAGGTACCCACAGAGTCGCCGCTGGTCCTGAGGATCAGGCGGGCGTTCCTGGTGGGCGGGTTCCTCGTAGCGCTCTCCACCTTCCAGGGCGAGTTCGACTTCGGCGTGCCCCAGTTCCGGCTGGTGCTCCACCCGACCCTGATCATGCTCGCCGCCGGTATCGGCCTGGTCACCGCCCGCCTGTATCTCGGGCGCGGAGGCGCGCTCCTGGCCGTGGCCGGCTTCCTCGTGATCCGGGGCTTCCTCGCGCTGACCGTCGGGGTCGCCTTCGGGCAGACCACTCCGCATTTCCCGCTCTACATCGTCGAGGCGCTGCTCGTGGAGCTCGTCTTCCTGCGCGCCACGCGACTCCGGCCGGTGGCCGCGGGCGCGCTGGCGGGCGTCTTCATCGGGACGATCGGCCTGGGAGCGGAGTGGGGCTGGTCGCACGTCTGGATGCCGATTCCGTGGCCCTCCGCGCTGCTGCCGGAAGCCGCCGTTGCGGGCTTCGTGGCCGCCGTGGCCGGAGGTGCGGTGGGAGGGTTCGTGGGCGCCGCGCTGGTGCGCCCGCGGCCGTTCCCGCCTCTGCGCGCCGAGCGCCTGGCGGCGCTGGCGGCCGGGGTGGTGCTGCTGGCAGTGATCGGATGGGGACTGCCGCTGTCCACCGACGGTCCGCGCACCGCGAGCGTGGCTCTGCGCGACGTGCCCGGAGCGGATGGCGGGCGCGCGGTGAGCGCCACCATCAGGGTGACCCCCGCCAGCGCCGCGGACGACGCGGAATGGCTCAACGTAACCGCCTGGCAGGGCGGCGGGAGCGTGCTCGACCCGCTGGAGCGTGTCGGTCCAGGGGTCTACCGCACGACGAAGCCGATCCCGGTGCACGGCGGATGGAAGTCGACGCTTCGCCTCCAGCGCGGCGATGTCCTGGCCTCTGTGCCCATCTACATGCCCCGTGACCGCGCCATACCCGCGCCGGAGGTGCCCGCCCTGGCGACCTTCACCCGCGAGTTCCGGGCCGACCACGAGCTGCTGCAGCGCGAGCGCAAGAAGGGCGTACCCGGAGCGCTCACGGCGTCGGCGTATGCGACGGTGCTGGCGATCGCCCTCTCGCTGTTCGCCCTGATCGCGTGGGTGCTGATCCGCATGGAAGGCGGCGGGGGAGGCCGCCGGGGCCCCGGATCGGTGCAAGACAAGGTGCAGATCGCCACAAGGAGAAAGGTCGTGCACGTCGAATAGATCTGCTACTTTGCCCGAACGCCGAGTCCACGCGATGCGTGGAGCGGGGGACCCAGGGTGGCCTAGGCCACTGGGGCTAACCTCCTAAGGGAGGCGCGCAAGCTCTTTCAGCGCGAGCCCGTCAGCTAACCCCGCAGGCGTGCGAAAGAGAATGCCTGCGCGCCCCAGAAACACCCTGACGTCCGTAGCTATGGCAGCGGCCTGCCTCGCGGGCCTCACGCTCGGCGGCACGGCCGCCGCGGAGACGCCCGTCAGCTCCGGCGGCGCGGTTTTCGTTCCGCCTCCCGCACCGCCCAAGCGTGCCGTGATCGTCGATGGGCGCGCGATTGCGCCGACATCGGCTCCCTCGCGCGTCAAGCGCGTGATAGAGGCCGCCAACCGCCTCGTCGAGAAGCCCTACCGCTACGGCGGCGGCCACAGGCCGTTCGGCCGTCGGCTCGACAAGGGCTATGACTGCTCCGGCTCCGTGAGCTACGCGCTCTACGGAGGCCGCTTCCTGCGCTCGCCGCTGCCTTCCGGAGCGCTCATGAACTGGGGCCGTCGCGGCCCCGGACGCTGGATCACCGTGTACGCGCACGGAGGCCACGCCTACGTGGTCGTGGCGGGACTGCGCTTCGACACCTCCATGCGCGATCCGGACGCACCCGGACCGGGCACCGGGCCGCGCTGGAGCAAGTCGCTCCGCAAGTCCAACGCCTTCGTGGCGCGCCACCCCAGCAGGTATTAGCGCCAACCGGCCGCCGCCCGGCTACGGTCCGCGGCTGTGAGGGGCCTCCGCGCAGCGCTGACGGTCACCGCGGCCGTGGCCGTACTCTGCCTGGTGCCCGCCGTGGCCGGAGCGGCTCCGGCCGCGCTGCGGCTCTCGCCTCTGCACGCCGATCCTGACGTTCGCGCCGGCGGCCGCATCGTGGACGCGCAGGGGCGCGAGGTGCTGCTGCGCGGGGTGAACGTGAACTCCCTGGCCCAGTACTGGAAGGGCAGCAGCTTCCGCACGGTGTTCCCGCTCGCGCGCAAGGACCCGGCACGGATGGCGGCAATCGGCTGGAACGCGGTGCGACTGCTGGTGTCGTGGTCGCGGGTGGAGCCGCGGCCCGGTCGCTACGACCGCCGGTACCTCGACCTGGTGGCGGCGACCGTGAGGCGGCTTAGCCGCCACGGGATCTACACGATCGTGGACCTGCATCAGGACGCCTGGGGGCCCACGCTGGCCGCCCGTCCGGGCGAGGCATGCGAGCCGCCCACGATCCCGGCCGTGGGCTGGGACGGCGCTCCGGCGTGGGCGACCCTCGACGGCGGCGCGGCGCGCTGTTACCCGTCCGGCACGCGCGAGCTGAGCCCGGCGGTCAGAGCCGCCTGGCAGGCCTTCTTCACGAATGCCGCAGGACCCGGGGGAGTGGGCATCCAGACGCGCTACCTGCGGATGCTGCGGCGGGTGGCGCGGCGCTTCGCGCGCTACGACGCCGTGGCCGGCTTCGATCTGATGAACGAGCCGAATGCGATCGGGCCCGCCCAGCAGACCGCCCTCTCGGCCTTCTACGCGCGTGCGCTCGATCAGATCCGCGCCGGCGAGCGGGCCGGGCGCGGGCGGCGCCACCTCGTCCTGTTCGAGCCCTCCGTGCTCTGGTCGGCCTTCGGCAACGGCGCTCCGCCCGACTTCGACCGCGATCGCGATGTGGTCTACGCGCCACACGTGTACACGGGCGGGTTCACGAACGGCCCGATCACCCGTGCCGCCTTCGCCACGACCCGTCTGGAGGCGCGCGCCTTCGGTGGCGCGCCCGTCCTCTCCGGGGAGTGGGGCACCGATCCCGCGCGCGCGGGCAAGCCCGACCGCTACTTCGTCCGCCACCAGGCGCTCCAGGACTCATTCCGCCTGAGCGCCACGCTCTGGACGTGGCGCGAGAGCTGCGGCGACCCTCACAAGGTCGCGGATGTGCGCCAGGGCGTGGCTGTGCCGCAGGTCTGGGGCGTCTTCCAGGTCGACTGCCGGACCAACCGCACCACTCGCCTGCGCCGCGCCCTGATCCGGGACCTCACGCGCGCCTACGTACGCGCCGCGCCCGGTCGCCTTGCCGGCACCCGCTACACCTCCGCCGGCGTGCTGGCGGCGTCCGGGCGGGCACGGCGGGGCGACGGCTCGCTCGTGGCCTTCTTGCCGCTCACCCGGCCGAGCCCGGCCGGCGGGAGGGACCAGTACCTGCCCGCCAGCTGCGTGTCCGTGCGGGCCTGCCTGCGCATCCGCACGCGCGGGCTCAGCGACCTGAGGCTGGTCCGCGGCCCCGGCAAGTCCCGCTACGTGGTGGCACGCCCCACCGGCGGCCCCTGGTCGCTCAGGGTGGGGTCCAGGCAGTAGCCCGCAGGTATCCTCAGTTCGCCTCGACCGACCGACTCAACGACACCGGAGCACCTATTCCATGGCAGTAACCGCCAGCGCGTACACCGAGAAGACCGACGAGCAGAAGGCGATCACCGAGATGGTGCGCCAGTTCGTGGACAACGAGGTGCTCCCGATCGCCGAGGAGCACGACCACGAGGACAAGTTCCCCGACGATCTCGTCGAGCAGATGCGAGAGCTCGGGCTGTTCGGCGTGACCATCCCCGAGGAGTACGGCGGGATGGCGCTTGACCTCACCACCTACGCGATGATCGTCGAGGAGCTCTCGCGCGGATGGATCTCGGTGTCGGGGATCGTGAACACGCACTTCATCGGCTCGTACCTGCTCATCAAGTTCGGGAGCGACGAGCAGAAGCAGGAGTTCCTTCCGCGCATGGCCACCGGCGAGATCCGTGCGGCCTTCTCGCTCTCGGAGCCGGAGGTGGGCTCGGACGTCCAGGGCATCAAGTCGGTCGCCAAGAAGCTCGACGACGGCGACTGGGAGCTGAACGGCCAGAAGATGTGGGTAACGAACGGGCTCCGCTCGGGCCTCGTGTTCGTGCTCATGAAGACCGACACGAAGGCCGACCCGCCCCACCGCGGCATGACGTGCTTCATCACCGAGAAGGAGCCCGGCGCCTCGGAGGTCCCCGGTCTGACGGTGCCGCCGCAGATCAAGAAGATGGGCTACAAGGGCGTGGAGTCCACCGAGCTCGTGTACAGCGGCTTCCGCTGCCCGCCCGACCGCATCCTCGGCGGCGAGGACGCCGGGCTGAACAAGGGCTTCTCACAGATGATGGACGCCCTCGAGGTGGGCCGAGTGAACGTGGCCGCGCGCGGGGTGGGCATCGCGCAGCGCGCGCTCGAGCTGGCGCTGCGCTACTCGCAGGAGCGCAAGACCTTCGGCCGCGAGATCAGCAAGCACCAGGCCATTCAGTTCAAGCTCGCCGACATGGCCACCAAGGTCGAGGCCGCGCGCCTGCTCACGCTCAAGGCGGCCCGCATGAAGGACGCCGGCGAGCGCTCCGACCTCGAGGCGGGGATGGCCAAGCTGTTCGCCTCGGAGACCGGCAAGGAGGTCGTGGAGGAGTCCTTCCGCATCCACGGCGGCTACGGGTACTCCAAGGAGTACGAGATAGAGCGCCTCTACCGCGACGCGCCGCTGCTGCTCATCGGCGAGGGCACTTCCGAGATCCAGCGCATGGTGATCGGCCGCAAGCTGCTGGAGCGAAACAAGATCTGAACCCACCCGGGGGCTCGCGCCCCCGGACCCCCGCGACACCTGGCTGGTCTCAGGGTTTGAAGCACCCCCGCAGGAAGGACACCAGCGGGGGCGTCATCACGGTGTCTCCGGGCGCCCCGATGCGGGCGTTCACCTGGGCGTGGTTGAGCGACCGGGCGTCCACCAGGGTCGCCGGCACGCCCAGTGCCCGCAGGCGCGTGGCGAAGGCCGTCTCGATTCGCTGGCGCCCCGGCGTGCCTCGATAGACGGTGAGGGCGGGCGCGATGCCCGTGCCGCGCCGGGCGATGCGGGTGGCCGAGGTCGAGGTCATGTAGTCGGGCTGGTTGCCCAGCGCCAGGCGCCACTGCACCTGCTCCCTCGGGCTGGCTCGTGGCTTGTCGAAGCCGGCAGTGTCGAGCGGGGCGAAGCAGCGGAGCGCGCTCAGGCGCTGGCCGTGGCCGCGGAGGTAGCGAGGGTTGACGGCCACGTTGCTCACGATGTCCGCGCCGGCGGAGTGCCCGAGCAGGGCGATCCGCCGCGGGTCGCCGCCGCGCCGCTTCACATGGGTGCGCACCCAGGCCACGGCCGCGGCCACGTCGTCGTAGTGGGAGGGGTAGCGGGCCGGCACCGGGTCGGTGAGCTTGGTCAGCCGGTAGTTGACGCTGGCGAAGACCCAGCCTCGCTTGGCGAACAGCGCGACCTTGTGGGCCACCTGCTGGGCCTTGTCGCCCTTGCGGTACCCGCCGCCGTGCACCCACACGACCACAGGCACCTGCGCCCGCCTGCGGCAGCGCGCGGGCGGCACGTAGAGGTCGAGGCTCGTGAGGTTGCGCGCCACGCCCGGGATCGAGCGGTACGCGACGGTGCGGTGGCTCGAGGGCACGCAGGTTGCGGCCTCGGCGGTGGCGGGCAGCAGCGAGGCCGCTGCCACCGTCAGGCCGATCACCGTGCGCACCCGCATCGCCAGACCAAACCCGGCCGTGGCCACGGAGTTGCGCCACAACGACGAAGCGGCCCCGGAGGGCCGCTTCGACTACGACACGCGGGCCCTCGCCGTCAGGCGAGGGCCCGCAGCATCCTCACTACTTGAGCGGAGTGAGGATGCAGAGGGGTCCGATTTTGGTGCTGCTCGCCTTGACCTTGAGCGAGACCGTCGTGCGCCGGGTGGCCACCGTCTTGCCCTTGACGGTGAGCTTGCCGTATCACCGTCAGGTTGCCGGTGAGCTTCTTCACCTTCGACTTCTTGAGGGTGAACCGGCAGGTGGCTCCGCGAGCCCGCACGACGCCCACCTTGCAGCTGGCGACGCGCTTGCCCTTGCGGCTGACCGTGATGCTCAGCTTGCCGGTCTTGCCGGGCATGAACTTCACGACCAGGCGACGACCGTTCCTCGCGATGACCGGCTTCGAGAGCGGCTTCACGGGGGTGGTCGGGCCTACGGGCGGCTTCGGGTCAGCCGGCGGCAGCGGCGGATCGGGCAGATCCGGGGTTGCCGGCGGTGCCGGACGAGCCTTGATGGCGATCTCGACAGCGTCGAACGTGCCGTCGGCGGCAGTGGCGGTGATCCGCACCTTGCCGTCGGCGGGCACCTTGGCCGGCGCCTTGTAGAAGCCGCTCGCGTCGATCGTGCCGACGGTCGCGTCTCCACCGGGAACTCCCTCGACGGCCCAGCTGGGCTCCTCGACCGGGTTCACGGCGGCGGTCAGCGCCGCGCCCTGGCCCGTGTAGAGCCAGGCGGGGGCGCCGCTGATGCCCACGGTGGTGTCGCCGTTGCCGCTACCGACCTGCAGCATCACCGAGGCGCTGACAGGGTTGAGCGGGAACTGGCTGGTGGCCTGCTTGACCGCGAACTTGAAGTCGTCCGGGCCGTTGTACGAGCCGTCCTTCTTGTAGACCACCTGAGCGCCGGCGAACCATCCGCCCGCATCGGGCGTGCCGGTGACAAGCGTTCCGTGCTCGGGCTGCTCCACGATCCGGTAGCGAGCGGCGCCGAGGGCGGGGGTGCCCACCGCGGTGTTGCGGAACGAGTCCTGGGACGAGCGTGATCGTGGACGTAGCGTCCTTGACGCCGCTCACCTGGAACGGGTTCACCGTGCCGATGGGCTTGGCGATGTAGCCCGGGCACCGTGGACCGGGCCGAGGCGAACACGGCCGTGTTGGTCTCGTTCGACTCGCGGAGCAGGTTGTCGGGATCGACCTGGGACCGGAGCCAGAAGTGGCCGGGCTGCAGGTTGGACACGTCGATGTACTGGAACGGCAGCGTGCGCTCGTACACGTCACGCCATCCGGTGCTGATGCCCATGTCGACCTGAGTCCGCTGCGGGACCACGTTGTCGTTGGGGTCCGGGAAGGACGGGAGGTGGGAGAGGCAGTTGTTCGTGCTGCTGCCGAAGGTCTTCGGCGCCACGGTCCCGGCGTACGGAAAGTGGATCGGGTCGTCCAGGGCGGGGTTGTAGTTCGGATCGCCGTGGCCGATGTCGAGGAAGCAGAAGCCGACCTTGCTCGACGCGTCGATCTCAGCGCTCTTCGTGTCGTTCCAGAGCGAGTAGCGAGCCGCCCGCTGGAAGTGCCAGTGGTTGTGGAGGTCCGTGGTCTCGTACTTGAGCTCGGCGCCAGGCAGCGCGACCGAGGTCTTGTCGAGGGCTCCGTTGGCGTCCGTGTCGTGGTTGTGGGTCAGCACCTGGTTGAGGCCGGCCCCCACGATCTTTCCTTCCACGGGGTTTACGCCGGTGACCTCGAGAGGTCCGGCTCCGATGTTGCGGACGTAGCTCGTGAAGCGCAGCAGAAGGCGCGTCTGGCCATCGACCGTGTCGGTGGTGGCCGTGGTATCGGCCTGACCGACGGGCTCTGCAACGAGGTCGGGGAGGAGCTCGTCACCCTCGGCACCGGTAGCCGGCACCACAGTGGCGGCGAGCAGTCCTGCGAGAACGAGCAGTGACACGATTGCCGCAATGGCGCGGCGCGAAAGACGGCGTGCTTGAGTAGTCAAGATCATCCCAATCGGCGAGGTTCAGGATCAGCAACGGGACCCGCGATGGCCGCTTCCTGCGGCCCGGGTCTGGAATCCAACGTAGGCGCGGTTTGCGCTCTCGTCAAAATTCGTCCAGAAGAGCCCCCCGGAGGTTTAGGTCCGGCACCTGGGCGGGAGACGTGGAGCCCGGTGCTCATCTGCCAGAATCGCGGCGTGTCGTCAGGAGACACGAAGACGCTGATCACCACCGCGGTCGAGCGCCTGGGGGAGGAGATTCCCGCTCTACGCAGGCTGAAGCTGGTGGTCCGGCTCGAGCTGCGCTCGCGCGGCGATATGCCGGTGTGGAGGATCGAGGTGCCCGGCCCGAAGATCTCCAAGGACCCCGCGGCGGACGCGCGCCTGGATGTTTCGGTGTCCCGGCCGCATTTCAACGAGCTCGCCGCGGACGGCCGGCTCAGCCAGTGGATCGAGGCCTACCAGCTCGGCCACGTGAAGGTCACGGGCGACTCCGCGGTCATCAAGCTGCTCGGCGCCGTGATCGACCGCCAGCGCGCCCGGACCTAGGCTCAGGCCGGCGCCGGTCACCGCGGGCGCGAACACGTTGGTCTTGAGCTCGATGGTCGTGAAATCGTGACCGTCAGGCACGTTGCGCAGCGTGCCCCAGGCGGCGACGGTGTCGGCAAACGCCACCCAGCTGCCGGCGATGCGCTCGCGAAAGAGCGCCGGATCCACCCTTGGCGGCCCACGCAGCGGACTCTATGGAGAGAAAGCGGGGGTCGGGGCTCCCGCGCCCCGATTTCCCCTCTTACGGTCGTCTCCGACCGTCATGTCTGTGGTCTACCCGCCGAGGCCCCTGTTGAACCTCAAGAGATCAGGTGCGCTCGAGCGCGGTGCCTTCGTAGAGCTTCACCACGCGAACCGCTCGCGGAGGTGCAGCTTCCAGGCACAGCTCGCACAGGACGCACTCGTCGAGCTGCTTCTCCACGATCTCGACGCCGGCCTCCGTGGCCTTGAAGATGTCCACGGGGCAGACCTCCTCGAGCTTCCTCGCCAGCTCGGCGTCGCCGCGAACGCTGTCGTCCACCTCGACGTCGATGAAGAGACCGGGCATCAGGCAGCCGCCCCGAGCTTCTCGCGAACGGCGTCCGGGATGGCGTCGATCCGCTCCACGACAGGGATTCCGGCGGCCTCGAGACGGCTGATCTTCTCGGTGGCCGTGTCCTCCTTGCCCTCCACGATCGTGCCGGCGTGGCCGAAGGACATGCCCTTCATCTCCTCGTCGTCCATGAAGCGGCCCGCCATGAAGGCCACGATCGGAAGGCGCGAGTTGTTCTCGGCGACCCATTCCGCCAGCTGGGCCTCCATACGCCCGCCCGGCTCCGTGTAGATCACGATCGCCTCGGTCTGCTCGTCGGCCTCGAACAGCGGCATCAGCTCGGCATAGGTGGAGCCGATGATCGCGTCGCCGCCGATCGAGATCGCCGTGGACACGCCGAGGCCGGCAGCCGTCAGCGTCGAGGAGATCTCGGTGGTCATGCCGCCCGAGCGCGACATCACGCCCACGTTGCCGGGCTGGTAGGCCTGCTCGGTGTTCTTGGCCGGTCCGCCGATCCCGCCCATCTTCGCCACTCCGGGAACCACCAGACCCAGGCAGTTGGGCCCGATGATCCGGGCGCCGCGCGCGGTGGCCGCCTCCACCATCTGGGCCACGTCGCCGCGGGGGATCCGCTCGGTCACGATCACGATCAGGCCGATTCCGGCCTCGATCGCCTCCAGCACCGCGTCCTTGGTGAACGCGGGGGGCACGGTGACCACGGAGCCGTCCGGCACGCGGCCGCCGTTGTGCTCCACCACCTGCTCGACGGTGTCGAACACGGGCACGCCGTGAACGTCGCGCCCCTTGCGTCCCGGCGTGACACCGCCCACGATCTTCGAGCCGTAGTCGAGGCACTCGCGCGTGAGGTTCACCGCCTCGCGGCCGGTGATGCCTTGGACGATGAAGGTCGTGTCCCGATCGATGAGGATGCTCATGCGGCGGCCGGCCCCTGGATCTTGGCCACCGCGCGGCGCGCGGCCTCGTGCATCGATACCGAGCGGTCGCAGTACTCCACGCCGTAGCGGTCGAGGATCTTGAAGCCCTCCTCCTCCCAGGCGCCCGGGATGCGGAAGATCGCGATCGTCTCGCCCGGATCCTTGCCCAGCTCGAGGCACGCCTTGATCACGCCGCGGGCCACGATGTCGACCCTGGTGTTGGACACGATCGACATCATCACCGCGATCTTCTCGACGCCGTCCTTCTGGAGCACCTGCTTGGCGAGTCCGCAGGCCTTGGCCACGGACGGGTTGCCGCCGATCTCCGAGTAGTTGGCCGGGCTGCCGCCCTGGGAGCGCACCGCGTCGGTGAGCGTCAGCGAGCCGCCGCCCGCGCCGATCACGAGCCCGAGGTTGCCGTGGAAGCCGGTGTCCTTGCCCTGGATCACGCCGCGGTGGTCGGCGGCGTCGATCGCCTTCACGGCCGACTCGAAGGGGGTGGGCTCGTGGCCCTCGCGGGTGCCCTCGCTCTCCTCGATGCCGAGCTTGGCAATCACGGCCTTCTGGCGGGGGAGGGCCTCGTTCTCCATCTCCATGTGCGCGTCGAGCGCCACGAAGCTGCCGTCATCCAGTTGTGCGAGCGGGTTGATCTCGGCGAGCGTCATGTCGCGGTCGCGGAACAGGCGCGCCAGCCGCGCCACGATCGGCGTGAGCCGGTTGAGCTCCGAGCCGGTCACGCCCGCGTCGGCGATGGCCTGCTTGGCCTGGAAGTCCGAGAACGGCAGGAGGTTCGAGAAGTGCCGGCGCCCGACGTGGTCGGGGTGCTCCTCGGCCACCTGCTCGATGTCGATCCCGCCCATGTCGCTGAAGAGGATGAGCGGCCGCTTGGCGGTTCCGTCCCAGACCACGCCCGCGTAGTACTCCTGCTTGACCTGCGCGCGGGGGTCCACGAGCACGCCACGCGGCATGTCGCCGCCGATCTCGATCTGGAGGATGGCCTCGGCGTGGGTGGCCGCCTCATCCGGCGTGTCCGCGAACTGCACGCCGCCGGCCTTCATCCGGCCTCCGCTGAGCACCTGGGACTTGATGACGGTGGGACCGCCGATCCGGGCCGCAATCTCGCGCGCCTCCTCCGGCGTCTTGGCGAAGCCGAAGTCGGTGACCGGGATTCCGGCGTCGCGCACGATGGCGCGCGACTCGTACTCGTAGAAGCGCATGGGCGGCGCGGAACCCTACCTACGCGGCCGTGCGCGAGGGGCCGGGCTCGGCCCGGACCGGAGCGTTGCCATCGTCGAGCCCGTACGCCTCGGCGAGCTCGGGATCCTTGCGGGCCAGCTGTTCCGCCAGGTCCACCATCACCTTGCACTGTTTCCAGGTGGCGTCGTCCTGCATCTTGCCGTCGATCATGTGCACGCCGCGGCCGTCGGGGATCGCCTCGATCACCTTCATGGCGAAGCGGACCTCCTCGGGATCGGGCGAGAAGACCTTCTTGGCGATCTCGATCTGGGCCGGGTGGAGGGACCAGGCGCCCACGCAGCCGAGCAGGAAGGCGGCACGGAACTGCGCCTCGCAGCCCGCGGTGTCCTTGATGTCGCCGTAGGGCCCGTAGAAGGGGAGGATCCCGGCCGAGGTGCAGGCGTCGACCATGCGCGCGATCGAGTAGTGCCAGGGGTCCTGCTGGGCCGTGGCCCGCGGGGCGTCCGGATCGTCGGGATCGGGGTCCTCGATCACCCGGTAGCCCGGATGCCCGCCGCCGACCCGGGTGGTCTTCATGCGCCGCGAGGCGGCCAGGTCGGCGGGGCCGAAGCTCATGCCCTGCATCCGCGGGCTCGCCGTGGCGATCTCCTCGAGGTTCACGACGCCCTGTGCGGTCTCCAGGATGGCGTGCACGAGGATCGGCCGGTCGAGGCCCGCCTTTGCCTCCAGCTGGGCCAGGAGGCGGTCCACGTAGTGGATGTCCCAGGCGCCCTCGACCTTGGGAACCATGATCACGTCGAGCTTGTGGCCGATCTCGGTGACCAGCTCCGAGAGGTCGTCCAGCACCCAGGGGCTCTCCAGGCTGTTCACGCGTGTCCAGAGCGCGGTCTCGCCGAAGTCGGCGTCACGGGCCGTGTCGATCAGCCCGCGGCGTGCGGCCTGCTTGCGATCGACGGGCACGGCGTCCTCGAGGTTGCCGAGCAGGATGTCGGTCTTCGTGGCGATCTCGGGGGCCTTGGCGGCCATCTTCTCGTTCGAGAAGTCGAGGAAGTGGATCATCCGCGAGGGCGGGAAGGGGATCTCGCGCAGCGGCTCAGGGGCCCCGGCCGCCAGGGGGTTGAAGAAGTCACGTGGGTTGCGCATTGGCCCGGCAGGTTACTCACCTCGGCGCGGCGATAAGTAGGCTTCCGCGCTCTATGAGCGAGACTTCCACGACCGGATTCGAGACCAACCAGGCCGAGCGCGAGGCCTCCGGAGCCCACCCCTACGGGCGCTACCTGGAGGAGTTCGAGGTCGGTGCCGTGTACAAGCACTGGCCGGCCAAGACCGTGACCGAGGCGGACGACCACCTGTTCTGCCTGATCACGATGAACCACCATCCGCTCCACCTGAACGACGTCTATGCCGCGCAGTCCCAGCAGGGGCAGAACGTGGTCGTCGGGCCGCTGGTCTACTCACTCGCCCTCGGCATGTCGGTGAGCGACGTGTCCGGCAAGGCGATCGCCAACCTCGCCACCGAGGACCTCTCCCACCCGGCTCCGGTCTTCCACGGCGACACCCTGTTCGCCGAGAGCGAGGTGCTCGACGTGAAGGAGTCGCAGTCCAAGCCGGATCGCGGCGTGGTGCGGGTCCACACCCGGGTCCACAAGCAGGACGGCACGCTCGTGGCCGAGTTCAAGCGCGCGGTGCTGGTGCCGCGGCGCGTCCCCGGCTGAGCCGAAACCTCAGCGCGCGCCGAGCCGGACGGTCCAGATCGTGGTGAGGGAGCCGTTGAGGCGCCCTCGAGCCCATCCCACGCCGATCAGGCGGTAGGAGCCGGTCTCCAGCAGCGACCGGTGGGTGGGGGAGTTCTTCCAGCCGAGGGCCACCGGTGCGGTGTCCAGTTGCCAGCCGCTCTGGCGGGCGATCAGCTCCGCGACGCGCCGGAAGCTGCGCCCGGTACCGAGGTTGGCGGCATGCCCGAAGCCCGTGTGGAGCTGGCGGCGCGACTGGCGCGCCGCGGCGGTGCTCAGCTTGCGGTTGGAGCGGAGCGGCTCGAGGCCCACCTGCGCGCGCTCGTTGTTGAGGCGCTGGATCATCTGGGCGGCCGTGCCGCCCTTTGCGGATGCGGGGGACACTGCCGCGAGCACGGCGCACCATGAGGCCAGATGTACGGCAATGTGAGTCCGCGACGGCAAGCGCACCCCTCTCTCGACGGCCTACGGGGTTAGCTGACGGGCTCGCGCGGAAAGAGTCGCGCGCCGCGCTGGTTAGGCGCGATTAGCCCCAGTGGAACATGTGGTTCCCCCGCTCACTCCGGTACGACACCGGAGCGACTCGGCGATTTGCAGGAGGAAAGCTAGGAAGCTGCCCGGACGGAACCGGTGCTGGAATGCCGTCGGTGCGCAGCCGGCCGAGCCGGCTGCTTCCGCTTTAGCGCTTGCGGAGGTTCATCCGGCCCGTGCCACGGTGCACGGCCACCTGCCGGCGCAGGATCACCGCTGCCACGGTCCAGGTCAGGATCTTGATGTCGAGCAGGAGCGTGCGCTGGCTGGCGTAGAGCCGGTCCAGGTTGACCTTCTGGGGCAGAAGCCGGTCCACGTAGTGCCCGAGCGGGTCGTCGTCGTCCAGGATCCGGCTCTCCTCCGCAAAGGCGAGCTGCGACAGGCCGGTGATCCCCGGGCGGACCGAAAGGATGTGGTCATAGGCGCTGCCGTGGCGCTCCACGAAGGAGGGATCCTCCGGCCGCGGGCCCACGAGGCTCATCTCGCCCCGGATGACGTGCCAGAGCTGAGGCACCTCGTCCAGCTTGAACTTGGCCAGCCACGGGCCGATGCGGGTGAAGCGGTCGTCGTCGTCCATGGTCAGCGCGCGTCCGCTGGCGCCCTCGCGCATCTTGCGGAACTTGAGCATCCGGAGCCTGCGGCCCCTGAAGCCCGCGCGCTCGCAGCGGAAGAAGGCTCCGCCGGGCGAGTCGACGACGATCAGGATGCTGGCCAGCGCGATCAGCGGGACCAGGATGAGCAGGAGCCCGCCGGCCACGAGCACGTCGAGGGTGCGCTTGGCGGCCCGATCGGCGAGGCGCAGCACCCGCGCGGGCTCGGGCGTGCCCCGGACAGGGAGCGCGAGCACGTCGGCCGACGGGGCCGTCAGAGCCGAAGCCGGCTCTCCCGCGGTGCTGCTATCGAGTCTTTGTGTCGCCGTGTCCAATTTGAGTCCAGGTCTGGGCCGACCGAAAGGGCGAATAGGCTGATTTTCCTCCGCGCAGGCGGAGCACTATGGAGGCGCGACGATGCCCCCTACACCGACTAAACAGACTGACTCACCCGTAGCGGCTTCCGGCCCCTCCCAGGTAGGTCTTCGCGGATCATCATACCCTCGGCCTTTTCATTTCGCCACACCGGGATTAGGCGATTTCGCCGCATCGCCGTCCCCCGTTTTCTGTATAGCGAGTGCTTCGGTTGAACAGGCCGATTGGATGAGTCAAGCAACCAAATCTTTATGAACCCGTCCGACGTCATCGAGCAGAGGGGCAGGGCCCCGGCCCTGTCGCGCCTGGGACTTTCGCCCGAAGCGCTGCGCGCCGCCCTGCCGGTGCTGCTCGCGATCCCGGTGGTGGGGCTGTGGGTCTACCTGGCCCCGAACAGCGGCGGATACTTCCCGCGCGACTGGTATCCGGCCACGATCCTCGCGGTCGCGCTGGCGATCGTCGTGGGGCTCGCCACCGGTCGCGCTCTCCCGGTGGCTCGCGGCGCCCGGGTGGCGCTCGTGCTGCTGGCCGCGTACGTGGCCTGGGCGTTCGCGTCCCTGCTCTGGGCCGACTCGACCGGGAGCGCGCTCGAGGCGGCGGACAAGCTGCTTCTCCTGCTGGCGCTGGCGTGGGCGCTGGCGCTCCTGCCCTGGGACGCCCGCACGGCGCGCTGGCTCCTCGGGGCCTGGTCGCTCGGGCTCGGCATCGTTGCCCTGGTCAGCCTCACGGGCGCCTCCGGCACCGGCGACCTGAGCAAGTACCTCTTCGAGTTCCGCTACCAGCACCCGACCGGCTACGCCAACGGCAACGCGGCGCTGGGCGTCATAGGGATGCTCGCGGCGTTCGGGCTGTCCACGGACCGGGACGCCAACCCGGTGGTGGCCGGGCTGTTCCTCGCCGTGGCGGCGCTGCTGGCGGACTTCGCACTCCTCTCCCAGAGCCGAGGGTCCTTCATCGGCGTGGCGGTGGCGGCGCCGGTGTTCCTCATCTACGCACCCGACCGGCTCAGGGTGCTGACGCGCCTGCTCGCTCTCGCCGGCGCCGTGGCGATCGCGGCCGGCCCGATCTTCGACGTATACAACGCCGGTGAGGCCGGCCGGGCACTGGACCCCGCCCTCGACGACGGGGTGGCGGCCATCCTGCCCTCCGTGCTCGTGGCCGGAGCCGCCGGGCTGCTGCTCAGCCTGGCGGAGCGGGCCGCGCGCGGACACGAGCGCATCGAGACCTCCGGCCGTCGCGCGGGGTACGTGGGCGTCGCCCTGCTCGCCGCCGCGGCCGTGGCGGTCGTGGTGGTCAATTTCGATCGGATCACCGACACCGTCGACGAGCAGTGGGCCACGCTCACCGGCGCCGAGTACGACTCGGTGGAGGGGGCCCGGATCTCGAACCTCGACCCCTACGAGCGCCCCGACTACTGGCGTGTGGCGATCGACCTGTTCCAGGAGTCGCCCGTAACCGGCGTGGGCACCGGCAACTTCGAGCGCGAGTACACCGCGCGCAGGCATGAGCCCAAGCACTCGCGCTACGTGCACAACATGTTCCTGCGGGCGCTGGGCGAAGGCGGCTTCGTGGGCGCCGCGCTGCTGGCGGCGTTCTTCCTGTCGCTCTTCGTGGCCGGGGGGATCCTCCGGCGCAGGCTCGCTCGTGCGCCGTCCCTGGTCCTGGCCACCACGCTCGCCATAGCCGCCTACTTCGCGGTGCACCTCAACTTCGACTGGCTCGAGGAGATCCCGGCCGTGGCCTCGCCCGCGCTGGCGCTGCCGCTCGTTGCGCTAGTGGTCGCCGCGCGCCCGCCGGGCGACGAGAGCGCCGGAGCTCCCACGCGCGCCTCGCGCGCCTCGCGCGCGGGGGCGTGGATGGCCGCGGGCCTCGCCGGGATCGCCCTCATAGCGCTCGTGCCCGCGTACCTCTCGGTGCGCTACGTCAACCGCGCCGAGGAGCGGGCGGCGGTCGATGTGAACAGCGCCTTCGAGGACCTCGACCGGGCGCGCTCGCTCAACCCTGCCTCGCTCGATCCCGACCTCGCCGAAGGGCGCATCGCCATCTCGGCCCGCCGCTACGAGGTTGCTCGTGAAGCGTTCGAGCACTCGCTCACGGTGGAGGACAACTGGCTCGCGCACTTCGAGCTCGCGCTCATCAACAGCGGCCGCGGGCGCTTCGCCCCCGCGGCCGTCGAGCTGCGGCAGGCCCGGGCCCTCAATGCCCGTGACCCCGTGCTGACCCGTCTAGGCCGTAATATCCTGGCCCGGCGCCGG
The DNA here is from genome assembly GCA_963811055.1 of uncultured Thermoleophilaceae bacterium. Lineage (GTDB taxonomy): Bacteria > Actinomycetota > Thermoleophilia > Solirubrobacterales > Thermoleophilaceae > JACVRW01. Next base: position 49,907 of record CAWEPQ010000015.1, read on the forward strand.
GTGGATCCGAAGGCGGAGAACGCCCGCATTCAAAGAGCCGCAACCAATCGCTTTACAACGTCCGGAAGGTGAGCTACGTTGGACGGGGCTGGGAGAAATCTCGTCCAAGGGGATCATTGTGCATAAGAGGCTGTTGAAACTAACTCTGTTGGCAACTTGCGTACTGGCGCTGATGATGGCCGGTACGGCTTACGCTCAGACCCCGACCGGGGACACCTACGGTGGCCTGGCCGGAATCGCACAGGGACCGAGCGGTGGTGACACCGCCGGCCAGGAGGCCGCCGCGGTCGACACCAGCGGTCAGCTTCCGTTCACCGGACTCGAGCTCGGTGTCTTCGCCGTCATCGGCGCAGGCCTGCTCGGAACCGGACTGGTGCTCCGCCGCACTCTGCGGTCGGATCAGGTCTAAGCAGGTACTTGCGCGCCTCACAGGGGCCGCTCCGGGGTCGACCGTCAGGTCGGCACCCATAAAGGAACAGTCCTAGAAGCGCGGAGGACGTGAGGGGCGGCGATTTATCGCCGCCCCTCGCTCGTTGAGGGCGGCGGGTTTACCCGCCGCCCTTCGCATTTCCCGACCGGCATCGCCGGCTGCAAAGCGGCGCAGCGCACGGTCCTCGGTCGCTCGCGTGCGATGCACGCGTCGCTCCCTGCGTCCCGTGCGCTGCTTGCTTTTCGCTCGGCTGGGCGCCGCGGCGCAGCTCGGCGAGGAGCGTCAGGGGCCGTGAGGGTCGCGGCCAATCACCGCAATCTGCCCTCCCGACACGAGCCACTCGATTGCAATGACTCCCGCTCGGCGGGAGTCATTCCCCACGAGTCGCTTGGCACTCGCGCGTTGTGCTCGGCCAGGACCCACGGTCCGCACGGCAGGCGGTGAGCAGCGACGTGCCCGGCCCGCGACGTGCCCGTCGGGGCGCGCCGAGCGCTTAGTTCTTCGAGGGCCGGTCTTCTGAGCGCGACGGCTTGTCAGCGCGGGCGCTGCGCTCGTCTGAGCGCGGCGGGCGTGTGGGGCGGCGGTGCGGGCCCTCGGGGCGTCGCGGGCCGTTCTCGGCACCGGAGCGCTCCGCGCTCGCGCGAGAGCTGTCGCCCTCGCCGTTGTTGCTCGCCTTCACGTTGTCGGCAGGGCGCTTGGCGTCGTCGGCAGGGCGCTTGGCCGCGTCGGCGGGGCGCTTGGCGTCCTCCGAGGGGCGCTTGGCTTCGTCGGCCGGACGCTTGACCTCGTCCGCGGGCCGCTTGACGTCGGCAGCGGGGCGCTTGACCTCGTCGGCAGGGCGCTTGACGTCGGCAGACGCCTTGTCGCGCTCGCCGCGCGGCGCGGAGCTCTCTCGCGCGATGGCGCGAGGGGCCTCGCGATCCGGACGGCGCCGGGGCTCCCTGTCCGCGGACAGTGAGCGCTCCGCGGCTGCGTCCGACACGATCTCGCTCGATGACTTGGTGGGCGCCGGCCGCGGCCGTGGGGGCTCGCCGCCGGGCGTGGGATCCTGCAGGAAGAGTTCGCGGCCCGTGGCCCCGTACGCGTAGTAGGCGCTTGTGCGCGGCGTGGAGTCGCCGATCACCAGGAAGCCGGCCGGCGTGTAGGCGGTGCGCTCGAGGAGGTCGCGCATCATCTCGAAGTTGGCGCGGTTGGTGTTACCGGGCTTGGTGACCACGATGATGCTGTCCACGTCGCTCACCAGCCGCAGGGCGTCGCTGATCTCGCCGATCGGCGCCGTGTCGATCACCACGTAGTTGCAGAGCTCGCGAGCGTCCGCGATCAGCTCGGGCAGGCGGCGGCTGAGCGCCTCCACGAGGGCCACGTCGCCCTCGGCCACCGTGGTGGTGAGCACCGAGAGGGCCGGCAGGCCGGGAGCGGGGGAGAGGAGGTCGCGCAGCTGCGTGTCGGGCTGGAGGAGCCCCGTGAGCTCGGTTCCGGGCTGCACGCCCAGGGTCCGGCCCACGTCGGGCTTGCGGAGGTCGAAGTCGAGGAGGATCACCGGGTCGCCGCTGGCGGCGGCCGCGGCCGCGAGGTTCACGGCGGAGGTGGTCTTGCCGTCGCCGGTCGAGGCGCTGGTGACCATCACCACGTGCGCACGCCCCTCGGGGTGCGGGCCAAGCTGGATCATGAGCGTCCGGAACGCCTCTCGGACGGCGGGCAGCATGTGCCATCCGGAGGCCTGGCGGCCGCGCAGCTGGCTCGACTTGAGGAGCGGGATGCGCGCGAGCACCGGGAGCGGATACAGCGCGACCGTCTCGTCCTCGTTCCTGATCCGGCGCTCCGTGAGCTCGAGGATTAGGGCAGCGCCAGAGCCGAGCGTGAAGCCCGCCAGCGCGGCAAGCAGCACGATGACCGCCATCGGGGGGCCGCTCGGCGACTCGGGCTTGGTGGCCGCCTGGGAGAGCGTCAGCGTGGGATCGCCGTCCACCCGCACCTTCTCGAGCGCGTTGATCCGCTCGGTCACGGTGGCCGCGGCCTCGGTGCCTTCGCCGAGGTCGTCCTGGCTTGCCCTAAGGCGTTCCACCTCGGCGGTGGCCTGCTTGGCGATGATGTCCCGGCGGGCGGCCAGGGACTCGCGTGCGAAGGTGTTGGCCAGCTGCTGGGCCTCGGTCGCGTCGTCCGCCTTGGCGGTGACCGCGAGGATGTTGCTCTCGCCCTCCGGCGTGACGGTGATCGCGTCGAGCACCTTCTCGGGGGTCCAGTCGCCGCCGAGCTCGCGTGCTGTGCGGTCCGCGGCGGCCGTGGACTTGATGAGAGTGGCGGCCGTCTGCGCAGTACGGGTGGGATCGCCGGCCTCGCGCACGGCGTTGAGGCCCTGGAACTGCGTGTCCTCCTGCGCGAGCGGGGTGAGAAGGATGTTCGCGGTGGCCTGGTAGTCGGCCGGGCGCAGGGCGGTCCACGCGATGGCTGCGCCGACCGCCGCCAGCATCACGGCGATCACCAGCACACGGTGGGCGCGGATGGCGCGGAGGTACGGCCCGAGCGCGCCCTCGGCGGGGCGGTTCATAGCGGAGATGTCAGGGGCGGAGTTCAGAGGAGAGCGGAGTTTAGTTCGGCTGTCTCGCACATCGTTCGGCCGTGGCGCCCAATCCTTGAACGCGGGGCGCGACACTGCGGGCGCCCCCCCACCGCGCTGCGAGCGGTCGGCGGTCGCGTAAAGGCACGTTGGAAGGTAGCGGGTTCTGGCCGCTCGCCGGGCCCCGCCGCTCGTACATGCGTCCATACCCCGGCGCCCCGCGCCGCCACCGGCGGCGCCCTCCCGATAGCGAGGGTTGACCCGCCCACCGCCCCAGGAGGCTCGTACTTGTCACGCAGGTTGCTCGCCCTCGTCCTCGCGCTCGCGGCTCTGGCCGTGCCGGCGCCGGGAGCGAGCGCCGAGACGCAGAAGCGGGTGTTCGCTCCGGCTGCGGCCGACAGCGGCGTTCTGGTCTTCAAGGTCCGCGGCGTGGCTCCACGCCGAGTCAGGCGCGGGTATCTCGAGCGTCGCGGCGAGCGCCGGGCCGTCAGGGCCGGGCGGATACGGGAAGCGGCCGGGGGCGGCCTCCTCAGGGTCAGGATGCCCAGCGCGTGGCGCGCCCGCGCGGCCGAGGACGACGAGGGTCCGGCCGGCCGCGCGCGGCTGATCGTGCTCGTGGGGGACGGGGACGACCTCGGCCGGTCGGCCTGCCGCTCCGCGAGCGTGACCGAGGGGCTCGGGAACTTCGGCGTCGGTCGCTGGCCGGGAGCCTGCTGGCGCCCGTACGCGGACGACTCACCCTTCAATCAGCGCCTGCCGCGCCGGCCTCGGCTCGATCCGCGCTCCGACTCCATCGTGCGCCGGGTCACGGGCTGGGGCGAGCCCGCGCAGCTGCGCGCCGGGATAGCCGGCACCGAGGGGGACTGGCAGCACCCGATCTACTACCCGGACGGCAACGATCCCGAGTTCCAGATCCACTGCGTCGAGGACTGGGGCACCTGCGAGATCGAGGGCATGCGTGTGCGCATTCCCGACGCCGCCAGGGCCGCCGCCGGGTCGGACGGCCATCTGACCGTCGTCGATCAGGACAGCGGCTGGGAGTACGACTTCTGGCAGGTGCGGCGCAAGCCGCGCGACGGCGGGCGCCTCGTGATCTCCTGGGGCGGGCGCACCCGCATCGAGGGCGACGGCCTGGGCTCCGACGCCAACGCCGCCCACTACGGCTCGCTCGCGGGAATCATCCGCGCCGAGGAGATGCGCCGCGGCCGGATCGACCACGCCCTCTTCATGCTGGTGCGCTGTGACTCCGGCCGGAAGGTCTACCCGGCTCGCGGCCTGGGTCTTCCGTGCGACAGCTCAGCCGGTGCGCCCTCCCAGGGCACCCGCTTCCAGCTGGACCTGTCGCCCGCCGAGATCGACGCGCTGGCAGCCCCCGAGTGGAAGAAGACGATCCTGCGGGCGATGGCCGACTACGGCCTGTTCGTGGGCGACACCACGGGGGGCACGCCGTGGAACATCTGGTTCGAGTCGGGCGCGAGCTACACCAGCTTCGGGCGCCGCGACCCCTTCGTGAGCTTCGCCCGCGACGCCGGGCTCCGCCGCTCGTCGGACGACACCTATTACTTCGACTGGGCGAGCGGCATCAACTGGCGCCGCCACCTGCGCGTGGTGGACGCCTGCGTGGCGGAGCGGAGCTGCTAGCCCTCGTGTAGCCGGCGGCGCAGCTGGGCGTCGCGACGGCGGCGCACGAGCACGAACACCGACGTGGCCAGGGTGAGCAGCGCGGCCAGCGCCACGAGGCCCGGCACGAGCGGCTCGTCCCAGTCCGTGAGCGTGCTGGAAGCCGAGCTGAGCGCCCCGTCGTCGTCATCGTCGTCGCCACCGGAACCGACCGGGGGCAATGCGGCGCTGGCCGAGTCCTCGGCGTTCTTGTCGTCCTTCGAGGACTTGTCCTTCGAGTCGCTCTTCTTCTTGTTGTTACTGGAGCTGTCCGGCGTGTCGCCGCCCGACGGTGTGTTGCCGCCGGTGATCTGGTCGAGCGCCTGATCGTCCGCCGAGCCGGAGGGCGAGCTCGGGTTCGAGTTGTTGTTCTTCTTCTTTTCCTTGCCCGAGGCCCCTACGTCCGTCGAGGGGATGTACTGATCGCGGGCCGGGGAGTCGCTCTGGGCCTGCGCGACAGGCGCAGCGATGGCGGCAAGCGCAACAATTGCGGCAAGCGCCCTGAGCGCGCCTATAGGGTGAATCGCGTGACGTCGCATACGCTTTCGCGTGCACGAGTCGAGGTCCGCGGACCGGGCGTTCAGCTCCTCTCCAGTGCTCATTTTGTCACCGTAGCAGTTGCTCTCGGCACGCTCGCCACCACACTTCCGGACGGCGCATACTCAGTCCAGGCGCGGGCGATCCTGGCCGTGGCGGTCTGGTGGACGGTGGTGGTCGGCGTCCTCCTGCGGGTCTTCCCGCGCGGCCCGGTGCCGGGGGAGGCGTTCGTAGCCGGCGGCTGCCTCGTGGCACTCACCGCGTTCACCGCCCTATCGATGGGCTGGGGGGTGGACGACGGCGGAGCTTTCGACGACACCCTGCGCGCCGTGTGTTACGCCGGGGTCTTCACTCTCGTGGTGGCGGCCTCGCCCGCGCGAAGCGCGCGCAGCTGGCTCGCGGGACTGGCCATCGGGCTCGTGGCGGTGAGCGTCGTGTCGCTCGGCAGCCGGATGCTGCCGTCGCTCTTCCCCGAGCCGGACCTGTCCGCCGACCTCGCGGCCACGCGCGGCCGGCTGAGCTACCCGCTGGGCTACTGGAACGGTCTCGGCGCGCTCCTGGCGCTGGGCGCGGTGCTGCTCGTGGCGCTCGCCGGGATGGCGCGCACCGTGGCGGGCCGCACGTGGGCCACGGCCGCCGTCCCGCTTCCCGCCTTCGCGGTCTTCCTGACGTCGTCGCGCGGCGGTGCGGTGGCCGGGGCGGTGGGGTTCGTGCTCCTGCTCGTCCTCAGCCCCAACCGGCTGCGACTGGTCACCGCCGTGACGATCGGCGGCATCGGAACGGCGGTTCTGGTGGTGGCCTCGTTGTCGCGCGACCTGTTCACCGACGCGCGCATCGGCGCCGCGGGATACGACACCGAGGCCAACGTGATGCTGCTCCTGACCCTGGTGGTGGTGGCAGCCGCGTTCACGCTCAGGCCGATGGTGGACGGCTTGGTGGAGCGGATGCGGGTTCCTCGCGCGGTATCGGTGGTGGTGGCCGTGGGAGCGGCGGTGGCCCTGATCGTGGGCCTCCTCGGGGCGGACCCGGTGGAGCGCTGGCACGAGCTCAAGGCGCCGCCCGACACCCAGAGCACCGTCACGGGCAGCGGAATCGTGACGCGGCACCTGACGAGCACGGAGGGCACCGGCCGCTACCAGTTCTGGAAGGCGGGCTGGGATGCCTTCAAGACCGAGCCGCTCCGGGGCGTGGGCGCGGCGGGCTACGAGCCCTGGTGGGCCCAGCACGGCACCCTCGACTACTTCGTGCGAAACGCCCACTCCCTGTTCGTGGAGACGGGTGCCGAGCTCGGCGTGGTGGGGCTCCTACTGTTACTCGGCTTCTTCGGGACCGCCGTGGTCGCGGGGGTCCGGCGTCGTCTGGGGGGAGAGGACCCTGCCGTCGTGGCTGCCCTGCTGGCGGTGCTGGCGTGTGGGATCACCGCGGCGGGCGTGGAGTGGACGTGGGAGATCCCGGGGGCCTTCCTCCCGGTGGTGGTGGCGGCGGCGGTGCTCTGCGGCACCGCTGTCGCGCCCGGCCGGCAGCGGTCGAGACCGGCGGGGCTCCTTTTGGGGGCGGGCGTGCTGATTGCGGGCCTCGCGTGCATAGGTGCCGGCGTCATGGCCCTGACCACCGACGCCAACCTGCGCGCGAGTCGCGAGGCTGCCGCCGACGGCAATCTCGCGCTGGCCGCCGAGGAGGCGCGCGAGGCCATATCGATCGAGCCGTGGGCAGCCGTCCCGCGTCATCAGCTGGCACTGGTGCTGGAGGAGAGCGATCCGGCCGCGGCCCAGACCGCACTCGTCGAGGCCATCAGGAGGGCCCCGGAGGACTGGCGCCTCTGGTACGAGCTCACACGCATGCGGGCCACGGCGGGCGACCGGGCGGGCGCGATACTGGCGCTGCGGCGCACTCGCGAGCTCGCGCCTCCCTCCGCATATCTGCGCGGGATCCTCGGCCTGGAGAGCCGTGAGTAATCCGGACTTCCGCTCGAGCGGCGCCTCGCGCGGCCTCACTCAGCTAGCTTGAGCGGTCGTCGAATCATGTTCCGGACCACCGTCACGAGTCACGCCCGCTCGTCTGTGGCCACCACCGCGGCCCTGTGCGCCGCGCTGGCCACACTCGCGCTGGCCCCCGCCGCCGCCGATGCGAAGGTGCCGCGCTCCTTTTTCGGCGCGGAGGGAGACCCCAGCGCCACCGCGGCGTCGGAGCCCACCCCGCAGATCGACTTCAACCGGATGCGGTCGGCCCGGCTCGGCACTCTGAGGATGAACTTCGACTGGGGCACCGTGGAGCCCACTCCCGGGGCGCCCAGGGACTGGTCGTACTACGACACGATGGTCGAGCGCGCTGCCCGCGCGGGGGTCGGCATCCTCGCGGTCCTGGCTGGAAGCCCTGCGTGGGCCGCCGAGGGCAGCGCCTACGCGCCGGTCACCCCGGCGGCACGGGCTTCGTTCAGGCTCTTCGTCCGCGACGTGGTGCAGCGCTACGGTCGCGGCGGCTCCTTCTGGAAGTCCAACCCGGGCGTGCCGCGAAAGCCGATCCCCGCCTACCAGGTCTGGAACGAGCCGAACTACCCGCCGCATTGGGCCGACGGGCCGTCGGTGGCCCGTGACTACGCGTCGCTGCTGAAGCTGGTCGGGCGCACGATCCGCGCGAACGACCGCCGTGCGCTGATCGGCACGGCCGGCCTGCTCGCCAACTCCACGCGCGGGCCCGCCGGGTACCGCTACCTCGACGACCTCTACGCGGTCAAGGGCATCAAGCGCTACTTCGACGCCGTGGCCATCCACCCGTACTCCGAAGACGCGCGCGGTGTGCGCGGCGAGCTGAGCCGCATTCGCGGCGTGATGCGCCGCCGCGGCGACGCGAAGACGCCGGTCTGGATCTCAGAGCTCGGATGGGCCACCGGCGGTGGCAGCGAGTACTTCTCGACCACCCCCGCCGGCCAGGCCAGGCGCCTGCGCTCGGCTTTCCGGTTCGTGGTCCGGAACCGCAACCGCTACCACGTGAGCAAGCTGGTCTGGTTCAGCTGGCGCGACCGGGTCGGCCCGACTTCCCGCGGTTGGGAGTTCTACTGCGGGCTGTTCCGCCTGAACGGGGAGCCCAAGCCGGCCTGGGCCACGTTCCGCAGCTTCACGCGCGCTACGCGCTGAGCCGCTGCTCGAGCGCAGCCAGCTGCGCGCGCAGAGCGTCCGGCAGCCGGTCGCCGAAGGTGGCGAAGTGCTCTTCGATCAGTGGAAGCTCGGCCTTCCACTCGTCCGGATCGACCTCCAGGAGCGAGCTGACGTCCGAATCCGGCATGCCCAGCCCTGTGGTGTCGATCGCCCCGGCGGCCGGCACCCGGCCGATGGGAGTGTCGACTGCCTCGGCCTCGTCGTCGCAGCGGCGGAAGATCCAGGCCAGCACACGGCTGTTCTCGCCGAACCCGGGCCAGAGGAACTGACCGGACTCGTCCTTGCGGAACCAGTTGACGTAGAAGACGCGCGGGAGCCGTGCCCCGTCACGCTCGCCCACAGCGAGCCAGTGCTCGAAGTACGCGGCCATGTCGTACCCCAGGAAGGGCAGCATCGCCATCGGGTCGCGGCGCAGCTTGCCGACGTCGCCTGCAGCGGCGGCCGTGGTCTCGGAGGACATGATCGATCCGAGGAACACGCCGTGCTCCCAGTCGAAGGCCTCGTGCACCAGCGGGATCACGGTGGAGCGGCGTCCGCCGAACAGGAAGGCGTCGATCGGCACGCCGGCCGGGTCCTCCCACTCGGGCGCCATCGACGGGCACTGGGCGGCGGGCGTGGTGAAGCGGGCGTTGGGATGGGCGGCCGGCCTGTCCGAGTCCGGCGTCCAGTCCTCGCCATGCCAGTCCACCAGGTGGGCGGGAGGCTCCTTCGTCATGCCCTCCCACCAGATGTCGCCGTCGTCGGTGCGGGCGCAGTTGGTGAAGATGGAGTTGGAGCGCACCGTGGCCATGGCGTTCGGGTTGGTCTTCTCGCCGGTGCCGGGCGCCACGCCGAAGAAGCCGGCCTCGGGGTTGATCGCGTAGAGCCTGCCGTCGCTGCCGAACTTCATCCAGGCGATGTCGTCGCCGATCGTCTCGACCTTCCAGCCGGGAAGGGTGGGGATCAGCATGGCCAGGTTCGTCTTGCCGCAGGCGGAGGGGAAGGCCCCCGCGAGGTGCTTGGAGACGCCCTCGGGAGAGGTGACCTTGAGGATCAGCATGTGCTCGGCCAGCCACCCCTCGTCGCGGGCCATGACCGACGCGATCCGCAGCGCGAAGCACTTCTTGCCGAGCAGGGCGTTGCCGCCGTAGCCCGATCCGAACGACCAAATCTCACGGGTCTCGGGGAAGTGGACGATGTACTTGTTATCCGCGTCACACGGCCACGGCACGTCCTCCACGCCCTCCTCCAGCGGCATTCCGACCGAATGGAGGCAGGGCACGAAGTCCCCGTCATCGCCGAGCGCTTCCAGAGCGCCGGCACCCATGCGGGTCATGATCCGCATGCTCACCGCCACGTACGGCGAGTCGGTGAGCTGCACGCCGATGTGTGCGATCGGAGAGCCGAGCGGGCCCATCGAGAAGGGCACCACGTACATCGTGCGGCCGCGCATCGACCCGCTGAAAAGGTCGGAGAGCGTCTCGCGCATCTCGGCCGGATCGCGCCAGTTGTTGGTGGGGCCGGCGTCGGCCTCGTTCTCGGAGCAAATGAAGGTGCGGTCCTCGACGCGAGCCACGTCGCCCGGGTCCGAACGCGCCAGGTACGAGTTCGGGCGCTTGGCTTCAGAGAGCCGCTCGAAGGTGCCCGCATCCACCATCTGAGCGCAAAGACGGTCGTATTCCTCGGCCGATCCGTCGCACCAGACCACGGAATCGGGGGTGGTCAGATCGGCCATCTCCTCGACCCAGCGGAGCAGCTTCGGGTTGGTGGTGGGGGCCTCCGAGAGGGCCCAGCTCGTTCGTTCGGGCATGAATGCACCCTACACTCAGATTCCGGATGAGCGCCACAGAAGTACGGTCCCGCAGCCCCGTCAAGGTGGTGCTCCGGTTCATCGCCTCGGTGATGATCGTGAGCGGTCTCCTGCTCATCGGAGACGCCGGAATGACGCTCGCCTGGCAGGAGCCGGTGTCAGCGTTCCTGGCGGATAAACAGCAGGCCGAGCTGGAGAAGCAGCTCGATCATCCGCCGCCGCGGGTGATCGCCCGCAGGCCCCTACCCGGGGACGCGATCGGCGAGATCGAGATCCCCAAGATCGACAAATCCGCCTTCATCGTGGAGGGCACCGACACCGACGACCTCCGCAAGGGGCCCGGCCACTATCACGACACCCCGATGCCCGGGAACCACGGCACCGTGGCGATCGCGGGGCACCGCACCACCCATGGCGCCCCCTTCCGCAACATCGACCAGCTCGACCGCGGCGACAAGATCGTGCTTCAGATGCCCTACGGCAGCTTCGTCTACAGGGTGGAACGCACCCAAATCGTGGAGCCGACCGCGCTCTGGGTGACGAAGAGGGTCAAATACGACAGGCTCGTGCTGAGCGCCTGCCACCCTCTGTACAGTGCTGCGCAGCGCCTGATCGTGTTCGCGCGGTTCGTCAGGCGGGGGTACTCGAACGTCGACCGCGGTTAGCTGCGCGCGACGATCACGGACCCGGGTCCCGCGGAGTTCTGCGAGTTCTCGAGGTCCGAGCTGTCGCGCGACTCGAAGAAGAGGACCAGCAGCACGAGCAGGGCCAGAGAGATGACGAGGACGGCCAGCCAGTACAGCGTCTTCGCAAGTACGGTGCGGGGTCGAGGCAATCCTGATCAGAAGGTTGTACAGCCTAAGATGGACGGCCGGTGGCCGGGATGGCCTCCGCTCCACGACTCAAGTCGTGTCGCCGAACGCCGAAAGGGGATAGAAGAATGGGTAGGCGCGCAGTCATTCTCGCCGGCGGCAAAGGGTCGCGGTTGGGTCCGTACACCACGGTCCTGCCCAAGCCCCTGCTTCCGGTCGGCGATCGCGCCATCCTGGACGTGGTCGTGCACCAGCTGCGCGACGCCGGCTTCGACGACCTGACGCTGGCGGTCGGCTACCTCTCTCACCTGGTTCGTGCCGTGATGGGCGATGGCTCCACGCACGGCCTGAGCATCGATTACCACGAGGAGCTCACGCCGCTGGGGACCGTCGGCCCGCTGGCGACCATCGACCGCCTCGACGAAACCTTCCTGATGATGAACGGCGACGTGCTCACGGCGCTCGACTACGCGCACCTGGTGGACGTCCACAGCGCGAGTGGCAACGCCCTCACGATCGCCTCTCATCGCCGCGTCGTGCGCACCGAGTACGGCGTGATCCACCTCGACGGCAACGCCGGCGAGACCCGTGTGATCACCGGCTTCGAGGAGAAGCCCGAGATCCCGTACATCGTGAGCATGGGCGTCTACGTCATCGAGCCCGCGGCGCTCGAGCACGTCGAGGCCGATCAGCGCCTCGACCTGCCCGACCTCGTGCAGCGCCTCCTCGACGCGAACGTCCAGGTGGGCGCCTACGTCTATGACGGCTATTGGCTCGACATCGGACGCCACGAGGACTACGAGAAGGCGATTCTCGAATTCGAGCAGGTCAAGCCCCTCCTTATGAACGAGACAGACAGCCAACGAGCCCCCCGGCTCGCATCGATCGAGCCAGCCTGCGGCTGGCCACGCCCCGGTCAACCCCGTCGTTCGATGACGGTCACGGTTACCGGTGGAGCCGGCTATGTCGGCGCGCTCGTCGTGGACGAGCTGCTCGTCCTCGGGCCGCGAGGTCCGGGTGCTGGACGTGCTGCTGCACGGCCAGGAGGACGTGGCCAAGGACCTGACGGACCGCGGCGTCGAGCTGATCCGCGGCGACATCCGCGACGCTGACGCCCGCCGGCGCGCCCTCGAGGGCGCCGAGGCCGTGGTGCACCTGGCGGCCATCGTCGGCGACCCGGCCTGCGCCCGCGACCCCGAGCTCTCCAACGACGTGAACGTGGAGGGCAGCCGCGCTCTGGTGAAGGACGCCCGCGAGCTCGGCGTCGAGCGCCTCATCTTCGCCTCCACCTGCTCCAACTACGGCCGCATGGCCGATCCCACCGTTCCGATCGACGAGAGCGGCGAGCTGCGGCCCGTGTCGCTGTACGCCGAGCAGAAGGTGGGAATCGAGCAGGCGCTGCTGGGGAGCGACGAACGGCAACGGCCACGGCCTGCGCCCGACCTGCCTCCGGTTCGCGACCGTCTACGGCGTCGGCAACCGCATGCGCTTCGACCTCACCGTCAACGAGTTCACGCGCGACCTCTGGGCCGACAAGCGGCTCGAGGTGTTCGGCGAGCGCTTCTGGCGGCCCTACATCCACGTTCGCGACGCGGCCCGGGCGGTGCACACCGTGCTGGACGCCCCGGCGGACGCCGTGGCCGGCAAGGTGTTCAACGCCGGCCACTCCGACGAGAACTACCGCAAGCTCGACCTCGTGGAGATCATCACCGGGAAGCTCGGCAAGGGCGACGTGGAGTACGTCTCCCGCGACGAGGACCCGCGCGACTACAAGGTCTCGTTCGAGAAGATCCGCGCCGAGCTCGGCTTCGAGCCCGTGAACCGCGTGCCCGACGGCATCGAGGAGATCGTGGGGGCGCTCGAGCGAGCAGCGCTTCGGCGATCCCTACGACGGCCGCTACAGGAACTAGCCGTGGCGGACGACCGGCTGATCCCGCTCTTCGACGTGAAGCTGGGCGACCGCGAGATCGCGGCCGTGGAGGCCACGCTGCGCTCCGGCTGGCTCACCATGGGCCCGCGCACCCAGGACTTCGAGGCGGCGTTCGCCGAGCACCTCGGCGCGCGCCACGCCGATCGCGCTCTCCAGCTGCACCGCCGCTCTCCATCTCGCCTACCTGGCGGCCGGAGTGGGCCCGGGCGACGAGGTGATCGTTCCGGCCATCACGTTCGTCGCGTCGGCCAGCGCGGTGCGCTACTGCGGTGCCACCCCGGTGATCGCCGACGTGGTGGGCCAGCACGACCTCGGGCTCGACCCCGAGGACGTGGCCGCCCGCATCACGCCCCGCACCAAGGCGGTATGCGCGGTGCACTACGGCGGCTACGCGGCCGACGTGGAGGCGCTCGGCAAGCTCTGCGAGGAGCACGGCCTGGCGCTCATCGAGGACGCCGCGCACACTCCGAGCGCGACGCCGGTGGGCAGCGACCGCAAGCTGGGCACCTTCGGCCTGGCCGGCTGTTTCAGCTTCTTCTCCAACAAGGTGCTCTCGTGCGGCGAGGGCGGCCTGCTCTCCACCGACGACGACGGCGTGGCGGAGCAGGTGCGGAGCCTTCGCTCCCACGCCATGACGTCGGGCACCTGGGACCGCCATCGCGGCCACTCGGCCGGCTACGACGTGGTCGGGCTCGGCTTCAACTACCGGATGGACGAGCCGCGCGCGGCCCTGCTGGTGGCGCGCCTCGAGGGCCTCGAGGACGACATCGCCCGGCGCCGCTCGCTCGTGCACCGCTACCGGAGCATGCTCGCCGACCTGCCGGGGCTGAGCGTGCCCTACCGGGACGACGAGGTGGACACCTCCTCCTGCTACGTGATGCCGGTGATGGTCGACGACCCGGACGTGCGCGAGCCGCTGCGGGCCAAGCTGCTCGAGCAGCGGGTGCAGACCAGCGTGCTCTACCCGGCGATCCACGAGTTCACCGCGTACGAGGGATCGGTCGAGGGATCGCTGCCGCGCGCCGAGCTGGCGGCCCGCACCGAGCTGACGCTGCCGCTGTTCCCGACCCTGGCCGAGAGCGACCAGGACCACGTGGTCGGCGCGCTTCGCGAGAGCCTCGCGGCGCTCGAGCGCGAGCGGTCGCTCGCCTGAACGAGGCGACCGCCATGCACACGCAACAGCTTCCCAGCGTCGACGTGGTCGTGCCCGCCTTCAACGAGGAGGGGCACGTGGATCGCTGCCTCGACGCCATCTTCGCCCAGGACTACCCGGCCGATCGCTACCGGGTGTGGGTGGTGGACGCCGGCTCCACGGACGAGACGGCGCGCGTGGTGCGCGACCGGGCGCGCGTCCGACGGCCGGCTGGCGCTCGTGAACGGGAGCGGTCGGCTGAACGCCGCCCAGGCCTGCAACCTGGGGATCCAGCAGGGGCAGCTCCGAGCTGATCGCCCGCGTGGACGCCCACACCTACCTGTATCCCGACTACCTGCGCCGGGCCGCCGAGCTGCTGGTCGAGGAGGGCCCGAAGGTCTGCTGCGTCGGCGCTCAGCCCGAGCAGGTGGGGGAGACCCCCTTCGGCGAGGCGGTGGCGCTGGCCCGCGGCTCGAGCTTCGGCGTCGGCACCAGCGTCTACGCGGACGAGCGCATTCGCGCCGAGGTGGACACGATCCAGGCCGGCGTCTACCGGCGCGCCCCGCTCGAGGAGGTCGGCGGCTTCCGCACCGACATGCTCGTGGGCGAGGACGAGGAGCTCAACTGGCGCCTCAAGAAGGCCGGCTACAAGCTCGTGCTCGACACCAGCGTGCGCTTCGTCTACACCACCCGCTCCTCATGGGGCGCGGTGTTCCGCCAGCACCGCAACTACGGGCAGTCGCGCGTGCGCGTGCTCGCCGCCCACCCGGACTTCCTCCGCGCCCTACCACCTTGCCCCTCCGGGACTGGTGGCCGCCCTCGGCGGCCTCGTGCTGGCCAGCCCTGTGAGCTCGAAGGCGCGCCGCGGGCTGGTCGCCCTCACGCTCGCGTACGGGGCGGGTGCCACCGCCGCCTCGGTCTCCGCCTCGCGCTCGCGGCCGGAGCTGATCCCGCGGCTGGTGGCCTGCTTCCCGGCGCTCCACCTCGGCTACGGCCTGGGGATGATCGAGGGAGTCGCGCAGAAGCTGGGCGCCCGGCTTGGGCTGGGGCAGCCTCGCACCGCCGTCCGCCAGCGCTGAGATGGGCACCTAGACTGCGCCGGAACACGCGATGAACTCCTTCGCACCCAGCGCTCCGCAGTCCAACAGGGCCGCTCCCCGGACGCCGCCCATCCCGCAGGTGAGCCCCGGCACGATCATCGCGATCACGCTGCTCGCGTGCGTGGCCGTGGGCGCGCTGATGGCCTACGACTTCAAGCTGGGCATCGGCCTGCTGGTGGGGCTCTGCTACCTGCCGCTGGTGCTCGTGAACCTTCCGCTCGGCATCGCGCTCTGGGTTCCCACCACGTTCCTCACCGGGCCTTCCCGGCTTCGACACGGCCTCGCACGCGGCGGGGCTCGTGATCGCGTTGGCCTGGCTCGGCACGCTCCGCAGCCACGCCCACGACCAGGGGAGGCACGTGCCGGCCCGCCTGCTGCTGCTGGTGGCCGTCTTCGTCGTCTGGCTGGCGCTGTCGATCGTCTGGGCCGAGCAGCCCAGCATCGCGTTCACCGCGCTCCAGCCCTGGGTGGCCTGCGCGCTCATGTTCATGGTGCTCATGACGCTCGACTTCACCCCGACCCAGATCAGGACGATCGCCTTCGCGTTCATCATCGGGGTCACGTTCTCAGTCACGATCGGGCTGATCGGTGGCATCAGGCCGCCCACCGACACGAGCGCCCTGGTCGACGACGGCCGCCTGCGCGGCGGCCTCGACGACCCGAACTACCTCGCGGCCGGGATCGTGCCCTCGCTGGCGATGGCGGTGGGCCTGGCGGTGGGCGTGCGCAGCGCACTCGCCCGGATCGCGCTCGCCGGGATGGGCGTGATCCTCGTGCTCGGCCTCGGGGCCACCGAGTCCCGCGGCGGGCTCATCGCCGCGATCGTCGCCACGGCTGCCGCCGTGGTGGTGGCCAAGCGGGGGCGGATCCTGGTGATCGCGTTCGTCGCGATCATGGTCGGCGTGGTGGCTGTCTGGTTCGCGGCCACGCCCGAGGCCTACAAGCGCGTGACCCAGACGGCGGACAGCGGGAACGGGCGCAGCAGCCTCTGGGTGGTGGGCGGCCGGATCTTCAAGGACCACCCGATCGTCGGCGTGGGCCTCGAGAACTACCGCGTCTACGCGCCCCGCTACGTGAGCGGCCCCGGCCAGCTCACGTTCGTGAACTTCATCGCGGAGCGGCCGCACGTGGTGCACAACGTGTATCTGCAGACCATGGTCGAGGTCGGCCTGGTGGGCCTCGGCCTCTTCCTGGCGATCATCCTCAGCTCGCTGGCCGCCGCGCATGCGCGCCGCGCGGAGGTTCGAGAGCAGGGGGGACACGGACTCGGCGGCGTTCTCCAGGGCTGTGTTCGTGGCGCTGCTGGCCGCGCTCATCGCCTCGTTCTTCATCTCCAACGGCAACGGGTTCCAGATCTGGGTGCTGCTGGCGTTCGGGCCGATGCTCTATCGGCTGGCTCAGCGCGAGGAGGACCCCGCGGCAGCGCCGATGCTGTCGGCGGCGCCCGCGCCCCGCGAGCTGCCGCCGGTCAGCCCTCGCCGGGAGCCGGCGCTGCAGGCCTGAAGCGCGCCCGCACGCTGCGCCAGAGGGCAAGCACGTCACTGGGGCGCGGGATGAGGTCGCCGACGCCCGCTCCGAGCGTGCGTCCGAAGATCACGGCCGCCGCGAGCCCGCCGAGCGTGTAGGAGGCGGCGGACGCGATCGAGGCACCCAGGCCGCCGTGGTCGGGGATCAGGGCGAAGTCCAGCGCGAACACGGTCACGAACGCCACGGCCACGCGCGCCGGTCTCGAGCAGCGGCCGCCGCTGGGCGGTGAGAGCGTTGCCGAGCAGCTTGAGAGTCGTGATCCCGAACGAGCCGAGGCAGAGCACGCGGAGCATCTCCACCGAGCCCGAGAACTCGCTCGCCGAAGATCGTGGTGCAGAGGAACGGCGCGAGCAGGATCATGCCCACCGCGCAGACGAGCGTGAGGAGGAGCGCCCCGCGCAGCGACCATGGACGCTCGCCGGCGGGCCTCCTCGGGGCTGGCCCGGACCAGGTCGGGGCGCGGTCACGGCCACCAGCGTGGTGGGGAGGAAGAAGAGCACCTCCGACCAGGCCACGGCCACGCTGTAGAGGCCGAGCTCCTTGGAGCCGGCGATCACGCCGAGGATCCACTGGTCGGCGCGGTAGTTGCCGAACAGCATGGCCCGGCCCGAGATGCGCCTTCAGCCCGAATGAGAGCATGCGCCTGGCCAGGGCCCGGTCGGGCCGTGCGAAGCCGCCCAGGCGGCGCGCCACGGCCCAGGCCAGCATCAGCGTGGCCAGCAGCATGCCGCCGATCCACGTGGCCACCGCCGAGGTGACGGTGATGGCGCCGAAGCAGCGCGAACACGCCATTTACGGTCACGTTGGTGACCGGGGTGATGAGCCACGAGAGGTTCGTGACGTTGAACCCGTAGTGCGCCTGGACCAGGTACATCAGGTACTCCTGGAGGATCAGCATCGGGATCGAGGCCAGCACGAGCACGAGCAGGCCCGCTGCCGCCTCGCCGCTCAGGTCCGGGAACACGACCATCACGCCGCCGAGGACGAGCGCGGCCGGAGCCCCAACACGAGGGCCAGCGCCAGCGACGTGCCGGCCAGCGTCGGGCTCAGATCCGGCTCCCGGGCCGCGAAGTTGGCGTTGGCCTGAGCCACCCCCATCGTGCTCAGCTGCGCGGTGAGGTAGGCGACCGTGGTCAGGAAGGCGATGTCGCCGCGGCCGACCGCGCCGAGCGCGCGGGCGGTGATCAGCACGCTCACGAACGACAGCAGCGCGACCGCGAGGTTGGTGCCGTAGGTGGTGGCGGCCGACCGGGCGAAGGAGGGCCGCTGAGCGAGCGGCCGTGCTCCTCCCCGGTTCTCGGGGCCTCGGGCACTCCGTCGAAGGTAACCGCGCCCGGAGGACGGCTACCCCTGGCGACTAGCATGCGGCCGGGTGCGGGTGGCCGCCTACAGCGATGTGGAGTATCGGCACGACGGCGAGTCCCTGTACGCCCCGGAGTCGTTCGTGGTCTTCATGTCCAGGCTCGGGCGCTTCGTGGACCACCTCACGCTGGTCGGCCGCCTGGCGCCCGAGCCCGGGGCGCTCCCACTACCGGGTGCCCGACGGGGTGGGCTTCTGGGGCTGCCCCACTACGCCCGCCTGTCGGCCCATGGACCGCGGTGGGGGCCATGGTGCGCTCGGTTCGCCGCTTCTGGAGGCTCCTCGGCGGACGTGGACGCCGTCTGGCTGCTCGGGCCGCACCCGCTGGCGGTGCGCGTTCGCTGTTCGCGGCGCGCCTGCGCCGGCGGCGCGTGGTGCTCGGCGTCCGACAGGACTTCCCGAGCCACATGCGCACCCGCCATCCCGCGGCGCTACGACATCCTCGGCGCGGCGCTTGTGCTCGAGGGCATCTGGCGCGCTCTGGGCCGGCTCTACCCGATGGTGGCCGTGGGGCCGGATCTTGCCCGTCGCTATCGCGGGGGCGAGGTATTGCCGATAGTGATCTCGCTGGTGGACGACGAGCACGTGACAACCCGCGAGGAGGCACTGGCCCGTTCATACGACGGGGATCTGACGCGTGCTCAGCGTGGGCCGGCTCGACCCCGAGAAGAACCCGCTGCTGCTGGCCGACGTGTTCGCGCGGCTGCGCGAGCACGACCCGCGCTGGCGGCTCGTGGTGTGCGGCGACGGCACCATGCGCGAGGAGCTGGCGGACCGCGCTGCGGGCGGACGGGGTGGCGGAGCACGCCGATCTGCTCGGCTACCTCTCGCTCGACGGCGGCCTCCGGGACCACTACCGCGACAGTCACATGTTCCTGCACGTGTCCTGGACCGAGGGCGTGCCGCAGGTGCTCTTCGAGTCCTTCGCCGCCGGCCTGCCCGTGGTGGCCACGGCGGTGGGCGGCGTGCCCGAGCTGGCCGAGGGCCGCTCGGTGCTGATCCCGCCCGGTGACGCGGACGCCGCGGTGGAGGCCACCCGGCGGGTGGCCTCGGACGCCGCGCTGCGGGACGAGCTCGTGGATGCCGGGCTCGAGTGCGTGGGGCGCTTCTCGCTCGACTCGGAAGCCCGGCCGCGTGGCGGCGCTCTTCGCCGGGGCCACGACGGCGAGCTCCGGACTGCTAGCCATCAGCGTCATCCAGCGACAGAGCTGGGTCTGGGCCGTTCTGCCCGGAGAGACGCACCCGTATCGGACAGCCACGGCGACCCCGCCCTGGCCGAGGTGCTCCGCGACAGCGGCTACGCCGTGGCGGCGAGCACTCGGGCACGCCCGGCCGCAACGGCGGCGTCGACGCCGTGCTCTACGACACGAGGGCGTGCCCGGACGCGGACGACGTGGCGGACGCCGTGGCCGAGCTGACCGAGGGCGGGGTGGTGTCGATCGCCGTGGCCGGCGGCCGGGTGACCCCGCCGCGCGCGGTACCCGCCCCGATGCCGGGCTGCGCAGCTGCTGCTCTCGCCGCTCGAGACGGCCCGGGCCCTCGCGGGGCCCGCCGCGCCGAGCGCGTCGCTGACGGACGCGGGGCTCACAGCACGCGATGGCCACCGGCGACGGTCGCGCAGCCGATACGGCCTCGGGCGCGGGGGCTGGCTCAAGCCGCCTGCGCACCCCGGTGGGCTTCGTGCTCACCGGAAGCCGCGGCCCGCAGCCGGCCGAGCCTGCATCGACACGGCCGTCGGGCGCGCCGGCGCCACCGCCGGGCGTCAAGCTCCGAGCGAGCGTCCACCACCGTCTTCGAGAGCGGCAGGGTGGTGATTGCCTGCGCGCGATCGGACGACGGGAGTACTTCATGCGCCTGGCCGCGGGGCCCTCCAGGCGGCCGCTCGACGTGTCGCTCGACGCGGTGCACGCCGTGGCCGGCGGCGAATGCCCGCCCGGTCGTGCGCGACCGTCTCGTGGTCCCGCTCGCCGCAGGGCAGAGGTCGGCCCGCTGCGCTACTCGCTCGAGCCGAACGCCATGGGATCGCACCCCTGGCGGATGACGGACGGACCTCTGGGAGGACTCCCTCGAGTTCCTGATAGCCCTCTTCGGCGTGGACGTGTCGGCGGACCGCGATGCCGGTGAGCCGAGAGCTTCCCGGCGCAGGGCCGGCGCATGATGGAGTACGTGGGCGCGGAGGAGCGCCGAGGCGCTGGAGTCGATCGTCGCGAACCTCGAGCAGCGGCTGGCCGACGTGCCGCGCGGGCAGAGCCATGGCGACTTCTGGGGCGAGAACTTCCTGATCCGCGACGGCCGGCTGGCCACGGTGCTGGACTGGGAGTGGGCCGCCACCGGCGCGCTGCCGCTGATCGACCTCTTCGACCTGATCGCGCTCTCGCGCCGCCGGGTGCGGGACTTCACCCCCGGCGAGCGATTCACCGACGTGCTCTGGCCGCTCGTGCGGGCCGGCGGGGACGAGCGGGTCCACGAGTACTGCCGGCGCGGTCGGCGTGTCCCCCGACCTGGAGACGCTGGAGGCGCTGGCGGTGGCCTACTGGCTGCACCGCGTGGCGCCGCCAGCTGGATCCGCTGGCCGTGTTCCTCCAGCGCGAGGGCTGGACCGAGCGCAACCTCCACGGGCCGATCCGCAAGCTCGTGGCCGCGGGCTGGTGAACCGGCGGCTAGCGGCTGTTCGCCCGGGCGAGCAGGCGATCCCCGCGAGGCAGGCGCCCGAGCGCGCCGGCGGCGGCCACGGCCGGCCGGCCGCAGGGAGCCGCGGCCGAGCACCACGGTCTCCAGCCCGGGGTCGCCGTCGGCGAACCGGCCCTTGTAGGCGTCGCCGCCGCGCAGGAAGCGGTACTCGCGCATCCCGTCCTCGAAGGCCGAGCGGATGGTGTGGGCGAGCAGGACGAAGCCCACGGAATGCTCGTCCCAGGCCGGGTCGCGGCCCGACTGGTAGAAGCACTCGCATCCGGCGTAGCGCAGCCCGTACCAGGCCGCGCACCGGGCGTGCCGTCCACCTCGGCGAGCCAGAGGCGCAGCCAGCCGCGCTCGAGGGCCACGGCGGCGAACTCGCGGTGGAACGCCTCGAGCTCCGGCTCGAAGGCGGCGGACTCGTCCTCCCAGCGGGCCGAGTGCAGGCTGCAACAGGATGCCCATGTCCTCGTCGAGGCGCGCGGCGTCGCTGAGCCGGAAGGAGAGCTCGTGGCTCTTGGCCAGCTTGCGCTCGCGGCGCCGCACCTGGTCGCGGAAGTTCTTGCTCTTCGAGGCGAGGAACTCGTCCCAGCTCTGGCCGTCGATGGCCAGCGTGGGGCTGGGCTCGGCGAGCAGCACGGTGGCGCCGGTGCGCTCGCTCCAGCCGCTCGGCACCGCCAACGCGGTCGCCCACCAGCAGGTCGGCGCGCCAGCGCCGGTCGGCGAGCAGCTGCCGGAGCGCGCCGGCCACGCGCTCGCGGTCGGCGGGGGCGCACACCGGCCCGAGCTGGTCGGCCGGCCCGTGGCCGATGAAGCGCAGCACGCGCAGGGGCCGCGCGCGGTTGACGTAGAGCGGGCAGCATCGCGACGGTCGCCCCGCCGGCGTCGCGTCCCGCGAGCACCCGCAGCTCCCGGTCGTCGCCGAAGTGGCGCCACCAGACCGAGGCCCACTCCGGGGTGGAGAAGACGTTCCCGGAGGCCTCGGCCAGCCTGGCCCAGTCGGCGTCGGCGGCATCGATGCCGTCGAGCAGGTCGAACGTCAGTTGCCATGGTCCCACTATCGGTAGGTTAGGTCCGCGACTCGACGGCGGCCCGGGATGAGGGACATCCTCGTGCTCTGCTACCACGCGGTCAGCGAGCGCTGGCCGTCCGAGCTCGCCGTGAGCCCCGGCCTGCTCGACGAGCAGATCACCGCGCTGGAGCGGCGCGGCTACCGCGCCACCACCTTCACCCGGGCGGTCACCGACCCGCCCTGGCGCCGCACGCTGGCGATCACCTTCGACGACGCCTACCGCTCCACCCTCGAGCTGGCCGCTCCCGTGCTGGCCCGCCACGGCGCGCCCGGCACGGTCTACGCGCCCACCGACTGGGTGGGGCGCGAGGAGCCGATGTCCTGGCCCGGGATCGAGGAGTGGACCGACGGGCCGCACCGCGACGAGCTCCTGTGCCTCACCTGGGACGGCCTCGGCGAGCTGGCCGAGCAGGGATGGGAGGTGGGTTCGCACACGCGCTCGCACCCGCGGCTGCCGCAGGTCGTGGACGACGCCGAGCTCGAGCGCGAGCTGGCCGGCTCGCGCGAGCTGCTTCTGGAGCGCCTCGGGCCGCTGCGACTCGATCGCCTACCCGTACGGGGACTACGACGAGCGCGTGGTGCGCGCGGCGGGGGCCGCGGGCTACCGCGCCGCGGGCACCCTCACCGGGCTGCCGCACGCGGCCGCAGCCGCTGAGCTGGCCGCGGGTGGGGGTCTACCCCGGCAACCGCCCGCTCTTCCTCCGGCTGAAGACCTCGCCGGTGCTGCGTTCGGTGGCGGTGGCCGGCGGGCGGCTGCGCACTCGATCGCACTGAGTCCCGCCCAGCGGGATTCAGTTCCCCACGAGTCAGCAGCTCCGCTCGCTCACGCACGGATCGACCACCCGCAGGCGGCTCCGCCAGTCGATCCCCTTCGTCCAGGTCGAAGTGGTATCTGCCGTCGTCCTCGCGCGGGATGCCGATGCGCTTGGCGTACCTGAGGATCCGGTCGGGATAGCCGAAGCTCGTGTAGGTGGACCCGGACTCGAACTCGAGGTCCCACGGCGATCCGCCGGTGTCGCCGACGAACATGCCGTACCGGGCCAGGGCCCGGAGGATGGCCCGCTTCCAGCGCGGCGCGTCGAGCGCGCGGATCTCGGCGTCGGACATGTCGAGCTGGAAGCGCATGCCCTCCGCGGGCGCGTCGGTGCGGTCCTCGCAGGGAGCGCCGCGGCCGCGGGCGGGGTAGACGAACTCGCCCGAGTCGCAGTCCGCCACCAGGAACAGCGCGTGGTCGATGCGGCCGCGCCGCAGCTCCTCGGCCCGGATGATCCCGGCCAGGAGGCCGAAGTGGGCGGCCGTGGCGTCCGAGCCGAGGCCGTCGCCGTCGATGCGGGTGCGCCCGCCGTAGCCGGTCACGAGCTCGCCGCCGCCGCTCGGCTTCGACTCCACCTCCCAGAGGTCGTACTCCCAGCCGCTGCGCTGGTCCACGACGGTGAGGTGGCGATCCGAGCCCCCGGCCGGCCGCGCGCGGTCGGGGATCCGCACCTGCATGCCCTCGATCTCGCAGCGGCCGTAGGGGCGGGTGCAGTGGATCGTGAACGACGGGATCGTCCGGGGTGGACCAGTAGGTCGGGTGCTGGAAGTCGCCGTCGGAGTCGGCGATGCCGGCGCGCAGGTCCGAGGGGCCGCCCTGCTCGGTCAGGCGCGCGACGATCGCCGCGGAGCGCGGGTGGAGCCGCGGGTCCTCGGGCAGCAGCTGGTTGAAGGGCGAGTCGTCGGAGTAGGGGCGCCAGTCGGCGGGCGGCCAGTTGCCCACGCCGAACCCGTCGGCGGGATCGCCCGGCGCCTGCGGGCCCGGTCGGCTCCTCGGAGGACGACAGCACGTCGATGGCCACGAAGGCGACCACCGCCGCCAGCGCCACGGCGAGCGCCGATCCGGACGCGATTCTTGGTGCGAACCATCGAACCTGACCGATCGTAGTGGGCGTTTCCTGTCCCGATGCCGGTCCCGGCGGGGTTGGCGCTGGCGCGCTCACCAGGTCGGATGTACCTTCGAGTCAGGGTACGAGCCGGTCCCGCCTCCCCGCCGAGGAGCTCCCCTCATCACGGACGATGATGCGAACCCTCCGCTCCCCCAGCCAACTCGTCGTTCTCTGCATCGCGCTGCGTCCTCGCCGCGGGCGCGACGTCCGTCATGGCCTCGAAGGGCGCGCCGGACCGAAAGCGCGCCGAAGGTCAGCCTCACGAGCCCGGCCGGCGGGTCGGCCACCTTCGACACCACCCCCGGCTGGCGGGCAAGGCCGGCCACGCCGCGGGCGACAGGCGCACGGTGGCGGTGCGGGTCTACCTCGGCAGCGAGGGCCACGGGCCGGGCCGCAGCGCGTCCTGACGGCGCGCCGCAGGGGAGCTGCGTGGGCCGTGAACCTCGCCCCTGCGCTGCTGCCGGGCACCTACACCGCCAAGGCCAGCCAGCTGGACGGCGCCGGCAACCGCGGCGCCAGCCAGGGCCTCGACGTTCACGATCAAGGCGGGCGCCGGTGGTGACCAAGCCGCCGGTGAAGGTCAGCCGCCGCCGGTCAAGCCCGTGACGCCCCCGGTCAAGCCGCCGGTCAAGCCGCCGGCGATCCCCGAGCCCACCGCGGCGATCGTGTCCCCGGCGGCGCGGCGCCGAGACCGCCGATCCCACACCCTCCTTCGCCGCGCAGGGACCGACGCCGGCGCGAGCCCCAGCGCGGTCACGCTCGCGATCTACCCGGGCGCCGCCGCGGCGGGGGCGCCCGCCAGGACCCTGGAGCTGACACGCGGCGGGCGCCACCTGGTCGGGCGACGCCCGGCGAGCTGCTCGACGACGGCGTGTACACCGCCCAGGCGGAGGCGGCCGGGGCGAGCGGCAAGACCGGCACGAGCGCCGCGGTGACCTTCCGCGTGGACACCGTCGCGCCGCAGGCCAGCGCTCGCGGCGCCCGCCGGAGGGCGCCGCCACGAGCGACACCACGCCCGCGTTCGCCGGCTCGGCCGGGGCACGGCCGCGGGCGACTCGACCCAGGTTCGCGTGCATCGTCTACGCCGGGGTCAGCGACTCCGGCACGCCGGTGGCCAGCCTCACCGCCAGCCGCTCGGGTGCGGCCTTCTCCGTGCCGCCGCCAGGCGCCCTGCCCGTGGGCACCTACACGGCGCGCGCCGAGCAGGCAGGACGGCGCGGGGAACACCGGCCGGAGCGCGCCGCGCACCTTCGCGGTGACCTCGACGCGCCGCGGCTGCCACCTATCGCGATACCGTGATGGCCGACGCCCCGCGCGCCTACTGGCGGCTGGGCGAGGCGAGCGGCACCGCGGCCGCCGACCAGACCGGCTTCGCCAACACGGGCGCCTACCAGGGCTCGCCCGCGCTCGGCCAGGCCGGCATCGTGCCGGTGGCGCAGAGCACGGCGATGGCGCTCGACGGCACCAACGACTCCGTTCGCGTGCCGAACTCGGCCAGCCTCAGCCCGAGGGCGGCGCTGAGCCTCGAGACCTGGATCCGGCCGGCGGCCCTTCCCGCCGAGCACGGCGACGCTGATGCGCAAGGACCTCCAGTACATGCTGCGGCTCGGCTCGGGCGGCGCGGTGAGCTTCCGGCTCTGGCGCGGCGGCGCCACGAGCGAGCTCACGAGCCCCGGCCGGCGCGGTGCCCGCCGGCACGTGGAGCCACGTGGTGGCCACCTTCGACGGAGTGTCGATGGCGATCTACGTGAACGGCACCGTGCGCGCCACGCTGGCCGATTGCCGCCACCGTGGACACCTGGACCGGCGTGCTCTCGCTCGGCTCGAGCGGCTCGACCGACTGGTTCTGCGGGCGGATGGACGAGGTGGCCGTGTACGGCAGCGCGCTGCCCGGCCGCCGCGTGCTCGCCCACTACACCAAGTCGAGCCCGGTGGAGGATCCGCCGCCGACCGTGGTGCTGGAGTCCCCGGCGCCCGGAAGCACCGTGGACCTGCGCCCCGTGTTCGCCGGAACGGCGGACGGCGAGACCTCCACGGTGACGGTCAAGGTCTACTCGGGCGGCTCGGTGTCCGGCAGCCCGGTGCAGACGCTCTCCGCCACCCACCAGTCGAGCAACGCTCTTCTCCGTGGCGGCCTCGGGCAGCCTGAGCCCCGGCGCCTACACGGCACAGGCCGAGCAGGCCACCACCGCCGGGCTCGTGGGCAAGAGCGCGGCCGGTGAGCTTCACCGTCCCGGCGCCCAGCGGCGAGACGGTCACGATCGGCGCGGCGGGTGACATCGCCGACTGCGGCGGCACCGACGACGAGGCCACCGCGAACCTGCTCGACGCGATCCCGGGCACCGTGATGACGCTGGGCGACAACGTCTACATGAACGGCACGACCAGCGAGTACGCCTGTTACAACAGCAGCTGGGGGCGGCACAAGGCGCGCACGCGGCCGATCCCCGGCGACCACGACTACGGCGTGCCCGACGCCGGCGGGTACTTCGACTACTTCGGCGCGGCCGCCGGCCCGCGGCCGTCCGGCTTCTACAGCTACGACATCGGCGCCTGGCACGTGGTGGCGCTCAACTCCGGCTGCTACGTGCAGCTTCGGTCGTGCAACGCCGCACAGGACGAGTGGCTCGAGAACGACCTCGAGCAGAACGACTCGCAGTGCACGCTCGCCCAGCTCCACGAGCCGCGCTTCAGCTCCGGCGAGATCCACGGCAACGTCGGGAGCGTGGAGCCGCTCTGGGAGATCCTCTACGAGCACGGCGCCGACGTGGTGCTCAGCGGCAGCGAGCACATGTACGAGCGCTTCGGCCCGCAGACGCCGAGGGCACAGGCCGACGCCGCCAACGGGATCCGCCAGTTCACGGTCGGCACCGGCGGCGAGAGCCACTACCAGGTGGGCGACATCCGGCCGAACAGCCAGGTGCGCGAGAGCAACACCTTCGGCGTGCTGAAGATGACCCTGCGGCCGACCGGATACGACTGGCAGTTCGTGCCCGTGGCCGGCAAGAGCTTCACGGACAGCGGCATCGGCTTCCTGCCACTGAGCTCGCGCCCCGGCGGGCCCGTCTAGGCTAGGGGCCATGAGCATCACGGGCACGCGAACGGTTGGATCCATCGTCGGAGGGGCGTCGGCCAAGGACGGGCAGCGCGTGGAGTCGCGCAACCCGGCGGACCTCGACGACGTGGTGTGCGAGGCGCTGCTGGGCGACGCGGACACATTCGTGGCCGCCTGTCGCGCCGCTCGCGAGGCGCAGCGCGAATGGGCGGCCGACCCCGGCGCCCGTGCGCGGGAACGCCATCAAGGAGATCGGGCGTCTCGTGGAGGAGAACAAGGAGGCGCTCGCCCGGCTCGTCACGCGCGAGATCGGCAAGCCCTATCCGGAGTCGCTCGGCGAGGTGCAGGAGGTCGTGGACACCTGCGACTTCTTCCTGTCCGAGGGCCGGCGCCTGTACGGCAGACGGTGCCGAGCGAGATGCCCGACAAGCAGCTCTTCACCTTCCGCAACCCGGTGGGGGTGGCGGCCATCATCACGGCCGGGAACTTCCCGGTGGCCGTGCCCTCCTGGTACATCGTGCCCGCGCTGCTGTGCGGGAACGCCGTGGTGTGGAAGCCGGCCGAGTACGCGCCGGCGCTCGGCGACGCGCTCACGCGGCTGTTCCTCGCGGGCGGGCTTCCCGACGGAGTGCTCAACCTCGTCCAGTGCGACGGCGCCGCCGACCTTCGCCGGCCTCGAGCGCGCGCTGGAGGAGCGGCTTGTGGACAAGGTCGGCTTCACCGGCTCGTCGGAGGTCGGGCGCGCGCATCGGCGAGCTGTGCGGCCGGCACGTCCAGTCGCCCTGCCTGGAGCTGGGTGGCAAGAACCCGCTGGTGGTCATGCCCGACGCGGACCTCGACCTGGCCGTGGAGGGGGCGCTCTTCAGCGGCTTCGGCACCGCCGGGCAGCGCTGCACCTCGCTCGGCACGGCGATCGTCCACAGTTCGCTGCACGACGAGTTCGTGGCGCGCCTCACGCGCGCAGTGGAGGACGCCCCGATCGGCGACCCGACCGCCGACGTGCTCTACGGGCCGATGATCCACGAGCGCTTCCTCGAGCGATTCCTCGAGTGGCTCGAGCTGATCGAGGACCATCACACCATCTCCGGCTCGAGCGCCACCGGGCGGATCACCGCCGACAGTCCCCGCGCCGGCTTCGTGGGCGACCCCGAAGCGGGGCTCTTCTGCCACCCGACGATCGTCGACGGCGTGCGGGCCGGCGACGACGCTCTACTCGACCGAGACCTTCGGGCCGCTGATCGGCGTGGCCGAGTTCGGCGACCTCGACGAGGCGCATCGACCTGGCCAACGGTCACGGGTACGGGCTCTCCGCCGCGATCTACACGAACGACCCCAAGTCCGCATTCCGCTTCCGTGCCGGGGTGAGCGCCGGCATGGTCTCCGTGAACAACTCGACCTCCGGCGCCGAGGCGCACCTCCCGTTCGGCGGGAACGGCAAGTCGGGGAACGGCAGCCGCCAGTCGGGGATCTGGGTGCTCGATCAGTTCACCCGCTGGCAGGCGCTGAACTGGGACTACGCCGGCAAGCTCCAGAAGGCGCAGATGGACGTGGCCGAGCTGACCGGGGATCCGGGCTTCCGGCTCGAGGGCTAGACCGCGCGCGGCGGTCAGTCCGGCCGCACGCGCGCGCGAGCGTGCCGTCGTAGGCGCGCTTCAGCAGCGGCCGCGCGGTCGCGCGGTAGGTGTAGCTCATGCTGCCCCTGAAGCCGCGCTCGTAGGCGTGGAAGCCCACGTGGCGCGCGCTCGCCGGTGGCGAACTTGCGCTTCCACTCGGTCTCGTCGCCGAGCAGCTCGTGGGCCGCCATCGCCGAGCTCGAAGCAGCGCTCGACGATCGACAGCCGCATCACGAGGCCCGGGGCGAGCTTGCGGATAGCGCTCGTCGTAGCCGGTCTTAGTAGATACAGGCGATCGTCGTGGAGCAGGCAGAGGTCGAACGCCGCCCAGTGGCCGTCGAGGACGATCCGCGAGAGTGCGAGCTCGCCTCTCGCCGCGAAAGCGTGGGCTATCTCGCGGTAGAACATCATCGGTCCGGTCGTCCGAGAGGATCGCGGTGCCGCTCTCGCCCTTCCAGCCGCTGGCCTCGACGGCGAACCCGCGCGCCAGCTCGGCGTTCAGGTCGTCCGGGCGCCGCGACGATCGAGAGCTCGGCCACGTGGTCGCGGGCCATCTTGCGGCGGAAGCGCTCGAGCGGCGCACCCCAGCGCGGCCTGGACGGGCCCGCCAGTCCTCGATGGTCGCCCGAGGTGTCGACGATCGGCGACACGTGCTGGGTGGCGGTCACCTGCGCCGGCCGGCCGCGGCCGTGGCCGCGCGCAGCAGGGCCAGTGAGGGATCGCCGCGCGGGAAGGCCGGCGAGCTCGAGGTTCCCGCTGCCCCGGACAAGCGCCGCCTCGACCACCGCGCTTATCGCCTCGGGGGTCGCTGCCGACTGGCCGGAACACGGGGGTGTGGACGTTGGCCATCGACGACGAGCGAGCGACGATGGCGCTCGACCAGCGGGAAGGCGGCCGGAGGCGGTCGCCCTCCCAGGCCAGGCAGACGCACATGTCCCGGCTTCGCCGAACGCTCGATACCAGGCGGAGTACCACGGGTGGAGGTCGAACGGCCTGGCGTCGGCGGGGAGCATCCGGTCCCAATCGGCGGCCAGGCGCGCAAAACGCTCCGGTTCGCCGAGCCACTCGATCCTGAGGCTCACCTCGGACCACGGTACATGCGGAAGCGGCTGCGACTGCTCCCCGATCGGGGAGGGCCGAGGGCGGCCCGTGTGTACCCATTTGGGTACTTATCGGCTATCGGGGCACGCTCCTGTACCAGCGCGGCGAAGTGTTCGGGCGGAGGGCGCATCGGGGCCCGCGCCAGCAGCACGAGGGCTCGTCCAGCGCCACGTGGCGCGCGAGGGCGTCTGCGAACCCGGCGCCGAGTCCGTCCACCGCTTCGGCGCGCACGCCGAATGACCCCGCCAGGCTCACGAAGTCGGGCGCGACGAGGTCTACGCCCTCGTGCGGGTCGCCACGCTTGTCCTGGTCGAAGCGCAGCATTCCGTAGCCGCCGTCGTCCACGACGACGGCCGTGAGCGGGATGCGCTCCTGTGCGGCGGTGGCCAGATCGCCGCAGGCGTAGAGGAAGCCGCCGTCGCCCGACACGCTCACCGCCGGGCCGTGGCCGGCCAGCGCCGCTCCCAGGCCCTGTGGGAAGGCGCAGCCGAGCGTGCCCCAGCCCAGCGGGTACGAGAGCTTCCGGGCGCTCGGGGCTGCGGAAGCCGCCAGCCAGTAGCCGGGGATGCACATGTCGCAGACCACGATCGCGTCGTCCGGCAGCGCGCCGTCCAGCGCCGCCAGGAACTCGGCCGCCTCCGGGTCGCTTGCCGCACCCGTCGAGCACGCCGCCGCCAGGCCGGTGAGGCGGCTGCCAGGTCACGAGGCCGGGCCGCCCGGCACCGCGGCCGCGAGCGCGTCGAGCGCGGCCGCGGCGTCGGCCTCCAGGACCACGTCGGCCTCGTAGTTCTTGCGCCGCGTCGGCAGCGTCCACGTTCACGGCCACGAGCCTGGCGGGGCCGGCATGGCCCAACCCTGGGTCATCATCCCGTCGAGGTCGGTGCCGATCGCCGCCGGCAGTTCGGCCTGGTCCGAGAGCCCGCCCGCCTCGGGCACGTCGGGGGCGCCGCCGCCAGGCAGGGTGGTCGGGTGCCGGCGGCCCGCGTGTCGCTGTAGGTGAGGATCACCGGAGCCGCCAGCCGTTCGGCCAGCCGGGCCGCGGCGGGGCCGGCGCCGGACTGCACCGCCCGCCCCCACCCCCGCAGCGGCGACTCGGCGGGCTTCGATCAGGGCGGCCGCGCGCCCAGGGCCGCATTGTCGGCCGGCGCGGGCGGGGGAGGGGGCGGGCGCCTCGGCGTCCGGAGCCGGCATCCGCGTCCAGGAGGTCGGTGGGCACCTCCGAGGTAGACCGGCCGCTGCGGCGGCGCGAGCGCCATCGCGCGCGGCGCGCGCGACCGCCGGCCCCAGCTCGTCGGCCGCGCCGCACCCGCAGCGCCGCCTTGACCACCGGCGCGAACATCGCGGCCTGGTCCGTGGTCTCGTGCAGCGCGCCGCGCCACAGGCCCGGCCGGCGCACGGTGGTGGGCACGTCGGTGGCGATCACGAGCACCGGCTGGCGGCAGGCCCACGCCTCGCCCACCGCCGCGAGCGT
>CAWEPQ010000016.1:0-267462 GCA_963811055.1 uncultured Thermoleophilaceae bacterium
AGGCGTACATCGCCCTGACCGCGCCCACGGTGACGTCGTACAAGCGCCTGAAGACGGGCACGCGCAGCGGCTCGAGCTGGGCGCCGGTGTTCGTGAGCTACGGCTTCAACAACCGCACCCAGATGCTGCGCATCCCGGCGGCCGGCCGGATCGAGGACCGGACCGTCGACGGCTCGTGCAACCCCTACCTGGGCGCCACCGCCGTGCTGGCCGCCGGCCTCGACGGCATCGAGAACGAGCTCGACCCCGGCGAGCCGACCACCGAGCTGAACCTGCACGAGCTGACCGATGCCCAGCGCACCGAGCTCGGCGTCGAGCTACTCCCGGCCAACCTGCTCGACGCCACTCGCGAGCTCGAACAGGATGACGTGCTGCGCGCCGCGCTCGGTCACACCGGGCGCGAGGACTACGTGGACTACTTCGTCAAGACGAAGCAGGCGGAGTTCGCGGAGTGGCACAACGAGGTCACGCAGTGGGAGATCGACCGCTACCTGCAGCTGTTCTGAGCTAGGCGGCCTCCAGCAGGCCCAGACGGCCGGCGAGCCACCGCGCGGGCAGGGCCTGCAGCAGCAGCGTCAGCACGATCGCCAGGGCCACCACACTGGCGAACACGTCGCCCTCAGGAACCCCAAGCCCCGCGAGGACACCGACGAGCGCGGCCGGCACGACCCCGGTCTCGCGCGTCCAGCACAGGAAGGCCAGCTCGTTGCGGGTCCAGCGTGCCCCTCGATCCGGCAGCGCGCACACGGCCACCGTGATCGGGCGCGCCACCAGCATCAGCGTTGCGAGCACCCAGAGCGCCGGCAGCAGGTTGTCGCCCAGCTCGCTGAAGGGAATGTTCGCCCCGAGCACCATGAAGATGATCAGGGTCACCAGGTCCGCGAGATGGAAGGCGAACTGGCGCACGTCGTCGATGTGCGGCATGTTCTCCTCCCCCAGCCCCAGGTGCTCCATGTTCCCGACGATCAGGCCCGCCAGGAAGGCGCCGAGGTAACCGCTGCCGCCGGCCGTGTCGAGCGAGAAGAAGCTGATCGTGACCACGGCCAGCACGGCGAGCGGCGCGCTCTCGCGCCAGATCCCGGAGCGGTCGCTCGAGATGGCGGCCGCGAGCACCACCCCGGCCACGATGCCGATGACCGTGCTGATCCCCAGGTCCACGAGGAAGTCGCTCGCCGGGTCCGCAACCGAGTGGCTCCCGGTGAGCACGACGCCGGCAAGCGTGAGCGCCAGGGCCGCACCGGTGGGGTCGTTGAAGGCGGACTCGGCGATCACCGTCTGCGCCAGCTTGGGCTTCAGCCGCGAGCGCACGAACAGCGGGATCAGTATCGCCGGATCGGTCGGGGAGAGCACGGCGCCCACGAGGAAGGCCAAGTCCCACGGCAGGTCGAACGCGAAGTGCGCCGAGACGCCCACGACGAGCGCCGTGAGCAACATGCCGGGAACGGCGAGCATCGCCAGTGACCTCCACACGCCGCGCAGGATCGGCAGCGAGAGCGACAGCCCGCCGTAGAAGAGGATCAGCGACACGCCGAGGGTGAAGATCAGCTGCGCGCCGAGCGAATCGAACGGCACGTCGACCACGTCGAGCGCCGACGAGCCGAACAGGGCGCCGACCACGACCAGCAGGAGAATCTCCGGGATGCCCAGGAGCGACGCGACGAAGCGAGCCAGCAGCGCGCCCATCAACAGGAGGCTGAGCGTGAGGAAGATGTCGTCGGTCATTCGCGCACGCGGTGGCCCTCGATGGCCAGGCGAGCGATGTCGATGGACGTGACGAGCAGCAGCACGATGACGAGCGCCGCCCCGAGCCCCACCGCGATCAGCCCGCGGCGCGAGTCCTCACGGGAGTCGTCGAACGCCTTCTCCGTGGCCTGGGCGCCGCGGGCCTCGTAGCGGGCGAGCTCCTCCGAGCGGAGCGCCATCTGGTCGAACAGGCGCAGCTCCGGACCGAGGAAGATCCGCTTCACGGTCGCGTCGTCGCCTCGCTGAAGCGCCGCGTAGGCGACGTCGTCGAGCTCCATGAAGCGGTCGAAGCGCACGCCGATCTCGCGCAGCACCCGGGCCTCGTGCCGGTCGGTGAGCTCCCTGCGCGCCACCTCGAAGTCGGCCCGGAACTGCTCGACCGAGCGCGTGAAGCGCGGCCTCGATGCCCCGTCGTCGTAGCCGTACGCCGTCTGCCAGCCGTTGAAGTCGGTCACGCCGTACTTCAGGTCGAGAGCCACTGCGCGGCGATCGGCGCGGTCCTGCACCTCGTCGAAGCGGTCGCCGAGCCGCTCCATCCCATTCAGGGCCACCGCGATCGTGATCACCGGGCCGATCACCGTGAGCAGGATGGCCACGTAGAGCTTCGCGCGGATGGTCACGCGCGGGCCCCCGCTATATGGTGGCCGCGCCGATGATCGTCTTCGTGTTCACGGGGCAGGCGCCGCTGGTCATCGTGATTGCGCTGCTCATCCTCGTGTACCTCACCGGCCTCGAGCTGTGGCAGGAGAAGGACCTCGAGTTCCTGATCAAGGCGTTCTGGGTGCTGCTCGTGTTCCTGTTGCACGTATTCGGCTACGCCGTCTTCAGGGTGTGGCTCGCGATGCGCAGGCGCAACGCGTCTACTCCCCGCGCACCCGGTGGAGGCGGGCGACCTTGAGCGCCAGCTCGAGGGACAGCAGGTCCTCCTCGGCCAGGTCGAGGCCTGTGACGCGTTCCACGCGCTCGAGGCGCTGACGCACCGTGTTCGGGTGGATGAAGAGGTCACGGGCGCTCGCCGCAACGCTGCAGCGGGCCCCGAGATACCGCTCGAGCGTCTCGACGAGCCTGGCCTTGCGGCGCTCGTCGTAGACCATCAGCTCTTCCACGGCCTGGCCGTACCGGTCATGCGGGGTCTCGTCCAGCTCGAGATGCACGAGATAGCGGTAGGCCCCGAGCTGCTCGTAGGACACGGCGCCGCCATCGGCCGCCAGTGAGCGGGCGATGCTCGCCGCGTCGGCCGCCTCGCGCAGGCGGCGGCGGGCGCTCTTGGCGCCGCGGTCCACGTCGCTCACACCGACGTTCAGGCCCTCCTCGCGGGCCAGCTCGTCCACCACCCGTGACAGCTCGTCCCCGGTGTCGTCCGTGGGAAGCGGGATCAGGGCGCGCAGCCCGTCGTGACGGTCGTCGAAGAAGGCGCGCGGGTACGCCCGGGCGAGACGCGCCTGCACGCGAGCGGCAAGCTCGGGCCACGGCGATCCGTCCGGCCGGCCCGGGGCTCGCTCGGCGTGGAGGAACAGGTGTGGGCGGCTGAGGTCGCAGCGCGCGTCGCCCGCCTTGGCCTGGGCAGTCTCGACCGAGCCGGCGGCCAGCGCCTCGAACATGTCCTTGACGATGTTCTCCGCGGTGAGGCGCTCGATCAGGGCCGCCTTCTTCAAGCCGACCGCGGTCTGATTGGCCACCGCCCGGAGCAGATCCGCGTCGTCCTCGGCGAAGCGGCGGCCTCGGACCTCGCAGGCCAGGATGCCCAGCTGCTCGTCGCCGGCCACCAGGGGGGCGACCAGGAGGCCGTCGTCGTCCAGCTCCGCCGCGCTCCCCCTGCGCATCAGGTCGAGCAGCAGTACCGCGCGGCCGGGTCGCGGAGTGGCCTCGGGGGCGTCGGGCGGATCCGATCCGGCAAGCACCAGCTCGTCGGCGTCGGGGTCCAGGCGCCAGATCTGGCAGGCGTCGGCTCCAAGCAGCTGACGGGCGCCGCGCGTCACGGCGTCGTACAGGTCCTCGCGGAGCGTCACGGCCGCGAGCGAGTGACTGAGCCGGGTCAGCGTGGTGAGGGCGTCCACGCGCCGCCGCGTCTCCTCGTATAGCTGCGCGTTCTCGATGGCCCCACCCACGAGCGACGCCGTATGCACCAGGAAGTTGAGAACGTCCTCGTCGAACTCGCGGGGCGCCTCGGTGTGGAGAACCGCCACCCCGATCACGTCGCCTGCGCGCGCGAGGATGGGCACGGCGACCATCGACTGAAAGCGCTCCTCCTCGAGCTCCGGCACGTACTTCATGCGAGGGTCCGCGAGCGCCCGCTCGCGGATGAACTCTGCTGTCTTCGTTCGGGCCACCCAGCCGGTCAGGCCCTCCCCGCGCGCCAATGAGACCGTGCCCACGAGGTGCGCGTAGCGCGGCGAGGCCGCGCGCAGGACGAGGCGGTCGCCCTCGGCGAAGTAGATGAAGCAGGCGTTGCAGCCGGTGGCCTCGGTCGCGATGTCCACGATGCCGCCGAGCACGCGCTCGAGGGCGAGCGACGACGACACCGTCTTGATGACCGCGTAGAGCGTCTCATTCTCGCGCCGCACGCGGCTGAACGCATCACCACCCTCGGTGACCTGTGAGACCGTCACACGAGCCCTCCTTTCCGTGGCGGGCATGGTAGCCCCGCTTGCGGGGCCACCCTATGTGCGAATCGCACACTCGTCTACCTCCAGACCTGTACGGGTCTCCATTGCACCCATCTGTCCAACGGGTTTAGGTTCGCTCCCGCGTGGCCGGCCACAACGGGAGGGGATGAATGTTCCACACGTTCCTGGCTCAGGTGCAGAGCCTCGAGGAAGCTGCCCCAGTCGAGGCGCAGACGCTCGACAGCGTGATCCTCGGCGAGCAGTTCTACTTCTGGACCGTCGTCCTGATGTGGCTCATCCACGTGGGCTTCATGACCTACGAGGCGGGGGTGGCGCGTCGCAAGAACGTGATGGCCACGGCGATGAAGAACATCCTCACCATCGCCGCCGTGACGCCGACGTTCTACTACTTCGGCTGGTGGGTCTACAACTGCAACCAGCCCGGCCTGCCGATCGGCCCGGGCTCGAGCGACTTCACCGCCGCCGCGTGCCAGGGCGGCATCCCCTGGAGCGACACCTTCGGGCCGAACCTCACGAACAACATCAACCTGATCTTCTTCCTGGCCTTCCTGCTGTTCTCGTGGACGGCGGCGTCGATCATGTCGGGCGCCCTGCTGGAGCGCGTGCGCCTGTCCGCCTACCTGTTCCTGGCCGCGATTCTCGGCTCGGTCGTCTGGATCCTCGACGCGGCCTGGGGCTGGAGCGCCGGCGGCTGGATGACGCTGCGGTTCGGGTTCCACGACTCGATCGCCTCGGGCGTCGTGCACGGCGTGGCGGGAGCCTTCACGCTCGGGGTGCTGTTCCACCTGGGTCCGCGGATCGGCAAGTACACGAAGGACGGGCTGGTGCGCCGCTTCCGCCCGAACAACCTGCACATCACGCTGCTCGGCCTGATGCTCATCTTCACCGGCTTCTACGCCTTCTACGGGGCCTGTCTCGTGATCGCGTCAACATCGTTCCCGGGCTGGGCGTCGATCTACCTCAGCCCAACCACGCTCGGGTCGATCAGCATGGTGATCACCTTCGGCTTCGCCGGCGGGTTCACCGGTGGCTACTTCGCGAGCAGGGGCGACCCGTTCTGGACCGTTTCCGGTGGCCTCGCGGGCGTGATCGGAGTATCGGCGGGGGCCGACGTGTACGCGCCCACGCTCGCGTACCTCCTCGCGATGGCCACGGCGGCGCTGTGTGTCTACGTGGGCAACTGGATCGAGAGGAAGATGCGCGTGGACGACGTGGTCGGCGCGGTGGCGGTGCACGGCTTCAGCGGCTTCGCCGGCGTCCTCTGGGTGGGAGTGTTCGCGGCCGGGTACCCGACCGGCGTGAACAACGTGGACTCGAGCATCTGGGGGCAGCTGCTCGGGATCGCGACCTTCGTCCCGCTCGGCTTCCTGTCCGGCTGGGTATCGGCCTGGGGGCTGAAGAAGCTGAACCTGCTGCGGGTCCCGCCGGAGGTCGAGATCGCAGGGCTCGACACGGTCGAGTACGAGCCGGACATCTACCTGCCGGAGGTCGGCAGGGAGCCCGAGCTGCTGGTGGAGCCCGACGGGACGCTGGTGGACGCCAGGTCGGTCATCGTCGAGGAAGCCCGCGAGCTGGTGAACAGGTAAGGAGACGAGATGCCGGCGATAATCAACAGCGCTCCCGACTGCATCACCCACGTGGAGGGAGCCAAGCCGGCGGATGACACCGCCGACTTCATCCTGCAGGCCAACTACCAGGACTGTGCGGGGTTCATGACGTTCGGCCCCGGCACGACCTACGGGGACGGGGGTGCCTCCGCGGCCACCTCGTACTACGTCCTGACGTGGTTGGGCATCGTCGTCATGGTGCTGGCGTTCGCCGCCTGGTTCATCTACGAGAACCGGCGGCTGGTCGCCTATGTCGCGGCGAACGCGCTGAGCCGCGACACCGGACCGCCACCACAGCCCGGAACACCGTCACTGGGAGACAACGCATGAGCCGACAGATCGAGTTCCCGCCCAACCAGACGCACAAGAAGTCGTTCGAGATGGCGATGCTCGCGTTCTCGATCATCTGTGCGATCGTGGTTCTCGTGATCGTGCTGTTCACGAACATCGGGAACGAGTTCCGTCCCACTGTCTGACGCACTGAGCCCGAGCGCCGCGGGCGCGGGCGCACGCGGCCGGCTTGTAGACCGCAAGCCGTGGCTACGCGGCGGCTTCGTGGTCGTGGTGCTCCTGCTCGCACTCGTGGTATCGCAGACCTGCCAGAAGTCGCAGGTAAGGCTCACGAAGGACGACGCGATCGCACGGGCCGAGCAGCAGGTGGACTTCGAGGCCACCAACAAGCAGGTCCGGCTTCTGCGCCAGGGGGTGGGCGCCAAGCCGTTCTGGATCGTCTCGCTCTCGATTCCGAGCAAGAACGGGACGACGTTCTCCGAGCTGGCGGTGATCCGCATCAACGCGAACACGGGCAAGATCGCCGACATCAAGGTGCAGCGCTAGCCGCCCGCTCCGCGGGGATACCATCTGACTGGCCGATGACCGACGGGGCCAAGTCCGGCGTGGCACCTGCTCCCGAGGCCCGGAAGTCTCTGGTGGACGTGGCCGAGGACGCGCTGCGCACCTGGCTCGCCACCGGGCGCCACCGCTCGGGCGAGCGCCTTCCGCCCGAGCAGGAGCTCTCCCAGCGGCTCGGCATCTCACGCGGGACTCTGCGCACCGCCCTCCGCCGGCTCGAGGAGAGCGGCGAGATCGTGCGCCGCCAGGGCAGCGGCACGTTCGTCGGCCAGGCCGGCTCGTGGACGCTCGACGAGGGGCTCGAGAAGCTGGTGTCCTACACCGAGCTGGCGCGGCGCCGCGGGGTGAAGCTGGAGGTGGCCGAGCTCTCCATCGAGGAGCGGCGCCTGGGCCCCGAGCTGGGCGAGCTCTTCGAGCTGGACGCGGAGACGCCCGCCACCACCTTCACGCGCGTGTTGATGATGGACGGACAGCCCGGCGCGCGGATGCGCGACGTGGTGCACCCCGGCGTGGAGCTGCCGCCACCGGCTCGCCTGCGGCAGATGCTCGAGCGCGGGCAGATGGTGCTGGACGTGCTGCTCAAGCAGGGCGTGCCGGTGGCCTATGCGCGCACGCACGTGATGGCGCGCGTGCTCACGCGCCGCGACCGCGTGGGCATAGCGCTGGGCGTGACCGACACCACGGCCGCTCTGGAGATCGAGCACGTGACCTGCACAGCGGAGGGAGCGCCGGTCGAGCGCTCCACCGACATCTTCCTGCCACGGAGCCTCGATCTGCACGTGGTGCGCTGGCTCGAGGACGTGCCCCCGGTACCAGCGATCGGGCGCTCCTCCGGGGCCCGGAACTGATTGGACCAATTCGTGCAATGCAGGTATAGTCGCCCGGCGTCCGCCGGGCTGGTTTTCGACTCGGACAAACGGCATAAGGAGAGCGAATGACGTCAATCGAGCCGATGGCAGACGTGACCTTTGGCGGTGGAGTGGACACCGTCCTGCAGACCGCGCGCACGTCGCCTCCGCCCGCCACCCTCGAGGAGGCCCGCAACCAGCCGGGACGGCGAGAGCAGATCGAGGGGATCACGCGCCGCATCGAGTCCGAGGGAATCAAGTACGTGTTCTTCCAGCAGGTGTCGGTCACCGGCCGCGTGATGGGCAAGGGCGTGGTGTCCTCGTTCTTCCCGCAGGTGGCCGAGAAGGGCTACCAGCTCGTCTACGGCGCCACCGCCAACCTGTTCACCGACCGCGCCGGCAACTACATCGGCTTCGGCCCCGAGGAGTCCGAGCTGGCCGCCATAGCCGACCTCTCCACGTTCGCGCGGCTCCCCTGGGATCCGAGCGTTGCGCGCGTGTACTGCGACTGTTACGACACCGAGACCGGCGAGCTCTTCGACGCCGACCCGCGCCAAAACCTCAAGCGTGTGGTGGCGGAGTTCGAGAAGGAGCTGGGCCTCAGCTTCCTGATCGGCATCGAGCCGGAGATGATGTGGCTCAAGCAGGATCCGGACGGCGGTCCGCCCGATGGCGTGACCAAGCCGTACTGCTACCACATCCACCAGTTCGAGGAGCTCCGTCCGGTGCTGCTCGACGTGGTCGAGTACGGCCAGGCGCTGGGGCTCGACATGAGCTACGGCGACCACGAGGACGCTCCCGGTCAGCTCGAGCTCAACTTCCGCTTCGACCGCCCCGTCAAGACCGCCGACAACATCACGACCTACCGCCAGATCTGCGCGGCGGTGGGCCGCA
The DNA here is from genome assembly GCA_963811055.1 of uncultured Thermoleophilaceae bacterium. Lineage (GTDB taxonomy): Bacteria > Actinomycetota > Thermoleophilia > Solirubrobacterales > Thermoleophilaceae > JACVRW01. The sequence continues at coordinate 8,572 of CAWEPQ010000016.1, forward strand.
AGCACGGGCTCCTCCCCACGTTCATGCCCAAGCCGTTCAGCGGCGTGTCGGCCAACGGGCACCACCACCACTTCACGCTCTGCGATGACCAGGGCAACAACGTCTTCCACGACCCGAAGGGGCCGGCGGAGCTCTCCGACACCGCCCGCCACTTCCTCGGCGGCATGCTCGAGCACTTCGGCGCCCTCATGTGCGTGGGCAATCCGACGGTGAACTCGTACTGCCGGATGTGGGACTTCGGCTTCTGGGCACCGGTCTACAAGAACTGGGGCTGGCAGAACCGCACCTGCACCGTGCGCGTGGCCAGCGGTGGCCGCTTCGAGTACCGCGGCGTGGACTCGTCGTGCAACCCGTACCTCACGGTCGCCTCGCTGCTCGTGGCCGGGCTCGACGGCATCCGCAACGAGATCGACCCGGGCGAGCCCCAGTCGAAGAACACCTACGACCTCCTCCAGGAGGAGGGACACGGGCTCGAGCGCGTGCCCGAGAGCCTGGGCGCCGCGCTGATCGAGCTCGAGAAGGACGAGATCGTGCGCAGCGCTATGCCGGGGCGCCTCTACGACGTGTTCCGCCACTACAAGCGCGACGAGTGGGAGCGCCACCTGGCGGCCGTGACCGACTGGGAGCGCGACGAATACCTGGAGGTCCTTCCCTAATGGCGCCGCCTCTGGTCATCTCACGCCCGCCTGGCGGCTGCAAGCCGTCGCCTGTCTGCGTCCTCGCTCGCCGCGATAGCGCCGCTATCCCGGCTCACTGCGTCCTTGACCGGCTCGGCTTTCGCTCGCCAGAGCGGACCCGAGCTTCCCGGAGGCGGCGCTAGTGTGCGGAATCGCCGGGATCATCTACCGCAACGGCGGTGGGCAGCACGAGGTGGGGCGCGACATGACGCGCATGCTTCAGGCGATGAAGCACCGCGGGCCGGACTCCACGGGCTACGCGCTCTACCGCCCGGAGGCCGACGGCTACGTGATGCACGTGAAGCTGGCGGAGGCCAACGGCCACCAGGGCTTCGACCGTGAGGAGATGCTCAGCCGCTCGCGCCGGGAGATCGAGGCCAACGTCCGCGCCGTCGGAGCCACGATCCTGGGCCTGGACACCAGCAACGACCACGCGATGACGGTCACCTTCGACCACGACGGTGACCTCAAGGAGCTCGCCGACTACGTGGAGGACGTGCGCGGGGCCGAGGTGCTGTCGCTGGGGCGCTCGCTCGAGATCATCAAGGACCTCGGCGACGCCGAGACCGTGGCGGCGGACTACAAGCTCGCCGACTTCATCGGCACGCACGCGATCGGCCACGCGCGCATGGCCACCGAGTCCGACGTGGACATCGCCAACGCCCACCCCTATTGGGCCTACCCCTTCCCGGACGTGGCCGTGGTGCACAACGGGCAGCTCACCAACTACTTCCAGTGGAAGCGCCGGCTGGAGCGCGCCGGCCACCGCTTCCAGTCCGAGTGCGACTCCGAGATCATCGCCGTGTACCTCGCCGAGCGCATGGCGCAGGGCGACTCGCTCGAGGACTCCATGCGGCGCAGCCTCGAGGAGCTCGACGGCGTGTTCACCTACATCTGCGTGACCGACGACGCGCTCGGGGTGGCCAAGGACCACCTCGGGGCAAAGCCGCTCGTGCTCTACGAGTCGGACGACATCGTCGCGCTCGCCTCCGAGGAGATCGCGATCCGCAAGGTCGTGGACCGCGAGATCGAGACCTACGACCCCTACGAGGGCGCGGTGATGGTGTGGACGCGGTGACCGGCGACGTGACCATCGAATACGACGCGCGCGGGCTCGTCGAGCTCGACGGCAGCATCCCCAAGATCGCCGAGATCGAGGGCGATCGCGCGGTCGTGGAAGCTCGCGACCTCTCCACCCGCAAGATCAACTCCGAGCTGCGCTGGCTCCTCTACGAGGAGGGCATCAAGGACGTGACCGTCCTCAACCCGAGCGCGCGCCACTCGCTCGGCGTGGGGATCCTCCGACGTTGCCGCGTGACCTTTGAGGGCAGCCTCGGATACTTCGGCTGTGGGCTGATCGACGGTCCCGAGGTGCAGATCAACGGGCGCGTGGGCTGGTCGGTGGCCGAGAACATGATGTCGGGCGTCGTGGTGATCGAGAGCAACGCCGGCTCGCTGGCCGGCGCGGCGCTGCGCGGCGGCGACCTGGTGGTCAAGGGCCAGGTGGGCGCGCGCACCGGCATCGACCAGAAGGGCGGCACGATCCTCGTGCTCGGCAGCGCCGGATCGATGACCGGCTTCATGATGCAGCGCGGCCGCCAGATCATCTGCGGCGACGTGGGCCCCGGCCTCGGCGACTCGATGTACGACGGCACGATCTACGTGGGCGGCAAGGTCGCCGCGCTCGGGATCGACTGCGTGGAGGGCGAGTGGACCGACGAGGACACCGAGTTCGTGGAGCGGAAGTTCCGCATCTACGGCCTCGGCTCGCCACCCGAGCTGCAGAAGTTCGTGTGCGGAAAGAAGCTCTACAACTACGACTCGCTCGAGCCGAGCGAGCGGAAGATGGTGCTCTAACTGATGGCCGACGAGAACGCAGCCGCCAAGAACACCGTCCTCGGGCGCAGCAAGATCTTCACGCCGGAGGTCATCGACGACATCCACATGAAGTCGGAGCTCGGGCGCTACCGGATGCGCGGCTTCTCGATGTTCAAGAAGATCCCGCACTGGGACGAGCTGATCTTCCTGCCCGGCACGCTCACGCGCTTCGTGATCGAGGGCTACCGCGAGAAGTGCGAGACGAAGACGGTGCTGGGCGCGCGCTTCGCCAAGAAGCCGATCGAGCTGGACATTCCGGTCTACATCACCGGGATGAGCTTCGGAGCGCTGTCGCTCGAGGCGAAGATGGCGCTGGCCAAGGGCGCCTCGATGGCGGGCACCGCCACCTGCTCCGGAGAGGGCGGAATGATCCCGCCCGAGCGCGACCTCTCGACCAAGTGGTACTACCAGATCATCCAGAGCCGGTACGGGTTCAACCCGCACCACCTGATGCTCGCCGACGCCGTGGAGTTCTTCATCGGCCAGGGCTGCAAGGTCGGGCTCGGCGGCCACCTGATGGGACAGAAGGTGACCGAGCAGGTGGCCGAGATGCGCTCGCTGCCGGCCGGCATCGACCAGCGCTCGCCCGCCCGCCATCCCGACTGGCTCGGCCCCGATGACCTCTCGCTGAAGATCCAGGAGACGCGCGAGGCCACCAACTACGAGATCCCGATCCAGCTGAAGCTCGGCGCCGCGCGCGTGTACGACGACGTGCGCATGGCCGCCAAGTGCGGGCCGGACATCATCTACCTCGACGGTGCCGAGGGCGGCACCGGAGCGGGACCGCACGTGGCGGCGGAGGAGACCGGCGTGCCCCTGATGTCCGCGATCCCGGAGGCCCGCCGCGCGCTCGAGGACGTGGGCCTGGCCGACGACATCAACCTGGTGGTGGCCGGCGGCATCCGCAACGGCGGCGACGTGGCCAAGTGCATCGCGCTCGGCGCCGACGCCGTGGCGATCGGCCACTCCGCGCTGATGGCGCTCAACTGCAACAAGGAGATCCCAGGGGTCACCGACTACGAGGGCACCGTCGGCGTGCCGGCCGGCCAGTGCTACCACTGCCACACCGGCCGCTGCCCCGTTGGCATCACCACCCAGGATCCCGAGCTGCGCAAGCGCCTCCACGTGGAGGAGGCCGCCAACCGCGTCTACAACTTCCTCCACACGCTCACGCTCGAGGTGCAGATGCTCGCGCGCGCGTGCGGCAAGACCAACGTGCACTCGCTCGAGCCCGAGGATCTGGCGGCCCTCACCACCGAGGCGGCGGCGATGGCGCGCGTGCCGCTGGCGGGCACGAGCTACATCCCCGGCGTGTCCGAGGAGAAGGCGCTCGACGAGATCAAGACGATGCTCGACCGCTACCTCGAGAACCCGATCGACCGGCTGCCGGCGCACGAACGGATTGAGGGATGAGCGACCTTCCTGAATCCCGAAGGGCGGAACCGGAGAAGATCTTCTCGATCGACGCCGAGTACCTGGCGGGGCGCCGCTTTCCCTACCAGGAGGACATCGCGCTGGTGGAGGACATCGACCTCGACGCGGCCACGCCCGGCCAGGACATCAATTGGCTCGAGGACGTGGAGTTGCTCCAGGAGGAGGGCACGCCCGCCGTGTTCGACCGCTACTCCAACTCGTTCCTCAAGATCTACTTCGACATCCCCGCCGGGCGTGAGCACGAGATCGCCCGCAAGGTCCTCATCGCCCACCTCCAGTCGGGCAACTCCTACGGCATCCGCCTGAAGGAGCAGCACTGCAAGTTCCCCCAGCCGGAGCTCGGCCCCTGGGTCGAGGACACCCGCACGGTCGGCGAGAACTGGAAGGCCCCGGTGCTCGAGGGCTGGGAGCCTCCGCTCCACTGAGATGGCCGAGCCGCGGTCCGTCCGCAACCTGGTGATCGGAGCCGGCGTGCACGGGCTCTCCACCGCATGGCATCTCGCCGAGCGCGGCGAGGAGGTGCTGGTGGTGGACAAGACGGGCGTGGCCGCGGGCGCGTCCGGCATCGCCTGCGGCGTGATCCGCAACAACTACTTCCAGCCCGCCATGCAGGAGCTGATGGCCTCCTGCGTGGAGATCTGGGAGTCCGACCCCGAGACCTTCCACTACCACGGCTCCGGCTACATCGCGCTCGGCGACGGGGCGCAGGAGTCGGACCTCACCGCGGTGTTCGAGCGCCAGCAGCGGATCGGCTACGACTCCGAGCTGATCCTCGGCGAGGCCGAGGTGGCGGCCCACATGCTCGAGCTGTTCCCGGACTGGCGCGCGCCCGGGCTGAGCGTCTGCCTTCACGAGCGGCCCGGCGGCTTCGCGTTCAACCGCGACTCGATGCTCGGGCTGGCCTCGAAGGCGCGCGCCGCGGGCGCGACGATCGAGGAGGGCGTGGAGGTCACCGGGTTCGAGCTCGACGGCTCCGGAGCGGTCACCCACGTGGAGACCTCCAAGGGGCCGATCGCGGTCGAGCGGGTGGTGGTGGCGGCCGGTCCGTGGACGCCCAGGCTCTGGGACCTGCTCGGGCTCCCGCGCCGCCTCGAGGTGGCCGGCGAGGAGCGCGAGATGTGGACCTTCTGGTACCTGCAGGAGGGCGAGATCGACGTGGACCCCAACGTGTTCGTCACGGCCGACGGCAGCCTCCCCCCCGTGCTCCACGTGGACAGCCACGCGGCGCTGATCACCGACGACGGCGAGCTCGTGACGGACGACCAGTGGGGCGTGTACTTCAAGCAGGACAAGCACAGCGTCCAGGGCGGCGCCGAGCCGCTACCCAAGGGCCACGACTTCGAGGTGGACCCCTACCCCACCGGCAGCGTCGAGGACGGCTTCCCGGACCTCTGGTGCGCCGCCCTGTCGCACTGCATGGAGCGCTTCGACGGCGCCCGCGGCCACTACCGCCAGGTGCGCTCGGGCGGGGTGGGCGCTTTCACCGCCGACAACTTCCCGGTGTTCGACCACATGCGCCCCAATGTGTACGTGGCCGCCGACTCGAACCACGGCTACAAGATGATCGCCGTGGGCCGCGAGATCGCGCGCGAGCTCACCGGAGAGCACTCCACACTGCTGCACCCGTTCCGCTACGAGCGGTTCGCGACCGGGGACCTTCACCCCGTGTCGAACAGCCCCTACCCCTGGAGCTGAACGGTACCTTGCCGTCGCACGTCGTCATCGGCGGCGGGGTGAACGGCCTGTCGGTGGCCTGGCACCTGGCCGAGCGCGGCGCCGACGTGGTGGTGCTCGACAAGGGGCGTGTGGGCGGCGGTGCGTCGGGGATCGCCGGCGGGATCGTTCGCAACTACTACCGCTCGGAGGCGATCACCGAGCTGGTGCGGCTCTCGGTCGAGATGTTCGAGGAGGATCCCGAGGCCTACGGGTTTCGGCAGGTGGGCTACATGGCCGCGGTGCCCGAGCGCCAGGTGGATGACCTCGTGGCGATCCGCGACCAGCACGAGCGTGCGGGCTACGACTCAGAGCTCGTCATGGGGTCCACCGCCTGCCACGAGTACCTCACCTGGAGCTGGCCCGACTGGGACGCGCCGGTGGCGGCGATCCTCCACGAACGCCGCGGCGGGTGGGCCGACGCGATGCAGACCGTGCGCCACCTGGCCGGGCGGGCGCGCGCCGCCGGCGCCGAGATCCGCGAGCACGTGGAGGTCACCGGCTTCGAGCCCGGCGTCGTGCACACCCGTGAAGGACGGATCGAGTGCGAGACGGTGGTGGCCTGCCCGGGCCCCTGGATCGAGCCCGTGTGGCGGCTGCTCGGCCTCACGCCAACGGTGGAGGTGAACGGCGAGGAGCGCCCGCTCGTCACCTACCTCAAGGCCCAGGAGGGCGAGTTCGCGCTCGAGGGGGTGGGTCTCAGCGGTACGGCCGGGACGGAGGCGCCGGTGGTGCACCTCGACCAGCCCGGACCGCTGCATTCGGACCGCGACGGCCGGGTCATCGTGCCAGGGGGCTGGGGCATCTATTTCCGCATGGGCCGCACCGGCACGGGCATCACCGGTGGTGGGCTGCCCGTGTTCCTCGACCGCCCTGGCCTCGACCCCTACGGGCCCGACAATCCCGAGCACGCCGCCGAGGCGGCCTTCCAGGACTTCTTCGTCTCGGGCCTCGGCGTCGCGCTCCGGCGCTTCCGCGGGCGCTCCGGCGACTGGCGCGTGACCGCCGCCGGTGGCCTCCTCACCCACACCCCCGACGACTATCCCATCTGCGACTGGGTGCGGCCCGGCGTCTACGCGATCGTGGACTCGGGCCACGGCTTCAAGACGCTCGCCATCGGCCGGCTGGTGGCCGAGGACCTGGACGGCGGGGAGCCGCTGCTCGAGCCGTTCCGGCTCGGCCGCTTCGCCGCGGGCGCGACGCACATGGCATCCCAGGGCCCGTATCCGTGGACCTGACCTAGACTCGCCACGCCATGGGACGACGCATACGCGGCAGGAAGGGCCCGGACGGTCAGCCGCGCAAGCGCGTCCGGCGCGACTGGGAGCAGCCCGGGGCGATCCTCAAAGGCCCGCCCATCACCGTCACCTGCGAGTGCGGGGAGAAGCGCGAGCTTGCCTACGGCGAGCAGTGGCAGTGCGAGAGCTGCGGGCGCAGCTGGGACACCACGCGCATTCCGGCCGAGCAGTACGCCGACATCCGGCGCCTCAGCCTGCGCTACCGCGCGGTGCCGGTCATGCTCGGGAGCGTCGTGGCGCTGCTCGCCATCTTCTTCACGCTCACCGGCAACATCTTCGGCGTGTTCTTCCTGATGCCGGTGGCGCTGATCTCGTGGTTCGTCTTCCTCCGCCCGCTCCACCGCAAGCGCTACCGCAGGGCCATCAAGGCCATGCCGCGCTGGGAGCTCAGGGCCGAATAGGCGCCGCGCCTACGACCCGGCGGCGGTGGGAGCCACCTTCAGTTCCGCGTGCGCCCGCTCCTCCTCCGGCGTCAACGGGACCTGCTCGCGCAGCTTGAGCGGGATCTTGTCCTGCACCACGTGCCGCCAGACGTACAGGATCAGCGCCGCGAGCAGCACGAGCAGACCGGACCGCGTCTTGTCCCAGCCGTAGCCGTAGCCGTCGATCCCGAGGAACCCGCCCGAGTAGATGAACCCGCCGAACACCAGGAAGGCGAAGTTGATCAGGAACAGCACCCCGGCAAGCGGCACCCAGAAGTTGGGCAGCCGGATCGGCCGCGGCCAGTCGGGCCGGTCGCGGCGCAGCAGGATGAACCCCGAGAGCGCCGTGCACGTGGCGAACACGTACCCCACGTTGCTCACCGCGAGGATCTCGAGCACGCCCGCGAAGTAGGAGATCAGGAAGACGTTGAGGATGGCGTCGAGGGTCATGGCACGTCCCGGAACGCTGTGCTTGTTCAGCACACCGAACTCCTTGATGGTCATCCCGTCCCTGGCGATGCCGTAGAGCGCACGCGAGCCGTCCATCGTGGCGCTGTTCATCGACAGGATCAGCGCGGCGACGACGCAGAAGATCATGACGTTCGCCAGGCCCGAGCCGACGATGGCCTCGAAGGCGTCGCCGTAGAAGGTCAGCGCCGCGGCGCCCTCGCTGATCGCCTCGGTGCCCAGCGTGCCGCCGATGCCGAGCGGGAGGAGCGCATAGACGACCCCGGAGAAGAGTGCGGCACCGCGCAGTGCCCTCGCCGTGTCACGCTCGGTGTCCTGGTATTCGGGCGCGAAGCTTGCCACGACCTCGATCCCGTACGAGGACCAGCACATGAAGTAGAGCCAGACCAACGCGAGCGGAAGCCCGCCGCCCGTCCCGATGTTCCACTCCATGTTGGAGCTCGACCAGTCCCCGGTCAGATACGGCAGGAACATCAGCACCGCCGCCGGGATGAGGAGCAGGCCGCCGGTGACGTACGCGAACCAGACTGCCGGGCGGACGCCGAAGACGTTGATCGCCCACACGACGATGATCAGCCCGATGCCGATCACGATCGGCAGCGAGAGGTCGAAGCCGGACCCGCTCTCGGTCCAGGTGGAGTCCGAGAACCACTCCGCCTGGATCAGCGAGCCGGCCACGAAGCCGTTGATCGAGAGCACGACCGACCAGCCGATCCAGTAGCCGAAAGTGGCCAGCGGACCGATCAGGGTGAGGTACTTGCGCCAGGCCTCGTGGGCGTAGAGCGCGATGCCCCCGGACTTGTTCGGGAACATCCCCGCCAGCTCGGCGTGGATGTTGTTCTGCATGGCGCCGAGGGAGATCGAGATCATCCACAGGACGACCGCGCCGGTGGTGCCGAGAGCGCCTACCGATCCGCCCAGGGAAGCGATCAGGAAAGCCGGGTTGCACAGGGCGACGACAAAGCCGTCCCACCACGTCATCGCCTTTAGGAGTTGTCTCTCCTCAACCTCGGCGTGCGCCATTCGACCTCCCTTTCGTGGTGGAGCTCGCACCCTCGTACCAATTGGTACACGTCGAGCCGTGAGCTTTCTACCACCCCCTTCGGACGCGTGTCAATGGGGAGCAGGACGGCGCCCACGGACGCGTAGGCTTGATCGTGGCGATGACGCAGCTGCGCGACCGCAGCCACGATGTGACCCGGCTCCCCGCGGAGCCCACTGCCGCGCGCCCGGTCGTGCTCGCCACCTGCGCAGTCCGGGTGCATCCCTCGGCCGAGCGAATGGCGATCGACAGCGCTATCGAGGCGGGCGTGCCGCTCGTGGTGGTCAACCTGATCCCGCTGCCGCTCTACGTGACCACGCTGGTGCTCGTAGGCCCAGAGGGCACCACCCTGCCCCACGAGGAGGACCTCGACGCGGTCCGCGCCACCGCCAACCGGGCAGCGCACCTCGGCGTGAAGACAGAGCTTCTGCGGGTGCGTACCAGGCACGCGGTGACGGCGCTGCTCGAGGTGCTGCACGAGCGCGATGCCGGAATGCTCGTGTTCGGCCCGGACCTCGGGCGGTTCGGCCGCGTGCGGTTCCGCGCCACGGCGCGCCGGCTGCGCCGTCAGGCCGAATGCCTCGTGTGGATCGCGCCGGACGGCTGAGCGCCGGCTACGCCTGCACGAACCGCTTGACGAACGCGAGCGCCGTGTCGGCCACCTCGCGCCAGCCGCTGTCGATCACGAGCGCGTGCCCGCGATCGGGCATCTCGACGATCTCGGTCAGGGCCTGGTTGCGTGCCTGCTTCTTGTAGGAGGCGTTGGCGATCGCCCAGGGCACCGTGTTGTCCTTCTCCCCCGAGATGATCAGCAGCGGGCCGCGATCGGGGTTCTCGATGTCCACCTTGGCCTCGGTCCACGGGTTCAGGTTTGCCGCGGCCGCCTGGAAGAGCGGGGCGCCGGACGCCGGTACCGCGAACGTCTCGTAGAGCTCCTTGGCCTCCTCCTCGCTCACGGCGTTGGCGAACCCGTATCGGAACTGGTCGTAGGTGAGCGGGATGGCGCGGTGGCGGTTGGCCGGGTTGCCGAGCACCGGCTTGGCCGACCTGAGGGCTGAGATCGGCAGTGGCAGCACGCCGCGAAACGGCGCCGGGTCGATCGCCACGGCCGCCAGGGCCAGGCCGCGCCCGGCCACGATCTGGCTGAGCAGCCCGCCGAACGAGTGCCCGATCACCGCGGGCTTCCTGTCGAGCCTGCCGATCACCTCGGCGTAGTGGTCAGCCACCTGGCCCACGGTCTTGCCGGCAAACGCCTCCGGGTGCGCGTTCGCATCGGCGACCGTTTCGGGATCGTCCGGCCATCCGGGCGTGAGCGTGGTGTACCCGGCAGCCTCGAAGACCTTGGCCCAGCGGTCCCAGCTGCTCGGGAGCAGCCAGAGGCCGTGGATGAACACGATCGGCGCCAGCCCGGTGGCGTTGGCGCGCTCGATCTGGTCGCCGTCGTGATCGTTGATCGACGGCGAGGACGTGGTGGGTGCTGAGGACATGGCGGCTCCAGACATCGACGAATGTGGCGGCCGGGTGCCGGAGCCGCAAATTCGCCCGCCGGGTTCTGGAGCGGGACTACCCGTCACCATACACGGGGTCGCGGTGGACACCTGCAGCCTGACGCGATACAAGTCGTCTGTACAAACTTGTACGACGAATGCTCCGACCTGGGAGAGGGAATGGCGGACAAGACGTGGGGCGATGAGCCCTTCTGGGGACTCGGATATGACTGGGACCCCGACTGGCTCCTGACCGAGCGCCAGAAGGAGCTGCGAGCGAAGCTGATCGACCTCTGCGAGGGCGAGATGCGCGCCAACGCGAAGCGCTCGGACGACGAGCTTCTCTACCCGCGGCGCAACTTCGAGATTCTGGCCGAGAACGGGTTTCTCTCGCTCACGGTTCCCGAGGAGCACGGCGGCCTCGGCGAGAACCACGTGGCATTCACGATGGTTTGCGAGACGCTCGCGCGCTACGGCTGTGCCTCCACCGCCATGTGTTACGTGATGCACATGAGCGCGGTGGCCACGATCATGCTGCGGCCGACGCCCGAGCTGATCGAGAAGTACATCAAGCCGCTCAACGACTGCAAGATCGGCACGCTGTCCTACTCGGACCCCGAGACCGGCTCGCACTTTTGGTACCCGTTCTCCTCGAAGGCCGAGCGCTCTAACGGCGGCTTCAAGGTGAACAAGAAGGCGTCCTGGACCACCTCGGGCGGCTTCGCCGACTTCTACGTGGTCCAGACCACGAGCCCGGACTTCAAGGGCTACGACGACCTCTCGGTGTTCGTCATCGACGGCGAGCACGTGAAGGCACAGCCCTCGCTCTGGGACGCGCTCGGCCTGCGCGGCAACCAGTCCGGCCCGATCGAGGTGGACGGCGTGGAGATCCCGGCCGACCAGGTGGTGGGACCGCTGGGCGACGGCGCGACCTCGAACGACGAGGCCGTGGACCCGTGGTTCCTGATCGGCTCGTCGTCGGTGTGGAACGGCATCGCGATGGGCGCGATCGACATCGCCAAGCGCCACACGACGCGCAAGCGCCATGTGGACGTGGGCATGCGCGTGGCCGACTACCCCACGATCCAGGACTACGTGGGCGAGGCCGTGATGGACACGAACGCGTGCCGCGTCTTCGTCATGTCCGTGGCACAGGCCATGGACCGCGTGACCGACGACAACCGGCGCACGCTCGAGCCCGGCGAGACCGCCAGGGCCGCGTACCTCCACTGGGCCTGGCAGATCAAGTTCGAGGCGGCCAAGAACACCGCCCACCACGTGGACAAGATGCTCCACGCCTGCGGCGGCTCCGGGTACAAGCGGGACATGGAGCTCGAGCGCTACGTGCGCGACGCCAAGGCGGGCTGGGTCATGGGCCCGACCAACGAGGTGCTGCGCCAGTTCGTGGGCAAGGCGGTCCTCCTCGGGTTCGAGGCGCTCGACTACTGGAACCAGACCTACAACCGGCGCGTCGTCGAGAACGAGATCAAGAAGCTCGACGTGTCCGGCAAGCGCGAGCTGGCCAAGGAGCTGGCCGAGCAGGCCGACAAGGACGAGGCGCGCGCCCCGGCCGGTCAGGACTAGGGAGCGGATGGCCGTCGAGACCGCCGGCCGTCCCCTGATCGCCGGGCTCAAGCCGGTCGATCGCTCGTTCGAGTCGTGGTGGGTCAGGCCCGGCTCGGCCACCGTGGTGGATCTGCGCGGCGACGACCGCGTGACGATCATCGATCCCGACGGCGGCCAGCCGGCCGAGCTCACGGTGCTGTCCCCCGACGGCCGCGAGGATCCCGGCGCGCTCGGCGCCGGCGCGGACGCCGACGCGACGGTGGTTCGCTCGCTCGTCGCGGCCGGCGGCGGCGGGGACGCCTTCCTGCAGGTGCTTCATGCGCGCGGCCTGCGCCCACACGACGCGCGCGCGGCGCGGCTGTTCGGGAGCGACAGCCCGCCGGGCTCCTCGCAGGCCTTCCGCGCCGAGCGCGACGTGATCGCGATCGTGGCTGCGCCGGGCGGCCGCCTCGTGGACGGCGACCCGCCCTCGTCGGCGCTCGTGGTGGAGGTCAGGCGCGCCACCCCGCGCCCGGCGGCCGAGGTGGAGCTGCCGGCGCCGCTGGCCGAGCCGCGGCTGGACTTCCGCGTGGACCTGGCCTCGGCGCTGTCCTACGAGGTGAAGGCCGGCGAGTACATCCAGGTGATCGACGTGCAGGGCCGCCAGTGCTCGGACTTCCTCGCCTTCAACCGCGGCAAGCTCGAGAGCGGCGCTCGAGCGCGGCCTCGACGGCGTGACCACCCGAACGCTGATGGGCAACGCCTATCCGAGCCCCGGGCTGCAGGGCAAGTTCTACGACGTGGACATGGACCCGCTCGTGGAGGTCGTGCGCGACACGGTGGGCCGCCACGACACCTTCGCGCTCGCCTGCACGCGCAAGTACTACGAGGACATGGGCTATCCCGGCCACATCAACTGCACCGAGAACTTCAACGAGCAGGTCACGCCCTACGGGATCGCCGAGCGCAAGGGCTGGGAGGCGCTCAACTTCTTCTACAACACCGGCTTCGACGACCACAACCTGCTCTTCATGGACGAGCCCTGGTCGCGGCCGGGGGACTACGTGCTGCTGCGGGCGATGACCGACCTGGTGTGCGCGTCGTCGGCCTGCCCGGACGACATCGACCCCGCCAACGGCTGGGAGATCACCGACGTGCACGTGCGCGTGTACTCGCCCGAGAACCGCTTCTCGACCGCGATCGCCCACCGCGTGACCCCGGAGGCTGAGCCCGTTTTGACCAAGGAGACGACCTTCCACCCGCGCACGAGCGACCTCACCAAGAGCTTCGTGGAGTACCGCGGGTACTGGCTGCCCCACTGCTACGACAACGAGGGCGGTATCGCCGAGTACTGGGCCTGTCGCGAGAAGTCCGTGGTGATGGACCTCTCCCCGCTGCGCAAGTGGGAGGTGCTCGGACCCGACGCCGAGACGCTGATCCAGTGGGCGATCACCCGAGACGCACGCCGGCTGGCCGTGGGCCACGTGGTCTACACGGCGGTGTGCAACGAGACCGGCGGCATGATCGACGACGCCACGGTCTTCCGCCTAGGCGACGACAACTTCCGCTTCATCGGCGGCGACGAGTACACCGGCGTGTGGCTCAAGGAGCTGGCCGAGAAGCTCGGGCTGAACGTGTTCGTCAAGCCGTCCACCGACCAGCTCCACAACCTGGCCGTGCAGGGACCGGAGAGCCGCGAGCTGATGAAGAAGCTCGTGTGGACGCCCCCCACCCAGAACGGCATCGACGAGCTCAAGTGGTTCCGCTTCCTCGTGGGCCGCTTCGGCGGATACGACGGGATCCCCGTGGTCGTGTCGCGCACGGGCTACACCGGCGAGCTCGGCTACGAGGTGTTCTGCCACCCGAGCGACGGCCCGGCCGTATGGGACGCGATCTGGGATGCGGGCCAGGACCACGGCCTCAAGCCGCTGGGGCTCGAGGCGCTCGACATGATCCGCATCGAGGCCGGCCTGATCTTCGCCGGCTACGAGTTCGACGATCAGGTGGACCCGTTCGAGGCCGGGATCGGCTTCGCGGTCAAGCTGGACAGCGAGGACGACTTCATGGGCAAGGAGGCGCTCGTGGAGCGCTCGGCTCACCCGCAGCGGCGGCTCGTGGGCCTCGAGATCGAGGGCAACGAGACGGCCGGGCACGGCGACGAGGTCTACGTGGGCCGGCGCCGGGTGGGCGTGATCACGAGCGGCACTCGTAGCCCCACGCTGCGGAAGAACATCGCGCTCTGCCGGATGGCGGTGCAGTACGGGGAGATCGGCACCGAGGTGGAGGTCGGGAAGCTCGACGGGCTCCAGAAGCGGCTGCCCGCCAAGGTCGTGCGCGTGCCCTTCTACGACCCCGACAAGACGAAGCCGCGGTCCTGATGGAAGCCGGCAGGCCGGCGGAGTTCGACTTCCCGCTGAGCTTCACGGGGCCCGACGGGATCGGCGCCACCCCGTTCGACGAGGTGCTGGAGCAGGAGGCGCCTGACGTGTCGGACGTGCAGGGCGACGACCCTGCCGTGGCGCTGCGCAGGGTGCTCGGCCAGTTCGCCACCGGGGTGACCGTCATCACCACGCTCAAGGGCGAGCAGGTGCACGGCATGACCGCGAACGCGTTCATGTCGGTATCGCTCGAGCCGCCGCTCGTGCTGGTGTCCGTGGACCGGCGGACCAAGATGTGCAACCTGCTCCACGAGGGCTCCCACTACGGCGTGAGCGTCCTCTGCGAGACCCAGAGCGCCCTCTCGGATCGCTTCGCCGGCCGCTCGGGCGAGGACCTGCCGGAGCCGCGCTTCGGACTGGTGCGCGAGACCCCGCTCGTGGAGGGCGCCCTGGCCCACTTCGTGGCTTCGGTGCAGCGCTCCTACTGGGGCGGCGACCACTCGCTGTTCCTCGGCCGCGTGGAGTACGCCCGCCACCACGCCGGCTCGCCACTGCTGTTCCACGGCGGCCGCTATGAGCGCCTGATGGACAGCATCGGGGCGCACCCGGCCGAGCCGGGTGCTTCCGCACAGCTGGGGCAGAGCGGGTAGGAGCGATGGCTGTCAGCGTCGAGGAGCGCCTCTCACAGGAACAGGTCGATTGCTTCCGGAGCGACGGCTTCCTGATCATCGAGGAGGGATTCCTCTCCGACGACGCGGTTGAGGTGCTGCGCGAGCGCTTCGCCGCGCTGTTCGAAGGGGAGTACGCCACCGGCATCCAGCCCGACGAGGTCAACTGGAAAGCGGGCCGCGACCGCGAGGACCTCACCCGCCAGATCTGCAACGGCTGGCGCGCCGACGACCTGTTGGCGGCCCAGGTGCTGAGTGAGCGCACCGGACGCCTGGCCGCCCAGCTGGGCGGCTACCGCGGCACGCGCATGCTCCAGGACAACTGCCTCTGGAAGCCGCCCGGCGCCCGCTCGCTCGGCATGCACCAGGACGGCTCGTACGCCGGCTATCTCGTGCCGCCCGAGATGATCACCTGCTGGGTGGCGCTCGACGACACGCGGGCGCAGGGCGGCACGATCGAGTACGTGCGCGGCTCACATGAGTGGCCCAAGGTCCCGCCGTCGCGAGGCGAGTTCCACGCGCCTGAGGACTGGCTGGCGCCGGCTCGCGCCGCCGCCCCCGACGGGGTCGAACCCGAGCGCGTGCCGGTGGTGGTCAAGGCGGGCGGCTGCACCTTCCACCACTCGCTCACCTTTCACGGCTCGGGACCGAACGAGGCCGAGACCCATCGCCGGGCGCTCGTGTCGCACCTCGTGCCGGTGGAGACGCGCTTCCACCCGAGCGCTGTGGACCTGATCTACTCGCGCTACCGGCGCCGCGGCGACCTTTCGCTCGACGAGTCGTTCTTCCCGGTGATCTGGGACGAGACCGGCGCCCGCAGTGCCTGGCTTTCGGACCTGCCGGCGATACCTTCCTGACTCACTCGATGACCGGGCTCCGCGACACGCCTCTGACGGCGCTGCTCGACGACGTGGCGGCCGCCACGCCGGCGCCCGGCGGCGGCTCCTCCGCGGCCCTGGCGGCCGCGCTGGCGGCCGCGCTCGTGGAGATGGCGGCTGGCATCGCCGGGGTGGACGACGCCGCGGCCACGGCCCGCTCGTTCCGCGAGCGTGCCCTGGCGCTGGCCGACGACGAGCTGTCGTCCTACGCCCCGGTGCTCGAGGCCCGGCGGCTGCCGCGCGACGACCCCGCCCGAGCTGAGCGCATCGAGACCGCGCTGACCGAGGCGAGCGGGAGCCCGCTGGCGATCGCCGAGCTGGCAGCGGAGACGGCGGCGCTCGGCGCCGAGGTGGCGGACGGGAGCAGCGCGTCCGTGCGCGGCGATGCGGTGACCGGTGTCCTGCTGGCCGAGGCCGCCGGCGCCGCTGCGGCGACGCTGGTGGAGATCAACCTCGGTGACCGGCCGGCCGAATCGATGACTCAGCGTCTCGCGGAGGCCCGCGCCCGCGCGTGTGAGGCCAAGGAGCGGGCGCTCAGGGTCGCTCCGTAGGGCGCCTGGGGAGAGGTTCCCCGGGCGGCTCAGAAGACGACGGTGGTGTTCTCGGTCACGATCACGCGGTCCTCGAGGTGACGCTCCACCGCGCGGGCGAGGACCGTGCGCTCGGCGTCCGCCCCGAGCTGCTTCATGGTCTCGATGCTGTCCTGGTGCGAGACCCGCACCACGTCCTGCTCGATGATCGGGCCGGCGTCGAGCTCCTCGGTCACGTAGTGGGCGGTGGCGCCGATGAGCTTCACACCGCGCTCCTTGGCCCGCTCGTACGGTCCCGCCCCCGCGAACGCGGGGAGGAACGAGTGGTGGATGTTGATCACCGGCACGCCGAGCTTCTCGAGGAAGTCCCCGGACACGATCTGCATGTAGCGGGCGAGCACCACCAGCTCGCAGTTGCCCACGAGCATCTCGAGCAGCCTGGCCTCGGACTCCGGCTTGGTCTCCTTGGTCACCGGCACGTGCTCGAACGGGATGCCGAAACCCTCCACGTCGCCGCGGGCGTCCTCGTGGTTGGAGGCCACGAGGACGATGTCGCCCTCCATCGACCCGCGCCGCCAGCGCCACATCAGGTCGAGCAGGCAGTGCTCCTCACGCGAGACGAGGATGCCCACGCGCTTGCGCTGGGCCGTGTCCCACATGCGCCAGGCCATGTCGAACGGCTCGGCGACCCTGGTGACGAAGTCGCGCTCCAGCGCCTCGCGCTCGGCCCCCGACATCGGCAGGAAGTACTCCATGCGCATGAAAAACTCGCCGCCCTCGGGGTTGGTCGTGTACTGGTCCGAGCGCACGATGTTCGCGCCTGCCTCGAAGAGAAATCCCGACACGGCGCTGACGATCCCGGCACGGTCCGCGCAGGAAATGAGTAGCCGTGTGATCGCAGGACGGTCCGCCACACATCGGTTTCTACCTAGCGCGGTGGACGGCGTCGTGTCTCAGGTAGCCTGACACCCGAGCACGCTCTGGGGAGAGATCGGAGGAGGAGAGACGCATGAGCACGGTGGAACTCGAGCAGCAGGATCTACTGATCGGCGGGGAGTGGAAGGGCGCCGGCTCGGGAAGCTCGTTCGAGCAGACCGACCCGTTCACCGGCGACACGGTCGGCAAGGCCGCGTCCGCAAAACGCGAGGACGCGCATGCCGCCGCCGACGCCGCGGCCGCCGCTTTCCCGGAGTGGGCCGCCACCCCGCCGAATGCCCGCCGTGAGCTCCTCCAGAAGGCCGCGGGGCTGCTGAAGGAGCGTGCGGAGCACATCGCCGGGATCGTCACGCAGGAGACCGGCGGCACCTTCGGCTGGGGCATGTTCAACACCATGTTCGCGGCCGGCATGCTCGCCGAGGCGGCGTCGCAGACCACCGCCGTGACGGGCGAGGTCATTCCCTCCGACGTGCCAGGCCTCACCGCCTTTGGCATCCGCCAGCCCGCCGGGGTGGTGCTCGGCATCGCTCCCTGGAACGCGCCCGTGATCCTCGGCACCCGCGCGGTCGCGCAGCCGCTCGCGTTCGGGAACACGGTGATCCTCAAGGCCTCCGAGGTCTGCCCGCGCACGCACGGCGAGATCGTGCGCGCCCTCGACGACGCCGGCCTGCCGCCGGGCGTGGTCAACCTCCTCACGCACGAGGGACCCGACGCCGCCGACGTGGTCGACGAGCTGATCGCCCACCCGGCCGTGAGGCGCATCAACTTCACCGGCTCCACACGCGTGGGACGGCTGGTGGCCGAGAACGCCGCGCGCCACCTCAAGCGCGTGCTGCTCGAGCTGGGCGGCAAGGCCCCGCAGATCGTGCTCGCGGACGCCGACATCGACGAGGCCGTGGCGGCCGCCAAGTTCGGCGCGTTCATGCACCAGGGCCAGATCTGCATGTCCACCGAGCGCCTGGTGGTCGACAAGTCGGTGGTCGACTCGTTCGCGAGCAAGCTCGGCGAGCGCGCGAGCGCACTTACGGTGGGCGACCCGCGCGACCCCGGCACGCAGATCGGACCGCTGGTCAACGCCGCGGCCGTGGAGCGCGTGGCCGGCCTCGTGCAGGACGCCGTGTCCAACGGTGCCGAGGTGGTGACCGGAGGCGAGCCCGACGGGCCCCTCTTCCCCCCCACCGTGCTCAACGGCGTCACGCCGAAGATGCGGATCTACAGCGAGGAGTCGTTCGGCCCCGTGGTCGGGATCGTGGCCGTCGACGGCCCCGACGAGGCCGTGCGGGTGGCCAACGACACCGAGTACGGCCTCTCGGCCTCGGTGTTCGGTGGCGACGTGCCGACCGCACTCGACCTCGCCCGCCGGATCGAGAGCGGCATCTGCCACGTGAACGGAGCGACCGTCCACGATGAGCCGCAGATGCCGTTCGGCGGCGTGAAGGCGAGCGGCTTCGGGCGCTTCGGAGGCAAGGCGGCCCTGGACGAGTTCACCGAGCTGCGGTGGATCACGGTCCAGGAGGGCTCGCGGCACTACCCGATCTAGGGCCTAGCCCTCCTCCAGCACCCGCTGCGCCACCGCGAACGCCGAGTTGGCCGCCGGCACTCCGCAGTAGATCGCGCTCTGCAGCAGGACCTCCTTGATCTCGTCCGTGCTCAGACCGTTCCGCAGCGCGGCGCGTATGTGCATCTCGAGCTCGTCGAACTGCCCGCGCGCCACAAGCGCCGTGATCGTGATCGCGCTGCGGGTGCGGCGGTCGAGGCCCGGGCGCGTCCAGATCTCGCCCCAGGCGTAGCGGGTGATCAGGTCCTGGTACTCGGCGGTGAAGTCGCTGGTGCGTTCCACCGCGGCGTCCACGTGCTCGTCGCCGAGCACCTCGCGCCGTACCTTCATGCCGCGCTCGTGGGCGGGGTCGCTCATGCCCGCGCCCCCACGCCGAGGTGGTCCAGCAGCTCCCTGTTGACCTCGTCCGGCCGCTCCACGTTCGCCAGGTGGCGCGCGTCGTCCAACACGACGAGGCGAGAGCCGTCGATCGCCGCCTCAATGACCCGCGCATGCTCCGGCGGCGTGGCGGGATCGTCGCCGCCGGCGATGATCAGGGTGGGAGCCTCGATCCGCCCGAGCGAGTCGCGCGCGTCATGCCCGGCGATCGCTTCGCAGCACCCTGCGTAGCCCTCCGGGTCCACGGCAAGCAGCATCCGCCGCGCAGCTTCGAGGGCCTCCGGGCGCCGCTCGGCCAGCGCCGGGGTGAACCAGCGCTCGAGGGCGCCCTCCAGGATCGGCTCCATCCCGTGCTCGCGCACGGTGGCCGCGCGATCGGCCCACATCTCGCGCGGCGGGAGGTACGCGGACGTGCAGCACAGAGCCAGCCGGTCGATCCGCTCGGGCGCGTTGATCGCCAGCCACTGCCCGGTCATGCCGCCCAGCGAGCAGCCGCACCAGTTCACGCGCTCGAGTCCGAGCTCGTCGAGCAGCGCAAGGGCATCGCGTGCGAGGTCGGCGACCGCGTAAGGACTCGGCGCGGCGTCCGTGCCGCCGTGTCCGCGCTGGTCGTAGCGCAGCACCCGGAAGCGCTCCGTGAGCGCCGGCACCTGGTCGTCCCACATCTCGAGCGCCATGCCGATCGAGTTGGAGAACACGACCACGGGCGCATCCTCCGGGCCCTCCAATCGGTGGTGGAGGCGCACCGTCATCGCCGCTCCCGGTAGCGCTCGAGCGCGCGCTCCACGAACGCGTCGGCCGCGCCGAGGTAGCCGGCAGGGTCGAGCGCGCGGTCCACGTCCTCCGCTGACAGGTGCGAGCTGATCTCCGCATCGTCCAGCAACTCGTCCCGGAACGGCCGTCCGGCCTCCGTTGCGCGGCGCGCGGCGGCGCCCACCAGCTCGTGCGCCTCGCCGCGTCCAAGGTGCTCGCCCAGCGCCGTGCTCACCGCCTCGGCCAGGATCAGCCCGCCGGTGGCGTCGAGGTTCGCGCGCATGCGGTCGGGGCGCACCTCCAGGCCCTCCACCACGCCGAGCACGGCCGCGGCGGCGCCACCGGTGTAGGCGAGGGCTCCGCCGAGCGCCTCCCACTCGGCCTGCCAGGCGCCCGCGGCGCGCTCGTGCTCCTGCGCCATCGCGGCCAGCAGGATCGAGCTCTCGCCGCGCACGCGCCGGGCGCAGGCGATCGCGAGCGCCGACCCCACCGGGTTGCGCTTGTGCGGCAGGGTCGAGGACCCGCCCCGGCCCTCCCCGCCCGGCTCGGCCAGCTCGCCCACCTCGGTCTGCGCGAGCAGCGTCACGTCGAGGGCGATCTTCTCGAGCGTGCCCGCCGCGAGCGCCAGCGCCGCGCCCAGCTCGGCCACCCGCAGGCGCGCGGTGTGCCACGGCACGGTGGGCTCCTCGAGGTCGAGCTCGGAAGCGAGCTCCGCCAGCACCCGTGGGCCGTCGGAGCCGAGCGAGGCCAGCGTGCCGGCCGCGCCACCGAGCTCGACGGCCAGCGGCACGGCGTCCAGCCTGTCGCCGGCGTCGAGCAGCGCCACCAGCCAGCCGGCGGCCCTGAGCCCGAAGGTCGTGGGGAGCGCCTGCTGGAGCAGCGTTCGCCCGGGCATCAGCGTGCCGCGGTGCTCGTCGGCGAGGCCGGCGCACGCGGCCGCCGCGGCGTCCAGGTCCGCCTTGACGAGCGCGCGGGCCGCGCGTGCCACGAGCATCGAGGCGGTGTCCATCACGTCCTGGCTCGTGGCCCCGCGGTGCACGTGGCGGGCGCCCTCGCCCTCCACAGCGCTCGTGAGCGCCTTGACCAGCGGCGCCGCCGGGTTGCCCGATGCGCGCGCCGCCCGCCCCAGCTCCTCGGGATCGAACCGCGACGTGTCCGCGGCCGCAGCCGCGATCTCGTCGGCGGCCGAGGCGGGGATCAGCCCGGCGCGCGCGGACGCGGTGGCCAGCGCCGCCTCGAAGCGCAGCATCGCCTCCACCCAGGCCCGATCGGACACGGCGGCCCGCACCGGGTCGGGGAGGAACAGCGCGCCGAAGAGGTCGCTAGACGTCAAAGAAGACGGTCTCGCCCTCGCCCTGGAGGCGGATGTCGAAGCGCAGCACGCCGCCATCATCGCGCGCCACCAGGGTGGAGCGCTGCTCGGGCTCGAGCGAGGAGAGCACGGGGTCGGCCTCGTTGGCCTCCACCTCGTCCGGGAAGTAGATGCGCGTGGCCAGCCGCTTGAGCAGCCCGCGAGCGAGCACGGACACCTGGATGTGCGGGGCCTGGGCTCCCCCTCCCACCGCCGGCACGGACCCCGGCTTGACGGTCACGAACCCGTACCGGCCCTCGTCGTCGGTGCCGCAGCGCCCGTGACCCAGGAAGCCCTCCTCCAGCGGTATCTCCTCGCGCGCGTCCTCGGGGTGCGCGTAGCGTCCGCCGCGATTGGCCTGCCATATCTCGACAAGCGCGTCGCCGACCGTCTCGCCCTCGCCGTCGTAGACCACGCCCTCCAGCCGCACGGCGCCGGGCGCGCCGGGCGCCACCAGCTCCTGGTCGCCCTCGTACGGCAGCCCGATCACGAAGAAAGGGCCGACCGTCTGGGAGGGCGTGGGCAGCGCCACCTCAGCTCTCCGCGGGCGTGGCCTCGCGCCCTCGCACCACGATGTCGAACTCGTAGGCCAGCGCCCATTCCGGCACGGTCTGGCTGAGGTCGAAGCTCGAGATCATCAGCTCGCGGTGCTTGGGGTCGCGCACCGAGTTGAAGATCGGGTCCTGGTAGAAGAGCGGGTCGCCGGGGAAGTACATCTGGGTGACGAGCCGGGTCGCGAAGGCCGGCCCGAACAGCGACAGGTGGATGTGCGCCGCGCGCCAGGCGTTCTCGTGGTTGCGCCAGGGGTAGGCACCCGGCTTGACGGTCACGAAGCGGTAGCGGCCCTCGTCGTCGGTCATGCAGCGCCCGCCGCCGCCGAAGTTCGGGTCGAGGGGCGCGGGATGGCGGTCCACGTCGTGGCGGTAGCGCCCCGCGGCGTTGGCCTGCCACAGCTCGATCAGCGTGTTGCGCACCGGGCGGCCGTCGCCGTCGAGCACCCTGCCGTGCAGGATGATCCGCTCGCCCAGCGGCTCGTCGGCGTGCTGGCGGGTGAGGTCATGGTCGAGCTCACCAACGCGCTCGTGGCCGAACACTGGCCCGGTGATCTCGGACAGCGAGTGCGCGAGCGGGATCAGCGGCTGCTTGGGCGAGCGCGTGCGCGTGGCCAGGTAGTCGGGGTAGAGATACGGCGGGTCGGCGTTCTCGCGCCGGTAGCCCGGCAGCACCACGCTGCCTTTCGAGGTCGTCATGCGGCCGCCTCCAATGTCGCCTTCAGCTCGCGCAGCACGCCCAGCTCCTCGGACGTGGGCGGCTCTGTCTCCGTCAGCTCGTCGGCCACCCGCAGCCTCCACCCGGTGGCCTCGCGCACGTCGTCCACGGTCACGCCGGGATGGATCTGCGCCAGCCTCAGCTCGCCCCCCTTGGGGTCGGGGCGCAGCACCCCGAGGTCGGTGATCACCACCGGAGGGCGGCCCACCGAGGAGCGGAAGTCGAGCTTCTCCACGAACGTGCGAGTGGACTGGCGGATGATCACGATGATCTCCTTGGCCATGGCGGCGATCTCCGGCGCGCCGCCGCCGCCCGGCAGCCGCACGGTGGGATGCTCGTAGTCCCCGATCACGGTGCTGTTCAGGTGCCCGCGGCGATCGATCTGCGCCGCGCCCAGGAAGCCCACGTCGATGCGCCCGCCCTGGAGCCAGTAGTTGAAGATCTCCGGCACGGACACCACGGAGTCGGCGGTCTCGGCCAGCTCGCCGTCGCCGATCGACAGCGGCAGCACCGACGGCTTGGACCCGATCGTGCCCGACTCGTAGACCAGCACCGTGCGCGGCGCGTGCGTGAGCCGCGCCAGGTTGGCCGCGGTGCTCGGGAGGCCGATACCCACGAAGCAGACGCTGCGGTCCTGAAGCTCGCGTGCCGCGGCCACCGTCATCAGCTCGTCGGCGGTGAACTCGGCGGCGCTCATCCGACGTTCTCCTCCATCCAAGAGCGGAAGCTGTCGCGGTCGCTGCTGATCGCGTCCCAGCGCTGGTAGAAGCCGTTGTCGCGGTCGTAGTACCCGTGCGCGTAGGACGGGTGGGCGCCGCGCGGTGCCACGGCCACGGCGGTCGTGACCCAGTTGGGGATCACCACGGCGCCGGGGTGCGGCTCGAGCTCGTCCACGATCTCCTCGACCGTCACGATCGAACGCTCTGACGCCAGGACCGTCTCCTTCTGCACGCCGATGATGCCCCAGAGCTGCACGTTCCCCTCGCGGTCGGCACGCTGGGCGTGCACGATCCCCACGTCGGGGCGGATGGCCCGCACGGCCGCCAGCGTCTCGCCCGTGAACGGGCACTTGATGCGGGTCACGTTGCTCGACTTGCGCATCAGCTCGGTGCCCTCGTAGCCGCGCAGCACGCCGAACGGCAGGTTCGAGGCACCCGCCGCGTAGCGGTTGGCCATGCCGGCGTGGCTGTGCTCCTCCAGCTCGATCGGCGCCGGCCAGTCGTTCTCCACCGCGTCGCGGAAGCGCCGGAGCGACCCCACCCCGGGGTTGCCGCCCCAGGAGAACACGAGCTTGCGCGCGCAGCCCATCCCGATCAGCTGGTCGTACACCAGGTCGGGGGTCATGCGGATGAGCGTCAGGTCACGCCGGCGCTGGCGCACGATCTCGTGCCCCGCGGCGAAGGGAATCAGGTGGGTGAAGCCCTCGAGCGCGACGGTGTCGCCGTCGTGCACCAGCTCGCGCACCGCCTCGTCGAGCGCCATGAGCTCCGCCACGTCTTCGATTTCCCTCCGCTTGAGCGCGATTGGCCCGGCTCAGCGCGCCGGGCCACGAAGGCGACAGAATACATCAAACAATTTGTCTTGCCGGGCATTCAGGCGACGTCGCCCGCGGCGCCCACATAGCTCTCCGCAAGCGACGTGGCCGCGGCCCTGGAGGAGCAGACGTAGGCGAGCTGAGCGCGCTGGAGGCGTGCTTGGAAGCCGTCGTGATCGTCGGGCATCCGATGGAACATCGAGGTCATCCACCAGGAGAAGAACTGCGTCCGCCAGACGCGCCGCAGGCAGCGGTCCGAGTAGGAGCGCAGCAGCGAGTCGTCGCCCGTCTTGACCGATGCCACGAGCGCCTCGGCCAGCACCCTCACGTCCGCCACCGCCAGGTTGAGCCCCTTCGCGCCCGTGGGCGGCACGATGTGCACTGCGTCGCCCGCCAGGTACAGCTGCCCGAGCTGCATCGGCGCCGCCACGAAGCTCCGCATCGGCGTGATGCTCTTCTCGATCACCGGTCCCTCGGTGAGCGACCAGCCGTCGGACGCGAAGCGCAGGTGGAGCTCTTCCCAGATCCGCTCGTCGGGCCAGTCGGCGATGTCCTCGTCGGGGTCGCACTGGAGGTAGAGCCGGGTGACCTCCGGCGAGCGCATGCTGTGGAGCGCGAAGCCGCGGTCGTGGTGGCAGTAGATGAGCTCCTCGTGCGAGGGCGCCACGCGGGCGAGGATCCCCAGCCACGCGAACGGGTAGGTGCGCTCGTGAATGGTGAGCACCCCCTCTGGCAGCGAGTCGCGACAGACGCCGTGGAAGCCGTCGCAGCCCGCGATCACGTCGCACCGGAGCTCGCGCTCCTCGCCGCGGTGGCGGAAGCGGATCGACGGCTGCTCGGACTCGAGCTCGTGAACGCTCACGTCCTCGACCTCGAAGAGCAGCTCGGCGCCGGCGTCGAGCCGCGCGGCGATCAGGTCCTTGACCACCTCCTGCTGACCGTAGATCGTGATGCCGCGCCCGTCCGTGAGCTCGCCGAAGGGGATCCGGTGACCCTGGCCGTCGAAGCGCAGCTCCACGCCGTGGTGCACGAGCCCCTCACGCTCGAGCCGCTCCCCCACCCCCATCTCCTTGAGCAGGTCGACCGTGCCCTGCTCGAGCACGCCTGCGCGCACGCGCTGCTCCACGTACTCGCGGTCGCGCGCCTCGAGCACCACCGCCTCGATCCCGGCACGGTGAAGCAGCTGGCCCAGCACGAGGCCGGCGGGACCCGCTCCCACGATGCCCACCTGTGTCCGCTCGGGCACGGTCACAGCCTATGAGCCGCACGCGGCGCGCGCTGGTGGCGGGCAC
This sequence comes from uncultured Thermoleophilaceae bacterium, assembly GCA_963811055.1. Lineage (GTDB taxonomy): Bacteria > Actinomycetota > Thermoleophilia > Solirubrobacterales > Thermoleophilaceae > JACVRW01. The sequence goes on from CAWEPQ010000016.1 coordinate 34,061, forward strand.
CGGTCTGATCGTGGCCGGGGTGATGGCCGGGTTCCTCACCGCGAGCCTGGCCCCGCGCATCCGCGGCGACTTCGCGTTCGGAGACTCCTCCGTGGGTCTCGCGGTGGCCGCCTTCTACGTGGTCTCGGGCCTCTGCTCCACGCCCGCCGGGCGCCTGGTGGAGCGCATCGGCGCCACCCGTGGGGCGCGGCTGGCCGCCGCCATCACCGCGCTGGCATGCGTGGCCACCGCGGCGCTGGCCGACTCCACGGCGAGCCTGATCCCGCTGCTCCTGATCGCCGGCGCGGGCAACGCGATCGGCGGCCCTGCCGTGAGCGCTCTGCTCAGGCGCGAGGTGGCCGTCCACCGGCAGGGCCTTGCCTTTGGCGCGCAACAGTCGGGCGCCTCGCTCGGAGCGCTGCTCGCCGGCCTGTCGCTGCCGGCGGTGGCGATCCCGTTCGGCTGGCGCTGGGCCTTCCTCGGCGCGGCCGTGCTCGCGGTGGCCGCCGGCGCGCTGGCGCCGAGCGCGCCTGAATCGGCACACACCACCGCGCGGGCGCGACCGCCCGCCGGCATCACCAGCGTGCACGCACTCGCGCTGGCCGCTGCGCTGGCCAGCGCAGCGGGTGTGGGCTTCGTGGCCTTCCTCGTTCTCTACTCGGTCCACAACGGGATCGGCGAGGGCGCCGCGGGCCTCCTGCTGGGCGCGGTGAGCGCCGCGGCCACGGTCAGCCGCATCGGTCTGGGCGCCATGCTCGACCGCCGCCGCCAGGAGCCGCTCGGCCCGGTGGTGGCAATGCTCACGCTGAGCGTGGCCGGCTACCTGCTCCTGATCCCCGGCGAGCCGGCGCTCATCGTGCTCGGGGCCATGCTCGCCGGCAGCCTCGGCTGGGCGTGGCCGGGGGCGCTCACGCTCGCCGTGGTGCAGCGCAGCCCTGAGGCGCCGGCCTGGGCGGTGGGAGTGATGATGACCGGGCTCTTCGCCGGCGCGGTCACCGGCCCGCTGATCGTGGGACTGCTGGCCGAGCACGACCGGTTCAGCGAGGCGTGGGTGGTCTGCGCCGGCTTCGCGCTGCTCGCGGCCGCCACGACCCTCGCCACGCGCCGCTCGGCGGCACGCTAGATGGTTGATCTCGAATCCGCGTGCCTGCGGGGGCGCGCCAGACCAAGCTGGGCGCCGCACGCGGCTGAAGCCGATAGTCGCTGCACTATCGGCGAGGACGCGGGTGGCGACCCAGCGACGGTGTGGCGCGTCATCCGTGGGTGCGGGGGTTCGAGATCAACCATCTAATTCCGGGCTCCCGCCCCGGTCGGCGCCGCCTCGAGGCGCTCGAGGGCGTCTACGCCCACGTGGGCGGCTCGCAGGGGGCGGCCGGCCTCGCTCAGCGCGTCCCAGAGCCGCTCCGCCGAGCCGGCCTCGCAGAGCAGCAGCAGGCGGTCACCGCGCTCGCGCAGGACCGTCAGGGCCACCCCGGCCGCCGAGCTCTCGCCGAGCCTTTCGTCGGGCAGGTCCAGCGGGGCGTCGAGCACGCTGTCGAGCAGCTCGGTCGAGCGCGGTCCCGCGAGCTCGATCACGCCCAGCGCGACGGTCACGTCCTCGACCGTCCCGCCGTCCGCGGCCAGCGTCCGCTCGAGCTGCTCGCGCGGCGGTCCGTCGACGGCCCGTGTAGCCAGCACGAGCGCCCGGTCCGCGGCGGGCAGGCACCACCAGACGCCCGCGTGATGCAGGGCGGCGCCGGGCTCGGGCGCGGCGCCGGCATGTTCGGCGATCACCGCGGCCAGCGCCGCGGCAGGCCCGCGCAGCTCGAGCTTCGCCACGTATGAGCGGTCGGCGATCCCGGCGCTGGCGCGGCAGGCGGCTATCTCGGCCGCCACCGGCCCGTAGCTCGCGGCCACCTCGGAGCCGCCGCGGATCGCGAACCGCGCGCCCGCCTGGCGGGCGCGCTCGTTCAGGGGCGAGCGTGCGGCGACCGTCATGCGGGACGGCGCGGCGGCCGTGGCGCCACGCCCTCCTTGAACTCGATCTCGAGTAGGTAGGCAACCATCGTGTCGTCCTCTCCGAAGGTCAGGTGGTAGGCGTCCGAGAGCTCCTCCACGCGGTGGATCTGCTCGTCGTACTGGTGAAAGAGGGGGCTGAACTCGAAGCAGGCGAAGTCCACGACACGCGAGCGCAGCCCGTTGCGCTCGAGCGCTCGGAGCGTCTCCTCCTGGCTCAGGATCGAGAGCTGCATCACGTAGGCGCGGCCACCGGCCTCGAGCAAGCTCGGCAGCAGGCTGAGCAGGTGGTCCAGCAGGCTGCGACCCCAGTAGTCGAGCGGCCGGTGGCTCGAGAGCTGCTCGAACGGGTCGTTGGGCATCTGGTAGAGGCTGGCCACCACGATCTCGTAGCGCTGGTCGGGGTCCCAGGGGTAGAGGTCCACCTGCTCGCCCGACACGCGCTCGGACAGGCCGTTGCGGAACGCGTTGCTGAGCGTGTTGGCCACGGCGCGCTCGTCGATGTCGATGGCGTGCACATGGGTGGCGCCGTTGAGCGCCAGCTGCGTGGTGAGCAGGCCCGTGCCGCAGCCCACGTCGAGGCAGCGCCTGCCCTCGCCGATGCGGTTGGTGAAGAGGTGCTTCCAGGCGAGGAAGCTGCCGGGCGTGGGCGCGAACACGCCGGGCTCGACCATGATCTTCGGCATCGGCAGCGGGTAGAGCGAGCGCTCGTGCCCGTCGCTCCACGGGCCGGCCGCGGGCACGACGTCCAGGTCCGGGCTCGTCCCGAGCGGGTCGCGCTCCGGGCGCCTCGTGCCCGGCCGGGTGTCCGCCAGCCGCTCCCGCGCCGCCGCGATGTGGTGCGGGCGCACGCCGCAGCAGCCGCCGATGATCTGGGCGCCCTCCGCGCGCCACTCGGCCGCGAGCTCAGCGAACTCGGGGCCGCCGATCCGCTGGTCGGAGGCCCAGCCCGACTCCGTGTAGTAGCCAAGGTTGGGGTACGCGCCGAGCGGGAGATCGGTGAAGTCGCGCAGCCAGGAGAGCATGCCCTCCACGTGGTCGGGCGGGATGCAGTTGATCAGGAGAGCTCCCACCCCCATCTCCTCGAAGCGCCGCGCCGCGCGTCCGAACAGGTCCCCCTCCGGACCGCCCCAGTGCTGGCCGAACACGCCGCAGAGCCCGTGCCGGCAGCGGCGAAAGCTCAGCCACACCGGGAAACCGGCGGCCACGAGTGTCTCCACCGCATTGAAGGTGGTGTCGCGGATCAGCGACATCGTCTCGAGCAGCACCAGGTCGGGCGGCTCGTCGTCGAAAACGCGGGCGAGCAGCTCGAGCCGGTCGAGCCCGTGCTCGTCGGCCACGTCCCCGTGGAGGCTGAAGGCCACCGCGCAGTCGTTCGAGCGCCCCAGCTCCTCCGTGGCCTGGCGGGCCAGCCGGATGCCGCGGCGCGCGAGCTCCATCCAGTCGGCCGGCGGCGCTCCCGCCGGGCCGCGCTCGCCGTTCATCGCCTCCTGGATGCCCCAGGTGTTGGTGGAGATGACGTTGCAGCCCACCTCCGCGTAGCCGCGGTGCACCCGCGTGACCGAGCGCGGCGAGTTGAGCAGCGCCCACGTACCCCAGAGCGCCTCGTCGCGCTGCTCGTAGCCCGGGATGTCGAGCTCGCCCAGCTCGGTGGCGATGCCGCCGTCGAGGATCACGCACTGGTCGCGTGCCATCAGCTGCTCCACCCGGCTGTACGCGGGTGAGCGCTGCATGCGCACCGGACCCGTCTGGCTCACCTAGCTTCCACTCCCACGGTAAGCTAACAAACCAAACAATATAGATGAATAGTCCGGACCGGCTCTGCCCGCCGATCCGTGGGCCCTATGCTCCTCATCGGCCCGGTTTGAACTCAAGCGTCAAATACTTTGATGTGTGGTCCGCGGCGGAGACGCCGCGTTGAGCATCAGCACGCTCAGCCCGGTGGCCAGCGACCGCCTCGGCGAGCTGCTCGAGCTGGTGCTCGAGCGCAACCCCTTCCAGCGCGCACGTCTCGAGCAGCTCGGCCTCGAGGGCCCGCCGCAGCTTTCCGACCTGCCCCCGCTGGCCAAGCGGGAGCTCGTGGAGGACCAGGCGCGGCACCCCCAGTTCGGCACCAACCTGACCTATCCGCTCGAGCGCTACACCCAGCTATGGCAGACGAGCGGCACCACCGGGCCGCCGCTGCGGGTGCTCGACACGGCGGAGGACTGGGCGTGGTGGCGCGAGCTGTTCGCCCACACGCTCACCGTGGCGGGCGTGCGCGCCGGAGATCGCGTGGCGCTCGCGTTCTCGTTCGGGCCACACGTGCAGTTCTGGGCGGCCTACCAGGGCCTCCAGGAGGTCGGGGCCATGGCGCTGGCGCTCGGCGGCATGACCTCGGTGCAGCGGCTCAAGACGATCGCCGAGACCGAGGCCACAGCTGTCTGGTGCACGCCCACCTACGCGCTGCGCCTGCTCGAGGTGGCCGTTGAGCAGCGCCTCGACCACGCCCTGGAGTCTGTGCGCCAGGTGATCTGCACCGGCGAGCCCGGCGCCTCGCTGCCGGCCGTGCGCTCCCGCATCGAGGAGGGCTTCGGCGCCGCCTGCGTGGACCACGCCGGCCTGACCGAGGCCGGCCCGTTCGGATCCCCGTGCCCGGACGGTCGCGGGCTCCACGTGCTCGAGGAGGAGTTCGTGTGCGAGATCCTCGACCACGACCTGCGACCGGTCGACGTGGGCCAGCGCGGCGAGCTCGTGCTCACCCCGCTGCGCCGCACCGGCTTCCCCGTGCTGCGCTACCGCACCGGCGACGCCGTGGTGAACACCGACGAGCGCTGTCCGGGCGGCCACGAGGGGCGCTGGCTGCCCGGCGGGATCGTCGGCCGCACCGACGACATGGTCGTGATCCGGGGAATGAACGTGTACCCGTCCGCCATCGAGGAGGCCGTGCGCCACGTGAGCGGCTCGGGCGAGTTCCGGATCACGTTCTACTCCGAGCCGAGCGGCATGGACGAGATCAAGCTCGAGGTGGAGCTCGACGAGGGCTCGGGCGCCCGCGAGCTCCAGGAGATCATGCGCCAGCAGCTCGGCCTCCGGGTGCGGATCGTGCCTGTGGCCGCCGGCGTGCTGCCGCGGCCCGACGGCAAGTCGCGGCGCGTGGTGGACGAGCGCTCGGTGCGGCTGGTGGAGCAGTGAGCACGCGGCCGAGACGCTCGCGCCCCCGCGGCCGGAGCGACGCCCGGGCGATCCGCGGGGCCAGCGAGCAGGTGGCCATCCAGATCCAGCACTACATCCAGGAGGAGGGCCTCGGCCCCGACGACTTCCTGGGCCGCGAGGAGGACCTGGCCTCCGAGTTCGGCGTCAGCCGGCCCACGCTCCGCGAGGCGCTCAAGCTGCTCGCCAGCGGGAACCTGATCCGGGCCACCAAGGGCCCCGGCGGCGGCATCTTCGTGGCCCGCACCGCCGACCAGGGGATGAGCCAGAGCCTCAGCGACGCCATCGCGATGATGCTCGAGACCGGCGCCGTGACCCTGGAGGAGCTGGTGGACGCGCGGCTCCTGCTCGAGGTGCCGCTCGCGGGTCTGGCGGCCTACCAGCCCGACGAGGCCATGCTCAGCCGCCTCCGCGAGGCCGTGGCCGCAGAGGTGGCGGCCGTGGGCGACTCCGAGACGCTTGCCGCCACCGACATGGAGATCCACCGCACGATCGCGGCGGCGGGCAGCAACAGGATGGTCCAGGCACTGACCGACTGGATCTTCGAGGTCGTGCAGCCGTCGCTGATCGAGGTGCTGGAGCCGGCGATCGTGCACTCGGCGGTGCTCGAGCAGCACCAGGCGCTGCTGGCGGCCGTGGAGAAGGGCGACTCGGCCCGTGCCGAGCGCGCCATGAAGGACCATCTGCTGTACCTGCGCGACGTGCTGCGCATGGTCCAACCCGAGCAGCCGCCCGCGGTGGACGCGCGCACCGCCGGGTGAGCGCCCCCGGCGTCATTGGCGTCATCGGGCTGGGCGAGGCCGGCACGGCCATCGCCTCCGACCTCGTGGCGGCCGGAGTGACCGTGCGCGGCTGGGACCCGGTGCGCGAAACGCCCGAGGGCGTGCAGGCGGCCGGCGGCGAGGCCGACGTCGCCCGCGGCGCCGAGGTCGTGCTCAGCCTCAACTCGGCGTCGGTGGCCGTGGAGGTGGCCGAGAGCGCCGCCGCGGGTCTCGGCGCCGGCGCGCTCTTCGCGGACCTCAACACCGCCGCCCCGGCGGTCAAGCGGGCGGCCGCGGAGGCCGTGCGCACCAGCGGAGCGGCGTTCGCCGACGTGGCGCTGCTCGGAGCCGTGCCCGGCCGCGGGGTGAGCACCCCGGCGCTCGTGTCGGGTCCGGGTGCCGAGCGCTTCGCCGGCGCTCTCGGCGCGCTGGGCATGCCCGTCACGCCGGTGGGAGCCGAGGTGGGCCAGGCGTCGGCGCGCAAGCTCGCCCGCAGCGTGTTCGCCAAGGGCCTGGCCGCCGCGGTGGGCGAGTCGCTCGAGGCGGCGCGGGCGCTCGGCTGCGAGGACTGGCTGTACGCGGACATCGAGAGCACCCTCACCGCCGCCGACGCGGCGTTGCTGCGCCGCCTGGTGGAAGGCAGCCGGACGCACGCGGGCCGCCGCGTGGACGAGATGGCGGCCGCCGTGGCGCTGCTCGAGGAGCTGGGAGTGGAGCCGCGGGTGGCGAGCGCCACCGAGCAGTGGCTGCGCTCGCTCGGCCGGAGCGAGGTGGGCCGGTGAACGCCCCCGTGCCTTCCGACGCGGCGCGCCAGCTGGTGCGCGGCGCGGTGGACGTGCACGTGCACATCGCGCCCGACGTGGTGGAGCGCCGCATCGACGACGTGGGGCTGGCGCGGCGCTTCGAGGAGGTTGGCCTGGCCGGCTTCGTGCTCAAGTCGCACTACACCTCCACCGCCGAGCGGGCCGCTGTGGTGCGCGGCGTGGTGCCCGGCATCGCAGCCCTGGGCGCGATCGTGCTCAACCGGGCGATCGGCGGTGTGAACCCGCTCGCGGTCGAGATCGCCGCCCGCGAGGGCGCCCGGACCGTGTGGATGCCCACGGTGGACTCGCTGAACGAGCGTGAGCACCTGGCCCGCAGCGGCCCCGGCGCCAACCTCCCGGTGTGGGCGCGCTTCGACGCCGAGCTTCAGGAGCAGGGCATCACGAGCGAGCCGGTGCCGGTGCTCGACGGCGACGGACAGGTGCTGCCGGAGGTGCGCGCCGTGCTGGGAGTGGTGGCCGCTCACGGGATGGTGGTGGCCACCGGGCACGTGGGCCGCGACGAGGTGTTCGCGGTGGTCGAGGCCGCGGTGGAGGAGGGCGTGCAGCACATCGTCGTAACGCACCCCGACTACCCGGCGCAGAACTTCAACGTGGAGGAGCAGCTGGAGCTGGCCGATCGCGGCGCGCTGATCGAGCGCTGCTTCACCACCCCGTACACAGGCAAGTGCTCGTGGGACGACTGGCTGGCCGGCACACGCGCGGTGGGTCCGGAGCGCACGCTCCTGTCCACCGACCTCGGCCAGGTGCAGAACCCGCCCGTCGAGGACGGGCTGCCGCTGATGGCCGAGCGCCTGCTCGGCGCCGGCTTCTCCGAGAGTGAGGTGCGCACCATGGCCGTGGACAACACCCGTCGTGTTGCGGGGGTGGACTCGTGAGCCGCAGCCTCCTCGCGGTCGGCGCCCACGCGGCCGACTTCGTATGGCGCTCCGGCGGCGCCCTGGCGCTCACCGCGGAGGCGGGCGGCACCGCCAGCGTGCTGGCGCTCTCCTACGGCGAGCGCGGCGAGTCCGGCGAGCTCTGGAAGGAGGAGGGCCAGACGATCGAGAACGTCAAGCAGGTCCGCCACGGCGAGGCCGAGCGCGCCGCCGCCGCGCTGGGCGCGGACTTCCGCTGCCTCGATCTGGGCGACTATCCGCTCGAGGTCGATTCCGCGGCACTCGCGCGCATCGTCGACGTGATCCGCGAGCTGGCACCCGACGTGATCGTCACCCACACCGACCGCGACCCCTTCAACCCAGACCACCCCGTGGCCTGCGCGGCCGTGGAGCGCGCCCGGGCGCTCGCCGCGGGCGCGGGCGTGGATAGCGCCTTCGAGACCGTGAGCCCGCCCGAGCTGTTCCTGTTCGAGCCGCACCAGCCGGAACTGTGCAACTTCACCCCGACCACGTTCGTGGACATCACCTCGGTGATGGAGCGCAAGGTGGCCGCCATGGCCGAGATGAAGGCGCAGAGCTACCTCCAGACCTATTACGGCCAGCGCGCAGAGCAGCGCGGAAACCACGCGCGCAGGGTGTCCGGCAACCGCGACATCCGCTACGCCGAGGCCTTCCAGCGCGTCCTGCCGCAGGTGCTCCCCGCGCTATGAGCTCGCCCTACGAGGAGCTCGCCCGGCTGGGCTCGGCCACGGTGTACGAGGCGTCCGGCCGGCGCGGGCTCGTGGACCTCGACCTCCAGCAGGTGATCCCCGGGTCGCGAGCGTGCGGCCCCGCCCGGACCGTGCTCTGCGGACAGGGCGACAACCTGATGGTGCACGCGGCGATGGCCCGTACGGAGCCCGGTGACGTGCTCGTCCTGACGATGCCCGAGCCCGAGCCGGTGGCGCTGATCGGCGACCTGCTGGTGACCCAGGCCAAGGCGCGCGGCGCGGTGGCGCTGCTCGTGGACGCCGCGGTGCGCGACGTGGAGGAGCTGCGCGCCCTCGGCATCCCGGTCTGGACTCGCTGGGTGCGGGTGCAGGGCGCGTCCAAGACCGCGGTGGGAAAGCTCGACGAGACCGTGGAGGTCGGCGGCACCTCGATCCGCCCGGGCGACGCGGTGGTGCTCGACACCGACGGCGTGGTGGTGGTGGCGCACCAGCGCACCCGCCAGGTGCTGGAGGCCTCGCACGAGCGCGAGGACAAGGAGCGCGCCAAGCGGGCCAAGCTGCAGGACGGCGAGCTCTCCTACGACCTCGACGGGCTGCGGGCGCTGGTGGAGGGCGAGCGCCGGCGGTGAGTGCCGAGCGGGTGGCCGACCTCGCCCACATCGGCCACGCCGAGCTGCTCACGCCGCGCCCCGAGGAGAGCCTGCGCTTCTTCGAGGAGGTGCTCGGCATGCACGTGGAGGCGCGTGCGGGGCAGTCGGTCTTCCTGCGCGGCTGGGGCGACTACGAGCGCTACGGCCTGAAGCTCACCGAGTCGCCGCAGGCGGGGCTCGGGCACATGGCGCTGCGGGCGTGGAGCCCCGAGGCGCTCGACCGGCGCGTGGCCGCGATCGAGGCCGCAGGCCTCGGCACGGGCTGGACCGACGGCGACCTGGGCCACGGCCCGGCCTATCGCTTCACCGATCCCGACGGCCACGTGATGGAGCTGTACTTCGAGACCGAGAAGTACGAGCCGCCCGAGGAGCTGCGCCCGTCGCTCAAGAACCAGCCGCAGCGCTACGTGGGGCGCGGCGCGGCCGTCAGGCGGCTCGACCACGTGAACGTGCTCTGCCAGGACGTGGCCGCCAACAGGACCTTCGCCGAGGACGTGCTCGGGTACCGCCTCTACGAGCGCATCGTGCTCGACGACGGGACGGAGGCCGGCGCCTGGCTCAGCCTCACGATCGCCGCGCACGAGCTGATCTACGTGGCCGACTTCCACCGGCTGCGCGGGCGGCTGCACCACCTCGCCTTCTGGGTGGACACGCGCGAGGAGGTGCTGCGCGCCGCCGACCTCTTCCTCGAGCACGAGGTGCCGATCGAGGCGGCTCCCTCCAAGCACGCGATCGCCCAGGGCTTCTTCCTCTACGGCTTCGAGCCCGGCGGCAACCGCGTGGAGGTCACCACCGGCGGCTACTTCGTCTACGACCCCGACCGCGAGCCGACCGTGTGGAGCGAGGCCGAGCGCGCGAAGGGTCAGGCGTGGGGCGTCAAGACGGTGGACAGCTTCCACACGTATGGAACGCCGCCGGTCTGACGGCTACCCCACCGCCTCGATTGCCTGCTCGGGCGTCTCGTACTCGCGGCCGCTCGCAATCAGTCCGTCCGACACCGTGCAGGCCACGTAGTAGCGACCCTCGGTCTGCACGCCGCTGGCCCGGCCGCGCCCGGAGTTGCGGACGGCCACCGCCACGCGCTCATCCGCTTCGGCCAAGACCTCGTCAACGGTGGAGCGAAGATCCTCCAGGCTGTCCACCCAGTCCTGGTAGTAGCGGCGCAGCGCCGCGTGCCCTCTGATCAGCCCCACGTCGTCAGCCGCGCCCTCCACGGCCCGCCACTCGATGTCCGGGTGCCAGAACTCGGCCATCGCCTCCACCCCACCCTCTCCGAACGCGGCGAACTGAAGGCGCACCACTTCGGCGTTCTGCCCGTCGCTCACACGCGTGCCAACAGGGCCGCCGCCAGCTCGTCCGTGGCCGACATGTGCGGAGCGTGGTCGGTGTCCAGCTCCACCACGTCGGTGATCCCGGCCGTGGCGATCATCCGGCGCTGAAGGGCCGGCGGGATCGACCGGTCGCGCTTGCAGACCACATAGCTGCGCGGGATGCCGGCCAACGCCCCCTCGGGCAGCGAGACCGGCTGGGTGAAGGGCAGCACGGGTTGCGGCCGCTGGTTGGAGATCGCCCAGTCGGCCGTTTGCTCGGTGCACTGGAGGTACATGGCGTCGAGCGAGGCCTCGGGGGACAGCACGGCCACCGGCGGGTCGCCCTCCACCACGAGGTTCGCCTGGATCTGGTCGTCGGCGCCCTCGGGCAGCTGCGTCAGCGCCAGCAGGCTGTCCCCGTCCTGCGGCAGGAAGGCCGCCACGTAGACGATCGAGGCCACCCGCTCGGGGCAGCGGGCCGCGGCCTGGGTGGCCACCATGCCGCCCATGCTGTTCGGCACGACCACGGCCGGCTCGTCCTGCGTGGCGAGCTGCTCGCAGACGCTGTCCGCGTAGACGTCGAGCGTCAGGTCGGCCACCGGCGTCTGGTCGGCCCCGGACCCCGGCAGGTCGCGCGCCTCGGTCGTGTGGCCGGCGGCCTCGAGCCGCTCGCGCAGCGGCCCCCAGCACCAGGCGCCCGCGAAGGCCCCGTGGACGAAGACGAATCGCGCCATTCCCTCTCCCCCTTTTCAGCGTGAGTAGTTCTCGAGGCCCGGCCGGTACGTCTTCTTGTCGAGGAACTGCTCGAGGCCCTGCTCGCGGCCGCCCTCGGAGTCGAGGAACTGCGACTGCTCGAGCTTCGCGTAGAGGTAGTCCTCGGCCTGTTCCCAGCTCATGTCGCCGGCGTACTTGAAGCCGAGCTTGGCGGCGCGCAGCACCGCCGGGTTCTTGCCGGCCAGCTCGGACGCCAGCGCCGCGGTCTCCGCGCGCAGCTCGCCGGCCGGCACGCTCGAGTTCACGAGGCCCATCTCGGCGGCCCTGCGGCCGTCGAAGGTGCGGCCGGTCATCACGTAGAGGAGCGCGTCGCGCGAGCCCACGGTCTCGGCGAGCGCGCGGTTGACCACGCTGCCCGGGGGAATGCCCCAGTTGATCTCGGAGAGGCCGAAGGTGGCGTCGTGCGAGGCGATCGCGAGGTCGCAAGCGACCAGCGGAGTGAAGGCGCCGCCGAAGCACCAGCCGTTGACCATCGCGATCGTGGGCTTGGGGTAGCTGCGCAGCATCCGCCACTGCCAGAGGTTGGCGTCGCGGCGGACCTTGCGCTGGATGTGGTCGGGCGCCTGGTCCACCTCGCGGAAGTACTCCTTGAGGTCCATCCCGGCGGAGAACGACTCGCCGGCGCCGGTGAGCACCATCACGCGGGCGTCGTCGTCGGCGTCCACCGCCTCGAGCACCTCGATCATCGAGGCGTTGAGCGCCGGGTTCATCGCGTTGCGCTTGTCCGGCCTGTTCAGCTCGACCCAGGCGACGCCGTCTTCCACCTCCACGTTCACGGTGTCCCAACGGTCATAGGTCATCGGTGCTCCCTCTCTCCTCGTGGTGGTGTGGCGGGCGGCGCTGGTACGGTCGCGCGGTGCCGGAGTCCGTGCCGCGGGTCAGCTACGTGGTGGCGCGCCTCGACCGCGCCCTGCGCCGCGAGATCGACGCCCAGGTGCGCCCGCATGGGCTCACCGCGACGCAGTACACCGCGCTGTCGGTGCTCGCGTCGCGCGGCGGGCTCTCCAACGCACAGCTGGCCCGCCGCTCGTACATCACTCCGCAGTCCATGAGCCAGCTGATCGGGGCACTCGAGCGCCAGAAGCTGATCGAGCGGAGCCCCGACCCGGATCACCGCCGCATCCTCCGGGCCCAGCTGACGCGGAAGGGCAAGCGCGTGCTCGCCGAGTGCGACGCGGCCGTGGACGACATGGAGCGCCGGATGTTGCGCGGCCTGCCCACCTCGGAGCACGACACGTTGCGTACGCAGTTGATCGCGTGCGTGCGCGGCTTGGGCGCCGGGCTCGAGCGCCCGTAGCGCTCCCAGCAGGGCCAGTCGCATTCCCAGCAGTAGCCGTCTCCGTGCCACCCCTCCATCGCAAGCGCTCTTATATCAGCCTGCCTGATACTCGGAGCCGGGCGGCGCGGGGGTTGCCTTGGGCCTCACTTCCGCGGGGCCCCGTGGCGGGGCCAACCGGATTTGCTGGGTGGGAGTGCGGTGGCGCGTGCGTCTCCCGTCAACCTTGTGCGTTCTTCGTTACGCCGGCGCCTGGCCCCGGACAGTGCTTGTTCATTTCCTCCCGATATGGGTGCCTAAGTGAACACGCACTCCGGCGGCAGAGTGCCCTGTCAGTTAGTCGCGGTATGCGGGACCAAATCGACACCGCACTCTCGAAGGAGGCCGGTGCGGGTAACCGGAAGGCACTCGAAGACGACGAGAACGTAAAGACCCACCACCTCCCCACCCAGCAGCAGTTCGCGCCGCTAAACCCGAGGCGCGTCGTCGCTCAGGCCGAAGGCGATCCACTCGTCGCCCTCCGCCCGCTCGTGCACCGTCGCCCCGGGCACCACGAAGGTGCCGTCGGGTTGGTACAGCCTGCTCTCCGTCCAGACGACCTGCAGGCGCATCTCGGCAATGACGTTGATGGCATCGCCCAGGCGCAACACGGGGAACTCCCAGTCTCCCGTGCCCGTCGTTCGCCCCAGGGCCCTCAGATCGCTCCACGACATCTGGGTGACCCTAGGGACTGAAATCCGGATCGGGCTCCACGATCACCTCGAGCAGCAGCGGCGTGGTGCGCTCGGCCAGCCCGGGCAGCACCTCGTCGAGGGCGCCCAGCAGCGCGCCGTGCTGCTCCACCCGCCGCGACTCGCACCCGAGCGCGCGCGCCATCCCGGACACGTCGACGGTCTCGAACGACGGCCATGCCGCGCTCTCGCCCTGCATCTCGGCCAGGCGGTCCATCACGCGGTAGCCGCCGTTGTTGAGGATCACGAACAGCACGCCCACCTCGTAGCGGGCGGCGCTCCAGAGAGCCTGAATCGAGTAGAGCGAGGACCCATCCCCCACCACCGCAACGACCGGCCGGCCGGGCAGCGCCATGCGCACCCCGATCGGCGCCGATAGCCCGAACCCGAGCCCGCCCATCGCCGCGCTCAGGAACCCGAGCGGGCGCCGCGCCGGGATGCGGGCGTGCAGCTCCGGCCGGCTCGACGGCGACTCCTCCACCAGCACCACGTCCTCGGGGAGGCGCTCCGCCAGGGCGGCCAGCACGTGCCCGGCCCTCAGCGGCTGGCCGGGCGCGGGCGCCGCGGGCGGCTCCGGCCGCGCGAACCCCGGCGGCGCGGCACCCGAACGCTCGGCCACCGAGCCCGCCAGCTCCGAGCACACCGCCGCCGGCTCGGCCAGCAGCACCAGCTCCGCCGGGCTGCGGTGCGCCTCCGCCGGGTCACTGGTCACCAGGGCGATGCTGGTCTCGTCGCCCACGAACGGCCCGGGCTCGAACGGGTACTGGCGGAACACCCCAGCCCCCACCACCAGCACGAGGTCGTGGCCGGACAGCGCGTCGCGGACGCCGGAACGCCCCGCGGGCAGGTGACCGGCGAAGAGCGAATGGTCCTGTGGGAACCCGGCGCGGCCGCCGAAGGACTCCTGCCAGACCGGGGAGCCGAGCTTCTCCGCCAGCTCCACCAGCGCGGCCCAGGTGTCCTCGGAGTCGGCACCCGCGCCCACCACCAGCGCCGGCGAGCGCGCCTCCTCCACCATCCCGGCCAGCTCGGCCACCGCCTCCGGCGCGGCGGCGAGCACCCCCACGACGCGAGCCGGTGCCGCCGGCTCGCGATCAGACTCGGCGGGCTCCAGCCAGTCGTCCATCGGCACGATCACGAGCGCCGGCCCGCATGCCAGCCGGGCCTCGTGCCACGCCCGCGACACCGCCGCCGGCACGTCCTGCGCCCGTGCCGGCTGCTCGACCGACACGGGGTAGTCCCCGGCCAGTCCCGCCAGCCGCCCGGTGAGGAACGGCTCGTACGCCAGATGGCGCCGGTCCTGCTGCCCCACCACCACCACGAGCGGCGCGCGATTGACCCGTGCCGTGGCCAGGGCAGCCACCGCGTTCCCGAGCCCGGCGGTGGTGTGCAGGAGCACGAAGGACGGCTCGCCGCGACCGATCGCGTAGCCCGAGGCCAGGCCCACCACCGACCCTTCGTGCAGCGCCAGCACGAAGTGGAAGTCGTCCGGCATGGCTCCCAGGAACGACACCTCGGTCGAGCCCGGGTTGGCGAAGATCGTGGTCATCCCGCGTTCGCGCATGACCTCGAAGGTCACGTCGCGTACGGCACCGTCCGATCCTTGACTCGCCATATCAGTGCTCCTTATATTGAACCTTCCCGGGAAGGAGAGGCCTCATGAGCACGCCGGTCGTGGAAAGCCCCGCAGGGGAGGCCCTGCTCGGAGACGAGAAGACCTGGTCCGGTCGCATCTTCAGCGACGGCTGGGTGGACGCCCCCGAGTCCATCGAGAGCACCGAGCCCGCCACGGGCGACGTCCTGGGAACCGCCGGCGCCGGCAACGCCGGGAGCGTGGCCAAGGCAGCCGCTTCGGCCGCCCGCGCTCAGCGCGAGTGGGCCGCCACGCCCTTCACAGAGCGCGCCGCCGTGGTGCGCCGCGCCGCGGACCTGATCGAGCAGCACCGCGAGGAGCTGATCGGCTGGCTCGTGCGCGAGTCCGGGTCGATCCCCCCGAAGGCCGACAACGAGCTGACGGCCTCGAAGGGCCAGTTCGAGATGGCCGCGGCGCTGATCTCGCATCCGCTGGGCCAGGTGCTCCCCTCCTTTGTTCCGGGCCGCACCAGCGTGGCCCGGCGCACTCCGCTGGGCGTGGTCGGCGTGATCTGCCCCTGGAACTTCCCGGTGGTGCTCCCGGCACGCTCGGTGGGCCCGGCGCTGGCGCTCGGCAACGCCGTGATCCTCAAGTCCGACCCCAACACCCCGATCAGCGGCGGGGTGATCATGGCGCGGCTGTTCGAGGAGGCCGGGCTTCCCGAGGGCCTGCTGCACGTGCTCGGCGGCGGCGCCGAGGTGGGCCAGGCGCTCTGCGAGGACCCGAACCTGCGGATGATCTCCTTCACCGGATCGACCGCCACCGGCCGCAAGGTCGGCGAGGCCGCCGGGCGCAACCTCAAGCGCGTGGTGCTCGAACTCGGCGGCAACAGCCCGCTCGTGGTGCTCGAGGACGCGGACATCGAGGCCGCCTCGTCCGCGGGCGCGTGGGGCTCGTTCCTCCACCAGGGGCAGATCTGCCTCGCGGTGAGCCGCCACCTCGTGCACGAGAGCATCGCCGGCGACTACGTGAAGGCGCTGGCCGAGCGGGCGTCGCACCTGCCGGTGGGCAACCCCGCCACCGAGGAGGTGGCGCTCGGCCCGATCATCAACGAGAAGCAGGTGCAGCGCGTCGCGCGGATCGTGGACGAGAGCGTGTCGCAGGGAGCCAACCTGGTGACCGGCGGGACGCACGAGAACCTCTTCTTCCAGCCGACCGTGCTGGGCGACGTGACCTCCTCGATGCCCGCCTTCACCGACGAGATCTTCGGCCCCGTGGCGCCGGTGATCACATTCAAGGACGACGCCGAGGCGGTGGAGCTCGCCAACGCGACCGACTACGGCCTGGTGGCCGCGGTCCAGTCGGGCTCGCTGCGGCGCGCGGCGGCGGTGGGCGAGCAGCTCCACGCCGGGATGGTCCACGTGAACGACACGACGATCAACGAGGAGCCGGTGGCGCCGTTCGGCGGCTTCGGCGCGTCGAGCAACGGCGGCCACTTCGGCGGCGTCGCCAACCTCGAGCTGTGGACCGAGTGGCAGTGGCAGACCTCGCGCGACAAGGCCGAGCCGTTCCCGTTCTAAGCCTGGCTCGAAAGCCCCAAGCGTGATCGACGTAGACCGCGTCGTCGCGATCGACTTCCACACGCACGCGGAGGTCGCGCGCGACGGCCACGATCCGATGCCGCCCGAGCTGCGGCAGGCGGCCGAGAGCTACTTCCGCGGCCAGGTGGACCGGCCGACGGCGGACGACGTGGCCGCCTACTACCGCGAGCGCGACATGGCGTGCGTGGTCTTCACCGTGGACTACGAGAGCAGGAGCGGCCGCGCGCCGGTGTCGAACGAGGAGGTGGCCGAGGCGGCCGCCGCCAACCCCGACGTGATGATCCCGTTCGCCAGCGTGGACCCCGCACGCAAGGACGCGGCCGAGCGCGCGCGGCGCCTGATCGCGGACCACCACGTGAAGGGCTTCAAGTTCCACCCGAACATCCAGGCCTTCTTCCCGAACGACCGGATGGCCTACCCGCTATACGAGGTGATCGCAGAGGCCGGCCTGCCGGCGCTCTTCCACACCGGCCACAGCGGCATCGGCTCGGGCGTTCCGGGTGGCGGCGGTCTGCGACTCAAGTACTCGCAGCCGATCTACGTGGACGACGTGGCGGCCGACTTCCCGGAGATGCCGATCGTGCTCGCGCACCCCTCGTTCCCGTGGCAGGACGAGGCGCTCTCGATCGCGATGCACAAGCCGGAGGTGTACATCGACCTTTCGGGCTGGTCGCCGAAGTACTTCCCGCCCCAGCTGGTCCAGTACGCGAACACCGTGCTCAAGAACCAGGTGCTCTTCGGCTCGGACTATCCGATGATCAAGCCGGAGCGATGGCTGAAGGACTTCGAGCGCCTCGAGATCGACGACGAGGTGCGGCCGCTCATCCTCAAGGAGAATGCGGCTCGCCTGCTCGACCTCAGGAGGGACCAATGATCGAACCCGGCGCCGAAGCGCCCGCCTTCACGCTCGACAACCAGGACGGGGAGCCCGTGAAGCTCTCGGATCACCGCGGCAAGTGGGTGGTCGTCTACTTCTACCCCAAGGCCGACACGCCGGGCTGCACCGCCCAGGCCTGCGGGATCCGCGACCACGCGCGGGACTACGCGGCGGCCAACGCGGTGGTGCTAGGAGTGTCGCCGGACACCGTCGAGGACCTGCGCGCGTTCGCCGACAAGAACGGGCTGGCGTTCACGTTGCTGTCCGACGTGGGCGGCCACGTGGCCTCCGAGTACGGCGTCTGGGTCGAGAAGACCTACGGCAAGGCCAAGTGGTGGGGCAACCAGCGCTCGAGCTTTGTCGTGGACCCGGAGGGCAACCTGGCGCGGGTGTTCCCGAAGGTCAAGCCCGCCGAGCACGACGGGCTGGTGCTCGATGCACTGCGCGAGGCTGCAACGGCGTAGATTTCCCTCATGGCCGCCAAGCGCAAGTCGAATGTGATCGCCAGAGCCGTGGACGGGGACGGAAAGAAGGTGGCGCTGGGTGCGGCTGTGGCGGGTGGAGCCATGGCGGCGGCCAAGCTCGGCTGGGACCGCATCACCTCCGGCGACCAGCGCCGCTTTCGGCTTCGCGACGAGGAACCGGTGCCCGAGGGGCTCCAGCGCATCGCGGTCGGCCAGATCGACCAGTCGATCGAGGGCCTGGCCGGCGAGGGCGATGCGGACACCTCAACCGCCATCCACGAGGCGCGCAAGAGCCTGAAGCGCCTGCGCACCGTGGTGCGCCTGGCGCGCGACGAGCTCGGCGACTACGTCTACCGGCGCGACAACCGGGCGTTCCGGGATGCCGGCAGGCGCCTGTCCGGCGCCCGCGACAGCCGCGTGCTGCTCGACGCGCTTAGCGACGTGAGCGAGCGCCACCCCGACAAGGCGCCGCGCGAGGCCCTTCTCCCGTTCAGGCGGATGCTGCTGAGCCAGCACGCGAACGCACAGCGGCGCCTTCAGGCCGACGACGCCGCCGCGGAGGTGCTCAGGGAGCTGCGGGAGGTTCGCGCGCGCGTGCCGTACTGGCCGCTCGAGCGCGAGAACATCGAGTCGCTGGCCCCCGGCTTCGAGCGGATCTACCGGCGCGGCCGCAAGGCCTACCGCAGGGCGCTCAAGGAGCCGAGCACCGAGAACCTGCACGAGCTGCGCAAGCGCACGAAGGACCTCTGGTACGCGGGGCAGGTGGTGCGCCCGGCCTCGCCCAAGCAACTCAAGGCGATCTCGAAGCGCGCCCAGGAGCTGTCGGAGCTGATCGGCGAGGAGCACGACCTGGCCCTGCTGGCGGACAGCGCCGAGGCTCGGCCGGACCGCTTCGGCGACGAGGCGGGGCTCGCGGATCTGCTGAAGGTGATCAAGGGCCGCCGCAAGCGGCTGCGCCGCAAGGCGCTGAAGCGCGGCGAGACCCTCTTCAAGCAGAAGCCCAAGAAGGTCGCGCGGCTGCTCGAGGGCCCGGCCTCCGCGTCCTGAGCGATTCGCGGGACATCTGCTCGTACGGCGCCGCGCGGATCGCGGCGCTGGTGCGCGCGGGTGAGCTCTCGCGCCGCGAGGTGGTGGAGGCGCACGCCGCACGGATCGAGGAGGTCAACGGTGCCGTGAACGCGCTGGTGGACCTGCGCCTCGACGAGGCGCTCGCGGAGGCCTCGGCGGCGGACGCCGCGGGCGGCGCGGGCGGCCCGCTCGACGGGGTGCCGGTGTCGATCAAGGAGAACTTCGACGTGGCGGGGATGCCCACCACGGCCGGCATCCCGTCGCGCGCCGAGCTGGCCCCGGAGCGCGACGAGCTGAGCGTGCGCCGCCTGCGCGAGGCGGGGGCGATCGTGCTCGGCAAGGGCAACATGCCCGACCTGGCGATCCGCTGGAACACGATCAGCTCGCTTCACGGCGTCACGCGCAACCCGCGCGACCCCGGGCTGACGGTGGGCGGCTCGTCCGGCGGGGAGGCGGCCGCGGTGGCCGCCGGGATGGTGCCGCTGGGCCTCGGCTCCGACTACGGCGGCTCGATCCGGGTGCCGGCCACCTGGTGCGGGGTGCTCGGCTTCAGGCCCACGACCGGGATGGTGGCCAAGGCGCCGGAGCTGGTGCCGCTCGACTTCCCGCCTTCCTACGACCTGATGGCGTCCACGGGGCCGCTGGCGCGCTCGGTCGAGGACCTGGAGCTCGCCTTCCATGTGCTTCGGGGGCCCTCCACGCAGGATCCCGCCAGCGTGCCGGTCGAGCCTCCGGACGCCGTCGGGCCGCCGGGTCCGGTGGCGCTGCTGATCGAGGAGACCGGCGCCGTGGTGGACCCCGAGGTGGTGGACGCGGTCCGGCGCCAGCGCCGAGGCGCTCCGCTCGGCCGGGTACACCGTCGAGGAGGGCGTGGTGCCGGACCTGCGCCGGGCGCCGGAGCTGTTCGCCCAGATCGTGGGCACCGAGCTGATCGAGACGCGCCTGCGGGCGGTGCGCCAGCAGATCGGCGCCAGCGCGCTCGACCACATCGAATCGCTCTACGGGCAGTTCACGCTCGGGCCCAAGCTCGACCGCTACCTGGCGGCCCTGCACAAGCGGCGCGGGCTGGTGCGCGCGGTGGCGGCCTGGATGGAGGACTACCCGCTGGTCCTCTGCCCGGTGGCCGGGATGACGGCTCCGGCGCTGGATTACGACGACTTCCTGCCCGCCGAGGGCACCCGGGAGCTATTCGACCGGATGCGCTGCGTGCTGTGGGTGAACCTGCTCGGACTGCCGGCGGTTGCGCTCGGAAACGGGGCCCAGCTCGTCGGGAAGGCGCTTCCACGACCGGGACGTGCTGAGCGCCGCCGGTGTCGCGGAAGTGGCTTCGCCTGCCGATTAACACTTGTGGAGCAGTTCACGGAGAGCACCGACCGCACGAAGCGCCTGATGGTCCAGAGTGCCGCCGCCATCTACGCCGGCGCGGCGTTCGTGAGCATCTTGGAGGATGTTCTGCCCGGCGGCCCGGAGGTCGCGAGCCTGCCGGGCTTGGCCGCGTTCGGCCTGGTGGGTCTCCTCCTGGCGGTTGGTCCCCGCCTCCCCACCCGGGTGCTCGCGGGCCTCGGCCCGCTCGGAGTCGCGCTCATCGGATACGCGCTCACGACCACCACCGGTCCGGCAGACTCGGCGGTGCTCTACATCTGGCCGATCCTGTGGGGCGCGTACTTCTTCGGACGGACCGGAGCCATTCTGCTGGTTGCCTGGATCGGTGTCGTCCACGCAATCGTGCTGATCTCGCTGCCCGACAGCGTCGGCAACCTCGATCGCTGGCTGGACGTCGATCGTCACCATGAGCGTCGTGGCAGGCTTCGTGCAGGCGCTGTCGGCGAGCAACCGGAAGCTCCTCGCTCGACTGGCGGCCGAGGCGCGCGTGGATCAGCTGACGGGCGTGCTCAACCGGCGCGGCTTCGAGGAGCGGCTCCAGGTGGAGCTCGACCGCGCGAGCCGGGAGCAGGCGTACATGGGGATCGCCACGTTTGACATCGACCACTTCAAGCTGGTCAACGACGAGTTCGGGCACAAGGTCGGTGACCAGGTGCTCGCCCATCTCGGCGCGGTGCTCGCCTCGATGACCCGCACCACGGACGTGGTGGCCAGGACCGGCGGGGAGGAGTTCGTGGCACTGCTTCCGGGCACGGACGTGGCCGGCACGCGGGCGTACGCCGAGCGCGTCCGGGCCGCTTTCGCCACTCGGACCGGGCTCGATCTACCCGACGTCACGGTCAGCGCGGGCGTCGTCGCCGAGCAGGCGCCGGAGGACGCCGGAGCGCTGCTGCACAGGTCGGATTCCGCTCTGTACGAGGCCAAGCGGGCCGGCCGGGACAGGACCGTGGTCGCCGGGGAGTTCGCATCCAAGCGTCCCGCCGGGTCGCTCGCCCTCCGCTAGCCACAGCCCCGATAAGTAGGCTTTCGCGATGCCCTCAACCGCCGCGAACGGCACCGCCCCCGCCCCTAGAAGGCTTCCCCCGGAGGACTTCGAGCTCAAGGAGATCGTGCTCCACGGCCACCGTGTGGCCTACCGCTCCGCCGGCAGCGGGCCGGCGATCGTGCTGGTGCACGGCATCACCTCGGACTCCTCCACCTGGGAGAAGGCGATGCCCTACCTGGCCACCCGCTTCACCGTGATCGCGCCGGACCTGATCGGGCACGGCGAGTCCGCCAAGCCGCGCGGGGACTACTCGCTGGGCGCCTACGCCAGCGGCGTGCGCGACCTGATGGTGACCCTCGGGCACGAGAGCGCCACCTTCGTCGGGCACTCGCTCGGCGGCGGGATCGTGATGCAGCTGGCCTACCAGTTCCCCGAGCGCTGCGAGCGGCTGGTGCTCGTGGACAGCGGCGGTCTGGGCCGCGAGGTGAGCTTTCTGCTGCGCGCCGCCACGCTGCCGTTCTCGGAGGTGGTGCTGCCGCTGCTGGCGAGCACCCGCCTGCTCGACGCCGGCCGCGCGGTCAGCCGCGTGTTCGGGCGGATCGGCCTCCACGCCGGCACCGACATGGCCGAGCTCGGCCGCGGCCACGCCTCGCTGTCGGATCCCGAGGCCAGGTCCGCGTTCATCAACACGCTGCGGACGATCGTGGACCCGCGAGGGCAGCGCGTGAACGCGAGCGACCGCCTCTACCTCGCCGAGAACATCCCGTTCCTGCTGGTCTGGGGAGCGCGCGACCCGATCATCCCGGTGGAGCACGGTCTGGCCGCGCACGAGCTGGTGCCCTCCAGCCGGCTCGAGGTCTTCGAGGACTCCGGCCACTTCCCGCACATGGACGACCCGCAGCGCTTCCTCGACGTGCTGCTCGACTTCATCGACTCGACCGAGCCCGCCGACGTGGATCCGGAGAACTGGAAGGGCATGCTGAAGACCGGCCGGAGCGTGCGTTGAGCGGATCGGCCAGGCCGGCATCCGGCCTGTTCTCGGACCCCCGCGAGATCAACGAGCTCGGGGACCTGTTCGCCAACATCTGGCAGGTCTGCTGGGTCACCAGGGACCTCGACCGCGGAATGGAGCTCCTGCGGGAGCGCTTCGGGATAGAGCACTGCGTGGAGGTGCCGACCGACGGGGCCACTTTTTTGAAGGGTGACGAGCCGGCCGAATGGAGCGCCAGGGTCGCGATGGGCGCCCGCGGCGGCCCGATCATCGAGCTGATCGAGCCGGTGGCGGGCGAGGTGGACTTCTACCGCGAGTTCCTGCCGGAGGACGGGTCGGCCGACCTTCGGCTGCACCACCTGGCCACGTTCATGCCACTGGGCGACGAGGCCTGGGCCGCGCTCGGTTCGCTGCTGGCTCGGCATGGGCTGCAGGTGGACTACACGGTGCTGATCCCGGACCGGGTGCGTGCGGGCTACGTGGACACGCGAGGGCTTTTGGGACATTGGCTCGAGGTCTGCCAGCTGCAGGCCGACGACATCGAGTTCTTCAGCGGACTGGTGAACGAGAGCGCCTGAGCCGGGCGCCGCGATGTCCGACGGGATCTCCTACGAGCTCGCCCGGATCGTTCTGAGCGACGGGGCCGAGACCACCGTCTACCTCGTCAGGCATCCGCTTGCCGACACCTCGGTGCGCGTCCTGCATTTCCCCGAGCCGCAGCGCCTCGATCACTGGTGCGCCGAGCACAACCAGCCCGAGGCGATGATCGCCGGCTTCTTCGTGCGCGACCCCTGGCGGCCGCTCGGAGAGGTGCGAGCGGCCGGCGAGCCCGTGGCGTACGAGCCGATCCTCGGGCGCTGGGGTCCCGAGCGCGCGTGCGTGCACAGCGATGGAGGTGTGCGGCTGGCCGCTCGGAAGGAGCTGCCCGGGGAGCCGCAGGGCGACCTCGTCCAGGCCGGGCCGCTGCTCGTGTCCGGGGGCCAGTCGCTCATGGACGGCGAGGACCGCGAGGGCTTCTCCGACGACGCGGAGCAGTTCGACTCCGACATCACGGTTGGCAGGCACCCGCGCTGTGCGCTCGGCCTGAGCGAGACCGAGCTGCTGGCCGTGTGCTGCGACGGACGGCGGTCGGGCGTGGACGGCGGACTAACGCTGGGTGAGCTCGCGCGGCTGCTGATCTCGTTCGGCGCGGACGAGGCGATCAACCTGGACGGCGGCGGCTCAGCGACCCTCGTGCACCGGGGGCACCTGCTCAACCGGCCCTATTCGAACTGGAATCAGCCGGCGCCCGAGTCGCGGCCGATCGTCACGGCGCTGCTGTTCGACCGTCGGACGGCGCCCGATACCGTTGCCCTGTGAGCAGCCGGCGAGTGCCTGGTGGGGTCGTGCACAAGCTGCCCGCGGACCTGCGCGGGGCGCTGATCACAAACAGCGCGGCGCTCGATGCGTGGAAGGACATCACGCCCTTGGCGCGCAACGAGTTCATCTGCTGGGTCGAGGACGCCAAGCAGCAGAAGACCCGGGAACGCCGCATTCGCCGAACCCAGGAGGAGCTGGAGGAGGGCCAGCGCCGGCCCTGCTGCTGGGCCGGTTGCCAGCACCGCGAACGGAACGGCACCGAGGGCCGACCCGGACCACGACCACGGGAAACATCTGAGTAGTCGGGCAACCGTCGATACTTAGGCCGTGTCTGGCGGCTCCCTTCGTGCCTCGGATCGCGACCGCGAAGACGCCGTGGAGCACCTGCGGAAGCACTGCGTCGATGGCCGGATCACGCTGGACGAATTGGAGGAGCGCCTAGAGGGTGTGATGACCGCCGCGACCGTCGCCGACCTGTCCAGGTTCATCTCCGATCTACCCGCACTCCATGCACGGGGCGACCCCGCGCCAGTTGCCACCACCCCAAAGAAGGCCGGACCGGTCGGCGTGCTGCCCTTCACACACCGCGTTGTCGTTCCAGCGCCACCCGGGGATACGAAGGAACAAGTTCTCAGCACGCTTGCTCCGCGCCTCGCCGACTACGGCTATGAACTCGTCAGCCACTCGCCGACTGGAGTGGTGTTCGAGTGCAAGTCGCGTCCACCGTGGACGATCCTCGTTGCGGTCGTGACATTTCCAGTCGGCTTGGTCGCGCTGGCCGTCAAACGCAATGAGCGTGTCGTGATCTCGCTTGAACCACGCTCAACTAACAGCACGGACATGGTCGTCCACGGGAACGCTCCGCGGCGTGTACGCAAGGCGTTCCTAGGCCTGACGTTCTAGCTGGACGTTGACCAACGTCAACCGCTGCCCGCCTAGCGGTCATCGGGCTCCCTCACAAACCCCACAAACGCATCAATCGCCCCCGGATCCGCCAGGGCATCCCGGCTAGCCACCTTCTCCGGCGAATCGCCCAGCAGGATCCGCTTGACCGGCAGCTCCAGCTTCTTCCCGGTCATCGTCCGCGGGATCGCCGGCACGGCCTCGATCGTGTCGGGCACGTGGCGGGGTGACAGGGCCGAGCGCAGTGCGCGCCCGATCGAGGACTGCAGCGAGTCGTCCAGCTCGAAGCCGTCCGCCAGCTGCACGAACAGGATCAGCTCGCCGGGGCCGCCCTCCGGGTCCTCCAGGTGCACGACCAGGGAGTCGACCACCGAGTCCAGGTTCTCCACCACCGCGTAGAACTCGCCCGTCCCCAGCCGGACGCCGCCGCGGTTCAGAGTCGCGTCCGAGCGGCCCGTGACCACGCAGCTTCCGCGCTCGGTAAAGAGAATCCAGTCGCCGAAGCGCCAGATGCCCGGGTACTCGTCGAAGTAGGTGGAGCGGTAGCGCTCGCCATCGTCGTCGCCCCAGAAGCGCACCGGCATCGACGGCATCGGCTGGCGGATTACCAGCTCCCCGAGCGACCCGACCACCTCCTCACCCGCCGGGTCGAACGCCGCGGAGTCCACCGCCAGGCAGCGCCCCGAGATCTCCCCGCGGTACACCGGCTGCAGCGGACCTCCCTGGACAACACCGCAGCACACATCCGTCCCGCCGCTGCCCACGTTCAGCAGCACGTCGGACCCCAGCTGCTCGTACACCCAGTCGAACCCCTCCGCCGGCAGCGGCGACCCTGCCGCGCACAGCTGCCGCAGCGACGACAGGTCGAAGTCGCTCCCCACATCCATCCCCGCCTTGCGGCAGCCCATCAGCAGCGCCGGGCCGGCGCCCATGATCGTGGGCTGCGTCTGCTCGGCGAGCGCCCACTGGGCGGACATGTCCGGGTACAGCGGATTCCCGTCCAGCATCACGATCGACGCCCTCAGGAGCAGCGTGGAAACCAGCGCGTTCCACATCATCCAGGCCGTCGTGGTGAACCACATGAGCCGGTCGCCGTGCTGGATGTCCCAGCTCAGCCCATGGTTCTTGAAGTGCTCCACCAGGATCCCGCCGTGGCGGTGCACGATCGCCTTGGGCAGCCCCGTGGTGCCCGACGAGAAGAGCACGTACAGCGGGTGGTCGAACGACAGCTGCTCGAACGACAGCGGACCCGATTCCGCGACCAGCGACGGCCACGAGACCGAATCCGGCAGCGCGTCGTCTCCCCCGCCCGCATACGGCACGTGCACCACGTGCTCCAGCCCCGGCAGCGCCGCCCTGATCTCGGCCACCTCGGCGCGCCGGTCCACGTCCTTCTCCCCATAGCGGTAGCCGGCGATCGCCAGCAGCACCTTCGGCTCCAACATCGCGAAGCGGTCGATCACCGCGCGCGGTCCGAACTCGGTCGCGCAGGTGGCCCACACCGCCCCGAGGCTCGCTGCCGCCAGGAACGCGATCAGCGTCTCCGGGATGTTCGGCAGGTAGGCCACCACGCGGTCGCCCTCCCCCACCCCGAGCCGCTGCAGCCCAACCCGTGCCGCCGCCACCTGCTCGCGCAGGTCCCCGAAGGTCAGCTCGAACGGCTCGCGCGTCTGCGAGATCGCCGTGATCGCCACCGACGCCAGGTCCTCCTCGCGGCCCAGCATGTGCTCCGCGTAGTTGAGCCGCGCGCCGGTGAACCACTCCGCCCCGGGCATCTCCCGCGAGCCGAGCACGCGCTCATACGGCGTCGAGGCCCGCACGCCGAAGAAGTCCCACAAGGACCCCCAGAACCCCTCGAGATCCGACACCGACCACGCGAACAGCTGGTCGTAGTCAGAGAGCTCCTGCCCGCGCGTGTCGCGCACGTGGTCGAGGAAGCGGCCCACCTGCGTGGTCTGGCGTACGTCCGCCGGCGGGGTCCAGAGGACCTCGCTCACGGGCGCCGCCTCAGTCGAGCGTGGTCCTGCCGTCCTCGTGCACCGTCCAGCTCGGGTTGTGGGCGACCTCCCAGGGATGCCCGTCGGGGTCGATGAAGACCGCCGAGTAGCCGCCCCAGAACGTCTCCGCGCCGGGCCGCCCGATCGTGGCTCCCGCCGCGCGTGCCTCCTCGATCACCGCGTCCACCTGACCGGGCGAGTTGACGTTGTAGGCCAGGGTGACCCCTCCCCACCCGCCCTCGTCCGTGACCGTGCTGTCCGCGGCGAGCTTGCCCCGGTCCCACAGCGCGATGACCAGCCCGCCCGCCTGGAAGAACGCCACGTGGTCGGTCTCGTTGTCCACGCCGCCGTCCATTTGCCAGCCGAGCCCCTCGTAGAACGTCCGCGCGCGCCCGACGTCGTTCACACCCAGCGTGATCAGGCTGAGCCGCTGCTCCATACCCGCCTCCTTCGTCGATGGAAGGAGCACCGTAACCCTCGAAACCAGGCCGCTCTTGAACTTTTCGGACACTGGGTAGCCTCGGGGCATGGCCTATCGCGAGTTCGGCCCGGGCAGGTGCTTGGCGGACTTCGTGACCTGCACCTGGGAGCGCGAGGCCGCGCCGGCCGGCGGCCCGGGCACGGCGCGGGTGCTGCCCGATGGCTGCGTGGATCTCGTGTGGCGGGGCGGCGACCTGTTCGTGGCCGGCCCCGACAGCCGCGCGTTCCTGAGCCCCGTGGACCCCAGCGGGACGATCGTCGGGCTGCGGTTCCGGACGGGCACCGCGGGACAGCTGCTGGGCCTGCCCGCCAGCGAGCTGCTCGACGCGCGCGTGCCGGTGGCGGAGATCTGGGGCGCCGAGCTGGCCGAGCGGCTGGGCGAGGCGCCGAGCGCGGACATCCGCCGTGCCCTGCTGGAGCAGGCGGTCGAACGACGTCTGGCCGAGCCCGACCAGCTGGTGCTCGCCGCCGTCCGCCGCCTGGGCCGTCCGCGCACGAGGATCGGCCAGCTGAGCGACGCCCTCGGCACCAGCGAGCGCCATCTGCTGCGGCGCTTCAACGGCGCGGTCGGCTACGGGCCCAAGACCCTGGACCGGGTGCTGCGCTTCCAGCGCTTCCTCGAACGGGCACGCGCACGCAACGGCGGCGGCGACCTGGCGCGCACCGCCGCCGACCTCGGCTACGCGGACCAGGCCCACCTCACCCGCGAGTGCGTGCGCCTGTCTGGCCTCACGCCCGCCCGGCTGGCCGCGTAAAAGCCTCACAGCCACGGCAGCAGCTCCTCCACACCGTCCACGATCTCGTCCGGCCGCTGGCGCTCGGGCACGGCCGCGATGTCCACCGAGCCGCTCATCCCGCTGCGCACCAGGATCGTGCGCGACCCGCCCAGGTGGCCGAGCGCGATGTCCATGTTGAGGTCGTCGCCCACCACCACGAGCTTCTCCGAAGGGGCGCCCAGCCGGGCGCTGGCCTCTTCGACCGCGATCCGCGAAGGCTTGCCCACCACCAGCGGCCGGGCGCCCGTGACCTTCGAGATCCCGGCCGTGACCATCGCGCCGCGGCTGAAGGTCACGCCGTTCGAGCCCCAGAACCCGCGCAGGTAGTTGGCCGTGAGCAGCCGCGCGCCGAGCATCACCGCGCGGGCAGCGGCCTCCATCGCGTCCAGGTCCACCTGCTCGACGTGGGCGACGAAGATCACCTGCGCGTCGTCGCTCTCCGTCAACGGCACTCCCGCGGCGGCCATCCGCTCATGCGTGGCCTCGGAGCCGAACACCATCACCCGCTCCCCCGCGTGCCGCCGCGCCAGATAGGACAACGCGCTGCACACCGGCGTGAGCAGCTCGCGCGCGCTCACCGGCAGCCCGTCGCGAGTGAGGCCCTCGGCGAACCCCTCGGGGCTCATGTGGCTGCCGTTGGTGAACAGCACGAGCGGCCGCCCGGACGCGCGGATCGCGTCCAGCACCTTGACCGCGCCGGGCAGCGGCTCGGCCCGGAAGTCCGGGCCGCGGTGGACGAGCGAGCCGTCCACGTCGAACACGAAGCCGCTGCGCGTCGTCAAGCCGCACGTCGCCACACCACCAGGTCGTCGCCCTTCTCCACGCGCACGTAGCCCACGTCGCGCTTGGCCAGCTCGGCCAGCAGCCGCACCAGCGGATCGCGGCCGGGGCGTGCCAGGGGCGGCGACGGCGAGGCGCCGCCGGCCATCGCGTCCACCTGCTCGGCCGGCATGGTCAGCCGCAGCAGCAGCTCCTCCTCGGAGATGCGCTCGCCGAACCGCGAGCGCGCGCCCTCCAGGCTGATCGGCTCCAGATCGCGCAGCTCCGCGGCACGCGGCAGGGAGAGCACGCGGTCGGCCACCTCAGGGTCCACCGGAGCGGCCGGCTCGTAGAAGTGGCCGAGGAAGTAGCGCACCGTCTCGTCGGACACGCTCGACCAGCGCTTGCCCGACAGCACGTTGGCCACCGCCTGCGTGACCACGAACTGCGACACGGGCGTGACCATGATCGGGTAGCCCATCTCGGCGCGCACGCGCGTGACCTCCTCCACCGCCGCGTCGAACAGGTCGGCGCGGCCCATCTCCTCCAGCTGCCGACGCGTGGTGGTGACCATGCCTCCGGGCATCTGGTGGTGGTAGTAGGCGGCGTCGTACTCGGCGGGCGCGCCGAGCGGCAGCCCGCGGTCGGCTGCGAGCGTGCGGAAGTGGTCGGACACCGCCGCGAGCGCCTCGAGGTCGAGCCCGTGCTCGAAGCCCTCCGCCTCCAGGTTGCGGAGCGTGGTCTCGGCCGGCGGGTTGGAGGTGCCGTTCGCCACCGGCGCCACCGCCGTGTGCAGCGTGCGGATGCCGGCTCGGAGCCCCTCCATGTAGGCCATCGGGCCGAGCCCGATCGTGCAGTGGCTGTGCAGCTCCACCGGCCGCGGCGCGAACGCCGCGATGAACTTGGGCACCAGCTCGCGCACCGCGTCAACTGTGAGAAGGCCGCCGGGGTCCTTGAGGTACAGGCGGTCGATGTCCGGCGAGGCCGCCACCGCCGCGGCGCGCTCGGCGTAGTAGTCGTGCGTGTGGGCGGGGCTGATCGAGTAGGTGAGCCCCACCACCACCTCCTCGATCCCCTCCTCGCGCGCCATCCGCGCCAGCCGGATCAGCGAGTCGGGGTCGTTCGAGGGCTCGGCGATCTGCACGCGCCGGATCCCGTTGCGGGCCACCAGCCGGAACGACAGCCGGATCACGTCCTCGGCCGGCGGGCACCCAGGAGATGAAGCGCATGCCGGTGGTGATGAAGTTGAGCGGCGTGTCCGGCATCGCCGCGCTGACCAGCCGGATCCGCTCCCACGGGTCCTCGCGGTGGAAGCGCACCGACACCGCCATGTGCGTGCTCGAGGTGAAGTCGAGCGCCCGGAAGCCCACCCGGTCCATCACCGGCGCGATCGCCGTGACGTCCGGCGTGGTGAGCCCGGTGGCGCCCCAGAGGCTCTGGTTGCCGTCGCGGGTGGTGGTGTCGACGATCTCGATGCGGTCGCTCAAGGAGCGGTCTCCACCCTGAACAGCGCCTCGCCGTCCCCCACGAGCTGCGCGTCGTCGGCGCAGATCTCGACGATGGTGCCCGACACCCCCGCGGGCACCGAGTTCATCATCTTCATGATCTCGATGATGCAGACCACGGTGTCCGGCTCCACGCGGGCGCCGATGTCCACGAACGGCTCCCGGCCGGGTCCCTCCGACCGGTAGAACGTGCCCGGCATCGGCGCGTCGATCGTGCTGGACGGGCCTCCGGAGGGCCGGGCGGCCGTGGCCGCAGGCGACGCCTCCGGCGCGACCTCCGCCGCCGCCTCCCCGCGCACCACGTGCAGCTTGAAGTCGTCCGTCTCGATACGCAGCTCGTCGAGCTCCGACTCGTCGATCAGCCGCAGGATCTCGCGCACGTCCGCCTCGGTGAGCGCCATCAGGTGTCCGTGCCCGCTCCGAAGGTCTTCATCACGAGCGACAGCGCCGACTGCGGCGCCGGCGTCTCCGTGGCCGGCCGGGCAGTGACCGGCCGCGACTGGAGCACGAACAGCTCGCCGCTCTCGCGCGCGAGCGCCCACTCGATGTCCTGGTGGGAGCCGAAGTGGCGCTCGATCCGCTTGCCCACCTCCACCAGGGCCGCCAGCGCCGCGTCGTCGAGGCAGGCCACCTCGCGTCGCGGAGCGGGCACATCGACGCGCGCCGTTCCGGCGCCGTCGGGGTGCGGCACGTCCTCCACCTCCTTGGGGCCGATCGTGCGCACAGTCACCTCACCGGTGACCTTGTTGACCCGGTACTCGTCGGGCGTGACCTCGCCGGCCACCACCGCGCTGCCGAGCCCCCAGCTGGCGTTGACCGCAATCGTGCTCGGGTCGCCGCTCACCGGGTTGCAGGTGAACATCACGCCCGACACGAGCGCGTCGACCATCAGCTGGACCGTCACGCCCATGGCCGGCGGCCCGGTGGCGCCCAGGCGCTCCCGGTAGCTCACCGCCTCGGGGTTCTCGAGGCTGGCCCAGCAGTCGCGCACCGCGTCGCACACGGCCTCGGCGCCGCGAACCCACAGGTAGGTGTCGTGCTGACCGGCGAAGGTTGCGTCGGCGCTGTCCTCGCCGATGGCGCTGGAGCGGACCGCCACGGCCGGGTCGTCACCCAGGGCCGCATACGCGGCCGCGATCTCGGCGAAGAGCTTCGAGGAGTCGCCGGCGCTCGACACGGCAAAGCCCGCGGGCACCGGCACCCCCGCGCCGAGCAGCTCTCCGAGCGACGCGCTCTTGCCGCCGAACAGCGGCTCGTCGGCACGGCGAAGATCGGTGAGTGGGCGGGTGTGCTGAGCGCCCGCCCCGGTCACGACCCGCCGTCGCCGTCGAGGATGCTCACGAGGCCCGTGGAGCCGTCCACGCGCAGCCGCTGGCCCGTCTTTATGCGCGCCGTGGCCTTGCCGGTGCCCACCACCGCCGGCAGGCCGTACTCGCGCGAGACGATCGCGGCGTGGGACATGATGCCGCCGATGTCCGTGACGGTGGCGGCGATCTTGGAGAAGATCGGCGCCCAGGCCGGCGAGGTGATCGTGCACACGAGGATCTCGCCGGGGCGCACCGTGTCGAGGTCGCCGAGGCCGCGCACCACCCGCGCCGGGCCCTCGATCTGACCGGGCGAGGCCGCAGCTCCGTTGAGCTCGCTGGAGCCGTCGTCGGACTGCGCCCACTGCTGCAGGCGCTCCGGCGTGATGCCCCAGAGCATCACCACGATCGGGTCGTTGACCGCCTCCGGCATCCGGCCGAGCGCAGGCGGCGGCGTCCACTTGTCGAGCTTGTCGATCAGCTCCTTGCGCCGCTCCACGATCGGCGGCCAGTGGTGCGGCCCGAGCGCCGGGCCGCCGGTGGACCACGTGAGCGACAGCTCCTCGAGCGCCTCCATCACCTCATGGCGCGAGAGCTGGAACACGTCCTCGGCCTCGCCGAGGAAGCCGTGCTTGGCCAGCAGGGCGCCGAACTCGCGCACCTTGTTGAAGAAGCGCGACTGGAACCAGTAGTCGCAGTAGAACTTGTGCTCCTCCACGTACGGGAAGACCGTGCGCGAGAGCCCGAGCAGCTCCTGGAACGCCGGGCGGGCGTCCTCGGGAAGGAGCGCCCCGTACTCCTCGGCCAGCCGGTCGCGCTCTTTAGCGAGCTCCTCGGTGGGGCGCTCGATGTCCTGGCCGTCCTTGAGCGCCGCCACGTGCCCGACGAGCGACGCGTACGGGATCTGCGGGTCGTCGTGCCAGCTGCCGTAGTAGTGGTAGAGCCCGTCGCCGGTGCCCATGTTGAACCAGGGGTCCTTGATCTTCTCGAGCTCGGCGAGCCAGCCGCGGCCCTCGTCGCTCTCGCCGAGCGCCGTGTCGATCTCGCCGGGCGTGCGGCCCTCCACGAACGCTCCGTCCACGCCCGTGTCGATCGCCAGGTGCGCCAGCCGGCGCAGCTCGGTGTCGGCGCGGAAGAGGACCACGTCCACCCCGGCCACCATCTGGGAGATGTGCTGGTCGGGGATGTCCGGCAGCGCTGCGCGCAGGAACTCGGCGAACGTGAGGTACGCGCCGTATCCGAGCAGCAGGAACTCGAAGTGGTGCTGCCACATCATCTCCGCGCAGCGGAGCGTGTGGGAGTAGGCGCGCAGCAGGTCGATGTTGCTGAGGTTCTGGTCGCCGAACACCACCTCGTCGGGCTCGTACTCGGGCAGGTCCGGCACCACGATCGCCTCGACCTCGCGGTTGAGCGACTCCATCTTCTTTCGCCAGCCCGCGTACAGCTCGTCCCAGTTCTCGAAGTAGTGGCCCGCGCGCTTCTCGAAGTACTGCGCGCGCTCGGCCATCTTGTCCGGATCGGTGACCGGGTTGGGCGAGATGTACACGTAGCCGTTGACCACGCGGTAGTCCACGCCCATCGCGGGCGGCACCGCGAACGCCCGGTTCTGCCAGCCGCCGAGCGTGTAGTAGGGATGGTCCACCTCGACCATGTCGAAGGCCGGCATGGGGAACGGGAAGTGCTGCGAGTTCCAGAACCAGAGCCGGTTCTCGTCCGACTCCTTGCGGCGCTCGTCGAAGAGCGCCCAGTACGGGTACATCTCCTCCCAGCCCTCGCAGCCGTCCGGGGTCTCGATCGACAGTGGGTGTGGAAAGTCGGGCACCGGCAGGCCTCCTAGCTCAGCTTCGCGGCCATCCCACGCGCGATCTTGTGCGCGGCCGCCTCGATCGTGACCATCGGGTTCACGCCCAGCCCGGTGGGCAGCACCGCGCCGTCCACCACGTACAGGCCCTTCGTGTCCCAGGCCTCGCCGTCGGAGTCGCAGACCGAGTCCTCGCGCGAGCTGCCCATGCGAGCGGAGGCCATGATGTGGAAGGCGCCGAGCGTGACCTGCGCGGCGTCCCAGCCGCACGAGTCGGCCGCCGTGAGCATCGACTCGCGGCCGCCGTCCTTGCCCGGCTCGTACGAGACCCAGCCGGCGTGCGAGGAGTAGACCCTGCGCGCGCCGCCGGCCTCGAGGATCTGCGCGGCCCCGTCGAGGCCCGTGCGCATCACGCCGCGGTCGAAGTCCGACAGCTCCCAGCGCGCCACCGGGAGGCCCTCGTCGTTCAGCACGATCTCACCGCCGTCGCGTGCGCGCTGGACCGCGCCATAGCCGGCGGTGTAGCGGAGCGACTGCATCAGCTCCGCGTTCTCGCGCGCGCCTCGCCAGGGGGCGAACACGGCGAGCAGGCTCGGCGGGTTGGCAGCCTGCTCGTACTTGATGCCGTAGCCGCCGTTCATGTGGAGCAGCTCGTCCGAGAAGGTCGCGCCGAGCGTGCCCTCCCAGGGCCGCACCTCGTCCTCGAAGATCCCCCACGTGATGTGCACCGGGTGGAGCAGGAGGTTCTTGCCCACCGCCGGGCCGTCGAGCCCGGAGCGCAGCATGATCGCCGGCGTGTGGATCGCGCCGGCGCCCAGCGCCACCGCGCGGGCCCGCACGGTCACCTCGTGGCCGTCGAGTGTCCGCGCCTTCACACCGGCGGCCTTTCCGTCCTCCACGAGGAGGGTGTCCACGGCCGTGTTCACGACGATGCGCGCGCCGTTGTCGTAGGCGTCCTGGAGCCAGGTCTTCATCGTCGACTGCTTGGCGCCGATCTGGCAGCCGTAGTGGCAGAGCCGGCAGACCTCCTCCTTGCAGCCCTTGCAGTTGCGCTGCATCACCTCGGAGTGCCAGCCGAGCTCGTCGAGCCCCCTCCGCATCGCGTGGTCGCGCTCGGACGGGATGCTGCTCTCTGAGCTGATCCCGATCCGCTCCCAGACCGCGTCGAGGCTGTCGTCGAAGTCCTGCCCGGCCCAGTCGGAGAGCCCGAAGTCGCGCTTCCAGTCCTCGCGCACGTGGTCCGGTGGGCGGAAGCACCACGTGTAGTTCACAACCGTGCCGCCGCCGAGGCACGAGCCGGCCAGGAGGCCGATGCTCTGGTTCTCGGTGGCGATCCCACCGCCGTTCAGGTAGAGCCGCGCGTACCCCGCGAGCTCCGCGCCGTCGAAGTCCTCCTCGCTGTAGTAGCCGCCGGCCTCCACCACCACCACGTCCAGCCCGGCCGCGGCCAGCACGCCCGCGGCGGTGCCTCCGCCCGCGCCCGAGCCCACCACCACCACATCGCATTCGAGCTCGGTGTCCGCGGTCACCTCCACGGGGACGATCGTCTTGGGGGGCGGGTTCTCGGGCGGGCCGAGCGGACCCGGATACCCGAGGGCCTCGTCCACGGGGTTGGGCCCCTCGCCCAGGTGCGGCAGGCTGTAGTAGCTCAGCAGGACGCCCTTGCGGAGCGCCTGGAAGCCGGCGCGCGCGCCCACCTCCGGCGAGTCGGCCCAGCCAAGCAGCGTGCGCTCGCGCTCGGCCTGGGAGCCCGACGAGAAGGGGCTCTGCTCGGTGCCGGCCAGCTCGGTGTCCCAGGAGTCGAGCAGGCCGGCGAACCCGTCGCGCTCCGCCTTGCTGGGGCTGCTGCCCACGGCCATCAGCATGGCCTCGGGCACCCCGCGGTCGGTGGCCGAAGGCAGCCCGTCCTCGCCCGGCACGAACGTGTCGCAGATCGCGTCGAGCGCCCTGCGGGCCTTGCCGCTGATCTCGAGAGGCTGCGGTTCCTGCACGGCCTACCTCCTCCTACTCGTCGTGCGCGATGACGACCTTCATCGTCTCGCCCGGGTGGTCCATTGCCCACTGGAGCGCCTCAGGGGCCTTCTCGAACGGGAACTCGTGGCTGATCAGGTTCTCGAGCCGCTCGCTGTGCGCCTCCACGAAGCTCACGGCGCGCTCGAAGTCCCCGTCCTGCGCGCAGCTCACGCCGAGCACGTCGAGCTCCTTCTGGATGAATCCGAACACGCTCAGCGGCACGTCGTGGTGGGACATCCCCACGATCACCACGCGCCCGGCGGAGGCCACCGCGTCCACGCCCGCACGGATCGCGTCGGGCACACCGGTGGCGTCCATCACCACGGGGGCGCCCTCGCCGCCGGACCATTCGCGCGCCACGTCCACCAGCTGGTCGCTCCAGAGCACCGTCTCGGCGCCCATCCCGGCGCCCACGTCGAGGCGGCTCTGCATCGTGTCCACGAGCAGCACCTCGGCGCCGAGGTCCTGCGCCAGCAGGGTGATCGCCTGACCGATGGGGCCCGCGCCGAGCACCAGCACGCGCTCCCCCGCCGCCACCTGCCCGCGCTCGATCGCGCGCACGCCGATCGACAGCGGCTCCGCCAGCGCGGCGATCGCGGCCTTGTCCACGCTCGTCGCGAACGCCTGCGCCTCCGGCATCCGCAGCAGCTCCTGGAGGCCGCCGTCCTCGTGGATTCCGATCAGGCTGAAGTTGTCGCAGGCGTTGCCGCGCCCGATCCGGCACGGGTAGCAGCGCCCACACGAGCTGATCGGGTGGATCGCCACCCGGTCGCCCACCTGGAGGCGCTCGCAGTCCGGACCCACCGCCTCCACCACCGCGCCGACCTCGTGTCCCTGGATACGGGGGTAGTTGGCGTCGAGCTCGCCGTGGAAGAAGTGGAAGTCCGAGCCGCAGATGCCCACGGCCCGGTTGCGGACCACCACCTCGCCGGGGCCGGGCTCGCCGGGCTCGGGGTGGTCGACCACCTCCATCACTCCCGCGCCACTTGTGACGGCCGCCTTCATATCCCGTGCGACATCAGGAGCTGGCCGCCATCCACCGGCACGACAGCGCCGGTCATGAAGCTCGATGCCCGCGAGGCCAGCAGCAGGGCCACGCCCTTGAGCTCGTCGGGCTCCGCCATCCGGCCGAGCGCGACGATGTCGTTCCAGGCCTCGGCCGGGATCGGCGCGGCGGCGCCGCCGATGCGGGTGCGGAACGGCCCCGGCGCGATGGCGTTCACGTGGATCCCGTAGGGAGCCAGCTCGAGCGCCGCCTGCCGGACCATGATGATCACCGCCGCCTTGGTGGCCGAGTAGGAGTAGCCCACCAGCGGATCGGTGCCGAAGCCGGCGGTGGACGCGGTGATCACGATCCGGCCGCCGCCCTGGCGCTTCATGTGCCTGGCCGCCTCGCGCATCGTGAACATCACGCCGTTCAGGTTCACGCCGAGCACGGTGTCCCACTTGTC
The DNA here is from genome assembly GCA_963811055.1 of uncultured Thermoleophilaceae bacterium. Classification (GTDB taxonomy): domain Bacteria; phylum Actinomycetota; class Thermoleophilia; order Solirubrobacterales; family Thermoleophilaceae; genus JACVRW01. Next base: position 70,428 of record CAWEPQ010000016.1, read on the forward strand.
GCGCTCGATCGCCTCGAGACCGCCGGCGTCGTCGAGCACTCCGGCCTCGAGTGAGATGCCGGCGTTGGCGAACGCCACGTCCACGCCGTCCTGCTCCGCCACCAGCTGGTCGAACAGCGCGCGGACGCGGTCTTCGTCGCTCACGTCGAGCTGGTGGGTGCGCACCTCGGCGCCGCGGTCCCGGAGCCCGCCCGCCACGTCCTCGAGCCGGTCGGGGTCGAGGTCGGCCAGCGTCACGCGGGCGCCGCCGTCCGCCATCACCTCCGCCATCGCCTGGCCCAGCCCGCTGGCCGCGCCGGTCACCACGACCCGCAGCCCATCAACGGCGAAGAGGTCGGCGTTGGAGCTCAATCCCAGACCTCTTTGGCGACCTCGACGATCAGCTCGATCTTGGCCACCTGCTGGTCGAAGCTCACGTTGTTGCCCTCGGCCGTGGACGAGAACCCGCATTGAGGCGAGAGACAGAGCTGGTCGAGGTCCACGAACTGGCTGGCCTCCTCGATGCGGCGCTTGAGCTGGTCCTTGTCCTCGAGCTCGCCGCGCTTGGTGGTGACCAGGCCGAGCACCACGTACTTGCCCTTCGGCACGAAGCGCAGCGGCTCGAAGCCGCCGGAGCGCGCATCGTCGTACTCGAGGAAGAAGCCGTCCACCCCGAGCTCGCCGAAGAGCGCCTCGGCCACGAAGTCGTAGCCGCCCTCTGCCACCCACGAGGAGCGGAAGTTCCCGCGGCACATGTGGGTGGTGATCGTGATCCCGTCGGGCTTGTCCGCCAGCGCCTCGTTGATGTGCCGGATGTAGGCCTCGTGGAGGTGCTCGGAGTCCTCGCCGCGCTCGCTCATCATCTTGCGCTGGTTCGGGTCGTTGAGGTACGCGAGGCTCGTGTCGTCGAACTGCAGGTAGGTGCAGCCGAGGTCGTGGACCATGCGCACCTGGTTGGCGTAGGCCGCGGTGAGGTCGGTCCAGAACTCCTCCTTGTCCGGATACACCGCGGGGTCGATCGCCGCGGCGCCGCCGCGGTAGTGCACCATGCTCGGCGACGGGATCGTGAGCTTGGGCGTGGCGCTCGTGACCGTGTCCTTGAGGAACTTGAAATGCTCGCCGAAGGTCGGCTCGCTGAGGCCGATCTTGCCGTCGACCTTGAGCGCGGCCGGCGTGTAGTCGATGTCGCCCTCGGGGTTGTGGAAGTGCACCACGAGGTCGTCCTCGGCCTTGCTGATGCCCTCCAGCTCGTAGATGAAGTCCATGTGCCAGGACGCGCGGCGGAACTCTCCGTCGGTGGCCGATTGCAGCCCGGCGTCCTCCTGCATTCGGACGACATCGCGAATCGCGTCGTCCTCGATCGCCTTCAGCTCGCCGGCGTCGATGCTGCCGGCCGCGAAGTCCTCACGGGCCTTCAAAAGGGCCTGGGGACGCAGCAGGCTGCCCACGTGATCGGCACGGAACGGCGGGGTCGTACGCGGCATGATCCTCCCTCGATCTCTCCTCGGTCTGTTGCGGAAGCAGCCGGCTTGGCCGGGTGCGCACCGACTCCTTCTTCGCGCAGTATGCCGGTTCGCGCTTAATCATCAAACAATTTGACCCGTCCGTGCGCAGTCGGCTAAGCTCGCCGCGGCCTGGGTCAGAACCCGGGTCGTTCGCCGGTATGCGAACAGCAGCCCGGCACACCCCGGAGGAGGGACAATTGTGAGGATCAAGCTCGGTCTGGCCCAGCGTCGCTCGCTCATCGCGCTCGCGCTGGTGGCCTGCCTCGCGCTCTTCGTCGCGGCGTGCGGCGACGACGACGACGAGGGCACCAACGGCAGCAGCGGTGACAGCGGCAATACCGCGGCCACCTCTAACAATCCGAAGTGCGGTCTCGGCAACGGTAAGAAGGCCAGCGGAGCTCCGATCAAGATCGCGGGCATCGCGACCAAGCAGCCCGGCACGGACTTCTCGGAGATCCCCGCCACTGCACAGGCCTTCTTCGAATGCGTGAACGACAACGGCGGCATCAACGGCCGTCCGGTGGCGTACAGCTACGAGACCGAGCAGACCGATCCCGGCCAGATCGCCTCGCTGGCGAAGAAGCTCGTCGAGACCGACAAGGTGCTCGGGATCGTCGGGAACATCAGCCTGATCGAGTGCACGGTCAACCACAAGTACTGGGAGGCCAACGGCTACTACACGATCGGTGCCGGCATCGCGCCCGAGTGCTGGTCCACTCCCAACAGCGCCCCCGTGAACATGGGACCGCGCTACAGCGTGGACGGAGCAACCCAGTACCTGATCCGCGAGGGCGTGAAGAAGCTCGCGCTGATCCAGTCGAACGTGCCCGGAACCGGATACATCGAGGGCGGCTTCCTCAAGATCGCGAAGGACGAGGGCATCCCGACCGAGAGCCTCAAGGAGAACGTGCCGATCCAGGACGCGAACTCCGCGGCGCTCAAGGCCGTGCAGGCCGCCGGCGACGGCGGTGGCGTGATCCTCAACTTCACGCCCCCCGAAGCGCTCAAGATCCTCCAGGCAGCGCAGCAGCAGGGCCTCCAGGACCGCGTCAAGTGGTCCTGCTCCACCCCGTGCAACACCGACTTCATCGCGGATGCGCTGGGTGACCGCTGGGAGGACAAGCTGGGCGTGAACGCGGAGCTCAACCTCACCAGCCACGACGGCCCCGACACCACGCTGTACCGGTCGGTGGTCAAGAAGTACGCGCCGAAGATCCCGCTCGGGAGCTTCAGCCAGATGGGCTTCCTCCAGGGGAAGATCGCAACGGAGGCGCTGCTCGGAATCAAGGGTGACTTCACGGTCAAGAGCGTGAACGACGCGTTCAAGGGCGTGAAGAACTTCAAGACCGACATCCTCTGCGAGCCGTGGTACTACGGCGATGCGCCGCTGCACATCCCGAACCACACGGACTACACCACCACTCCAAGGGACGGCGTGATGGTCCTGAAGGAGGACTGCTTCGACATCTCCAACGTCGACCCGGACATCAAGCGGGTCGAGGACATCGAGGCCGACGACCCGAGCCTGGTGGGCGGTTAACGGCTTGGAGCGAGGCCTCTAGGAGCCGATGCCCAGCTGGGAGGAATTCCGGCCGTTCATAGCCACAGGTCTGGCCCTCGGGGGGGTGTACGCCCTCTCGGGGGTCGGGCTCGTGGTGCTGTATCGGACCACAGGGGTGCTCAACCTCGCCTTCGGGGCGATCGGTGCGATGGGTGCGCTGATCGCCTGGGAGCTGATCAACAACCAGGGCTGGGACGAGTACCCGGCCTACGGCGTGTGCATCCTGTTCGGAGCGGTGGCCACGCTCGTCTACGGCGTGCTCTTCGGGCCGCCGTTAGCCAGGCGAGACCCGCTCGTCAAAGCCACCGCCACGCTGGGCTTAGCCCTGATCCTGCTCGGCACGATGTCGTGGATCTGGAGCGACAAGGCGCGCTCGATGATCCTGCCGACCTCGAACGAGAACTTCGACGTGGGCGACGTGCTCGTGAACTACACCCAGGTGATCGGCTTCGGGCTCGGCGTGGTGGTCACCCTCGTCACCACCGCATTCCTGCGCTTCACGAAGATGGGCACCGCGATGCGCGCGCTCGCCAACGACCGCGAGATCACCGCCGCGCTCGGCGTGCCTGTCCGGCGCGTGGAGGCGGCGGCCTGGCTCGGGTCCGGGCTGCTCGCCGGCGTGGCCGGGCTGCTGCTGTCGAACCTCGTGGGGCTCGACGCCAACACGCTCACCTTCCTCGTGATCTCCGGCCTGGCGGCGGCGCTGATCGCGCGGCTCCAGTCGCTCGTGGTCACGCTGATCGCCGGCATCGTGATCGGGCTCGTCAACGCCCTGATCACGCCGATCCTGTCCATCTCCGAGTACCGGGACATGACGCCGTTCGTGCTCGCGGTGGTGGCGCTCCTCTGGCTGTCGCGCCACCGCGAGGTGTCGATCACACGAGCGGCCGGGTAGGCGCGGTGGCCACCGCCGAAGCCTCGAGCGGCACTCGGCCGGCCTGGTCCCCGGCGCGCCTCGATCGGGGCGACCGGGTTCGCGCCGCCGTGATCGTCGCGCTGCTGGCATTCGTGCTGCTCGCGATGCCGGGGCTCCTCAGCACCTACTGGCTCAAGGTGCTCACGGCGGTGGCGATCTACTCGGTCGTGGCGCTGGCCCTGGGAATGCTGATGGGGCGCGTGGGTCTGGTGTCGCTCGGGCAGATCGCGATCCTCGCGCTCGGCGCCTGGGTGGCGGCCCGGCTCCTCTTCGCCACGTCGCTCCCCTTCCCCGTCGTGCTGCTGCTGTCGGGGCTGATCACGATGGTGCTGGGCACGATCGTCGGCCTGCCGGCGCTGCGAGTGAGCGGCCTCTACCTGGCGCTGATCACGCTGATGCTGGCCGGCGCCATCTCCGTGGGGCTGGCCACCACCGACTTCCCCAACGGCGGCGGCGGCTTCCTCGGCCACACCGAGGCCACGGTCGGCGGCGGCTCGATCCGGCGCCCCTCGATCGCCGAGACCGATCCGGCCTTCTTCCGCTACACCGTGGTGGTGGCGGCGCTGATGTTCCTGCTGGCGCTCTGGCATGTGCGCGGCAAGGCCGGCCGGGCGTGGGAGGCGGTGCGCCAGAGCGAGCCGGCCGCGCTGGCCGCGGGCGTGAACCTGACGCTCTACAAGCTCTGGGCGTTCGCCCTGGCGTCGTTCATGACCGGCGTGGCCGGCGGGCTCCTGGCGGCGAACGTGGGCAGCCTCTTCAACTACAGCTTCCCCACCCGCGAGAACATCGTCCTGCTGGCGGTGGTGCTGATGGGCGGGGTCTACAGCCTCTGGGGCGCGCTCGTGGCGGGCCTGCTCTACAGGTACCTGCCCGCGCTGCTGGACAGCTGGGGCCTGCCCGCGGACCTGCTGACCATCCTCTTCGGCGTCGGGGTGCTCCAGGTGCTGCTCACGGCGCCCGCCGGCCTCGTGGACCAGTTCCCGAAGGACATGGCCAGGCTCGGGCGCCTGATCGGGCGCGGTGGCGGCCGCGTGGCCGGGCTGGCGAGGCGCTCGTGATCGAGGTCGAGAACCTCGAGGTGCGCTTCGGCGGGGTCAAGCCGATCGACGGCATGACCGTGACCTTCCCAGAGGGCACGTGCGGGCTGATCGGCCCGAACGGCGCGGGCAAGACCACCTTCTTCAACGTCATGAGCGGATTCGTCAAGCCGTCCGGCGGCACGATCCGCGCGTTCGGCGACGACCTCCTGCGCATGCCCGACTTCCGGCGCGCGCGCTGGGGGCTCCGGCGCACGTTCCAGACCGAGCAGGCGATCGAGAAGCTCTCCCTCTACGACAACGTGGCGATGGTGCACGAGCACTCCGGCGCGGGACGCGCGTCGCGCCGGGAGGACGTGCTCGGAGCACTCGGGTTCGTCGGGCTCGACATCGATCCTGAAGTGAAGGTCGGCACGCTGGGCGCGCACGAGCGGCGACTCGTGGAGGTCGCGCGCGCCGTGGTGGGCAAGCCGCGCGTGGTGATGCTCGACGAGCCCGCCGCCGGCCTGCCGGACGAGGAGACACACAAGCTGAGCGAGGTCATTCGCGCGATCCCCGAGCACATGGGCTCGCTCGTGATCCTGGTGGACCACGACATGAGCCTGGTGTCGGCCTGCTGCCAGGTGACGGCGGTGCTCGACTTCGGCAAGATGATCGCCTCCGGCCCCACGGACGAGGTGCTCCGCGACGAGAACGTGATGCGCGCCTACCTCGGCACCGCCGACGAGGCCGCGTGACCGGCGCCGTGGAGACGGGCGCGGCGCTGCGGCTGGACGGCCTCACAGTCGAGCGCGGCGGACGCGCCGTAGTGCGCGACGTGTCCTTCGAGATCCCACCCGGAGAGGTCACGGCTCTGCTGGGCCCGAACGGAGCCGGCAAGTCGAGCCTCGTGCTCGCGGTGGGCGGCGTGCTGCCCCAGTCAGGGTCCATCAAGCTGGGCGACCAGGAGCTGGCCGGGCGCCGCCCCGAGAAGGTGCGGGCGGCGGGCGTGGCCGTGGTGCCCGAAGGGCGGCGGCTGCTTCCGGACCTCACCGTGCAGGACAACCTCGACGTGGCCACCTACACGCTGCCGAACGCGGTGGCGAAGGAGCGCCGCGCCCACGCGCTCGAGCTTTTCCCGGAGCTCAAGGCACGGCTCGACGCCAAGGCGCGCTCGCTCTCGGGCGGGGAGCAGCAGATGGTGGTGCTCGCGCAGGCGCTCGTGTCGCAGCCGAAGATCATCTTGATCGACGAGCTCTCGCTCGGCCTCGCGCCGGTGGTGCTCAAGCGGCTGATCCCCACGATCCGCACGGTGGCCGAGTCTGGCGTGGGCGTGCTGCTGATCGAGCAGTTCGCCCCGGTCGCGCTCGACCTGGCGAAGGGGGCGCATGTGATGGAGGGCGGCGAGCTCCGTTTCTCGGGGTCCGCCGGCGAGTTGAAGGAACGGCCCGAGCTGCTCGAGTCGGCATACCTGCTGCGCGGCAACTTGGGAGAAAACGGCACACAGGGGAGCAGAGATGGCTGATTGGGACGCGGGGCGCAAGAAGGACGCGCTCGAGCGGATGCTCACCATCCGCAGGTTCGAGGAGACGGTGGTGGGCCTCTTCGAGGCGCACGAGTTCATGACCCACTTCCACCTCTACATCGGGCAGGAGGCCACCGGGGTGCCGCTGATGGAGGCGCTCGGGCCCGACGACAAGATCGCCACCCACCACCGCAACCACGGTCACATCCTCTCGCGCGGCACCGACCCCAAGATCGCGCTGGCGGAGATCCTCGGCCGCGAGAACGGCATGAACCGCGGCGCCGGCGGCACGATGCACCTGAGCGACGTGGATCGCGGCTTCCTGTCCACCTCGGCGATCGTGGGCGGCAGCATCAGCCTCTCCATCGGAGCCGCCTTCGCGCTCAAGAACCAGGGCGGCGACGCGGTGTCGGTGGGCCTCTTCGGCGACGGCGCGCTCGAGGAGGGCGTGGCCTACGAGTCGCTCAACCTCGCCGCGCTCTGGTCGCTCCCGGTGGTGTTCGTATGCGAGAACAACAGCGAGGGCGCGCTCGGCTCCGCCGGCGGCGGCTTCCCCACCTCGGTGTCCGCCGTCGAGGACCTCACCAAGATCCCCGAGACCTTCGGGATCCCGGTGGAGACGGTGGACGGGCGCGACGTGGAGGGTGTGTTCGACGTGGCCACCCGGGCCGTCGCGCACGCCCGCGCGCGCAAGGGGCCGTACTTCGTCCACGTGGCCACGGCCCGCTTCGCCGGCACGCAGCCGCTATGGCCGAACCTGCCCACCGGCCCCACGCAGATCGCGATGGCCTGGGACGCGGCGGGCATGGAGGGCGAGCACGAGGCCTGGTACCGCGAGCACGACCCCGTGCTCCGCTACTCCCGCGAGCTGCTGGCGTCGGGCGACATCGGCCAGGACGAGCTGCTCGAGCTCGACGCACAGGTGACCGAGCGGATCGCCGAGGCGCGCCAGTTCGCGCTGGACAGCCCGCGGCCAACGCCCGAGAGCGCACTCGACCACGTGTTTGCCTGAGGAGGCGCCGAGCATGGCCACCAAGAACTACGCCGACGCGATGCTGGACGTCCTCGGGACGTTCATGGAAGAGGACCCGCTCTTCGCGGTGATGGGCAACGAGGTGCTCGGCATCGGGCCCGAGGCCGGGCAGTTCGAGCCGTTCCAGAAGAAGTACTCGGACCGCATCTACTTCCCGCCCTGCTCGGAGGCCGCCTTCACGGCGCTCGCGGCGGGCGCGGCGATGTGCGGGCAGCGCATCTTCGCCCACCTGGGCCTCGCGCCCTTCACCTATCCGGCGTTCTCGTCGATCGCCTCGGAGATCGCGCCCGCTCGGCAGTCCTCCGGCGGGAAGGTGGACGTGCCGGTCACGATCCACATGAGCCACGGGCTGCTCCACGGCGGCGCCGCGCAGCACAGCGAGAGCCCGCTCGGCATGTTCTGGAACCTGCCCGGGATCGAGATCACCACCCCCTGGACCCCGGCGGACCTCAAGGGCCTGCTTCGGACGGCCATCAAGAGCGACAACCCCACGATCGTGGTCACGCATGCGTTCGGCTACGGGGCCGAGGGCGAGGTGCCGGACGACGACTACGAGATCCCGTTCGGCCAGGCCGACGTCAAGCGCGAGGGCACCGACGTGACGCTGGTGAGCTACTCGATGATGGTCGGCGCGGCGCTGGAGGCGGCGGAGACGCTGGCTGGCGAGGGAATCGAGGCCGAGGTGGTGGACCTGCGGACCCTGACGCCGCTCGACGAGCGCACGATCCTGGACTCGGTGGCCAAGACCGGCCGCGTGGTGATCGCCGACGAGGGCCGGCTGCGCTGCGGCGTGGCGTCGGAGATCGCGGCCACGGTGAGCGAGCACGGCTTCGCGTCGCTCAAGGCGGCGCCCGCCCGCGTGGCCCGCATGGACGCTCCAGTGCCGGGCAACCAGATCCAGGAGGCATTCCTGGCGCCGTCAGCCGAGAAGATCGCCGCGGCTGCCCGACAGGCCGTGGGATAGCGCCGTGCCGGTGACCAGGATGGAGCACCTTCTGGTCCTGACCGACGACATCGACGGCACGCGCGACTTCTACCGCGAGGCGATCGGGCTCGAGGTGGGCGAGCGCCCGCCGCTCGAGTTCGCCGGCTACTGGCTCTACGCGGGCGGCGTGCCGTGCCTGCACGTGGCCGACCGCGGCGAGTACACGGCCCATTCCGAGCGCCTGGGCCGGGAGGCCTCGGCCGCCGCGGTGGACCACGTCGCGTTCAACGGCGAGGACTTCCCGGAGCTGGCCGGCAGGCTGGAGCGGGGCGGCGTGGATGCGATGGAGCACGAGATCCCGGGGGTCATGCGGCAGCTGTTCCTCACCGACCCCAACGGGCTGACGATCGAGATCAACGTACCTTTCGACCGGAAGGAGCCGGAGTGAACGTGGAGCTGGCGAACGCGTACTGGACCTCCGCCGGGCCGGTCGTGGTCCACACAGGCCGGGAGTGGAGCCTCTTCCCCTTCGCGGACCGCTGCGCCGAGGCCGCGAAGGCCGGCTTCAAGGGCATCGGGCTGTGGCACGCGGACATCGAGCACCAGCTCGAGTCGAGCTCGCTGGGCGAGATGCGCAAGGCGCTCGACGACGCCGGGATCGAGCTCATGGAGCTCGAGTTCCTCTGGGACTGGATGGTCGACGAGGGCGAGGAGGCGCGCACCGCCGCGGACAAGCTCCGCACGATGCTCTTCGAGGCGGCCGAGGTACTCGGCGCGCACCACATCAAGGCGGGCAACATCCCCGGCGTCGAGTGCGCGATGCCCAAGCTGAACGAGCGCTACGCGGAGCTCTGCGCGGACGCCGCGAAGCACACCTCGGCCAAGGTGCTCTACGAGTTCATGCCCTTCGACGTGAACGTGAACAGCATCGACAAGGCGCTGGCGGTCATGGAGGGCATCGACAACACGGGCGTGGTGATCGACACGTGGCATATGGGCAAGCTCGGCATCAAGCCCGACGACCTCCGGAGGTTCCCGGTCGAGCAGGTCGGCTGGGTCGAGCTGAGCGACGGCCAGTACGAGGACATGGAGGACACGCTCGACGAGGTGGTGAACCGGCGCAAGCTCCCGGGCGAGGGCGAGTTCGACATCCGAGGGTACGTGCGCGTGGCGCTCGACATGGGCTACAGCGAGCGCTGGGGCGTCGAGGTGCTGTCGGAGGACCTCCGCGCGCTCCCCATCGACGAGATGTACCGGCGCACCTTCGAGAGCGCGATGACGCAGTTCGAGCCAGTGCCTGCATGAGGCTGAGCCGCAAGGACGCGCTCGGCCTGCTGCGCACGATGTGGCTGATCCGGCTGTTCGAGGAGCGCGTGGGCCAGCTCAAGCGCGCCGACGAGGTGTTCGGCCTGATCCACCTGAGCGTCGGCCAGGAGGGCGTGGCGGCGGCCGTCTGCTCGCAGCTCCGCGACGACGACGCCGTGTACAGCGGGCACCGCGCCCACGGCCACGCGCTCGCCAAGGGCGCCCCGGCCGAGCGTGTGCTGGCCGAGCTGATGGGCCGCTCCGACGGCCTCTGCGGCGGGCTCGGCGGCTCGATGCACCTGGTGGACCGCGAGCACGGCCTGATGGGCGCCACCGGCGTGGTGGGCGGCAACGTCCCGCTGGCGCTCGGCAGCGCGCTGGCCGCCCGACTCGAGGGCGGCGACCAGGTGGCCGTGGTGTTCTTCGGCGACGGCGCGGTGCAGGCCGGCCACTTCAACGAGTCGGTCAACCTGGCGGCGCTCTGGGGCCTGCCCGTGATCTTCGTGTGCGAGAACAACGGCTTCGCCGAGTTCACGCCGCGCTCGGCGCACACCAACGTGGAGGGCGTGAGCGACGTGGTGGCGCCCTACGGCGTGACGCGCGACACCGTGGACGGCAACGACGTGGTGGCTGTGCGCAACGGCTTCGGTCGCTTCCTCGCCGCGGCGCGCAAGGGCGACGGGCCGCTGCTGCTCGAATGCCTCACCCACAGGCTGCGCGGCCACTACGAGGGCGACCCCGCCCACTACCGCGAGGCGCTGGCCGCCGAGGACTGGCAGGAGAAGGACCCGATCCTGCGCTTCCAGCGCCACGGCGTGGACGCCGGCTGGTGGGACGAGGAGGCGCTCGAGGCGGTTGCCGGCGAGGCGCGCGACGCGGTGGAGGCGGCGGTGGGCTTTGCGCGGGCCAGCCCGGCGCCCGAGCCGGACGCGACGGGCCACCTTGTCTACGCCGACGCCGAGCCCTCCCCCGCCTCGGCTGCGGCCTCGGGCGGCACCCGCAAGACCACCTACCTGAAGGAGATCACCAGCACGCTCGCTGCGGCCATGCGCGCGGACTCGCAGGTGGTGGTGATCGGCGAGGACGTGGCCGAGGGCGGCCCGTACACGGCCACCGCCGGGCTGGCCGAGGAGTTCGGCACGGAGCGCGTGATCAACACTCCGATCTCCGAGGCGGCCATCTGCGGGGTGGCGGTGGGCGCGGCCCAGTCCGGCCTGCGGCCGGTGCTCGAGATCATGTTCATCGACTTCATCACGCTCGCCTTCGACCAGCTCGTGAACCAGGCCGCCAAGGCCTACGCGATGTCGGGCGGGCAGCTGAGCGTGCCGCTCGTGGTCCGCACCCAGGGCGGCGGCGGGCAGCGCGGCGGCGCCCAGCACTCGCAGAGCCTCGAGGCTTGGCTCACCCACGTGCCGGGGCTCAAGGTCGTGATGCCCAGCCGGGCCGCCGACGTGCCCGGCCTCCTGGCCAGTGCCATCGCCGACCCCAACCCGGTGGTGTTCATCGAGAACAAGACCCTGTACTTCAAGCGCGAGGAGGTCCCGGATGAGCCCGAGCCCGTGCCGATCGGAAGCGCCCGGACGGTCCGGGCGGGCGACGACGTGACGATCGTCGCGCTGTCGCGGATGGTGGGCGACGCGGTGGCGGCCGCCGACCGCCTGGCAGAGAAGGGCGTGGAGGCCGAGGTGATCGACCCGCGCACGCTCGTTCCGCTCGACCTGGACGCGATCGTGGACTCGGTGCGCCGCACCAACCGGCTCGTGGTGGCCCACGAGGCGGTGGAGCACGGCGGCTTCGGCGCCGAGATCGCCGCAGCGGTGCAGGCCGCGGCGTTCGACTTCCTCGACGCGCCGATCGAGCGCGTGGGCGCCCCGTTCGCGCCGGTCCCGTTCAGCCCGGGACTGGAGGACGCCTACCTGCCCGGTCCCGACGACATCCACGCCGCGGCGCTGAGGGCGGTCGCATGAAGGCGGCCCTGCTGCGCGAGTACGGTCGCCCGCTCGAGCTGGTGGACCTTCCGCAGCCGGAGATCACGCGCCCCGACGAGCTGCTGCTGAGGATCGAGGGCGCGGGCGTGTGCGCCACCGACCTCCACGCGATCGACGGCGAGATGGAGCCGGCCGGCGTGTCGCTTCCGCTGGTGCTCGGACACGAGAACACCGGCCGCGTGGAGGCCGTGGGCGACCTGGTGTCCACCGTGGCGCCGGGCGACGCCGTGATCGTCTACCCGCCGCACAGCTGCGGCCTGTGCGTGCCCTGCCGGCGCGGGCGCGACATGCACTGCGAGCGCCACCAGTTCACCGGCCTGTCCGTGAACGGCGGCTTCGCCGAGTACCTGGTGGTGCCGGAGCGCTCGGTGATCAAGCTCCCGCCCGGGGTGGACCCGGCGGCGGTGGCGCCGCACGCGGACGCCGGGCTCACCGCCTACCACGCGGTCAAGAAGATCGCGCACCTGGCCCTCCCGGGGAGCACCAGCGTCCTGCTGGGCGTGGGCGGCGTGGGCCACATCGCTCTCCAGCTGCTGCGCGAGCTCGGGTCGAGCACCGTGATCGGAGTGGACCCCAACGACGAGCGCAGGCGCCTGGCGCAGGAGCTCGGGGCCCACGAGGTGCTCCCCGCCGACGGCGTGGTGGACGCGGTGCGCGACCTGACCGGCGGCCGCGGCGCCGACCTGGTGATCGACTTCGTGGGCAGCGACGCCACCCACACCGACGGCATGGCGATGCTCGCCCGCCTCGGCACCTACTCGATCGTGGGCTTCGGGGGCACGCTCTCGGTGCCGTCGGCGGCGATGGTGGGCACCGAGCAGGCGGCGATCGCCAACCTCGTGGGCAGCTGGACCGACCTCTGGGAGGTGCTCCAGCTGCACGGCCGCGGCAACCTGACCCTCAAGACCGAGATACACCCGCTCGAGTCGGTAAACGACGTGCTCGACAGCCTGCGCGAGGGCGCGATCACCGGCCGAGCAGTGCTGGTACCGGAAACCACCGAAGGAGGCTGACCATGCCCGACGCACCCACCACCGAGTTCTGGCGCGACCTGCAGCCGATCACCAAGGTCTTCCAGCCCGACGCGCTGCCCGAGGCCTACATCCAGAACGCGCCCACCGACGACGACCGCTACTACGCGCCCATCACCGAGACGGTTTCCACCCGCCCGCTCTGGATCTCACCCAGCCAGAACAAGTGGGCCGACATCCTGATGGCCAAGGAGGCCGGGCTCGTCAATCGCCACTACCACCCGCACGAGGTGTTCGCCTTCACCGTGTCGGGCAAGTGGGGCTACCTCGAGCACGACTGGACCGCCACCGCCGGCGACTTCGTCTACGAGACGCCCGGCGAGGGCCACACCCTGGTGGCCTACGACCACCCCGAGCCGATGCGGGTGTTCTTCGTGGTCAAGGGCCCGCTCGTATGGCTCGACGAGGACGGCGAGGCGGTCGGGTACTTCGACGTGCACGACTACATCAAGCTCTGCAAGGAGCACTACGAGTCGGTCGGCCTGGGCGCCGACGCCGTGGAGGCGCTCTACCGCTAGGCCGGGCCGGGTTCCGGCTCAGGCTCGGGCTTCGGCGACGGCGGCACGCGCAGCAGCCGTGCCAGGCCGTTGGGCATCCACCAGTTCCAGCGCCCGAAGTACGACACCAGCGCCGGGACGAGCAAGGCTCGGATCACGGTGGCGTCGATCAGGATGCCCGCCGCCAGTCCGGTGGCCAGGACCTTCACGTCGGTCTCCGGTCCGGACGCCAGCGCGGCGAACGCGAGGAACAGGATCAGCGCGGCACTGGTGACCAGGCGCCCGGTGCGGGCCAGCCCGAAGATCACGGCCTGCTGCGTGTCGCCGGTGCGGTCGTACTCCTCGCGCATGCGCGACAGGATGAACACCTCGTAGTCCATCGAGAGCCCGTACAGGAACGCGAACACGATCAGTGGGAGCCACGAGTTCATCGAGCCCGTGGCAGCGATCCCCCAGATCTCGTCGGAGCCGTGTCCCTCCTGCCACACGAGCACCATCACTCCCCACGCCGCGCCCACGGAGAGCACGTTGAGGATGATCGCCTTGAGGGGCAGGAGCAGTGAGCGGAAGGCGCGCGCCAGGAGCAGGAAGGTGAGCACCGAGATCAGGGCGATCATCAGCGGGAACGAGCCATAGACGGCGTCGATGAAGTCGGCGTTGAGCGGCCCGGAGCCGCCCACGCGGGCATCCGGAGACGCCTCGTGACCCGCGTTGATCACGTCCTGCACCGTGTCGCGGCCCGCCGGAGTGTCGTCGCCGTCGTGGGCCACGGCCACGATCAGCGCGTCGCCGTCCTTGCGCCAGGTCGCGCCCTCGGGCGCCACCGCTCCCTGCATGCCCTCGACCTCGCCCTGGCGCTGCACCACGGCCACCGCTGCGCCCTCGGGCGCCAGCGTCTCGGTGGGCGCGATCACGCCCTTGCCGATGCCGGAGTCCCCCAGCTGGTCGAGCGCGACCTTGGCGGGGCCCTCCTTGGCGATCGTGTCCGGGTCGGCGGAGCCCAGGTGCAGGTTCGTGGCGGACGCCAGCAGCGCGAACAGGACGACCAGCGCGACGAACGTCGCGAGGCCACGGCGGCGCACGACGGTCTCGGCCCAGCTCTGCCAGAAGACGTTGCTGCGGTCACGCCGGCGGATGCGGCGGCGGTCGAGCTTCGGTCCCACCGTCGCGAGGATCACGGGCAGCAGGGTGATGGCCACGAGCGTGGCCACCAGCGGAATCAGGAGCCCGCCATAGCCCATGCTGCGCAGGAACGGCAGCGGCAGCGCGATCAGGGCCACCAGGCCGACCGCCACGGTGGTGCCCGAGAAGACCACGGCGCGGCCGGCGGTACCCATGGCGGCGCACACGGCGTCCTCGTTCTCGAGGCCCTTCTCGCGCTCCTCGCGCCAGCGCACGACGATCAGCAGCGCGTAGTCGATCGACACTCCCAGGCCGATCAGCGCGACCAGGAACTGGACCACGGGCGACACGTCGGTGATCGCGGTCAGGCCCCAGAGCAGCAGGAACGACACGAGGATCGAGCAGATCGCCATGGCGAGCGGCACGAGGGCCAGGAACGAGCCGAATACGAACACGAGCACGATCAGCGCGCCGATGCCCCCGACCACAGCCTCCAGCAGCACGCCGGCCCCGCCGTCGGCGTCACCGGAGGAGTCGTAGAGGGCGTCGTAGCCGGTCACGCGCACCGGGGCGCCGCCGACCTCCTGCCCGCGCATTGCCGCGCGCAGGTCGCGCTGGACGTCGACGTTGCCGCCGAACGGATCGTCGCTGCGCGGCGGGAAGACGTACACGTAGGCGGTGCGCCCGTCGCTCGAGATGAAGGTCTTGTCTCCGGTGGACCCGAAGCCGGCCACCCGCGAGTTCGGGACCGCCTTGTCCGCGAGCCGCTCCACCTGAAGCAGCTGCCGGCGGATGCCCGGCGAGTTCACGGTCTCCCCCTCCGCGAGCTGCACCACCGGTATCAGCGGGAGGCTCTCGCCGCCGTTGCCGTACACCCGGAGGATCTCCTGGCTCGTCTCCCAGCCCTCGCGACCCGGCACGCTGAAGCGCTGGTCGAGGGCCTCGCTCGCGGGGCCCGCGGCCACGATGCCCACGAGCGTGGCCACGAGCCATCCGATCGCCACCAGTCGCTTGTGCCGCAGAACGCGGCGGGTCAGCCGATGCATCATGAAGAGGAGTTCCTCCGGGGCCTCGGGGGGACGATGCTGATTTGCACCGCGAACGGTATGTATCACAAATGGTTCCGCGGCGCGGTCGCGGAGGGCCTCTCTAGAGTCCGCTCGCCTATGACCGTCCAGCCCAACGAACACGACCGCTTCGTGCTCCGGCAGCGCATCCGGCCGGTGGTGAACCAGTACGAGTTCACGCTCCCCGGCCCCGAGGACAAGCCCGGCGATCCGGTCGCCTTCGTGGAGCAGAAACGCTTCAAGTTCAAGGAGGACATCCGCTTCTACGCGGACGACGGTAAGACGCAGGAGCTGATGCGGCTGAAGGCGCGCCAGCGCTTCGACCCGAGGGCCCGCTACGACGTAACGGCCACCGACGGCTCGAAGATCGGCGAGATCCAGAAGGTGTTCGGCGAGAGCCTGATGCGCTCCACCTACAAGCTGTTCGACGCGAGCGGCGCCGAGACGGCGAAGGCGCGCGAGCGCAGCCTCGCGGTGGCGCTCATCCGGCGGCTGATCGGCCTGGTGCCCTTCATCGGCGGCTTCACCGACTGGCTCCCCATCCCGTACCACTTCGACTTCGTGCGCGGCGAAACCGTGCTCGGCTCGCACCAGCGCGTCGCTTTCAAGTTCCGCGACACCTACCTCATCGACATGAGCGGCGACCCGGACCGCACGATCGACCGCCGCATGATCCTCGCGATCGCGGTGGGCATGGACGCCCTCCAGGCGCGCTGAGAGCGGGCTCAGGTCGATGGTCAGGCACGCCACCGCCGCCGACGCCGCTCGCTGCGCGGAGATCTACCTCCCCCACGTGCGCGACGGCGTGGCCTCGCTGGAGGAGGACCCGCCGGGGCCCGACGCGATGGCCGGGCGGATCGCCGGGATCACGCGCACCCACCCGTGGCTGGTGGCCGAGCGCGACGGCGAGGTGGCCGGCTACGCGTACGGCAGCCCTCATCACAACCGCGCTGCCTACCGCTGGTCCACCGACGTGACCGTCTACGTCGCGGCCGAGCACCAGCGCAAGGGCGTCGGGCGCCAGCTATACGGCGAGCTGTTCGAGCTGCTCCGCCGGCAGGGCTTCCACGTGGCCTGCGCGGGTGTGACGCTCCCGAACGCGGCTAGCGTGGGCCTCCACGAGGCCCTCGGCTTCGAGCCCGTGGGCGTTTACCGGCGGGTGGCCTGGAAGTTCGGCGAGTGGTGGGACGTGGGCTGGTGGCAGCTCCAGCTGCTGCCGGCCGGCACCGAGCGGCCGCCAGAGCCTATGTTTCCCAATCCATGAACACGCAGCCCTTCGTGGCGGTGGTCACCGGCGCCTCGAGCGGCATCGGCGAGGCCACCGTCCGCCGCGTCGCCCGCGAGCCCGGCGCTCAGCTGGTGCTCGTCGCTCGCCGTGAGGAGCGCCTGCGGGCGCTGGCGGAGTCGCTCGGCGTACCGGCGAGCTTCGTGGCCGTGGACCTCACCTCCGAGGGAGCGCCCGCCGAGGTGCTCCGTCACGTGCGGGACACCCACGGCCGCCTCGACCTCCTGGTCAACAACGCGGGCGCGGGGTTTCGCGCTCGCTTCGCCGAGGGTGGCCACGCAAACGTGAGCCGGACCATGGAGCTCAACTTCGATGCCCAGGTGCGCCTCACCGAGGCGCTCCTCCCATTGATCCGCGAGTCCGCCCCGAGCGCGATCGTGAACGTGTCGAGCGTGTCCGGACGCGTGGCACGCGCCGGGTCGGGCGCCTACAGCGCCAGCAAGTTCGCGCTGGCCGGCTGGTCCGAGTCGCTCTACCTGGAGGAGCGCGCCGGCGGCGTGCACGTGGGCCTGGTGCTCCCGGGCTTCGTGGCCACCGAGGGCTTCCCGGCAGCCGAGCTCAAGGCACGCCTGGCCACCCGCTGGATGGTCTCCACCCCCGAGCGCGTGGCCGAGGCGATCGTGGACGCCGGCCCGGGCCGCAAGCCCGAGCGCTACGTGCCGCGCGCGTACTTCCTCGCCACCCTGACCCGCGTGCTGATCCCGGCGCTATACCGGCGCGTGATGTCCGGTGGGGGCGCCGCGGTGATGACCACGCGCACGGGCGCGGACGCGGCCGACGAGCGCCGGGACTGACTCACCCCGGACCCGGGTTTGGCTTCTACGCGCGGAGGTGGCGGGCGGCGCACGAGCGTGTCTGCTCCGCGCCGCTCCGCCTACCTCGCGCCACTAGCCCTGGACCGACTCCGGCCGGTCCGTAAGGTGCGCCTGGAGGGTCTGCTCGTCGCCGCTCCTGGTGATCGTCAGCGTGACCTCGTCGCCGGGGCTGTGCTCGCCCACCAGCGTCGAGAGGCTGCTCGAGTCCTCGACCTCGTGGCCGTCCACCGAGCGCAGGACGTCGCCGGCGCGCAGGCCGGCCTTGGCCGCCGGGCCGCCTTCCACCACTTCGGCCACGCGGACGCCGCCGCCCTGGGCGTCGGTGGTCTGCACGCCGAGGTAGGCGTGGTCGGCCGTGCCGTCCTCGAGCAGCTGCTTGACCACGCTGCTCACGGTGTTCGAGGGCACCGCAAAGCCGATTCCGCTGTTGCTCGCGGTCCCACCGGCGGTCGAGCCGCTGGACTCGATCTGCGAGTTCACGCCGATCACCCTGCCGGCCGTGTCGAGCAGCGGGCCGCCCGAGTTGCCGGGGTTCAGCGCGGCGTCGGTCTGGATCACGCCGGAGATCGAGAAGCCGTTGGGCGCATCGATCTCACGGTCGAGGGCGCTCACCACGCCGGTGGTGAGGGTGCGCTGGAGTCCGTAGGGACTGCCGATCGCGTTGGTGGGATCGCCCACGTGGAGCTCGTCCGAGTCGGCGAGCGCCAGCGGCACCAGGGTCTGGGAGCCCGGGTCGAACTTGAGGAGTGCGATGTCCGATGAGTCGTCCTTGCCGACGACACGAGCAGTGTGCGTCTGGCCGGCGCCGATCTTGACCGTCACGGCAGAGGCGCCGTCGACCACGTGCGCGTTCGTGACCACGTAGCCGTCCTTCGAGACGACGAAGCCGGAGCCGCTGGCCTGGCCGGACTGGCTCTGGCCGAACGGTCCCTCCGCCTGCTGGGTCACGCTGGCGGTGATGTAGGCCACAGAGCCCTTCGCGGCCTCGTACACCTGGCGCGAGCTGAGCGCGCCGCCGGTGTCCGCCACAGGCGACACGGCCGCTGTGGCTGGGCTCGTGACCGTCGTGGTTTTCCCGCCGTCGTCGGTGGTGGAGACCGCGATCCCGCCCGCGCCGCCACCCACGATCGCGGCGGCCAACAGGGGGGCTGCCTTCTTCGTGAAGTTCATGGGAGCGAGAGTGGCTCGCCACGGTAATGGCTCCCTGAACGGGAACGAAGAGCTAGATAAGAGGCTGCGGCGACGGCTCGCGAGCGGGCGCCACCGGGGCCGCGCTGCCGAACGAGAGCCGCACCACGGCTCCGCCGTCCGGGGCGTTGAGCGCCTCCACGGTCCCCCCGTGCGCCTCCGCCGCCTGCTTGACGATCGCGAGCCCGAGTCCGGAGCCGGGCATCCCACGAGCGCGGTCCGCGCGGTAGAAGCGCTCGAACACGTGCCCCAGGTCGTCCGGGGCGAACCCGGGACCGTGGTCGCGCACGGTCAGCACCCCGCCGCGGAGGTCCACCTCGATGGAGCCGTCCGGCGGGCTCCACTTGACCGCGTTCTCGAGCAGGTTCGACACCGCTCGCTGGATGCGCTCGGGCTCCCCGAGCACCACCGCGGGCTCCAGCTCGGCGTCGATCTCCAGGCGCCCGGACACCCGGCTGCGGGTGCGGTCCACCACCGCGGCCACGACCTCGTCCAGCCGCACGTCGTCAAGCGCGACGCCCGGCTTCGAGCCGCGCGCGAGCTCCACCACGTCGGCCACGAGAGCGGTCAGCTCATCGAGCTCCTCCACGATGTCTGCGCGGAGCGCCGCGAGCTCGTCCGCGGGCAGGCGGTCGGCGTCCTCGAGCGTCTGGATGTTCGCGCGCAGGCTCGCCATGGGCGTGCGCAGCTCGTGGCTCGCGTCGGCCACCAGCTGGCGCTGCGACTCGACCGAGCGCTCGAGCGCGTCGAGCGTGGCGTTGAAGCTGCGGGCCAGGCGCGAGAGCTCGTCGTCGGCCTTGCCCACCTCCATCCGCCGCGAGACGTCGGGATCCGCGGCCACGGCCTCCGTCCCGCTCGTGAAGCGGCCGATGGGAGCGAGTGCGGTACGCGCCACGAGCACGCCCAGGCCGGCGGCCAGCGCCACGCCTCCGGCGCTCACCAGCACGAGGATCAGCAGGACGCCGCTGAGCTGGTCGTCAACCTCCGTGAGCGGGCGAGCCACCTGCACCGCACCACCGCCCTGGACCCCGCTAGTGAGCACCCGGAGGTGCGTGCCGTCCACGGTCATGTCCGTGAAGTTCTCGCCCGCCCCCGCACGCGCGATCCGGCGCGCCGTCGCGTCGACAGGCACGCGCGGGCGCACGACACCGGGCGGCGGGAGCGCCGCGCCGCCGTCGGTCACGAGCTGCACGTACCCGGTGGCCCCGCCGTACGGCTCCTCGCGACGCCGCAGCCTGTCGCGGTCGAGCGGGATGGGCCCGTCGAACCCTCCAGGCCCCGGTTCCGGCGCCTCGAGGCGGACCTCCACGAGGTCGGCCACGTTGCTGAGGCTCGAGTCGATCTCGCCGCGCAGCTCGGACCGCACCCCGAGGTAGACGATCGCCGCGGCCAGCAACACCGTCACGGCCACCGCGAGCGTGCCGGCGGCGGCGATGCGGGTGCGGAGGCTCACGGCTCGCGCAGCGCGTACCCGACGCCGCGAACGGTGTGGATCAGCGGACGGGCGCCCGCCTGCTGGAGCTTGCGCCGGAGGTACCCGATGTACACGCGCAGCGCGTTGGAGCTCGGGCCGAAGTCGTACCCCCACACGCGCTCGTAGATGAGGGACGGGGGCAGCACCCGGCGCGGGTTGAGCATCAGCAGCTCGAGCAGCTGGTACTCGGTGCGGGTGAGCTCGGCGAACTCCTCGCCCACCACCACGCCGTGGCGGCTGCTGTCCAGGCTCAACTCCTCGAAGGCCACGGCGTCCGGATCCCCCTCGCCTGCCGTACGGCGCAGAAGCGCCCGCAGCCGCGCCTTGAGCTCGCCCACGTCGAAGGGCTTGATCAGGTAGTCGTCGGCGCCGGCGTCGAGGCCGTCGATGCGGTCGGACACAGCGTCGCGGGCCGTGAGCATCAGCACCGGCACCCGGTTGCCGGCGTCGCGCAGGCGCCGGCACACCTCGAGGCCGTCGATGCCCGGCATCCCCACGTCGAGCACCACGGCGTCGGGCAGAGCGCTCGCGATCTCGGTCAGGGCCTGCTGCCCGCCCTCAGCGCACACCACCTCGTAGCCGCCCAGCGTGAGCGCGCGCCGCAGCGCGTCGCGCACCGCACGGTCGTCGTCAACCACAAGGATCCTCACGCAACCATTGTGACCTGGAGGGGCGGCGGTCCCGGATCGTTCTTACGCCGGTCTTCGACTCCGCTTAGCTCGGCCTGCCGGAGACCGGTTCCACTGCTTGCACTGACAGCGAGCGTGGAGGTGGACCAGTGAGGGCCAAGCGGAGCATCGTGATCGGAGGGCTGGCGGCATCGCTGCTCGGCGGTGGCGCGGCCGTGGCGGCACGCAGCGGCGACGACGGCGACAAGGCGGAGCAGGCGATCCTCAGTGACGCGGCCAAGCGCCTCGGCGTGGACGCGGACGACCTCGAGAGCGCGCTGGCCAAGGCGGAGGATGCCCAGCTCGACCAGGCCGTGAAGGACGGCGACCTGACCAAGAAGCAGGCCGACGAGATCAAGAAGCACCGCAAGCGCGACGGGCGGGTGCTCGGTGTGCCCGGCGGTCCGATGGGCGGCCACGGCTTCGGCGAGCGGGGATTCCACGTGCACGGCGGACCCGGCTTCGGCGGTCCCGGCGGCGGCTTGCTCGACGCCGTGGCCGACGAGCTCGGCATCACCGTTGAGAAGCTCTTCTCCGAGCTGCGCGATGGCAAGACCCTCGCGCAGGTGGCCAAGGCGCACGACAAGTCGCTCGCCGACGTGAAGGAAGCCGCCAAGGGCGTGCTTTCCAAGCGCCTCGACACCGCCGTCAAGGAGGGACACCTGACCCGGAAGCAGGCCGACGAGATCCTCGAGCGGCTACCCGACCTGATCGACCATCTCGGCAAGGGCCCGGGCGGTCCGGGCGGGCGGCCTGGGTTCGGCCCACCTCCGGGCAACGGCGAGGGCGCCGTCCCGGCCCCGCGCTGGCAGTAGTCCCGTTGTTCTTCCTCGGATACATCGCCTCTGAGCTGCGGCGCCGCCGCGGTCGCACCTTCCTCACAGCGCTCGGGCTGGGCCTGGGCGTGGGGTTGGTGGTGACCGTGGCCGCGCTCAGCGACGGGCTCGACAAGGCGCAGGACAAGGTGCTCGAGCCGCTCACCGGCGTGGGCACCGATCTGTCGGTCACGCGCCCGCTGCAGATCGACCAGGCGCCCACCGGCTCCGAGCGGCGCCGGCTGGAGACGGAGAACGGCCCGGTGCGCCAGGGCCTGGGCGATCTGGGCGAGCCCGGTGAGAAGTTCACCGACACGAACTTCACCTCGGGGCCGCAGCTCTCATTCGCGGGCACGCGCACGTCGCAGGTGGCTGGGCTGGACGGGGTGAGCGATGCCGCAGGGGGGCTCACGCTCAGTCTCGTGACCGTGTCCGGCACGGTGCCGGAGCAGACCGCCGGGCCGCAGGTCTTCGGCGCGGGCCCGGGCGGAGGCGACGCCGGCCCCGGCCCGCCCGACAACATCGACTTCGACTCGAGCAGCGTGAGCGGCGTGGACCCCGCCCACAGCGACCTCGGCGCCGTGACCGCGGGCCAGGTGACCAAGGGCAGCTACTTCACCGTCGGCGACGAGCGGCAGGTGATCCTGAACGCGAGCTACGCCGCCCGCAAGGACCTCGAGATCGGCGACAGGGTGACCCTCGACGACAAGCGCTTCAAGGTGATCGGGTTCGCGTCAGCACCGCTGGGCGGACAGGCCTCGGACATGTACGTGAAGCTGGACCAGCTTCAGGCGATGTCCGACCGCAAGGGGCGCGTGAACACCGTCTACGTGCGCGCGCAGAGCGCCGGCGCGGTGTCCGGGGTGGCCAAGCGGATCGAGGCCGGCTTCCCGGGAGCCGAGACCACCACGAGCCAGGACTTGGCCGAGCGAGTGACCGGCTCGCTGGCCGACGCCAAGGACCTGGCCGGCAAGCTGGGCGGTGCGCTCACGATCGTCGGCCTGGTGGCGGCATTCCTGATCGCGGGCCTTCTCACGCTGTCATCCGTGACCAAGCGCACCCGCGAGCTGGGCACGCTCAAGGCAATCGGCTGGCCGCAGCGGCTGGTGGTGCGCCAGGTGACCGGCGAGGCGCTGGCACAGGGCGCGCTCGGCGGCATCCTCGGCGCGCTGATCGGCGTGGCCGGCGCCGCGCTCGTGAGCGCCATCGGCCCGGAGCTGAAGGCCACCGTGGCCGAAGCCGCCTCCGCCGCCCCGCGGATAGCCGGCCCGGGCGGAGGGCCTGGCGGTCCCGGCGGACCAGCCGGCTTCGGTCAGGGCGCCGTCGAGACCGGCTCCGAGCTCGTGCAGCTGAAGGCGTCCGTGGACGCCGGACTGGTGTTCGTGGCGATCGGCCTCGCGCTCCTCGGCGGACTGTTCGCCGGGGCGCTCGGGAGCCTCCGCGCCGCCCGGCTGCGCCCCGCCGACGCCCTTCGCCACATCGACTGAACGGAGACGAGATGCTCTACACGTTGAAGGCCGCCGAGAGGCGTTACGGCGAGGGCGCCACGCAGGTGGTGGCCGTGGCCCCCACCAACCTCGAGATCGAAAGAGGCGAGTACGTGGCGATCGTTGGGCCGAGCGGCTCGGGCAAGACCACCGTGCTCCAGCTGCTCGGGGCGCTCGACCGCCCGTCGGCGGGTGAGGTGCTCTTCGAGGACAACCCGCTCGCGCGCATGGGCGACGGGGAGCTGGCGCGGATCAGGCGCACCACCATCGGGTTCATCTTCCAGCAGTTCAACCTGATCCCCACGCTCACGGCGCGCCAGAACGTGGAGGTCGCGCTGGCCCCCGGCGGCGCGCCGAGCGCGAAGCGCAGGCGGCGGGCCGACGACCTGCTCGCGGAGGTGGGCCTCGCCCCGCGCGCGGACCACCTTCCCTCCCAGCTGTCCGGCGGCGAGCAGCAGCGCGTGGCGATCGCGCGTGCGCTCGCCAACGAGCCGCGGGTGCTGCTCGCGGACGAGCCCACCGGCAACCTCGACACGGCCACCGGCGACGAGGTGATGGAGTCGGTCGAGCGGCTCTGGCGCGAGCAGGGGCTCACGGTCATCCTCGTGACTCACGACCCCGCCATCGCCGACCGCGCGCCGCGCGTGATCGAGATGCGCGACGGCTCGATCGTCAGGAGCGCGGCCGCGGCAGTGCGCTAAGAGGCCGTAGCAAGGACCACGGCGGTCCCGGAGGGATCGCGTACCAGCAGGCCCTCCTCGTGCTCCTCGGCCGGCACGCCTGCCGCGTCGATCCGCTCGCGCACCCGCGCGAGCTCTTCCTGACCGTCGAGGAGCAGCGTCCAGTATCTGAGGCCCACGGAGTCGGCCGGAGCCGGCGGCACGCCCTGGCCGCGCCAGTTGTTGAGGCCGAGGTGATGGTGATAGCCGCCCGCCGACACGAACGCGGCGCCGGGCAGCTCGGCCATGAGCTCGAACCCGATCACATCGCCGTAGAAGCGCGCCGCCTCGGGCACGTCGCCCACGTGGAGGTGCACGTGGCCGAGCGTCAGGCCCGGGTCGGCGTGCCGCGGCGGCTCCGGGTGGGGAGCGGCGCGCAGCAGGTCCTCCACGTCGAGCGGCGCGGTGAACATGCCCACCTGGGCTCCGGGATCCGGCGCGGGCCATACCTCGCGCGGGCGGTCCGCGTAGAGCTCGATCCCGTTCTGATCGGGGTCCGGCAGGTAGAGCGCCTCGGACACGCCGTGGTCGGAGGCGCCCTGCATCTGCGTGCGCGTCACGGCCAGGCGCTGGAGGGCCGAGGCCAGCTCCTCGCGCGACGGGTGGAGGAGGGCGAAGTGGTAGAGGCCGGCGTGGCGCCCGGCCGGCTGGGCTTGCGCGTTCTCCTCCAGGATCACGAGGTCCTCTCCCCCGGCCCCCATCGCTGCCGACGAGTCGCCGCGGCTGTGCAGCTGAAGGCCGATGCGGTCCTGGTAGAAGCCGACGGATCGGTCCAGGTCGGTCACGATCAGGTGCACGGCGCCCGGTCGCGTGCGCGGGGCGAGTGCGGGCTCGGTGGCGGAGCTGGTCTCGGTGGAGCTCATGCTCTGGATGTTAGGCCGCGAGCGAGGAAGCCCTGACGTAGACTCGCCGGCCGTGGGCCCCACGGACACGCTGGCCGGACGCGTCGTGGCCGTTACCGGCGGCGCGCGCGGCATCGGCGCCGCCATCGCGACCGAGGTCGTGCGCCGCGGCGGGAGCGTGGCGATAGGAGATCTGGACGAGCAGAGCTCCACGGCCACCGCCGCGCTGCTCGGAGAGCGCGCGGCCGGGTTCGCTCTCGACGTGACCGACGCCTCGTCCTTCTCCGCGTTCCTGGACGCGGCCGAGGCGCGTCTCGGTCCGGTGGACGTGCTCGTGAACAACGCCGGGATCATGTGGGTGGGGCGCTTCGAGGAGGAGCCGGAGGACGTGGCGCTCCGGCAGTTCGACGTGAACCTCCATGGCGTGCTGCGGGGCACGAAGCTCGCGGCGGCGCGGATGCGCGAGCGCGGCAGCGGCCACATCGTGAACGTGGCGTCGTCGGCCAGCAAGATCGCGCCGCCCGGCGAGGCCACCTACACCGCCTCGAAGCACGCGGTGTACGGGTACAGCGTGGCGGTGCGCGAGGAGCTTCGCGGCAGCGGCGTGGAGGTGAGCGTGGTGATGCCGGTGGTGGTGGACACCGAGCTCGCCGCCGGCACCAGCGGCGGCCGCGGCCGGACGCTGCGGCCGGAGGACGTGGCCGCCGCCGTGGCCGATGCCATCGAGAAGCCGCGCTTCGACGTGTTCGTGCCCAGGTCGATGAGCGCCTTCGTCCGCGTGCTCGCGCTGCTGCCCGAGCGCGCCCGCGTGCGGCTGGCGCGCTTCACGGTCCCCGACCAGGTCAAGGAGACCGACCAGGCCGCACGGCGCGCGTACGAAGCCGACCAGGTCCAGCGCCGCGGCTAGCGGCCGCTTCCGTGGCGCGCGATTCGCCGTGCCTGTCGTCCTCATGCGCTCCCGTCACTTGCGGCGCCTCGGCGCGGGAGTGAGGGGCGATTTCCTCCCGCATACACACTGGGCCGTCGGCCGTCTAGTGCGACGCGCGGACGTACGAAGGTCACGAGAGACGCACGCGGCACCTCACCGCCTCCCTACCCAGCGATCCAGCCGCCCGCAGACCCGGCACGGCGCCCGGGCGGAGCTAGGGCGCCGAAACGTGCCGCGGCTAGCGGCCGCTGACCGTGAGGGTGCTCGACCGGCAGCGGAAGCTCACGCGCAGGGTGCGCGTGCGCGCGTCGTAGCTCCAGGCGCCGCGAGCCAGAGGACGGCCTCCGAGCAGCACCGACCGCGGCGCGAACGGGCGGCGCAGGCTGCCGAGCGTGGCCTGGAGGCTGTAGCGGCGGGCGCGCTTGCCCCGGATCTGAAGCGACCACCGATCCGCGCCTTCCACGGATCGGAGCAGCTCGCGGCGCGGACCCATCCGTGAGGCCGAGCGCCCCCGTGGAAACGCGAGCAGCTGCATGCGGTCGCGACGATCGCCCAGGCGCACCACGCCCGGGCCGCGGTACGGGGCCAGCGTGTCCACGTCCGCGGGCAGCAGCGGCAGCACGGCGCCGGCCCGCACGAGCAGCGGGAGCTCCGCGCGTGGCGCGGGCAGAGTGAGCGCGCGGCCACCGCGCAGCAACCTGGCACGGCCGAGCCCGAGGCTGCCGTCAGCCGGCCGGTAGCCGGCCGAGCGCCACAGGTCGACCCAGCGACCACGCGGCAGGTAGAGCCGGCGGGTGCGGGCTCCGGGCTCGAGCACCGGCGCCGCCAGCAGGTCGGGGCCGAAGCCGAACTGGTCGTGGGCGGCGGCGGCGCGCGGGTCGCCCGGATCGGTGAGCAGCCCGTGGCGCATGAGCGGCATCCCGGTGGCGCGGTACTCCGCCTCGGCCGCCTGGATGTAGGGCAGCAGCTGAGTGTGGAGCTTGGCGTAGCGGCGCCAGATCGGCAGTGACGCCGGGTCGAAGATCTGCGGGCGCTCGTACGCCGGGAGGGCGATCCCCGAGCGCTTGGTGCGCATCACGCCCGACACCGCTCCGACCTGGATCCAGCGGTCGAGCAGCTCGCGCGACAGCCGCTCGTCCGCACCGAACGAGTTGTACCCCCCGATGTCGGAGCCCCAGCGGGACACGCCGCTCATGCCGATGGTGAGAGCCTGCGTGACCACCGAGCGCAGGCCGTCGAAGCCCCACACGGTCGTGGGGTCGCCGCCCCACACGTTCACCGAGCAGCGCGCGGCCCCGGTCCAACCCGAGCGCTGGAAGCGCACCAGCGGCCGGTCGAGCCCGCGCACGATGCGCTGCACCGCGCAGTGGTAGTCCCGCGGGTAGCGGTTGTGAATCTGCGCGGGCGGCGTGCCGTCTGCAGGTCGCGTGGCCGGGGAGGTGCCCTCGCCGAAGTCCTCCATGAACCCGTCCTTGCCCTGGTCCACCGCCTCGCGCACGAGCCGCCGGTAGATCGTGGACGCCGCCGCGCTGGTGAAGTCGAACTGGGCCAGCGGCTCGATCGTGAACCCGCCGGCGCCGCCGCCCCCGACGAACGCCGGAAAGGTGATCGGCCTGCCGTCGCTCCCGCGTTGCAGAGCGCCGGCGGCCACCGCCTCGTCGTACACCGGCTGGTAGGCGGTGCAGAGATGCGGGTTGAAGTACGCGAGGTGGGCCAGTCCCGCCGCGTGGAACTGGCGCGTTCGGGCCAGCTCGTATTGCTCGAGGCCGCGGTGGGCCCCGCAGGGCAGGAAGTGCATCTGGGTTTCCGCGGCGGACACCGGCGCGTCGGCGTCGCGCAGGGTCTCCACGATGCTCGCCTCCTCGGCCAGCGGGGTCACGTTGGGCTGGCCTGTCTGGAACCACGGGCCGTACGCCCAGGGCGCCGGTGGCGCCGGCTGGCGCCCGGTGGCCGCCGTAAAGCGGCGCAGGGCATCGGCCGGGCGCGGGCCCGCGAAGAACCGGAGCTCGAGCGTCCGGGCCGCTGCGCTCGCCGACCAGCGGCCGCGCCTCCGGAGGTCGAAGCGGCTCGTCTCGTCGTTGTCGAGCAGGACGCCGTAGCCGCGGCTCGAGAGCAGCCACGGCACCGGGTAGTAGGTGTCGTCGTCGCGGTCCCTGCGCGCCCAGGCCGGCACGATCGCCCCGGCAATCGCGCGATCGCGCTCGATGAACGGCCCGTCGGACACGTAGTTCACAACCTCGTGCCCGGCCTGGTCCACCGTGTTGGAGCGTTCGCCAAAACCGGTGAGCAGCTCGCCCGGGCCGCGGTCGAAGCTCACCCTCGGCCGGCCGGCCGCCGCGGACGCGCGTATCCGCAGCACGCCGGCTCCGGCCCTGGTCACGCGGACCGCCCGCGCGCCGGCAGCACCGCCGAGATGG
The DNA here is from genome assembly GCA_963811055.1 of uncultured Thermoleophilaceae bacterium. Lineage (GTDB taxonomy): Bacteria > Actinomycetota > Thermoleophilia > Solirubrobacterales > Thermoleophilaceae > JACVRW01. The sequence goes on from CAWEPQ010000016.1 coordinate 98,536, forward strand.
AACCGCACGCGCTGCACCCGTCGCCCGTGGGCGCCCTCGATCACGAACGCGAACGGGGACGCGGCCGGCCGTGCGCGGATGGCTCCGGCGTCCACCACCGCGGCGCCGGCGGGCGGGGGAGCGGCCAGTGCCCCCGCGGCGACGGCGGCGGCGAGCAACGCCGTCCGGCGGAGCACCGGCTAGCGGCGCTCCGCCGCGAGCCTCAGCCCGAGACCGATCAGCACCGTGCCGGTGACCGCCTCGAGCGTCCGCCGCAGCCGCGAGCCGCGGAAGCGCGCGGCGGCCCGGTCGAGCGCCCACGCGTACAGGGACAGCCACAGCAGGCCCAGCAGGATGTGCACGCCCGCCAGTGCCAGCGACATCAGCAGCACCGGGTCGCCCGGGCCGATGAACTGGGGCAGGAAGGTGGAGTAGAAGACGGCGATCTTGGGGTTGAAGACGTTCGTGAGGAGGCCCTGCCGGAACGGGGACGTGCTCCGCGAGCCGGCCACCGCCGTCGGGCTGTAGTCGCCCCGGCGCGCCGCAAGCAGGCTCTGCACGCCCAGCCAGACGAGGTAGGCAGCGCCCACGAGCCGGAGCGCGTCATAGGCCGGCTCGGACGCGGCCAGCAGCGCCGCCACACCCAGCGCGGAGGCCACGGCCCACACCACGCACCCGGCCATCACCCCGAGGGTGGTGGCCAGAGCCGCGCCGCGCCCGCCGCTGAGCGCGCTGCGAGCCACCACCGCCATGTCGGCTCCCGGCGAGATCGTGAGCAGCGCGATCACCGAGAGGAACACGAGCGGGTGGTCGGGCATCAGCGCTCCTCGACCACCTCGGTGCGCAGGATCGCGAGCGCCTGGGCGGCGGCGCCATCGGGCGGGAACACCGGGTAGGCCACCCGCGCGATCTCCCCGTCGCGGATCAGCAGAGTCAGCCGGCGCAGCAGGGTCATCCCGTCCACCTCGAACACCGGCAGGTCGAGAGCGCGGGTCAGGCCCAGCGGCTCGTCGGAAAGCAGCGGATACGGCAGCCCCAGTCGCTCCGCGACCTCGCGCTGGTAGCCGGTGTCCTGAGTGGAGAGTCCGAACACGCGCGCGCCGAGCGCCTCCAGGGGTGCGTGGTTGTCGCGCACGCCGCACAGCTCCGGCGTGCACCCGCGGGCGCCGGGGATGGCGTTCCAGCCCTCCTCGCCGCCGCCGGGCAGTTCCTCGCCGGGGCGGCCGGTGCGCGGATACGCGAATACGACGGTCCAACCGGTCAGGTCCGCCAGCACCACCTGCTCGCCGTTCGTGGCGCCCAGGGCGAGCCCGGGAACCCGCGTGCCAGGCAGGTGGCGCGCCCCGCCGTCGTCCTCGGGAACGGGCAGGTCGGCAGGAAGGGAGTACGGATCCATGACCATCCCACGGGGAAGGTAGCCTGCGCGGGTCGTGGGGGAGCTGCTGCCGGACCTGCTGGATGCCGCTGCGCGCCACGCCGACTACGCCGACGCCCGCCATGTCGTGACGCGCCGCGAGCGGCTCGCTACGCGCAACGGGTCCCTGGACGAACTGCACTCGGACGAGAGCGAGGGCGTGGGCATTCGCGTGAGGGTCGGCGGAGCCTGGGGCTTCGTGGCCATTCGCGGCACCGACCCGGACGACTGCCACTCCGCGCTCGCCCGCGCGCTCGCGGTGGCGCGCGTGCAGCCGGCCGCGCGCGGCGGGCCGCTGGCGCCGGAGCCGCCCGCCCGCGGTTCCTGGGAAAGCCCCGCCGAGCGCGACCCGTTCAGCGTCTCGCTCGACGACAAGCTCGCGGTGCTCTTCGAGGCCGACACCGCCCTCCGAGCCGCCGAGGACGTGGCGGTCGCGCTCGCCCATTTCGAGGCGCGCTCGATCCACACCACGTTCGCGTCGACCGAGGGCGCGCTGTGCGACCAGCGCTTCACCGAGTGCGGGGGCGGGATAGCGGTCACGGCGGTGGCGGGCGACGACAGCCAGACGCGCTCGTACCCCGCGTCGCACGACGGTCAGGTGCTCCTCGCCGGCTACGAGATCTTTGAGCAGCTGGCGCTGGCCCAGCGGGCACCCGCGCTCGCCGAGGAGGCCGCCGCGCTGCTCCGCGCGCCCGCCTGCCCGGCCGGCCGCACGACGCTGATCCTGGCCGGCGAGCAGCTGGGCGTGCAGATCCACGAGTCGATCGGCCACGCCGTGGAGCTGGACCGCGTGCTCGGGCGCGAGATCTCGTACGCGGGCGACAGCTTCGTGGTGCCGGACGATGTCGGGGCGCTCCACTTCGGCTCGGAGATCGTGAACGTGACCGCTGACGCCACCACACCGAGGGGCCTCGGCACGTTCCGCTGGGACGACGAGGGCGTGGAGGGCCGCGCCGTCCCGATCATCCGCGACGGAGTGCTCACCGGCTTCCTCTCCACGCGCGAGACGGCCGCGGAGATCGGCCTTGAGCGCTCCGGCGGGTGCGCCCGCTCGGACGGCTTTGCGCGCCAGCCGATCGTGCGCATGACCAACGTGAACCTCGAGCCCGGCGGCGCAGGCTCGCTCGACGACCTGATCGCCGACACCGACGACGGGCTGCTGATCGAGACGAACCGCTCGTGGTCGATCGACGACAGGCGCCTGCACTTCCAATTCGCCGGCGAGGCGGCCTGGGAGATCCGCGGCGGCAAGCGCGGGCGGCTCCTTCGCAACCCGAGCTACTCCGGGGTCACGCCCGACTTCTGGCGCGGCTGCGACGCGATCTGCTCCGCCCCCGAATGGGGACTCGTCTCTGTGCTCGAATGCGGCAAGGGCGAGCCGGGCCAGTTCGTGCGCGTGTCGCACGGCAGCGCCCCGGCACGGTTCCGGAACGTGGAGGTGGGCGTTGCCTGACGTGCTCGACGTCGCGGAGCGCGCGCTGCGCCACACCAAGAACCGCGACGCGCTCGTGTCCGTGGCGCGGGAGCGCTCGCTGTTCCTGCGCTTCGCCGCCAACCGCCCCACTCAGGAGACGGCGGTGGACGACCTGACCGTGGAGACCGCGGTGGTGGAGAACGGCCACGTGGGCCGCGCCTCCACCAACGACACAAGCGACGAGCACCTCGCCGAGTGCGCCCGGCGGGCGATCGCGGCGGCCGAGGCCGGCGCCACGTCGGCGCCCGGAAGCTTCCCGGGGTTCCCCGCCATCAAGCCCGCGCCGGCCCACGACGGACACGACGCCGGCACGGCCGCCCTCGAGCCCGTGCACGGCGGACGCGCGCTGGCGGCGGCGTTCGCGGTAGCCGAGGCCGACGACCTCGAGGCGCACGGCATCTGGACGGCGGGCGAGGAGCAGCGCGCCGTGGTGTCGAGCGCCGGCGGCTCCGCCGTGGATCGCACCACGGACGCGTTCATGAAGGTCATCTGCATCGCCCCGAGCGGGCGCAGCGGGTACGCGGGCCGCGCCGCCGTGGCGGCCACTGGGCTCGACCCCACCGAGATCGCCCGGCGGTCCGCCGCCAAGGCAGGCGTGGAGGGCGAGGTGGTGGACGTCGACCCGGGCGCGCACACCGTCGTGCTGGAGGCGAGCGCGGTGGGCACGCTTCTGGAGATGCTCGGTGTGGCCGCGTTCAACGGGCTGGCGCACGCCGAGGGCCGCGGCGCGCTCACCGGGCGGCTCGGGCACCTCGTGGCCTCGCCGGCCGTGAACCTCTCGGACTCGCCGCGCTTCAAGGGAACGCTTCAGCGCGGCATGGATGCCGAGGGCACCGGCAAGACGCCGATCCCGCTGATCCAGGACGGCGTGGCGCACCGGGTGGTGCACGACCTCCGCAGCGCGGCTCTGGCGGGCGAGAGCTCGACCGGGCACGGGCTCCCCCGCGGGGGCGATTTCGAGAGCCCGGCACCCTCCAACCTGGTGCTGATCGGCGGCGGGGCGGAGGACGAGGAAGAGCTCTGCTCCACGATCGAGCGCGGCGTGTACGTGACGCGCCTCTGGTACGCCAACCTCGTGCGGCCCAAGGAGTCGCTCGTGACCGCGGTCACCCGCGACGGCACATTCCTGATCGAGGACGGGAAGATCACCCGGCCGGCCCACGACCTGCGCCTCACGGACAGCGTGCTCGGGATCCTCGCGCGCACCGCTGCCCTCGGCTGCCACCAGGAGCTGGTGAGCGAGGGCGAGTTCTACGGCCGGCGATTCGCGAACGCGGTGGTGTGCCCGCCGCTCCGGACCCGCGACGTCCGCTTCACCGGCTCGGCGGCCGAGTCGCTCAGACCTTGAGCAGGGCGATCACGTTGAACACGAACAGCAGGGCGAACGCGACGGTCCAGCGGTTGAGGTTGCGCTCCACGAGCGAACCACCGCCGAACGGACCCGCGCCCGTGCCCACGCCGAAGGCGCCGGACAGTCCCGTGTCCTTGCCGGAGTGCAGCAGGATGAGCACGATCAGCACGACCGCGAGGATGACCTGAACTCCGCTGAGGATCGCCTCCACGGCCGGGAAGGGTAGCGGCAGACCGCCCGGTCCCGCCGGCCCTCAGCCGCCGGCCGGGCGACCCTCGAGGCGGTCGAGCTCCTGGAGGACCGTGATCGCCTCGGCGCGCAGCTCGCGATCGAGCCCGCGCCAGTCCTCCACCGAGAGCTTGCCCATCCGGTGATCGAGCTCGGCGTCGCGGATCTCGCGGTACTTGGCCTCCTTGGCCGCCTGGAGCTCCTGGATGCGGCCCTCGTCGCGCACCGCCTCGGCCTCGGGCCGCCGCAGCGGGACGATCACGACCAGGGCCACGAGCGCCCCCAGCACCACCAGCGCGAGCGCGTATTCCACTAGATGGTCGATTCCGAATCGGCGTGCCCGCGGGGGCGCGGCAGACCGAGCTGGGCGCCGCACGCGGCGGAAGCCGATAGTCGATGCACTATCGGCGAAGACGCGGGTGGCGATCCAGCGACGGTATGGCGCGTCAGCCGTGGGTGCGGGGGTTTGGAATCGACCATCTACACCGCCTCTACGCCCGCGAGAGCTCGCGCCCGAGGCGCGCCGCATAGAGGCTCCGGACCCGCCGCAGCCGCGCTTCCGGCGAGGGCCACAGCGCCACGAGCGCGCCGAGCACCGCGATGCCGCCGCCGATCCAGATCCAGACCACCAGCGGCGACACGACCGCCCTGAACGCGGCCGGCGGCGGGTTGCGGCGGTAGCGCTCGACCACCGCGGCGATCACGATGGCCTGAACGTCGGCCGGCGAGTTCGCGAAGTCCCTGTCGCCCTTCTTGATCGCGGCGTCGAGCTCGGCCAGGTCGGGACGCACGGCCAGCCAGAAGTCCTTGCGGAGGCCCCAGCGCACATCGACCTCGCTGGTGGCCTCGCCCTCGAAGAAGCGCGAGATCGGCCCGCGCGTCGGATCCTGGGTCGAGTAGTAGTTGCGCGACGGGCGGAGGGTGAAGTGGTCGCCGCCGCGGCGCACGTCCAGCACCGCGCCCAGCGAGATCGGAGCGCCGGTGCCGGCCGCGTCGCCCCCCAGCTCGGCGGTGGGGCGCTTGTAGGTGACCTGGTAGCCGTCCACGTCGAAGCTCTGCCCAGGGCGCAGGCGCACGTCGCGCTGCTCGAGGAAGGCCGAGGAGGCGGCCACCCCCAGGAACAGGATCGCGATCCCGGAGTGCACGAGATAGCCGCCGTAGCGGCGCCGGTTGCGACCCGCCAGGCGCACCAGCGCGCGTGGGAATGACTCGCCGGTCATCACACGGCGCGCCGAGGCGCCGCGCCCGAACTCCTGGCCCACCACGGTGAGCACGAACGCCACGAAGGTGAACATGAGGAGCGCCGTCCAGCTGTCGGCGGCGTCGGTGAACAGGGCGAGGCCCACGCAGGCCACCGCCGCGGCGCTCAGCGGAAGCACGAGCACGCGCCGCAGCGAGCGCCAGGTGACCTTCCGCCAGGCCAGCACCGGGCCGACCCCGGTGAGCAGCACGAGCACCAGCGCCAGCGGCGTGGTCAGGCGGTTGAACCAGGGCGGGCCCACGCTCGCCTGGGTGCCCGTCACGGCCTCCGAGATCAGCGGGAAGAAGGTGCCCCACAGGATCACGAGGCAGAGCCCGACGAGCACCAGGTTGTTGAGCAGGAAGAAGGCCTCGCGCGAGAGCAGCGAGTCGAGCCGCGCCTCGGTGCGGAGGTCCGGCAGCCTGCTGATGATCAGCAGCGCCGAGAACGCCACCACCACGCCGATGAACACGAGGAACTGCACGCCGATCGTGGACGCCCCGAACGCGTGGATCGAGTCGAGGATCCCCGACCGCACCAGGAACGTGCCGACCAGGGCGAGCGCGAACGTGGCGCAGATGAGCGAGACGTTCCAGACCTTCAGGAGCCCGCGCTTCTCCTGCACCATGATCGAGTGGATGAACGCCGTGCCCACCAGCCAGGGCATGAGCGACGCGTTCTCCACCGGGTCCCAGGCCCAGTAGCCGCCCCATCCGAGCTCGGTGTAGGACCAGAGCGCGCCGAGCATGATCCCGGTGCCGAGGAACGTCCATGCCACGAGCGCGAAGCGGCGGGTGGCGCGGATCCAGTCGGCTCCCGTGTGGCGCGTGATCAGCGCCCCGATGGCGAACGCGAACGGCACCGAGAACCCCACGTAGCCCGTGTAGAGCATCGGCGGGTGGATCATCATCGCCGGGTGCCGGAGCAGCGGGTTGAGCCCGACGCCCTCGGCCGGCGGGTTCGCGAGGGTGCCGAACGGGTTCTCCCAGCCCACCATCAGGAACAGGAAGAAGCCCGCCACCACGCCGAGCACGGCGGTGGCCCACGGCGCGATCTCGCGCAGCGAGCCGCGCGTGAGGAACAGCACCGCGCTGGCGAACAGCGCCAGCAGCGTGGACCACAGGAGCAGCGAGCCGTCCTGGGTCGCCCAGAGCGCGGTGACCTTGTAGAAGGTCGGGCGTGTCCGTGGAGGAGCCCTCGGCCACCAGCTTGTACGAGAAGTCGGACCGGAGGAAGGCGGACTCGAGGATCGCGAAGGCCGTGACCGTGAGCCCCGCCAGGCAGTAGATCGCCCGGCGCCCGGATGTGACCCAACGCCGGCTCCCCGTGCGCGCCCCGTAGATCGAGGCCGCGACCGCGTACACGGCCGTGAGGAGGGCGACCGCGAGGCAGGCGGACCCTACGCCCGCCATCGCGAGCTCAGGCCTTTTCCTTCGTGAACTTGGAGGGGCACTTGGTCACGAGCGAGTCGCGCTCGGCCATGAAGGTGCCGTTGCGGAGCTCGCCGGAGACGATCACCTCGCGCCCCTCGCGGAACGGGTCGGGCACCACGCCGGTGTAGAGGACCGGCACAGACTCCGTGCCGTCGCGGTCGCGGATGCGGAAGCGGAGCTGGTCGCCGTCGTGCGACACCGAGGACTTCACGACCTTGCCGGTGACCTCGTACGAGCGTCCCGGCGTGAGCTCGCTCGGCTTGCTCGCCTCGGTGGAGGCGCTGAAGCTCGTGTACAGCAGGGCCGAGGCGAGGCACACGGCCACGCCGAGGGCGACGATCAGGCGGAGCTTGCGCTTGCGGGCGGGGTCCATCTGGGCGAGATTCTGGCAGGCCCGGCTACTGGTCCCGCCGGCTCGGGTGGCCCTCGCCCGGCCAGGGCGACAGGAGCAGGATCAACCGCGTGTCGGTCTTCGCCCGCACCTCGTGCCGCTCGTTGGGCTCGAAGTGCACGAGGAGCCCCGGGCCCCCGGCAATGGTGCGGCCATCCTGCTCCACCTCGACGTCGCCGGCGGCCACCACGAGCCACGCGCGCTCGTGCACCTGATGCTCCTGCAGCTCCTCGCCGGCGGGCAGGTTGATCGCGATCACACGCGTCTCGTTGTCCGAGCGCAGCACGGTCGGCTTTTGCGGCTCCACGTCGAGCGACGCCACGTCCCAAACGTCCATCGGTCTCCTCTCGGTCTCGGTGACGCCCATCATGCCGTACTGCCCCGACCGGAACGGCGTTCGCTCTGGCGGGCCATCCACTCCGCGCCCGGTTGGTCCGTCAGCCCGTGCACGATCACCGAGATCAGGACCGTGAGCGCCGCCAGGTTGGTGATCCGCTCAGCCTCCGGCACCTGGGAGCCGAGCACGAACAGGCCGAAGGTCATGGTGGCCACCCCCTTGGGACCGAACCAGGACATGAAGGCCTTCGCGCGCCAGTCCACGTCCCGGTTCCCCGCCAGCGCGGTGAACACGGCGATCGGGCGCGCCGCGAGCAGCGTGAAGGCGGCGATGGCCACGGCGGCCCACCCGTCCTCGAACAGCCCGTCAAAGGTCAGGATCGCCCCGAACACGAGGAACACGCCTAGCTTCACCACCTCGAGCAGGTCCTCCGAGCGCGCCTCGAAGGCCTCGCGCACGTCCGGGCGCATGATCCCGAACGCGATCGCGCAGACAAAGACGGAGATGAAGCCGTTGCCCTCAGGGGGCAGCGTGGCGGCGCCGTAGGCCGCGAACGCCAGTCCCAGCGCATAGAGCCCCTTCTGGTGGTCCCCCACCTCGCTGTCGAGGTCTCCGCTGCGCGGAAGGATGCGGGCGGCCACAAAGGCGAGCAGGAGGCCCGTGAGCACGCCGAGGGTCACGTCCTGGAGGACGAACCGCCACCACACGAAGTCCCCGTCGCTCCCGGCCTCGGCCGCCGCGGTGAAGGCCAGAACGGCCGGAAGGGCGAGGCCGTCGTTGAGCCCTGACTCCAAGTTGAGCGAGTGCCGAATCAGACGCGGCACGCGCGGGTTCGTGATCACGCTGGAGGACAGCACGGGATCGGTCGGCGCGAGGAGGGCACCGAGGAGGAACGACTCGGTCCAGCCCAGGTCGGTGAGGGTGTGGACGGCCAGCGCCACGAGCCCCGCGGTGAGGGGCATCGCCAGCACGAGCTTGCGGAACGGCAGATGCCACTCGCGTTGCAGCAGCCCCTGCTCGACCTCGAGCCCGTCACGGAACAGGAGCAGGATCAGCGCCACCACCGCCAGCGTCTCGACGAAGCCCGAGTGCGCCGACAGGTCCAGCACCTCGAGGCCGCCGTTGCCCAGCGCGAACCCGGCCACCACGAAGGCCGCCGTGAGCGAGAGGAGACTGCGACGCGCCAGGCCCGCCGCGAGAGCCCCCAGCATCAGGAGCGCGCCGAAGACCGCGATCGGCACCTCGATGGCATCCGCCACGGCGATCGGCTCGAACATCGGCGGCACTCTGTCAGACGCCCCCGCGATTTCTCCTACCCTCCGCCACTGATGCGCCGCGTTCACATCTTCTTGACGGCGTCCGCTCTGGGGCTCGCCGCGCCCACGGCCGCCCTCGCTGCGCCACCGTCCTCGGTACCGCTCTCCCGCGGCTGGGAGGTGCGCACCGACGCCGCGGCCCCCGCACCCCCTCAGACACCTCCGCCGGAGGAGACCGCGCCCGAGGGCGAGGAGCCCGCGGTGCCCGCCACTCCCGCGGGCCGCGCCGCCGGCGCTGCAGGGCCCTGGCAGGGGGTGGCCGTGCCCAGCGTGTTCGACGCGCGGGCGCTCGCGTCGCTCTACCCCGGCAGCGTGCGCCGCTACCGCGTGGATTTCACCGGCCCCAAGACCCCGCCCGGCTTCCGCTGGCGGATCGACTTCGAGAGCGTCCGCCGCGAGGCCACCGTGTTCCTCAACGGCCGCCGGATCGGGCGCAACACCGATCCCTACACGCCGTTCGAGGTGGACGCCCGCGGGCTGCGGCCGGGGCGCAGCAACCGCCTCACGGTGGTGGTGGACAGCCGCAAGAACCCGGACCTGCCGGAGGGCTGGTGGAACTGGGGCGGCATCGTGCGCCCGGTGCGCCTCGAGCCGGTGGGGCGAGCCCACGTGCGTGACCTCGGCACGATGTCCCAGGTTCGCTGCCGCGGCCCCGCGCGCCGCTGCCGCGCCTCGCTGCTGCTGGACGGCGTGCTCGAGCGGCTCGGCAAGCGGGCGGTCGCGCCGAGGCTCGAGGTGCGGCTGCGCTCGCCCGGCGGTCGCTCGATCGCGAGAACCTTCCGGCTCGGCAGGCTGAGCGCCGCGCGCCGGCAGATGCGCCTGTCGATGCCGGTGCCCGCCCCCGAGCTCTGGTCTCCCGAGCGCCCGCGCCTCTACTCCGCCCGCATCACGCTGCGCGACCGCGGCGCTGTGCAGCAGGTGGTGCGGCGCGCCGTGGGCCTGCGCTCGGTGCGGGTCAAGCACGCGCACCTGTACCTGAACAACCGCCGGGTGCAGCTGCGCGGTGCCTCGATCCACGAGGACATGCCGGGCCACGGCGCCGCGCTGAGCGCCGCCGACATGGACACCTACGTGCGCGAGCTGAAGAACCTCGGCGCCAACGTCACGCGCTCGCACTACCTCCTCAACGACCGGCTGCTCCAGCGCTTCGACCGCGCCGGGATCCTGGTCTGGAACGAGGCCCCGATCTGGCAGCGCGACCACGGCGCCAACCTGCTGTGGCGCCCGGCCGAGCGCCACCGCGCACTCGTGACGGTCGAGCGCACGGTCAAGGCCGGGCGCAGCCACCCCTCCGTGCTCACCCACGCGGTGGCCAACGAGCTGTCGTTCAGCCCCGACAAGAAGCGCGGCACCCGGATCTTCCTCGACCGCGCCCGGCTGCTGGCCGGGAAGCTCGACCCCACCGTCCCGATCTCGGTCGACATCAAGGGGCGGCCGGGGTATGGCGAGCAGTTCACCTACGAGCGCTTCGAGCTCCTGGGCGTGAACCAGTACTTCGGCTGGTACCGCTGGGTGGAGAACTTCAACGACCTCGAGCCGTTCATCTACGAGCTGCGCGACCACTATCCGCGCACGGCGCTGGTGATGACCGAGTGGGGCGCCGAGGCCCGGCCCGAGCTGGCCAACGAGCCGATCACGCGCAAGGGCAGCTACGCGTTCCAGACCTTCCACGCCCAGCGCACGCTCGACGTGATCGACCGCTCCCCCGTGCTGTCCGGCGCGATCTACTGGACCCTGCGCGAGTTCGAGATCTATCCCGGCTGGACCGGCGGTGCCGGGCAGCGTCCGGCCGAGTTCCGGCCCAACACGCGCCACCACAAGGGACTGATCGGCTACACCGGCGAGCTCAAGCCGGCGTTCTTCTACGTGCGCGACCGCTACCGCCGGACCCCGCTTTATCCGTAGCGCCGGGGGCAGTAGGGTCGCCGTGTGAGAAGAGTGACGGCCATCGCCCTCCTGCTCGCGGCCACCATCGGCCTGGGAGCCCAGGCCGCGGAGGCGGCACCGCCTCCCACGCTGGCTGGCGTTTTTGCCTCCGAGAGCACGCTCTACGGCCCGACAGCGCTGGCCTGCCGGACGAACGCCGACGGCGGCGTGAACGCGCGCTTCAGGTACCCGACCAACACGACCTCCGGCCCCTACGCGGGCCAGTTGACCCAGGACATCGATTTCACGCTTGGAAGACCGGACCCGGACTTCCAGGAAAGGCAGGTCCTCTCGGCGACGGGCAGCTTCACGATTGACTCACCCACCGGGCAGGTGAGCGGGACCGTCAGCCTGGACCGCTCTGGCTCGCAGAACGTGGGCCGCGCCGATTGCGACCCCAGCGTGCAATACGTCTACGCAACGCTGCGCTACTCGGCAACGATCGTGACCGCAGACGGCATCTTCGTGGATCGCGGCCGCATCAGGTTCGATCTCTCCCAGCTGCAGCCCAACAACCCGTTCTACAACTACCTCCAGTCGTTCGGCTCCGACCTCGCGGCGCCTGAGCAGAACGAGTCGGCGTTGTTCGGCCAGCGCACCCCGGGCGGGTCGTTCAGCGCGATGAGCGCGAACACCAACCGGGCATCGCCGTTCACGCTGTTCGCGCCGGCCACGGTGCGCAAGGTCTTCGCCTACGTGGACGGCAAGGGCGCCACGAGCGGATCTCAGACGATCCGCGCCGTGCTCTACCGCAACGCCGGCGGCGTACCCGCCGCCTACGTCACGCGCAGCTTCGACTTCACCGTCCCCGCCGGCATGTCCGCCCGCTGGGTGCCGCTCTATCTCGCGCCACCCGCCCAGCTCGGCCCCGGCGTCTACTGGATCGGCCTCCAGTCGGGCACGACCAACGGAGTCGCCCGCTTCGCCTGGAACAGCAAGCCGAACTCACGCCGCTTCAACGTCGACGGCTTCGCCGACGGCGCGAGCGATCCGTTCGGCAGCGCGCTCGTCGACGATCAGCAGATGTCCCTCCTGGCCGCCGGGTCTTACTGAGGCGCCGGCCAGGTCGGGCGGGTCCGGCGTCTACTGCGGCTGGGTAAGGAGGCCGTCCTGTCGGCGTCCCGTCACATTCGGGTCGTCTTGCGTGGCCCGGACACGGAGGGCCAGCGTCGAGACCCGACTTATGCTGAATTATTCAGCTTAAGGTTGGTCTCGCTGTTTCGACCCGGCGGTGACGCGCGGCCGGCTCAGCGCGGGCGGTGCGAGTTCACCTGCACCACCTGCTGATAGGTGGGCCGGTTGATCCAGGGGATCGGGGGCACCGTCACGGCGCCGATGGCGCGGAAGCGCACCTCGTCGTAGCAAGTCTCGTCCCCGGCGGTGCAGCCGCTGTCGGTGTAGAGCTGCTCCTTCGGCACCGCCAGCGCGGCGTCGAGTGACGACAGCAGCGCCGCTCGGCACGCGGCCAGGTTGCCGTTGCCGCAATACCCGCGTGAGAGCGGGCCCTGCACGTTCTGGCCGAGCAGGCGGCGCAGGTCCTTGTTCACGTACCCGTACCAGCCGTCCTGCCAGGCGCTGCCGAGGTGGGCGCCGTGGTTGTTGGGATGGTTGTCGATGCCCGCCCTGGCGACCATCTTGTTGTAGAGATCCTCGCCCAGCGCGGGCTTGAACATGGCCTCCACCGCGCGCGGCCACCACGCGTCGATGATCTGGACGGCGCGCTCCTCGTCGTAGTTGCCGTCCTTGTTCCGGTCGATCCGGTGCGAGCCCTTGTAGACCCAGATGGCCAGGGTCCTGATGGCGTCGGCGATCTCCGGGTCGCTCTGGTCGCCCAGGACCTTGAGCATCCAGGCGACCACCTCCTGCCCGCGCAGGTCCGAGGTGCCCGCGTCCTCCATGGCCGAGATCAGGTCGGGCAGCGTCGTCTTGTGGCCGAGGAACAACTGGCTCTCGATCCGCGTGTCGAGCAGCTGCGAGCGATAGACCGAGCTGTAGCTCCAGTTGGAGTCGGACGCGGCGTACCCGGGCGCCTGCTTGTTGTTCCACGACGTCAGGTAGACGCTGGTTCACGTTCCGCGGGTGCTCCGCGAAGGGGGTGTAGGACGCGGTCTGGTTGGCGACGTTGAAGTTCTTCCAGTCCCACTGGCCCGTGCCCCAGTTCGGCACCGCGTAGCTCACGCCGTCGGCGCGCTGCGGGTTGTCGCCCGAGTTGAAGTAGCCGATGTCCTTGTCGTCGATGTAGAACCAGTTGAAGGTGAAGCCGATCTTGGAGACCGCCTGCTGGAAGTCCTGGACGTTCTTCACCTTCGAGGGCCGGTTGAGCTCCGCGAAGCCGCGCGCCGAGTCCGCCTCGTGGAAGTACGTGGAGCGCTGCTTGGCGAAGGCCACCGGCTTGCCGCCCACCGTGCCGCGCTTGTGGACGATGCCGTGCACCGTGCGCTGCGCCGTGAGCGTGTAGGTCTCCGGCGGCGAGGGATCCGCCGGGTTGGGCGTGATGTCGTTGGTCCGCGTGAGGGTCTCCATCTCGAGGCACTGGCCCTTGTAGCGGTAGTGCGTCGACTGGAGCGTGGGCGGCGAGCCGTTCGGCTCGCAGAGCTCCTCGGCGAAGGTGTCGATGATGTCCTGGCCGGCCGAGGTGGCGGACCAGGCGTAGTCCTGTCCGTGGCCCAGCAGCACGTACGGGCTGACGCCCGCGAACGCCGCGCCGGTGGCGTCGATGTCCGGGCCGTGCAGGTCCTGCTCGATCAGGATCTGCGGCATGAAGTAGCCCACCTGCGGACCGATCACGGCCAGCGGGTGCCCGGTGGCGGACGCGGCACCGGATACGAGCAGGGCGTTCGAGTTCCCGTGCAGCAGGCCCACCGGCGCGATGATGCTCTTGGCCAGCGCGGAGTCGCTCGGGGACGCGCCGCCCACGTCGACGAGCGAGCCGGGGTCGGGCTTGGCCACCGCGGCGGGATTGGGGTTGTTGTCGGCCTGGTACGGGAACGACGTGCCGCGCACGGTGGTGGGCGCCTCGGGGTCCTCGTTACGGCGGAAGTCGTTCCAGACCTGCGTGCCTACCGTGGGCCCGAAGCGCTGGCGCGCGGCACTGAGGATGTCGGCGTTCTCCACCTCGGCGCCGCCGCCCTTGCCGAAGATGCCGCCCACGAGCGCGGCGGTGGCGATCACATCGGTGGCCTTCCAGTCCTCGAGCGTCTCGCCCACCGCCGCGTACTCGGCGGGCAGCTTGGTCGCATCGAGCCGCGCCTCCGCGATGTACTTGTTGATGCCGGCCACGTAGTTGGCGACGTCCTGCTGGAGCGCCGCGCCCTCCGCCCCGTAGAGGTCGTCCATCTGGTCGACCTGCTTCTGGAGGTCCGCCTCGGTGTAGGGCGAGGACTCCCACACCTCCTTGTCCATCGCCTTGTTGGCGCCGCCGGCGAACCCGGACAGCGCCCCGCGCCCGGCGTGGCGGAGCACGTCCATGAAGAAGAGCCTGTCCTCCGCGCCCACGTAGCCCGCGCCGTAGAGCGTGTCGGCGCGCGTGGTCCCGTACACGTGCGGGACGCCGAAGCCCTTGTCGCGAACCACGATCACGCCGGCGCGCGGACTGTAGGTGCGCTCCTCGTCCCCGGCCTGCACGCCGAAGGTGGCGTTCTTGAAGTACTTGCCTATCTGCGGCGACACCAGCCCGGGCGTGGCGTACATCAGGTCGCGGTACATCGGCAGCTGGTCGGCGGCGTGCGGCGGCCGGGTGCCGTTCGCCAGGAACAGCGTGTAGTCGGTCACGTTGAACACGCCGTCCGTGCCCGGCGGGAGGACGCTGCGGAAGCCGCCGTAGTCGTTCGTCCCGTACGGCTGGCGCTGAGCGTTCGCGGGCGCGGCGGCGATCAGCGCCAGCAGCGCCGCGACCACGACATAAAGAATGGCTCTCCTCATCCGTCGGGCGGAAGCTATCCGACCCCCGCCGCCGGCGGAAGGCCCAACCGGCAACTAGGTCCGCTCGCGCCGCCCGAAGCGCACCAGGACGAGCACCAGACCGAGCAGGAGCACGGCCGGCACGCCGGCCAGCAGCGGGCGCGGCAGGCCACCGTCGTCATCCGCATCCGCCGCCTGAGCCTCGGCCGCACGCCAGGGCTCCCAGACCTCCGGCTCCCGCACGCCGGCGCCGTCGGTGGCCAGCCGGGCACCCGGCAGTGGCGTGAGCCCGCCGGCGCTCCGGTCGAGGCGAGCGGCCACCGAGTCCTTGACGCGCGACCAGGTGCCGGGCCCCTGGGTGTCGAGCACCGCCCGCAGCCGCGGCGCGTACGCGAGCGAGACGCGGCCGGCCACCCCGCCGTTGCCGTCGCCGAAGAGCATCACCAGGCGGTAGTAGGGCACCTTCCCCGGATCGCGCTCGAGTGCGGCTCCGCTCAGAGCGCCGGTGTTGTGGAACCGCTGCCCCACGCCGCGCTCGAGGGCCGCGCAACCTTCGCGCCCGCAGATCTTCATCCCGGTGATCTCCTTGGCGGCCGCCGCGGGCGCGGCTGCGAGCAGGACGGCAACTACGGCAACTGCGGATCTGACCAGGCGCGGCATGAGTCCTCCGTGTTCGCTTTCCCCCTCTACAACCGCCGCCGCCGAACGGTTCCCGGAACCACCGGGGCGCCACGGGTGTAGAACGGGCAGTGGTGGGCCGGCCACTACCCGAGGGAGAGCTCGTCGCGCGCGCCATGCGAGGCGACTCCTCCGCCTACGACGAGCTCGTGCGCCGCCATGCCCAGATCGCCTTCCGCACCGCATACCTCGTGACCGGCTCGGCCGCCGACGCCGAGGAGGCCGCCCAGGACGGATTCGTCAAGGCGCACGGCGCTCTTCCCCGCTTCCGGCCCGGGGCGCCGTTCCGGCCCTGGCTGCTGCAGATCGTGGCCAACGAGGCCAAGAACCGCCGGCGTTCGGCGGGCCGGCGTGCGGCGCTCGCGCTCCGCGCCGGGCGGGAGAGCCCCTCGGGCGGCGCGGCTCCGCCTCCCGAGCGGGCGCTCCTCGCCGCGGAGGAGCGCAGCGCCCTGCTCGAAGCGCTCGACTCCCTGGAGGAGCGCGACCGGCTCGTGATCGCGTGCCGCTACCTGCTCGAGCTGTCCGAGGCCGAGACCGCGGCGGCGCTCGGCTGCCGGCGGGGCACCGTCAAGTCGAGGCTCTCGCGCGCGCTCGAGCGCCTCCGCGCCGTCGAGGGAATGGAGGGGCTGCATGCCTGACCGCCTGGAGCAGCGGCTCGCGGCGCTCGCCGCCGAGATCGAATTCCCCCCCACCCCCGATCTCGCGCCCGCCGTGGCCGCGCGCCTCGGTGAGCCAGCCCCGCGGAGGCGGCGCATCCGCCCGGCGCGCCGCTCGCTGGCTCTGGCCCTCGTCGCGCTGGCGCTGCTCGCAGCCGCAGCCGGAGCGGTCCCTGCCGTGCGCGACGCGGTCGGCGACCTCCTCGGCTTCGACGGAGCCACCGTGGAGCGAGTTCCGCGCCTCCCCGCCTCCCCGGGCGAGGTCGACCTCGGCCGGCCGGTGAGCGCCGGCGAGGCCGCCCGCGAGCTGGGTGCTCCCCTGCGCATGCCGCCGGATGCCCTGATCGGCGAGCCCCACGGCGTCTACCTCCGCGGGCAAGGAAGGACAGCGCAGGTCACGCTGGTCTATGGCGGGCTCCTGCTCACCCAGTTCCGCGGAGACCTGAATCCCGACCTGGTGGCCAAGTTCATCGGCCCGGACACGGGCACGAGGCACGTGCGCGTGCGCGGCGCGCCCGGGTTCTGGATCGCCGGGCCGCACTCGTTCGGCTACCGCGACGCCGATGGGCAGATTCGCGTGGAGGAGCTACGCCGGTCGGAGCGCGCCCTGCTCTGGACGCGGGGGGCGATGCTGCTGCGCCTGGAGGCGAGCCTCCCCCTACAACGGGCGCTTGAGATCGCGCGCGAGGTGCGCTGACCGCAGGAGCGGGCGACGGCCGCGGAGCTCGGCCCTCCTCGCCAGCTCGGATCCCACGAGCGCGCACGAGGCGACGACCGGTGTGAAGAAGTCGATCGGCGGGTCCTGACCGAGGAACACCATCACCGGAACGAGGGCGATCAGGATGACCGACCAGTGCCGCACGAGCGCGCCGCACACCACGGTCGCGAAGAGGATCACGAGATAGGTGAAGCCTTCGTGGAGCACCTGCATCCCGGACCGCCAGGCGATCCAGAGACAGGTGTAGGCCGCTATGACCACGGCCACACGAACCCACGATGGTGATTTCGAGAGCGAGCCCGCCATTTCGCTCACCCTCTGCATCGGCAGAGGGGCGCGGACGGGTTAGCTCCGGAAAACACGACGCCCCCGGAAGCCGGTCGCGGACAGTGTCCGCGGCGGCCCCGGGGGCGTCGATTAGTTGGGGTTTTGGCCTAGCGGCCGGAACGGAGGAAGGCGTCGTCGAGAATCTCCTGCGGATCCTCGAGTCCGAACTTCTCTCTGAGGTGGCGAGCCACCTCTTCGCGGGGGGCACCGCTCTTGGCCATGTTGAAGGCCTCGAGTCGGGGACCCACACCGGGCGGGTGCACCGCGCTTGACCCGTTGCCGACGGCCTGGGGGGCCAGGCTGCCGAACAGGCGGCGCTGCGTCTCACGCTGCGGCGTTGCCTCGGCGGTACCCCACTCCATGCGGGGCTGCTCCTCCTTGGCGGGCGCCACGGGCTCCTCGGGCGTCGCCAGAGGCGACGCGGCGGGGGCCGCGGGGCGAGCCGGCGTGGCCACTGCGGTCGCCGCGGGGGCGGCGGACGCGGTGGGCGCGGGCTGGGACGCCGGCTGAGTCGCCGGGGCGTTCATGGTGGCCGGAGCCGCGGGCTTCACCGGGCCGTTGGCCGGCTTGGCCGCTGCGGGAGCCGGCTTGGCGGGTGCGGCGGGACGGGACTCCTTGGAGTCACCGCTGTCCGGCGCGGCCGGCCTGGCGAAGCGACCCGACGAGCGCTCCTCGCGGGGCACGTCGAGGTCGGTCCGCAGCTTGTCGGCCCCAGCGCGCACCGTTTCGGCGAGCGCTGAGATCGATCCGCGTGCGTCGGCCACGAGCTTCCCGAGATCGCCTTCCACGGCGTTGGCACGGTCGAGCAGCCGCATGACGGACTGCTCCACGCGCTCCACGTGCTCCTGTGCCTGCGCCCGGGAGCTGGCCCGCGTGCTGGCGGCCTCGGCCCGTGCACCCGACAGGGTGGAATCGGCTTCCTTGCGCGCGCTCGTAAGCATGCGCTCGGACTCGGTCTTGGCGCTCGTCAGCGTCTTCTCGGCGCTGGCGTTGGCGTCGGTGACCGTCTTCTCGGCCTCGGCCTTGGCGCTTGTGAGCGTCTGGTGAGCCTCCGAGTTGGCGGAGGTGACCGTCTTCTCTGCATCCGCCTTGGCGGTCGAGAGCGTGTGCTCGGCGCTTGCGTTGGCGTCGCTCACCGTCTTCTCGGCCTGGGCCTTGGAGGTCGAAAGCGTGCGCTCCGACTCCTCGCGAGCGCTCGTGAGAGTGCTCTTGGCCTCCGCACGCGCGGTCGACAGCGTGCTGCCGGCCTCGTTACGGGCGTTGGTCAGGGTGCTCTCGGCCTCGGCCTTGGCGCTGGAGAGGGTCTGGTGAGCGCTTGCGTTCGCACTCGTGACCGTCTTCTCCGCCTGTTCCTTGGCGCTCGAGAGCGTGGTCTCGGCCTCGTTCCTTGCACGCGCGATGGTGGTCTCGGCCTCGGCCTTGGCGCTGGAGCGCATGCGCTCCGCCTCGGCCCGCGCCGACTGCTCGAGTTCTTGCGCGGCACGCTCTGCCGCATCGACGATCGCCGTTACGCGCTCGCCAGTGGCTGCGGCTGTGCCGCCGCCGTGCTTCACCTCATCGACGGCCTTGGCCACCTCGCGCAGGTGGTCATGTACCGCCTCCGGGTCAAGTCCCCGGCGCACCTGAGGGAAGTCCTTCCGCTCAATGAGTTCGCGTCTGAGTTCCAAGTCGCTGCTCTCCTGGGTGGGGTTAGAAGACCAACGTAGGTCAGGTCTGCTTTTTCTGCGCAACGAGTTCGGGCTCTCGGCGCTATGACGCTCATGAGGCGCGGAAACCACCCCTTTGCGGGGCTTTCCGGAGTAACGAAGGGAGAGGGCGAACCCAGACCTTCGGGGGTGCCGTCAGTTACGCCGACTTTCCGGCGTTAACCGATTACCGACCGCCCGTCACGGGAAAGGTCATTACCACCAGCGGTCGAACTTCCCTGAGGGGTTCGAGTACCAATGGCAGGGAATCCACCCACACGAATCTGCGAGTCATGCGGCCAGCTCTGGTCCAGCGGCCGCTTCCTGGACCCCACGATCCAGACCGACTGCGCGCTGTGCGGCGGCAGGGTGGTCCGGCTCTCTGAAACGCCGAGGGTGGAAGCGCCGGTCAGCGCTGCGACGGGACGTTCTGTCCGGGTCGGAGCGCCTCGGTGACCTGCCAGCCGGCCGCCGTCCAGATCACCCGATAGCGCCACCCGCAGGTACGGCAGATCACGTTTGCCGGCTCTCCGCCAGGAGGCTGCCGGCCCTGCCACTTGGCGAACGCCGGCGACGGAAGATCGTTGTCGCAGTTCCAGCAGCGCAGGTTTGCCGGCATGTGAAAGGGCTTCGCCGCCGGTGCACCCGGGCCTTCTTTGAGTGCTCGGGTCAGCTCAACGGCTGCAGGCGCGTTCGCTCGACGCGGGCGAGCTTGCGCCGGAGCCGGCGGTACTGGCGCTTCTGCTCCGGAGTGCGCCTGTACTGCTTGTGGGCGAGGTTCGTGCGCTCGAGTGGGTCGGCCTTGAGGTCGTACATCTCCCACTGGTCGGGCGCCGTGCCGTCGGCGTCGTAGTACCGGGCGAGCTTGTAGCGGCGCTCGCGGATGCTGACTATGTGGTTCGGGGCCTCCGGATACGGACCGCTCGCCTGCCCGGACTGCCAGTCGTCGTAGGTGAAGACGGTGTACGTCTGCGGTGGCTTGGGCGAGCGGCTGAGGATCTGGTCCGAGTAGTCGACGCCCTGCCAGGCGTCGCGGGCGCCGGCCGGCGCTCCCACCAGGCTCGCGAGCGTGGGCAGGAAGTCCACGTGCGAGACGAGCGAGGCATTCTTCCTCGGCCGCTTGAACAGACGGGGGTTGGAGTAGACGAGCGGAACGTGCGTCGACTCCTCGTAGACGTTGAAGTTCTTCTGCCGCATCCCGCCGTGGGCGGTGCCCATCTCACCGTGGTCGGCCGTAGCGATCACAAGCGTGTCGTCGAGCAGGCCCGACTTCTCGAGGGTGTCGAGGATCTTCACGAGGTAGGCGTCCGATGCCTTCATGAGGTTGCCGTAGAAGTTCAGGTAGTTGCGCTTCATCTGGCGGGTCGGGATGGGTCCGGAGGCGTTGAACAGCCGCAGGAACTGCTGCTGCACGGTCGGCTTGGTGGAGAGATCCTCGTTCGCCGTGCTCGGCGGCTCGAGCTCGCCCTGGAGCCATGCGTCGTCGTAGCCACCGCTCTCGTAGGTCTTCGGGTAGAGGAGCACGTCGTGCGGGTTGACCAGCGACACGACCATGAAGAACGGCTGGCTCTGCGCGGCGGTGGAGGACAGGTACTGGACGGCTCCCTCGGTGCCCGCCTCCGGAGTGCCCTGGGCGTTCATGAAGCGGCCGTCGTGGTTGTAGATCCCTCCCCCCTCCTCCGAGATGTCCTGGTTGCCGCCCGCGTCCGGCGGATCCCAGCGAGTGAAGCCGTACTGGTTCACGTCGGAGGGCACCCAGGTGGAGCCGTTGGCCGGCTTGTTGCAGTGGAACTTCCCCTTGTACACGGGGGTGTAGCCCGCCGCCGCTACCACGCTCGCGGGGTTCTTGAAGCTCGTCGCGAGCTCGACCTGCGGGTACTGGGGCGAGGGCATGTCGGTTTCGAGCGTGTACTTCACGCCGTGCTGTGCGGGGAAGAAGCCGGACATCAGCGTCGATCGCGCCGGCGAGCACATGCATGCGTTGGTGAAAGCGTTCTCGAAGGTCATGCCGTGTCGCTTCAGGCGAGTCAGGCCCGGCATGTTGCGCTTGGCCCAACCGCGCGGAAAGTGCTGGATCGCCCGCTGCTGGTCGGTGAGGAACAGGAGCACGTTCATGCCCGCCACCTGGCGGACGGGGGAGGTGCGACGCGGACGCGCGGCGGCCGCCGTCGCGTGGCCGCCCAGCAGGAGGCCCGGTGCCGCCACGCCGGCGGCCCTCAGGAGGTCTCCGCGCGTGATCCCGTCGCTCATGTCAGTCCTTCCGCTCGAAGACGCCGACCGCGTTGCTCGCGAACGCAGCCGAGTAGAGATGCCTGCCGTCGGGACTGACCACGACCGAGCTCACTCCGCTCAGCGCGCGGCCGGCCACGCAGTCGCGCCGCGATCCGGTGGTCACACAGCCCCGGCGGCGCAGCTTCTGGATGAGGGAGCCCGAGCCCGCGTTGCGGTTGAAGCTGTCGATCGCGCCCGACTCGAACGCCGCCGCATAGACGCTTGCCCCGTCACGCGAGACGGCGAGTCCCTCGGGGGCGCTGAGCGCCCGGCCGAGCGAGCAGCCGACCGCGAACACGTAGATCACGCACGCGGAGGTACCGGTCTGCTGAGTGAGCCCGCCCGTCGACGCCGCGCGATCGAAGCTCGTGAGGCTGTTGCTCAGGAGCGATGTCACGTACACGTTGTCATCGTCGGAGCTGACGGCCACCGCGTTCGCGCCGCCGAGCTGGGTGCCGGTCGTGCAGCCGGCCAGGGCGCTGTTGGAGATGCAGCCCGTGCCGTCGCCGGCCTGCGTGAGCGTGCCGGTGGACGGATCGCGAGCGAAGACGCCGAGGGCGTTGCTCGCCGCGGCCGCGACGTACACGTTGAGGCCGTCGGCGCTGATCGCCATTCCCTCCGGAGCGGCCAGGGCGAGACCCGGCGTGCAGCCATCGACTGGTGAGTTGACGATGCAGCCCGTCGCGCCGGCCGGCTGCGTCAGCGCACCCGTCTTCGCGGCGCGGGAGAAGATCGCCACCGCGTTGCCGAAGAACGCGCCCACGTAGACGTTGTGGCCATCTGGACTGACCGTGACCACGTCGGGGCCGTCGAGCGCACGTCCGGCGGCGCATCCGGGCAGCGCCCTGGCGGCGATGCACCCGGCCCGACCGCGGGCCTGGGTGAGCGCACCGGTCGAGCGATTACGTCGGAAGACCGCGACGGCGTCGCTGACGAGGGACGTCGCGTACACGTTCTTCCCGTCCGCGCTGACAGCAACCGAGTTGGGTCCGTTGAGGGCGCGCGCCTTCGCGCAGCCGGCGGCGCCCTTGGCGGCAATGCAGCCTGCGGCACCCGGGCGCTGGACGAGCCTGCCGGTGCGAGCGCTGCGCCGGAAGATCGCGATGGCGTCGCTCCTCGAGGAGGCCACGTAGACGTGCCTCCCGTCGCGGCTGATCGCGAGGGCGTTGGAGCCGAGGAACGGGGCCGGCCCGCGCAGTGCACGCGCGGGCTGGCATCCGCGGTGCGGCTTGGAGCGGTCGGCCAGGCACCCGTTGGGCCCGCGCAGCTGCTTGAGCGCGCCCAGCGCGCTCGCCTTGGGCGCGGCCGCCGCTACCGATGCCTGCGGCACCAGAAGCGCTCCCCCGAGGGCCACAGAGAGGACCAGCGGGATCGCGAGGCGTGACCGTTCCGTACGTAGTCCGTCGACGCGCCCGGGTCGCGGCGCGATCGAACACACGTCCACGCAGGGCGATTTCATCCTTACGGGCGAGGGCCAGGCGGTAGGCGCGGGGGCCGAGTACGGAGTCTTGCGGGGAGTCCGAAACCTGGGTTAGGGTCCGCGCGCAAACCGAGATTGGAGGGATCGAACCATGCCCGACGCGATGCAGAACGCAGCTGTCGAGCAGTCACCACGACAACGGCAGAGGGCTCGTATCGCCGGCTGGCTCATGGCTTCGACGTTTCTCACGTCCATCCCCGCGGCGCTCATTCTCTACAACCCGATCCTCAACGAGGCCGACTACATCCTCGGCGGCGGCGACGACACCCGCATCACGCTGGGGGCCCTCCTCGAGATCTTCCTGATGATCGGCAACGTCGGCACGGCGGTCGTGGTGTTTCCGATCCTCAGGCGATACAGCGAAACGCTCTCCCTCAGCTACGTCGCCTCGCGCACGATCGAGGCGACGATCATCGGCGTCGGCGCGATGAGCCTGCTCTCCGTAGTCACCCTGCGCGACGACCTGGCCGCTTCCATCGGACCGAACGAAGGCTCGCTCGACATCGCGGGTCAGACCCTGATCGCGATCCACGACTGGACGTTCCTGCTCGGGCCGGGATTCTGCGTCGGCGTGAACGGCATCCTGCTTGGCTGGCTGATGTACCGCACCGGATTGATGCCGCCTCGGCTGGCGATGCTGGGCGTGATCGGCGGTCCGCTGATATTCCTGTCGGCGATCGCGGTCCTGTTCGGCGTCTACGAGCAGGACGGCCTGCACGCGCTCTTCTCGATCCCCGAGGGGCTCTTCGAGTTGTCATTTGCGATCTACCTGATCGTCAGGGGCTTCAGGGCCTCGCCGATCCTCGACGACAGCCGGTACACGGGAGCCTTGGCGTAGTCGCGCGGTCGAAGCGGACGACGGGGGTCGAACCCGCGACCTTCGGCTTGGGAAGCCGACGCTCTACCAACTGAGCTACGTCCGCGCGAGGCGCAGTTTAGAGCGGCTAACGTGGCCACCATCATGTCCGACTCGCCGCCGCTCGCCTGCACCCTCAGCGCGTCGGATCTGACGCGGAGGCTCGCGGACATCCGGGCTCTCGGAGATGACGCGCTCGTGTCGTCCGAGTCCGCCGGGAGGGAGGCCGTTCTGCGCTTCCGGAAGGGCTTCGGGACGCTCGCCGCGTTGACCGGCATCGTGGCCGCTGAGAGGGAATGCTGCGCTTTTCTCGCACTGGACCTGGCCGAGCGGCCTGACGCCGTGGTGCTGACGATCCGCGCGCCTGAGGGTGCCGAGCCGGTGATGCGCGAGCTTGTCGCGGCATTCGGGTAGGGCCAGATCTGGCCCAAAATCCGACTTCTGAGCACGCTCGATGGGTATAAGCGCCCCTGGATGACATCGAATTCAGGACGCCGACACGCGATCTTGGCGGCGGTCCTCGGACTGGCCGCGCTCGCTCCTGGCAGCGCGGCCGCCGCCACGCCGCTGCTGCCCGACCTCGATCAGCTCGCTCCCACGCAGCTGAGCGTCACGCCCGTGCCGGGAACCCCGGTGCGCTACTTCCTCGCCTTCGACTCACGGATCGCGAACGGCCCACAGGGCGGGGCCGGCGTCGGGCCGCTCATCATGAGGGCTCACCGCTCGAGCGCCACCGCGCCGATGGTGGCCGACCAGGTGATCAAGAACTCCGACGGCAGCGAGACCTTCCGGCGCGGGATCGGGCAGCTCGAGTTCGCCGTCTCGGCGGACCACCGGCACTGGCATTACCGGGGCTTCGACCGCTACGAGCTCCGCCGCGCGTCCGACGGCAAGCGCATCGCGCCGGACAACAAGACCGGCTTCTGCATGCCCGACCCCCTCTTCACGCCCGATTACTGCGGCGTGAACCAGCCCGGCTCGCTGGGGCTCCAGGAGGGTCTCGGCCCCGGCTACGTGGATCTTTACCAGGCCAATCTCGAGGGCCAGAACATCGACATCACCGGCGCTCCCAAGGGCCTCTACCACCTGGTGCACCGCGTGAACGCCGACTCGTCGATGTGCGAGAGCAACCTGTCGAACAACGCTGCCGCCACCAAGCTGCGGCTGTGGCCGAACGGCTACGGCGTGGCGCCGTACTACTCGATTCTGGGCGACATCGAGACGTACCCGTCCAAGAAGCTCCAGCGCGCGCCGAAGGACTGCCCGCTCGACCGCAAGGCGCCGCGCATGCGCATCCGGGTGCCTGGCGGCCAGCCCGTCAAGCGCACCCGCTCGGTGGTGGCCTACGTGCGTTGCAGCGAGCGCTGCTCGATCCGGATCTCGGGGAAGGTCGGCGGCCGTGCGCTTCGGCCGGCGGCGAAGACGGCCGGTGCGCGCAGGCGCGTGGCCGTACGCGCGCGCCTCGCGGGGCGCTCGTGGAAGACCGTCAAGCGGGCGGCCAGGTCGCGTCAGGCGCTCGCCTTCCGGTTGACACTGCGGGCAGTGGATCGCGTGGGCAACCGCTCGCGCGCCGCGCGCCGCACCGTCGTGCTCCTACCCTGAGCCGAACAAGCCGCGGTCTATCTTTCGCGGCGGCCCATGCGGCGCGCTCTCTCCCCCATTCCGCTGGCCGTTCTGGCCACGCTCGCCGCGCTCGTGGCGCTGCTCGCCTACGGCCTCGTCCAGAACGAGCCCGACGCCAGCTTCGAGGACGCCACCGCCCGCGGCGAGCGTGAGGCTGCGCCCCACTTCGCGCTACCGCGCCTGGAGGGGTCCGGCGAGGAAAGCCTTGCGGACTACCGCGGACAGGTGGTGGTGCTCAACTTCTGGGCCTCGTGGTGTGAGCCATGCCGGACTGAGTCGCCGCTGCTCGAGCGCTGGCATCGCAGGATCTCCAAGGATGGCCGCGGCACGGTGCTCGGCATCGACGGCCAGGACGTGAGCTCCGACGCGCGCGAGTTCGTCCGTGACTTCGAGCTCTCCTACCCGATGCTGCACGACGGTCCCGGCGACCTGCGCGAGCCGTTCGGCGTGCTCGGCTATCCCGAGACCTTCGTGATCGACGCGCGCGGCCGGGTGGCGGCCGTGAGGCGCGGACCCGTGAGCGAGGAGTTCATGCGGGCTACGGTCTCACCGCTGCTCGAGGAGAAGTCGTGAGGCGCGCGGTGGTCGCGTTGGCCGCCACGCTCGCCCTGCTGGGCGTGACGCCGGCGGCCCTGGCCGCCGACTGCCCCAAGACGACGCTCGGGGACGTGGAGGACGAGGTGATGTGCCCGGTCTGCGGAACGCCGCTCGAGCTGGCCGTCGAGGCGCCGCAGGCGCAGCGCGAACGCGAGTACATCCAGACCCTGATCGACGACTGCAAATCGAAGGACGAGGTCAAGACCGCGCTCGTGGCCCAGTTCGGCGACCAGGTGCTGGCTCTCCCCGGCGACGACGGCAGCGACTTCGGGGACGTGCTCGTCTACGTGATCCCGGCGCTGGGCGTGCTGCTGGCCGCGGCGGGGATCGCCGTGGCCACCACCCGCTGGCGGCGCCGTGGCGCCGAGCCCGCTGCGGCCGGAGCCGCTCCCTCCAGCGCCGCCGGCAGCCGGCTCAACGATGACATCGACCGGTACGACCTGTGATCGCAGCCGAGTCCATCGACGCCACGGTGATCACCGCCTTCGGCGTGGGCTTCATCTCGTTCGTGTCCCCCTGCGTGCTGCCGCTCGTGCCCGGCTACCTGTCCACGATCTCGGGCGTCTCGTTCGCCGACATCCAGGAGGGCCGCGGCCGGGCCAAGGTGCTCGGGCCGGCGCTGCTGTTCTGCCTGTCGTTCACGACGATGTTCGTGGCTCTCGGGATGACCGCCACGGGCCTCGGGCAGACCCTTCAGGACCACCGCGTCCTCCTCCGCCAGATCTCCGGGGTCGTGCTCGTGGCGATGGGCGTGCTCTTCATCGCGATGCTGTTCCTGCCGCTGGTCAATCGCGAATGGCGCCCCGAGCAGCTCATGCGCCGCGCCCAGACCGGCGGGCCGATCGTGGCCGGAGTGGCGTTCGCGGTCGCCTGGCTGCCCTGCACCGGCCCGACGCTCGGGGCGATCCTCACCGCGGCCTCCGGGGAGGACACGGTGGGTCAGGGCGCGGTGCTCCTGGCCTTCTACTCGCTCGGGCTGGCGGTGCCGTTCATCCTGAGCGCACTCGCGTTCTCGACCGTCTCGGGGGTGTTCCGGTTCTTCCGGAACCACTACACCGTGATCACGGTGATCTCCGGGCTGGTGCTGATCGCGATGGGGATCCTTCTCTACACGAACGAGCTCACGCGGCTGAACTCCGAAGCCCTGTCGCTGATGGACGACCTCGGGATCAACTTCTTCAGCGAGCTCTGACGGGCGCTCGCACCGCCCCGGCGAGGGCCGCCGCGGCGGCGCACAGGGCCGCCACCAACAGCAGCGCCCAGCGCAGGCCCACAAGCTCCGCGAGCAGGCCCACGGTCGGCGGCCCGGTCACGAAGCCCACGTAGCCCATGGCCGACACGGCGGCCACGGCCGGGCCCGGCGTCTCACCGCGCGTGCTGGCCGCTCGGATCGAGAGCGGGAAGAGCGAGGCGAGTCCCACCCCCATTGCCGCGAAGGCCGCTATCGCGGTGCCCTGCCGGCCGCCCACCACGGCGATGGTCATGCCCACGGCAGCGAGTCCCGCGCCGCCGCGGGCCAGCCGCACCGGTCCCAGCCACTCGGCCAGCCGGTCGCCGAAGAGCCGCCCGAAGCCCATCGTCAGCGAGAAGGCGGCCAGCCCCGCCGCGGCCAGCCCCTCCCCGGCATCGAGGTCGCCCTTCAGGTAGACCGCGGCCCAGTCGTTCACCGCCCCTTCGGAGAGCACCACGCAGAACGCGAACAGCCCCACCGCCGCCAGGGCACGCGTCGGCTTGGCCACCAGCGGACCCTCGGGGGCGGCATCCACCTCGCTCGGCAGCAGGAAGCGGTACGCCGTGAGCGCCACGACCACGCCCACGGCCGCTGCGGCTACGAGATGCGGCTTCACCCCCACGCCCGCCGCGGCCACGAGCCCACCGGCGCCCGCACCCGCCAGCGCACCGAAGGAGAACCCGGCGTGCAGCGTCGCGAGGATCGGCCGCCCGAGCTTGCGCTCCACCGCGAGCCCGTGCACGTTCATCGACACGTCGAGCACGCCGTTGGCGAGACCCACCAGCAGGAAGCAGCCCGCCAGCGCCGCGAGCGTGCCGGCGAGCGCGACCGGGATCTGAGCGGCCGCACACGCGAGGGCGCCGGCAAGCACGAGCGGGCGGCTGCCGAAGCGAGCCACCAGCGCGCCCCCCAGGACCTGCGCGCCGAGCAGGCCGATCATCGAGCACAGGAGCGCCAGGCCGAGCTGCCCGTCGCCGATGTCGGTGCGCTCCTGGATCGCCGGCAGCCGGGAGAACATCGAGC
This sequence comes from uncultured Thermoleophilaceae bacterium, assembly GCA_963811055.1. Lineage (GTDB taxonomy): Bacteria > Actinomycetota > Thermoleophilia > Solirubrobacterales > Thermoleophilaceae > JACVRW01. The sequence continues at coordinate 126,670 of CAWEPQ010000016.1, forward strand.
CGAACAGGAAGCCGTTCAGCGCGAAGACGGCGGTGATCGCCACGCGCGGGGGACTCACGCCACGAACCTCCCCGGAACGGGCTACATCGACTCCGGCGCGTCCACGCCCAGAAGGTCCAGCGAGCGCGCCAGCACCTTCTTCGTGGCCACGCACACGGCCAGCCGCACGTCCTCGTCGCCGCCCTCCTCGGCCGCGCCGACCACCTTCACGTCGCGGTAGAAGGCGGAGAACCCCTGCGCGGTCTCGTGCGCGTAGGCGGTGAGCCGGTGCGGCGCCCGGCGCTCCTCCGCCTCACGCAGGTGGTCGGGCAGGTCCAGCAGCTGCTTGATCAGCGACCGCGCCGACGCATGGAGGGACTCGGCGCTCGCGCGTAGGTCCGCCTCCAGCGCCTGCCGCACGCGCTCCTCCCCCGCCTTGGCGAGGATGCCGGCGATCCGTGCGTGGGCGTACTGCACGTAATACACGGGGTTGTCCTGCGACTCGCTCCGCGCGAGCTCCAGGTCCAGGTCGATCGTGGTGTCGTGGCTGCGCTGGAGCAGGAACCAGCGCGTGGCGTCCACGCCGATGTCGTCGAGCAGGTCGTCGAGCAGCACCAGCGTGCCGGCGCGCTTGGACATCTGCACCCGCTCGCCGCCCTCGGTCAGGTTCACCAACTGCATGAGCACGATCTCGAACTGGTCCGGATCCCCGCCCAGCTCCTCCCACGCGATCTTCATCCGCTTGATGTGGCCGTGATGGTCGGCGCCCCAGATCGCGATCAGCCGGTCGTACCCGCGGGCGCGCTTGTCGGCGTGGTAGGCGATGTCCACCGCGTAGTAGGTGAGCTCTCCCGACGAGCGCCTCAGCACTCGGTCCTTGTCGTCGCCGTGGGCGGTCGTGCGCAGCCAGGTGGCGCCGTCGGACTCGTATACGCCGCCAAGTCCGCGGATCACCTCGTCCACGTGCTCGTGCAGCTCGTGCTCGAGCGAGTACCGGTCCATCTGCACGCGCAGGCGGGCGAGCGAGGCGCGAACGCCCTCGAGGATCAGCTCGATCCCGCGCTGGGCGAGCTCCTCGACGTCCATGTCCGCGGCGCCCTCCACGGCCGCGGCGAGGCCGGCCACGTAGTCACCGTGGTAGCCGTCCTCGGGTGGCTCCTCGCCGCGCGCGCGGGCCTGGATCGACGCCCCGAAGCGGCGCACCTGCCCGCCGGCGTCGTTCACGTAGTACTCGCGCTCGACCCGGTGCCCGGCGTACTCGAGGATCCGGCACAGGGCGTCCCCGTACACGCCGTGCCGCGCCGAGGCCACGGTGATCGGGCCCGTGGGGTTGGCGCTCACGAACTCCACGTTCACGTGCTCGGGCGCCTCGGCGGTACCCGCCCCGAAGCGATCGCCGGCCTCCAGCACGCCGGTGAGGGCGTCGAGATACCACCCGTCCGCCATGAACAGGTTGAGGAAGCCGGGCCCCGCCACCTCCACACGCTCAAGGGCCGCGCCCAGGCTCTCATCCAGCGCCGCGCCCAGCCGCTCGGCGATCGCGCGCGGCGAGTCGCCCAGCACCGGGGCGAGCAACATGGCCGCGTTGGTCGAGAAGTCGCCGAAGCCGGCCTGCTTGGGCCGGTCGAGGTTGGGCGCCGTGGCGCCGTCGCCGAGCGCGGCCGCGGCGCCGCCCACGTCGGCGCGGAGTTGTGCGAGCGGATCGACGGTCATGTCAGTAGTGGTAGGGCTCCCGGGCGAGGATCTTGTGAGCACGGTAGAGCTGCTCGAGCAGCACCACCCGGGCGAGCTGGTGCGGCAGTGTCATGCGCCCGAGCGACAGGCGCGACTCGGCCTCCAGCTCGAGCCCGCGCGGACCGCCGATCACGAAGCAGACATCACGGCCGTCGCGGCGGCGCTCCTCGAGCCAGCGGCTGAACTCCATCGAGTCCATCTCCGTCCCATCGCTGGTCAGCAGCACCTTGTGGGCGCGCTCGGGGATCCTCGGCGCGACCTTCTCGTCCTCGCGCACCTCGATCAGCTCAACCCGCGCGTGACCGCCGATGAGCTTCCGGTAGTGCTCCACATCGTCCTGGTACGGCGGCCGCAAGCGACCGACCGCGATTACGGAGATCCGCATTGCGCTGCGATACTACGCCGCGTGCAAGAGGACTCAGAGCGACACTTCAACATCCACACGGACCCCGACACGATGGCGGGGCATTACGCGAACTTCGCCAATGTGTCGCACTCCGACTACGAGTTCACGATCACCTTCGCGCGCGTCGACCACGAGGTCGACGAGGGCGAGGTGCCGGGCGTCGTGGTCTCGCGCATCAGCCTCGCGCCGCGCTTCATGCGTGAGCTGATCGATGCCATGGAGGACAACTTCTCCAAGTGGCAGACGCGCGAGGGAATCCGCGACCTTCCCGAGCTCGACGACGGCGAAGAGAAGTCCGAGTCGTAGCGGACTAGTCTCCGGTGCGAATCTCGGCGCTGCAGACCGGCACGGTCGCCGTCAAGGAGGTCCAGCGCGAGGGTCGCGGCCGCGGGCCGGCGCGAATCATCAACGTGCTCCGGGCCAAGCAGTGGACGGAGCCGCTCCCGATCCACGTCTGGGTGATCGAGCACCCGGAGGGCGTGATCCTCATCGACACCGGCGAGACGGCCCTCGTCAGCGGGTCCGGGTACTTCCCGCGCTGGCAGCCCTACTTCCGCGTGGCGGTGCGCTTTGCGGTTCGCCCGGACCAGGAGGTCGGCCCGCAGCTGCGGGGCATCGGGGTCGAGCCCGACCGCGTCCGGTGGGTGGTGCTCACGCACCTGCACTCCGACCACGCCGGCGGCCTCTCCCACTTCCCGAACGCGGAGATCGTGGTGGCTCGCAAGGAGTACGAGGCCGCCCAGGGCCTGAAGGGACGGGTGAACGGCTATCTGCCGAACCGCTGGCCCAAATGGCTGTCGCCACGGCTCGTGGACTTCGAGGGCGAGCCCTTCGGCCCGTTCCCGGCGAGCGTGCCGCTCACAAGCGCGGGCGATGTCCGGCTGGTGCCCACGCCCGGCCACTCGCCCGGCCATCTGTCGGTGGTGCTGCGGGACGCGGAGGGGCGGCTGATCTTCTTCGCGGGTGACACCTCGTACACCCAGGGCCTGCTGCTGAAGGGCGCCGTGGACGGCGTCTCGCCCGACCCGAAGGCGGCGGCGGCGAGCCTGGAGCAGATCCGGCAGCTCGCCGCCGACAACGAGCTCGTGTACCTCCCCACGCACGACCCCGAGGCCGCCCGCCGGCTGGCCTCGCGCTCGACCGTGCCTCGCTAGTCACACACGGGGGTTGAGCCGTAACACCGGGCCCGACATGCTCGGAGTGTGGTGCAAAGTGGTCCCGCATACGGGGAGGAACTGACAGGTCACTCGGCGGACGTGCGGCTGGCCGAACTGGCCGGCAAGCAGCATGGTGTGGTCTCGCTCGCGCAGCTGTCAGCCATCGGGATGACGAGGAACGCCGTCTCTCGCCGCCTCAGGGCAGGCAGGCTGCACCGCCTTCATCGAGGGGTCTACGCGGTTGGCCACGACGCACTCACGTCCAAGGCGCGCGATCTCGCCGCGGTGCTCAGCTGCGGACCCGAAGCAGTGCTGAGCCATCGCTCCGCCGCGCTTGCGGTGGGCCTTCGTGCGGCATGCCCCTTACTACGAGGTCACGGTCGCCGGTCGGCGGCTCCGCAGGCCGGGAATCGTCGTTCGCGACACGACCTCGCTCGCGGCCGAGGACCGCGCCGTCCTCGACGCGATCCCGGTCACCAGCCCCGCCCGCACCCTCGTCGACCTCGCCGAGGTTCTCACCGAGCGGCGCCTCGCGGACGCGGTGCACGAGGCCGAGGTCCAGCGCGTGCTCGACCTGAGGGAGGTCGAGCGGGCGCTCGCCAGGGTCTCGGGCAGACCCAGCCGCCACAAGCTCCGGCGCGCGATCGCCGCCTACGGCGATGGGCCGCCGATGACTCGCACCGAGGCCGAACGCCGGTTCGTGGCGCTGTGCGAGGCACATTCCGTGCCCCGACCCCAGGCAAACGTCCTGATCGGCACCTACGAGGTCGACTTCCACTGGCCTGGCGCCAAGCTCGTGGTGGAGGTCGACGGTGGCGCCACCCACCACACACGCAAGGCGTTCCAAGCCGACCGGAGCCGCGACAGAGCGCTCGCGACCGAGGGCATCCAGGTTCTGCGGGTCACCTGGCGCGACCTCGCCGACGGTGCCGGATTGGCTCGGGAGGTGCTTCGCGTGCTCGGCGAGCGCCGCCCTCAGGCCGAGCGCACGTACGACTCGCAGGTGACCACGGCGGCCTCCACCGACTCCCAGACGAGGTTGTCGGGCGTGTCGGTGGGCCAGTGGTAGTTGGCCGGGAACTTGGTCTCGTCGATCCCGCCCAGCAGGGACACCCGGTAGCCGGCCCGCAGGGGGATGAGCGCGTCCGATGCCGCCACGGTCCGGAGCCCGCGCCGCAGCGGCACGCCGGCGAGCGCGCCCGCGCGCTCGAGGGCGTCGCGGGCCTCCTCCGGGTAGTCGCGCATCCGGAGCATCCCCTCCCCCTCCACCACGCAGAGCTCGGGCGAACCCACGCACTCGAGGCACACGAACTCGGTGCTCGACCGCGGCAGATCCTGGAAGTGGCGCCGCGCGAAGCCCTGCATGCCCTCCATGAAGGACTCCTCCGACCCGGTGGACAGCAGGATCACGCGTACGCCGAGGAGCGGCCGCCTGTGGAGGTCGTGAGCCAGCGCCGCGAGCACCGCCACGGAGCTCAGGTTGTCGTTGGCGCCCGGCACCACCCGCCGCGAGCCGATGTCGGTCATGTTGGCGGTGGCGCCCAGCGCGAAGAAGAGCCCGGCGCGCCGGAGGCCGGCGCGGCGCAGCAGCGCCCCGAGCGCGATCAGCACCGGCCCGAGGAAGACCCCGTACATGATCGGCACGCTCTGGCTGGCACGTTCGTGCTGTTGCGGTGCCAGCCGCATGCCGATCCGGGGCAGTGCGGGGTGGAACACGAGACCGCTGTGAGCGGCGTCGTGATGGGCGATGAACACGATGGTGCGCTCGGCCTGGCGGTCGCCGGTCTCCGCGACCACGTTCCAGGTGGTCCCGTGGGGCAGCACTGCACGCCGGAACCAGAGCCGGCCGCCGCTCACGTCGTCGTAGACCGCCGCGGCGGCTGCGCCGCCCACGAGCACCGACAGCACCCGCCACCGCAGGAGAGCGAGGAGCGCCGGTACGGCGTTGAGGATGCCCAGCGGCCACCAGTAGCCGCCGTGAGCGGACTCCTCCTCCACACGCGCCTCGCAGCCGGCCGAGCGGAACTCCTCGGCGAGCCATTCCGCCGCCCGGCGTTCGCCATCGGAGGCCGACGGGCGGTAGATGCCCGCCAGCTCGCGCACGACTCTTTCCAGAAAGGCCCTTCGCATCGGGCGATCAGATTAGTGCTCGCGCGCCCAAGCCTCGCCTATCCCGATCCGATCGACCGTTGTGGGATGCGTGCCGAACAGCACGTTCCACACAGGCGGGGGGTCGGGGTCCGACACGTTGCGCACGGCGATCTCCCGCTCGAGCGCGATGTGGGCCGCCGGGTTGTCGGTCAGGTCGAGTGAGAACTCGTCCGCGCTCGCCTCCACGGGCCGCGAGAGCTGGTTTCCCGCGATGCCGAGGCCGAAGGACACGATTGCCACCGACAGGGCAAGGGCAGGCAGCGCCGACGGTCCGGGGCGGCGGCCGGGGTCGCCGAGCCCCTCGCGGCGGCCGATGCGCTCGGCCAGCAGCTGAGCCAGGAGCGTGCCGGCCGGCGCCACGAGCGCCAGCCAGACCAGACCGCGCAGCAGGTCGCGGTGGTGCTGGTGGCCGAGCTCGTGAGCCACCACCTGGAGCACCTGGTCGCGCGGGAGCCCCTCGATCAGGTTGTCGTAGAGCACCACTCGCTTGGAGTGGCCGAGCCCGTTCACGTAGGCGTTCACGCCGGTGGTCCGGCGGCTGGCGTCCACGCGGTAGACCTGGCCCACGTCCACGTCGGCCTTGCGTGCCAGCTCGAGCACCTGCGACCGCAGCGGCCCCCGGGGCAGCGGCTCGAACTTGTTGAAGAGCGGGTCGATCACGACCGGGAACAGCCAGACCGTGATCACCCCGACCGCCACCACGGCGGCGGACCCCGGCAACCACCAGCGGCGCCGGAAGCGCCGTACGAGCGCGAGCCCCAGCGCGCCGCCCACCGCCGCGAAGACCGCCCCCAGCCCGGCCGACCTGGCCACGTCGCCGAGCCACGGCCCCCAGTCCTGGGTGGAGAGCCCAACGTCATGGGCGCGCTCGTGCGAGACGGCCGCAAGCGGCAGGCGGACCACGACGAGCGTAAGGGAGATCCCCGCTCCCACCGCGGCGCCGCCCAGCAGCGGCCGCTTCGACAGCGGGTCGATCAGGCGGCGCGGCGGCCTCAGGGCGAGCAACGCGAGGGTGCCGCCGGTCAACGCCAGCCCACCCAGCGCGATCAGGCGTTGCGGGTCGCGGAAGTCCTCCGCCCGCTGCAGCTGGGCGGGGCTGAAGTACTCTTCCACGTTCACCGAGGCGGGTTCGACGAGGCCACGTGGCCGAAGTACGAAGGTGGCCAGCCCGGCGGCGACCACCGCGAACAGGATCGCTGCCGGCAGCCGCGAACGCCTAGCCTCCATTGCCCCGGACACTGTAGAAGGCACCACATTGCGCATCGCCCTGCTCTCAGACGTGCACGGCAATCTGCCCGCTTTCGAGGCGGTGCTCCGCGACGTCGACTCGGTCGGCGTGGACGAGATCTGGTGTCTGGGCGATCTGGTGGGCTACGGAGCCGAGCCCGACGGATGCGTGACCCTCGCCCGTGAGCGCTGCGACGTCTGCCTGGCAGGAAACCATGACCTCGTGGTGACCGGAGCCATCGACATAGCCGACTTCTCCGCCAGCGCGGCCGCGGCCGCGCGGTGGACGCGCGATCACATCTCCGAGGAGTCGCTCGAGTTCCTCAGAGACCGGGGTCCATTTGACACCAGCCGCGAGATCGGCCTCTACCACGCGAGCCCTCGCGACCCGGTCTGGGAGTACGTGCTCTCCACCTGGCAGGCCGGTGAGTGCATCAACGCGATGGAGCCGCGGGTCGGCGCGATCGGGCACTCCCACGTCGCGCTCTACTTCTTCCGCCACGACGACCGGCCGGTCAACGGAGCGCCGGCGCCGGACGGCACCGAACGCGACATCTCCGAGGGCAGGTGGCTGCTCAATCCCGGCGGGGTGGGCCAGCCGCGCGACGGCGACCGGCGCGCCGCCTGGCTCGTGGTGGACACCGGCACCTGGACCGCCGGCTGGCGCCGGGTGGAATATCCGATCGACAAGGCCGCTCAGGCGATCGAGGCCGCCGGGCTGCCGATCGTGCTGGCCGACCGCCTCTACGCCGGCCAGTGAGGGTGCGCGCCACAGCCGCGCTGTGCCTTGCGCTCGTGGCGCTGGCCGCGGGATGCGGCGCCGACGACGAGGGCGAGCCGATCCCGCCTCGCTTCGCCATCGCGCTCGAGAACAGGCTGGACCGCATCGAGCAGGCGATCTCGGAGGGAAGCCTCGAGGCCTGCCAGCAGGCGCTGGATCTCGACCCGGGGGTCCAGCAGATCGTGGACAGCGTGCCTGAGGACGTGGAAGCGGAGGTGCGCGACGCGCTGCGCCGCAGCTTCGACCGGCTCTTCGATCTGGTGGGCCGCGAGTGCAACGACCGCGACCAGACGGAGACCGAGACCACCCCCACCGAGACGGAGACCACCCCGACGGAGACGGAGACCATTCCGACGGAGACCGTGACCACGCCGACCGAGACCACGACCGTCCCGACCACGCCGGAGCCGCCGCCCACCACGATCCCGGACGGCTCCGACGGCGGCGGGGCCGAGGCGCCCGGAGACGGCCAATGACCGTGCCCACCGAGGTGGCCGGCCGCTACCGGATCGAGCGCAGGCTCGGAGCCGGCGGGATGTCCACGGTCTTCCTGGCCACGGACACCGTCCTCGAGCGTGCGGTCGCGGTCAAGCTGCTGGCCGAGCACCTGGCGGACGACGACGCGTTCGTGGCCCGCTTCCGGCGCGAGGCGCTGGCCGCGGCGCGGCTCCAGCACCCGAACGTCGTGCAGGTGTTCGACTCGGGCCAGGACGCCGAGAGCCGTCGCCACTACATCGTCATGGAGTACGTGGAGGGGCCGTCGTGCGCCGATCTGCTGCGCGAGCACAAGCTGCTCGACATCGACGACACCATCGCCATCGTGCGCGACGCCTGCCACGGACTCGACTACGCGCACCGGGCCGGGGTCGTGCATCGCGACGTCAAGCCCGGCAACCTCCTGATCGCCGAGGAGGTGCACACCACCAAGATCGCGGACTTCGGGATCGCCAAGGCCGCCGAGCTCACGCGCATCACGCAGGTGGGCTCGGTGCTGGGCACGGCCGCCTACCTGTCGCCGGAGCAGGCCCACGGCGAGGAGGCTGGACCTGCGTCGGACATCTACTCGCTCGGGGTCTGCACCTACCAGTTCCTCACCGGCCGGCTGCCGCACGAGTACACGTCGCTAACCGAGCTGGCGCTGAAGCAGCAGCAGGATGCCATCACCCCGATCAGCGAGCTGCGCCCCGAGGTGCCGCCGGAGCTGGACGAGGCCGTGCGCCTCGCCCTGGAGCGCGAGGCCGAGGGCCGCTACGCGTCCGCGCTCCAGTTCGCCCAGGCGATCGAGGCCGGCCGGCTGGGCCACTCAACCGACGTGACCCGCAGCCTCGCCCTGATGGACACCGACGCCACCCGCGCGATGCAGGTCGAGGAGACGGCCGCCACGCGCGCCCTCCGCTCACGCCCCGCGCAGATCCCGCCCCAGGCGCCGCGCACCCCGGCCCCCGTCGCGCGCCGGGAGCGCCCGCGTGACGAGGAGCGGGCACGCAGGCAAAGCGCGGGCCGCCGGCAGCTCGGCACGTTCCTCGCGCTGCTCGCGATCCTCGCGGCGATCGGCGTGGTGGGTCTCGTGCTCCTGACCTCGACCCAGGATCAGGTGCAGCCGGTGGAACGCAGCACCGTGCAGGAGCAGATCGACGGGCTGCGGGACTTCATCGGGGAGCACTCGCGCTGAGGCCCGCGGCGTGGTCGGCGTATCGGCCGGTCGCGATCGCCTCCCGCATCCCCCTCATCAGCTCCTCCATGAACGTGAGGTTGTGCAGCGTGAGCAGCCGCGCGGCGGTGGGCTCGCCGGCCCGCAGGAGGTAGTTGAGGTAGGCACGGGTGTGATCGCGGCAGGCCGGGCAGCCGCAGCCCTCGGCGATCGGCTCGCGGCTGGTGCGATGGGCGCTCTTGGTCAGGTCGAGCCGCCAGCGGTGAGCGGGGTCTTGGACGAGTGCCGTGCCGTGGCGGGCGAGGCGGGTGGGCGTGGCGCAGTCGAACAGGTCGATGCCCGCGCCGACCGCGTGGATCAGGTCGTCCACGTCGCCGATGCCGAGCAGATGCCGGGGCCGCTCGTCGTCGAGGCCGCGCAGAGACCAGCCCACCACCTCGCGCATCTGCTCCTTGGACTGGCCGAGCGAACCGCCGATCGCGATCCCGTCCACCGCGGCCGCGTTCACGTAGGCGGTGGACTCGGCGCGCAGGTCCTCATGGACGCCGCCCTGGATGATGCCGAACACCATCTGGTGGCTCGGCCCGTGGTCCGCGTGCCACGCCAGGCAGCGGTCGAGCCAGCGATGGGTGCGCTGCATCGAGCTCGCCGTGTAGTCCCGGTCCACGTGGAAGGGCGTGCACTCGTCGAAGGCGAGGGCGATGTCCGAGCCGAGCGCGGCCTGCACCTCCATCGAGGTCTCGGGGCCCATGAAGCGCTCCTCGCCGGCCAGGTAGGAGCGGAAGCGCACGCCCTCCTCCTCGATGGAGACGATCATCGACTTGCGCTCCCCGCGCCTGCGCTTGATCTCCTCCGCCACGGAGCCGTGGCCCATGGAGAACACCTGGTAGCCGCCAGAGTCGGTGACGATGGCGCCGTTCCAGCCCATGAACTCGTGGAGCCCCCCGAGCTCGGCGATCAGCTCGTGGCCGGGCTGGATGAACAGGTGGAAGGTGTTGCCGAGCACCAGGTCGTAGCCCAGCTCGGCGACCTCCGCCGACTGCATCGTCTTGACGGTGGCCGTGGACGCGAGCGGGACGAACGCCGGCGTTCGCACGTCGCCATGGGCCGTGCTCAGCACCCCGGTGCGGGCGGACCCGTCGCGGGCGTGGATGGAGAACGCGCGACTCACCCGCGCCAGGCTAGTCAGGCGCCCTGGAGCAACGACTGCCCGGTCATGGCATCGGGCTGCGGCTGATCGAGCAGATCAAGCACGGTCGGCGCCACGTCGGCCAGCACGCCGCCCTCGCGCAGGCCGGTCACCTCGGCCGTGACCACGATCGGCACGGGGTTCATCGAGTGGGCGGTGCTGGGGTGGCCCTCCGCGTCCAGCATCTCGTCCGCGTTGCCGTGGTCGGCGGTGACCACGCAGGCTCCCCCGCTCGCGTGCACCGCCTCGAGCACCTGTCCCAAGCAGCGGTCCACCGTCTCCACCGCGCGCACCGCGGCCGGGATGTCGCCGGTGTGCCCGACCATGTCGGCGTTGGCGAAGTTGATGACCCCGAACCCGAACGAACCGTCCCGCCAGCTCTCGACGAAGGCCGCGGCGGCCGCCTCGGCCGACATCTCGGGCTTCTCGTCGTAGGTGGCCACGTCGCGCGGGGAGTCCACGAGGCGCCGCTCCTCACCCTCGTAGGGGTCCTCCTCGCCGCCGTTGAAGAAGTAGGTCACGTGTGCGTACTTCTCCGTCTCGGCCACGTGGAGCTGCGCGATGCCGCGCTCGGCGAGCACCGATGCCAGCGTGAGCTCCGGCCGTGCGGGCGGAAAGGCCACCGGGTACCGCCAGTCCTCCTGGTAGCTCGTGAGCGTGGTGAGGGCCACCCGCGGGCGCTCCCCAAGGTCGAACTCGGCGAAGTCGTCCTCGCCCAGGGCACGGGTGAGCTCACGCGCGCGGTCCGGCCGGAAGTTGAAGAACACCACGGCGTCGCCGTCGCGGATGCGCCCCTCCTCCCCCACCAGCGTCGGCTGAATGAACTCGTCGGTCTCGCCGCGCTCGTAGGCGGCGCGCACCGCCCGCTCGCCCGACCCGGCCTCGGGGACCTCTGCCCGCCCGTGCACGATGGCGTCCCAGGCACGCTGGACGCGGTCCCAGCGGCGGTCGCGGTCCATGGCGAAGTAGCGGCCGGTGACGGTGGCCACGCGCAGCCCTTCCCAGCCCTCCACCTCGGCGATGTAGCCGGCTCCCGACTCGGGGCTCGTGTCGCGCCCGTCTGTGAACGCGTGCAACACCACGTCCGGAACCGCCTCGCGGGCGGCCAGCTCGACGATCGCGCGCAGGTGATCCATGCTCGCGTGCACGCCGCCGGCCGACACGAGCCCGAGCAGGTGCAGGCGCCCGCCGCTCTCGCGCGCCGCCGCGGCCGCCGCCCGCAGCGCCTCGTTCTCGACGAACGACCCATCCTCAACGGCGTCGTCGATGCGCGTGATGTCCTGCTTCACGACCGCGCCGGCGCCGAGGTTGAGGTGGCCCACCTCTGAGTTGCCCATCTGGCCCTCCGGCAGGCCCACGGCGGGACCCCAGGCGGTGAGGGTCGAGTGCGGATGCCCGCTCCAGAGCTCGTCGAACACCGGGGTGTCGGCCTGCTCGACGGCGTTGCCCGGGCCGGGCTCGGCGAGGGCCCAGCCGTCGAGCACCACCAGGCAGACGCTCGATGGCGGGCTCACGGCGAGGCGGCGGCGACTATCTGCGCGAGCGAGGCGGGGTCCAGGCTCGCGCCGCCCACGAGCGCCCCGTCCACGTCCGGCTGCGCCATGGTGTCGGGAGCGTTGTCGGGCTTCACGCTGCCTCCGTAGAGCACCCGCGTGCGCTTGGCGGCCTCCTTGGAGCGGTCGCCCACCAGCGCGCGCACGAAGGCGATCGCCTCCTGGGCCTGCTCGGGGGTGGCCACCCGGCCCGTGCCGATCGCCCAGATCGGCTCGTAGGCGATCACCACCTCGGACAGCCGCTCCTCGGGCACCTTCTCGAGACCCTCCTGCACCTGGCCGCGCAGCTTGCGCTCCGTGTCGCCGCGCTCGCGCTCCTCCTCGCTCTCCCCCACGCAGAGGATCGGCAGCAGTCCGGCCTCGAGCGCGGCCGGGACCTTCTCCTGAAGCGCCTTGTCCGTCTCGCCGTTGTAGAGGCGGCGCTCGGAGTGGCCGAGCACCACGCCGTCCACGCCCAGCTCCACGAGCATCGGCGCCGATACCTCGCCGGTGTAGGCGCCGTTCGGCTCCTGATGCATGTTCTGCGCGAGCACGAGCACGCCGCTGCCGGCGAGCTTCTGCACGCACACGTCGAGGGCGGTGAACGGCACGCACACCCCCACGTCCACGCTCCGCGAGTCAAGTGCGGGCAGGAGCCCAGGGAGCCGGTCGCAGTACTCGGAGGCCTGCGCGCGGGTGCCCCACATCTTCCAGTTGCCCGCCACCAACGGCCGGCGGCCCGAGCTAGGCATCGTCGAGGACCTCCAGCCCCGGCAGCTCGCGGCCCTCGAGCAGCTCGAGGGCTGCGCCGCCGCCGGTGGAGAGGTGATCCACCCTGTCGGCCAGGCCGAACGACGCGATCGCCGCCGCGGAGTCGCCGCCACCCACCACGGTCGTGGCCGATGCCGCCGCCACCGCCTCGGCCACGGCGCGTGTGCCCGCCGCGAACGGCTCGAGCTCGAAGGCCCCCATCGGCCCGTTCCAGAACACCGTGCCCGCACGCTCGAGCACAGCCGCGTAGGCGGCGATCGTGCGCGGCCCCACGTCCAGCCCCATCCACCCGTCGGGCACGTCGGTGCCCTCCAGCTGGCGCACCTCGGCGTCCGCGCCGAAGCGGTCGCCCAGCACGAGATCCACGGGGAGCAGCAGCCGGCAGTTGCTCGACTCGGACTTGGCGAGCGCGGCGCGGGCGAGGTCCACCCCCTCCTCCTCCACCAGCGAGTCGCCGGTGGAGCGCCCCTGCGCCCTGAAGAAGGCGAAGCACATGGCGCCACCTATGAGCAGGGTGTCAGCGGTCTCGAGAAAGCGGTCGATCAGCGCCACCTTGTCGGTGACCTTGGCGCCGCCGAGCACCACCACCAGCGGTCGCTCGGGATCCTCCACGAGCGACCGGAGGGTCGTGACCTCCCGCTCGAGCAGGCATCCGGCCACCGCCGGGCTCACCAGCTCCGCCACGCCCGCCGTGGAGGCATGGGCGCGATGCGCGGCGCCGAAGGCGTCGTTCACGTAGACGTCCGCCAGCCCGGCCAGCTCCCGCGCGAGCTCCGGGTCGTTCTTCTTCTCACCGGGCTCCCAGCGCGTGTTCTCGAGCAGGAGCACCTCCCCGGGGCGCAGAGCGTCGGCCATCTCCGTGACCTTGGCGCCCACCACCTCCGGCGCCTGCGTGACCGGCACGTGAATCAGCTCGGCCAGACGCTCGCCCACCGGTCGCAGGGAGGTCTCGGGCTCGCGATCCTCGGGGCGGCCAAGGTGGGAGCAGAGCACGAGCCGGGCACCGCGATCCAGCAGCAGCTCGATCGTCGGCAGTGCGGCGCGGATCCTGGCGTCGTCGCTCACGCCGCCGCCGTAGAGCGGGACGTTGAAGTCCACCCGCGCGAGCACGCGGGTGCCGGCGTCGATGTCGAGGTCTCGGACGCTGCGCTTGCCGAGTCCCGATACGGCCCTAGGCAACCGGCGCCCCCGCCAACACGCGCTGCGCCAGGTCCACGACGCGGTTCGAGTAGCCCCACTCGTTGTCGTACCAGGCCACGACCTTCACGAGCCTCGACTCGATCACCATGGTCAGCTGGGCGTCGAAGACCGACGAGTACGAGGAAGTGACCACGTCGCTCGACACGATCGGATCCTCGGTGTACTTGAGGATGCCCTCGAACCGGCCGGTGTCCGCCTTCTCGGAGAACGCGGCGTTGATCTCCTCCGGGGTGGTGTCGCGTCCCACCTCGCACACCAGGTCGACCACCGAGCCGGTGATCACGGGCGCGCGCACGGAGATCCCGTTCAGCTTGCCGTTGAGCTCGGGGATCACGAGCCCGATGGCCTTGGCGGCCCCGGTGGAGGTGGGGATCAGGTTGACCCCCGCCGCGCGGGCGCGCCGCAGGTCGCTGTGCGGCGCGTCCTGGAGGCGCTGATCCGCCGTATAGGCGTGGATCGTGGTCATGATCCCGCGCTCAATCCCCACGCTGTCGTGCAGGACGCGCGCCACCGGCCCGAGGCAGTTGGTGGTGCACGAGGCGTTCGAGATCACGTGATGGCTGTCGGCGTCGTAGGCGTCGTCGTTCACGCCCAGCACGAGGGTCACGTCGGGCTCCGTGGCCGGCGCCGAGATGATCACCTTCTTCGCGCCGGCCTCGAGGTGCTTGGCGGCGTCCGGGCGCTTGGTGAAGAGGCCCGTGGACTCGATCACCACGTCCGCGCCCACGTCGCTCCACGGGATCGCGGCAGGGTCGCGCTCCTCGAAGACGCGCAGCTCCTTGCCGTCCACCACGAGGCCGTTGGCGGTGGCCTCCACGTCGCCCGGGAAGGGGCCGAGGATGGAGTCGTACTTCAGAAGGTGCGCAAGAGTCTCGTTGTCGGTGATGTCGTTGACGCCGACCCAATCGATGTCGGCACCACGGGCGTGAGCAGCCCTGAATACGTTGCGGCCGATGCGGCCGAAGCCGTTGATACCTGCCCGCAGGGGCATGGATGCCGCTCCTTTCTCTGGCGGGATGTTCCGGTCGGCGAGGGGCCCGAATCTACCGAACACCCTCGCGCGCGGGGTCAGGCCCTGCGCGGCGGCTTGTCCACATCGCGGTGCACCACGTCCACCAGGAGGTCGTCGCGCTCCTGGTAGATGCGGGCCAGGTGCTCCGCGATCACGACCGACCGGTGGCGCCCGCCCGTGCAGCCGATGCACACCGTCAGATGTGACTTGCCCTCCTGATCGTAGGCCGGGAGGAGATAGTCGAGCAGCGGCACCAGCCGCGCGTAGAACTCGTCGATCCCGTTCGAGCACTCCACGTACTCGATCACCCTCGGGTCGAGCCCGGTGAGCTCGCGAAGCTCCGACTCGTAATGCGGGTTGGGCAGGAAACGGACGTCGAAGGTGAGGTCGGCGTCGCGCGGGCTGCCGTGCTTGAACCCGAAGGTCATGAACGTAACGGCCAGCCGGCCGACGCCGCCGGGCGTGAGCATCTTGTCGGCCACCACCTTGCGCAGGCGCGAGGCCGACAGGTCGCTGGTGTCGATCGACACGTCGGCGCGCTCCTTCAGCGGCGCCAGCAGGGCGCGCTCGCCGCCAATGGCCTGCTCCACGCTGCCGCCGTCCGCAAGCGGGTGCCGCCGGCGCGTCTCCTTGAAGCGGTTGATCAGGACGTCGTCGCCGGCCTCGAGGAAGAGCAGCCGGTAGGGAACGCCGCGCGCCTCGAGATCGTCCACCACGCGCACGAGCCCGTCGAAGTACTCGCCGCCGCGCACGTCGGAGGCCACGGCCGCACGCTCGACCTTGCTCCCCTCGTGGCCGAACAGATCGGCCAGCGAGCCGATCATCTCCGGCGGGAGGTTGTCCACGCAGAAGTACCCGGCGTCCTCGAAGGTGGCCATCGCCTGCGACTTGCCGGCACCGGAGAAGCCGGTGATGACCACGAAGTCCTCGAGGCGTCCCTTGTCGTTGTTCGGGGTCATCTCACCTTGTGCACATACTCGTGGACCTCCCGGGCGACCTTGCCGGGCAGTCCCGGCACGGCCTCCAGCTCGTCGCGGCTGGCCTCCAGGAACCGCTCTGGCGAGCCGAAGTGGCGGAGGATGCTGCGCTTGCGCACCGGGCCGACGCCGGGGAGCCCGTCGAGGATCGAGCGCGTCATCGCCTTGTCGCGGCGTCCGCGGTGGAACTCGATCGCGAAGCGGTGCGCCTCGTCGCGCACGCGCTGCAGCAGCTGGAGCTCGGCCGTGTCGTGCGGCAGCACCAGCGGTGCCCCGCGGCCGGGCAGGAAGATCTCCTCCACCCGCTTGGCGAGGCTCACCACGGTCACCCCGAGGTCGCGGAACGGACCGAGCTCGGCCAGGCCCGCCGAGAGCTGTCCCTTGCCGCCGTCTATGACGATCAAGGCCGGCACTGAGGCAAAGCTCTCATCGAAATCGGGATCGTGCGGCGATCGCTCGCGCTGGGCCACGAACTGGCCCATGCGCCTCGAAAGCACCTCCGCCATTGCCGCGAAGTCGTCCTGCACCGAGCCGCGGATACCGAAGCGCCGGTAGTCCGACTTCTTCGGCGCCCCGCCCTCGAAGACCACCATCGACGCGACCGTGTGGTCGCCCATCAGGTTCGAGATGTCGAAGCACTCGATGCGCATCGGGATCGTGTCCATCCCGAGCGTCTGCTGGAGGCCGTCGAGCGCCTGGATCCGCTGGCTGCGTCGCCGCTCGGAGCGCAGCCTGTCCTGGTCGAGGGCGAAGCGCGCGTTGCGCTCCGCCAGCTCGAGGATCCGCCGCTTGTCGCCACGCTCGGCGTGGCGCACCTCCACGGGCGCCTGCCGGCGCTCGGTCAGCGCCTGGCCCAGCGCCGCCAGGTCCTCCACCGAGCGCGGCACAATCACCTGGGGCGGCACCGCGAGCGCGCTCGCGTAGTACTGGAGCACGAACTCCTCGGCCACCTCGCCCTCGTCGCGGCGGGCGGCGTTCTCGAGGTAGAAGCTCTGGCGGTCGGCCAGCACTCCGTCGCGGACCTGAAACACCTGGGCGTTGGCGTCCGTGTCCTCGGCGGCCACGGCGATCGCGTCGAGCGTGCCCACCGCCTCGTTCGAGATGCGCTGGCGCTCGAGCAGCGAGCGCACCGCCTTCAGCCGGTTCCGGAGGTTGGCCGCCTCCTCGTACTGCTGCGCCTCCGACGCGCGCTTCATCCCCTGCTCGAGGCCGCGCTCTATGTGGCGATAGCGCCCCGACAGGAAGTCGATGATCGAGTCGATGCTCTCGCGGTACGCCTCCTTCGAGATATAGCCCACGCAGGGCGCCCCGCAGCGGTTGAGGTGGTAGTCGAGGCAGGGGCTGCCGGACGCCCGGCCGGGCTCGGTCCCGTCGCAGGTGCGGTGCTGGAAGATCTTGCCGAGGAGGTCGAGCGTCTCGCGCACGCGCTTGGCGTTGCTGAACGGGCCGAAGTACACGCGGTTGCGCCGGTGCCGCTCGCGCGTGAAGTACACACGCGGGAAGTCCTCGTCGAGTGAGATCGCGATGAAGGGGTACGACTTGTCGTCGCGCAGGCGGACGTTGAAGAGCGGCCGGTGCTGGCGGATGAAGCGCTGCTCGAGCAGCAGCGCCTCGGCCTCCGTCTCGGTGGCGATGAAGTCCACCTCGGCGATCTGGGCCACCATGTCCACCGAGCCGCGGGCGCCGCCGGGCTTGCTGAAATGGCCGCCCACGCGCTTGCGGATGGAGGCTGCCTTGCCCACGTAGATGACCTTGCTCTGGGCGTCCTTGAAGAAGTAGACACCCGGGGAGTCGGGCAGGGTCTTGCGCTGGGCGGTGAGTGATTCCGGGGCTACGGCCATGCCCTTCCGAGGATAGGCCCGGAGGGGGCTGGAGCTAACGTCTCCGGCTTGTGTGGACCTGACCCGCCAAGAGCCCCGGCCGATGGACGCCACGCTGGACGGCTACGTCTGGCTGCCGCGGATGATCGACAAGGGGCGGGCCAAGCTGGCGGACACGCTCGGCGACGTGGTCCACCCCTGCCCTGTCGATCAGACCTGCCTGACACGACTGCGCGTGAGCCCTGAGGAGTTCCTCGCCGTGCTCGCCGAGGCGGATACCGACGCGGACGTGCTCGCCGGCCTGCGGGAGCTGGGGATCCCGCCGGCCGACGAAGCACGCTTCGACCCGATCGCGGTCGAGGACGAGCTTCAGGCCAAGGGCTTTGGGCTGACCGCGCTCAAGGTGGACGAGCTCCCCTACAGCAATATCGCCCACGAGCTCGTGGGTGCGGAACACGGCGCGAGCGTGACGCTGGTTCTCGTGGACGCGCCGCCGGGGGCAGGGCCGCGAATGCACAGCCACCCCTATGAGGAGATCCTGATCGTCCAGGAGGGAGAGGCCACCTTCCGGCTGGGGCTCGCCGAGCGGATCGTGCGAGCCGGCGAGATCGTGATCGTCGCGCCCGGCCAGGCGCACGCGTTCACGAACACCGGGAGCGGGCCGCTACGCCAGCTCGACATTCACGTGAGTCCGCGCTTCCACACGGATTGGATCGAGTAGGGCTGATCGTGCGGGTCAGACGAGCGCGCGGCCGACGGACTCCGCCACGCAGCAGGGCTTCTCGGTGCCCTCGACCTCGAGCGTGAACTTGGTGGCCACCTGCCACCAGCCCTCGCCCACCTCGTCTACCGACACGACCTCCGAGCTGGCGCGCACACGCGCGCCGGCGGGCACGGGGGCCGGGAAGCGAACCTTGTTCCAGCCGTAGTTCACGCCCAGCCGGAAGCCGGTCGACTGGACCAGGTCCTTGCGGAAGCCGTCGATCAGCGAGAGCGTCAGGTTGCCGTGCGCGATCGTCGTGCCGAACGGGCTCTCGGTCTTCGCGCGCTCCACGTCCACGTGGATCCACTGGTCGTCACCGGAGAGATCGGCGAACGTGTCGATCATCTCCTGCGTGACCGTGCGCCACTCGGTGGGGCCCACGGTCTTGCCCAGCAGTGCCTGAAGCTCCTCGATGCCGTCGACGGTGATGGCCACGGCGCGAGGTTATCGAGCCTAGGTCTTCCGGGGCAGCACGGGATCGTCTGCGTCGTCCTCGCCGGTCACGGAGTCCTTGAAGCTCCGCATTCCACTTCCGAGCGACTTGCCGAGCTCGGGCAGGCGCTTCGGTCCGAAGATCACGAGTGCGACCACGAGTATCACCGCGATCTCCATCGGTCCGGGCATCATTCGCTGTCTCCTTCACCGGGGTGGGCGAGGGATCCCCCGCCCACTAGTAGTACGTGAGAGCGCGCCAGTGGATCAGGGCGGGCACAATGGCTCGCCCGCCCTCGACCGTCAGGAGCAGCGCTTGGACTTCACGGAGATCCGATACGAGGTGGCCGACCACGTGGCCACGATCACGCTCGACCGTCCCGAGCGGCTGAACGCCTACACCCGCACGATGCACGAGGAGCTGATCCAGGCCTTCGACCTCGTCGACGCGGACGACGACGTGCGCGCGGTGATCGTGACCGGCGCCGGCCGCGGGTTCTGCGCGGGGGCCGACCTCGAGGGGGGCGGCGAGACCTTCGACTGGACGAAGCGAGCGGGCCGGGGCGAGATGGCGGAGGACAGCGGGACCGACGTGCCCCGCGACGGCGGCGGGATCCTCACGCTCCGGATCTTCCGCTGCACCAAGCCCGTGATCGCGGCCATCAACGGACCCGCCGTGGGCGTGGGCATCACGATGACCCTGGCAATGGACATGCGCCTGGCCGCGGCGGGAACCAAGATCGGCTTCGTCTTCGCTCGCCGCGGGATCGTGCCCGAGGCATGCTCGAGCTGGTTCCTGCCGCGCATCGTGGGTATCGCCCAGGCGATGGAGTGGGTGGCCACGGGCCGGGTGTTCACCTCCGAGGAGGCGTTGGCCGGAAGGCTGGTGCGGAGCGTGCACCCGGCGGACGAGGTGCTGCCGGCCGCCCGGGCGCTGGCCGCGGAGATCGTGGAGAACGCCGCCCCCGTGTCCGTGGCGCTGGCGCGCCGGATGATGTGGACGATGCTCGGCGCGAGCCACCCGATGGAGGCGCACCGTGCCGATTCGCGGGCGATGTTCGCGCGCGGGCAGTCCGAAGATGCGCGCGAGGGCATAGCGGCGTTCCTGGAGAAGCGCGCGGCCGAGTTCCCGGACGGCGTGAGCGCCGGGCTCCCGGAGATCCTCCCGGAGTGGGAGGAGCCGGCGTTCCGCTAACCCAGGAGTCGCACCGACACGCGCTTCTGTGTCACGTTCCCGGCGAGGTCCACGGCGCGGATCGTCACCCGCGCGGACGCCTTGCCGCGGCTCTCGAAGGCGCGCTTCAGCGCGCGGCGGAGCGACTTGGAGAGCTTGAGGGTGACGGTCGTGCTGCGGCCAGACGCGAGGCGGCGCGGCTTCGAGGCGAACCGGTACACGCGCTTCGATCCCGGAAGCTTGATGGAGCCCGACGCCGCGATCGCGCACGCCTCTGCCGGGCAGCCCGCGCGCAGCAGGATGGCGCGGCGCCGTAGCGGCCGCTGTCCCTGGGTCAGGCGCAGGGCCAGCCGCGGCGCCCTGACGTCGCTCGGGTCGGGCGCGTCCGGGCCGGGTGAGCCGCCGCTCGGGTCGCCCCCCGGCGGCATGCAGAGCGCGCCGATCATCTCGCGCGCGTCCGCGAGGCGCAGCTGGTAGCGGGCCCGGTACTGCTCGGCGCGCCGTTCCACGTCGGCGATCCACTCGCCCCACTGTCCGTCGTCGGACAGCGGATCCGCGCGCCCGGCCGCGAGCCGGGTCTGGCGCACCGCGGCCGCCTGGTCGATGAACCACCTCAGCCCGCGGCAGTATGACCGCGGAACCGCCCGGGGTCAGCGGTACTCGCGCGGTGGTGCCACCTCGGGCTCGACCACGCGTGCCCGGCGCCTGTCGGCCCAGATCATCTGCTCCATCAGCGAGATGACGAGCGCGATCACGCCGACGACCATGAGGATCACCCCCGCGGTCTGGATGTCCACGCCGGCGACGGTGGCCGTAACCGCGAACTTGAGTATCGCCCCGAGGGCGATCAGGAATATCGATGTTCCGATGTACATGGCCGACTGGTACCCCTGCGGCGCACCCGCGCAAACCCCAACCGGGCGAATGTACGAGTCGGGAGATGGTGCGCAGCGGACCCCGAGGGCCCGGCTGGTTGACCGCCGTGAGGTACGCCGTTGGTCGCCCTCAAAGCTGGGAGCCGGGATGCGTCCCAAGGGGATCTCGATGACGCCCCCTCGGAGTCCGTGCGCTGCATTCAAGGTACGCCGGGGCGGCCCGCTCCCGCCAGCTGAAAAACGGTCACTCCACGAGCCTCACCTCGAACAAATCGACCGGGACGACCCCGGCGCCGCCCAGGAGCCCGAGGATCCTCGCCACGTAGGCGCGCGTCTCCGCGTAGGGCGGGACGCCGCCGTAGCGCTCGACCGCGCCCGGCCCGGCGTTGTAGGCGGCCAGCGCCAGCGCGACCTTGCCGTCGAACTGCTTCAGCAGATCGCTCATCAGATGCGCCTGGGCCTCGATCGCCGCATCGGGGTCATAGGGATCGGCGAGTCCGTACGCACGTGCCGTGCCCGGCATGAACTGGGCGATCCCCCGCGCCCCGGCGGGGCTCTCCGCGAACGGGTTGAACCCGGACTCCGCGTAGAGCTGGGCCGCCAGCAGCTCCGCCGGCACGTTCCACCGCAGCGCCGCAGCGGCCAGCGGGTCGTGGAAGCGCGGCGGCACGAACGACGGCAGGCCGTGAAGGATGCGCCCGGGCTCGCCGCCCGGCGGCTCCCAGGAGCCGCGCTCGTACTGCGCGGGGTGCTCACGGTCGCGCGGATTGGCACCGAACCCGTAGTGCCAGGCTTCCCATGCGTAGCGGTGGATGAAGCCGAACGGGCGGGCGTTGGCGGCCAGCCAGGCGTAGGCGGCGGGCGGGCCGAGGTCGAGCTCGGTGGCGTAGCGGTGCAGGCTCGTGCCGGGCGGTGCGACCCACTTCGGGTTCGGGTTGGCCGCGAACAGGCGCGCCTGCTCGGCGTCGGAGCGGAACGCGCTCGTGATCGACAGTGTCAGGCCGTCACGGCGGGCCGCCGCGGCCATCCGGTCGAACGCTGCCGCCACGTCGGGCCGCATCGCCTTGCCCATCCGGTACGCGAGCGGGCCGCTGTAGCCGCCGCCCTCACCGCGGGCGGCCCCGCCGAGCGTGGCGTCGGACGCCGGCGCCAGCTCGGCCGTCGCGCTCGCCCGCACGGGCACCGACCGCCGCGTCTCCCCCACGCTCACGGTCGCCGACCCGCGCGCGAGAACCTTCACGCGCGTGGGCGCGAACGACCCTTCCGGAAAAGTCACGTCATCCGCTCGCAGGCGCACGCCGTTGGCGCGCCCCGCGCGCAGCGCACGTTCACGCGCGAGCGCGAGATACGCGGCCGGCGTGAGGCCTCGCGGACCCGACTGGAACAGCCGCGGATAGGCGTCGCGCATCGCGCCGGCAGCCGACATCGCCGCCAGGTCCGCCGCGCGCTGATGGCGCGACTTCGCCCCGAGTGCCTGCCCGAACCCCACCAGCACGGCCAGCGCGACCAAGAGCGCGGCCACGACCCCGAGCAACAGCAGCGCAGCCTGACCACGTTCCGATCTCCACACGACCCGGCACGCTGCCCGCCGCTGCGTAACGGCTCAACACGCACAAGCAAAACTGCGCCTACGCCTCCAACACCGGCGCGACCCTGAACGCCGACATCTACTCGAGCTTCGACGGGAGCAACCCGACCAACCTCACGGACAGGACCGGCGGGGACGGCCACCCCCGCCTGGTCGCCACGGCCCTGACGGAAGGCTCATTCCCACCCACCTACGGCGCGCAAGGTTGCGACACTGCGCGTAATGGCTGTCCAACGCATCATTCCGTACTACGAGTCACCGGATTTCGAGGCCACGCGCGTCTTCTACACGCGGGTGCTCGGTCTCGAGGAGGGCACCTTCGGTGGTGGCTATATCGGCTTCGGATCCGGCCAGGCGCAGGTCGTATTCGCGCCGTCGGGCGTGGAGCCGGCCCTGCCCGACATGGGTGTGGACGTGGGTTCGCCTGAGGCCGTCGATGCGGCACACGCCGAAGCGGTGCGGGCTGGGCACGAGGTGATCTACGGCCCGGTCGACGAGCCCTGGGGCGTTCGTCGCTTCTTCGTTCGCGACCCGCAGGGCGTGGTCATAAGCGTGCTGGCGCACGGCGGTTGAGCATCCAGCTCCTGGCCGTGTTGCGATCGGCCCGCCCGCATGAAAGGGTCGGGGCAACCGATGGGAGCTCGCTTGAGGCGCCCTCTGCTCGTTCCGTTCGCTGCTGTCCTGGCCCTGGTGGTCAGCAGCTGCGCGGTCGGCGTCCGCTATCCGGCCACGTACGTGTCGAACGGGAGCGCGACCCTGAACGGGCGCGTCCTGTCGCTCGACGGCGGGCCGGGCAGCTACTACATCGCGTACGGCATGACATTCGCGAGGACCAGTCGGACGCCCAGCCGCCCGATCGAGTTCGCCGAGGACGAGAGCTATCCCGTTTCCGAGCCGGTGGTCGGGCTCCAGGCCGAGACGCTCTATCACTACGCGGTCTGCGCCGAGGACGAGTCGAACGCCGGGGATCCCCACTGCAGTCCCGATCAGACGTTCACCACAGGGCCCCGTGACGGACGAGCGCGTAGCGGGCTGGTCTACTCAGTCTTGATCCTGGGCGAGACGACGACACAGGATTGGGACATCGTCCGGCTCACCGACTTCCCCAATGACACGGCGGACGACACCAGCGCCGCGTGGTCGCCGGACGCGACTCGAATCGCCTTCGTCAGCGACAGGAACGGAAACGACGAGATCTACGTGATGAACTCCGACGGGAGCGACGAGCAGCGGCGCACGGTCAGCGCCGGCGACGACGGGTGGCCGTCCTGGTCGCCCGATGGCCAGAAGATCGCCTTCTTCTCGCAGCGGACCGGCGGCGATGGTCCCGGGCTTTACGTGATGAACGCCGACGGAAGCGACCCGACCTTCCTCACCACACCTCCGGAGGATCAGATGCTCGTCCCGGGCCGGGCGGCGTGGTCGCCGGACGGGACCAAGCTGGCACTGGCGGCTCTGGACGCCGAGAGCGGCACCACCGAGATCGTGACCGTGAATGCCGACGGGACCGGTTGGTCGCCGCTCACCGACCACCCTGCCCAGGACGAGCAGCCCGCATGGTCGCCGGACGGCCGTCAGATCGCCTTCACGTCCCGGGGCCGTGAGGACGACCAGTCGCTGTCGGGCATCTACCTGATGGACTCAGACGGCAGCAACCCGTCCCTGTTGGTTGACGCCGAGGCCGACTACCTCGAAACGGACCCGACCTGGTCGCCTGACGGCGCGAGCCTTGCCTTCGCCGTGCCCACGTGCGTGCAGATCGAGTGCGTCGGCGTGACCTCGCAGATACGTGCGATCGACCAGGACGGCAGCGATCTACGCCAGGTCACGACCCCTTACGACGACATCGTGATAACTCAGCCCGCCTGGTCGCCGCACCCCTGACCCGCGGCCTGCCCGGCTAGGCTCGGCGCCATGCGCGTCAAGCGGGTTACTGCCGGCCCGCTGTTCCCGGCCCAGGGACCGCGCGGAGCCCGGCTGGGCCGCCGCGCGAAGGGCATCGCGATCGAGGCCGGTGCGTTCGTCGTCCTCACCCTGGCTCTGCCCGTGGTCCTGCCGGCGGCGGCGCTGGTGGACCTGGCGCTCTGGCTCGTCCGCCGCAAGCCGTGGATGGCGGTCCGCCTGGCCAGCATGGCGTGGTGGTTCCTGTTCGGCGAGCTGAGGGGAATCGCCGGCCTGGCTGGCATCTACCTGATCACCGGCGGCCCCCTCGGCCGTCGCTCGCTACGGCGCCGGCGCCTGGTCTACGACCTGCGCATCCACTGGGCGCGCAGCCACCTGGAGGGCATACGCGTGCTGTTCGGGCTCACCTTCGAGATCGAGGGCCTGGAGCTGGCCGGGCCCGGCCCCGTGCTCGTTCTCATCCGGCACGCGAGCATCATCGACAACGCGCTCCCCGACGCCGTGATCGGGCACGCGCACGGCCTCGGCCTGCGGTTCGTGATCAAGCACGAGCTGGAGGTGCTTCCGACGATCGACATCGGCGGGCGCTGGGTGCCGACCAACTTCGTGAGGCGGGCCTCTGACGACCCGGCCGGGGAGGTTGCCCGGCTGCGGCGCCTGGCCGAGGATCTCGGCGAGGGCGAGGGCGTGCTCATCTATCCGGAGGGCACTCGCCACACCCCGGAGAAGCTCGCTCGGGCGCAGGAGGTGATCGCCGAGCGCCAGCCGGAGATCGCACCGCTGGCCAACCGGCTGCGCAACCTGTTGCCGCCGCGCCTCGGGGGCCCGCTGGCACTGCTCGACGAGAGCCGCGGGGCCGACGTGGTTGTGTGCGGCCACGTGGGCCTCGACGGCTTCGAGTACATCCGCGACATCTGGGCCGGCGGCCTCGTGGGCACCACCGTGCGCGTGCGCTTCTGGCGCTCGCCCGCGGCCGAGGTGCCGGCCGGCGAGACGGAGCGCATCGCCTGGCTCTTCGAGCGCTGGCAGGTGCTCGACGACTGGGTGGGCGAGAACCGGGACGCGACCCGGTAGCTACCCGCGCCGCGGCCTGGCGTACGCCGCGGTCCTGGGCTCGCGGTCGTTCGAGGCGGCGTTGCGCGCAAAGAAGGCGTTGAGGAAGAGGCCGGTGAGCGACAGGGTCGCCGGGTCGGCCGCGGGCATGTACGGAGTGGCGCAGACCCTGGCCGGGAGACGGGCCGCGGAAGCCGGCCCGCGATGTGAGCGAGCGTCGAGGAACAGCCGGTAGGCCACGTTGTCGGCCAGGGCCGCGAAGTGGTCGACCTCGCGTCCCGGGCACACCTTCTGGAGCAGCACGTGATGGATCCCCTTGCGGCGGCTGGCTGCGGGCTGCGGAACGATGAGCGCGTCGTTCTTGGAGGAGATGGACGTGATCGCCACGCCCTTCGGCAGCGGCGCCGCGCGCAGGGCCGCGAGGAAGCGCGAGCCCTTCGTGATCTGGCGGAGCGCGGCCGTGCAGTGACCGCCCGCGCCGCACAGCCCGGTGGAGGATGTCGTGCCCGAGTGCGGAGTCGCGAGCGTGACCAGATCCGCGACCGAGCGCGCCACGTCCGGCCAGAAGATCAGCGCCCAGAGCTCGTCGAGACCGCCGTGCTGGTGGCCGAGGAGGGTGACCTTGCGGCCCGTCACCCTCGACATGCGCCGGACGCCGTAGACCACGTACTCGGCGGTCCTCTGGAGGTCGCCGAACCCCTCGTCGGGCACCGATATCGAGCAGAACGGGATGCCGGCGGCCGTGAGCTGCGGCATGTAGTTCCAGCCGTAGGACACAGCTGCGCTGGAGAAGGCCGGAGTGAGAAGCACCGGGCGCTTGGAGCTCTTGGCGAACCCGGGGCTGCACGTCAACCCCGCAGCCAGCTTGGCTCGAGCGATCCCGAGCGCGGGACCCTTGGCACCACTCGCAACCGAAGGCACGAGCGCCAGGGCTACGGCCGACAGCAGGACGGCATGGCAAATCGACCGGCTGCGCACGGCGGCCACGATAGCCACGTGGTCGAGCGCGCCGCGCTACCCGGCGGGTCCGCGCCTGAACATGCCGCTCCGCTCGGCCGCGCCGGTGCCCAGCGCAAGGCTGTAGAGGTCGCCGTCCTTGGCGATCCACAGGGGGCCGGTGAAGCGCTGCTGAGCATCGCCGAGGAACGGCCCCTCGAGGGCCTTCAGGGGCAGCGGCGGCACGATGTGGGTGAGCACCAGCGCACCCACGCCGGCCTCGCGGGCCGCGTCGGCGGCCTCCGCCGGACTGGCGTGGTAGTCGGGGAGGTCCGAGAAGATCTTGGCCCGCGCCGTCAGGCCCGCCTTGCGCGCCGCGTCCTCGGCGAGCTTCAGCAAGTCGCGCGACAGGGCGTCGTGGATCAGCAGGTCGGCGCCCTTCGCCGCCCTGACCAAGACAGGGGTGAGGGCGGTGTCGCCGCTGATCACCAGGCTGCGGCCCTTGTAGTCGAAGCGGAAGCCCACGGCCGGCTCGGCCGGTGAGTGAACGACCGTGAACGCGGTGATCGTCAGGTCGCCGTCCTGGAGCACCACGCGCTGCTCGTCACCCTCCGGCATGGCGAATGGCTCGGCCGCCAGGCCGGCCCCGGAGGACGGGAGGATGGCCTCGCCGTGGTGGGCGGTGCGATACCCGGAGTCGAGCGCGTAGGCCTCGTTGTAGCCCGCCACCACGCGCTCGACGCCGGGAGGGCCGAGCACCCGCATCGGCGCGCCGGACCCGGTGGCGGCCCAGCGCTGGATGGCGAGGCTGCCCAGGCCCCCGATGTGGTCGGAGTGAAAGTGGGTGAGCAGCACGGCCTCGATGCGCTGGGTCGCGATCTGCATCCGGTTGAGTGTCTCGGACGCTCCCTCGCCGGCGTCGACGATGAACACCCGCTGCCCGGCGATCACCGCCACGGCCGGGTTCCCGCGCCGGGGGTCCGGGAGCGGCGACCCGGACCCGGCGATCGCCGCATGGAGCCCGTCCGGCAGCGTCGCCACCGGATCGGCGGCCATCCGCGCCGGGAGTGTCCGCTTGATCGCTTTGAGTGCGATCCGGCCGCGCAAATCTTTGAGCATGGTCACCGGCGGACCATATCCCCACCGTTGCCGAAGCACGCGGCTCGGCCGCGTGCGCCCGGATGTCTTCCGTCCTATCCGAGGATGGTCGTGATCGTGAAGGTCTGGGGTGCGCTGGTGTCGACGCCGCCGTTCGCGACTCCGCCGTTGTCCACCGCGCGCACCGTCACCGTGGCGGAGCCGAGGGCGAGCGGCGCGGGAGTGTAGGTCAGGGTGCCGTCCGGCTGCACCTGCGGCGGGGCGCTGAACAGCCCCGGGTTGTCGTTGGTGACGGTGAAGGTCACCGACTGGCCGGCCTCGCTCGCGGGTCCCGGCGAGATGCCGGTGGCCCAGCCCCCGACGGTCCGCCCGCCGAGGCTGAGAAGCGAGGTCTGGTCGCCGCCCGCGCTGAAGCTGGGTGTGTCGTTGACCTCGGTGACGGTGATCGTGAACGTCTGCGGCGCGCTCGTGTCGCTCCCACCGAACACCGTTCCGCCGTCGTCCACGGCTCGCACCGTCACGGTGGCCGATCCGATCGCGTTCGCCGCGGGTGTGTAGCTGAGGGTGCCGTTCGGCTGCACCTGTGGCTGGGCGCTGAACAGCGCCGAGTTGTCGTTGCTCACGCTGAAGCTCACCGACTGGCTGCTCTCGCTCGGCGGCCCGGGCGAGATACCCGTGGCCCAGCCCGCGACCGTCCGGGCGCCCGCATCCTCCAGAGCGGACTGATCCGCGCCCGCGGTGAAGCTCGGCGCGTTGTTCGGCGCCGTCACCTCGATGGAGATGGTCTGCGGCGCGCTCGTGTCGCTACCGCCCAGCGACGTTCCCCCGTCGTCAACGGCCCGCACCGTGACCGTGGCCAGCCCGGTCGCGCCCGCCGCGGGCGTGTAGGTCAGCGTCCCGTTGGGCTGCACCTGCGGCTGCGCGCTGAACAGCGCCGTGTTGTCGTTGCTCACGCTGAAGGTCACCGACTGGCCGCTCTCGCTCGGCGGCCCCGACGAGATGCCCGTGGCCCAGCCGTTGACCACGTGCGGACCGCTGTCGACCAGTACCAGCTGGCCGGCGCCCGCGGTGAAGCCCGGGGCGTCGTTGACGGCGGCCACGGTGATCGTGAACGTCTGGGGCGCGCTCGTGTCGCTGCCGCCCAGCGACGTTCCCCCGTCGTCCACCGCCCGCACCGTCACGGTGGCCACGCCGCTCGCGTTGGCCGCCGCCGTGTAGGTCAGGGTCCCGTTCGGCTGCACCTGCGGCTGGGCGCTGAACAGCGCCGAGTTGCCGTTACTGACGCTGAAGCTCACCGACTGGCCGCCCTCTCCCGGGCCGGGCGAGATGTTGGTGGCCCAGCCCGCGACCGTGCCGGCCCCCGCGTCCTCGAGCACGGACTGGTCCGGCCCCGCCGTGAAGCTCGGCGCGCTGTTGACCGCCGTCACGGTGATCGTGAACGACTGGGGCGCGCTCGTGTCGCTGCCGCCCAGCGACGTTCCGCCGTCGTCCACGGCCCGGACCGTCACGGTGGCCACACCGCTCGCGTTGGCCGCCGCCGTGTAGGTCAGGGTCCCGTTCGGCTGCACCTGCGGCTGGGCGCTGAACAGCGCCGTGTTGTCGTTGCTCACGCTGAACGCGACGGCCTGGCCGCTCTCGCTGGGCGGACCCGACGAGATGCCGGTGGCCCAGGCGGGTTTCGTCTGCGCGCCGGCGTCCTCGAGCACGGACTGGTCCGGCCCGGCGGCGAAGCTCGGCAGGTCGTTGATGTCGAGCACGGTGATGGTGAACCGCTGGGGCCGGCTGGTGTCCTCGCCGTCGCCGACCGTGCCGCCGGTGTCCACAGCGCGCACCGTCACCGTCGCGGTCCCGCTGGCATCCGCCGCCGCGGCATAGTTGAGGTCGCCGTCCGGCTGAACGTCCGGCTGCGCGCTGAACAGACCCGGGTTGTCGTTCGTCACGGCGAACGAGACGGTCTGCCCGCCCTCGTCGGCGGGCCCGCTCGTCACATCGGTGGCCCAGCCGGCCACGTCCTGAGCAACGGCGTCCTCCAGCACGAACTGATCCGGCCCCGCGGCAAAGCCCGGCGGGTCGTTGGCCGGGGCCACCGTGATCGTGAAGGTCTGTGGGGCGCTGGTGTCGTTGCCGCCACCGTCCGTGCCGCCGTTGTCGACGGCGCTCACCGTCACCGCGGCGACCCCGCTCGAGTTGCGTGCGGACGTATAGGTCAGGGTGCCGTCGGAACGCACCCGCGGCTGTGCGGCGAACAGGCCTGGTGCGTCGTTGGCCACGCGGAACTCGATCGACTGGCCGCTCTCGCTCGCCGGTCCGGGCGAAATGCCCGTGGCCCACTTCGCCTCCGTACGGGCCCCCGCGTCCTCCGGCACCACCTGATCGGGCCCCGCGGCGAACCTCGGCGGATCGTTGACCGTCATGGTCTCCACCGGAGGCACCGGCGGGCCGGTGATCGGGTCGTCCCCTCGGCCGGGGCGCGACGGCGAGGGCGTGGACGTGGGCGTGGGCGTCGAGCCGGCGACCGGCTGCTCCGCGGCAGGCGACCCGGTGCTCGTGCCCGAGTCCCGGCGACCTCTCGGCACGCCCGCCCTGGCGGGCGCGGGCGTGCGGGCGAGCCGTTGAGGGGGCGCCTGGGCGTTCGCGACAACCGCCTTCGGGACCGCGTCCGGCTGCGAGCCTTCGGAGCCCACGAGCCCGGTGGCCACCGCCACGACCGCCACCGCGCTCCACAGGGACCCGGCGGTGGAGGCGAGCGGCAGCCGCCCGAGCACCGGCGTATGAGCCAGCCAGGAGAGCGGCCCCATAACGATCCGCATACGTCCGAGCGAGACGTTCAGGAAGGCACGCACCAACCTCGGGTCGAACTGCGTGCCGGCACAGCGAGCGATCTCCTCGCGGCCCGCCGAAGCGGCACCGGCAGCCTTGTACGACCGCGCCGAGGTGATCACGTCGAACACGTCGGCGATCGCCACGATCCGGCCGGCCAGCGGGATCTCGTCGCCCGCGATGCCACGTGGATAGCCCTCCCCGTCCCAGCGCTCGTGGTGGTACCCGACCGCCTTGGTCCAGCCGCCGAGCCAGGGGGCCATGGGCGCCACCAGCTTCTCGCCGAACAGCGGATGCCGCTTGAGCTGCTCCCATTCCACCTCGGTCGGGCGTCCGGGCTTGCGGAGGATCTCGCCCGCCACGTCGAGCTTGCCGACGTCGTGCAGGAGCGCCGCCCAGTTGAGGAGATCGAGCTCCTTCGGGTCGAGGCGCATCTCCTCGCCGATCATCACGGCGTAGGCGCGAACCCGCTCGGAATGCCCGCGAGTGAGCTTGTCGTGCTCGCTCAGTGCGGCCACCAGCGTCAGCAGGCGCTCGGCCGACTCGTTGGGCGTGCCGGCGTCGCGGGCGTCGCGCATCAGCTGGAGGCGGTCCTCGAGGCGACGGACCCTGCCCGCCTCGAGCGCCGCGCGGAAGCGCGAGGGAGCCGCGTCGGGGAACACGAGCGAGAGGCGAAGTAGGGCGGCCAGCGGAAGCAGCCGGCGACCGGCTCGATCGACCACGAGGAGCACGACGCTGCCCGCCGCGCTGAGGGCCAGCCACCACAGGACGTAGATCCACACCGACCCGTCGTGGGGTGCCGGGAACCACTGGCTCGCGAACCAGACGAAGCCGACGGAGGCCAGCAGCGGAGCAACCGTCAGGACCACGCGCAGTGACGTGGCCGCCCAGGGCCGCGAGGCCCAGGCCGCGGGCTGGGCTTCCTGGGAGCCGGGCATCCGGTTTTTATCGGTGGTTCAGGGCGGTTTCATGATCGAATGTCCTCGGGTACCAATCCGGTGGCCAGGACCCGCTGTGCGGAGGGAGACAAGATGTCGGTAGGAGGACTGCGCCGAGTGCGGCTCGCCGTCGCCGCCGGGGCGGCGCTGGTGGTCGCGTCCGGAGGGCTCGCGGAGGGGTCGATCGCCGCTCCGTACGAGAACGCCAAGCTTCCGATCCGCGCGCGGGTGGCCGACCTGCTGTCGCGCATGACGCTCCAGGAGAAGATCGGGCAGATGACGCAGCCCGAGCGCGGCTCGGTCGACAACGATCCCACTCTGATCACCACCTGGAAGGTGGGCAGCGTGCTGTCCGGCGGCGGCTCCGTGCCGACTCCCAACACCCCGCGGGGCTGGGCCGACATGGTGGACCGCTACCAGCGGGCGGCGCTCGCCACGCGCCTGCGCATACCGATCATCTACGGGGTCGACTCGGTGCACGGCCACGGCAACATGCTCGGCGCCACCGTCTTCCCCCACAACATCGGCCTGGGCGCCACGCGCGACCCCGAGCTGGTTCGCAAGGCCGCGCACGTGGTGGCCGAGGAGACGCGCGCCAGCGGTCCGCAGTGGACGTTCGCGCCGTGCGTCTGCGTGGCGCTCGACGACCGCTGGGGACGGACCTACGAGAGCTTCGGCGAGGACCCGCGGCTCGTGGCGAGGTTCGAGCAGGCGATCGACGGATTCCAGGGGCCGCCCGGCCACCTGTCCGATCGCGACCGCGTGCTGGCCACGGCCAAGCACTACGCCGGCGACGGCGACACCGAGTACGGAACCAGCACCAATGCGGACGGGTTCACAATCGATCAGGGCGTCACGGTCACCAGCCGCCGGGCCTTCTGGCGCAACTCGCTCGCGCCGTATGCGCCTGCCGTGCGCCGGCACGACGTCGCGACCGTGATGCCGTCCTACTCGAGCGTCGACTGGACCGAGGACGGCATGGGCAACCCGATCAGGATGCATGCCCACCGGGAGCTGATCTCCGGAGTGCTCAAGGGGAAGCTCGGGTTCCGCGGCTTCGTGATCAGCGACTACCAGGGCATCCACCAGGTCCCCGGCGACTGGCCGACCCAGGTGCGCACCGCCGTGAACGCGGGCATCGACATGTTCATGGAGCCGACCGCCTATCAGAGCTTCGCCACCACACTGACCGCCGAGGTCAACGGCGGCGGTGTGTCGATGAGCCGCATCGACGACGCCGTGCGCCGGATCCTCAGGAAGAAGTTCGAGCTCGGCCTGTTCGAGCACCCGTTCACCGACCGCTCCCGGATCGGGCAGATCGGCTCGCACGCCCACCGCGCGCTCGCGCGGCGGGCCGTGGCCAAGTCACAGGTCCTGCTGAAGAACCGGCACAGGGCATTGCCGTTGCGGCCGGGCGCCGACCTGTACGTGGCCGGGTCGAACGCCCACAGCATCGGCAACCAGGCGGGCGGCTGGACGCTCAGCTGGCAGGGCAGCTCGGCCAACGTCATCCCGGGCACGACGATCCTGGCCGGGATCCGCGCGGCGGCGCGTGCCGGGAAGGTGATCCACAGCGCCGATGCCTCGGCGCCGGTACCGGCGCGCTCGGTGGGCGTCGTGGTCGTGGGAGAGACGCCGTACGCGGAGGGATTCGGTGACGTGGGCGGTCCGCAGTGGGCGGACGGGGGCGTGCCCCGTCCGGCGAACGACATGCGGCTGTCCGCCGCCGACAAGGTCGCGGTCGACCGCGTCTGCCAAGCCGCCAAGCGGTGTGTGGTGGTCGTCGTGTCGGGCCGCCCGCTGATCATCGAGCGATCGCAGCTCAAGAAGATCGACGGCCTCGTGGCCGCCTGGCTGCCGGGCAGCGAGGGCGCGGGGGTGGCCGACACGCTCTTCGGCCGCCGCCCGTTCACCGGCAAGCTTCCGGTGAGCTGGCCCAGGACACTCGCGCAGGAGCCGATCAACGTCGGCGACCGCGAGTACCACCCGCTCTATCCGTTCGGCTTCGGGCTGCGCACGCGCTAGTCGAGCGAGTCGTCGATTCCGGCCGCGCTCAGGGCCGCGAGGAAGTCGGGGCAGGCGTGCAGCTCGCTCAACCTGCCGTCACGGAACCTGAAGACGTGGAACAGCTTTCGTGCCTCGCTCCCGGGGTCGTCGCCCACTCCCCGCGTGGTCACCGCCGCGATCACCACCTCGGGCCCGGCGTCGATCAGGCCCTCGATCTCGATCCTCCAGCGGTCGAGCTCTCCGAGCCCCCTGACTCCCGGAAAGCCGCGCACCAGCGCGTCCGGGTAGCTCAGCTCGAGTGCAGCGTCGAGATTCCCCTCGTTCAGGGTCTTGTTCAGACGCACCGCCAGCTCGGGAGCACGCGCTCGATGAGTGCTCAACGGTTCCTGATCATACGTCCACGGTCACGCGGAGGACATGTAGGTTGAGGGCGTGCGCCTACCACGACTCCTGTTCGGCGTTGCGCTCGCGGCGGTCTCGCTGGCGCTGCTCGCGGGCAGCGCCGAGGCGAGCGCGAAGACCGTGCACCTCCGCGGGACGGCGTACGAGTTCAACAACGTCGACCGCCTACTCGGCGGCGCCACGATCCGGGTGGCGGAATACCCGCGCCTCCGCGCCAAGGTCAGGGCCAACGGCACCTACGACCTCGCCGTGCCGGACCGCGCGAGGGTCACGCCGTACATCGTCGCCGCCGGCCACCACACGATCTACCTCCAGACCTTCCGCACCGCCGGCGAGGACCTCCAGCGCGTGAACTTCCAGACGCCCAGCGACGGCATCTACCGCGCGCTCGCCGCGCTGCTCAGCGTGCCGCTCGACGACAAGGGCGAGATCCGCCAGTGCGCGATCGTGTCGACGTTCAGCACCCGGAACGTCCGCGACCTCGGCTTCCGGCAGTTCACCGGGTACGGGGCGCACGGCGTGGCGGGAGCCACGGCCTTCGCCACTCCCTCGCTGCCGGCGCCGATCTACTTCAACGACGACGTGATCCCCGACCCGGCACAGCCGCTCTCGTCGATCGACGGCGGGGTCATCTGGACCGGCGTGCCCACCGGGGTGTACAGGCTCCGCGCCCGGCATCCCTCCACGCGCTTCGCGAGCTTCCTCGCCACCTGCAAGCCGGGTCGCGTGGTCAACGCGAACCCGCCATGGGGCTTCCACGAGCTCGGCCAGGCCATGCCCGCCACGGTGTCGACCCGCTGGTCGATGGGCGCCGGCGAGCTGCGACTCCGCCGGCTCCGCGTGACCAAGCTCCCGGCGGGAGCAAAGGTGCGAGTGAGCTGCGCAGGCCGTGGTTGCTCCTTCAAGCGGCGGACGGTCTCGAAGCCCGGCGGCGGCAGCCTCGACGTGCTGGACGCACTCGGCCCCACGGCGCCGGTCCTTCGCAAGGGCTGGCGCATCGACGTGCTGGTAACAGCGCACGCCTACGACGGCAAGCTCGTGCGCTGGCGGTTGAGCGACGCCGGCGGTGTGCGGTGGTCGACGCTCTGCGTGCCGCTCGGCAACACCAAGCCGCGCCACTGCTGAGCGCGATGGCCCCCGAGCTACCGGCCCCCGTCCGCGCCGCCATCGAAGCCTCGAACGCCGCGGACACCGCGGGCTTCCTCGCCGCCTTCACCCCCGACGGCGTGATCGACGACTGGGGCCGCGAATTCCAGGGAGCGGCAGAGATCACGAGCTGGAGCGATGCCGAGTTCATCGGCGTCGCGGTGACCCTCGAGGTGCTCAGCGCCGCCACGGAGGGAACGGAGACGACGGTCAGGGCCCAGGTGGGCGGGAACGGCTTCAACGGTCCTTCGACCTTCTCGTTCCAGGTGGAAGGCGATCGCGTCGCGCGCATGACGATCCGGGCGTAGAGTCGCCGCGATGCCGATCGGTAAGGCCGGGCCGCCCGTCACCCACATCAGTCAGGCCCATCCCGACAGGGTCGAGGTGCGCGGGCGCGACCTCACTGGCGACCTGATGGGCAGGCTCAGCTTCACCGAGTACTTCCACCTGCTCCTCACCGGCGCGGAGCCCACCGAGGAGCAGCGCTACTTCCTCGACCTACTCCTGGTGGCCATCGCCGAGCACGGAATGATGCCCACCAACGTGGCCGCGCGGATGACGCTCGCGGCCGATCCCGGGTCGCTCCAGGGCGCGGTGGCGGCGGGCATCCTCGGCTGCGGACCGGTGATCCTCGGCACGGCCGACGCCTGCGCACAGCTGCTCGAAGAGGCACGGCAGAAGGTGGAGTCCGGCGCCCAGCCGGCCGACGTGGCCGCGGAGCTCGCACAGTCGGTCCACGCATCCGGCGCCAGGCTCCCCGGGTTCGGCCATCCCGTCCACCGGCCGCTCGACCCGCGCGCCGAGCGCATCCTCGAGCTGGCAGACGAGCGCGGGGTGAGCGGGGTGCACGTGGAGCTGGCCCGGCACCTTCGCGAAGGCGCCGCAGCCGCTTGGGGCAAGCCGCTGACGATGAACGTGTCGATGCCGATCGCCGCGGTGATGCTCGACCTGGGCTTCACGTCCGCCACGGTGAAGGCGGTGCCGATCCTCGCGCGCACGGCCGGGCTTCTCGCTCACCTGGCGGAGGAGCGCGGGCAGCCGCTCGGGTTCCTGATGGCCGGCCACGCCGAGGAGGCCGTGCGGTACGAGCGCCCAGCGGAGGACGGACCCAACTGATCCTCGCGCCCGAGGTCGAGACCCGCCCCTGGGAGGAGCAGCTGGCCGTGGACGACGCGAGCTACGCCAGCCAGCTGGCCCACCTATTCGAGCACTCGGCCTTCTATCGCGACAAGCTCGCGGCGGTCGGGTGCACCTCGGCCGGCGAGGCCGGCGGACTCGAGCAGATCGAGCGGCTGCCGCTCACCGAGAAGCGCGAACTGAGGGACAGCTGCACGCCCGGCAACCCGATCGGCGCCCATCTCTGTGCCGAGCCGGCCGAGATCGTCCGGATCTACTCCACGAGCGGCACCACCGGACAGCCCAGCTACATCCCACTCACGGCCGGTGACCTCGACAACTGGGTCACGGGATCGGCGCGGAGCTACGCGGCCTCGGGCGTCCAGGCGGGCGAGCGCGTGGTCAGCACCTACAACGCCGGCCCGTTCGTGGCGGGGGCGGCACTGGCCTCGTTCGATCGCATCGGGCTCACGCATATCCCGGTCGGAACCGGGAACACCGAGCGGCTCGTCCGCGCCATCGAGCTGCTCCGCCCCGAGGCCGCCGTGCTCACGCCGTCGTACGCGGCCCACCTCGTCGAGTGGGCGGGCGAGCGGGGCTTCGACCTCCGGGCGTCGAGCGTCCGGCGCGTGCTCGTGGCAGGCGAGCCCGGCGGTGGCGAGCCGGCCTTCCGCGCGGCACTCGAGGAGGGCTGGGGCGCGCGCGTGACCGAGGCGATGGGCATCGGCGACATCGGCGTGTCGCTATGGGGCGAGTGCGAGGAGCAGGACGGGATGCACCTCGGCGCTCGCGGCTTCGTGCACGCGGAGGTGATCGAGCCCGGCACGGGAGCCGCGCTCGCGTTCGACGACGGCGCCACCGGAGAGCTCGTCCTGACGCACCTCCGCCACCGCGCGGCTCCGCTGCTGCGGTTTCGGACCCGCGACCACGTACAGGTGCGCACCGGCCCCTGCGGCTGCGGTCGCACCAGCCCGCGAGTGCGCTGCATCGGCCGCACGGACGACATGCTGATCGTGCGCGGCGTGAACGTGTTCCCGTCGGCGATACGCGAGGTGGTCAGCGCATTCGCCCCCGACGTGAGCGGCCACATCCTCGTCAGGCCGAGCGCGCCGGGCGTGAAGCAGGAGCCGCCGCTGCCGGTGAGCGTCGAGCTGGCGCAGAGCCACGCCGGCGGCCACGCGCTCGCCGAGGCCATACGCGAGAGACTGCGTGCTGCGCTGGTCGTGCAGACACACGTGGAGCTCGTGCCGTGGGGCAGCCTTCAGCGCAGCGAGTACAAGTCGAAGCTCGTCGAGCACTAGTCAAGGGAGGGAGCCGGTGAAGAAGCTTCAGAGCCAGGGTGTTCACCACATCACGATCGTGGGGGCAACCCGGCAGACGTCGATCGACTTCTGGGAGGGCGTGCTCGGCATGCCGTTCGTGTTCGAGCAGCCCAACCTCGACAACGAGTCCGAGAGCCACCTCTACTTCGATCCGGGCGACGGTCGCCTGATCACGATCTTCACCAACGAGGAGCGCCAGGCGGATCCGAGCCGCACGCCCACCGACCCCGGCTGCGTGCACCACCTGGCGTTCGCTGTCTCGCAGGCCACCTTCTTCCAGGCGGTGGGGCGTCTCGACGAGCGCGGTATCCGGCACAGCGGGGTGAAGGACCGGGGCTTCATGGACTCGATCTACTTCGAGGACCCGCTCGGCCTGCTGATCGAGCTCGCGTCGTACCGCTTCGAGCCGCCCGCCGGCCACACGCACGCCGACGTTCTGCTCGAGGCGCACAAGCTGCGTGTGGAGCGCGGCGACTACAACATCGACCGCGAGCATCTCGCCGATGCGATCGAGCTGCTCGTCACGAGGTCGCGGGAGACGCTCTCCGACGACCGCTCACCCAAGGACCCCTACAAGTAACCGGGAGGACCGATGGCCGAGAACACCCTGAACATCCTCAAGCCGAGCGTGAACAACCTGAGCACCCGGATCTTCGTGCGCGCCGCCGGGCTCGACTTCGACGAGCAGGACGTATGGGGCGCCACCACGAGCCCCGAGTTCCTCGCGAAGGACCCGGCCCACCTCACTCCGCTGCTCGAGGAGGCCGGGCTGCCGAAGGGCTCGCTCTGGGAGAGCTGCGCGATCATGCAGTACCTGTGCAACAAGCACGACCTGGGTGACCTCTACCCCAAGGACCCGGGCCGGCGGGCGATGGTGGACAGCGCGATGTTCTACCTGATCGGCACCCTCTATCCGCTCGTCGCGCGCGCCACCTATCCGACGCTCGGGTTCCCGCAGTACCCCGGCGAGGTGGCCACCTCCGCCGCCGGCGACGACCTCAAGGCGCGCGCCCAGCAGGACGCCACCGACGCGATCGCCGAGCCGCTGGACGCCTACCGGTCGTTCTTCCTCGACGGCAAGCGGTTCATCGGTGGCGACAGCCCCTCGATCGCGGACATCCGCCTGGCCGCGACGCTCGAGTTCCTCCGCGTGATCGACTACGAGTTCCC
The DNA here is from genome assembly GCA_963811055.1 of uncultured Thermoleophilaceae bacterium. Lineage (GTDB taxonomy): Bacteria > Actinomycetota > Thermoleophilia > Solirubrobacterales > Thermoleophilaceae > JACVRW01. Next base: position 164,999 of record CAWEPQ010000016.1, read on the forward strand.
GGACTGGGCCGAGGAGTACATGGCCGCGATGGAGACCACCCTCGGCGACGCCTACACCGAGCCGGCCACCGACGTGCGCGGGTTCGTGGGCCAGATGAAGGGGTCGTAACGGCGCTGATCAGCGGGCGCCTGGCCCGCGGCGGCGCGCTCGAGGCCGGATGGCTGGAGGTCCGCGGGGAGCGCATCGCCGACGTGGGCACCGGCAGCCCGCCACGAACGGACGGCGAGCATCACGACGGGATCGTCGCGCCGGGCCTGTGCGACCTCCAGGTGAACGGCGCCGGCGGACACGAGATCACCGGCGGAGCCGCGGCCCTGGACGCGATCGACGCGATCCAGCTGGAGCACGGCGTGACCAGCTACCTGCCCACGATCGTGACCACCGACGACGCGGCGGTGGAGCGCTCGCTCGCGAAGCTCGAGGAGCGCGTGGCCGATCCGTCGTCGCCCGTGGCGGGAATACACCTGGAGGGTCCGTTCCTCGACGAGGCGCACGCCGGGATGCACCTGGCCGCGGGCCTGCGCTCGCCGGCGGATGGCGTTCCCTCCTACTTCGCATCGCAGGCCGTCCGGCTGGTCACGATCGCGCCGGAGCTGCCCGGCGCGCTCGAACTGATCACGGCGCTGCGCGCCCGCGGCGTGGCGGTGGCGCTGGGTCACTCCGGCGCGTCGGAGGAGGTGGCGCGGAGCGCCATCGACGCCGGCGCGAGTCTCGTCACCCACGTCTTCAACGCGATGGCCCCCCTCCACCATCGAAAGCCCGGCCTGGCGGGGGTGGCCCTCGCCGACCCGCGCGCCGGCGTGAGCGTCATCGCCGACGGGGTCCACGTGCATCCGCTGGTGCTCGAGCTGATCCGGCGCGCCGCCGGACCGCGCGTGGTCCTGATCAGCGACGCGAGCGCGGCGGCCGCGGCGCCGCCCGGCAGCTACCGCCTGGCCGGCGTGGAGATCGAGAGCTCGCCCTCGGGTGTCGTGGAGACCGCGGAGGGGCGGCTGGCGGGAACCGCTCTGACGCTCGACGGCGCCCTGCGCAACTGGGCGTCGATGACGGATGCCACGCTGGGCGAGGCGGTGGCCGCGGCCACCGAGGCGCCCGCGCGAGCGCTCGGGCTCAACGCCGGACTCGAACCCGGCGCGGTGGCCGACATCGTGCTGCTCGACGAGGGCGGCGTGGTCCAGCGCGTGATGCGCCGCGGCCGCTGGCTCGGCTGAGGCCGGCCTCAGGCCGCGGTGGCCGCCGTGTCCGCGTCGACCGTCTCCACGGTGTCCGCCGGCACGTTCTGCCGCCGAGACAGGACGAGGAACGGCAGCGCGAGCGCTGAGATGCCGGCGCTCATCAGATAGGTCGGCCCGTAGCCCCAGGCGTCGGCCGCCTTGCCGAGCGGCGGCTGTGCCCAGACGCCGCCGCTCGAGCTCATCATCGAGTCGAACGAGAGGATCGTGGCCCGCTGGCGCGACGGGATCATGCCGTTGATGTAGGTCTGGCGGATCGGCATCGTGGCCGCGAACAGCAAGCCCCAGACGGCGGTGAGCCCGATCACGGGCCAGAAGCTGTCGATGGCCCCGATCAGCGCGAGCGTGGCGGTGCTGAGCGCCGCGAGCGCGATCAGCGCCGAGGTGCGGCGGTGGAAGAGGCCTCGGATCCATGGCGCCGCCATCCCGCCGAGGATCTGCGCGCCTGCCACCAGCGCGGCCGCCAGTCCCGCCACCTGGTACGCCTCGGGGTCGCCGTAGAGCTCCAGCAGGTACGGCTGGAGCGCATAGAAGGCATAGAGGCCGACGCCTCCGGCGAACAGCGATTCGACCATCAGCCACTTGACGGCCGGCACGCGCCAGCCGTATTCGATCGAGGCCGAGGCGATCTTCCGCATCTCCGCGACCGGCCGGCCCCCCTTCTCCGGGGTGAAGCCGACGTCGTGCATGAGCCTGAACGCGAGCACGAACATCACCCCCAGCACCACGCCGCGCAGCACGAACGGCACGCCCAGGCTGGTCTGCTCGGCGATGAACCCGCCTGCCACCGAGCCCGTGAGCATTGCCACGCCTGTGACCACCTGGCCGCGCCCGAACACCGATTCCAGCGTTCCCGTGTACCCCGTTGCCGTGAGCGCGTCCACCAGCCAGGCCTCAACCGCTCCGGAGAAGAACGTGAAGCCGAGCCCGAGAAGCAGCGACGCGATCGCCCACTGCCAGAACGGGGCCTCGATCTGCCACAGGAGCACGTAGAGCAGCGTCGACGCGGCCAGCGTGACGGTGCCGAGCAGATACGAGGCGCGGCGGCCCACCGTGTCGGCCACGATCCCGGTGGGCACCTCGAACAGCACCATCCCGAGCGTGAAGCACGCGTTGGCGGCGAACGCCTGCAGGTTCGAGAGGCCGGCGTCGAGCAGGAAGATCGTGTTGATGCCCCAGATCAGGGATGCCGCCAGCGTGTTCCCGAGCAGGAGCACGAGGTAGGTCCGCTGGATGGATCTGGGGGTGGGCACGTCCTAATGACCGGACGCGTTCCGCAGGCTCATCGCTACGGTCCGGCGATGCGCGCCCGCAGTGTGACGCTACTGATCGCGGACCTCCCCATGCTCGATGCCGCGCTGGACGGGGCCGAGCCGCTCTCCCGCGCGCTGGGGGGCTGCGCGGTGGCTGACGACTGGGAGGCCTTCCCCGAGGCGCTGCCGGCTGCGCGGGATGGACTGGCCATGGATCCGGAGAGCGCTCGCTGGGGAACTCGTTTCTTCTTCGTCGACGAGCCGCGGACGCTCGTGGGCTGGGGCGGGTTCAAGGGCCCGCCGGCGGACGGCGTGGTCGAGCTCGGCTACGCCGTGGCCCCGGCTTTCCGTGGGCGCGGGATAGCGAGCGACGCCGTGCTGCAGATGCTCGACGACGCGTTCTCGGATGACCGGGTGAACGCCGTGATCGCGCACACGCTCGCCGAGCCGGGGCCATCCACCAGGGTGCTGGACAAGACCGGCTTCGCTCACGACGGCGAGGTGGACGGCGGCGATGACGTTCCCGTGTGGCGCTGGAGCCGGGCACGCTCAGCGCGCCAGGCCGAGCACCTCACGTAGCTTCGCTGGGCGCCCCATGCGCAGGATCGAGCGCTCGTAGATGCGCGCGCAGACCCTGAGCAGCAGCGCTGCGCTCGCAATCAGGACGCCGAGCGAAAGGACGATCTCCAGCGCCCCGGCCTCGCCCAGCGCCACGCGGGCGGGCATCGCTATCGGCGAGGAGATCGGAACGATGGACACCACCTTCGCCAGCGTGGACGACGGATCGTCGAGCGCGGGAAAGACCACCACGTACGAGGCGATGAGCAGGAACGTGAGCGGCGTGCTGGATGCCTGGAGGTCCTCCTGGCGCGACACGGACACCCCGGCGATGGCATACAGCGTGGCGTAGAAGGCGTACCCGAACAGGAACCACACGAGCGCCACGCCGAGCGCCCCGACCACGGACACGGTCAGCTCCACGGCGCCCGAGGCCGCTGCCAGGGCCAGGCCCACCACCCCGGCCAGGAGCAGCTGCCCCAGGCCGAGCAGGCCGATGCCGAGGATCTTCCCGGTCAGGAGCGGGCGCGGGTTGATCGCCGCCAGAAGCACCTCGACCACGCGCGACGCCTTCTCCTCCACCACCCCGGTGGCCACGGCCACGCCGAACACGATCAGCTGCCCGTACAGGAGGAGCGAGGCGGTGAACGCCACTCCGGAGCTGCCGTCGTCGTCGTCCGGCTCCAGCGCCGTGGTCGTGAGCGGTGGCGGATCGAGCGCTCGCCGCACCTCGCCTCGGTCGAGGCCCTGTCGGCGCAGCGCCTCCTCCGAGCGCACCTGGTGCGCGCTGACCTGGAGGAGCTGAGCCAGCTCGTCCGGCGGCTCGTCGAGCGTGATCAGCTCCCCATCCACCAGGGCGGCGTCCACGTCCTCGTCGCGAACGGCGGCTCGGGCCTGAGCCGGGTTGGCGAACCTCTGTACGTGGATGCGCGCGTCGAACTGCTTCTCCAGCGAGCGCGCCGTCCGCGCGATCGCCGCCGACTCCGCGCCCTGAACGCCCACGTCGAAGCTCTCTGGATCGTCCCCTCCGAGCACCCCGGCCAGGATCGCCACGGCCGCCACCAGCCCGACGATCACCGCCGTGGAGATCTGGAAGCTGCGCTGCCGGATCCGCTCGCTGAGCTCCCGGCGCGCCACCAGCAGCATCGCCTGGCGGTCGCTCATCGCTCCACCACCTCGCGGAACAGCTCGGCCAGCGTGGGCCGCACGGGGGCGAACGCGTGCACCGCGCCCGCGCGGCGGGCGGCGTCGAGCACCAGCTGGTCGTCCGCCCCCTCGCCGAGCTCGAGCAGAACCCCGCGCTCGTCGCTTTTCAGCAGCCGAACGCCGGCCAGGCCGTCGAGCCACGCGTCCGACGGTGCATCGAGCTCCACACGCACGCACGGGAGCGAGCGCTCCGCCCGCAGCTCATCCACCCGGCCCGCCGCCACGATGCGGCCGCCGTCCACGATCGCCACGCGGTCACAGAGCCGCTCGACGAGCTCGAGCTGGTGCGACGAGAAGATCACGGCCACGCCCTCGGCGGCTCGCTCGCGGAGCACGTCCGACATCACGTCGGTGCCGATCGGATCGAGGCCCGAGAAGGGCTCGTCGAGGATCAGCGCGCTCGGGATCGTGCACCAGCGCCGCGGCCAGCTGGACCCGCTGCTGATTCCCCAGCGACAGCTCCTCCACTCGCTGATCGGCTCGCTCGCCCAGGCCCGAGCCGCTCGATCCAGCGCCGCGCTGCCTCGCCGGCCTCGCCCTGGCTGCGGCCGTGCAGGGACGCGAGGTAGCGGAGCTGGCGATCCACCTTCATCTTCGGATAGAGGCCGCGCTCCTCCGGCAGGTAGCCGAACCGGCTCTGCGCCTCGCGCGTTGCGGGCGCGCCGTTCCAGCGCACCTCGCCCGCGTCCTGCTCGAGCACGCCCAGCGCAATCCGCATGGCGGTGGTCTTGCCCGCTCCGTTGGGCCCGACGAATCCGAGCACCTCTCCCTCGGGCACCCTGAGGGTGAGACCGTCCAGCGCCACGGTCTGCCCGTAGCGCCGCGTCAGGTCGAGAAGCTCGAGCACTCCCCGACCCCTTCCCAGCCCAACGCGGACCTACACCAGGTCCGCCAGCCGTGCCACGGCGCGACCAAGCTCGCCGCGCGGCTCGCGCCCGCCCAGGGCAAGCTGGGCGCCCATCCGCGAGCGCGGCAGGACAGTGGGCGCGCCCGCTCCAGCGGCCGGCCGTCGGGACCGTTGAGAACCAGGAGTGGCTCAGGCCCGACCCGGGCGAGGCAGGCGGCCGCGACCGGGGCCAGCGCCGGCTCGGTGGCGGCGGACGCGACCAGGACCATGCAGTCGGCCAGGGCGGCGGCGGTCCCTCCCAGCGCCGCCGAGCCGGCATCGAGCACCAGCGGGGCGAAGTGGCGCGCGCAGTCGGCGAGCGCCAGCGCATCGGCCCCGCCGACCAGGCAGAGCGCGGCCGACCGCGCGCGTGGCGGCGCCCGGCACGTCGGCGAGGGAGCGTGCCAGGCGCGTGGCCGCTGGCGTGGCCACGGCCATGCCCGATCCGGGCAGCTCGCAGGACACGGCGGCGGCTCCGGCCGGGTCCCGCGCGGCCAGCTCCGCCGCAAGCGCGCGAGCGACCATCGTGGTACCGCATCCCGGCGCGAGCCCGAAGACCGCGATCACCGGCCGTGGACCGGCGACGCGCGTGGTGGGCACCGCCTCGGGATCGGCCGGCTCGAGCAGCCAGGAGCCCGCCGCGCTCAGCGCGGCGCCGGCCAGGCCGCGCGGACCCGGGGACGCACGGAGCGCCCTCACGGCGCCACCGTCGCGTGGGCCTCGACCGCGAGCCTGTCGGCCAGCGCGCGCAGCGCCGCCGGCGGCCGCAGCCTCACTGCCACCCGGCCGCCGTCCACGGCGATCCGCGTTCGCGCCCGCGCCCAGCCGGGCAGGGCCTCGCGGACGCCGTGCGCGCGGGTCTGCTCCAGCGGCCAGCGCCAGCGCGCCCGCCTCGGCGGCCGTGCCGGCGAGCACCTTGGCGTAGCCGACCGCCAGCAGCTGAAGGCACGCGAGAGCCACCGCCAGGAGCGCGGGAAGCATCCCGAGCAGCTCGACGGTGGCCTGACCGCCCTCGCGCCGGCTAGCCGTCACGCGCGCGCCCGAGCGACGAGGTGGCGGCAACGCTGACGGGTGCGTGCCACGCGGGCATCAGGAGCGGCACCCGGACCGAAACGCGCACGCCTCCGCCGCGCAGGCGACGAACGCTGAGGCCTTCCTCGAGCGAGCGCGGAAGCGCGCTGCGCGCCCCTGCCTCCGCGCTGCGCCCCACGGCATCGGCTCGGGCCGCCACGCGCGCGGCATGGGCGCACAGCCACAGGGCATGGCCGGCCAGCGCGAGCTGCCATGCCAGCGCCGCGGCCAGCAGGACGAACGGCAGCGCCGCGACCAGCTCGACCGACGCCTGACCGCGCTGCCCGTCCGCGCGCGGCTCCGGGGGATCCGTGAAGAGGGACTCATATGCCGCGCGAGCCTGCCGCGCGGCGGGAGACGGCTCAACACGGGCGTGTGACAGCTGCGCAACAACTACCCTCGAAGCCGTGACCGAGCTCCTGCTCAACGTGCTCGACCAGTCGCCGATCTCGGAGGGCTCCACCGGGCCCGACGCGCTCGACAACACCCTCGACCTCGCCCGGCTGGCCGACCGCCTCGGGTACCACCGCTACTGGCTCGCCGAGCACCACGGCACGCCCACGCTCGCCTGCGCGAGCCCGGAGGTGCTGATCGGCCCGATCGCGCGCGGGCACCGACCGGATCCGCGTGGGCAGCGGCGGCGTGATGCTCCCCCACTACAGCCCGCTCAGCGTGGCCGAGCGCTTCAGCATCCTGAGCGGGCTCTACCCGGGCCGGATCGACCTCGGGATCGGGCGCGCGCCGGGCACCGACCAGCTGACCATGCTGGCGCTCCAGCGCGACCGCCGCCAGACCGCGCCCGACGACTTCCCGCAGCAGCTCACCGAGCTGCTCGCCTACCTCGAGGACAACATGCCGGCCGACCACCCGTTCGCGCGACTGAGCGCCTCGCTGCCGGGTGTGCCGGAGCGCCCCGAGGTCTGGCTGCTCGGCTCCTCGCCGCAGAGCGCGATCTGGGCCGGCGAGCTCGGTCTCCCCTACTCGTTCGCCGACTTCATCAACCCGAACGGCGCCGCCATCGCGGAGGATTACCGTCGGCACTTCCAGCCGTCTTCCCGGTCCGATGACCCGCGGGTGGCCGTGGGCGTGATGGCGGTGTGCGCCGACACGGACGAGGAGGCCGAGCGGCTCGCGTCCAGCAGCCGGATGGCGTTCTCGCTGCTGCGCATGGGACGCCTCGTGCCGGTTCCGCCGATCGAGAAGGCGCTGCGCTACCTCGAGACCCGCGAGCGGCGCCCGGGCGGGTCCGGCCGCCGCGCCGTGATCGGCTCACCGGAGACCGTGCGGCAGGGCCTGGAGGAGGTGGCGCGCGAGTACGGCGCCGAGGAGCTCACGGTGCTCACGATCACGCACGAGCACGAGGCCCGCCGGCGCTCGTACGAGCTGATCGCCTCGGCGTTCGCGCTCGACGGCGCCGCGGCCGGTGCCGCCGCGGCCGCTCAGCCGTAGCTGCGGTACTGCGTCCACACCCAGTAGAGCCCGTACGACGCGAGCCCCACCAGCGCGAGCCAGGCAATCGCACCCAGGCCGCCGGTGTCGAACAGCCGGTTGGTGGCCGTGAAGGTCACGAGCGCGAGCCCGAGCGAGCCGTAGAGCACCATCCGCTGGCGGTCCGGCAGGGTCTCCAGCTCGAACCGGTACTGCCGGAACAGCCGGTAGGCCAGAAACGCGATCGCCGCGAAGAAGCCGATCGTGATGACCGTGAGCACCACGTCCAGCGCCGACCCTCCCCCGGGCAGCACCGTGAACACCAGCGCGACGAGCGCCACCACCCCGAGCTTCCATGCGAGCTGCACGGTGGAAGAGGCTACGATCACTTGATGGCGCCGGAGCTGACCAACACCAACACCAGCGCCCCGAGCGCGACCCGGTAGACCACGAAGACCATGGTCGAGTGGCGCTCGAGATAGCGCAGCAGCAGCGCGATCGACGCGTAGCCGGTCAAGAAGGCCAGCAGCGTGGCCAGACCCAGATTGAAGAGGGAGGTTCCCTCGCCCTCCTCCCCGCTGAGGATCGAGCTCAGCTCGAGCAGGCCGCTGAGCACCACGGCCGGGATCGAGAGGAGAAAGGAGAAGCGGGCCGCCGCGGTGCGGTCGAGCCCCATGAAGAGGCCCGCCGTGATCGTGGCCCCGGAGCGCGAAACGCCCGGTATCAGGGCCAGCGCCTGCGCAAAGCCGATGGCGATGCCATCGCGCCTGGTGATCTGCTCGATCCCGCGCGAGCGGGTGCCCACCCGCTCTGCCAGGAGCAGGACGAGCCCGAGCACGATCAGGGCGCTGCCGATCAGGTAGAGGTCGCGGGCACCGGTCTCGATCTGGTCCTTGAAGATCAGCCCGAAGATGCCGATCGGCACGGTGCCGAGCACGATGTACCAACCCAGTCGTGCGTCGTGGTCGCGGCGCGCCACCGGGTCCCGCAGCGATTTCAGCCAAGCGCGGGCGATCCGCTGGAGGTCGGCCCGGAAGTAGAGGAGCACCGCTGCCATCGTCCCGAGCTGGGTGACGGCCGTGAAAGCGGCTCCGGGGTCCTCCCAGCCGAGGAAGGCCGGGACGATCCGCAGATGACCGGTGCTCGAGACGGGCAGGAACTCGGTGAGCCCCTGCACGATCCCGAGGACTATCGCCTCGAGCGTTGACACGGCTGCGGAACCCTAGTGAGCGGCGGACTCGCTAAAACGCGCTCGCGAAGCGGCGATCTCGTCCACGGCGTCCTGGCGCGAGAACCAGCCCTTGACCTCCACGTGCTTGTTCTCGAGGTTCTTGTAGATCGAGAAGAAGTGCCGGATCTCGTTCTGGAGCTGGTCTGAGACCTGATCCAGGCTCTCGAGCGTGTTCCAGCCGGGGTCGTGCAGGGGGACGGCGAGGACCTTGTCATCCAGACCCTTGTCGTCCTCCATGCGGAAGAGCGCAATGGGCTTGACATCAATCATGCAGCCGGGGAACGTCGGCTCGGATACGAGGACCATCACGTCGAGCGGGTCGCCATCCTCGGAGAGGGTGTCCGGGATGAACCCGTAGTCGGTGGGATACACCACGGACGAGAAGAGGAAGCGGTCGAGTACGAGGGCGTTGCGCTCGTGGTCCCACTCGTACTTGTTCCTGCTCCCCTTGGGGATCTCGACGATGCAGGCAAACGACTCGTCGGACACGTCGGCGCACAGGGTATCGTTCCCACCGCGATGTCACTTCTCGCGCAGATCACGCTGATTGCCGGCGACAACGGCGAGGGCCTCGTCGGCGAGACCGACGACCGCATCATCACCTTCTTCTGCCTGGGATTGGTCATCTTCTTCACCGTCGTGGTGATCCTCGGATCCACGATCCAGGGCGCGCTCGAGAAGCGCAAGAACCAGCGCAAGGCCGCCGAGCTCCGGCGCCGTGTTGGCTGGTAGCCCCTGATGCGGAAGCAGCCGGCTAGCCGGCTGCGCACCGATGGTTCTCAAAGGGTTCACACCTACCGCTCTGCGCCCGGCCAGGATGCGTGGGCAGACCCCTCCTCCGAGCACGTGGCCCTGAGCTCCCCGCCGGGGCCACGCGCCGTTTTGGGAGAGTTCCGGGCATGAACCCCGTGGGCTACGAGCGAACCGGAGCGGCCGCGGTCGTGACGATCGACCGCCAGGAGCGCCGGAACGCGGTCGACGGACCAACCGCCGACCTGCTCGCCGAGGCCTACGAGCGCTTCGAGGCGGACGACGACGCCCGGGTGATGATCCTGACCGGCGCGGGCGACGTGGCCTTCTGCGCCGGAGCCGACCTCAAGGCCATCGAGAGCTTCGGGCCGCGGCTCGAACGTGAGGGTGGGCCACTCGGGTTCACGCGCCGGATCGCGAGCAAGCCCACGATCGCCGCCATCTCCGGCTGGTGCCTGGCCGGCGGGCTGGAGCTCGCCCTGTGGTGCGACCTGCGCGTGGCCACCCCCACCGCCGCCCTCGGCTTCCCCGAGCGCCGCTGGGGCGTCCCGCTGATCGACGGCGGAACCCAGCGGCTGCCGCGCATCGTCGGGCTCGGGCGGGCGCTCGACCTGATCCTCAGCGGCCGCATCGTCGAGGCCGACGAGGCCCACGCCATGGGGCTCGTCAACGAGATCGTGCCGGACGGGCAGCACCTCGACCGTGCACTCGAGATGGCCGAGGCGCTGGCCGCCTTCCCCCAGGACACCATGCTGGCCGACCGGTCCGCGGCGATCGAGGGGTTCGACCTGCCGCTGCCCGAGGCACTCGAGCTCGAGGCCCGGAGCAGCCAGCCCACGCTGGAGACGGCCTGGCGCGGCGCGGCGCGATTCGCCGGCGGCGAGGGCCGCGGCGGCGCGGGCGCCGGGGTCTGACTTGTCCCCCGCCCCCGCAATCGAGGTCCGGGACCTCGAGAAGTCGTACGGGCCGGTGGCGGCCGTGCGCGGACTCTCCTTCTCGGTCGAGCAGGGAGAGGTGTTCGGCCTCCTCGGGCCCAACGGAGCGGGCAAGACCACCACCGTGGAGATCCTCGAGGGCTACCGCTCGCGCACCGCGGGGGACGTGAGCGTGCTCGGGCACGATCCGGCGATCCGGGATCGCCGCCTCCAGGAGCGCGTGGGAATCGTGCTCCAGAGCTCCGGCTTCTACCCGCAGGCGACCGTGCGCGAGGCCGTGGAGAACACCGCCAAGGCGTACTCCGCCCCGCGCGACATACGCGAGACGATCGAGCTCGTGGGCCTCGAGGAGAAGGCCGACGCGCGCACCGCCCAGCTGAGCGGCGGCCAGCGCCGGCGGCTCGACCTGGCGCTGGCGCTGATCGGCAACCCGGAGCTGGTGTTCCTCGACGAGCCCACCACGGGGTTCGACCCGGCCGCCCGGCGCACGGCCTGGAACGCGGTGCGCAACCTCCGTGGCCTCGGCATGACGGTGCTGCTCACCACCCACTACCTGGACGAGGCCCAGGAGCTGGCCGATCGCGTGGCCATCGTCAAGGACGGCCGCATCGTGGCCCAGGGCCCTCCCACCGAGCTCGGCCCGGCCCAGGCCCGCTACCGCGTCTCCTACCTGTCCTCGGGGCGGCGGGTGGAGCACCAGACCGACGACCCCACGGACCTCCTGCACCGCCTCACGAGCGACGCCATGGCCCGCGGTGAGCGCCTTGAGGGGCTCGAGGTCAACCGGCCCACGCTCGAGGACGTGTACCTCGAGCTGACCGCGGACGAGACCCCATGAGCACCGCCGCGCTGACCTGGGAGCAGTTCCGCTTCGAGCGCAAGCTGTTCTGGCGCAACCCCACCGCGGCGTTCTTCAACTTCGTGCTGCCGCTGCTCCTGCTGTTCCTGGTGGCCACGGCGTTCGCCAGCGAGGGCGACGAGCTCGACGTCCTGATACCCGGGGTGGCAGGCATGAGCGTGATGGCCACCACGTTCACCGCGCTGGCGTACGTGCTCGTGTACCGGCGCGAGGAGGGCATCCTGAAGCGCGTTCGCGGCACGCCGATGCCCGCCGCCTCCTATCTCGGCGGGATGATCGCCTCGGCCGTGCTCAACGCCCTGGTCCAGGTGCTGCTCGTGGTGGCCATCGGCCACGTGGTCTACGGCGTCGACTGGCCCGCGGACTGGCTTCTCCTCGCCGGTTTCTCCATCCTCGGGGTGATCTGCTTCGGCGCGCTGGGGGTGGCCTTCGCGCACGCCATCCCGAACGTGGACTCGGGCCCGGCATGGGTCAACGCCGTGTTCCTGCCTCTGATCTTCATCTCCGGCGTCTTCTACTCCTCCGACTCGCTCCCCGGCGCGCTCAAAGCGGTGGCCGAGGCGCTCCCGCTCAAGCACCTGATCGACGGCCTGTCGGCCGCCATCGTGGGCGGAGGCGGCGACACCCTGGCATCCGCGGCGGTGGTGGGCCTCTGGACCGTGGCCGGGCTGCTGCTGGCCGTGCGCTACTTCCGCTGGAGCTAAAGCCGCAAGCGCGTGCCCGTGGCGGCGTAGCCACTGCTCGCGCTCGCGCCACTCGGGGCACCGGCTGGCCAGCAGCGACCAGAAGCGCTCTGAGTGGTCGTGCACCGCAAGGTGCGCCACCTCGTGCTCCACCACGTAGTCGAGGATCTCGGCCGGGGCGAGCAGCAGCCGCCAGTTGAAGCTCATGGCCCCGCTCGACGAGCACGACGCCCAGCGGCTGCGCTGCCCGCGGATCTGCAGCGACCCGTAGCTCGTGCCGGCGCGGGCCACCGCGGCGTCGAGGCGGCGTGCCACCTCCTCCCGCGCCTGGCGCCGGTACCAGCGCTCGAGCGCAGCGCGCACGGCATCGGGGGCCAGGTCGGGTGTGATGACCTCGAGGGCGCCCTCACGAGCTCTGACGCGGGCCCGGGCGCCGCGCGAGAGCCGCAGCTCGAGCCGCTCCCCCAGGTATGGCACCTCGCCGCCGTCCTCCAGGAGCACGGGCGGCAACTCCGCCTCGGACTCGCGCATGCGCCTGAGCGTCCGCTCGATCCAGGGCCGCTTCTCCTCGACGAACGGCTCGACATGCCGGAGGGCGAACCCGCGCGGCACCACCACCTCCACCCCGCCGCCGTCCACGACGATGCGCGCGTGACGCGCCCGCGTGGAGTGGCGGATCCGGTAGGCGATGGAGTTCATCCCTCCAAGAGGGTATGAGCGCCGGCGGCGGGCGGCCGTCCCTCGCGCACCTCGTCGTACACGCGCGTCAGCCCGCGCGCGAGGGCGGGCCAGGCGTAGCGGGCACGCGCCTCGTCGTAGGCGCGCTCGCCGCGGCGCCGGCGCTCGGCGTCGCCGTTCACGGCCTCCACCAGCGCCTCGACCATGGCGTCCTCGTCGTCGGGGGGAACGAGCCACCCGGTCTCGCCGGCGTCCACGATCTCCGCCGGCCCGTGGGCGTCCACGGCCACCACCGGCAGGCCGCATGCCATCGCCTCCACGAGCACGGCGCCGAACTGCTCGTGCACCGAGGGCAGCACGAGGAGGTCGGCCGCGTTCAGACCTGTGGGCAGGTCCTCGTGCCCGCGCCAGCCGGCGAGGAACACGTCCGGGTTGCCGGTCGCGCGCACGACCTCGAGCGGATGCTCGTCCTCCCACTCGCCGGGGAAGCCGCCGAGCAGCACCAGCGGCGCCGGCTGAGCGAAGCGCGCCCGTGCGCGAGCGTGAGCGCGAATCAGCAGCGGGATGCGCTTCACCGACGTGTAGCGGCCCACGTAGAGCAGCACCGGCCCACCCGCGCGGAACGGCTCGAGCTGCTCGTCGGAGTAGGCCACGCTGCCGGGCTCGCCCGACTCGTCCCAGCCGCGCGGCTCCTCAACCAGCCAGCGCCGCCAGTGGGCCAGCCGCTCGGCGGGGTCGCTCGGCTCGCGCCGGAATCCGGCGGGGTCGAAGCCGTTAGGGGCCCACACGATCTTCTCGGGCGGAACCTCGAGCAGGTCGGGCACCCGGCGCACGGCGTCCGGGGAGAGCACCAGCAGCCGCTCGCAGGCCTGAGCCCAGCGGCGCATCCGGCCGGCCCATTCCTCGGCGTATTCCCAGCCCTCGGGTGGACCGTCGGCTATCTGGCGGAGCATCAGCATCTCGGTGCCGTGCAGGTGGCCGATCCGTGGCACCCGCGGATGGTCGCGCTCGGCGGCCTCGTTGATCGGCGTGAGGTGATGCAGATGGAGGAGATCGGCCGACCCGGCGTCGGCGGCCGCGAGCTGTCGCCGCCAGGTCTCGACCTGGTGCTCGAAGGCGCCGGCGTCGAGCTTCGCGAACACGCGGTCCGGCGCCCCCGGGCGGTCTTCGAAGGACGGATGGAAGGGCGGGTCGGCCGCCATCGGGTCGGGCGCCTCCGCGGCTGTGCCGAAGTCGAGCGCGCGAACGTCGAGGCCCGGGAAGAAGCTCGCCGCGTTGGAGGGCGCGCCGGGCGGGCCGAGCGAGCCGCAGGCGAGCGTGGGCTCCCAGCCCAGCTCCGGCAGGGAGCGCGCCAGGTAACGGGCCACCTGACTCGACCCTCCCCGCGGGAAGAACATCAACCCCATCACGACGCGCGGCACCGGACTGACGCTACCGAGCCCGGGCCGCCGCGAGAGCGTCCTCCCTGTCCGCGGTGATGTAGTTCCAGGCGATCTTCCCGTCGCGCAGCTCGAAGACGTGGATCATCTCGGTGGGGATCATCTCGTCGGTGATCCCGGTATGGCGCAGGCGGCCCTGGAGGCGTACGTGCACCACCAGGATGTCGCCCACCTCGATGAACTCGATCGGCTCGGTGTGGTGCGCCTCCACCAGCTCGAAGTAGCCCTCGAAGGAGCGCCTGATCTCGTCGCGATTGCGGTGGGTCTCCCCGACCACCTCGACCACCTGCTCCGCGTCCGGCCAGAAGTGGTCCATGAGCGCGTCGAGGTCGCCGCGATTGAACGCGTCGTACATCGTGCGAAGGAGCTCGATGTCGCTGCTGCTCGACATGGCTTAGACGATCGTAGGCACGGATCCGCCGTCCACCGACCAGGCGGCGCCCGTCACGTTCGAGGATCGCTCCGAGCAGAGGAACGCGATCACGGCGGCGATCTCGTCCTCACGCCCCATTCGCCCGAGCGGCGGCTTGGAATGGGTCGAGGCCAGCACCTCGTCGCGCGTCGAGCCCGTGCGCTCGGCCACCTGATCCGCCAGGCCGCCCTCCCCCACCCACAGCTCAGTGTCCACCGGGCCCGGCGCCACCGAGTTGACCAGCACGTCGTCTGACGCGAAGGAGTCGGCCACCAGGCGGCTCAGTGACAGCAGGGCCGCCTTGGTGACCGAGTAGGCGGGGTTGGTGAGCGACGGCCGCTTGCCCGAGGACGAGCTCACGTTCACGATCCGCCCGCCGCCCGCCGCGGCCATGGCCGGCGCGAGCGCGCGCATCAGGCGCATCGGGGCCATCACGTGGAGCTCCCAGTGGGCCTGCCACTCGTCGTCGCGAAGCTCCTCCAGCGAGCGGACGCTGCTCGTGCCCGCGTTGTTCACGAGCGCCCACGGTGCGCCGTCGCAGCGCTCCAGCACGCGCTCGCCGGCATCGGGAGCCGTCACGTCCAGCTCGATGTCCGCGTCCTGGCGCGCCACCGAGAGCACGCGAGCGCCCTCCTGCGCAAGCATGCGGGCCGTGGCGGCGCCGATTCCGCGCGTGGCGCCGGTGACCACACAGAGCCTGCCGTCGAGTCCGAGGTCCATTTCAGGAGGAATGATCGCCCAATGAAGTCCCACACCGTCTACCGGACGTTCCAGACCGAGTCCCGGCGCGAGTTCGTGCGCATCACAGAGGACGTGCAGGCCGCCGTGGACGAGGCCGGCGTGAGCGAGGGCCTGGCCCTGGTGGCGGCCATGCACATCACCGCCGGGGTGTGGATCAACGACGACGAGCCGGGCCTCCAGGAGGACACGCTCGAGTGGCTCGACAAGGTCGCGCCGCCGAGCTGGAAGGAGCCCGCCAACGACGTGGCGCGCCAGCTGCTGCCCGACCCCGGCGACTACCGCCACCACCGCGGCGGCGAGGACAACGGCGACGCCCACCTCAAGAACCTGCTGGTGCACCACCAGGCGATCGTGCCGGTGACCGAGGGGCGGCTCGACCTCGGCCCCTGGCAGCAGGTCTTCTACACAGAGTTCGACGGCCGCCGGCCGAAGCGCCTTGTGATCAAGGTGCTCGGCGAGTGACCACTCGATCGAGACCAACGTTGAGCTGAATAATTCAGCATAAGTCGCGTCTCGATTTTCGCCCGTCACAGGAGACCACCCGATCGTCACGGGACACGCTCAGCGAGCGCCATCCTTCCCAGCCGCAGTAGACGAGGGCACCGCCGCCGGCGCCGCGACGAACGGGCGCGCCGGCCCCTACCCGTAGACCTCCGGGTTCACGCAGTGCGGCATCCGCGTGCCCGCCAGGCCGGCCAGCAGGTTGTCCACCGCCAGGTCGGCCATCCGCTCGCGGGTGGCGATCGTGGCCGACCCGAGGTGGGGCAGCACCAGCAGGTTGGGCGCCGACAGGAGCGGGTGGCCGCCGGGCAGCGGCTCCGGGTCGGTCACGTCGAGCCCGGCGCCGGCGATCTCCCCCTTCTCGAGCGCCTCGATCAGGGCGGCGGTGTCCACGATCGGGCCGCGGGCGGTGTTCACCAGGTAAGCGCTCGGCTTCATCAGCTCAAGGGCGCGCGCGTCTATCAAGCCGCGCGTATCCGGCGTGAGCGGGCAGTGCAGCGTTACGAAGTCGGACTGCCGGAGCAGCTCCTCGAGCGGCACACCCCCGCTGCGGCCCGAGTAGATCACCTGGGCGCCGAAGCCCTCCACGCGGCGCGCCACCGCGCGCCCGATCCGGCCCATGCCCACCACGCCCACGGTCGAATGGTGGAGGTCGTGGCCCATCAGCAGGTCGGCCTCCCAGGTCAGCCACTCTCCCCGCCGCACGAGCGCGTCGCCCTCCACGAGCCGCCGCGAGGCGCCGAGCATCAGGGCCACGGCCAGATCGGCCGTGGTGTCGGTAAGCACGTCGGGGGTGTGGCCCACGGGGATGCCGCGCTCGGTGGCGGCGGCCACGTCGATGTTGTCCACTCCCACGGCGTAGTTCGAGATCGCGCGCAGCCGCGGCGCGGCGGCGATCAGATCGGCCGTCACGGCATCGGTGAGCAGGCTCAGCAGCCCGTCGGCGTCAGCCACGCCCGCCGCGAGCTCCGCGGCCGGCGGGGGCACCCGCTCCGGCCATACCTCCACCTGGTGGCGCTCACCCAGGCGCTCGAGCGCGCCGCCCGGGAGCCGGCGCGTGACGAAGACCATCGCCGTCGCGTCAGTCATGCGCGGGGAGGATGGCACGCGTGTCGGGTATCACTAGGGGAGTGCCCAAGGACACAGGCCTACCCGAATCCGACGCACAGTTCGACTTTGCCCGCACGCGGCGCGCCCGCGCGCTCTCGCGCCTGAGGGAGCGACTGCGCGGCGAGTCCAGCGACGTGAGCGTGATCCTCCCGTTCGAGGAGGTGGTGGCGGCGCTCGGGCGCCGCGGCGAGCGCCAGCTTGGCCAGCAGGTGATCACGCTCGACTCGATCGTCGGCACGGTGGATCGCGGTCGCGAGTTCGACCGCAGCTTCCGCCCCACGTCGGGCAAGGTGCGCACCCGCTGGGAGCGCGTGGCCGCCGCGCAGCGGCGCGGCCAGGCCATGCCCCCGATCGACGTGTACCGGATCGGCGAGCTCCACTTCGTCAAGGACGGCCACCACCGCGTCTCGGTGGCGCGCGCGCTCGGCCACAAGGACATCAACGCCTACGTGACCGAGGTGCTGACCGAGGTGGGAGCGGAGCGTGAGATCACCCTCGCGGACCTTCCCCTGAAGAGCCACGAGCGCCTCTTCCGCGAGCGCGTGCCGCTGCCCGAGCAGGCGCGAGCGAAGATCGAGCTGTCAGACGAGTGGCGTTACGCGGCGCTGGCCGAGGCCGTGGAGGCCTGGGGCTTCCGGCGCGAGCAGGGCACCGGCGAGGAGCTGTCACGCCCGGACGTGGCTGAGGCCTGGTTCCGGGAGGAGTACGAGCCGGTGGTCGAGATGCTCCAGGAGGCCGGGCTGGCCAAGAAGGGCACCGCCACCGAGGCCTACATGCGCGTGTCGCACCTGCGCTACCTGATCCTGCGCACCCACGACTGGGACGAGAGCGTGATCGACAGGCTCCGCCAGGAGCTCGAGCGCCCCAGCTGGGACGAGGACACGATGGTGAAGGCGCTACGTAAAGAGCTGCGTTAGCCGCCCTGCGAGGCGTCGCCGCCGCCCGTGGCGGCGGGCGTGCTGCTGCTGACCGTCAGGTTGCGGCCGTCCTCGGGGTCGAACAGGTGGAGTCGCTCGGCGTCCACCCAGATCTCGGCCTCCTGCCCCTCCTGCACCTGGCTCTCGGGATCGAAGCGCGCCACGATCTTGCCGGGCTCGCCCGAGCTCGGCACCTCGCCGCCGCCGGCGTCCTCGGCGAGCTCACGGAGCTCTGCCGACTCGATGTCCTGGTCGCTGTCCACCGTGAAGTGCGCGTACAGCTCGGAGCCCATGGACTCGACCACGTCGATCCGCGCGCGGAAGGTGGAGCCGCGCTGCTTCACGTCGTCGGTCACCACGGCGGCGTCCTCGAAGTTCTCCGGCCGGATGCCGGCGATCAGCTGCTTGCCGGCCATGTGGCTCACAGCCTCACGCGCCTCCTGCGGGAGCCGCACGTCGCCGACGGGCAGCTTCACCGTGTCGCCCTCCACCGTGGCCGGCATGAAGTTCATCGCCGGTGAGCCGATGAAGCCGGCCACGAACAGGTTGTTGGGATGGTTGTAGAGCTCCATCGGCGAGCCGACCTGCTGGAGCCGGCCGGCGCGCATGACCGCCACGCGGTCGCCGAGCGTCATGGCCTCGGTCTGGTCGTGGGTCACGTAGACCGTCGTGGTGCCGAGGTTGTTCTGAATCCGCGACACCTCCGTGCGCATCTGCACGCGTAGCTTCGCGTCGAGGTTGGAGAGCGGCTCGTCCATGAGGAACACCGCCGGGTCGCGCACGATCGCGCGGCCCATCGCCACGCGCTGGCGCTGGCCGCCCGAGAGCTGCGACGGCTTGCGGTCGAGATGCTGCTCGAGGTCGAGGATGCGCGCGGCCTCGCCCACCTTCTTCTCGATCTCCGACTTGTCGAGCCCGCGCAGCTTGAGCGCGAAGCCCATGTTGTCGCGCACGGTCATGTGCGGGTAGAGCGCGTAGTTCTGGAACACCATCGCGATGTCGCGGTCCTTCGGCGCCTTGTCGTTCACCACGTCGCCGCCGATGCGCAGCTCGCCGTCCGAGATGTCCTCGAGCCCGGCGATCATCCGCAGGGCTGTGGACTTCCCGCAGCCGGACGGGCCTACGAGGATCACGAACTCCCCGTCCGCTATCTCGAGGCTCATGTCGGACACGGCCTCGTATCCGTCCGGGTACCGCTTGGTGACTCCGTCGAGCGTTATCTGGGCCACGGGTGCCTCCTCCTTTATCCCTTCACCGCGCCGGCGGTGAGGCCCGCGACGATTCGGCGCTGGAAGATCAGAACCATGATGATGATCGGCACGGTGACCACGACCGCGGCCGCGGCGATCGCCCCGATCGGCTGAGTGAACTGCGACGCCCCGGTGAAGAAGGCGAGCGCCGCCGGGACCGTCCGGGCGTTGTCGGTCGAGGTCAGCGTGTTTGCGAAGATGAAGTCGTTCCAGGCGAAGATGAAGACGAGGATCGCCGCGGTGAACACGCCGGGCGCCGCCAGCGGCACGATGATCTTGCGGAACGCCTGGAACGGCGTGGCCCCGTCCACCTGGGCCGCCTGCTCGAGCTCCCAGGGGATCTCGCGGAAGAACGCCGAGAGCGTATAGATCGCCAGCGGCAGGGTGAACGTCATGTAGGGGATGATCAGCCCGAGCCACGTGTCGTAGAGCCCGATCGCGCGCCACATGTCGAACAGCGAACCGACGATCGAGATCGGCGGGAACATCGCTACTGCCAGGGCGCCGGACAGGATCAGCGTCTTGCCGGTGAACTCGAGGCGCGAGGTGGCGTAGGCCGCCATGGCGGCGAGCACGATCGAGATCAGCGTCGCTATCGCCGCGATTCCGAGCGAGTTGATGAGCGCCGCGATGAACATGTCGTCCTTGAAGATCACCTCGTAGTTCTCGAAGGAGATGCCCGAGTAGAACTTGCGGTCGGCCACCTGCTCCGGCGTCTTCAGCGACAGCGTGGTGATCCACGCCACCGGGATCAGGGCGTAGAGCAGCACCACCAGGATCCCGATTCCCCACAGCACCCGTTCGCGGTTCGTGTGCTCCATCTCAGGTCTCCCCTCGCTGCTGTGCCGTGCTCGTGCCGAGCGCCTTGACGAAGAAGACGGCGATGAGGATCACGCACAGGAAGATCAGGATCGATATGGCCGATCCGAGCCCCAGGTTCCCGCGGTTGATCAGGACGTTGTAGCCGAGGATCGAGACGCTCTCGGTGCCGAGCGCTCCCCCGGGTTGGATGATGTAGATGTTGTCGAAGATCCGGAACGCGTCGAGCGTGCGGAACAGGAGCGCCACGAGGATCGCCGGGCGCATCAGCGGCAGCGTGATGCGGAAGAAGCGCTGCGTGACGCTCGCACCGTCGACCTTGGCCGCCTCGTGCAGCTCGTCGGGAACGAGCGACAGCCCGGCCAGCAGGAGGAGCGCCATGAATGGGGTGGTCTTCCAGACCTCCGCCAGGATGATCACGACCAGCGAGCCGTTCTTGGTGTTGAGCGGCTGAGCGTCGTCCGCGATCAGCGGCAGCCCCGCTACGAATCCGCTGGTCGGGTCGAACGCGTACTTCCAGGCGAAGGCCGCGACGACGGTGACGATGCCGTAGGGGATCAGGATCGCGGCGCGCACCGGCCCGCGCCCGAAGATCGCCCGGTGCATCACGAGCGCGATCGCCATGCCCAGCACGAGCTCGATCGCCACCGAGCACACCGTGATGATCAGCGTTGTGGCCACGTCCGACCACCACGTGGTCGACGACAGCACGTCGCCGTAGTTCGCGAGACCCACGAACTCCTTGTCGTCAGGGAAGCGCAGGTCGAACTTCTGGAGCGACAGGTAGAACGCGTAGGCGATCGGATACCCGGTCACGATCAGCATCGCGATCACCGCCGGGGCGCAGAGCAGCCAGGCGAGCTTGCGCTCCGCCTTGGCGCGGTCCGTGATGCCCTTCTTCTTCGGCGCCTGAGCGGGCGCGGTCTGCGTGGTGGCGGCGCCGGCCTCCATCAGAAGATCTTCCCCTCGGCCGCCTTCTCCATCCGGTCACGGAGCTTGTCCACGATGCCGTCCGGATCCACCTTGTCGGGCGGGTGGAAGGTCTTCTGGATGGCGAGCGAGATGTCGCTGTAGGCCGGCGTGACCGGCCGCGGCGCGGCGGCCTCGATCGACTCGCGCAGCAGATCCGCGAACGGGTAGGCCTTCTGGACCTTGGGCGTGTCGTAGACGGCCTCCGTGGTCGGCGGCAGTCCGCCCAGCTCGGCGGCGATCGCCTGGTGGTCCTCGCTGGCCAGGCACTCGGCGGCCTCGAAGGCCAGGTCGGGCTTCTCCGAGTAGGACGACACGCCGATGTTGATGCCTCCGAGCGGCGGGCGGCTGGGCTTGTCGGCGTCTGTGCGTGGATAGCGCGCCCAGCCCATGTTCTTCTGGAACTCCTTGCTCACATCCCCGGCGCTCGGATAGACGAAGGGATAGTTCACCTGGTAATCGGAGCGCCCTGACTCGAAGCCCTGGCGCGCCTGGTCCTCGGCGTTGGTGGACATGCCGGGTGGCGCGGCGGGGGACTTCGCGAGCTTGCTCTCGATCTCGGCCGCCCGCTTGGCGGTGTCGTCGACCTTCACATCGCCGTTCTGGTCGACGATCTGGCCGCCGGCGCCGGCGATCAGCGAGTTGATCCAGACGGTGAGGCCCTCGTACTGGCGTGCCTGCACCTCGACCGCGGTGCCCTTGTCCACCGCGTCGTCGATCATCTGATCCCAGGTGAAGTCCTCGGGCGGCGCGTCCACGCGGTCCTTGCGGTACCAGAGGAGCTGCGTGTTGCTGGTGAACGGGATCCCGTAGATCTTGTCCTGGTACTCCACCGTCTTGAGCGGGCCCTCGAGCTTGCCCTCCTCGGCCGCGCTGCGCCGCTCGCCTTCCCAGGGGAGGATCCACCCCGCCTCCGCAAGCTCGGCAGTCCAGATCACGTCCATGCCGACCAGGTCGATGCTCTCGTCCTCCGCCGCGAGGCGCCGGACGATCAGCTCGCGCTGCTGATTCGCGTCGGTGGGCAGCTTCACGTAGTTGATCGTGTACTTGCCCCCGGCCTGCTTGTTGCAGTCCTCCACGGCCGCGTCGTAGGCGCCACCGGGCTCGTTGAACACGTACCAGTTGATGGCGCGGGCGCCGCTGCCTCCCTCGCCGCCGCCGCAGGCAGCCAGCAGCGACAGTGCGAGCGTCGCGATCACAGCTATGGCATGCCGTCCGTGCAGTGTCTCCCTCACTCCCTCGAGGGCTACCTACCCTTCGCGCGGCGCATTCAATCAGCCAGAGACAACACCTGCATTCGGGGCCAGCTCACCGCCCCGGATCGCGTCGGGTGTCGTCGTGAGCAGCGGCTCTCCGAGCTCTAGCGGCACGGGGCGAGACTCGGCGGTGGTGTTGACGGCCACCACGTGCATGCCACGCCGGTAGGCGATCACCCCCGGCGTGGCCTCGAGCATCTCGAAGCCCTCGCCAAGGCCGCGGCGAAGCGCGATCAGCTCACGTACGAGCGCCAGCGTGGAGCCCCGGTCCGCACGCTGCTCCTCCACATTGCGCCCCGCCGGATCCAGCACCGGGAGCCAGGCATCGCCCGTGCTGAAGCCGCCGCCGGGGCTCGGGTCCCACTGCATCGGGTGGCGATAGCGGTCGCGTCCCGCGCGATCGTGCACAGACTCGCCGGGCGGGCCGTCCAGCTGGCCGATCTCGTCGCCCTGGTAGAGGAACGCGGGGCCGGGCAGGGTCAGGAGCAGCAGCGCCGCCGCGCGTGCGTTCTCCGCTCCGAAGCGTGTGGCCAGCCGGCCGAAGTCGTGGTTCGACATCACCCATGCCGCGCCCGGGCGGCTCGTGGTGGCCTCGATCGCGCGCCGAAGCGACTCCGCCTCCCAGGGCGACTGGAGCAGCTCGAAGGCGAACACCGCGTCGAAGTGGTCGAGGTAGGGCTGCCACTTGGCGCTCGGCAGGTAGACCTCGCCTACGAGGACCGCGTCGCCGGCCGCCGCGCGGATCTGCGCCAGCGCCTGGCCCATGTCCGGTGCGTTGCGCGAGTTGGTGAGGGCGAGGCGGGCTTCCTCCTCGCTCAGCGGCAGGCCGAACGCCTCGCTCGCGGGCGGGTCGTCGCGCAGCTGCGCGTCCTTCAGCAGCCTGTCGATGGCGTCAATTCGGTAGCCGTCCACGCCGCGGTCGAGCCAGAAGCGGAGCACGTCCTGCATCGCGGCCACGACCTCCGGGTTGCGCCAGTCGAGGTCGGGCTGCTCGGGATAGAAGGAGTGGAGGTAGTAGCGGCCGTCGAGCGGCGCCCAGGCGGAGCCGCCGAACGCCGACAGCCAGTTGTTGGGCCGCTCGGACCAGATGTACCAGTCCGGGTGCTCGCGGAACCACGGATGCTCGATCGACGTGTGGCAGGGAACGATGTCGAGCAGCACCGCCAGCCCGTGAGCGTGGGCCGCCTCCACGAGCTCGTCGAAGTCGGCCAGCGTGCCGAAGACCGGGTCCACGTCCCGGTAGTCCGAGACGTCGTACCCGAAGTCGGCCATCGGCGACGGGTAGATCGGCGACAACCAGAGCGCGTCCACGCCCAGGTCCACGAGGTGGTCGAGACGCGCACGCACGCCCGCGAGATCGCCCACGCCGTCGCCGTCCGAGTCCTGAAAGGAGCGCGGGTAGATCTGGTAGATGACCGGGTTCGGCCGCATCGGGCCGTCCAAGCTAGCGACCCCGGGTTCGAATGCCATCGGTACGCCGCAAGACGACACCGAGGCGCCCCGAAGGACGCCCCGGTGCGCCGGGGGATTGCGGGTCCGGCGCCTGCGCTAGGAGTTGCCGGCGCCCGCCGTCTGGAGGGCCTGCTCATCGTGGCGGCCCTCGCAGATTTCCTCGACCAGCTTCTTGCAGAAGGCCGGAAGGTCGTCCGGCTTGCGGCTGGTCACGAAGCCACTGTCCACGTGGACCTCCTCGTCCACCCAGGTGCCTCCGGCGTTGCGGATGTCGGTCCGCAGGCTCGGCCACGAGGTGAGCGTGCGCCCGCGCACCACGTCGGCCTCCACCAGCGTCCACGGCCCGTGGCAGATCGCCGCCACCGGCTTGCCGGCCTCGAAGAAGGCGCGGGCGAACGCCACCGCGTCCTCGTCGGCCCGCAGGAAGTCGGGGTTGGCCACTCCGCCCGGCAGGACGAGCCCGTCGTAGTCGCTCGCGTCGGCGTCGGCCACCAGCGTGTCCACGGCGAACGCGTCGCCCTTGTCCATGTGGTTCACGCCCTGGATCTCGCCTTCCTCCAGCGAGATCAGCTCTGGCGTGCCGCCCGCCTCCTCGACGGCCTTCCACGGCTCGGTGAGCTCCACCTGCTCGACACCGTCGGTCGCGAGGAACGCGACCCTCTTGCCTTCGAGCTTGCCTGCCATGTAGAGCACTCCTTCTCTATCGAGTCAGAAAATCTCTCTCTTCTTGGGTACCGAGGTCATGGGTGCCTAAACGGGCTTTCAGAGCCGCTCGAGCACCTCGGTGGCCGCGCTCTCCCCGGAGCGCACCGCCCCGTCCATGTAGCCGTTCCACACCGTCGCGATCTCGGCCCCGGCCCAGTGCAGCGGGCCGAGCGGCTCCCGCAGCGCGGGCCCGTAGTTGGTCCAGGCGCCGGTGGGCATGTGGCAGCCGTAGCATCCGCGCGACCACTCCTCCTCGGCCCACAGCCGCTCCACGTAGTGGGCCGGTTGCGCCGCGCGCTCTCCGAACAGCCGGGTGAAGCAGCCGATCACGGCCGTGCGCCGCTCCTCCGCCGGAAGCCGCCCGAGCCGACGTGCGTGGTTGCCCTCGAGGAACCCGAGCAGCACGCCGGGCGAGCCGCCCGGCGGCGAGTTGTCGAACGTGAGCCGCACAGGCCCGACGTCGCTCGTGGCCTCGCCCGACAAGCCGTCGGCACGCCAGAACGGCTCGTCGTACACCGCCATGCACTTGGCCACGGTGCCCAGCGGCATCCGCTGGGTGAGCTGGTCGCGATACCCGGGCAGCGGCGGGTCGTACGACAGCCGGCCGGCGAGCGTGGGCGCGATCGCCACTATTGCGCGGCGGGCACGAACCTCCGCGCCGTCGGCCCGCACCACCACGCCGTCGGGGCCGTGCGCGATCGCCCGGACGGGCCGCCCCAGCAACAGCCGCTCGTCGCCGAGCTCCTCCGCCATGCGAATCGCCACCAGCTGCGAGCCGCCCACGAAGCGGTCCTGCTGCGCGCCGCCCTCCGTGTCGAAGAGCATCTGGAGGCTTCCGGCGGAGTGGATGTAGAAGAGCATGTGGAGCAGGGAGATGTCCTCGGGCTCCGCCGCCCACACGGCCTGGATCCCGAGCTGGAGGAGACTCCGCCCCGCCTTGGTGGCCACGTTGCGGCGCATCCACGTGGCCGCCGTCTGGGAGTCGAGGCGCTCCGCGCCCGGCGCCGCCCAGGGCGCCCCTGTCGGGACCGTGCGGGCCAGCCGGTTGAGCTTGCGCTGCGCGCGCTCCACGTCGAGCAGCACGAGCGGGTTGATCCGCGGGATGGTGCCGCTGTAGCGGCGCAGCCGCCCGCCGTACTCGAGCACGTTCTCGCCGTGCGTGTGGGTCGGGAACGTGTCCACTCCCAGCGCCACCGCCAGCGCGGCCAGCCGGTCCTGGGTGGGGCCGATCCACTGAGCCCCAACCTCGACCACGTTGCCCGCGCCGATGTCCTCGTTCAGCACGCGGCCGCCCACCCGGTCGCGCGCCTCCACCACCACGACCGACGCGCCCGCCGCGACGACGCCTCGGGCCGCGCTCAGTCCCGCCAGGCCGGCCCCGATCACCGCCACATCGGCGTCGCGCGTGATCTGGTCGGCCATTGCGGCGGGACCCTACCCGCACGCGGCCGCGGCCCCGACGCTCGCTATGTTGCGGCCGATGGCTTCGCCTCCGCGCACGCGCGAGGAGGAGCGCCGGTTGAACGCGCGCACGCTCGCTATCGCGAGTGCGGCATCCGCGTCAGCCGCCGCCGTGACCTCTCAGCTCTGGATCGCCGGCACATGGATCGCCGCGGCGATCACCCCTCTCATCGTCGCGATCGTCAGCGAGCTGCTGCACCGCCCGAGCGAGCGGATCGCCCGGGCGATCACCTCCGACCGCCCGGCGCTTCAGCTGGACGACCTGGACGAGGCCGCCGCCCCGTCCGCGAGGCCCGATCCGGACGCTCCCGGGCAAGCGCCCGTGCGCGTGTACCGGCAACCGTCGGTCGCGCCGGCCTCGCGCCGGCGCTTTGCGTTCCGCGTGGTGGCGATCACCACGGTCGCCGGCCTCCTGATCGGCGCCGTGGCGCTGACGGCAATCGAGCTGATCGCGGGCCAGTCGATCGGCGGGAGCGACCGAGCCAGCTCCTTCGTCGGCGGCAAGGCGCGCAACAAGCGAACGTCCACCCCGGAGGAGCGCACACCCACGCCGGCCGGCGAGGACACCACAACCGACGAGGACCCGGCCACAACTCCCGAGGAGCCGCGCACCGTCACGGTCACGGTGCCGACGGAAACCACGCCCGCCCCGGCCTCCAGCACACCGACGGCGCCCGAAACCGCCCCCTAGCGGCGCCGCGTCATCTAGGGGCCCGTATAGGGCCTCAAAGTGACGCAGCGACTGAAGGCTGCACTGCACCTGTGCCTCCTTCACCGCCGCCGTGCGGCGGCGGCAAGAGCAGGCCTCGGAGCTACTAGCGCTGGGGCGGCGGAACCGCGGGCCGGCAGCCCTGACCGGCACGGTTCCTTGTGTGCCACTGAAGCCACCAGCCCGCGTGGCGAGCGGCGGCGGTGACCCAACCGAGTCTCATGCGTGCGTATGTACCCGTGCCGAACCCCGTTCAAAACCGCTTGAGAGCCTGCGACCATCTCGGCAGATGGGCGGACATCACGGACATCACCTACACCTGCACGGCCCGCCCGGCGTAGCGGGGGAGAACACCGACGGCAGGCGGCTGTGGATCGCGCTTGCGCTGATCCTTTCGTTCATGGCCGTGGAGGTGGTGGCCGGGATCCTGGCCGAGTCACTCGCGCTGCTCTCCGACGCCGCGCACATGCTCACCGACGCGGGCGCGATCGCCCTGGCCATTCTCGCCGCCCGCCTCGCCCGCCGCCCGGCAGCCGGCGGTTTCACCTTCGGCATGCGCAGAGCGGAGATCCTCTCCGCCCAGCTGAACGGCGCCACGCTGCTCGCCCTCGGCGCCGTGATCGTCCTGGAGGGCACGCGCCGGCTGATCTCCCCCCCGGACGTCGAGGGAGGGATCGTCCTGGTGGTGGCCGTGGCCGGCATCGCGGTCAACCTGGCGGCCACGATGGTGCTCGCGGGCGCTGATCGCCGCAGCCTGAACGTGGAGGGCGCCTTCCAGCACGTGCTCACTGACCTGTTCGCGTTCATCGCCACCGCGGTGGCCGGGGTGGTGATCCTCACCACCGGCTTCACCCGCGCGGACGGCGTGGCCGCCCTGCTCGTGGCAGCGCTCATGATCAGGTCCGGCGTCGGCCTGTTGCGCGACTCGGGCCGGGTGCTGCTCGAGGCCGCCCCGCGCGACCTCGATCCGGACGAGATCGGCCGCGCGCTCGCGTCGGCTCCGCACGTGGTGGAGGTGCACGACCTGCACGTCTGGGAGGTCACGTCGGGGTTCCCGGCCCTCTCGGCTCACGTGGTTGTCCGCTCGGGCTGCGACTCCCAGTCGCACCGGCGCCAGCTCGCGACGCTGCTGCACGAGAACTTCGGGATCGACCACAGCACCCTCCAGGTCGAGGAGCGCCACGGCGGCCAGCTGGCGATCGAGCCGCTTACAGAGCGGCATTCGGGGTAGCGGGTCCGGCATGCCTGCGCCCGAAAGCCCCACCGACCTGCAGGCCGGCTCCCTGGTCAATGTCCTGAAGCGAACAGTCCGGGAGTTCCGCGAGGACGGCCTCACCGACTGGGCGGCAGCGCTCACGTACTACTCGATCCTCGCGATCTTCCCGGCACTGATCGTGCTCTTCTCGGTGCTCGGGTTGATCGGCGAATCGGCCACCCAGCCGCTGATCGACAACCTCGAGGAGCTAGCGCCCGGCCCCGCCAGGGAGATCGTCACCGACGCCATCCGCAACCTCCAGTCGAGCCAGGGCTCGGCCGGCGTGCTCTTCGTGGTGGGCGTGGCCGGGGCGCTGTGGTCGGCGTCGGGCTACGTGGCCGCCTTCATGCGCGCGTCCAACTCGATCTACGACATCGAAGAGGGACGGCCGATCTGGAAGACCCTCCCGGTCCGCATCGGCCTGACCATTTCCCTGCTCGTGCTGGTGGGCATCAGCGCGTTCGCCGTGGTGCTCACGGGCGGCCTGGCGGAGCAGATGGGCAACCTCGTGGGCCTCGGCTCGACCGCGGTCACGGTCTGGGATATCGCCAAGTGGCCGGTGCTCCTGGTGGTGGTCTCCTTCATGTTCGCGCTCCTCTACTGGGCCGCCCCCAACGTCAAGCAGCCCGGCTTCCGCTGGATCTCTCCCGGCGGCATCCTCGCCGTGGTGCTGTGGGTGATCGCGTCGGGCGCGTTCGCCTTCTACGTGTCGAACTTCGGCTCGTACAACAAGACCTACGGGGCGCTGGGCGGCGTGATCATCTTCCTCGTGTGGCTGTGGATCTCGAACATCGCGGTGCTCCTCGGCGCCGAGTTCAACGCCGAACTCGAGCGCGGGCGCGCGATCGAGGCCGGGCACCCCGCCGACCAGGAGCCGTTCATGGAGCCGCGCGACACGAGCAAGATGGAGAGCGGGCGCGCGTGAGCGACGCCACCAAGCCGAAGACCGACGATGGCCTCTTCACGGGGTACGCCGAGCCTGCCGAGCGACCGCCGTTCAAGTCCTATATGGCCTTCGCCGGCGTGCTCAACTCCAGCGTGGTTGCCGCGCTCGTAGCGGCCCGTCGCTCCGGGCGGGACCTGCCGGAGCGGGTCGACGCCTCGGACGTGCTGCTAACGGGGGTAGCCACCCACAAGCTCAGCCGGATGGTCTCCAAGGACAGGATCACCGCGTTCGCGCGTGCGCCCTTCACCGAGTTCCAGGAGCGCGGCGGCCCGGCCGAGGTCGAGGAGAAGGCGCGCGGCACAGGTCTCAAGCGCGCGATCGGGGAGCTGCTCATCTGCCCCTACTGCCTCGGCGTGTGGATATCCGCCGGGTTCCACGTGGGGCTCCTGTTCGCGCCGCGCACCACGCGCTTCATCGCGTCGATCCTCAGCGCCCTGACGATCTCGGACTTCCTCCAGATCGCCTACAAGGCGTCCGAGGATCGCGGCCTGGGCGGCAGCTAGGGAGTACCGCTGGGGGCCTGGGAGGGCTGCGGCTCGAGCAGCCGCGGCGGGCCCGCCGACTTGAACAGGCGGCTGGCCTTGCCCATCTTCGCGCGACAGCGCGGGCAGTCCTCGGATAGCGACAGCTGCGGTCGGTAGACCGTGAGCCGACAGGTCGGGCAGGTCAGGTACGCCATCTCTCCTCCTCGTGTTGGCCGTGGGCCACGAGGTCCGTACAACCGCTGGGCGTTTCGGCGGTCCGCACCACGCTTCCTTGGCGGTGGCAGCAACGTATCCACCCACGCCGAAATGGTCAATAAAGACAGACAAATGAACGAATTTGCGCGCTGGCGCCATCGGCGTTAGCGGCGCGTGGTCGCGGGTACCGGGCCGCCATGCGCTATTGGACCCAACTCGCCACCGAGCAGTTCGCGCCCAGCGAGCTCGTGCCACAGGCGGTCGCCGCCGAGCAGGCCGGCTTCGACGCCCTCAACGTCAGCGACCACTACCAGCCGTGGTGGGAGCCTGGTCACGCCGGCCACGCGTGGACGCTGCTCGGCGCGATCGGGCAGGCCACCGAGAGCATCCCGATCGGCACCGGCGTCACCGCTCCGGTGTACCGCCACCACCCCGCTGTGGTGGCCCAGTTCGCCGCAACCGTGGAGGAGCTGTTCCCGGGGCGCGGCTTCCTCGGCATCGGCTCCGGGGAGTCGCTGAACGAGACTCCCTGCGGAATGGACTGGCCGCCGGTGGCCGAGCAGGTGGAGCGCCTGGAGGAGGCGCTGGAGATCATCGGCCGTTTGCTGGACGGCGAGCGGCTCGATTACGAGGGCCGCTTCTACCGGACCAAGGCCGCATACCTTCACACCAGGGGCGAGCGGCGCCCGCCCGTGTACGTGTCCGCGTTCGGGCCACGCGCCGCCCAGGTGGCTGCCCGCTACGGCGACGGCGTGTGGACCGTGGCCGACCCCGAGTCGGCCCCGGAGGTGATCGACGCCTACCGCTCGGCGTGCGACGACGCCGGCCGCGAGACCGGCGAGATCATCCTCCAGACCGGCTTCTCCTGGGCCGAGGACGAGGACGCCGCCCTCGAGGGAGCCCGGGTCTGGAAGGCCACCATGCCGCAGGAGTACTTCACCGACGACTGGCACGACCCCAGAGCGATGCAGGAGAAGGCCCAGCGCGAGCACTCCGACGAGGACTTCATGGAGCAGTACATAGTGGGTCCCGATCCGGGGCTCCACGCGGAGCGAATCCGGGACGTCGAGCAGATGGGAGCCACCGTGGTCTGCCTCCAGAACGCGTCCGGCGCCGCCCCGGTGAGAGCGCTCGAGATCTACGGCGAGCAGGTGCTGCCCTCACTGAGGGGCATTCGCGCCTAGATCCGTTTCGAAAGCTGGCCCGTAGGACATAATGATTCAAGAGGCTGTTCCACCGGGACTCACTGGCTCGCTGGTTCACCTCCTCCCATAAGGGGGGACGACTTCCGACCGTTGCACGGTCGCCAGGCGGACCTCGTCGCTTGAATTTCGACGGAGGTCCATATGTCTGTAGCAGTCCTGGCTCCCCCGGCTCCGCGCCGGCCCTATTCCAGACCACGTGACCCGCGCGAGCGCGAGCAGGCCCGCGAGGTGGAGCACGAGCTTCTC
The DNA here is from genome assembly GCA_963811055.1 of uncultured Thermoleophilaceae bacterium. Lineage (GTDB taxonomy): Bacteria > Actinomycetota > Thermoleophilia > Solirubrobacterales > Thermoleophilaceae > JACVRW01. The sequence continues at coordinate 195,843 of CAWEPQ010000016.1, forward strand.
GTCCGCTACCACCGCGACGGCGACGTGGCCGCGCGCGAGGAGCTTGTGGAGCGGTTCATCCCCCTCGCACGTGACCTGGCGCAGCGCTACAGCTACACCGACGAGTCGCTCGACGATCTGCTGCAGGTCGCCTGCCTCGGCCTCATCAAGGCCATCGACCGCTTCGACCCCGAGCGCGGCACGAAGTTCACGAGCTACGCGGCCCCCACGATTCTCGGCGAGCTCAAGCGCCACTTCCGCGACAAGGGCTGGGCGCTGCACGTGCCCCGCGACCTGCAGGAGCGGTCGCTTGCCCTCAGCCGCGAGACCGAGGTCCTGTCCAAGCAGCTCGGGCGCTCGCCGAGCATCCGCGAGGTGGCCCTTGCGCTCGGCGTCAGCGTCGAGTCGGCGCTCGAGGCAAGCGAGGCCGCGGCCAGCTACGAGGCCGCGTCACTCGACGCGCCGGCCTCCCGCGACGACGGCGAGACGGGCACGCTGCTCGACCTGTTCGGCGACGAGGACACCTCCTACGAACTGGTGGAGAGCCGCGATGCGATCGCCAGCACCTGGCAGACCCTCCCCCAGCTCGAGCAGCGGGTGGTCGAGCTGCGCTTCATGCACGACCTGACCCAACGTGAGATCGGCGAGCGCATCGGCTACTCGCAGATGCACGTGTCACGGCTCCTGCGCCGCGCCCTCAGCCGCCTGGAGGAGGCCGCCGAAGCCGCTTAGCGCCTGGGCCGCGGAAGACTGCTCGTGTCCACGGCCTCGAACGCGCTCCCGGGCACGCCGTGGAGCGAGTGCAGGTCGTCGTTGTCCCAGCCCCGGTTGGGGGCACCGGACAGGTACCAGGCGGAGCCGTTGTCGGCCACGATCATCCCGTAGCGCTTGAGCGCCCGGAGGACGACGCGCGACTGGCGCGGGAAGCGCGAGACGTCGAACCCGCGCTTGAGCCGGAAGCGCTGCCCCATGGCGGGCAGCGTGGGGTCCTTGAGCGAGGAGGCGAAGTGGCGGGCCGGATAGACGAACGCCTGTCGCGAGCGCGGAACGGTAAAGCGCAGGGCATGGTCGATGGCCCCGCGGCGCACCTCGTCGTAGCGCGCAAGACCGGGCAGGATCGGCAGACCGGCGGCGTCGGCCGAGGTCCAGCCGCGTGGCCGCAGCCGGTTGGAGCGCAGATTCCAAACCGCGCCGGAGCCGGCGCGCCAGCGCGCTCCACCGTCCTCGGGATAGGCCGCAAAGAGCTCGAAGAGGCGGCAGCGCGAGCGGTCCACGACGATCACGTGACGGTCCCCGTCGGATCCGCGGCCCCCCTCCACCGGGGCGCGCGCCGGGATCGGGTAGCGCCCCCGGTCGGACTCGTCCGCGTAGTCGAAGCTCACCGGCACGCGCTTCTGCCCTCGCGGCACCGTCACGTAGGGAATGCCGATCGGCCCGCCGTCCCACAGCCCCGATCCGAAGTCGGCGTGCATGTTCGCGTCCGCGCCGATGCTCCGCACCATCGCGGCCGAGCCGGCGAGCACCGGCAGCCGGTCCACCCGGGCGTTCCACTGGCTCGTGCGCGGAAACAGGGGACAGCCCTTCGCGCTGGGCAGGGGGCGGGCCGGCGAGCCGCCGGCCGCGAACAGGCCGGCGAGCACCACGGCCACGGTGGCAGCCACCGCTGAGCGTCCCGCACGCATCGCGGGTGAAGGCTAGGGCGCTCCCGGGACTGCCACGGCGCGCCTGGCCAGATGTTCTAGCGGCGGGTCTCGCCCTCGGGCAGCCGGCCGTCGCGGCCCACGTACCCGTCCTTGCCGCCCGTGATCAGATAGAGCGCGGGCTCCTCCCCCACGTTCTTGATCTTGCGGACCGTGGCGGCGTCCACCCGCGCGAGGCCTCCGGGTCCGAGCAGATGGCTGGACCCGTCGCCGAAGGTGAACTCCACGCGTCCGCGGAAGACGAAGTAGAGCTCCTCCTGCTCGTCGTGGTAGTGGCGGCCGGTCTCGTACCCGGGCGGGATCTCGATGGCGTTGACGCCGAACGCGGTCACGCCCAGCTCGCGCCGGACCTTGCGAAAGCCGGGGCCCTCACCCAGGCCGTCCACGTTCCCGACCGCGAAGCCGTCGCCCTTGAGCACCTCTCTCACGTCGTCGGCCACGAGCCGATCCTATTCAGGCGGCGCGCTCGGCGCTGCGCAGCCCGCCGCGCGCCCAGAGGACGCCCGCGGCCACCATGCCGGCGCCCAGGGCGAACGCCAGCAGCACGTGCGTGGGTTCGCCGGAGATGAACCCCCGCTCGGTCTCGAGAAACCGCGTGGCCGGGTTGAAGCCGGCGGCGGCGTGCACCCAGCCGGTGAGCAGCTCGTAGGGCAGCCAGACCGGCGCGAGGAAGAGGAACAGGAACACCGGAATCTGCATAGCGGGCCCGGCCTGCATGGTCCGCAGGCGCATGGCCACGCCGCTGCCGAAGAGGGTCGCGGCGGCGTTCACGAGCAGCGCCAGGACGTAGAGCCCCACGAGGTCGATCGAGCCGCCGCCCACGCTCATCCCCGTGACGAGCGCCACGGTGGTCACCACCAGGATCGTGAAGACGGCGCGCGCCACCCCGGTGAGCCAGTACCCCACCACGATTCCCCCGCGCCGGGGGGCGGCGAGCATGAGCCGCCGCGAGAAGCCGGCCTCGAAGTCGCGGGCGATCGAGAAGCCGGTGAAGACGCCGCCGAAGGCGGACGCCTGGAGCAGCACGAAGCCGTAGACGAACGCCGTGTAGTTCGACCCGAACTCGAACCCGGGGATCGAGGACACCCTCGACAGGCCGCCCGCGAAGGCCGTGAAGAAGAAGAGCGGGAAGAGCAGCCCGGGGACGATGATCGCCGGGTTGGTGAAGTAGTTGTGCACGCCGCGCCAGGCCACGGCCAACGCCACGTCGCGCACGCCGCCGCGCCTCATGTGCGCACCATCTGCGTCCTCAGGGCCGACGACGCCGCGATCAGAGCGACCACAGCGATCCCGCCCGCGCACGCGAAGCCCATGGCCAGCGCCTCGCTATCCCAGCCGACGATCACCAGCGAGCGAATGCCCTCGAGCATGTACGAGACCGGGTTGTACGTGGCCACCGTGCGGAACCAATCGGTCGCGATGAGGTCGCGGGGCAAGGCCATCGAGGAGAGGAACAGGGCGGCGAACATCAGCGGAAAGATCCCCTGGACCGCCTCGCCCGAGCCGGTTCGCAGAGCCACGAACGCGCCGATGCTCCCGAAGCCGAGCGAGATCAGCAGGGACAGCGCGGCGATCACGAACGCGCCGGCCAAGCCGGCGTGGATGCCCGCCCCGGCGATCAGGCCCACCACGAGGAAGGTCGTGGCCTGGATCGTCCCGAGTGCCACCACGCCCGCGAGCTGTCCCACGAGAAGGGCCGTGCGGTTGAGCGGCGTCAGGGACAGCCGGTTGAGGAAGCCCGACTCCACGTCGCTGGCCACATTGGTGCCCGCGCTGTTGGCGGCGAACAGGCCGCCCTGCACGAAGCACACGGCCAGCACGAAGTCGAGATAGGTGTCTGCGGGGAAACCCGGCAGCTTGGTGGCCTCCTGGAGGCCACCGGCGTTCACCGCCAGGAGGAGCAGCGGGAAGAAGAGGGAGGGCACCACCATGGCGGGCTGGCGCAGGGTGCGCACCACGGAGCGCCGTGCCAGCGTGCCTACCTGGAGCGCGAGTCCGGGCGTCACGCGGCGACCCCGGCGGGTTCGGGCTCCTCCTCCGCGGCCCCCTCGCCGGAGCCCTCGAGGTGGCGGCCGGTCTTGGCCAGGAACACGTCGTCGAGCGTCGGGGCGTGCAGCTGGAGGTGCTCCACGCGGATGTCCTCGGCATCGAGCGCCCGCACCACGTCGGCCAGCTGGGCGTCGCCGCCGGAGAGCCGTACCGCCGCCCCCTTGGGCGAGGACGACACCGCCTCGCCGAAGCGGGACAGCACCTGCTTCATGCGGCCGAGCTCCTCGTGCGCGGCCGGGACGACCTCGACGCTCGAACGGCCGATCTCCGCCTTGAGCGAGTCGGGCGTGCCCTCCGCCACGATGCGGCCCTGGTCGATGATCCCGATGCGATCCGCGAGCAGGTCGGCCTCCTCCAGGTACTGCGTGGTGAGGAACACGGTCACGCCGTCGTCCGTGGCCAGCCGCTGAACCTCTGCCCAGAGCGCGCTGCGGCTCTGAGGGTCCAGCCCGGTTGTGGGCTCGTCGAGGAACAGGATGCGCGGCCCGTGCACCAGCGCGAGCGCCAGGTCCAGCCGTCGCTTCATCCCGCCGGAGTAGCCGCCCACCTTGCGGTCCGCGGCCTCCATCAGCCCCACCCGTGTCAACAGCTCGTCGCCGCGCCGAACGCGCTCGGCGCGCGCCAAGCCGTGGAGGGCCGTCTGAAGCTTCATGTGCTCGCGCCCGGTGAGGAACGGATCGAGCGCGGCCTCCTGCAGGGCGGCCCCGATGGCGGCCCGCACCTGCGTGCCCTCCGCCACCACGTCATGGCCGGCCACGCGCGCGCTGCCCGAGGTGGGCGGCAGCAGCGTGGTGAGCATGTGGACGGTCGTGGACTTGCCCGCTCCGTTCGGTCCGAGAAACCCGTACACCTCGCCGCTGGCCACGCGGATGTCGATGCCGTCGACCGCGCGCGGTCCCTTCTTGAACTCCCTCACCAGGTCGGTGGTCTCGATCGCTGCGATGTCGCTCATGGCCGGCGAGGCTAGCAGAGGATCATTGGTGTTGCAAACTATCGAGGTAGTCGACTATCATGCGCCTCAACGATGCCCGTCAAACAGGAGACCGAGCCCGCGGTCGAGGCATGGACGCTCATCTGGCGCCTCATGCAGGCCAACAAGCCGCGCATGATGCGGCTGGCCCAGGAGCTCGACCTGGCCCCCATGCAGCTGCACGCGCTGCGGCTGATCGAGCCGGGCAAGGAGGTCCCCATGGGCGCGCTCGCGCAGTCGCTGTTCTGCGACCCCTCGAACGTCACGGGGATCGTGGACCGGCTCGAGGCGCGCGGACTGATCGAGCGGCGCGCTGCGGACGGGGACCGGCGCGTGAAGGTCCTGGCGCTCACGGCGGAGGGCGAGCGCGTTCGCTCCGATGCGTCGCTGCAGATGGAGCAGCCACCCCCTGAGATAGCGGCGCTGCCGCGCGACCTGCAGGTGGCCCTGCGTGACGCGCTCCGAGCCGCATTGTCCTGAGACGGGTGTTACGCGCCCTGCGGGTGCGCGGGTGCTCCGCGCTCGTGGCTCAGCCGGCCCGAGGCGATCGCCCCGATGCCACCCACCAGCCCCGCGCCGAGTGCGCCGAGGGCCCATCCCGTCCCGGCGAGGTCGAAACCGAACGCCGAGTCGAGCGAGATGTCACCCGCGCCCACGGCCGCGAGACCGAATGCGATCGTCGCGAACACGAGCGGGAGCTCGAACCCGCCGTCCTGAGCCCAGATTCCCTTCCCGCGGTGCGCGGTGAGCGAAGCCGTGACCATCGTGGCGATCAGAATCGCCGCCGCGAACGGAACGAAGAGGCCGAGCGCCAAGAGCAGGCCACCGAAGAACTCAGCGGCTCCGGCGAGCGTGGCGTGAACCTTGCCCGGGCGCAGCCCGAGCGCCTCGAAGAAGCCCCCGGTGCCCTCGATGCCATGCCCGCCGAGGACGCCGAACAGCTTCTGGGCGCCGTGGCCCATGAAGAGCACGCCCGGTATGACGTGCAGTGCCAACAGTCCTATGTCCAACGGGATCCGCCTCCCTTATGATTCGTGAGCAGCCACCCCATAGGTTAGCAGGATGGTTGCGCGCGCAATCACTTTCCCGGTTCAGGCATGAAGGAGTCGGGAAGAAATCGACGAACCGTTTCGCTATACTTTCGATAACAATCGAACTATCAAACGAAGAGTAGATATGGCTGCATCGACACTTACCCGGAGTGCCCCCACTCCACCCGAGCTCCTGGAGGACTCCCTCCAGCTGTTCTTCAATGAGGCGCGCCGCTACCCGCTGCTCACCGCAGCGGAGGAGATCGAGCTCGCCAAGCGCATCGAGAAGGGCGACCTCGCCGCCAAGGACCGCATGGTCAACGCGAACCTGCGGCTGGTCATCTCGGTCGCCCGCAAGTACCAGGGCCAGGGCCTCCCGCTCACGGATCTGATCCAGGAGGGGATGTTGGGCCTGATCCGCGCGGTCGAGAAGTTCGACTGGCGCAAGGGCTTCAAGTTCTCCACCTACGGAACGCTGTGGATCCGTCAGGCGATCGGACGCGGACTGGCCAACTCCGGCCGGACCGTGCGGCTGCCCGTTCACATCGTGGCGCGGGCGCGCAAGATCGCGGACGCGGAGCGCAAGCTCGCCGTGGAGCTCGGTCGTAGCCCGACCGAGGAGGAGATCGCCGCGGCCGTCGAGCTTCCGCTCGACGAGGTGGCCGACATTCGGCGTGCCGACCGTGGTCCCGCGAGCCTTGACCAGGGCGTGGGCGAGGACGGCGACACCGCTCTCGGAGACCTGGTGGCCGCTGACGGCCCCAGCGTCGAAGAGGAAGTGGCCACCGATCTCGCTACCGAGAGCCTGCGAGCCGCGGTGGACACCCTTCCCGAGGTCGAGCGCAACGTGATCGCGCTTCGATTCGGGCTGGACGAGGAGCAGCCGGTCGCGCTACGCGAGACCGGACGTCGCCTCGGCCTCTCGAGCGAGCGTGTGCGCCAGCTCGAGGACCGTGCCCTCAAGCGCCTTGCGCGCGAGGAAACGGTTGCCGCGCTGCGCGACGCCGCGTAGGAACCTCAGCAGAGAAAAGTTGTAGACGGCCGCGGCCTTTGGGTCGCGGCCGTCGTCGTTCCGGGGCCGCTACTAGGCCGCAGCGGCGATCCGGTCGAGCTCTTCCTCGCCGAGCTCGAGCTCCGCGGCAGCCACGTTCTCCTCGAGGTGCGCCACCGTCGAGGTGCCGGGGATCGGCAGCATCACGTCGGAGCGGCCGAGCAGCCAGGCCAGCGCCACCTGGCCCGGCGTGGCGTCGTGGTTGCGCGCCACCTCATCCAGAGGGCCGCCCGGCTGAGCCAGGTCGCCGGTGGCGAGCGGGAACCATGGGATGAAGCCGATGCCGGCCTCGGAGCACGCGTCCAGCACGTCCTCCGAGTGGCGATCCTCGAGGTTGAAGCGGTTCTGAACCGTCACCACGTCCACCAGCTCGCGAGCCCGCTCCAGCTCGTCGACCGACACGTTGGACACGCCGATGTGACGGATCTTGCCCTCGTCCTGAAGCTCCTTGAGCGCACCGACGGAGTCCTCGAACGGCACCTCCGGATCGGGCGAGTGCAGCTGGTAGAGGTCGATGCGATCGACCTTGAGCCGGCGCAGGCTCCCCTCGCAGCACTCCTTCAGGCGCTCGGGCCGCGCGTCGCGCGGCCACTCGCCGGGGCCGGTGCGCCGGAGTCCGCCCTTCGTCGCGATCAACAGGCCCTCCGGATACGGGTGGAGCGCCTCGGCGATCAGCTCTTCGCTCACGTCCGGGCCATACGAATCGGCGGTGTCTATGAAGTTCACACCGAGCTCGACCGTCCTGCGGAGGACGGCGCGCGCCTCGTCGGGGTCCTTGGGCGGTCCCCAGATCCCCGGGCCCGTGATGCGCATGGCGCCGAAGCCCAGCCGTCGTACCTCGAGATCGCCGCCGATCGTGAAGGTCTTCATGCCTCCGAGCGTATCGACGCGCCCGTGGCGGGCTCGTCGATCGTCCGGAGCTCCTCCAGGAGCTCCTGCGCGCGGGCGCGGAAGCGCTCGACGCTCTCCAGCTTGATGTCCTCGTAGCCGCGCACCATGTCGGGCAGCTCGCAGAGCTCTACGGCTGTGGCGTGGGTGTCGGGCGTGAGGGCGGCCAGCGCCTCGGACACCAGCTGCTCGTACTCGGCCACCAGGCGGCGCTCCATGCGGCGCACCTTGGCGAGCCCGAACGGGTCGAGCGCCGTGCCGCGCAGGCGGCGCATCGCGCGCAGCAGGCGGAAGGCGGGCACGAACCAGCGTCCGAGCTTGAGCTTGCGCTTGAGGCCCAGCGCTCGCAGGAGCGGCGGGTGGAGGTTGAACCAGATGCGCGCGCCCTCGCCCAGCTCGGCGTCGAGCTTGGCGCGCTCGAACGAGTCCAGGTGGAGGCGGGCGACCTCGTATTCGTCCTTGTAGGCCATCAGCTTGAAGAGGTTGCGCGCCACTGCCTCGGCCAGCTCGCTGCTACCGGGCACCAGCTCCTGCTCGGCGACCTGCACGCGTCGCACGGCGTCGGCGTAGCGCCGCGCGTAGGCGGCGCTCTGGAACGCGGTGAGCTCGGGCACGCGCGTCTCGACGAGGCGGCGCAGTTCGCCGGCGTCGCCATCGACGGCCAGGTCCACCAGCTCGCGCTCGCGCTCCGACAGCTCGGGCGCCTCGGGCTCGGGCGCGCGGGTGGCGGCCTCGACGGCGTCCGGGCGGGCCACCACGGCCCGTCCCCATGCGAACGCGGCCAGGTTCTTCTCGACCGCGGCCCCGTTGAGGCGGATCGCCTGCTCGAGGGCCCCGAGGGACACCGGAAGCACGCCGCGCTGGAAGGCCGCGCCGAGCGCCAGCGTGTTGGCCATCATGTGGTCGCCGAATAGCCGCTCGGACAGCCCCTGCGCGTCGAGATAGAGGTTGAGCTCGCGGCGCGTGACCGCGTCGATGCGGTCCAGCTGGCCGGACAGCTCGGGGAAGCGCTCGCCGGGATCGATCACCATGCGGCCGGTGGGCACCGCGTTGGTGGACACCACCGCCACCGTGCGCGCCGGGGTGGCCGTGGCGAGGTTCGAGTCCGCCGACGCGCCGAGGAGGTCGAAGCCGAGGTACACGTCCACGCTGCCGGCGGGAGCCTTGCTCGCCGAGGCGAGCTCGGTGCGCGAGATGCGCAGGTCGGACACCACCGGGCCGCCCTTCTGCGAGAGGCCGGTCTGGTCGAGGCCGCGCACCTGAAGGCCGTCGATCAGGGCGGCCATGCCCAGCACCTGACTCACGGTCACCACACCCGTGCCGCCGATCCCCATCATGCGCACGCCGCACTCGGCGTCGCTCACCACGCGCTCGGGGTCCGGCAGCGACGCCGGGGGCGCCGGCGCCTCCACGCGCGCCACCTTGCCGGGCACCACGGTCAGGAACGAGGGGCAGTCGCCCTCCACGCACGAGTAGTCCTTGTTGCACGAGGCCTGATGGATCTGCGTCTTGCGGCCGAACTCGGTCTCCACCGGCACCACCGACAGACAGCTGGACTTCTTGCCGCAGTCGCCGCAGCCCTCGCACACGCGCTCGTTGATCCAGATCCGCTCCACGGGGTCGGGAGCCTTGCCGCGCTTGCGCTTGCGGCGCAGCTCGGCGGCGCATTCCTGGTCGTGGATCAGCACGGTCACGCCGTCCACCTCGGCCAGCTCGCGCTGGGCCTCGAGCAGGTCGCCGCGGTCGCGCAGCTCCGCGATCGCCGACAGCTTGACGCCGCGATAGCGCTCGGGCTCCTCCGTGGTCACGATGATGCGCCGCACGCCCTCCAGCTCGAGCCAGCGGGTGAGCTCGGGCACGCTCATGCCGCCCTCCACGTTCTGGCCGCCGGTCATGGCCACGGCGCCGTTGAAGAGCAGCTTGTAGGTGATGTTCACCCCGGACGCCACGGCGGCGCGCACGGCCAGCGACCCTGAGTGGTGGAAGGTGCCGTCGCCGATGTTCTGGACGAGGTGGCGGTCGTCGGTGAAGGGCTCCATGCCGATCCACTGCGCGCCCTCGCCGCCCATCTGCGTGATGCCGGTGATCTCGCCCTTGCCCTCGGGGTTGAGCAGCACCATCGTGTGGCAGCCGATGCCGGCGCCCACGAGCGTGCCCTCCGGGGCCTTGGTCGAGCTGTTGTGGGGGCAGCCCGAGCAGAAGAACGGCGAGCGCGCCGCCATCGGCAGCGGTCGCGGCCGGGCGGCAATCTCATCGAGGGCGCGCAGACCGCTCTCGACCGAGGGCAGCTCGACGCGCGAGCGGAGGCGTGCCGCGACGGCGCGGGCCACCATGTCGGCGTCGAGGTCGAGCTCGGCGGGCAGGAGCACCTCGCCGCGCTCGTCGCGCTTGCCCACGATCCGGGGCGCATGCGCGATGCCGTAGAGCACCTCCTTGAGGGAGCTCTCCACGAACGGGCCCTTCTCCTCCACCACCAGGATCTCGTCGAGGCCGTGGGCGAACGCGCGCACCGTTTCCGGCTCCAGCGGCCAGATCATCCCGAGCTTGAGGATCCGCACCCCGGCGCGCTCCAGCTCGCGCTCCTCGAGACCGAGCCGGCGGAGAGCGTGACGCAGGTCGTAGTGGGCCTTGCCGGCGGTCACGATGCCGAGCCAGGCGTCGCGGGCGCCGTCCACGCGGTTCACGTCGTTGGCGCGCGCGTAGGCGAGCGCGAGCTCGGTGCGCGGTCCCAGGAGGGTCCGCTCCATGTCGAGCGAGGCCGGGGCGAGCAGGTTGGCGTTGGGCACGTGCTCGTAGGGACGTCCCTGCCAGATGACCTCGGGCAGCTGCGGGACCACGCGGTCCGGGCCCACGTCGGCGGTGCCGGACGCGTCGGCCACGCTCGTGACGATCTTGAACCCGCACCAGAGCCCGGAGGCGCGCGAGCAGGCGTACGCGTGGAGACCAAGGTCCAGCACGTCCTGCACGTCGCCGGGCGCGAACACCGGCATGTGGAGGCTGGCGAGCAGCGACTCGGACGCGCTCGGGATCGTGGAGGACTTGCAGCTCGGGTCGTCGCCCACAACGGCGAGGGCGCCGCCGGTGCGGGACACGCCGACGAAGTTGCCGTGGCGCAGGGAGTCGGCCGCGCGGTCGAGGCCCGGCGCCTTGCCGTACCACATGGCCAGCACGCCGTCGTAGCGCGAGCCGGGCAGCTGCCCGGCCAGCTGGCTGCCCCAGGCGGACGTGGCGCCGAGCTCCTCGTTCAGGCCCGGCACGTGCCGCACGTGGTGCTCCGCGCACAGCTCGGCGCGGCGCTGAAGCTCCTGGTCGAACCCGCCGAGCGGCGAGCCCTGATAGCCCGACACGAGCGTGCCGGTGAGCAGGCCGCGGGCGCGATCGGCGCGATGCTGGTCGAGCACAAGCCGCACGAGGCCCTGTACGCCCGTGAGCAGCACGCGGCCCTCGTCGAGCAGGTACTTGTCGTCGAGCGTGACCTCGCGGCGCTCGTCCTGGCGACGTCCGCGCAGGGACGTGCCGCGGCGGCGCTCTGAGCGCTGCTGCCTACGCCTGTCCGGACGATCGCGAAGCGCGGTCGGATTCACTCGTTTCTCCCTCGTTCCATGCTGGCGGCCAGCCTATGGCAAAGAGAACTTACCATTGACGGCTCCCGGAAGCCATTCCTCCACTATTGGTCCGGTTCCCGTTGATGTCAAGCGGAACACGCGTTATGGTCAAGAGCAATGACCATTTCAGCTCGGCCTCCGCTCCGCACATCTCTCGCACTGGCCGACGACGACCACGAGCGAATCGTGATCCGCCAGGATCAGGCCACGGGAATGCGCTTTATCGTGGCCGTGCACTCCACGGTCCTGGGGCCTGCACTCGGGGGCCTGCGCCTCAAGCGCTACCCGGGCGGGCTCACCGAGGCGCTGGCCGACGTGATGTGCCTTGCCCGCACGATGACGCTCAAGGCCTCGGCAGCCGGCCTCGCGCTCGGCGGAGGCAAGGCCGTGATGATCGACGACGGCCTGACCGACACCCGCGACGCCCGCCTCGTCCAAGCCGCCGGCGTGATCCACGAGCTGGACGGCGCCTACATCACCGCCGAGGACATCGGCACCAGCACCGCGGACATGGACCTGATGTCGCGGCACACCCCGTACGTCGTGGGCCGCTCCGTGGGCCGGGGCGGAGGCGGCGACCCCTCCCCCGTCACAGCCGAGACGGTCTTCCAGGCGATGCGCCGCGGGCTCGGCGCAGCCACAGACTCCGACGACCCGGGCGACCGGCGCGTGGGCGTGATCGGCCTCGGCAAGGTCGGCTACGCGCTGGCGGCGCGACTGGCGTCCGCCGGCGCGGACGTGGTGGCCTGCGATCTCGATGAGGCGCGCACGGAGCGCTGCGCCGCCGAACACGGGATCCGGATGGCGCCGTCGGCCGAAGCGGTGCTCGCCATGCCGCTCGATGTGGTGGCTCCCTGCGCCGCGGGCGGCATGATCGACGACGCGCTCGCCCGCGCGCTGGACTGCCGCGTGGTGGCCGGCGCCGCCAACAACCCCCTCACGAGCCGCGAGGTCGCTTGGACGCTGGCCCGCCGCGGCATCCTCTACGTGCCCGACTTCCTCGCCAACTGCGGCGGCCTGATCCACGTGGCCGGCGAGTGGTACGGCCAGGAGGGCCCGGACGAGAGCGTCCTCGTGGAGCGCGCCATGGACGGACTGGAGCGCGCGATCGCCACGGCCGAGGCCGAGGGCTCCACGCCGGTGGACGTGGCCGAGCGCCAGGCGCTCGAGCGCGTGGCCTCCGCCCGCACGTGATCGCCCGAGTCCCGCTTGCCGACCGGCCATATACTCGCGCCGGTTTGCAGAGCGACTTCGAACCGGTCGCCACACGGCGCACCTTCGAGGAGGCCGTCGAGCAGATAGCGGAGAAGGTCAAGGCCGGCGACCTGCACGTGGGCGACCGCCTCCCCTCCGAGCGCGAGCTGGCCGCGCGCATGCAGATCAGCCGCCCGACCCTGCGCGAGGCGATCAAGGTGCTGGCCGAGGCCGGCGTGCTCGACGTCCGGCGCGGACAGGCCGGCGGGATCTTCGTGGCCTCCGAGCTCATACCGCGCGAGCTGCTGCGCAGCCGCCAGGAGATCCGCGTGAGCGAGGTGGCGGGCGTGCTCGAGGCGCGCAGGCTGCTCGAGCCGCGCGTGGCCCAGCTGGCGGCGGTGCACGCGAGCGAGGACGACTTCGCGGTGATGGCGGCGCTGATCGAGCGCAAGCGCGAGCTCGCGCGTCGCGACGACGTGCTTCGCCACGAGGACCTCTTCCTCCAGCTCGATCTCAAGTTCCACCTCGCCATGGCGCACGCCACGCGCAACTCCACCGTGGTGTCGCTGATGCGCAGCCTCTTCAAGCGCCTCGAGATCGCGCGCGACATGGCCGTGCACGCCCCGCCGGTGCCCGACTGGGTGATCGACGTGCACGAGCGCACGCTGGCCGCGATCCGCAGCGCCGACTTCCCCGCGATCGAGGAAGTGATGGACGAGCACCTGGCCCAGCTCGAGCAGATCTGGGAGCAGGAGACCGGCCGCGGCCTGGTTCGGCCGCTGCCCGACTTCCTCCAGCCCGTGGCCGACCGCTCGCGCGCGCTCCGCTCGGGCTAGCCTCCCGGGGGTGACCGCCCCGCTCCTCGTAGTCGACGCGCCCTCCATGCTCTACCGCGCGTTCTACGCGCTGCCCGACACCATCACCGGCAAGGACGACCAGCCCGTCAACGCGCTGCTCGGCATGGCCAACCTGGTGTTGCGCGAGGTGGAGGAGCACTCGCCGCGGGCGGTGGTGCTGTGCTTCGGCCCCGACGCTGCCGAGTACCGCGTGGAGCTCTACGACGGCTACCACGCAGAGCGCCCCGAGGTGCCCGACCTGCTGGCGCCCCAGTTCGCCGACTCTCGCGACTTCTTCGAGGCCTTCGGCTGGACGGTGGCGTGGCACGAAACGCTCGAGGCCGACGACCTGCTCGGCACCTATGCCCGGCTGGAGGCCGAGGCCGGCGGCAGCGTGCTCGTCATGACGGGGGACCGAGACATGTTCCAGTGCGCCACCGACCGGGTGACCGTGCTCTACGTGCGCACCGGCGGGCGCGGAGCCGAGGCTGTGGGACCGGCCGAGGTGCGCGAGCGCTACGGCGTGGAGCCCATCCAGGTGCCCGACTTCATCGCGCTGCGCGGAGACCCCTCCGACGGCATCCCCGGCGCGCGCGGGATCGGCGAGAAGACCGCCGCCGAGCTGCTCAAGCGCCACGGCTCGCTCGAGGCGGCCCTGGACGGAGCCATGCGCGAATCGAAGCCGAGCATCCGCAAGGCGCTGCTCGACCAGCGCGACGAGCTGCTGCGCTTCAAGGACATCGCGACGCTCCGCGACGCCGGCGTGAAGCCCCCGCCGGATGGTGCCACCGACTTCGCGGCGGCCGCCGCCGCTGCGCGCGAGCGCGGCATCAACCGGCTGGCGAGCCGTTTGGAAGAGCTGGGAGGCTAGGCATGGAGCGCGACGAGCTGCGAGCGGTTCAGACCCCGCTCAAGGAGCACTACCGGGGAGAGCCCGAGGCCGCGCTCGTGACGCTGTCGGCCACGGGCACGCTCGGCGAGGGCGTGTCCTGCTCGGTCCAGACCGGCCGCGCCCTTGCCGAGGCCGGCCTGCATCCGGCCACGGGCGGCGACGGAACCCTTCTCTGCTCGGGCGACATGCTGCTCGAGGCGCTCGTGGCGTGCGCCGGCGTGACCCTCGGCGCGGTGGCCACCTCGCTCGGGCTCGAGGTGCGGTCGGGCGTCGTGCGCGCGGAGGGCGAGCTCGACTTCCGCGGCACGCTGGGCGTGGACCGCGAGGCCCCGGTGGGCTTCACCTCGATCCGCATGGACTTCCAGCTGGACACCGACGCGTCCGAGGATGAGCTCGCGACGCTGCAGAAGCTGACCGAGCGCTACTGCGTCGTCTACCAGACCCTGGCCGGCGGTCCGGAGCTGGTCACGAGCTTCACGGCCGGCTAGGCATCCAGCCCAACAGCTTCGAGCGCGTCCTCGCGCTCCTGGTACATCGAGAGGCGCTCGACGGCACCGTCGCGGAACGTCCAGACCCAGGTCACGCGCGCCTGCACCTGGATCCCGTCACGCCCGGTGAGGTGCATGGTCCACGGCACCACCACATTGGCGCCAGCGTCGATGAACTCGTGCGGCTCGATGCGGGCCGACTCCCAACTGTCGGTGATCTCGCTCCAGAACGCCTCGATCCGGTCTCGGCCGTAGACACCGTTCAGCGGCCCGGCGGCACGGGAGAGGTCCAGCTCGAAGTCCGGGGTGGCCGCGTCGCACGATGTCCACGTTCTCCTGTGACATCGCGGCCGACGCTAGCCGAAGATGCCCGCGGTGAACCTGGCCGCGGCCTCCAGCACGACGGGCTTCGGCACGTCAGGGTGGTCGATCCACCAGAGCGCGAGACCGGCCAGCCCGGTCCTGAGCAGCTCGGCGGTCGGCTCCACCTGCTCCGCCGGAATCCCCCCGCCAACACTGCCGGCCACGAAGCCGGCCATCACCTCGCGGGCGCGCCGGGTCACGCGGAGGCGGAGCGCCTGGATCTCCTCGTCGCCGGCGCTGTCGCGGAAGAGCATGAGCCACGCGTGCTGGTTTTCCCGGACGTAGTCCAGCCAGATCTCGAGGATCGCGTGGATGTCGGGTTCGCCGGGTCCCTCCAGGAAGCTGGGGAGGTCTGCCTCGTGCTTCTCGAGCAGCGCCATGTAGAGAGCCTTCTTCGATGCGAAGTGGCGATAGACCATCGGCTTGGTGACCCCAGCGGCAGCGGCCACGTCGTCCAGTCGGGCGCCGTCGTAGCCGCGCTCGGCGAAGAGCCGCCCCGCTGATCGGAAGATCACCTCACGCCGCTCGGGAGCAGAGATTCGCACGGTTACTAAAGAGTAACTTAAGCTGCTACGTTACCCGCATGACCCCCACGACGCACGACCCCGTTCACCGCGCGCGCTACTCGTTCGAGCCGGACGGCGAGAACCTGTACGTGGACACCTGGCTCGAGCCGGGAGGAGGATTGCCTCCCCATCTCCATCCCAACCAGGAGGAGGTCTGGTCGGTGCTCGACGGCGAGGTGCGCTTCCAGCTGGGCAACGACAAGCGTGTGATCGGCCCTCAGGACGGCGAGATCCTGGTGGCGCCCGGCACCAAGCACGGCATCGAGAGCGTGATGGACCGCGACGCCCACCTGCGCTGCCACGTGCGCCCCGGCCGTCAGCTCCAGTCGTTCCTCGAGGACAGCGCGGCTGCCGCACGTGAGGGCCTCTTCATGAAGGGCGGCATCCCCCGCAGCCTGCGCGGCGCGCGCTGGGCCGCCGGCTTCCTCAAGCAGCACCGCGACGACGTGGTGATGACGTTCCCGCCGCGCCCGGTGCAGTCGGCGATGATCGCCCTGCTCGCGCGCTAGTTCGACGGCGCCTCGCGCGGCGCGTAGCGGTGGTGCAGCATCAGCGAGTTGCCGTCCGGGTCGGAGAAGAACGCCATGTGGCAGACGCCGGTGTCGAAGGTGTCCCCGAAGAAGGTGACGCCACGCTCTTCCAAGGCGGCGCGGGCGGCCTCGACGTCGTCCACGTGCAGAGCGAGCGGGTTCTTGTTGGGGCTCAGATCCCCCACACCCATCTTCACCGGGTCCATCAGGTTGAGCGTGACCGTGCCGGTCTCGAACTCGGCGAAGTTCCGCTCCGGCTTGTAGACCGACTGCCGCAGGCCGAGCGTCTCGCGGTAGAACTCGGCGGACACCTCGAGGTCCGCCGTGGGAATCGCTACGAAGTCGATTCCGGTGACCAGTTCCTGAGTGGTGGACATGGCCTCGAATCTATAGCGTCGCCGACCATGGTGACGACGGACGAGGTCGCCGCCGTCCCGATCTTCGCCGCGCTCGGTTCGGCTGAGCGCGAGCGGCTCGCGCGGGCGGCCGCGGACATCACGCTCACGCCTGGCGAGTACGCGGCGCACGAAGGCGGCGAGAGGGCGCTCTTCGCGCTGCTCGAGGGTCGCATCGAGGCGGTCAAGCTCGTGGACGGGATCGGGCGGGTGGTGGGCGAGCGGCAACCCGGTGACCTGTTCGGCGAGGTGCCGATCGTGCTCGGCACGGTGTTCCCCGTCGGCTTCCGAGCGGCAGAGCGGTCGCGCGTCATGCGCATCGAACCGGGCGACTACCACGCGATCGCCGCCATCCATCCCGATCTCGGCAAGGAGGTGGGCAAGCTCGCGGCCAACCGGATGGGAGGGGCACGCGGGCTCCAGGGCATCGCCGCCGAGCCGCCTCCCCCCCGCGCGATCGTGGTGGGGCATCGCTGGGACGCGTCGTGCGCGGAGCTCCGGCACTTTCTCGACCGCAACCAGATCAGCTTCAAGTGGCTGACGCCCGACGCGCCGGATGCCGCCGAGGTCTGGGGCGGCCCGCTGCCGGCCGACGACGACTGCCCGACGATCCGTGTGGTGGACGGGAAGACGGTGGTGAGGCCGCAGCTGCGACGCGTGGCCGAACTGCTGGGGCTGGCCACGGACGCCGACGCCGCCGAGTACGACGCCGTGATCGTGGGCGCCGGCCCGGCGGGCCTGGCCGCGGCCGTGTACGGCGCGTCGGAGGGCCTGCGAACCGTCGTGGTCGAGCGCGAGGCGCCCGGCGGCCAGGCCGGCACTTCCTCGCGAATCGAGAACTACCTGGGCTTCCCGGCGGGCGTCTCGGGCGACGAGCTGGCCAGCCGCGCCCTGCAGCAGGCGTGGCGGCTGGGCGCCGAGATCCTGGTCACCCGCTCGATCACCCGCATAGATACCGCCACGCGGCAGGTGCACCTCGACGGCGGCGACGTCCTGCGCGGGCGCACGATCATCCTCGCGTGCGGCGTGGCGTGGCGGCACCTGTCCATCGACGGATTCGACCGGCTCGCCGGCAAGGGGATCTCCTACGGCGCGGCGCGAAGCGACGCGGCAAGCACCCACGGCCTCGATGTGCACATCGTGGGTGCCGGCAACTCGGCAGGGCAGGCGGCCGTGTTCTTCTCCACACATGCGAAGAGCGTGAGCATCCTCTGCCGCGGCGAGACGCTCGAGAAGAGCATGTCGCGGTACCTGATCGAGCAGGTCGCGGCCCGTCCCAACATCCGCACGCTCCCCCGGACGGAGGTGGTGGCCGCCCACGGTGACGAGTCGCTCGAGGCGATCGAGATTCACGACAACGCGACCAAGGAGACCACTCGGCTCGACTCGGGCGGGCTGTTCATCATGATCGGAGCGGACGCGGAGACGGCGTGGCTGCCGCCGGAGATTGCCCTCAATGAGCGCGGGTACGTCCTGACCGGCTCCGAGCTGCGCGCCGGCGGCCATTGGGAGCTCGAGCGCGACCCCTACCTGCTCGAGACAAGCGTTCCGGGCGTCTTCGCGTGCGGCGACGTCCGGTTCGGCCCCGTGAAGCGGGTGGCCGCCGCCGTGGGCGAGGGCAGCATGGCCATCGCCTTCGTGCACCAGTACCTCAAGCAGGCGGAGGCCGACGGCGACCGAGCCTGACGGGGACGCCGCTCCTTGAGCGCTTCAGGCGCCGGCGGGCTGGAAGAGCTCGATCGGGTTGGCCGCGGGGTCCTCCAGCAGGATCTGGCTCCCGCCCCTCCCCGTGACGATCTCGTTGCGGAAGCGGGCTCCGGCCGCCCGCAGCGACTCGACCTCGCGCTGAAGGTCTGTGACCTCGATCTGGAATCGATTCCAGCCGCCGGGCTCGGGACCGCGGCCATCTGACATGGGCTGTCCCGCGCCGCCCGCGCCGGGCTGATTGAGCAGCAGCCGCAGGTTGCCCCGCGAGAGCACCGCAAAGCCCGGTCCCGGTCGCATCTCGACGTCGAAGTCCAGATGCTCGACGTAGAAGGCAACCGCGGCGTCGACGTCGTCGTTGATGTAGCGAACGCTGACCGTCGTCATTTCGTCCTCCGCCCTTCGAAGTATGCTTTCCGTGAAACTGTTTATATCATGAACAGTTTCGTGAGCGCGGTACTATCGACAGGTGTCCGGAGAAACGCCGAGCGCGCAGGCGTCCCCGGCGCGGGGCCTGAGCCGGCGCGTCGGCTTTCTGCTGGCCCAGCTCGGCACCCATGCGCACCGGCAACTTGCCGAACGGCTCGCCCCACGCGACCTCCACCCCCGGCACTTCGGAATGCTCAGCCACCTCGCCGCCTCCGAGGGCCAGTCGCAGCAGGCGCTCGGCAACGCGCTGGGGATCCACCGCAGCGCGGTGGTCGCGCTCGTCGACGACCTCGAGCAACGCGGGCTCGCCGAGCGGCGCCGTGACCCCGTCGACCGGCGCGCGTACACGCTCTACCTGACGCCCGCCGGGCGCGACCTGCTTGCCGACCTCGAGCGCATGGTCGACGACCGCGACGTCGAGCTGCTGTCTGCCCTCAATGCGTCAGAGCGCTCGCAGCTCATCGCGCTCCTGCAACGCGTGGCCAAGTCGCAGGGCCTCACGGCCGGCGTTCACCCGGACCTGGAGCCGTAGCCGGGCGCTATTGCGGCGAAGGAAAGATCGACTCGGTGCGGCCGGTGCGTTCCTCGAGCAGGCGGTCGGCGTAACGGAGCAGAGCAACGAGGGAACCGAGAGCCGCGACGCCGCCCACGCCAGCGGCGACCCCAAGTGAGGCATCGGCGATCGCACCGAGCGCGATCGCGATCGCGCTGCCACCCACCACGCTGTTGACCACGGCGACGACCGTTGCGAACGTGAAGAACTGCTTTCGCCTCTCGGGCGGCACCGCGGCGTTCTCGAAAACCCCTCGTCCGTCGTCGTGTCCGGAGAGCAGGAAGAGCTTTGCCTGGTCGCCGGCAATCTGCTTGTAGTAGTTGCGGATCCGGTTGATCGCGACGCCATAGCGGAAGTCCTCGGCACCGCACTCGACCACACGAACGAAGGTGAACACCCCGAGCACATAGAGCGTCGGGAGCACGGTGAGGGCGAAGACATCGAAGGCGGTGCCGACCTGCGATGCCTGGCCGATGAACCCCAGCGCGACCAGGGTGCTGGAGACCGAGAGTATGTAGAGCGAGGCGCGGGAGGCGCTCTCGCTCGCGGTCTGCGAGCGGGCGCCCTGGAGGGTGAAGTGCTCGGTGGTCAGAGCGGTCAAAAGCTCATGGCGGTCCGCCATAGTGGAGACGGTGGGAATCGAACCCACGTCCGCGGGCGCGTAAGAGGCAGCTTCTACGAGCGTAGCCGGCTCTCTGTGTCTCGCCTCCCGATCGCCGTGCCGGCGGGGTAACGGGTGGCCAGCCCTCTTAGTGTCCCCGCCCCGTCGAGGGCAAGCGCGGCGGGTGAGCCCGTTTTCTTATGCCGGGTCCTCCGCCACGGAGCCGAACGGAGGCCGACAGCTCATCAGCCTAGGTTTTAGTTAGGCCGCGAGCGCGAATTCGTGATTACGATCCGCACTTATGGTTTTCCCGGTGGTTTAACGAGGCCTACCGGGGACCTCGACTCGCAACTGCCTCCACGGAACGTCCACGTCGAAGCCTGTCGTCCCCTGGAAGCTGCTCTTCAAGGGTAGTCGACGTTGCCACAATTGAGGCATGGAGTCCTCGCTCTACACCCCGCGGCTCGAGCCGGCGACACCGCCCGTGCCACCGCAGGAGGACCGGCGCCCGCCGTGGCGGCGGGTCCTCGGCTGGCTGGGCGCGGGCGCGCTGGTGGCGTTCAAGTTCGCCGCAAAGCTCAAGGGCGTCCTTCTTCTCCTCCCGAAGATCAAGATCCTCACCACGTCGGGCACGATGCTCGTGTCCGTCGCGGCCTACGCGCTGATCTGGGGGTGGCGCTTCGCGGTCGGCTTCGTGCTCCTCCTCTTCATCCACGAGATCGGACACGTGATCCAGCTCCGGCGCGAGGGCATTCCGGCGAGCGCACCGATGTTCATCCCGTTCCTCGGCGCGGTCGTGGCGATGAAGGCGCTGCCCAAGGACGCCGGTGCCGAGGCGCGTGTGGGGCTTGCGGGCCCTGTGCTCGGGTCGCTGGCAGCTCTCGTGCCGCTCGCGATATACGGCCTGGGCGGCAGCGAGCTGTTCCTGGCGCTCGCCTACGTGGGCTTCCTGCTGAACCTCTTCAACCTGCTTCCCGTGCTGCCGCTCGACGGCGGACGCGCGATGGCGGCCCTGTCCCCCACGCTCTGGTTCGTGGGATACGCGTTCCTGATCGCGGCCACCGTCCTGTTCCCCAACCCGGTGCTGATCCTCGTGCTCCTTCTCGGCGGGCTCGAGACCTGGCGGCGATGGAAGGAGCGCAAGACACCCGAGGCGCGCGCTTTCCATCAGATCCCGAGGCGCACACGCGTCCTGGTGGCGGTCGTCTATCTCGGCCTGGCGCTGGGTCTCGCCGTGGGCGTGGACCTGACGTTCATCGAGCGCGATTTCGGCGACGTCTAGGCCGATCCCCTAGGGGCCATTCCGAATTGGCAGGCTGTCGCGCAGGCGGCAGTCTCGTGGCGAGACAACGAACCGCCATCGGAGGATCGACCCATGGAAGCGAACGACACGCAGCAGGACATCACGCCCGGCCCCCGCAAGCTCCTCCGCTCTCGCGAGGATCGCGTGATCGGCGGCGTGTGCGGAGGCCTCGGCCGCTACTTCAACGTGGACCCGATCCTGTTCCGGATCGGCATGGTCGTGCTGGCATTCCTGGGCGGGGCGGGGCTGCTGCTCTATCTCGCCGGGCTCCTGCTGGTCCCCAGCGAACCGGCCGTACCGGGGGCGGAACCGGCTCCCGTCAGCGGGCGCTCCGTGCCCGTCGTGATCGGCGTGGTGGTGCTGCTCGTAGTCGCCTGGCCCTTTCTACTCGGCGGTGGCGTCATCGCTGCGGCCGTTCTCGTGCCCCTCTCAGCCCTCGCTATCACGGGTGTTCTCGTATGGTGGCTCGTCTCGGGAGAAGGCCCCTCAGGCGAACCGCGCGAAATCGCCCTTCGAGCGGCGCTCGGCGTCGGAATCCTCATCCTGTCGTTCGCCATCGCGCTCGGCGGAGCGATAGCCGCGGCGGCGGGCGGCAGCACCGTGGTGGCCATCGCGCTGATCCTGGCGGGCCTCGCGATCGTGGCGGGCGCCTTCGTGCGCCCGGTTCGCTGGCTCATCCTGCCCGCGGTGCTCCTGGGGCTGTCCAGCGGCAGCGTGGCCGCCGCCGACATCTCGCTCGAGGGTGGTGTGGGCGAGCGCAATTACCGCCCGGCCTCGATGAGCGACCTGCACGACCGCTACGAACTCGGGGTGGGCGAACTGGACATCGATCTACGCGATCTGAAGCTCCCGCCCGGGGACACGCCGCTCGAGATCGATCTGGGGGTCGGCGACGTGCGGCTGGCTGTGCCGACGGACGTGTGTGTGGCCACCGACGCTCGGATAGGCATGGGCGAGGCGAAGGTGCTCGGCCGCTCGAACGCCGGCGTCGACGTGACCTTCGAGGAGCATCCGGTGGCGCGTCCGTCCGCCAGCCGGCTCGTGCTGGACGCGCAGATCGGCCTCGGAGCGCTCGAGGTGCGCGACGCCGACGACCTGCCGTTCAACTTCGACGGCTTCGACCGCCACTTCAATGGCGTGGACACCGGGGCGACGGGCAACGCCGCCTGCAGGGAGCGAAGCGATGGGTGACCGGCGGCCCGACCTCGCCTCGCTCGTGGCCGGCCTGGCCGTCCTGCTGGTGGGGATCCTGCTGCTCCTGGACGACAGCGACGCGATCGACCTCAGCTTCGCCGTCTTCGCTCCCGTGGCGTGCGCCGCCACGGGAGCGATCCTGCTGACGGCCGGATTGAGCCGGCGCGAGTGACCCGCGCTGGAATGATTGGGGCTCGATGACGAGCCTCGCCAGCGACGCCCGGCCGCGGCTTCGCCGCGATCGACCCGGCGGTTGGATCGCCGGCGTCTGTGCCGGCATCGCACGACGCACCGGGGCGGACCCCGCGCTCGTGCGACTGGCGTTCGTGATAGCCACCGCGGCCGGCGGGCTCGGCGCGGCCCTCTACCTGCTGGCCTGGCTCGTGGTCCCGGCCGGCGATGCCGGCTCGGTGGAGCCCCATGCCCCGTCGAGCGTCCGCGCGTCGGTCGAGGTGGCCGTGGGCAGCGGGCTGCTCCTCCTCAGCGCCCTCCTCACGTTCCGGGCACTGGGACTCTGGTTCTCCGACGCCATCGTCTGGCCGGTCGTGCTGATCGCGACCGGCGGGGTGCTGATCTGGCGCCAGTCGCTCGGACAGGCGGAGACGCCCGAGCCCTCGAGCCGCCCACGCCCCTCGCCGTCGGCGCCGGAGCGCGCCGCCACGGCGGCCCGGGACCCCGCCCAGGCCGCCCGCACCGCGGTGGCTGTGTCGCGCACCGGCGTGGGCGTGGCGCTCGTGATCGCCGCCGGTCTGGCCTTCCTCCAGGCCACCGGAGCACTGAACGCCGCCAAGGACGTGCTGCTCGCCGCCTTCGCGGTGGTGGTGGTGCTCGGCGTGATCTTCGGCCCATGGATCGTGCGCCTGGTGCGCTCGCGGGCCGCCGAGCGCTCAGAGCGAATCCGCTCACAGGAGCGCGCCGAGGTGGCTGCCCACCTGCACGACTCCGTGCTCCAGACGCTGGCAATGGTGCAGCGCCGCGCCGACGAGCCGCGTGAGGTGGCCTCCCTGGCTCGCCGCCAAGAGCGCGAGCTCCGCGCCTGGCTTGCCGGGAGGCCCGCTCCGGAGCAGGCCGCCAGCCTGGGCGCCGCGCTCGAGGCAGCCGCCGCGGAGGTGGAGGATCGCCACGGCGTGCCGGTCGAGACCGTGGCGGTGGGCGACGCGACGCTCGATCCGGCCGCGGAGGCGGTGCTGGCCGCGGCTCGCGAGGCCATGACCAATGCCGCCAAGTTCGGCGGCGGCTCGACCGTGGACGTGTTCGCCGAGGTGTCGCCCGAGCGGTTGAACGTGTTCGTGCGCGACCGCGGCCCGGGCTTCGACATGGCGCAGGTGCCGGCCGACCGGCGTGGCGTGCGCGAGTCGATCGTTGGACGGATGCGCCGGCACGGCGGCCGGGCCACGATCACCAGCGCACCCGGCTCGGGTACCGAGGTTGAGCTGCTGCTGGAGCGCCAGGGGCGTGAGGGCTCATGAGCGAGCCGCGCGTGTTGATCGTGGACGACCACCAGCTCTTCAGGGCCGGTGTGCGCTCAGAGCTCGAGGCCCTCCTCGAGATCGCCGGGGAGGCGTCGGGCGTGGCCGAAGCGGTGCGCTGCATCGCCGACCTCAGCCCAGACGTGGTGCTGCTCGACGTGCACATGCCGGACGGCGGAGGCGTGGAGGTGATCAGGCGCGCGGCGGCGGCCGAAGGCCCGGCCCCGGTGTTCCTCGCGCTCTCGGTGTCCGACGATCCCGACGACGTGATCGCCGTGGTCCGCGCCGGTGCCCGCGGCTACGTGACCAAGAGCATCTCGGGCACCGACCTGGCCGACGCCGTCCGCCGGGTGCACGGCGGCGACGCCGTGTTCTCGCCGCGCCTGGCCGGGTTCGTGCTCGACGCCTTCGCGGGACCGGCCCCGCATACGGACAGCGAGCTGGACGCGCTCACCCCGCGCGAGCGCGAGGTGCTGCAGCACATCGCGCGCGGCTACATGTACAAGGAGATCGCGCTGCGCCTGGACATCTCCCCGAAGACGGTTGAGGCGCACGTGTCCTCGGTGCTGCGAAAGCTCCAGCTATCGAGCCGCCACGAGCTGTCGCGCTGGGCGGCTGAGCGGCGACTGGTCGATTAGACCGGCCCTGCGCTCAGCGCTCAGCTGTGAGCGCACCGACTTCGTCAACGCGGAACTCGCCCGACGGGTCCGCGTGCATGGCGAGTGCGCGCATCAGGGCGCGCGCCTTCAACAGCATCTCCTGGTACTCGTCCTCGGCGTCGGACTGCATGACGATCGCGCCGCCGGCGCCGATCGTGGTGGTCTCGCCGTCCATCACGATCGTCCTGATCACGATGTTCAGGTCGCAGCCGCCGCTCAGGCCCAGGTAGCCGATCGCGCCCGAGTAGACACCGCGGGGCTCGTGCTCGAGCTCGTCGATGATCTCCATGGTGCGCTTCTTCGGGGCGCCGGTCATCGAGCCACCCGGGAAGCAGGCGCGGATGCCGTCCGGCGGCTCCACGCCCTCGCGGAGCTGGCCGCGGATCGTGGACACGAGCTGGTGAACGGTCTCGTATGACTCGATCGCCATCAGGTGCGGCACGTGCACCGTCCCGACGTCGCATACGACCCCGAGATCGTTGCGCAGCAGGTCGGCGATCATCAGGTTCTCGGCCCGGGTCTTCTCGTCGGTCCGCAGCGTCTCCGCGAGCTGCAGGTCCTCCACGCGGTCCTTGCCGCGCGGGGAGGTGCCCTTGATCGGCTTGGCCTCCATCCAGCCGTCGCGGCCGATCGAGAGGAAGCGCTCGGGTGACGAGCTCATCACGGCCGCGTCGCCGAAGCGCAGGTAGGACGAGAAGGGCGCCGGGTTGATCTCACGCAGCGTCCGGTAGAGCGGCAGCGGCTCAGGCGAGATGTCGGCGTGCACCTTGTTGGTGAGGCAAACCTCATAGGTGTCGCCCTCGGTGAGGTAGTCCTTGATCGTCTGGATGTCGTCCAGGTACTGCTGGTGCGAGCGGCTCAGGCGGAACTCGGCGGGCGAGCCGCCCTCCGTGATCGCCGCGAGGTCCACGGGCTCCAGCGGCGGCAGCGCCTCGAGGCTCGCGGCCGTCTCCCGGATCCAGCGTATGCCCTCGTTCTCGCTGGTGGGCTCGGTCACGCAGAGCAGGTAGGTGGTCTTCTCGTAGTGGTCGAACGCGATCAGCCGGTCGGCGAACACGAAGGCCGCGTCGGGCATCGACGACTCGAACGCGTTGTCGCCCTCGCAGTCGGCCTTGAGCTCGTAGCCGAAGTAGCCCACGAAGCCGCAGTTGAAGTCGAACGGCAGGTCGTCCGAGAGGTAGCGCAGCCGCTTGGTCTCGCGGCTGAGGTAGTCGAAGATCGACTCCTCGTGCTCCTCGCTGGAGAGTCCGCGGGCCACGTTCACCTTGCCGGTGGTCACGTCGGAGGTCACGACCGAGCTGAGCGGGCCGCCGCTCGCGCCCATGAACGAGAAGCGGGAGCGCTCGTCCACCTTCGAGCTGTCGAGCCAGAAGGCGTAGCGGTGGTCGCCGTAGAGGTTCACGAAGACCTGCTCGGGGTCGTAGAGGCGATCGACGCGCTCGACCTGCAGCCGCAGGCGCGGGCGCTGTGGAGGTGACCACTTGGCTCCGCCGCCGTTGGAGGCCGGCTGGGTGAGCGGAGTGCGCTTGCCGCCGGCCACGCCGGCGGTCATGTCGCGGAAGTTGGCCAGCAGGCGGCGGCCCCAGTCGGTGCAGATCGACTCGGGGTGGAACTGCACGCCCCACACCGGGCGCTTGCGGTGAGCCGCGCCCATGACGATGCCGTCGGCGGTCCAGGCGATGGCCTCGAGGTCCTCGGGCAGCGGCTCGGTGATGCAGAGCGAGTGGTAGCGGACGACGGTGAAACCCTGCGGGATGTCGGCGAAGAGCGGCGAGTCGTCGTGGTAGACGGCGCTCATCCGGCCGTGCATGACCTCGGGGGCGTGCACCACCTCGGCGCCCGACATGTGACCGATGCCCTGGTGACCCAGGCACACGCCGAGCAGCGGCACCTCGGCGTCGCGGATGGCGTCGGCGCAGATGCCGAAGTCCTTGGGGTTGTCGGGCCGGCCGGGACCCGGCGAGATCACGACGTTGTCGAAGTCGCCCCCCGCCAGCTCGCTCCACGGGGTGCCGTCGTTGCGCACGACCGTCGGCTCCTCGCCGTTCGCCTCGGCGATCAGCTGGAACAGGTTGTACGTGAACGAGTCGTAGTTGTCGATGAGCAGCGTCTTCACTGCATCAAGCTCCCGGCGTCGACGATTTAGGTCACGGGGCGGCGGACCCGCGTGAACTCTCAGAGTAGACCCGTTTCCCGGGTCCGGCAAACCTAAATGAGGTACTTACGCAGGATCTTCCCGAGCGGGCTCTTCGGGATCTCCTCGCGGAACTCCACCACCTGCGGCACCTTGAAGTTGGCCAGGTGCTCCTGGCAGTAGGCGATCACCTCGCGCTCGTCCAACTCGTCGCTCGGCACCACCACTGCCTTCACGACCTCCTCGCCGGCCACCTTGCCCGGCACGCCCACCACCACGGCCTCCCCCACCTTGGGGTGAGCCAGCACCACGTCCTCCACCTCGATCGGGTCGACCTTGTATCCGCCCACCTCGATCAGGAGCTTCTTGCGCCCGGTGATGCTGAGCCTGCCCTCATCGTCCAGCTTGCCGAGGTCTCCGGTGATGAAGTAGCCCTCGCGGAACACCTGGCTGTTGAGCTCCTCCATGTCGGCATAGCCGTTGGTGAGCCCCGGGGCCTTGACGGCCACCTCGCCGATGCTGCCCGTGGGCACCTGCTCGCCGTCGTCGTCCTCGATGCGCACCTGCACGCCGTCCACCGGCCGGCCGACGGACTCGAAGGTGGCCACCGGATCCTCGTCCATGTTGGCCGTGAGCGTGCCGGCCTCCGTGCACCCGTAGAGCTGGCGCACCGGCACCCCGAACTTCTCGAGGAAGGCGTCGAAGAACGGCCGCGGGAGAGCCGTGCCGGCGGAGAAGGAGAGCCGTAGCGAGGACAGGTCGGCGGAAGCCGGCGCCTCGGCCATCAGCCGGAAGTTGAACGGGACCCCGGGGAAGATGGTGGCTCGCTCCTGCTCGAGCAGCTCGAGCGCCCGCTGGCGGCGCAGCAGGAACGGATTGGGGTCCTCGAGGATCACGAGCGTCGCGCCGGTGGAAATGGCGGCGAACATGCAGCAGCCCATGCCGTAGGTGTGGAAGAGCGGGATCGCGCAGAAGATGCGGTCGCTCGAGTCGATGCCCAGCCCGGGGTAGTACTCGGCCTCGCCGCCGCACTGTCCGTGCGTGCGCGCCACGCGCTTGGGACGGCCGGTGGAGCCCGAGGAGAACTGGTAGACGAGCGCCTCGTCCGGCGAGCGCGGCTCGAGCTTGGCCGGCTCGTGCTCCATCAGCATCTCGAGCGTGAGCGCCTGGCCGTGCGCCGAGCTGGTGGTGATCACCTGTGCCGGGCGCTCCCAGCCCGCCACGATCCGCTCGCAGACGCCGGCGCTGCGCTCGTCGCTGATCACAGCGCGCACGGAGCACTGGCGGAAGTAGAAGTCCAGCTCGTCCTGCTTGAAGGACGGGTTGACGGGCACCACGACGGCGCCCATGCCGGCGATCGCGAAGTAGCTGGCGATGAAGTCGGGGTCGTTCGGGAGGAGCAGCGCCACCGCGTCGCCCGGCTCGATGCCCTGGGCGGCCAGGCCCGCGGCCAGCCGCTCCACGCGCTCCAGAAGGTCGCTGTGAGTGACCCGCTCGTCGCGATAGACGATCGCCACGTCGTCCGGGCGACCGGACGCGTTCTCGTACAGCATCTCCATCAACATGGTCGTTGCCCCAGCGCCTGAGGCCGCTAGCCCCGGCCGTCCTGCTTGCGAGCCACGAACTCGTCGATGCGCACGACGCTCTCGAAGTTCTCCGGCGTAAGGTCCTCGTCGCCTACCGAGATGCCGTAGCGCTCCTCGAGGAACGCCACGAGCTCCATGACGCCGTGCGAGTCCACGATCCCCTTGGCCAGCAGGTTGTCGTTGGGATCCACCGCGGTGATCCCCCGGCCCTGGGCGAGCTCGCTGAGTATGAATTGCTCTACGTCGGTCGTGACGCTCATCGGCTACACCGTAACGATCAGCCCGGGGCCACCGGGGCGCCGGCGCCGGCGGCCCGCGCCTCGAGCAGCTCCGATTCGCCGGCGATCGGCACCCGCCGTGTGAGCACGCGGCGTGACGCGACCTTCCTGACGGGCCGGTAGCCGCGCATGCTGTAGAGCCAGCGAGCGGGTCTGTTGTCGGCCACCACGTAGCCCCAGAGCGTCTCGTAGCCGAGCTCCCGCAGCATCGTCTCCACCTTGTGGAGGAACTCGACGGAGTTGCCGCCGCCGCGATGCTCCTCCAGCAGGAAGAAGTCGAACCCGTAGACCGCCCGCTCGTCCAGCTCGATCTCGAGCCCGTAGTTCTCGATGTCGCGGTGGCGGGGCTCGATCCGGCGGTCGACCCACCAGTAGTAGCCCACCAGCTCCTCGCCCACGTAGCCGGCGTAGCCGCGGTAGCCCTGATTCACGTCGTTGACCGCGCGGGCGTTGGCCTTGGAGTCGCACCGCCTCCGGTTGAACTCGAACAGGGCCGGAAGGTCGTCGGGGCGCAGCTCCTCGATCCGCAGCGACTCGGAGAACTCCATCTCGGTCACGTCGCGGAGGTCCTTGCGGAGCACCACGATCTCCTCGCGGGAGAAGGCGGCGGTGCGGGCCCGGCCCGCGACCTTGCGAAGCAGCTCCCGAGACCCGTGGCGGCGGTGCAGGCAGCGGAGATCGGCAACGCTGGACGCGAGCGGTCCCTTCTCTGGCGATTGAGGAGATTGGGCGCTCAAACCGACTCGTCATCCTAGTATGGGTCCCGCGGGAGGTACCCCAGACAATGAACGTTCACACCGGGCAATCGGATCACCAGGTCGTGAAGATGGACGGGCCGCGGCCCGATCCCAACCTCGGCGTGTTCGAGACGATGCTGGTGCTCGACGGGCTCCCGGTGGAGCTGGATGCCCACCTCGAGCGCCTGGCCGCCAGCCTCGGCGAGCTCTTCGACCAGTCGCCCCCCTCGGACGCGCGCGATCTCGTGTTCGCGGCGGCCGCTGAGACCCGTCTCGGCCGGTTGCGCCTCGACGTGTCACCCGCTCAGGGGAACGCCGTGCGGGTGGCGGACGTGGACGAGGCGATCGTGTTCCCGTCCTTCGACCGGGCGCTGGAGCTGGCCCTGGTGGCGGTGCCTGGCGGCATCGGCGCCCACAAGTGGGCCGACCGGCGCCTGCTGGAGCAGGCCGAGAGCGACGCGGGCGAGGCGTCGCCGCTGATCCTCGACGCCGACGACGAGGCGCTCCTGGAGGGCTCGCGGGGCAGCCTCTTCGCGGTGCTCGCCGGGGTGCTCTGGACGCCGCCGGCCGACGGGCGGCTGCTGCCGGGGGTTACGCGGGCGCGCGTGATCGAGGTGGCCGGGGCGGCGGGCATCGAGGTCCGCCAGGAGCCGCTGTCCCTGGCGCGCCTGCTCGAGGCCGACGAGGCGTTCATGACCGGGGCCGTGCGCGGCGTGGAGCCGATCGGGGGCGTGCGCGGACTGCACCGGTGGCACGAGGGCGAGCTCACCACGCGGATCTCCGCGGAGCTGCACCGTCTCTGGTTCGCCTAGAGCCGCTCGCTCAGCGCGCGGTCGATCTCGCGCCGCTGGTCGCGCTCCTTGAGCGAGCGGCGCTTGTCGAACACGTCCTTGCCTCGGGCCACGGCGATCTCCACCTTGGCGCGGCCCCCCGTGAAGTACACGCGCGTGGGCACGATCGTCAGGCCCTTCTCGGCGGTCTCGCCCACCAGGCGGTCGATCTCGCGGCGGTGGAGGAGCAGCTTGCGCGGGCGCTCCGCCTCGTGGTTCTCCTGAGCCGCCGGCTTGTAGGGCGCCACGTGCATGTTGCGCAGCCAGACCTCGCCGTCACGCACCTCGGCGTAGGCGTCCTTGAGCTGCACCCCGCCGTCGCGCATCGACTTGACCTCCGAGCCCTGGAGCTGAATCCCGCACTCGAACCTGTCGAGCAGGTTGTACCGGTAGCTCGCCTGGCGATTGGTGGCCACATCGCCGGCGGCCGCCTTGCGTTTTCCCTTCTTAGCCATTCGGCTTCGGGCGCTTGGCGTAGCCGATGCGCTTGAGGAACCGGTCCACCCGCTTGACGTAGGTGTCCGGCACATCGCCGCGGCGCACGGCACGAAGCAGCGTCTTGCGAGCGGCCGCGCGCTCGCCGAGGCGGTAGCGGTCGGCTGCGTAGGCAGCCAGGATGCCGCCCACGTTCACGTCGCGGTCGCGCACGCGCTCGTAGAGGCGAAGTGCCTTGCGCGCATCGGCTCGCAGCCAGCGCCGGTATTTGGGCGTCACGTCCTCGAGCCGCTCCTCGCCCAGGCGGAAGTACTGGATCGGCAGGTACGACTCGGCGTAGGACGAGAAGGCGTAGCCGAAGCGGGAATCGCGGGACCGCAGCTCGACGGTGCCGTCGCGGCCCACGTCCTGGATCCGGTACCCCGCGTCGCGCCAGTTGTGGCGGATCCGCGCGTACTTGCCGGTGCCCTCCTGGAAGGTGTAGATCGTGGAGAAGGCGCAGCAGTGCGCGCCGCCGGTGAACAGATCGACGATCACCTCCGGCTCGCGGTCCGTGTCGATGTCGCGCAGCCGCACCGAGTCCCGCTTGGCGGCGATG
Source organism: uncultured Thermoleophilaceae bacterium (assembly GCA_963811055.1). Lineage (GTDB taxonomy): Bacteria > Actinomycetota > Thermoleophilia > Solirubrobacterales > Thermoleophilaceae > JACVRW01. Next base: position 226,890 of record CAWEPQ010000016.1, read on the forward strand.
CCCGACGGCACCACCCCGCAGGGCTCCTTCGGGCAGCCGGGGCCGACCGCCCGGTCGACCAGCGTCGCGCCGTCGCGCTCGACCTTGAGGTGGAAGTCCGAGTAGTCGTTCCCGTCGCGCTCGTAGGTGAACACGGCCTTGACGGTGCCCGTGCTGACCTCCTCGGACACCGGCTCGGCACTGGCCGGAGCGGCGAGCGCAAGCGCTCCCAGACAAATTGCGCAAAAGCGGATCACGCGCCGACTATAGGCGCAAGGTCCACCCTTCCGCGTGGCGCTTCCACCCGCTCCACGGACACCTCGATCGGGTCACCCAGGCGAAGCACACGGCCGGACGACTCGGTCACCAGCGCGGTGCCGAACTCGTTCAGGGTCCACCACTCGCGCATCCGGCGCACGCCCATGAAGCCCTCGAAGCCGGCGTCGCCGAAGCGCACGAACGCGCCCTTCTCGATCAGCCCCACCACCTCGCCCTCGAAGGTCGGCTGCTCGCCGGGACCGGCCTCCGCCAGGCGCCGCTCGAGCAGGAAGGCGAGGCACACGTCGTCGGACTTGCGCTCGATCTGCATCGCTTCGCGCTCGAGCGCCGAGGTGTGCACCCCCAGCTCGTCCAGCTCCGACGCCGGTGTGGCCGTGTGGTCGATGCCGAGGCCCTGGAGCAGCGCGCGATGCGCCACCACGTCCGGATAGCGCCGGATCGGCGACGTGAAGTGCGTGTAGCGCGGGCTGGCCAGGCCGGCGTGTCCGAGGTTCCGCGGCGTGTAGAACGCCTGCTTGAGGGCGCGCAGCACGAGCACGCCGATGGCCCGGCGGTCGGGCGCCTCGCGCGCCACGACGCGGGACATCTCGGTGGCGGCGTCGGCGGCCTGCTGCGGCGTCATGTTCTTCGGCAATGGCGGGGTTGGGATGTCGAGGCTGGCCAGCTGGTCGGCCAGGAACTCCACAGACCGGGGCTCGGGGCGCTCGTGCACCCGGTACAGCGTGGGCAGCTTGCGGTCCTCGAGGTATCCGGCCACCTGCTCGTTGGCCAGCACCATCAGCGCCTCGATCAGGCGGTGGGACTCGGTCTGGTCCTCATGATGCACGCCCACCACGTGGCCCTCGCCGTCGAACTCGAACACCGGCTCGGGCGAGCCGATCGTGAGCGAGTCGCGCCGTGCGTGGAGTGCGAGGGCCACCTCGCGGGCCGCGTCGAGCGGCGCTGCCCAGGGCTCGGCGGCGCGCTCGCGCCCGGCGAACACCGCGTCCACCTGCCCATAGGTGAGGCGGGCGTCGCTGCGTATGCGCGACCGGTGGAACGCCACCTTGCGGACCTCGGCCCCCTCCATCTCGAGCTCGACGGTCACGGCCAGCTTCTCTTCGCCGGGGCGCAGCGAGCAGGCGCGGTTCGACAGCACCTCAGGCAGCATCGGCTCCACCGCCCCGGGCACGTACACGCTCGTGGCCCGGCGCAGGGCCTCGCGCTCCAGCGGCCCGCCGGGACGCAGGTAGGCGGTCACGTCGGCGATGTGGATCCACAGGCGCACGCGCCCGTTCTCCCGCGTGGCCGAGATTGCGTCGTCGAAGTCCTTGGCGTCGTCGGGATCGATCGTGAAGGTGGGCAGGTCGGCGAGGTCCACCCTGGCGTCGTCCGCGAAGGGCTCCTCGGTGGCCGCCACCGCCTCGGCCTCGGCCGAGCGCCCGTAGTTGCGGTGGAGGCCGCGCTCGAGCATCAGGCCCTCCACCACGTCGCGCGCGCGGTCGGGGCGGCCGAGCACGCGCACCACCCGCGCGCCGCGCTTGCCGGAGCCCACGAGCACGAGGTCGCCCGGTCCGGCTCCGCCGCGCTCCACGGCGGTGCGCGGACCCGGGCCGAAGAGCGGCTCGGCCACCAGGAAGCGGCCGCGCTTCTCGAGCACGGCCACCAGCGGGCCGTCCTCGCGGCGCGCGGCTCGCCGCGTGCCGGCAGCGCTCACGGAGCTTGCCGCAGAACGGTGTCGAGCGCCGTGGGCAGGGCTTCGTCGCGCTTGGTGTCGGGGTCGTCCTTGGCCTTGACCTCGGGCTGTAGCCCCTTCGTGGTGATCGTCTTGCCGCCCGGCAGGTAGTAGTTGGCCACCGTCAGGTCGAGCACGCCGCCGTTCGAGAGGTCGATCACCTCCTGCACCAGGCCCTTGCCGTAGGTGCGCGTGCCCACCACCGTCGCGCGCCCGCGGTCGCGGAGCGCCCCGGTCACGATCTCCGAGGCACTGGCGCTACCTCTGTCCACGAGCACCACCACCGGCACGTTGCCGGGGATCGCGTCGCCCACGGCGTCCTCGCTGCGATTGGGGCGGTGGCGCCCGCGCACCGAAACGATGCGCCCGTCCTCGATGAAGATGCTCGACACCAGCACGGCCTCCGACAGCAGACCGCCCCCGTTGCCGCGCAGGTCCAGCACGATGCCGTCGACGCGCTTCTTCAGGAGCCGGTCCACCTGTTCCCTCACGAAGCCGTGCGCGCCTGAGCTGAACCCGGCCAGCCGAACGACTCCGACCTTGCGGCCGCCCCGCTCCACCACCCGGCCCTCGGCCACCGGTATCTCGATCCGCTCGCGCTTGACGCGCACGGTGCGCCGGTCGCCGTCACCGCCCGGCACCACGTCGAGGCTCACCGCCGTGCCCTCGGGGCCCTTGATCCGCGCGGTGGCCACCTCGCTGCTCACCCCGGCGATCGAGCGGCCGTTCACGCCCACGATCAGGTCGTCGCGCTGGATGCCGGCCTGCCGTGCCGGCGACGGATCGAACACCCGCAGCACGCGCAGGCCGCGCTTGTCCTCCTCCACGCTCATCCCCACACCCTCGAACTCGCCCTTGACCGACTCGCGGAACTGGCCGGCCTCCTTGGGGGTGAGGTAGTGCGAGAACTTGTCGTCGAGCGAATCGACCACGCCCTTGAGGGACGCGTCCTCGAGCCGGCTCGTCTTAACGGGCCGGTAGAAGTTGCCCTCGATCGTGTCGATCACCTCGGCCTTGAGCGCCCGGTTGTCGTCCACCAGCAGGTCGCGGACGGGATCGGGCAGCTTCTCCGGGTGGCCGCCCAGCCAGATGCCGGCGGCGAGCGTGACCAGGAGAGCTGCGATCAGGGACAGGATGCGAGAGGAGCTCACGGCAGCGTTTCAGGGTAGTGAGACGGCTCGTCGATAAATTCCGCCAGGTGCTCCATCCCCAGCTCGCCTGGTACGTGGCCGGCCCCGCGCTCGGGCTCTGCGTGGTCGCCTGCCGCCTGCTCTTCAACGCCCGGCTGGGCGTGACCGGCGGCTACTCCGAGATCGTCGGACGAGTGCGAGACGGTGAGGCGACCTTCGACTGGCGCGGCTGCCTGCTGATCGGCGTGCTTCTCGGCGGCACCGTCTTCGCCGTCGCGGCCGGCGGGCAGGACTTCCATGGCTATGGCTGGCTCACCGAGAACCTCCACGGCTCCGCCCGGCTCGCCATCGCGCCCATCCTGGTGGTCTCCGGCGTGCTGATCGGCTACGGGGCGAAGCTCGCGGGAGGCTGCACCTCGGGCAACGGCCTGAGCGGTACCGCGATTCTCTCGCCGGCGGCCCTGTCCGCCACCGCCACCTTCTTCGCGACCGCGATCGTCGTGAGCTTCATCACCGAGGCGCTGGTCTAGATGAGCTCGCGCGCCGCCGGCCTGGGCGTGGGCCTGATCTTCGGCATCGTGCTCTCCTGGAGCGGCATGACCAGTCCCGAGGTGATCCGGGAGGCGCTGCTGTTCCAGGACTCCTACCTGTTCCTGTTCTTCGGCTCGGCTGTGCTCGTGGGATCGGTGGGCGTCGCGCTCCTGCGCCGTAAGGGCACCCGCGCCCTGATCACGGGAGGGCCGGTCGGGTGGGTGGCCGAGCGACCCGCCCGCCGCCACATCGCCGGAAGCCTGATCTTCGGCGTCGGCTGGGGGATCTCCAATGCCTGCCCGGGACCGGTGGCCACACAGGTCGGCCAGGGCATCGCGTGGGGGCTGTGCACCCTCGCCGGGATCCTGCTGGGCGTCTACCTGTTCGTGCGCCGGAGCGAGGAGACCGAGCCCGCCACCGACCGCCTAGCGCCTAGACCCGCAGGAAGCGTCGCAGCGTGATGCCGCTGCCGATCGCCGACACGGCGATCGACGCGAACATCAGTACCACCACGAGCAGCGTGAAGTCGATCGTGTCCGGACCGGCGAGCAGAGCGAAGCGATCCGAGAGCGGATCGATGAAGGTCTCCTTGGCGATCGTCAGCAGCAGCACGGCGAGCAGCCCGCCGAAGAAGCCCACGATCACCCCCTCGATCACGAACGGCCAGCGGATGAACCAGTTGGTGGCACCCACCAGCTTCATCACCTCGACCTCGCGCCGGCGGGCGAACACCGAGAGCCGGATGGTGTTGGCGATCAGCGCGATCGACGCGAAGATGAGCAGCGCCGCAAGCCCCGCGGTGAGCGCCTTCACGAGGCCGGTGGCGGACAGGATCTTGTCCGTGTCCTCCTCGCGGTTGCGCACCTCGTCGATGGCCTCGAGCCCCGGCTGCCCGGCGACCGTGAGCGAGCTGACGACCGAGGCGAGCTTGTCGGGATCGTCAGGGGTCACGCGGAAGGACGCCGGCAGCGGGTTGGTGCCGAGCAGCTCGGCACCTGCCTCGAAGGCCTCAGGATTCTTCTCGCGAGCGTTCTCGAGCGCCTCGGCCTTGGAGATGAACTCCACGGACTTCACGCCGTCGGTGCCCTCGAGCGCGGAGCGCAGCTGGTCCTGCTGCGTCTGAGTGGCGGACTCCTTCACGTACACGTCCGCCACCACGCGGCTGCGCACCTCGTTGGCGGTGCCGGTGGTGGCCTGCACCACCGGGATGAACACGCCGAGCACGAGCGCGGTGAGCAGCACGGTGAGAAGCGCCGCCAGCGCCGGGGCGGAGCTGCGGCGGAGGCCGCGGAGGGCCTCCTTGAGGAAGAAGCTGAACGGCACGGGCCTCAATTGGGGTGCCCCTCGTCGCCGAGCCCGAGCTCGCCGCGCAGGCGCACCGCGAACTCCGTGGTGGACTCGTCGGGGCGGTACAGGCCGGACAGCTCGTCGCGGATGATCCGGCCCTCGCGCAGCTCCACCACGCGGCGGCGCATCTTGTCCACCATCTGGCTGTCGTGGGTGGCCACAACGACGGTGGTGCCGGCGCGGTTGATCCGGTAGATCAGCTGCATGATCCCGATGGAGGTCTCGGGGTCGAGGTTGCCGGTGGGCTCGTCGGCCAGCAGCAGCGGCGGGTGGTTCACGAAGGCGCGCGCGATCGACACGCGCTGCTGCTCACCGCCGGACAGCTCGTCCGGGTAGTTGTGCAGCTTGGTGGACAGACCGACCAGTCGCAGGATGTCGGGCACCTTGCGCCGGATCTCCTGGCGCGTCTCGCCGATCACCTGGAGCGAGTACGCGACGTTGTCGTAGATCGTGCGGTTGGGGAGCAGCTTGTAGTCCTGGAACACCACGCCGATGTTGCGGCGCAGGTACGGCACTCGCGCGCGCGGCATGCCCACCAGCTCGCGGCCGGCGATCAGGATCTCGCCCTTGCTCGGCTCGAGCTCCTTCATCAGCAGCCGGATGCAGGTGGACTTGCCGCAGCCCGTTGGGCCCACGAGGAAGACGAACTCGCCCCTGCCGATTCGCATGGAGGCACCGTCGAGCCCGACGGAGCCACCGCCGTAGACCTTGCTCACGTCCCTGAACTCGACGACCGGGATGTTCGGGTCGGAGGGCCGCCGCGCCCGCGGGCGCGTCTGTTCGGTGCGGACCGAAGCCATGCGGACGTCCATTGATAGCGAAAACCCCTGCTCAGAAGCGCAGGTGCACGCGTTTCTGCACCTCTCAGCGGGAAATACGCCAGCGCGAGTAGAGCTCGCCGCCGCCCTCCGCGAGGGACACCAGCTCGAGCTCCGCGGGCTCCACGAGCTCGCGTCCCGCCACGATCGTGAGCGCCGCGGCCCCGCCCAGCAGCTTCGGATGCAGCGTGAGGAAAAGCTCGTCCACCAGACCCGCGGCGAGCAGGAACGAGTTGAGCGTGGGGCCGCCCTCACACAGCACCGACCTGATCCCGTGCTCGGAGCGCAGGCGCGCCATCAGGAGCGGCAGATCGTCGCCCACCCGCTCGTAGGTCACGTGCTCGCCCAGGCCGGGGAGCGTCTCCTCGGACGCGGTGGCGATCACCACCGGCTGGTCCGGGTCGTTGAGCAGCGGCAGGTCGACGGGGAGGTCGAGCCGCCCTGAGACCACCACCGCGAGCGGCACGGGCCGCGGTCCCTCCGCCTCGCGCTTCGCCCGCAGCTCGGGCGTCTTGGTCACGGTGCCGTAGCGCTCGGCGCGCACCGTGCCCGCCCCCACCATCACGGCGTCGGCCTGGGTCCGCAGGTGATGGAAGAGCTCGCGGTCGAGCTCGGTGGAGATGCCGCGGGTGCGCCAGTCCATCGCGGCCTTCCCGTCGAGGGTGGAGACCATGTTGAGCGCGACATAGGGACGCGCGTCCGGCGCGCGGTCGCTCAGCCGCAGCCCCGACGCGAGCCGATCGGGCGAGGTCTCCCGTAGCTCGGGCACGAGCAGGCGCACGGCGGGCAGCCTAGAAGGTCGCGGGTGCCCCTAGTGGATTTCGAGCGTCTCGAGCCAGCTGTCCTCCTTCGACCAGACGTGCGTCTTCCCGCAGCGCAGGCAGAGCATCCCGTAGTCCCGGAGGGTGGCGTCCTCGTACACCGCCACGTCCATCTGGAGGCCCGTGTAGACGGGCTCCCCGTCCGTCGGGCATTTGATCACCACGAAGCCCATGCGATCCCCTCGCTCATGCTCAACGAGTTTCGAGCAAAGTGGAGCGCGTGTCAAGTCACCTTGACAAGTTTCTGGTGTCAAGCTAACTTGACAAACGATGCTCAACGACGTTCGTGAGCTACGCGGCGGACGCGGCCTCTCACAGGCCGCGCTGGGCGAGGCGATGGGCGTGTCACGGCAGACGATCAACGCGATCGAGACCGGCCGCTACATGCCCTCCCTACCCCTGGCCATAGCCCTGGCTCGCTACTTCGATGCAAGCGTCGAGGCAATGTTCCACCCCGAATCCGGAGACAATCGACGATGACCCACACCATGCACTCACCCCGCTACCAACTCCTGTTCATGCTCGCCATCGCCGCGGCCACGACCGCCGCCTTCTGGGCATCCCAGGGGCCCGATGCAGCGATCGGCCCCGGCGTCGTGATCGGTGGATTCGCCCTACTCGTTTACTTCGGGCGCCGCCGCAGCGACACGCTCGAGGTCATGAGCGGCATCGGCGACGAGCGCACTCGGGCGCTCTACACCCGAGCCGTGGCGCTCACCGGCACCGTGCTCTCGCTCGTGCTGCCGGGCTGGTGGCTCGTGACGGTGGCCCTCGGAGACCCAAACGAGACGCTCGCGCTCGTGTCCGGGCTCTTCGGTCTCACCTTCATCGGCTCGGTCGCGCTGCTCGCGCGGCGCGGCTGACCTAGTTCGCGCGAATCAGGCAGTACCCGGGGAACTCGAAGTTCGCCGAGTTGAGGCCGCGGCCGGCGCGGTAGATGCCGCCGTCCGAGGGACGCTCCATCACGAACGCGTTCTCCACGCCGCAGCACTCGGTGCGCTGGTTCACGCGCGCCCTGCGGGCCACCACCTGGAGCAGGCCCGCCGCGGCGCGCCGCCCGTGGGCATCGGTGCGGAAGCGCGACCGGCCGCGGTTGCCCACCACCCAGCGCGGGCGGAGCAGCGTCCGCTTGTCGCCCTTGCAGTAGGAGTCCCAGCCGGCCGGATCCATCGGCCCGCAGGCGAACGCCTTGTTGAAGACGATCCGCTCGGGTGAGGCAGGGTCGAACTGCGTGATCGCGTTGTCGATCGCGAACGCCGGCCGGGCGCGGAACGCTCCGCCCACGTCGACTGCCGTGGCCCACTCCTCGTACACCGACCTGCAGGATGGATCGGGCAGCAGCCGCATACGGGCGCGCATCCGGGCCCCGGGACAGTTGGCCACGGCGGCGCCGAAGTCCGCCATCACCCGCGTGTGCGCGAGGAGCCGGTCGCGGCGAAACAGCCACATCTCCAGCGAGTGGAAGCGCACGGTCCCGCGTCGCGGGGAGCCGGAGCCCTGATGCAGCACCACCATGAAGGACAGTCCCTTGCGGTCGTCGTTGACGACGAAGACCTTGAAGCCGGCGTGCGGCTCGTCGCTGTCCGCGAACGCGCCGATCGGGCCGAACGCGGGCATCCCGGTGCGCCGGAACATCCGGAACGCGTGCGGGTCCGAGCCGTGCTCGTGCCCGAACGCGCAGTGGTGGCGGGGATCGACCGGCGGGTGCCAGGTGGCCCAGGTGCGCCCGCCCCGGCGCACCGAATAGCGGTCGTGCACCCAGGCCGCGCAGACCGGAGTGCCGTCCGGGGCGCTCGCCTTCGTGTGGTCCACCGGGTCACGCCCAGCGCCGCCGGCCGCGGCCGAGCCGGGCAGGCACGCCAGGGCGAGAGTGAGCGCCAGAGTGCGTCGCACCGCTACGGCGAGATCGCGACCATGCGCTCGATCGGGATGCGCGCCCGCTCGGCGATGGCCGGGTCCACGCTCACCACCGGGCTCAGGTCGCGCAGCGAGTCGCGCAGCTTGGGCAGCGTGATCATCTTCATGTAGCGGCAGACCGCGGCCCGGTTGGCCGGGATGAAGGTCTTGCCGGGGTTCTCCTTCTCCAGCGGGTGGAGCATCCCCGTCTCGGTGGCCACGATGAACTCGTCGGCGGACGAGTTGCGGGCGAACTCGAGCATGCCCCCGGTGGAGAGCATGTGCGTGTGGTCGGCGTCCACGTCGCCCGCCGCCACGTACTCCATCACCTGCGTGGTGCACCCGCATTCGGGATGGATGAGGAACTCGGCGCCGGGGTGCTCCGCCCTCACGTCGGAGATGTCCGCCGGCCTGATTCCGGCGTGCACGTGACACTCGCCGTCCCACACCTGGAGGCGGCGGCCGGTTACGCGCTCCACGTAGGCCCCCAGCCACATGTCGGGCCCGAACAGGATCTCGGTGTCGTCACCGTGCTCGCGCCAGATGTGCTCCACCACCTGGACCGCGTTCGACGAGGTGCAGCAGTAGTCCGTCTCCGCCTTGACCTCGGCCGTGGTGTTCACGTACATCACCACGAGGGCGCCCGGGTGCTCGCCCTTCCAGGCGCGCAGCTGGTCGGCGGTGATCGAGTCGGCGAGCGAGCAGCCGGCGTCCAGGTCGGGGATCAGCACCGTCTTGTCGGGCGAGAGGATCGACGCCGTCTCCGCCATGAAGTGGACGCCGCAGAAGGCGATCACGTCGGCCTCCGTGTCGGCCGCCTTGCGCGAGAGCCCCAGGGAGTCCCCCACGAAGTGCGCCACGTCCTGCACCTCGGGCACCTGGTAGTTGTGCGCCAGGATCACGGCGTTCCGTTCCGCCGCGAGCGCCCTGACCTCGTCCTTGAGCGCCGGAATGTTTTCCAGCGTCAGCGGTGTTCCCGAACCGGGCAGCGTCTGGGACGGCATGTTTCGAACCTCTCTCGGTGTCGAAATGAAGCCTCGCCCTCGTCGGACGGGACTGACCCCAGAGTTTAGAGCCCGTGCAGCATCAGGCTCACATCGAGCGCGGGCGCCGAGTGCGTAAGCGCTCCGATGCTGATCCAGTCGACCCCCGACTCGGCCACCGCTCGCACGTTGTCGAGCGTCACGCCCCCCGATGCCTCGAGCTCGGCGCGGCCGTCCACGAGCTCAACAGCGCGGCGCAGCCCGGCCGGGTCCATGTTGTCGAGCAGGATGCGTCCCGCTCCCGCCGCCAACGCTTCCTCCACCTCCGCGAGGCTCGCGCACTCCACCTCCACGGTCACTCCGGCGGGGGCCCCGGCGAGCGCCCGGCGGGTGGCCTCCCCCACGCCGCCACCCAGCGCCGAATGGTTCTCCTTCACGAGCACCGCGTCGTAGAGGCCGCGACGGTGGTTGGTACCGCCACCGGCCCGCACGGCCTCCTTCTCGAGCTCGCGCAGGCCCGGCGTGGTCTTGCGGGTATCGAGGATGCGGGCGCCAGTGCCCTCCACGGCCCGCACGAAGCGCGCCGTGAGCGTGGCCACGCCGGACAGCCGGCCGAGGAAGTTGAGCGCAACACGCTCCCCGGCCAGGATTCCGGCGGCCGGGCCGGTGAGCTCGGCCAGCGGACCCGGCTCGCGCCAGGTGCCGTCGGTGGCCAGCGCGGTGAAGGAGATTTCTGGGTCGATCCGGGCGAACACCGCCTCGGCCACCCCCAGGCCCGCCGGCACTCCGGCGGCCCGCTGCTCGATGGTCGCCCGCGCCGTGGCACCGGCGGGAACCACCGCGGCGGTGGTCAGATCTCCCGTTCCCAGGTCCTCCTCGAGGGCGATGGCGATCAGGTCCGGCACGCGTCCGGAGGCTATGGGAACCGGCGCGGGATGCCGATGGAGACTCAATGGAAGAGGAAAGCCGAACCGCTTACGGCTTCCTGAAAGAGATGTTCGCCCGGCAGCCCGACCCCTACGCGGGCGCCGACCTTCCGCCTGCGCGAAACGCGCTCCTCGGGATCCTCGCTCTCACCGCCGTACTCTGCCTCGCCTTCCTGCCGCTCGAGCCCGTGGACGGCCGGCTCGGGGACACCGGCTGGGCGGTGGCCGGCCTCGTGCTGGCCGCCTGGACCCTGGGCATCGTGTGGATGGCCCAGCGGAAGGTGGGCTGGGGCTTCCTGCTGGCGACTTGCTACGGCGCCGTGGCAGGCCTGGCGGTGCTCAACCTCTTGTCCGAGGCCTACGTCAGCGCCTACAGCGAGCTGTTCGTGATCTGGGCCGGAGCGTCGGCGGTGCACCCGCCGCGGCGCAGCGTCCCGGTGGTGCTCGCCGGGGCGATATCCCTCTGGATCCCCTACGTGCTGGACGGAGGGGGCGGCGCGCTGGCCGGGCGGCTGGCCGCGCAGTCGGTGCTGGTGATCGTGGTGGGCTTTGTGCTCGGGGCGATCCTGTTCGACGTGCGGAGCCAGCGCCTGAACGCCGAGCGCACGGGCAGGCTCGCCCGGCTGGACTCGCTCACCGGCCTCGGCAACCGGCTCTCGTTCGACGAGACGCTCGGCGTGGAGATCGCCCGCGCCCGCCGCCAGGGCACGGAGCTCAGCATCGGCATCGCCGACCTCGACGACCTCAAGGGCATCAACGACCGCTACGGCCATCTCGAGGGCGACCGCTGCATCAGGGAGGCGGCGCGCGCGATCGAGCTGTCCGTGCGCATGACCGACCGCTGCTTCCGCTGGGGCGGCGACGAGTTCGTGATCGTCCTGCCCGCCACGGATCGCGTGGTGGCGGAGGAGGTGCTCGGCCGGATGGCCAAGGCCGTGGCGGCCGTGTGCGAGACCCTCGACCGCAGGCCCGTGACGCTCACCTACGGCAGCGCCGAGTTCGACGAGGGCATGACCATCGACGACGTGATGGCGCTTGCCGACCTGTCGCTACTCGGGAATAAGCCGGCGAAGCACGACTAGCTCGGCGCCAGCACGCGACCGCGCTCGATACCGGCGGCCGCGTAGGCCTCCTGCTCGTCGAGCGTCTCGCTCTCGAGCAGCGCCTGCGCCAGCGCGTCGAGCTTGTCGCGGTTGGCGCTCAGCAGGACGCGGGTGGCCTCGAGCTCCTCGTCCACGATCCGCCTGACCTCGGAGTCCACCAGCTCCTGCGTGGCCTCGGAGACCGGCTCGGATCCTGGGAGCAGCGGGTTGCGGCCCTCGCTCGGAGTCACCACGAGGAAGCCCACGCGCTCGCTCATACCCCAGCGCTCGACCATCCCGCGCGCCAGGCGGGTGACCTGCTGGATGTCCGACTCGGCGCCGGTGGTGGCGTCGTTGAACTCGAGCTCCTCGGCGGCGCGGCCGCCGATCGACACGCGGATCTTGGCGCGCAGGTCGTACTCCGAGTAGTTGAAGCGGTCGTCCTCCGGTGTGGAGAGCGTGACCCCGAGCGCCATCCCGCGCGGGATGATCGACACCTTGCGCACCGGGTCGGCGCCCGGCGTGAGCATCCCCACGATGGCGTGGCCCGACTCGTGGTAGGCGATGCGGCGCCGGTCGGCCTCGCTGAGCACCAGCTTTCGGGCCGTGCCGAGCTGGATCTTCTCGAGCGCGTCCGTGAAGTCGGAGCGCTGCACCTTGTCGTGGCCGCGGCGGGCCGCCAGCAGCGCCGCCTCGTTCACGAGGTTCGCCAGGTCCGCGCCCACCATCCCCGGCGTGGACTGCGCCAGCCGCTCGAGGTCCAGGTCGTCGGCCAGCGGCACCGAGCGGGTGTGCACGCGCAGGATCAGCTCCCTGCCCTTGCCGTCGGGAGGCGACACCACCACGCGCCGGTCGAAGCGGCCGGGGCGCAGGAGCGCCGCATCCAGGACGTCGGGCCGGTTGGTGGCCGCGAGCACGATCACACCCACGTTCGGATCGAAGCCGTCCATCTCGGTGAGGATCTGGTTGAGCGTCTGCTCGCGCTCGTCGTGGCCACCCAGGCCCCCGCCGCGGCCGCGCGCGCCGCCGATCGCGTCGAGCTCGTCGATGAACACGATCGCGGGCGCCGCCTCCTCGGCCTGCTTGAAGAGGTCGCGCACGCGCGAGGCGCCGATGCCCACGATCGCCTCGATGAACTCTGCGGCCGAGGCCGAGAAGAACGGCACGCCGGCCTCGCCGGCCACGGCCCGGGCCAGCAGTGTCTTGCCGGTGCCCGGCGGCCCGGAGAGCAGCACGCCGCGCGGGATCCGCGCACCGAGCTTCTGGTACTTCGTGGGCTCCTTCAGAAAGTCCACGACCTCCTCCAGCTCGGCCTTGGCATCGTCGATGCCCGCCACGTCGGCGAAGGTCACCGTCTGCTGAGAGCTCTCCACCCGCTTGGCCCGCGAGCGCCCGAACTGGGCGAGCATGCCACCGCCACCGGCCCCCGCCGCCGCTCGCCGGGCGAACCAGACGAACAGCCCCACCAGCAGGATGGTCGGGCCGAAGCTGAACAGGATCGTCTCGAAGAGCGAGCGCTCGCCGGGCGGCTCGGCGTTCACCGTCACCTTGTTGTCCTCGAGCAGCGCCGACAGGGCGTTGTCGTTCGCGAATGACGGGATCTCGGTCTTGAAGTCCTTGGCCTTGTCGCCCTTGTAGGTGACCTCCTTCTTGAACTCGCCCTGCACCGTGTCGCCCTCGGCGGCGATCTCCTTGACGTTGCCGGCCTTGACCTGGGCGATGAAGGTCGGGGTGTAGGGCACCCGGATCACTTCCTTGGCCGGCGCGAGCACCTGCACGAGCAGCCAGTTCACGAGGAACAGGACCGCCAGGATCGTCACGAAGCGCCGCAGGCTGAACGGCAGCATCGGCTGGCGCTGCTTCGGCGCGCCGCGGCCGTCGGGCGCCGGGCTCACCCGCCAAGGATGCTTGCCGGCTCCGTCAGCGGGCGGCGGTGGCGCGGTGCGCGGGTCCGGCGCACGGGACGAGTCGGCCATGCGGAGATGGTAGGCAGCGGACGCGGGACGCAACGAGCCGAGCGCTCAGCCGAGCCAGGTGATGTCGTACTTCTCGGACACCGTCGCGTATGCCTCGGGGCCAAGCGTGCCATCTCGCTCCGCCGCGCCGAGCTCGCGGAAGAAGCCTTCGAAGCCGGCCGGGGAGGTCATAACCAGGAGCCTGCCCACGCCCGGCTCGACGCGACGCTGGGAGTGCGGCACCCCGCGCGGGAGAAAGGCCATCCCGCCCGGCCCCACGCTGAACTCGTCGTCGCCGCATCGGACCACGTGCCCTCGAGGATGTAGAACAGCTCGTCCTCGTTCGCGTGGACGTGATGGAGCGGCGTATCAGCAGCGGCGGCGCCTCCTCCACGATGCTGAACGCCCCGCCCGTGTCTCGGCGGAGGCCCTGATCACGAAGTTGCCACCCGCGAACGAGACCTGCTCACCTCCGCCGGCCGGCAGCGCGTAACCCGAAGCCTGGCCGGGCACGGTCCTCAGCCCATCAACGGCGACGGCGGGATGCGGGTCTCGCCCACGATCTCCGGGATCAGCATCCCGACCTGGTCGACAAAGCACCAGCACCAGTCCTCGCCGGGCTCGAGCGAGCGCATGACCGGGTGCTCGCTGTCCGTGGCATGCGCGGTGGCGTGGCGGTTGGGCGAGTCGTCGCAGCAGCCCACGTGGCCGCACTCGAGACAGATGCGCAGATGCATCCACTTGCCGCCCATGGCCAGGCAGTCCTCGCAGCCCTCCACGGCTTCCGGGAGCTCGGTGAGCTTGACGTGGTCACGGTGTGTGCAGACGGCCATCGTCATGATCTTCGCAAGATGGCCGCCGAAACGACAACTCAGACACTCAGGAGGCGCGGATGACTCTGCGAATCGGTGACACGGCCCCGGACTTCGAGGCCGATACGACGGAAGGTCCCATCCGGTTTCACGACTGGATCGGCGACGGCTGGGCGGTGCTCTTCTCGCATCCCAAGGACTTCACCCCGGTCTGCACCACCGAGCTCGGCTACATGGCCAAGGTCAAGCCCGACTTCGACAGCCGGAACGTGAAGGTCATCGGCCTCTCGGTGGACCCGGTGGACAGGCACAGCGAATGGTTCAACGACATCGAGGCGACTCAGGGCCACGCCCCCAACTACCCGCTGATCGGCGACGTGGACTACAAGGTGTCGAAGCTCTACGACATGCTCTCCGAGGACGTGGAGGGCGACCCGCTCGAGCGCACGCCGGCGGACAACCAGACCGTTCGCAACGTCGTGGTGGTCGGCCCGGACAAGAAGGTCAAGCTGATCCTCGCGTACCCGATGACCACGGGCCGCAACTTCGACGAGGTGCTGCGGGTGATCGACTCGCTCCAGCTGACCGCCAAGCACAAGGTCGCGACGCCGGTCAACTGGAAGCAGGGGGAAGACGTGATCATCGCCGGCTCGGTGTCCGACGAGGCCGCCCGGGAGCAGTACCCCGACGGCTGGGAGTCGCCGCGCCCGTACATCCGGATCGTGCCGCAGCCGCAATGAGCGGCGATTAGTCCGGGGCCGGCGGGCGGTCTTAGCCTCCGAGACCCCGCGAACAGGAGGACGAGATGGCAAAGGTCGTGGTATCCCAATTCATGACGCTCGACGGCGTGGTGGAGGACCCGGGCGGCTCGGAGAACGCCGACCGCGGGGGCTGGGCCTTCAACTACGACCGCGGGCCGGACGGCGACAAGTTCAAGCTCGATGAGCTCATGGCGTCAGACGTTCTGCTGCTGGGCCGCGTGACCTACGAGGGCTTTGCCGAGGCCTGGCCGACTCGGGAGGGCGAGTTCGCCGACAAGTTCAACGGAATGCAGAAGTACGTGGTCTCCACGACGATGGAGAGCGCCGACTGGAACAACTCGACGATCATCAAGGACGACGTGGCCGGCGCGGTGGCGAAGCTGAAGGAAGCGCCCGGCGGCGACATCCTCGTGAACGGGAGCGTCCAGCTCGTCAAGACCCTGATCGAGCACGGCGTGGTGGACGAGCTGCGGCTGATGGTCTTCCCGGTGGTGCTCGGCACAGGCAAGCGGCTGTTCACGGAGCTCGCCGAGTCCACGTCCTTCCGGCTGACCGAGGCCAAGCCCGCGGGCGAGACGCTGGTGCTGGTCTACGAGCCCGCCGAGGCGTGAGGGAGGCCGCATCGAGCTCGATCCGATAGGGGTCGTGGAGTCTCCGCTGACGGATCTGTCGGCGGCACCCAAGCAGGGTGACGAGGGCGGGCCGGACGCCTGGCTCCTGTTCGAGCCGGCCGTGGCCGAGGGCCTGACCGACATCCGCCCGGGAGACAGGATCATCGTCGTGACCTGGCTGCACCGGGCCGGCCGCGACGTGCTGCGGGTGCACCCGCGCGACGATCCCGCCAACCCACTTCGCGGCGTGTTCAGCACGCGCTCGGCCGACAGGCCCAACCCGATCGGCCTCCACCCGGTGGAGGTGCTGTCGGTGGACGGCCTGCGGATCCAGGTGAGCGGCCTGGAGGCCGTGGACGGGACGCCGATCGTGGACGTGAAGCCGGTGCTGGGGCCTGGGTGAACTACGATCGCCACGTGCCCGATCGCCTGTTCTTCACGGAGTCCGACGAGGCCAACGCGCTCATCGCGTCCGATCCGATGGCGCTGCTCGTGGGCTTCGTGCTCGACCAGCAGGTGACGGTGCAGAAGGCGTTTTCGGGGCCGCTCGTCCTGCGCGAGCGCCTCGGCGCGATCGACGCGGAGACGCTGGCTGCGGCCGACCTCGAGCCCGTGTTCAGGACCAAGCCGGCGATCCATCGCTATCCCGGCTCGATGGCCGGCCGTGTGCACGCGCTCGCCGTGCACGTGCGCGACAACCTCGGCGGGGACGCGGCCCGGGTGTGGACGGAGGCTCGCGACTCGGACGAGCTGCGCGCGAACCTCGCGGCGCTGCCGGGATTCGGCGAGATGAAGATCAAGGCTCTGGGCTCCGTCCTGGCCAAGCGCTTCGAGGTGGAGGCCGCGCGCGACCTCGTGCCGTGGCATCCGACACTGGGGGATGTGGATTCGCCGCAGGCGCTCGCGGACTACCAGGCGGCCAAGCGCATCCACAAGGCCGAATGGTCCAAGGCCGCGGCGAGGTCGTAGACACCGACACGAGCTGCCCCCGCTGCGGCGCCGGCGCGGCCGCCGGCGCGTCATCGTGCGGCGACTGCGGCTATGTGTTCTTCGAGGCGCGCCCCCGCCGCTCGCTGCCGCGTCCGTCGCCCGTGCGGACCGCTGCGGCGCTGACGGTGGTGGCCGGCGCCGTGGCGCTCACGCTGCTGCTCTCCCGCGATCAGGCCCCGGAGCCCCCGGCGCCGGTACCGGCCATCAGCGCCGACCGGCGGCTCGAGCAGCGGCTGCGGACGAGCGGCGTGGAGGATGTCGGGGGCGTCGATTGCCAGGCCACGATCCGCGCTCGCCGCCTGACGCGCTGCGACCTCCTCTTCGACAACGGGGACACGCAGCTGCTGCTGGTTCGCCTCACCGCGGACGGCGAGCTGGACATCCAGCAGCCGTACCCCGCGCAGCGGCGGCCGGGCGACAACAGTCAGTGAGCAGCATCCTCCTGACCAAGCTGCTGCTCGGTCCGGGCCTGGTGGTGGGCGCGTCGCTGGCCGGCCGCCGCTGGGGCTCGGCGGTGTCGGGGATCCTCATCGCGATCCCGATCGTGCTTGGCCCGATCCTGCTGATCATCGCCATCGAACAGGGCGAGCGGTTCGGAGCCCAGGCGGCCACCTCCTGTTTGCTCGCGATGGTGGCCCTGGCCGTCTACGTGGTGGTGTTCGAGCGCACCGGCCGGACGCTCCGCTGGCAGGTCACGACGCTGCTCGGCTGGGCCGCCTTCCTGGCGGTGGCCCTGGCTGTCTCGCGGCTCGATGCCGCGCCGGTGCCCGCGCTGGTGGCCGCGTGCGCCGCCTTCGCGCTCGCGCTGCGGATCACACCACCGCCCACGGCTCCCCCCGGCCCCCGCACTCCCCCGCCCTCCTGGGACCTGCCCGCCCGCGCCGTTGCGACCGCGGTGCTGATCCTTGCCGTGACCGGCGCGGCCGACGCACTCGGGCCGGCCCTCGCCGGCGCGCTTGCGCCATTCCCGGTGGCGACCACCGTCGTGGCGGCATTCGTGCTCGGGCAGGACGGCCCCGTCGCGGCCACCGTGATGCTGCGCGGCTTCCTGCGCGCGATCTTCGGCACGGTGGCGTTCTGCTTCCTCGTGGCCGTCCTGCTCGAGCCGCTCGGGATCGCGGCCGCGTTCGCGATCGGACTGGCCGGCACCTTCGCGGTACAGCTCGTAGTGCTCGTCTCCCAGCGTGAGTGACGTTGGCAGGATTCGTGGGATGTCTGACCTTGCGGACACCCCACCGAAACCGCCAATATGCGCCCATGCCATCGACCCGTCGCATACTCGTGCTCGCCGTGAACGGCGTCGAGTCGCTGGACGTGTTCGGCCCGGTCGAGGTCTTCGACTACGCGAACCGGCAGGTTCCCGGCGCGTATCGCGTCGAGCTGGTGGGGCCTACCCGCGCCGGCACGATCACCATGAGCAACGGGTTCCAGCTCGGCGTGGCCCCGCTCCCCGACCCCGTGCCGCGGCACGACACGCTGATCGTGGCCGGTGGCGAGGGCGCCAGGGCGGCGGTGGACGACGCGGAGCTGGCCGAGTGGATCACGCGGGCTTCACGCCGGGCGCGGCGCACCGTGTCGGTCTGCACCGGCGCCTACCTGCTGGCCGCTGCCGGCCTGCTCGACGGTCGCCGCGTGACCACGCACTGGCACTACTGCGACGTCCTCGCAGAGCGCCACCCCGCCGTGGAGGTCGATCCGGATCCGGTGTTCATCCGCGACGGCGACGTGTGGACGTCGGCGGGCGTGACGGCCGGCATGGACCTGGCTCTGGCGCTTCTCGAAGAGGACCTGGGGCCGGAGGTGGCCCTGACCGTGGCGCGGATGCTCGTGGTGTTCCTCAAGCGCCCGGGCGGCCAGTCGCAGTTCAGCGGCGCCCTGTCCGCCCAGCAGGCCACGCGCCCGGCGCTGCGCGAGCTCCAGGCCTGGATCGCCGGCCACCTGGATGGCGATCTCTCCGTGGCGGCGCTCGCGGAGCGCGCGCATCTCAGCACCCGCTCGTTCGCGCGCGCCTTCACCCGCGAGGTGGGCCAGACACCCGCTGCGTATGTCGAGGGCCTGCGCGTGGAGCGCGCCCGGGCATTGCTGGAGGACGGCGCACCGTCACTCGACGTCGTGGCCGGCGCCGCCGGCTTCGCAAGCGCGGAGGTGATGCGGCGCGCGTTCCACCGCCGCCTCGGCGTGGGACCCGCTGCCTATCGCGACCGCTTCCGGCTGGTCGCCTGACTCGAGAGGAGTGACGATGAACACCGACCGTTACGAAGTGATCGTCGTAGGAGGAGGCCAGGCCGGCCTCGCCATCGGATACTTCCTCGCCCGGCAGGGGCGGCGATTCACGATTCTGGAGGCCGCCGATGCGCCCGCCGCGGCGTGGCGTGCCCGCTGGGACTCGCTCAGGCTGTTCACGCCGGCGCGCTACAGCAGCCTGCCCGGTCTGCCGTTCCCCGGCGACCCGGACAGCTACCCGCGCCGGGACGAGGTGGCGGCGTACCTGACCGACTACGCCCGGCACTTCGACCTCCCGGTGGCGCTGGGCACCCGGGTGCGCTCGATCCGCCGGGCGAACCACGGGTACGTGGTCGAGTCCGACGGCGCGACCTACGAGGCCGACCAGGTGGTGGTGGCCACCGGTCCGTTCCAGGAGCCGCTGATCCCGTCGGTCGCCGGCCGCCTCGACCCAGGGCTGGTCCAGCTGCACAGCAGCTCCTACCGGTCGCCCCGGGACGTGCCGGCCGGCCCCGTCCTGGTGGTGGGAGGCGGGAACACCGGCTTCCAGATCGCCGCCGAGCTTGCTGGCACGCACGAGGTGCACCTTTCGATCGGCTCGCGCCAGACCCCTCTCCCCCAGCGCCTGCTGGGCCGCGACCTCTTCCGGTACCTCGAGGCCACCGGCCTGATGGGCAAAACCGTGGCGTCGCGAATCGGGCAGCGGATGAAGGAACGCGACACGCTGATCGGGTCGAGCCCCCGATCCATACGCCGCCAGGGAGTGAAGCTCCATCCACGCGCTACCGAGGCCGCGGGATCCGAGATCGCCTTCGCCGACGGCACGCGGCTCGCTCCAGCGTCCGTCATCTGGGCCACCGGGTTCCGCACGGACCATTCGTGGATCGACGCCCCGGTCTTCGACGATGGCGGCCAGGTGGCCCACGAACGCGGCGTCACCGCGTCGCCCGGCCTCTACCTCCTGGGCCAGCAGTGGCAGCACACGAGGGGCTCCGCGCTGCTCGGCTGGGTGAAGGACGACGCCGAGCACATCGCCGGTCGCATCGACGCGCAACCGGCCGCGCCGGCACGCACCGCGGAGGTGGTCCTATGACCGACCGCTTCCCGACAGACACGGCGGGCCTCCCGGAGGCCGGCAGGCCGGAGCTGGTGGAGCTCGCCGACGGCGACACGTTCGACCTTCGCATCGCACCCGTGGCCAAGCGCCTCGGCGACCACACGGTTCGGATGCTCGGCTACAACGGATCGACGCCCGGCCCGACGCTGAAGGTGCAGGAAGGGTCGGAGATCCTCGTGAACGTGGCCAACGAGGGCGACATGGACGCGACCGTGCACTGGCACGGCCTGCGCCTCGACAACCGCTACGACGGGACGCACCAGACGCAGGACCTGATCCCTGTCGGCGGTGGCTACCAGGCCCGGGTGAGCTTCCCCGACCCCGGCCTGTACTGGTACCACCCGCACGTCCGCGAGGACTACGGCCAGGAGATGGGCCTCTACGGCAACGTGCTCGTCGTCCCGAGCGACCCCGGCTACTGGCCCCCGGCCCATCGTGAGCTCCTGCTCACGCTTGACGACATCCTGCTCGAGGACGGACAGGTCGCCACGTTCAGCCGGTCGGAGACCACGCACGTCGCGATGGGACGCTTCGGCGACGTGCTCCTGGTGGGCGGCGAGACCGACCTCAGGCTGTCGGCCCGCACGGGCGAGGTGGTGCGCCTCTACCTCACCAACACCGCGAACACGCGCGTGTTCAAGGTCGCGCTGCCCGGCGCCCGGATGAAGCTGGTGGGCGGCGACAGCGGTCGCGCCGAACACGAGGAGCTGGTGGACGAGGTTGTGATCGCACCATCGGAGCGGCTGGTGGTGGATGTCCTGTTCGAGCAGCCGGGAGAGCTGACGCTCGAGCACCGCACCCCGGAGCGGGTCTATCCGCTGGCCGCGGTGAGCGTCGCCGAGGAAGCGGCGGAGCCCCCGCTCCGCGAGCAGTTCCACGTCCTGCGCACCAACCCCGAGATGGCCGCGGAGCGCGAGCGCGTAGCCGCGCACCTCGACACCGATCCCGACAAGACCATCGCCTTCATCGCCGAGATGGACATGGACTCACCCGAGGGCGAGGCCACCACCTACACCTGCCCGATGCACCCCGAGGTCGTGAGCGACACGCCGGGCCACTGCCCGGAGTGCGGCATGAAGCTGCTCCCCAGCGAGCTCGTGGCCGAGGCAGGCGGCGCGCATGAGCATGAGCACCACGAGCACAACCACGGCGCGTCAGACGGCATCGAGTGGGAAGACGACATGGTCGAGGTCAACCGTCTGACCACGCCGGCGAACATGCGCTGGAAGCTGATCGATCGCGAGACCGGAGCCGAGAACGCGGCGATCGACTGGCGGTTCCGCGTCGGCGATCAGGTGAAGATCCGGCTGCTGAACGAGATGGCCGGGGACCACCCGATGCACCACCCGTTCCACATCCACGGCGCCGGCCGCTTCCTGGTGCTGAGTCGCAACGGCGTGCCCGAGTCCAACCTCATGTGGCACGACACCGTTCTCGTGACGACCGGCGAGACCGTGGACATCCTGCTCGACGTGACCAACCCCGGCATCTGGATGTCGCATTGCCACATCGCCGAGCACCACGAGAGCGGCATGATGTTCAGCTTCCGGGTCGACGCGGCTGAGTGAAGCCAAGGATCAGCTGTGCGGCGTCGCGCGGGACGTCGAGCTGGGGGCAGTGGCCCACGTCATCAAGCTCGACCCAGTCCGCATTGGGCAGCCATTCCTCCCGGAAGCGCACAGCGGCCGACGGCCACCGCAACAGCTTGTCGTCGGTGCCCCACACGACGCGAACCGGACAGGTGATCTGCTTGGCGTCGAGGCTCCAGCTCTCACCGCGGGCGTAGTCGATCAGGGGGAGCGCCCCGGAACAGGCCGCCACGCCGCGGATCTGGTGCGCGAGCAGCTCGGCGGGTATGTGCTCGAAGTTCATGGTGATGTACTCGCTCGCCCGGCGCCGGCCCTCCGGAGAGGCCATCAGGGCGTCCGCATGCGGCGCCACGGCCTTCGCGCTCTCCTGCATGTGAGCCTGGAAGGCGAGCAGGTCGTACGACTCGTCGCCCTTAGCCCAGCCCCCGGCGGGCGCGAACGCAACCACGCTCCGCGCGCGCTCACGCTCGGCCAGCTGGAGCGCAACCCAGCCGCCCAGCGAGTTGCCGACCAGGTGGGCCGTCTCGAAGCCCGCCTCGTCCATCGCCAGCTCCACGGCGTCGGCGAGCGCCCCGTCGGTGACCTTCCCGAGCGGCGGTCCGCCGGCATGCCCCGCCAGGGTCGGAGCAAGCACCTCGTGATGGCGCTCCAGCGCCGGCAGCACGAGCTCCCAGGTGCGCCAGGTGTCGGTGATCCCGTGGAGGCACACCAGCGGCGGGCCCGTGCCGCCGTGATGCTCCGGGGTGAACGTGTCAGGCGTCATCGGGCGGCGTCCTCGCCAGCACCACCGAGGTCTCGATCTGGCGGTCCGGGATCCTCCAGTAGGTCCGCAGCAGCTCGTCCTTGCGCTCGGGCGTGACCTGCTCGAAGCCGTGCCGGCGATAGAAGCGCACCGCCCACTCGGCGGCAGCCCACGTGCCCACGAGCATCGGGCGAGTGGCCTCGCTCGCCAGGTGCTCGAGCAGCGTGCCTCCCACTCCCCGGCCCTGGCTGGCGGGCGAGACGTACGCGTGCCGGATCAGGTCCACGTCGCCCACGGGCTGGATGCCCATGATCCCCACCAGCTCGCCCTCGATCTCACAGCCCCAGAACACCACACCGGCGTCGATCTCGGCGTCGAGCTCGTCCGGCGGCATGTACGGCTCGCTCCAGCGATCGGCCGGGATCACTCCGCGGTACGCCTCGGCGGCGGCGTTGACGATCGCGAGGATCGCGGCGCGCTCGTCGTGCCGGCAGGGGCGAATGGTTTCCGTGACTGGCATTGGGCTACCCCTGGACAGTAGAGTCGGCTTGAGGTGCCGTCCTGAACGAGATCTCCCTCCCGATAAGGCTCTTCTTC
Organism: uncultured Thermoleophilaceae bacterium; assembly: GCA_963811055.1. Lineage (GTDB taxonomy): Bacteria > Actinomycetota > Thermoleophilia > Solirubrobacterales > Thermoleophilaceae > JACVRW01. The sequence continues at coordinate 249,793 of CAWEPQ010000016.1, forward strand.
GGCGTCACCTTCGTCGCGGCTGTGTTCGTGGCCTACCTCGGCATCTTCGTTCCGGAACAGCTGGATGAGAAGTTCACCTGGGTTGTGCTGCCGCCCCTGCACGCGAAGTTCGTCGGGGTGCTCTACCTCTTCGGCGCGGTCTACATGGTCGGCAGCATCCTGGCCCACCGCTGGTCACAGGTCTCCCCGACGCTGCCCGCGATCGCCATCTTCACCAGCCTGCTCCTGCTCGTGACCCTCCTGAACCCGGAGGCGTTCGACTACGACCTGGCTCCGGTGTGGGTCTGGACCATGTCCTACGTCATTCTTCCGATCGTCGCGCTCGCGCTGGCGTGGACCGCGCGCGGGCGTGAGCTTCCGCCTGTCGGCGGTCCCGCCATCGCGGTTTGGGCGAGGACCTTCCTCCGGTTCCAGGCGGTCGTGTTCGCCCTCCTGGGGCTGCTGCTCCTGGTGGCCCGCGGCGCCATGGCGGACGCGTGGCCGTGGCCGATCAGCGAGGGCCTCGCCCAGTTCTACGGCGGCCCGTTCCTGGCCTACGCCTACTGCAGCTGGCGCTACTCGGAGCGGCGGGCCTGGGCCGAGGTGGCCGCGATCGCTCCGGCGATGCTGGTCTTCACCGCGGGCACCCTGGTCGTGTCGAAGGAGCACGGCGACCTCTTCTCGATGTCGGACGTGGCCGCCTGGGTCTGGTTCGGAGGGTTCGGGGTGGCCACCGTGGCCCTACTGGCCATCACCGCGCGGGCGGTGCCGGCCGCGCTGGCCGACCGGTCGGCCATGAGCGCGCCCGTGGAGCCCGGGCCCGCGGCGGCCTGAGCCGCTCAGTCGGTCCAGGGCCCCTTTCCGCCCACGCGCTCCACCGCGATCCGCATCCGTACTCCGGGCGGTGGATCGTCCATCGGCGGGAACCGCACCTCGGGTCCGAGGTACACGTGGGCGAGCTCCTGGAGCAGCTCCGCCGCGCCGCCCTCCTCGATCGTCGCCGTCCCGTGGATCACCAGGTAATCGCGCAGGCCGGGCGGGCGAATCTCGCTTCCCTCGAATGAGATCGCCACCCGCGGGTCGCGGCGGACGTTCTCGAGCTTGCGCTGTTGCGGGTTGAGGTGTGCCGTGAGGAGATCGTCGCCGTCGAGAGCCACCCACACGCACGTGATCTGCGCAGCGCCGCCGGGGCCGATCGTGACCAGATGACCGAGCGCGTCGGAGCGGATCAGGTCCTTGGCGCTCTCAGGAAGGGTCATGCTCAGCGGATCCCGGCTCTGCCCGCGGCCGTGGCCTTGCGACCCGCAGCTGGGATCAGCCGCGACACCGCGCCGAGGCCGATCGGCGGCATGTTGTTGTAGACGCTGTCGTAGCCGCCGGCGGGCACCAGGTAGGTCTCGTGCCAGATGCCCACGTCGCCGCTCGACCCGATGCGCTTGTTGAACCGGACCCAGGCCGGCCAGTGGGTGGCGTCCTTGCTGCGCGCATACGCCTCGAGGTGCTCGAAGGAGCGCCAGTACTGGACCACCATCGGCCGCCGCGGGCTTCCCACGTAGAGGTCGTGCCCGAGGAACCCGGACTCTGGCCGGTTCTCGAGCTCGCGGAGCATCCGCGGCATCGCGACGAACACCGGCCCCCACTTCCAGACCTTCAGGAGCCGGTTGATCCGCATGCCGATGAGGAACACCACGAAGTCGCCCTCGATTGCGGCGGTCACGCGCTTGTCGATGACCTCGGCCATCGGGCCGAGTCTCCCAAATCAGAACCGGTACGTGGTCTGGCTGTGCGGGTTCTTGGCGAACGCCAGCACCTTGGCGGCCTGGATCCGGAACACGGCGGCGTCGGTCTCGCCGCTCACGAATGCGTCGTCGCCTACGTCGAAGTGCCAGTCCCTGCCGTACTTGGCCTCGTAGGCGCCGGCCAGCCGCTGCAGCTCGTCGCGGTCGGTCACGCGCACCGCCGTCCCCTCGACCACCACGTCGAGGCCCTCGGCCCACCTGTTGTTGCCGGTGGTCAGCGCCACCCGCTCGTTGTGCTCGAGGTTGCGGGCCTTCTGCTCCTCGAGCCCGGTGCAGAAGTGCGCTGCCCCGTCATCGAACACGCCGATCAGCGGGGTCACGTGCGGCCGGCCATCGGCCCGGACCGTGGTGATCCAGTACAGCTCGGCACGGGTGAGTACCTCCTCGGCGTCGGACCACGGCGTCGGGCCGGCCTCCGGGTGGCTGAAGCGCTGGTCGATCTGGGTTGTGGGCTTGGGGCTCATGGGCATGGAGACCTCGAGAGCGGCCGGAAGTCATCGCTTCTTGCGATCATGCGCGCATGCCACCGCTTCGCGCGAAGGAGCGTGCGCAGCTCCCCGACAGCGCCTTCGCATACATCGATTCGAGCGGCCAGCGCCGTCTGCCGATCCACGATGCGTCGCACGTGCGCAATGCCCTCGCGCGGTTCAGCCGGGTGGCGTTCGAGGACGACGACGCGCGTGACCGCGCGCGCAACCGGCTCCTGCGAGCCGCCAAGAAGCACGGGATCATGCCGATCGGATTCATCAGCGCGCAGCTGGAGCCGCAGCGGAGGTTCCCCCAGGGCCACCTCACCTTCCTGCTGGCCGACATCGAGGGATCCACCGAACTGCTCCATCGTCTCGGCGACCAGTATTCCGCCCTGCTCTCCGATGTACGCCGCCGGGTGGGCCGCGCGGTGCGAGGCGCCGGCGGCCACGAGGTGTCCGCCCGCGGCGACGACGTGTTCGCGGTCTTCGAGCGCGCCCCCGACGCGGTGCAGGGCGCCCTCGAGATCCAGCGGGCCATGCGGACCGGCGGCTGGCCCGAAGGAAATGACGTGCGCCTGCGCATCGGCCTGCACCGCGGGCGCCCGGCGCTCACCGACACCGGGTACGTGGGCCTCTCGGTGCACGCCGCGGCGCGGATCTGCTTCGCGGGCCACGGCGGCCAGATCATCATGTCCTCCGCGGTCCGCACGGCCTTCATCGACTCGGCGCCCGACGATGTCGCGCTCAAGAGCCTGGGCGCCTGGCGCTTCCGCGGCCTGCCCGAGCCGCTCGACATGTTCCAGGTGGAAGCCCCCGGCCTGATCGCCGAGTTCCCGCCCCTGCGGTCGGCCGTCCGCGCGAAATAGAAAGATGCAGGGGAGTTCGGATATCCGTACCCCGATTCACCTGTAGCCCGTACTGGCCAGGACGGCGCGCTGCCGCAGGATGTACGCCGATGATTTAGGCGCGCGCCCGCGGTCTTAGCCACATCAAGACCTGGATGACCACAGAAGGAGTGCCCCACCGATGACCCGCTTCCTGACCCGTGTAGCCGAGCTCGCCTGCCGCCGCCGCGGTCGCATGGTCCTCGGGTGGATCGCAGCCACCGTCGTGATCATCGGCGTGGGCTCCTCACTCGCGGGCGAGTACGAGGCCGACTACAACACGCCCGGCTCCGAGTCCAAGGCGGCCAGCGACCTGACGGAGTCCCGGTTCTCCGGGTACTCCGGGCAGGAGATCTACGTGGTCTGGAAGGACCCCGACGGCGCCAGGAGCACTGAGGCCCGTGAGCGCCTCGATGCCTTCTTCGCCCAGGCGGAGAAGGTCGACCACATCGCCGAGCACGCCCCGATCAGGGTCTCCGAGGACGGCACCATCGGATCGACCACGCTCCCGTTGACGGTCCCCGGCTGGGAGGTCGAGAAGGAGGATGGCGAGAAGCTGATCGCCGCCGCCGAGGACAACAGCGGCGGCGCCTTCGAGATCAAGCTCGGCGGTGACCCCATCTACGCGGCACAGGAGGCCTCCAGCCCGGAGGGGCTCGGCTTCCTCGGCGCCGCGATCGTGCTGCTGATCGCCTTCGGCTCTGTGGTGGCGGCCGGCCTGCCGCTCGTGATCGCGCTCGTGGGCCTCGGCATATCCTCGGGCGGGCTGATCGTCCTGCTGGCCAACGTCGTCGACGTGCCCGACTGGACCACGGCGGTCTCCGGGCTGATCGGGATCGGCGTGGGCATCGACTACTCGCTGCTCGTCCTGACCCGCTTCCGATCGGCGATGAAGGACGGCAAGACCCGCCACGACGCGATCGTCGAGTCCGTGACCACCGCCGGGCGCAGCGTGATCATCGCCGGCGCCACCGTGGTGATCGCCGTGCTCGGCCTCGCTCTCACCGGCCTGCCGTACATGTACGGCGTGGCCATCTCGGCGTCGATCGCCGTGCTCGTGGTGATGCTGGCGGCGGTCACGCTGCTTCCCGCGCTGCTCGCCTATCTCGGCCACAGGGTGGACCGCCTGCGGATCCCGTTCCTCGGCCGGTCGCTCGACAAGCAGGGCGGCAGCGATTCGCCCGCCGCGCGCTGGAGCCATGCCGTCCAGCGGCGGCCGTGGACCGCGGTGATCGTGGGCACGGGGATCCTGCTTGCGCTGGCAGCGCCCGCGCTGGGCATGCGCCTCGGCTTCCCCGACGCCGGCAACGACCCGCCCAGCACCATGACCCGCCAGGCCTACGACCTGAACACCGAGGGATTCGGACCGGGCTCGAACGGCCCGCTGGTGATCGCCGCCGACCTGCCGGGCCCCGAGGCGACGGAAGACATCGACGCCCTTGCCGACCGGGTGCGCAGCGAGCCGGGCGTGGCCTTCGTGGCCCCACCGCGGGTCAACCAGAGCGGCAACGCCGCCATCCTCACCGTTATCCCCGACGGCTCGCCGCAGGACGAGGAGACGTCGGACCTCGTCAAGCGCCTACGTGACGACGTGCTCCCCGCGGAGCTCGGCGACACCGGCATCAGGGCAGAGGTGGGCGGAGTCACGGCCGCGCTCGAGGACCAGAGCGACTTCATCAAGGGCCGCATGCCCGTGTTCATCATCGGAGTGGTCGGCCTCTCGTTCCTGCTCCTGCTCGTGGCCTTCCACTCGCCGCTGATCTCACTGAAGGCCGGGATCATGAACCTGCTCTCGGTGAGTGCCGCATACGGCGTGATGACGGTCGTGGCCCAGGGCGGAGCGGTCGGCGGGCTGATCGGCATCGATCACGAGGTCCCGATCGCGCCGTTCATGCCGGTGATGATGTTCGCGATCCTCTTCGGCCTCTCCATGGACTACGAGGTCTTCCTGATCTCGCGGATCCGGGAGGAGTACCTGAAGGACGGGAACACGAGCCGCGCGGTGGCCGACGGCCTGGCCAAGACCGCACGCGTGATCACGGCGGCCGCGGCGATCATGGTCGTGGTGTTCCTCGCCTTCCTGGCGGCGCCGGACGTGTTCCTCAAGCTGTTCGGGATCGGGTTGGCCGCGGCGATCTTCCTCGACGCGACGATCGTGCGAATGGTGCTGGTGCCTGCCGTGATGCAGCTGCTCGGCAAGTGGAACTGGTGGATCCCGGCGTGGCTGGAGCGGGCCCTGCCGTCGCTGGACGTGGAGGCGCCCAGCCAGGCTGCCGCCGCGGAGGGGCGCGCCTAGGGCGTCATCACGACGCGACCGAAGGCCTCGCGGCTTTCGATGTAGGCGTGCGCCGCTGACGCATCGGCGAGCGGGAAGGTGCGAGCGATCTCCACACGCACCTTGCCGCTCGCCACCTGCTCGACCATGTCGCCGATCATCGCGTGGACGCGCGGGTACTCGGCCAGCAGCGCCCCGCCGAGGAAGACGCCGCGCAGCGTGTTGTTCTGCGCCCACAGGTCCTTGGCCTCGACGCCGGAGCCGGCCCGGCCGGCCACCCCCACGCTCACCAGCGTCCCGCGGTAGGCGAGCGCGCCGACGCTGTCCACGAGGTTCTTGCCGCCGATCGAGTCGAGGATCACGTCGGCGCCGCGGCCTTCGGTCAGCTCGCGCGTGCGCTCGACGAAGTTCTCGCTGGCGTAGTTGATCCCGTGGTCGAGGCCGAACTCCTTGAGGCGCTCGAGCTTCTCGTCGCGCGACGCGGTCGAGATCACGGTGGCGCCGGCCTGCTTGGCCAGCTGGATCGCTGCCATCCCGACGCCGCCCGCCCCGGCATGGATCAGCGCCGTCTGATCCGCCTCGAGGTTGCCGGCGGTGAACAGGCACTCATAGGCGGTGCCCAGCGCTACCGGGATCCCCGCGGCGCGAGCCGCGTCCAGCCCTTCGGGGATCGGCCAGGTGGTCATCGCCGGCACGGCTCGCCTGGAAGCGTGCGACCCCGACATGTTGAGCGTCACTACGCGGTCACCGACCGCGCGGTCCTGCACGCCGGCGCCTACCTCGGCGATCGTGCCCGCGGCGAGGTACCCGACGATGTGCGGGACCGACGGCGGCGGCGACACGGCGCGGGCCAGCAGGTCACCGCCCTCGATGCTGATCGCCTCCACGTCGATCAGGACGCAGCCGTCGGGGCACTCCGGATCGGCCACCTCCTCGTAGCGCAGAGCCTCTGGGGGACCGTTCTCGTAGATGACCGCGGCCTTCATGGCCGCGACTCTATTTGAGGATGGGGCAGATGAAGCCGAAGTCCGGATGCGGCCGGAACGATGCGGCGTCGGCGGCCTGACCGCCGATCCACTCGTTGCGCACCGGCGCCTTGACCTTCTTGCCGGTCAGCCCGCCGCGGTCGATCCTGAGCACGTCCACGCCGCGATAGGCGTCGGCCGTGTAGACGATCTCGCCGTTGGGGTCGGTCGGCGACCAGTACGCCGCCCAGGTCGATCCGTTGGCCGGGATGTAGTAGCCCACCTGGCCGATGGCGGTCGGCGAGCGGTAGTCGAGGAAGCGCACACCCTGCTCGTACCAGCCCACGGCCGCGACGCCGCTCTTGGCATCGAACCAGTGCGAGGAGCAGTTGACCGTCACCGGCGCCTTGGAGTCCACCGCCCCGCTGGTGAACATCCCGTTCAGCTCGGTCTCCCAGCTGTCGAGCGGCGTGATCGCGCCCTTGCTCAGCCGCGCTAGGTCCCATGTCTCGAACTTCCCCTGCCCGCGGCAGCCGCCGGGCGGGACCTCGTCGGTGTCGATGTAGTCCTCCTCGGTGAGCAGCAGCGTGTTCCCGCGCCGCTGCGAGTTGTGGAGGATGAAGTCGTTGTAGGGCGAGGGGTTCCGGCCGGCCGTGCCCGTGGTCCCGAGCAGCTTGGGCGCGAGCGGATTGGACGTCGGCTTATACCCGGCCGCGCCGCCACCACCCACCGACCAGACCGTGCCGGTGCTGTCGAGCTCCGAGTCGTGCGTGACGTTGAACGCGTCGCTGAGGGAGGCGGCCGACGCGAACTTCCCGAGCGACCTGGGTGCGGTCGGGATCGTGAGATCGACCACCTCCACGTGGTCGCCGCCGTCGACCCAGGCCTGCGAGCAATTGGACTTCACGAAGTTGGCGATGTGGCCTGAGCCACGGCCGCTGCCGGTCAGGCCGAGCGGCAGGACCGCGCTCAGTACGGGGGCGGTCGGCTTGGCGATGCTCACCACGTACATGACCGAGCCGAGGTCGGCCTCGATCCGGTCGTTCACCACGATCAGCGTGTTCCCGCACAGGTCCACGTCCTCGTTCTCGAAGTGGGGCAGCGGGAGGGCGCCGACCAGCCGCGGTGAGTCCGCCCGGGCGATGTCGAGCACCGTGATGCCACCCCAGCCGCTCACGAAGGCGTAGTGGTCCTTGAAGTTCATCCCGGCCGCGCTCCCCGGCACGTGCCCGAGGAGGTGGACGTTGCTGGAGGCGGACAGCGGCGGCTCGGTCGGGACCTGCGCGGCGGCTGGCGTGGCAAGGACCGCAGCCAGCATGAGCACCGACAGGAGTCGCCTGTCATAAACGGGTGCGTACCCGATCACGAGAATTCGAACCGTCAGCAGGCGACTCGATCGCACTGAGTCCCGCCCAGCGGGACTCAGTCCCCACGAGTCACCCAGGCGCGCCCCGCAGGGTGCGCTCGAGGAACGCCGGGCGGCGGGGCTGGGCCACGAGCGCCCAGGTCGTCAACACGCGGCCGCTGCCGCTCTAGGGGGTACCCCGGACGCGGTCCACGGCCAGCACCGGCACGTGATCCGGCTGCGGCGTCGAGGCGGCCTTCTCCGGGAAGTCGAACACGGCGACCATCATCTGCATCGGGTAGTCCGGGGCCTGGTGCACGGTCTTCACGTGCTCACCGTCGACGAGGAAGTCCACCTGCCCGTGTCGCCAGTCAGCGGCGTAGACGTGGAACTCGGCAACGTCGATCTCCAGCTCCGGCGCATCGAACTCATCGGTCAACGCCGGATCGCGGAACGGGTGCACGCCCATGCCGACCGCCGCGGTCGGGCTGCCGTCCCTAATGGCCTCGCCGAAGACCTCGAACACGCAGATCTCGCCGCAGCGGTTGGGCTCGTCCTCCAGCCCGACCATCCACACCGAGGCCATCGAGCGCGGGCTGAGATCCATGCGTGCGCGCACCTCGATCTGCCCGTGGTGCGGCGTCCAGCCCCATTGGGTCGGCTGAGGTTCGCGCACCACGAGGCCGTCGCGGAACGGCTGCTGTCCGACGGTGCTGCCGGCCGGCCCCGAGAACACCCCGGATTGGATGCCCGAGACCCTCAACGGGTCGTGGTCGGCGGGACACCAGAGTCCCTGCTCCGGCGGGATGGTCAGCCGCAGCTCGGACCCGTCCGTGACGTAGGTGGCGGCGCTCTCCTTCCGGGAGCTCCACTGCGGCAGGTAGTGCGGGATCCAGACCGATGTGTCGAGGTTCGGAGCGTCGAAATCGTCCGAGAACTCCGGGGCCGCCACGGCTCGGATGTTGGCACCCGTGCGCGCAGGTCGCTCTAATTGCGCCCGATGCCCAGAGTCCGCCTGCGCGACATTGTGACCTTCGGGGACCAAGCGGCGGTCATGGGACTGCGCCTGGGTCCCGGCCAGGACGAGCACCTCAACTCGATGCAGGAGATCTTCGAGGAGGCGGAGCGCGACCGTTCTCGCCCCACATGACCCTGCCCGTATCCGTCGAGCTAGGCGTCGAGGATCGTCAGGTCGAGCTCGCGCAGCCGCGCGGCGTCGGCGAGCCAGTCCATCTCGACGATCCTGCCGCCCCTGACGGTGAAGGCCCCCACCGAGAAGGGTTGGTCGTCCCGCATCGTGACCACCCCCACCACGCCGTTGACCAGAGCCGGCTTCATCACGAGCTCGAGCTGCCTGTAGAACTTCGCCTGGCCGGCCACCGCGGCCGCGCCCCGGACCTCTCGCGACCTGCCCGGGCCGAAGTCGGCCCTCAGGACGACGTCGGGGTCGAGTACCGCGACCAGCCTGTCGAAGTCCCCATCACGCGAGGCCGCCATGAAGGCCTCGACGACCTCGCGTTGACCGTCCACGTCCACGTCGGGAGCGGTGTTCTCGGCTCGCACGCGCCGGCGGGCGCGGCTGGCCAGCTGGCGGGCCGCATCGGGGGAACGGTCGACGATCGGCGCGATCTCGTCGAACGGCACGGCGAAGATGTCGTGGAGCACGAACGCGAGCCGCTCCGGCGGGGCTCAGCGTCTCGAGCACCACCAGCAGCGCGAGACCCACCGAGTCGGCCAGCAGCGCCTCGTGCTCGGGGTCCGTGCCGTCGGCGCGGTCGATGATCGGCTCCGGCACGTGAATGTCCATCGGATCCTCGCGCCGCGTCTTGCGCGAGCGAAGCATGTTCAGTGAGACGCGCGCGACGACCGTGGTCAGCCAGGCGTTGAGGTTCTCGACCTCGCTCGTGTCGGTGCGGTTCAGCCGCAGCCAGGCTTCCTGGACGGCGTCGTCCGCCTCGCTCAGCGAGCCGAGCATCCGATAGGCCACCGCTCGCAGATGGCCTCGCTCCTCCTCAAACCGCTCTGTCAGGAACTCGCGCTCATCCATCTGTCACAAACCTCCGTCGCGTCGGGTCATACGTATAGACCCCCGAAATCCCGCCGATGTGACAGCGGGAAAGGAGTACACGATGAAGGTCTTCGTAGCAGGCGCGAGCGGCGCGATCGGAAGCCGGCTCGTTCCTCAACTGGTGGCCAACGGGCACGAGGTGGTCGGCACCCACAAATCGCCTGGAAATGCCGAACATGTGCGCGCTCTCGGAGCGGAGCCGGTCGAGCTCGATCTGCTCGACGCCGGCGCCGTACGCAGGGCCGTGCTCGAAGCCGAGCCCGACGCGATCGTCCATCAGGCGACCGCTCTGGCCGACGTGCGCTTCTCGAAGAACTTCGACCGCACCTTCGCCCTGACCAACCGGCTCCGGACCGAGGGCACCGACGCGCTGCTGGCCGCCGCCCGCGAGGCCGAGGTGACACGGTTCGTGGCCCAGAGCTTCGCCACCATGCGGAACGCCCCCGAGGGCGGGATGGTCAAGACCGAGAACGACCCGCTCGACCCCGACCCGGCGGAGACGATGCGCGAGTCGCAGGCCGCCATGCGCTATCTCGACAAGACGGTCACGGACGCGGGCGGGATCATCCTCCGCTACGGCGGCTTCTATGGCGCCGACAACGACGGGCTGGTCGAGCCCGTGCGCAAGCGCCAGTTCCCGATCGTCGGCGACGGCGGCGGCGTGACCTCGTTCATCCACCTGGACGACGCAGCCGCGGCGACCGTGCTCGCCCTCGAACACAACGTGCCCGGCATCTACAACATCGTCGACGACGAGCCCGCCCCGGCGCGCGAGTGGCTGCCGGTGCTCGCGGAAGCGCTCGGCGCCAAGCCGCCCCGCCACTTCCCCGTCTGGCTCGCGCGTCTGTTCGCGGGCGAGCTCGGGGTGATGCTGGGAACCAAGTCCCGCGGCGCGTCGAACGCGAAGGCCAAGCGAGAGCTCGGGTGGGAGCTGCGCTACCCCAGCTGGCGGGAGGGCTTCTTCGCCGCCTACAGCCCCTCGCGCAAGGTGCGCTCGAGGTTGTCGAACGCGCCGGCCCAGCCCTCCTGGTGAGAACGCACGGCCTCCTCGTCCCAGAGGTCGCTGTTGGTCAGGCGGACCGTCGTCACCCCGTCGGTCTCCTCGAACTCGAGCTCGATCAGCTGCCGCGTGTCGTTGCCGTCCCACATCCAGGTGAAGGCCAGGCGGTGGGGCGGCTCGATCTCGGTGTAGAGGCCGCCGCCGCCGTACTCGGCGTCGTCGTGCGGGTTGCGCATCACAACCCGCACGGCGCCGCCGATGCGCAGGTCCACCTCGGCCACCGTGGTCGCCCAGTCCTGCTCGACATGCCACCAGCGCCGCATCACCTCCTCGCTGGTCCAGGCGTCGAACACCGCCTGGGCGGGCGCCTCGAAGGTGCGCTCCATGCGCAGCGTCCTGGTGTCGCTCATGTGCCGTGCTCCCCTCGCCGTCGCAGGCGCACCATTATCCAAGCGCGCGCCATGAGGAGTGCGGCCGCGGACGGCAGCAGCTCCTCCACCGGCACGGCTGCCACGTGGGCGATCACTTTCCGTTCCGGTCGTACTCGTCGTGCAGGTTCCACCACAGGTAGGGCGAGCTCTGCGGGTAGCCCTCCGGCGAGTCCTCCCACTCCTCCTGGCGCCCGAGCGCCGTGATGTCGAGGTAGGCCCAGGTGCTGCCCATCGCCTCGTCGCCGCGGCTGTCCACGAAGTAGGTGCGGAACACCCGGTCCTCGTCGTCGCGGATGAAGGCGTTGGTGCCGTGCCACTCCCCCACGCCGAAGTCGGCGTCGAAGTCGTCAGTGAGCGTGTACCAGGGCATGTCCCAGCCCATCCGCGCCTTCAAGCGCTCGATGTTCTCCTGCGGCGCGCGTGAGACGAACACGAGCGTGGTGTCGCGGGCGTTCAGATGGGCGAGGTGGGCCACCTGGTCGGCGAGGAACGAGCAGCCGCCGCAGCCGTGCTCCGGCCAGCCCTCCACATCCGGGTCGTAGAAGAAGCGGTAGACCACCAGCTGCCGGCGCCCCTCGAACATGTCGAGCAGGGTCGCGGGGCCGTTCGGGCCCTCGAAGGCGTACTCCTTGTCCACGGCCATCCTCGGCATCCGGCGGCGCTCGGCGGCGAGCGCGTCGCGGGCGCGAGTGTGCTCCTTCTCCTTCACCAGGAGCTCGGCGCGGGCGGCATCCCATTCCTGCGGTGACACGACTGGCGGGGTGTTCATTGCGAGCGTTCCTCCTTGAGGTATTCGTCGACGACGTCGAACAGGCGCCCCCACAGGGCGCGCTGGCGATCCATCCAGTCGGCCGCCTCGCTCATGCACGTCGGGCTCGAGTGAGAGCCGGTGCGTCCGGCCGTCCACGACGCGGGTGATGACACCCGTCTCCTCCAGCACCTTCAGGTGCTTGGAGATCGCGGGCTTGGACACGCCGAACCCGCCGGTGGCCTCACCGACGGTGGCCGGACCTGCGGCCAGGCGCTCCACGATGCCGCGGCGGATCGGGTGGGACAGAGCCTTGAATGGATCGTTAACCACTGGGTTAACAATATCAGCCCAGCCAGCGGTCGCTCTTGAATCGAAGCGCCCGCTCGATGGCCGCGACGAGCGCGGCCAGTCCGAGCACGAAGTTGGCCGCTCCCGGCAGCAGGAAGGGTGGGTTGCCGCCCGCCAGCGCGATCAGCTGAGGCACCTCGAAGATCAGCGCGACCACCAGGACGGTCCACGAGATCGCGCCGATCAGGCGGCTGAGTTCCGGGCGTTCCCGCTCCAGCTGGAGCCGCCACGCCTCGGTCGTGCCTTCGACCGGGGTGAGCATGGTGGTCTCCCCGTCGGCGATCAGATCGACCTGCTTCATGCCGAGCAGGCTCATCGACGCCTCCCCGTCGCGGTACAGGTGGAGCTTCTCGCCGAAGTCGAAGTAGTCGAGGTCGACGGTCCAGAGATGCCCGTCGTGGCGCGCCTCGAACCTGCCGCGGGCCACGATGTCCCAGCCGCCCAGGGACCTGAGGGAACGTGATGCGCTCATGAGAGGCCAGTACCCGGAGCGGCACTTGACCGGGCCGCGCTATGGCGAGAGGCTTCGCACATGGGCGACGCGCCCGGAGCGGCGACGTTCCACACCCCGGCCGAGGCCTACGACCGTCATGTAGGCCGCTACAGCCGCAAGCTCGCTCGCGCGTTCATCGTGGCCGCCGGTGTTCACAACTGTCAGCGAGCGCTCGACGTGGGGTCTGGACCGGGCGCCCTGACGACCGAGCTGGCCGCCCTGCTGGGGAACGACCGGGTGGCTGCGGTGGAGCCGTCGGCGCCCTTCGCCGAGGCGGCGCGCCGGCGACTGCCGGGCGTGCAAATCGAGTCGGCGGCGGCCGAGGCGCTGCCCTTCGAGGACGACACGTTCCACCACGCCCTGGCGCAGCTCGTCCTCAACTTCATGAGCGATCCACCGGCGGGCCTGCGGGAGATGCAGCGGGTCACGCACCCAGGCGGCACGGTGGGCGCCGCGGTCTGGGACTACAGGGGGGAGATGACCCTGCTGCGGACCTTCTGGGACGCGGCGGTGGCGCTCGATCCGTCCGCGGAGGACGAGGGGACGACCATGCCGTACTGCACAGCCGACGAGCTCCGCGAGCTGTGGTCTTCTGTTGGCCTGGCCGAGGTCAGGGTCGGACCGGTGGTGGTGGACGCGGAGTACGAGAACTTCGAGGACCTCTGGCACCCGCTGGAGGTCGGGGTCGGGCCCGCGGGCGCGCACACGGTCGGGCTCGCGCCCGACCGGCGGGCGGCGCTGAAGGAGGAGCTCCGGCGCCGGCTCGGCGTCGGGGACGACCCGTTCCGGCTGAGCGCGCGGGCGTGGATCGCCACGGGCCGGGTGGTCTGACGTGGCCACGTTCTGCCTGATCCACGGGGCCTGGCACGACGGCTCGTGCTGGGCTCCCCTTGTGCCCGCCTTGCGCGCACGAGGCCACGACGCGGTGGCGCCCGATCTTCCCTTGGACGATCCGGCAGTGGGCTTCGAGGAGCGGGCCCGCCCGGCTGTTGATGTGCTTCGGGACGCCGGCGACCCCGTGGTGGTGGTCGGCCACTCGATGGCGTCGGCGTACGCGGCTCTCGTGGCGGTGGCGCGGTCCGGGTCACTGCTCGTGCACCTCTGCCCCAGGCTGGGCGGGTTCGACGAGCCGCCCGGCGCGCCGCGGCGGTTCCGGGAGGGGGTTCCGTTCCCGGCCGACCGGCCAGATGGCACGAGCGTCTGGGATCCCGAGACTGCGATCGTCGCGCTGTACGGGCGCCTGCCGCCGGACACCGCACGGGAGCTGGCCTGGAAGCTGCGCCCGATGGCCCAGCCGCCCGGCGAGTACCCGCTCTCCGGGCATCCCGATGTGCCGACGGTCCTGATCTACGCCGCCGACGATGAGATCTTCGAGCCGGCCTGGGAGCGCTTCATGGCGCGCGAGCTGCTGGGCATCGACGCGATCGAGATCCCCGGCGGCCACTTCCCGATGGCGGAGGACCCGGAGGCGCTGGCCGCTCTGCTCGACCGCGTGGCGGGCTAGTCCCCGAACGGCCCCGGATCCGCGGGGACGTCGACGGCGTGCTCCTCGAGCGCTTCGAGCGGCACGATGTCGAGGGCGCGTTCGTGGGTGGACGCGAGGACCACGTAGGCGGCCGCGCCGTCCTCGTGGGCGCGAAGCCAGTTGGCGGCGGTCACGCACCAGCGGTCGCCGGGGTTGAGGCCGGGGAAGCCGTACTGGGGCATCGGGGTGCTGAGGTCGTTGCCGATGGAACGCTGGTGCTCGAGGAACTCGGCGGTCACCACGGCGCAGATGGTGTGGCTGCCGCGGTCGTCGGGACCGGTTCGACAGCATCCGTCCCGGTAGAAGCCGGTCACGGGGTCCATGCCGCAGGGCTGAAGCTCCTCCCCCAAGACGCTGCGATCGTCCACGAAATGAGTATCCCGCCAGTGAGCAACTCAGAGATTGCTGACCGCCTGGAGGCGTTCGCGTCGCTGCTCGAGCTCAGTGACGCCAACCCGTACACGGCACGCGCCTACCGCCGGGCTGCCGAGACGATCCGCGGCTCGGCCGCTCCGGTGGAGGAGCTGGTGCGGTCCGGGCGCGTGCGCTCGCTGCGGGGGATCGGACGGTCGATAGAAACGCGGTTGCGCGAGCTGGTCGAGACGGGCCAGATCGCCGAGCTTGCGGAGCTGGAGCGGGAGCTGTCGCCGGACATGGTGGGCCTGGGGCGGTATCTCGGCCTCGGGGCAAAGCGCTCGGTGGAGATCGCCCGGGCGCTCGATGTGCGCACCGCCGAGGAGCTGCGTGCGGCCGCTGCGGCCGGGCGGCTGCGGGACGTGCCGGGGATCGGGCCGAAGCGAGAGGCGGAGCTGCTTGGGGCACTCGCGCGCGAGGGCGAGCCGCGGCCGCGGCGTGGGCTGACCATCAAGAACGCATGGGAGCTGGTCGGCGGCGTGGCTACTGCTCTTGGCGGCGAGGTGGCCGGCGACGTGCGGCGGTGGTGCGACTCGAGTGAGGCGCTGACGGTGGTCTGCGCAGCGTCTGATCCTGGGCCAGTGGTGGCTCGGTTCGTCGGGCTGCCGCAGATCGTGGCGGTGGTGGAGCAGAGCGAGCGTCGTGCCGTGGGCGTCACGGTCGAGGGCGTGCCGCTGGAGTTGGTGGTTGCCTCGCCCGAGCAGTTCGGGACCGCTTTCTGCGTGCGACCGGAGCGCCCGCATACGTCGAGGCGCTGGAGCCGCTGCCGGACGCGCCGGACGAAGAGGCGGTCTACCGAGGCGTTGGGCGTGCCGTGGTTGCCGCCGGAGCTACGCGAAGAGCCGTTCCGGGGCGAGCCACCGGACCTCGTAGAGCTGGCCGACATCCGCGGCGACCTGCACATGCACACGACTTGGTCCGACGGGCGAGCGAGCGTGCTCGAAATGGGCCGCGCCGGGCTGGCCCGCGGCTACGAGTACATCGCGATCTGCGACCACACGCCCGCGGTGGGAGCCGTCCAGGGGCTGACGCCCGACGACGTACGCCGCCAGGGCGAGGAGATAGCCGCCGCAAACGAAGTGCTGGCCCCCTTCCGAATCCTGCGCGGAATCGAGTGCGACATCTGCCGGACGGCCGCCTCGACCTGCCCGACGACGTCCTGGCGGAGCTCGAATGGGTCCAGGCAAGCGTGCACGGCGGTCAGCGAATGCCGCGGCGGGGATGACCAAGCGCGTGGAGGAGGCGCTGCGCAATCCGTACGTGAGCTGCCTGAGCCATCCAAAGGGGCGGATCATCAATCGGCGGCCGGAGAATGCGCTGGACCTGGAGCGCGTTTACGAGGTGGCGGTGCAGCAGGGGGTCGCGCTGGAGGTGAACGGCCTGCCGGATCGACTAGACCTTCGCAGCGAGCACATCCGCGACGCGTTAAGTGCTGGCGTGCAGATCGTGTGTTCGACCGACTCGCACTCCATGCGTGGGCTGGAGAACATGTCACTGTCCGTGATGACGGCGCGCGAGGCTGGGCGACTTCCGCGCAGGTTGCCAATCGTGGGCTGCCGTCGCTCTCGTAGTGTTAGCTCGGCCTGGGCCAAAACCGAAAAGCGGCGGCTCGCTCAAACGGTTGCTCTCGAAACGTGCTCGCAGATCATCCTGCTCATCTGGTGGTAACCCCGAGTTGCCTATCGCCTCCACGTAGCCGCCAGTAATACGCAGCGCTCCCCCGTCAAGTTGATCCGGGTTCCAGGTGGGTGGCACGGCGACGGCCTCGAAGCCGGGGCCGCGGCGGGTCACGCAGCCGTATCCCGCATGGTCCCTTGGCGAGCTCAGGTAGACGATCGAACGACATGAGACTCTCGTCTTCGGCAGCCATGCTCGAGCGCAGCCGTATTCTGGTTGGATCGTCTTGATACTCGTCCAATCCATGGATCAAGACGTAGTGCTGACGGAAACGTTGATCCTTAAGGCCGTCCGGTACTAGGAGTCCTCGATGAACCTGGCCGAATTAGCGGGCTGAGAGAACCAGGCGCGCCAAGAGTTCAGCTGATCCCTTGCCTGAGTCAGTTCGGCAGCCTGCCCTGCACCGCCTAGCAGCCAGCGCTTGGCAGGCTTCTCAATCTCCACGATGATTGCCGTTAGCTCAGCGCTGTCTACGCTCAGCCAGCAGAAGTCGGGAACCTTCTCCTCAAAGCCCAGTAGCCGCGGCTGGCTGATCAACGCCGACGGCCATGGCTCCCAACCTGACATACCCCGAGGCCCGGCAGCTCCTGGAACGAAAGCGGGGTGACGCTCTAGCCAGTCCTGGAGAACAGGCTCCTCATCGTGCCCTTCGCCCTGCAGCAGCTGGCGCAGCTCAGCTGCGCTCGGAGATCCACTGTTGCGAGTCGGCAATATGGGCATCCTTCCATGACAGCAGACCGTTCGAAGGCCTCCTGGGACCAGTTGAAAGGCAAGGCAAACCGTCGCCGGCCGCAAATGCTGGATATGTACGGCTGCTGGCCGTCCAAGCGATCAGGACTGGACCGCCCGTTTGGTGCACGATTGGGTCATCGAGTTCCGGAGCGTTGGCCCCGAGCTAGCCGTGCTAGTCGAAGCGCTTCAAACTGTGCACGGCCTGTCTAGTCGGGTGGGGAAATGGGAGGTTCAGCGCGAACTTGTGCGCCAAGCCGGTCTTGATGAGCTGTCCGCGCGGGATGGCGGACCGGCCCATGGAACCAAGTGATGTCGGTGATGGCAGAGCAGATGACGGAGGCCGGGTGCGCGGTCCAGTTGGAGGCATGTACAGCTCTCGAATCGATGGCCGCGGCAACGCCGAGCCGCTCGTTCTGGGGAGGAGTTGTATTCGTGGCGGGTCATCTCGACTCCGCCCTGGAGGCGTCCATTGATCACCTTGCGAAGCGGCAGGGCTTGGTGGGCTTTCGATTCA
>CAWEPQ010000017.1:0-26021 GCA_963811055.1 uncultured Thermoleophilaceae bacterium
GGCTCCGCCGGCCGTGCCGGCGGGACCGGACGTGGAACCGAGCACGATCAGCGTCTTGGTGCCGGTCACCTTGCTGCTCCGCCGCATGCGGTCGATGACCCGCTTGAGGTGGTCGAGGTCGGTCACGCGGAGCCGGACCAGCGCGTCGGGGTCGCCGGCGATCGTGAACGCCTCGACCAGCTCGGGCAGATCGGCGACCGCCGTCGATGTCGGCGACCTGGGTGGTCCCCGCGAAGCGGAGTTCGGTGAACGCCTCGATATCGCTGCCGAGCCTCGCGTGGTCGAGCACGGCGGTGTAGCCGGTGATGATGCCGAGCTCCTCCAGGCGGTCGATGCGCCGCTTGGCGGCGGCGGGGGACAGGCCCACCTGGCGGCCGATCTCGCTCGCCGACCGGCGACCGTCCTCGACGAGCAGCTCGAGAATGGTGCGGTCGAGCTCGTCGAGCTCTGATCTCGCACGGAGGCAGATCTAACGCGCTTGACGATACGACGCAAAATATGTGCGTCGAGCGGATTCAGGCGCGAGCATTGACTCGACCAGCAATGGGCGAAACTTTGCAGCGAGTGACCACCACCGCGCCGCCGCCGACGCCGGACCTCCGGCGCTCGAGGCGGTCGAGAGCCGCGTCCTGTGGCTCGCGACGAGCATCGTCCACCACGCGAACAGGGTTCGCCCGACGCCGTCAGGCGTGAAGGTGGGCGGCCACCAGGCGTCCTCGGCGTCGATCGTCTCGATCATGACCGCGCTCTGGTTCGAGCACCTGCGCGCGCCCGATCGCGTCTCGGTCAAGCCACACGCCTCGCCGGTGCTGCACGCGATCGAGTACCTGCTCGGGCAGCTCGACCGCGAGTACCTGACGACGCTGCGCGAGTTCGGCGGCCTGCAGAGCTATCCCAGCCGCCTCAAGGACCCGGTGCCGGCCGACTTCTCGACCGGCTCGGTCGGTATCGGCGCGACCGCGCCGATCTGGAGCGCGCTCGCCCACCGGTACGTCGCGGGCCACTTCGAGGTGCCTCAAGGCGGCCGGCAGATCGCGCTGCTCGGGGACGCCGAGCTGGACGAGGGAGCGATCTGGGAGGCGATCGTCGACCCGGTCGTGCCACAGCTGGGTGAGGTGCTGTGGATCGTCGACCTCAACCGCCAGTCGCTGGATCGGATCGTGCCCGACATCGCCGCCGGACGAATCGCTTCGATGTTCGAGGCCGCCGGCTGGCACACGATCACGGTCAAGTACGGCCGCCGGCTCGGCGAGCTGTTCGAGCGCGACGGCGGCCCGGTGCTGCGTCGTCGCATCGACGAGATGCCGAACGAGGAGTACCAGCGGCTGCTGCGAGCCGGTCCGGAGGAGCTGCGCGAGCGGCTGCCCGGATCCGGGCGCGGCCATCGCGAGGTGGCGAAGCTCCTCGGCGATGTCGAGGACGAGGAGCTTGGCGCGCGATCCGCGACCTCGGGGGCCACGACCTCTCCATGCTGCTCGAGGCGCTCGCCGATGCGGACGAGGTCACCGACCGGCCGTCGGTGATCTTCGCCTTCACGATCAAGGCGTGGCGGCTGATGACAGAGGGGCATCCGGCCAACCACTCCGCGCTGCTGTCCGATGAGCAGTGGGAGCAACTTGCCCGCGAGCTGGGAGCCGACGCGGCCGATCCGTGGGCCCTGTTCGCCGACGACTCGGCGGAGGCGCTGCTGTGCCGGCGGGCGACGGAGCGGCTGGAGCGCGAGCAGCCGAAGCCGAGCCCGGCGCCCGCCGTACCGGCGCAGCTCGGTCGAGAGCACACCGGTGAGGCGTCGACGCAGCAGGCCTTCGGCCGCTTCTTCGTCGACCTCGCGCAGGCGCGCCCGAAGTAGCCGCTCACGTAGTGACAGTCAGCCCCGATGTGGCCTCTTCCACCAATCTCGGCGGCTGGATCAACCGGGCCGGGATCTGGAATCCCGGAGAGCGGATCGACTGGTTCGCCGACGACACCGACACGCTGGTGCGCTGGCGGGAGACCGAGCACGGACAGCACATCGAGCTCGGAATCGCCGAGGGCAACCTGGTCGGGTTGCTGGCCGAGCTGGGCCTGACCTGGTCTCGGGACGGACAGGCGCTGCTGCCGATCGGGACGATCTACGACCCGTTCGTGAACCGCGCGCTCGAGCCGTGGTCGTTCGGCATGTACGCGGGCGGGCAGTCGATCCTCATCGGCACGCCTTCGGGAGTGACGCTCGCGCCGGAAGGCGGGGCGCACCAGTCGATCATCACGCCGTCAGTCGGCCTCGAACAGCCGCGCTGCATCGCCTGGGAGCCGGCTTTCGCCCAAGATCTCGAGTGGACGCTTCTGCACGCCCTGTCCCTCCTGGGGCGACCAGGTGGGTCCTCCTCGTACTTCAGGCTGAGCACACGGCCGATCGATCAGGCGCTCGCCGCCGTGCCCGATGATCCGGACGCGCGTGAAGCCCGCCGGCGACTCGCGGTCACCGGCGGGTACCGGCTGCGAGCGGCGAAGGTCGCCCCGCAGGTCGTTCTCGTCGGCATGGGCGCAATGGTTCCCGAGACGCTCGCCGCAGCCGACGAGCTGGAGGCGGCCGGGATTCCGGCCGACGTCGTCTGCCTGGTGTCGGCCGACCTGGTCTTTCGGGCTCTGCGCGCGCGCGACGGCCTGGCCGAGGGTGCCGACGATGCTCTGGACGAGTTGTTCCCGGCCGACCGAGCCGCACCGATCGTGTCGGTGCTCGACGGCCACCCGCACACGCTCAGCTTCCTCTCGGCGATCCGCTGCATGCCGATCGCCTGCCTCGGGGTCGACGACTTCGGCCAATCGGGTGACGTGCAGGACCTCTACGAGCACTTCGGCATCGACGCGGACACGATCGTCGGGGCAGCAATCGACCTGATCGACGGCGGCTAGCCCGCCGCGCGCCCGCAGCTGGGCCAGGGCGGGGCCGTGCAGCTCGGCCGCCATCTCGCGCGCCCGCTCGATGCGTACGCGCTGAGCATCCAGTCGAGCTTCTCGACGGCCTTGGCAAGGTCGCACTCGCCGCGCTCGACCCAGCGCGCCGCGAGTGCGGCGTTCACCTCCAGCCACGACAGCGAATCGGCGGCCTGTGCGAGGTCGCCCTCGGGACTGCCGCCGAACTCGTGCTCGCGGATCGGCATCGCCACGCCCTCCACGAAACGCTCGGAGGCGCCGCGGTCGCGCAGCCAGTCGGCGACCACCTGCGCCGAGCGCTCGCAGTGCCGCCGGTTGTAGTCGGGGTCGTCCCAGGCCGTGCCGGCCTTGTCGAGCACCGGTCCGCCCGGGACTGACCGCTCCATGTCGTGGGTCAGCACAGCGATCACGAGCGGCTCGGACGCCTCGGGCTCGAGCGCAAGCAGCCAGTCGGCCGACCGCGCCAGGTGCTCGCCGTCGTAGTACGGGGCGATCCAGGCGAGCGCGTCCGCGCGCAGCCGGCGGAACTCGGCGCTCAGGGGCCGCTCGGGCAGCCACCCCGGCGGTGGCGCTCCTGAGAGCGCGGGGGAGCTCACACCGCCGTGGTGCCGGCTGGGTCGGGCAGGCCCGCGAGGTACTGGAGCGCCTCGTCGAACCCGATGACGTCGGCGTACTTCGCCTGCATGTCGAAGAGGTTCGCCTCGTGAGGTCCGGCCGCGCGGTCGCCCACGCAGTCGCGCACCACGAGCGTCTGAAAGCCGTACTGCATGCTGTCGACGACGCTCGCCCGCACGCACCCGCTGGTGGTCGCCCCGCAGACGATCACCGTGTCGACCTCGTGTGCCGCGAGGATCGCCGCGAGGTTGGTCCCGAAGAAGGCCGACGCGCCCTTCTTGACGATCACGACATCCTCCGCGGCGACCTGCAGCCGCGGGTCGATCTCCACGGCCGGGGTGCCCTCCACGAGCGCGGTGGCGCCCGGGAACTTGGTCGGCCAGGCGCCCGCGTCGCTCAGGCTCGGGTGGAACGAGATCAGCGTGAACAGGACCGGCCGCTGCTTGGCGCGCATCGCCTCGGCCAGCTGCGCCGTCCGGCCCACCTCGGCCGTCAGGTCGGCGCCGGTGGGGAAGGCGGGGTCCGTGAAGCCGCGGGTGAAGTCGACGATCACGAGCGCCGGCCGCGAGCCGCGCACGATCGAGTGGCCGAAGCCGGCGCGTTCGTAGACATCATCGCTAAGGGTCAAAGCGCCTCCGTCGTCCGAGCGTGCATACAGGCATGCACAAGTATATTTCCAGGTGCACGGCTGGGGTCGGATCCGGGCAACCGCATAGTCTCTGACTGACCGGTGAGCATCTTCTCCGCAAACGAGCGCCAGGTTCCCGAGAGGACGAGTGTCGCGCTCGCCCGGACGATCCGGGCCGCGATCCTCGACGGACGCCTCGAGCCCTACCAGGCCCTCCCGGAGGTCGAGCTGTCACGCCAGCTGGGCACCAGCCGCACCCCGATCAGGGAGGCGCTGCTGCTGCTCGAGCGCGAGGGCCTGATCGAGGGCGCCCCCAACCGCGGCTCGACGGTGAAGGGGTACGAGCCGGCCGAGCTCAAGGAGTTCTACACGCTGCGTGCGGTGCTCGAGGGCCACGCCGCACGCACCGCGGCGGAGCGCATCGACGAGCGCGAGCTCGAGCGGCTGGAGGAGAGCTGCGATCGCTTCAGCAAGCTGCGGAACTCCAAGGAGAACCTCACCCGGCTCGCGGACGAGAACTTCACGTTCCACGAGGTCATCCTGCGCGCCGCCAACATCGACAAGCTCACGCGCATGGTGCGCGAGGTGACCGCCGTCCCGCCCATCTATCGCTCGTACATGGCCTACTCCGACGACCACCGCAAGACGGTCGAGCGCGAGCATCGGGCGATTGCCGGGGCCCTCGCCGACCGCGACGGAGAGCGTGCCGCCGAGCTGATGCAGGCCCACGTGATCTGGGCCCGCGACCTGGCGATGAAGCACTTCCCGCAGCCCACCTGAGGGCCACGAAACGGGCTGATCGGGCCCGTTTCTTAAGCTGGTGTGTGCTGTCGCCCTGGTGCTTGCATACAACATGCACACCACTGTATGGTCCGCCCAGGCAACCGTCCGCTTCGGGTTCGGAGCGACAAGAGGGGATATAGGGATGCGCAGATCCGGTATCCGCAGCGGCCTAGTCGCGCTGCTGCTCGTGCTGTTCACGCTGGGAGTCGCCGCCTGCGGCGACGACGATGACGGCGGCGGTGGTGGTGGGTCGGGCGACGCCGCGAGTGACAACGGCGGCGGCGGTCCCGAGAAGGTCAAGACCGCCGTGCTGCTCAACGGCAAGGCTGACGACCAGACGTGGAACACGAGCATGTCGGACTCGGTGGAGCGGGTGAAGGACTCCGCCGGCCTGGACGTGATCAACACGCTCGAATCCGTGACCCCGGCAGACGGCGCGCGCGCCATGCGCGAGGTGATCGAGCAGGGCGGTGCCGAGCTGGTCGTTCTGCACGCCTCTGCGCTCGACCAGGCGACCAAGGAGGTCGCAGCCGAGCATCCCGAGGTCTGTTACCTGCAGGCGTTCGGAACGGACAAGCCCGGACCGAGCACGACGTTCTACTTCGACGACGCCAGTGGCGCGAACTACCTCGCCGGCATGGCCGCGGCGAGCGTGTCGAAGTCGGGCACGATCGGCGTCGTGGGTGGCGTCGACCTCGACGAGATCGTCGAGACCGTGGAGGCGTTCGAGAACGGCGCCAAGAAGATTAAGCCCGACGCCAAGGTGCTCGTGACCTGGGTCGGCGACTTCGAGGATCCGCTGAAGGGCAAGGAAGCGGGCCTGGCGCAGATCTCGCGCGGCGCGGACGTGCTCTACGCCTACGGCGACGGCACGGGCCTGGGCACGGTGGAAGCGGCCAAGGAGAAGAACGTGCCGCTGATCGGCGCGTGGTTCGACCAGTACGAGCTGGCACCCGAGCTCATGATCACGAGCTTCGTGACCGACTGGGCTCCGATCCTCACCCAGGTGGCGGACAAGGTCCGCTCCGCAGGCGCAGAGAAGTGCGGTCTCGGGGTGTACGTGGCCGACCTGAAGAACAAGGGCGTGCTGCTGGCGCCGTATCACGATTACGAGGACAAGCTCGACGAGGACGTCAAGGCCCAGATCGACGAGGCGCAGGCGGCGATAATCGCCGGCACGCTCGACCCGGTCACAGGAAAGAGCAAGTAGGACGACAGCAGGCGCAATCGACGTGAGGCCTGAGGACACGCCGCAGGCGGTACAGGCGGGGACGGATGCGTCCGTCCCCGCCCTGCGCCTGTCCGGCGTGTCCAAGGCCTTCGGTGACCTGCTGGCCAACGACGACGTCGGAATCGAGCTCTTCTCGGGCGAGATCCATGCTCTTCTGGGAGAGAACGGAGCCGGCAAGAGCACGCTGATGAACATCGTCTTCGGCTCCGTGGCCCCCGACTCGGGGATCATGGAGATCGAGGGCGAGGAGAGCCCATGGCTCTCGACGCGCGAGGCGATCGAGCGCGGTATCGGGATGGTGCACCAGCACTTCATGCTGGTGCCGACGCTGACCGTGGCGGAGAACGTCCTGCTCAACGTCATGTGGACGGAGCGCGGGCGTCACATGTCCCTCCGCGACGTATCCGCCCAGATCCGGTCGCTCGGCGAGCGCTACGGCCTCGAGCTCGCGCCGGAAGCGCTGATCGACGGGCTCTCCGTGGGGGAGAAGCTCCGGCTCGAGATCGTCAAGGCGCTGATCCAGGGGGAGCTGCGCGGCGGTCTGTCGCTGTTCATCCTGGACGAGCCGACCGCACTGCTGACGCGCCAGGAGATCGAGCGCCTGTTCGCGATCATGCGCGAGCTGGCGGCGCACGGGACCGCGGTCGTGATCATCACCCACAAGCTCGACGAGGTCATGGAGGTCTCGCAGCGGGTCACCGTCCTGCGAGACGGGCAGGTGGTGCGCACGCTGCCCACCGAAGGCACGTCGCCCGGCGAGCTGGGCACGCTGATGGTCGGACGCGCCCTGCCCGAGCGCCGCGTGGCGCAGCTCGAGGAGGTGGGCGAGGACGTGGTCGCGGTGCGTGACCTGTCCGTGGTCGACGGCGACCACACGCTCGTCGACGGCGTGTCCCTCACCGTGCGCTCGGGTGAGATCCTCGGCGTTGCGGGCGTGGCCGGCAACGGCCAGGACGTGCTGGCGGAGTGCCTGACCGGCCTGCGCTCAGCCGCGGGCGGCGAGATCCATCTGCACGGCCACGACGTGACGAACGCCGGCCGCCGCAGCCTGATCGAGCGCCAGGTGGCCCACGTGCCGGAAGACAGGCGCGCGAACGGGCTGGTCGGCTCGTCCACCATCCGCCACAACTTCATTCTCGGCCTGCAGCGCTGGCGCGACTTCCAGCGGCACGGCTGGCAGCGCCGCCGGCGGATCACCGAGCACGGCAAGCGCCTCACCCACGACCTCGACGTGCGCTCGGTCGGGCTCGACCAGCCGATCGACGCGCTCTCCGGTGGCAACCAGCAGCGCGTGTTGCTCGGGCGCGAGCTGCACAAGCAGGCGCGCTTCCTGGTCGTGTGCGGCCCGACGCGCGGGCTCGACATCGCGGGCGCGGCCTACGTCCAGGACCGCCTGATCGAGCAGCGCGACCAGGGTGCGGCCATCCTGCTCGTCAGCCTCGACCTCGATGAGCTGCTGAAGCTGAGCGACCGCGTGATCGTGATGTACCGGGGGCGCGTGGTGGGAGAGGTCGACTCGGACGACGCCGACTCGTCCAAGCTCGGCCTGATGATGGGTGGCAGTTCCGCTTCCTCGACCGCTCCCAAGCTGTGAGCGCGAGCGGGACACCCGTCGACCCCGCGCTCGGCACCCCGAGCTCCGCGCCGGATCCCTCGCCGGCGTCCGCGTGGAAGGGACGGCTCGTGTCGTCGGTGGTCGCGTCGACGGTCTGGGCGCGGGTTGCCGCGGTCCTCCTTGCCCTGATCGTCGCGGTGCCGGCCATCCTGGCCGCGGGAGCGGATCCCGTCGAGGCCTACCAGGCGATGTGGGACGGCTCGCTCGGATCGGGGCGCGCCTTCGGCGACGTGCTCAACCGCGCGGACACCTTCGTGCTGCTCGGCCTCGGGATCGCGGTCTCGATCCGGGCCGGGTTCTTCAACGTCGGTGCCGAGGGCCAGCTCTGGCTGGGGGCGCTGGGCGCCACCGTCGTGACCCTCTACTGGGACGGCCCCGGCCTGCTCGTGGTGAGCGTGGCGCTCATCGCCGGGTTCGTCTTCGGTGCTCTCTGGTCGCTCCTCGTCGCGTTGCTCAAGATCTTCCTGCGCGTCGACGAGTTGATCGGCTCGCTGATGCTCAACTACATCGCGATCCTGCTCATCGGCTACCTGACGTTCGGCCCCATGAAGGCCTACCGAGCCGGCCAGACCGAGCGGATCCCGGCCAATCACGACCTGCCGCTGCTGTTCCCGAGCGACTCGCGCCTGCACATGGGCTTCCTGATCTCGCTGGTCGCGGTCGTTGTGGTGTGGCTTCTGCTCACGCGCACGACCTTCGGCTACGAGATCCGCACGGTCGGCGGCAACCCCGAGGCGGCCCGCTTCGCCGGCATCAGGATCAACTGGCTGATCGCCCGCGTGTCGCTGCTCGGGGGCGGCCTCTGCGGCCTGGCGGGTGCCAACGCGATCCTCGGCGTGCAGCACGTGCTGCTGTCGAACTTCTCGCCCGGGTGGGGGTACACGGCGATCGCGGTGGCGCTGCTCGGAGGGTTGATGCCGTTCGGCGTGCTCTTCGCGGCGATCCTGTTCGGCGCGCTCGAGATCGGCGCGACCAACATGCAGTACGCAGCGGGCGTGCCGACCTCGGTCGGCGGGCTGATCGAGGGGCTGATCCTCGTCTTTTTCCTCCTGAGCATCCCGTTCTCGCTGACCCGCCGGCGCCGGCCGGGCCGGATCAGCGCCCTGCGCGCCAAGCGACGAGCGGAGGGCTGAGGCGTGTCCGAGATCTTTACGGAGGCATTCATCCTCGGCCTGCTGGGCACGACGGTGCGCGCGGCCACGCCGCTCATCCTGGCGGCGATCGGGGAGTCCTTCAGCCAGCTCTCAGGCGTCATCAACGTCGGCCTCGAGGGCTACCTGCTGATGGGAGCCTTCTTCGGCTACCTGGTCTCGCACTACACCGACAGCGCCTGGCTCGGGGCTCTCGGCGGGATCGCCGGGGGCGGGCTGATCGCTCTGCTTGCCGCCTACGTGATGATCACGCGACGGGCCGACCAGATCGTGACCGGGCTTGCGATCTGGATCCTGGCGACCGGACTCGTGGGGGTGCTCTACCGCATCGTGTTCACGAGCGGCAACGCCACGCAGACGACGCGCGTGCCGGTCGAATCGTTCAGCTCGTGGGCGGTGCCCGGGCTCGCCGACATCCCATGGGTCGGCGAGATCTTCTTCGATCACGTGGCGCTCGTCTACTTTGCGCTGCTAATAGTGCCGGGCGCCTGGCTGCTGCTGCGAAGCCGCCAGGGACTGAAGGTGCGGGCGGCGGGCGAGCACCCGGAGGCGCTGGAGAGCGCCGGCGGCAACGTGATTCGGATCCGCTATCTCTGCGTCGTCGCGACGGGGATGCTCGCCGGCCTCGGCGGGGTGTACCTGTCCATCGGCCAGACGGACACCTTCGACGAGGGGCTCGTCAACGGGCGCGGGTTCATCGCGCTCGGGGTAGCGATCGTGGGGCGCCGCCACCCGTTCGGCGTCCTCGCTGCCGCGCTCCTGTTCGCGCTCGCCGAGTCGCTCCAGCTCTGGCTGCCGACGGCCGACGTCGACATCCCGCGCCACCTGCTGGCGATGCTGCCGTACGTGGTCACGATCATCGCGCTGGCCGGCATCCTCGGGCGCGTCCGGCATCCGCGCGCGTTCCTCAAGCCATTCGTCCGGCAGGCATGAGGCTGCGCGTCGCGATCGTAGCCGGAGTGCTGGCGAGCATGGCCCTGGCGGGCGGCGTGGCCACCGGGATCGCGAGCCAGGAAGACGGCCCGCGCGCGCCGATCCCGCGCGTGTGCTGGTTCAGCGATTACGAGAACGCCAAGCTCTCGAACCGGTGTGAGTACCACTCGAGCGAGCGGCGCTGGTACATGGACGTCGACGGCGAGACGCTCCCGGCGGACGAGCAGAAGCTGCCGCCAGCCAACCTCTGCCTCTACTTCCACGGCACCAAGTGCCCGGAGCGCGACCGGTGAGCGGCGCCTTGGCGGAGCTCCGGGTCCTCGAGGTGGGTTCGCTCATAGCGGGCCCGTTCGCCGGGCGCCTGATGGCCGACTTCGGGGCCGATGTGATCAAGATCGAGGCACCTGGCAAGCCCGACCAGCTGCGCGAGTGGGGCAACGGCGACTACCGGGGGCGCAAGCTGTTCTGGCCGGTACTGGCGCGCGGAAAGCGCTGCATCACGCTGGATCTCCGGCAGGAGCGCGGCCAGGAGTTGATGCTCGACCTGGTGCGCGATGCCGACGTGGTCATCGAGAACATGAGGCCCGGCACGCTCGAGCGCTGGAACCTCGGCTACGACGTGCTGGCCGAGGTCAACCCGGGCGTGATCCTCGCGCGGGTGTCGGGTTACGGCCAAACGGGTCCGCTCGCGAACCGGGCCGGCTTCGCGTCGGTGGCCGAGGCGGCGGGCGGCCTGCGTCACCTGAACGGCTTCCCCGACCGGCCTCCGCCGCGGCTCGGCATCTCGCTCGGGGATTCGCTCGCGGCGATGTTCGCGCTCCAGGGGGTGCTGCTCGCGCTGGTCTGGCGGGCCGGCGCCGGCAACGGGCGCGGGCAGGTGGTGGACGTTGCCCTGACCGAGGCGTGCTTCGCGATGCTCGAGAGCGTCGTGCCTGAGTACGACCGGACGGGCAAGGCGCGCGGACCGTCCGGCACCAGCCTTCCCGGCATCGTCCCGTCCAACCTGTTCCGTAGCGGGGACGGGCGCTGGGTGATCATCTCCGCCAACGTGGACAACGTCTTCCGCCGGCTGGTGACCACCATGGGCCGGCCTGAGCTGGCAGACGACGCGCGCTTCGCGACGCACGCGGCTCGAGCGGCGAACGAGGAGGAGATCGAGGGCCTCATCGCCGACTGGGCGGGCGCGCGCGACGCCGTTGAGATCGCCCGAGTCCTCGGTGACGCGGGCGTGCCGGCGGGAGTGGTCGCGACGATCGCGGACATCTTCGAGGACCCGCAGTTCGCCGCGCGCGACATGCTCCTGGACGCCGACGACGAGGAGCTCGGGCCGTACAAGACGCCGGGCATCGTGCCCAAGCTGTCCGCCTCTCCTGGCCGGCTCAGCTGGTCCGGGCGCTGGGAGCCGGGCGCCGACAACGACCACGTCTACGCCGGGCTCCTTGGGAAGACCGCCGGCGAGCTCGACGAGCTGCGGGCCGAAGGGGTCATATGAGCGCCGTCCGCATCTGCGACGTGGCCCCCCGCGACGGCCTGCAGAACGAGCCGCAGGTGCTCGTGCCCGAGACTCGCACCGAGCTGTGCCGGCGCCTCCTCCGTGCGGGCGTGCCCGTGGTGGAGGCAGCCAGCCTGGTTCGGGACGACCGGGTGCCGCAGATGTCAGGCGGCGAGCAGGTGCTGACCGGCTTGGACCCCGCGGAGCGCGGCCGGTGCGCCGTGCTCGTGCTGAACGAGCGCGGTCTGGACCGCGCCCTCGCGACGGGCGTGACCGAGCTGCACCTCGCCGTCATGGCGACCGACACTTTTAGCCGGCGCAACCTGAACGCCGACGTGGAGACCTCTCTGGCCGGCGTCGTCGGGATGGCCGCTCGCGCGCGTGCCGTCGGTGTGCGAGTTTCCGCCGCGATCAGCGTGGCCTTCGGCTGTCCGTTCGAGGGAGCCGTCGAACCGGCCCGGGTGGTGGCGCTCGCGCAGCGGCTCGCCGGGGCCGAGGTGGATGAGCTGATCCTCGCCGACACCATCGGAGTGGCCGTGCCGGGGGAGGTGGGCGCGCTGTGCTCGGCGGTCGCAGGGCTGGGCCTGCCCTTCGGCGTCCATCTCCACGACACGCACGACAACGGCTACGACAACGCGTGGGCCGCCCTGCTGGCGGGCGCGACGATCTTCGAGTCGTCCGCCGGGGGCATCGGCGGCTGCCCGTTCGCGCCGGGCGCGACCGGCAACGTCGCCACCGAGGACCTGGTCCACCGGCTCGAGGGGGAAGGCGTCCGAACCGGGGTGGACCTCGATGCCCTGCTCGATGTGGTGACCTGGCTGGAGGAGCTCTTGGGGCGCGAGCTGCCGGGCCGGCTTCTGCATGAAACGTTCACCGTTACGAAGGAGTGAGGTCAGATGAGTAGTGGTTCGTCTTTTGCTGAGATGTGCCGAGCGGAGCTTCAGCTCTGCGGTGTCGAGGAGGGCACCACTGTGGCCGTCCTCTCGCAGGGGCGGCAGAGGATGCAGTACGTGGACGCGTTTCTGCAGGCGTCAGAAGACCTCGGCGCCACCGCGTACAACGTCCGGCTGGGGCAGGAGAGCACCAGCCTCGACGGCGAGGTGGGCGTATGGGAGGTCGGCGACACCCCCCTGGCAGGCAACCAGCCGGCGATCGAGGCGCTCAAGGGCGCCGACCTCGTGATCGACACGATCTTTCTGCTGTTCTCAAAGGAGCAGCTCGAGATTCAGGCTTCCGGCACGCGCATCCTGCTCTGCATCGAGCCCATCGAGCACCTGCGCGACATGTTCCCCACGCCGGCGCTCCGCGAGCGCGTCGAGTATGGCGAGCAGCTGCTGAAGCAGGCTTCGGAGCTGCGCTTCACCAACGCGTTCGGAACCGACGTCACCTACCAGCTCGGCGCGTACCCGGTCATCACGCAGTACGGGTACACCGACACGCCGGGCCGCTGGGATCACTGGCCCTCCGGGTTCCTGTTCACCGGGGGCAAGGACGACGGCGTGAACGGCAAGGTCGTGCTCGCTCCCGGCGACATCGTCTTCCCGTTCAAGGACTACGTGCGCACCCCGGTCGAGCTGACCATCGAGGACGGCTTGATCCAGGACATCAGCGGCGATTTCGACGCCGACCTCCTGCGCGACTACATGGCCGGCTTCGAGGACGAGAAGGCCTACGGAATCGCGCACATCGGTTGGGGCATGCTCGAGTCCGCGAAGTGGGGGATCCTCGCCACGGACCGGCGCGGAATCGGAATGCACGGCCGTTCCTTCTACGGGAACGTCCTCTTCTCGACCGGCCCCAACGGGGAGCTCGGGGGGACGAACGACACCCTCTGCCACGTCGACATCCCGATGCGCAACTGCTCGCTGTACCTGGACGATCAGCCGATCGTCGTCGACGGCGACATCGTCGTCGACGAGATGAAGTCCCGCACTCTCAGCAAGGCATAAGGAGCCGCCAATGGCCACCAAGGAACGCACCTTTCCGAGCCCGTTCTCCGTACCCACGCCCGAGGGTGCCGAGGGGTGGGAAGAGCTCTACCCCTACTACCTGCGGTTCCGTGAGGACGAGCAGGAGCTCGAAGAGAGCCGCTTCTGGTTCTTCGACGGGATGCACAACCCGCAGCCCATCTATCCGTTCGACACGATCATGGTCGAGAACTGGTGGGTCGCGTGCAACCTGCACACCACCCGGCTCTGGCAGGTGCCACCCGCTCTCGGCATCGACCAGCGGATTCGCAACGGCTACATCTACTGCAGCCCGACGGCGATCACCGATCCCGATGTGATCGCAGCACGGGTCGAGGTGTTCGAGCGTCGTGCCGGCTACTTCTTCGAGCACTGGGACGAGATCTACAGCGCGTGGATCAAGAAGGCCGAGGACTGCATCGAGCGCCTGAAGGCCATCGAGTTCGAGCCGCTGCCCGAGCTGGAGCCCGAGAGCTCCGTGACCGAGCACCCGGGCGTCTACAGCAGCTGGCATCTCCTGAAGCGCTATGACGAGCTGCTCACGAACATGTTCGAGATGGGCTCGTACCACTTCGAGATGCTCAATCTCGGATACGGCGCCTACAACACGTTCCGGGAGTTCTGCCAGGCCGCGTTCCCGGGGATCACCGACCAGACGGTCGCGCGGATGGTCGCGGGCATCGACATCCTGTTGTTCCGTCCCGACGACGAGCTCCGCAAGCTTGCGCGCAAGGCGGTCGATCTCGGGGCTCGGATCAGCCCTGAGTCAGGAACAGGACCCGGAGGACCTGCTCACCGCCGTCGCGGCGGAGCCGCGCGGCGACGAGTGGCTCGCCGCGTTCGAGGAGGCCAAGGAGCCGTGGTTCTGGTACTCGACCGGGGTCGGCTACACCCACACCGACCGCGCGTGGATGGACGACCTGCGCCTGCCGTTCACGGCGCTGCGCGGGTACATCGCGAAGCTCGAGGCCGGTGAGGAGATCGAGCGCCCGCTGGAGCGCATCCTCGAGGAGCGCAGCCGGATCACCGACGAGTACGCCGAGGTCATCGCGGACGACGAGGATCGCGCCGCCTTCCTCGAGCTGGTGGCTCTCGCACGCCAGGTCTACCCGTACGTGGAGAACCACAACTTCTACGTCGAGCACTGGCACCACTCGATCTTCTGGAACAAGGTGCGCGAGCTCGGCGACGTCTTCGTCGCGGCAGGCTTCTTCGCCGATCGCGAAGACATCTTCTACCTGCACCGGGATGAGATCCACTCGGCGCTCTATGACATGGCAGGAGGCTGGGCGACGGGGTGCTCGGCGCGCGGCCCGAGTTACTGGCCGCCGATCATCGAGCGGCGGAAGGGCATCCTCGAGGCGTTGCGCACGTCCGTGCCCGAGCCCGCGCTCGGCACGCCCCCGGAGCACATCACGGACCCGATCGGGGTGATGCTCTGGGGCATCACGTCGCAGATGGTCGACGACTGGCTCGGCGATGACGGCGCGGACGGCACGGGCGCCACCGAGCTGCGCGGTGTGGCCGCCTCACCCGGTGTGGTGCGCGGCCCGGCGCGTTTGGTCAACTCGCCCGAGCAGCTGCACGAGGTCCAGGCCGGCGACGTGCTCGTCTGCCGGATCACGGCACCCAGCTGGGCGCCGGTCTTCTCGCGGATCGCGGCGGCGGTCTCGGACATCGGCGGGATCATGGCCCACACGGCGATCGTCTCGCGGGAGTACGGGCTGCCGGCGGTGGTCGGGACAGGCTTCGCCACCCAGCGGATCGAGAACGGTCAGATCGTCGAGGTGGACGGCGACAACGGGGTGGTGCGCCTCGTTGAGCCGGCGGCCGCATGAGTGGCGTGGAGCCATTGATCGTCTGGCTGGAGGACGAGCGCGCCGGCCCAGCCCTGCTCGGAGGCAAGTTCGGCAGCCTCGCGGAGCTCGTGGAGGCGGGCTTCGCGGTGCCTCCGGGCTTCGGCATCACCACCGCGGGCTACCGCGAGTTCGTTGAGCACGAGGGTCTGCTCGAGCGGATCGGCGCGGCCCGCGCCGACGCGGACGCCGACGATCTCGAGGCGATCGAAAAGGCCAGCGCGGCCATCGCCGAGCTGATCGAGGCGGCGTCGATGCCGGAGCGCCTCGAGGCGGAGATCCGCGCCGCCTACGCCGCCCTCGAGGACCGCGCCGGCGTGCCGCGGCTGCCCGTCGCGGTTCGCTCGAGCGGGGTCCTCGAGGACACCGCCGGCGCGAGCTTCGCCGGGCAGTACGACACCTTCCTGTGGATTCAGGGACCTGACGCGGTGCTCGAGCATGTGCGCCGCTGCTGGGCCGGCCTCTTCGGCCCGGCGGTGCTCACCTACGACCCGCAGGGCGAAGGGGTGGCGACAGTGGAGCGAACGTCGATGTGCGTCGGCGTCCAGCAGATGGTCCCGGCTCGGGCCGCCGGCGTGGCATTCACGCTGGATCCCGTGACCGGTGACCGCTCGAAGGTGGTCATCGAGGCGGTCTGGGGCCTCGGCGAGGGCGTCGTGAGCGGGGACATCACGCCGGACCGGTTCCGCGTGGACAAGATCACCCTCGAGATCCTCGCGCGCGAGATCGCCGAGAAGGAGGTCGAGCACCGGCTCGAGACCGACAGCGGGACGGTGCAGCTGCTGGCCGTCGAGGAGGAGCGTCGCGGCCTGCCTTGTCTGCTGGACGAGCAGATCGCCGAGCTCGCGGCCGAGGCCAAGAAGGTCGAGCGCCACCGCGGGGCGCCCCAGGACATCGAGTGGGCGGTCGACGCGGAGGGCCGCGTGCACGTGCTCCAGGTGCGTCCCGAGACGGTGTGGAGCCAGCGGAAGCCGAAGCGGATCGTCAAGCCCGGGGAGACGGGCATCAAGCGCGTCCTCGGCACGTTCGTGCCGAAGTCAAGGGGGGTCGTCATGAGCAGTGCCGAGACCACCGGCGGGGCCGCCGTGTTGCGTGACGGCGCCCAATTCAAGGAGTCCCTCCGTGACGGCAGGGCGGTCTGGGTAGGCGGACGGAAGGTGGAGGACGTGACCGAGGAGCCCAGCCTCGGACCCGGCATAGACCTGCTCGCCGAGATGTTCGACGCGCAGCACGACCCCCACTACGAGGACGCCACGACCTACGTCGACGAGTCCGGCCGGCGCGTGACCCGGGCATGGCAGGTGCCACGCACGATCGAGGACCTGCGCGAGCGGCGCAAGCTGATCGAGTACACGACCATCAAGACCGTCGGCACGTTCGGGCGCCCGCCCGACCTCGCGCCCCTGATCGGCATCGGGCTGCTGGCCCGCAAGCCGCTCTTCGCGGCGTCGGACCCGCCGTTCTTCCGCAACGACGCCGCGTTTGCCGACAACATCGACCGCTACGTCGAGTTCGGCAGCAACTCGAACCTGATCGCCGCCGAGGTGCTGGCCGACCCGCAGACCAACCGCGCGGGGGCGGCCGGCGATTCGCCCGGCCTGCTGCGCGTGGTGCGCCAGGACGACGACGGGGTGTACATCCGCGGCGCGAAGTCGGTGGGGTCGATCGCCGCTCAGGCGAACGAGATCATCTTCACGAACCTGCTGCGCCCCGACTTCCCGCCGGAGGCGTGCATCTGGGCGGCGGTGCCGGTGGCGACCGAGGGGGTCAAGCTCGTGTGCCGCGAAGGGGTGTCGAAGCCAGGGGCGGACCCGTTCGACCACCCGATCGCGCACAAGGGCGAGGAGTCGGACCAGTTCATCATCTTCGAAGACGTCTTCCTGCCGAACGATCGGCTCTTCAACGTCGGCGATCCGGAGCTGCTCAAGCTGTACGGGCCGGTCACCGTGTGGGCCCACTGGCACATCCTGACTCGCCTATGGGTCAAGGCCGAGATCTTCGTCGGCACAGCCCAGCTGGTGGTCGATGCGCTCGGCACCGCGAAGTTCCCGCGGGTGCGCTCGTACATGGCGGACCTGATGCAGTACGCGCACACGCTCAAGGCCTTCGTGCTCGCCGCCGAGAACCTGGCCGCGCCGACGGAGGGAGGCGTGATCGCGCCCGAGGTGACGCTGCTGACGGCCGGGCGGCTGCACTCGATCGAGCAGTACCCGCGAATCATCCACATCCTTCAGGAGCTCTGTGGACAGGGCCTGGTGATGCGGTTCCAGAAGGCCGACTTCGACAACCCCGACATCGGGCCACTGCTCGAGGAGCTGCTGCCCGGCAACGACATCACCGCTCGGGACAAGAACCGGCTCATGAACTTCGTGTGGGACCTCACCACGGACTCCCACGCGGGGCGCACCGAGCTGTTCGAGAACGTCAACGCGACGCCGGCCCCATTCCTGAAGGAGCGTCTCTACGGCGAGTACCCGCGGGCCCAGCTCGTCGACACCGTCCGGGACCTGGCGGGCCTTGTCTGACGTGCTCAAGAGCCCCCGGGAGTGCATGGTATACATGCATGCAATGTCCGGAGCGATCACATGAGGATCGCCTGCCTCCCCGGTGACGGGGTCGGCGGCGAGGTGATGCGGGAAGCCGTGCGGGCACTGGCCGTCGTCCTTCCCGAAGCGACCACCGAGGAGCACCTCCTGGGCGCCGTGGCCATCGATGAGCGCGGAGATCCGCTCCCACCGGAGACCTTGGCGGCGTGTCGGGACGCGGACGCCGTCCTGATGGGCGCGGTGGGGTCGGACCGCTACACGTGGACAGACGAGAACAACCCGGAGGACGGCATGTTCCGGCTCCGGCACGAACTCGACGTGTACGCCAACCTGCGCCCCTCCACGGGTCCGGAAATCGACCTGCTGATCGTGCGCGAGCTGGTGGGCGGCCTCTACTTCGGCCAGCGCGGGGTCGACCCCGACGGGACGGTCTGGGATCGGCTCGAGTACCACCCGAGCCAGATCGAGCGGCTGGTCCGGCGCGGCTTCGACCTGGCACGCACGCGAAGCGGGCGCCTCACGTCGGTCGACAAGGCCAACGTGCTCGCGACGTCGCGGCTCTGGCGGAGCATCGTCGACGAGGTCGCCGGCGACTACCCGGACGTGGACGTGCGCCACCTGCTGATCGACACCGCCGGGATGCGCCTCGTCGAGAATCCGGCGGAGTTCGACGTCCTCGTGACCGAGAACACCTTCGGCGACATCCTGTCCGATGTCGCGGCCGCCCTGTCCGGGGGGATCGGTGTCGCAGCTTCGGCTTGCATCGGCGATGGACGAGTCGGGCTCTTCGAGCCCGTGCACGGGACCGCGCCGGACCTTGGCCGGCCGCGGCATCGCCAACCCGACCGCGATGATCCTGTCGGCGGCTCTGATGCTCCGCTACGGGCTCGACCGCCCGGCCGAGGCGAAAGCCCTCGAACGCGCGGTCGAAGCGGCCCAGCTCGAGTGCCCGACCGCCGACGCGGGCGGGACGGCCACCACATCGGAGTTCGGCGACCACGTGGTCTCGCTGCTGCGCCGGGGACAGATCGCCGCATGACCGCGGTGGCCGCCGATCTACGCGCCGACCTCGACGCCTCGGGTGCCGAGAGCCGCATGGTCGAGGCCGGCGGCGTGTCGCTGCACGCGCTCGATTTCGGGGGCGCGGCTCCGCCGGTGCTCGTGCTGCCGGGGATCACGAGTCCGGCCATCACCTGGGAGTTCGTCGCGCGCGAGTTGGCCGGGTCCGTGAGGCCGGTGGTCGCGGACCTGCGCGGCCGAGGTCTGTCCGGCGTGCCACAGGACGGCTCGCATGCGATCGAGGACTACGCGGACGACGCCGCGGCCCTGATCGACGGGCTCGGGCTGAACCGCCCGATCGTGCTCGGGCACTCGTTTGGCGCTCGCATCGGCGCGGCCCTCGCCGTGCGCCACCCCGGCGCCGCGGGTTCGCTCGTGCTCGTCGACCCGCCGCTGAGCGGTCCCGGCCGCGACCCCTATCCGACCAGCCTCGAGGCCTTCCTCGGTCAGCTCGCCGAGGCGCAGGCCGGTACCACCGCCGACGCGGTCGCTGCGCACTGGCCGAGCTGGCCGCGCCGTGAGCTGGAGCTGCGCGCGCGCTGGCTCGCGACGTGCGACGAGACCGCCATCGTCGAGACGTATCGCGGCTTCGAGACCGACGACTTCCTCGACTGGTGGCGAGTGCTACCCACTCCGGCGCTGTTCGTGCGCGGCGGGCTCAGCCCGGTGGTCACCGAGGCCGGCGCCCGCGAGCTCGCGCAGATACGGAAGGACATCCCGATCGCGACGGTGCCCGACGCGGGCCACATGATCCCCTGGGACAACCTGCCCGGGTTCGTCGCCGCCGTGGAGGGCTTCCTGCGCGACCATGGGGAGCGCTCGAGTTGAAGGCGGCCCCGTTTGCCTACGTCCGGCCGGCAAGCGTCGCCGACGCCGTGCGCGAGCTCTCGGCGCACGAGGGCACGGCGCGCGTGCTGGCCGGCGGGCAGAGCCTCGTGCCGATGCTGGGCATGCGGCTGATGCGGCCCGCGGTCGTGCTCGACATCAACGAGCTTGGCGCCGAGCTCGGGGGCATCGAGGCCAGCGGCTCCGAGACGGTCATCGGCGCGCTGGTCCGTTACAAGGACCTCGAGACCTCCCCGGTGGTCGCCGAGCGCCTGCCGCTGCTTCCGCTGGCGGTGCGGTTCATCGGTGACCGGCAGGTCCGCAACCGCGGCACGATCGGGGGCGCGCTGGCCCAGGCCGACCCCACCGGCGAGATGCCGCTCGCCTGTCTCGCGCTCGGAGCGAAGGTCGTCGCGCGCAGCGCGAGCGGTGAGCGCACGATCCCGATCGAGGAGTTCTTCGACGGGTCGTACGCCAGCGTGCTCGAGCCCGAGGAGCTGCTCGTGGCGGTGCGACTGCCGCTCGCGCCGGCGCGCTTCCGCTTCTTCGAGCGCGGCCGCAAGCACAACGACTTCGCCGTCCTGAGCATGGTGGCGCTCGGCACCCCTGACGCCGACGGGCGCTGGCACTCGGTACGCATCGCGCTGGGCGGCGTCAACGATCGGCCTGTGCTGGCCACCGCGGCTGCGCAGCGCCTGGAGGGCCAGGCCTGGGACGACGCGGCGATCGACGAGGCGGCTCGGCTGGCGCTGGACGTCGTCGACCCGCCCGACGACGTGCGCGCGAGCGCGGAGTATCGCTCCCACCTCGTGCCCATCCACATGGGGCGGCTGCTGCGCGAGCTGAGGGAAGAACGCTGATGGACGACACGGTCGCGATCTCCGTCAAGGTCAACGGGGCCGTCCACCGGGCGCGCGTCGAGGGCCGCATGCACGCCGCGGACTTTCTCCGCCACGAGCTGGGCCTGACCGGCACGCACGTCGGCTGCGAGCAGGGCGTGTGCGGGATGTGCACCGTCCTCGTGGACGGTGAGGCGGTCAAGTCCTGCCTGATGCTGGCGCCCCAGCTGGATGGCCGGGAGGTCGAGACCGTCGAGAGCCTGGCCGAGGACGACGGCCTGTCTCCGCTCCAGGAGGCCTTCAAGGATGCGCACGCCCTCCAATGCGGGTTCTGCACGCCCGGATTCCTGATGACGGCGACCGCGCTGGCGCGGGAGGGGCGCAGCCTCGCGCGCGAGGAGATCCGCGAGGAGCTCTCCGGCGTCCTGTGCCGCTGCACCGGCTACAAGGGCATCATCGACGCCGTCGAGCGGCACCTCGGGGGGGAGAGCGATGGCTGAGACGCTCGAGCGCACCGAGCGCCGCGTGCAGCCCGGGGGCATCGGGGCGAAGGTCTCGCGCAAGGAGGACGACCGCCTGCTGCGCGGGGAGGGGCGCTTCACAGACGACATCGGCCCTGCTCACGGGCTGCACATGGCGGTTGGCCGCTGCCCGTTCCCGCGCGCCCGCATCGAGGCGCTCGACGTGAGCGCGGCGCTCGAGCTCGAGGGCGTGCGGCACGTGCTCGTCGGCACCGACGTCCGGGCGAGCACTCGGCCGATCAACGTGCTGCGTCCGGTGCCGGGCGCCCCGGAGGTGCCCTACTACGCCCTCGCACAGAGCACCGCGGAGTACGAGGGCCAGCCGGTCGTGAGCGTGGCGGCCACCAGCCGGGGCGTGGCCGAGGACGCGATCGAGCTGATCGACGTGGACTACGACCCGCTGCCGCACGTGAGCGACGCGATCTCGGCGCAGCTCCCGGAGGCCCCGGTCCTGCACCCGGACGTGGTACCGACCAACCTGCTCGCCTCGAACCCGCAGGGGATGGGGGACTCGGATGCGGCGTTCGCGGCCGCCGAGACCATCGTCGAAGGCAGGTTCACGATCAACCGGGTCACGGGGCTGCCGATGGAGGCGCGCGGGACCGTCGCCGAGTGGAGGGGAGGCCCGCGCGAGCTGACGGTGCACACCTCGACGCAGACGCCGCACCTGGTGCGCAACCAGTTGGCGCACTGCCTGCGCGCTCGACGAGGGCGGAGTGCGCGTGATCGCGTCGGACGTGGGCGGCGCGTTCGGTCTCAAGCTGGGCGTGTACCCCGAGGACCTGCTCGCCTGCCTCCACACGATGGCCCTCGGCCGGCCGGTCAAGTGGATCGAGGATCGGCTGGAGCACTTCCGCGCCACGACACACGCGCGCGAGGCGGTCCACGACTTCCGCATCGGCGCGTCGGGCGACGGGCGCATCGTCGCCATGGAGAACGTCTACGCGACCGACCTGGGCGCCTACAACGGCCCTTACGGCTCGGCTCAGCTCTCCAGCGTCACGTTCACCGGGCCCTATCGCGTCGAGGACGCCTCCGTCGAACGGCGCGTGGTGATGACGAACAAGACGCCGGTGGGCGCGTATCGCGGCTATGGCCAGCCCGAGGTGAACTTCGCGAGGGAGGTGCTCGTCGACCGGCTCGCGCGGCGGCTCGGCCATGACCCGCTCGAGCTGCGGGCGAGCAACATGTTGCGCCCCGAGGACCTTCCATGGCGCAACCCGAGCGGGGCCTGGCAGGACAGCGGCGACTACGAGCGTTGCCTGCGCATGGCGGGCGAGGCGATCGGCTACGACGACATCCGCTCGGCCGGCCGCGGCCCGCGTGCCGATGGTCGCTACGTCGGGGTCGGCCTGTCGTCCTTCGTCGAGCGCACCGGTTACGCCAGCGGGAAGTTCCTCGCCGGCCGGGGATCCAAGTTCGGCGCGCACGAGAGCGTGACCCTGCGCGCCAACCGTTCCGGCGGGATCGATCTCTACACGGGCGTGTCCACGTTCGGTCAGAGCACCGAGACGGCGTTCGCGCAGCTG
Source organism: uncultured Thermoleophilaceae bacterium (assembly GCA_963811055.1). Lineage (GTDB taxonomy): Bacteria > Actinomycetota > Thermoleophilia > Solirubrobacterales > Thermoleophilaceae > JACVRW01. Next base: position 22,504 of record CAWEPQ010000017.1, read on the forward strand.
TGCAGCGAGGTGCTCGGCATCGACTTCGACGCGATCAGCGTGCACGCCGGCGACACCTCCGGGACCCCGCTCAACACCGGTGCGTTCGCCTCGCGCACGATGATCGCCGGGTCGGGAGCGATCGAGACCGCCGCCAAGGAGTTGCGCGCGAAGGTGCTGCGCCTGGGCGCCTGGCTCCTGGAGGCGGACGGCCCGGAGGCGGTCGAGATCGCCCAGACCGTGGTCCGGCTGGTGGACGACCCGGAGCGCTCGGTGACGCTCGCCGAGGTGCACGAGACGGCGATCCTGGGGCTGAGGCTCCCCGAGGGTGAGACGCCCGGGCTCGAGGCGACGGCCTACCACGAGCCGGGGGCCGCCGCCTTTGGGTTCGGCACGGCCGCCGCGCTCGTGTCGGTGGACTCCGAGACCGGCGACTTCGACATCGAGCGCTTCGTGATGGTGCACGACTGCGGCACCCCCGTGAATCCGACCGCGATCGAGGGGCAGGTCCGGGGTGCGCTGGCGCAGGGGTTCGGCGCCGCGCTCGCGGAGGAGCTCCGGTACGACCCGGACACCGGCCAGCTCGTCAACGGAACGATGCTCGACTACTTCGTGCCCACGGCGTGTGATCTGCCGGACGTCGAGCTGCTGCACACGGAGGTGCCCTCGCCGGTCACGCCGTTCGGAATTCGCGGCGTCGGCGAGGTGGGAACGATCCCGCCGGGGGCCGCGGTGGCGAACGCGGTCTGCGACGCGCTGGCCGACTTCGGCGTCGAGATCAGCCGGCTGCCGGTGACACCCGAGCGCGTATGGGAAGCGATCAATCAAGGGCAGGCCGAGAGGGAGCGCGCGTGAAAGTCCAGGAGTCCTTCGTCATCGCCGAGAGCCGCGAGCGCCTGTGGGAGTTCTTCGAGCAGGTCGACCAGGTGGCGCGCTGCGTTCCGGGCGTGGAGTCGGTCGAGGTGATCGACGAGGAGAACTCGAAGATCCGCGTCACCCAGGCCGTCGGCCCGATGACCGCGACGTTCGACCTCAGGATGCGGGTCACGGAGCGCCGGCCCCTCGAGTACATGCAGTTCACCGCGGTCGGGCGCGCGGTGAAGGGAGCGGCCGGCAACGTGCGCACGACGAACACGGTGCGGCTCGCCGTCGTGGACGGGGGCACGCGCGTGGAGCTCGAGTCCGACCTGGCGATGGGCGGCGTGCTCGGGTCGGTGGGGCAGAAGGTGGTCGCCAAGCAGGCCGGTCAGGTCACCAAGGACTTTTCTGACGCGCTGGAGCGCGCGATCACGGGGGAGCCCGCGCCCGCCGAGGGTGGGCTGGGCGAGGGGCAGGCGCCGCAGCCGCCCGGCGCCGAGCCGGGTCCCAGTCCCGCGCCGCGACGGGCGGTCGGCATCGGTGCCGCTGCCATCGCCGCGCTGCTGGTGCTCTGGCGCGTTGTACGGCGGGTGCGAGCCCGATGACCGAACCAAGGAGAGACACATGACCGTCACCCGAATCGGGTTGCTCGTGCCGAGCTCGAACACGACGATCGAGACCGAGGTGCCGGACATGCTCTACAGGCGCTCGAAGGAGACCGGTGAGCGCTTCACCTTCCATTCGAGCCGGGCCGAGCTGCTGCAGGTGGACAAGGACTCGCTCGACCGCATGGTGGCCGACGCGGACCGCTGCGTGAGGGAGCTGAGCGACGCCCACGTCGACGTGCTCGCCTATGCCTGCCTTGTCGCGATCATGGCGCAGGGTCCCGGCGCTCACGTCGAGGCGGAGGAACGCCTGGCTCGCGGGGCCGCGGAGAACGGCGCGCCCGCTCCGGTCGTGAGCAGCGCCGGGGCGCTGATCCGGGGAATGGAGGCGCTCGGCCTGCGGCGCGTGGCGATCGTCACTCCCTACAAGGACTCGCTGACTCAGCTCGTGGCCGAGTACATCGAGAACTGCGGCATCACCGTCGTCGACACGCGCTCGCTGCGGGTGACCGAGAACGTGGCCGTGGGCCGCCTCGATCCGATGAACCTCGTCGACATCGCCGGCGAGCTCGACACGTCCACGGCGGATGGCGTGGTGCTGTCGGCGTGCGTGCAGATGCCGTCACTGCCGGCGATCCCCATGGCGGAACAGGCCCTCGGGCTGCCGGTGCTCTCCGCCGCCACGGCCACCGTCTACGAGATACTCACCGCTCTCGGCCGCGACCCGGTTGCGCCCGACGCCGGCGCGCTGCTGTCCGGCGACCGTGTCGGCGCCCGGGTCAACTACGCGATGAGCCTGCCGACGACGCTCGTTGGATCGTACGCCCAGCCGAGCTGGCTGATCGACCGAGAGCGCCTGCGTGACCGCTTCCCGCCGCGGGTCCGCGCGCGCGAGCTCTGGCGCGTGGACCCTGCCTATCTCGAGGAGGCGCAGGACGACGCGACTCTGCTGGCCATCCGCGACCAGGAGCGGGCCGGCATCGACATCCTGACCGACGGGGAGATGCGGCGCGAGAGCTACTCGAACCGCTTCGCGACCGCCCTCGAGGGCGTCGACGTCGACCGGCCCGGCACCGCCCTCGACCGCAGCGGCCACCCCAACCCGGTCCCGCGCGTCGTGGGCACGATCGCTCGCCCGAGCCGGTCCAGGTGCGCGACCTCGAGTTCCTGAAGGCGAACACCAGCCGAAGGGTCAAGATGACCGTGCCGGGCCCGTTCACGATGTCGCAGCAGGCGCAGAACGATTTCTACGAGAGCGACGAGGAGCTGGCCCTCGCCTACGCCGCGGCGATCAACGAGGAGATCGCCGACCTGGCCGCCGCCGGGGCCGACGTCGTTCAGATCGACGAGCCCTACCTTCAGGCGAGGCCGGAGGCAGCACGGCGCTACGGGGTGCGCGCCGTCAACCGGGCCCTGGAGGGAATCGAGGCGGCACCACGGCACTGCACATCTGCTTCGGCTACGCGGCGATCATCCACGAGCGGCCCGAGGGCTACTCGTTCCTGTCCGAGCTCACCGACTGCTCGTGTGCCCAGGTCTCGATCGAAACCGCGCAGTCGGGGCTGGACCTGGCCGTGCTCGACACGCTTCCCCGACAAGACCGTGATCCTGGGTGTGCTCGACCTGAGCGATGAGGGCGTGGAGACGCCCGCCACCGTGGCGGACCGCATCCGGCGGGCGCTGCCGCACAAACGGCCGGACGAGCTGATCGCCGCGCCGGACTGCGGGATGAAGTACCTGCCGCGCGTCGAGCGCATACGGCAAGCTCGAGTCGCTCGTGGCGGGCGCCGAGCTGGTCCGGGCGGAGGGCCGCCCATAGCCAAGTACCGTACGCGGTCCTTGGACTCTCCTGAACATCTCGATGTGCTGATCGTGGGCGCCGGGCTCTCCGGCATCGGCGCCGGCTGCCAGCTGGAGACGAAGTGCCCGGGGAAGACCTACGCCGTCCTCGAGGCGCGCGAGGACAGCGGGGGCACCTGGGACCTCTTCCGCTATCCGGGGATTCGCTCGGACTCGGACATGTTCACGCTGGGCTACGCCTTCCGGCCGTGGACGGAGGCCAAGTCGATCGCCGAC
>CAWEPQ010000018.1:0-17861 GCA_963811055.1 uncultured Thermoleophilaceae bacterium
AACAGCACCGGGCTCTCGAAGTAGCCTTGGATCGCGTCGGCCGCCGGTCCGCGATCGGCGACTGCCAGTCCATTGGCTTGGTCCACCATCAGCCCAGTACCGATCCCAAGGGTCGCCTCCCAGGCGATGAAGAAGATCGGAAACACGGTCAGCGCCACTCGGCTCACGGTGGCTGCGCGGCCTGGCAGACCGTCGATCAGCGTGTAGGCCGCCATGGCCATTAGCCCGGCGCCGATCGCGAGCGCGATGTGTACCCCGATCCACCGATCGACCTCATCGCTCAGGCCCTCGTAGACGCCGCCGTCGAACTGTGGATGAAGGAGGAGCACCCCCGCCAGGACGATCGCCGTGGTCGGCACAAGCAGCTTGGGAAGTCGCGTTCTGTTCATCCGGCGACGGTCCCAGGATCGACAGGCCGGATCATCAGGGAGATTCCCTGAACCGAACCCGATTGAAGGGGTTCCGGCGGAGCCGAAAAATAGGTCCCCATGTCCCGACCGGAACCGAGTGATCACGACCTGCTCGTGGATCTCGATTGTCCCGAGTGCGCTCAACCGGTCCCGGCGACAGTCGGACAGGTGCGCAAGAGCGCCACGATCAGCTGTTGCTGCGGACAGCGCATCACCATCGACGGGCGCGAGTTCGCGACCGAGCTGCAGAAGCTCGAGAACACGATCTACCGCTTCGACCGCTAGCCCCTCCCCACCGGGCGCTCGATCTCGTAGCGGAGGTTGAGGAACTGCTGCCCGGCCAGGTAGAAGCTGTGGTCCGCCCTCACCTCCCCGCCGGCCACGTGGACGAAGATCCGCTCCTGGAAGTAGAGGAGCTTTACGACGGTCAGGGCGTCGTTCTCGCTGTCCACGGAGCTCAGGTAGTGCCCCGGAAACGGGAGCTCGGTTCGCGACGTCAGCACGAAGTCGTGCTCCCCGGCGTTCTCGGGAAGGAGGGTGGCCGTGAAGTTGGCGCTCGGGATCGGGAACCCGACGCTCACATAGCCGCGGTCCTCGTGCCTGAACGTCGTGTAGATCCCCACGTAGATTGGCTTGCCCGAGTCCGCGTAGGTCCGGATCCAGCCCCGGATGTCGATCTCCTCGTTGCCGTCCAGGGCGATCGTGTCGATCGTGCTGATCATTCCCCGCTGGGCCTCTTCGATGTTGGACGGAATCGTGGCCTGCCCGAGCGGCTGCGCGACCAGCAGCTTGAAGACCTCGTATCCGGGCTTCATCCAGCGCCGCCACTCGGGAACGATCGAGAGCTTGAAGCGGCTGGTGTGCTCGTAGAACTCGCGGATCAGCGGGTGCACCCGGTCCGCGTCGAAGGTCGGCCCGTCCAGGCTGTCGAGCGAGGCGATGATTCCCACGTCGGGCGGATTGCGGTGGAAGGTGCCGCCCCGGACCTTGGCGAGCTGCTCCACGTAGTCGGCGCCGACGTATCGCGAGCGTGCCTCGAAGGGCACGACATAGCGCAGCTCCGCCGCCGGTACCTCCTCGGCCATTACTCGAACCAGGGGCCGGTCCCGGTAGGCGATCGCGGCCACCACGCGGTAGACCACCGCCACGGTCGCGGCCACCAGGGCAGAGTCGATTCCGGCGTCGAGCACCTGGAACAGAACGCCGAGCGCGACGCCCACGACGAGCCCGATGGCCACCTTCTGCGGGCGCAGACCGAGGAGACCCAGGAACGCGCCGCTGATGACCGCGGTGAGCAGAGGCTCGTCCTGGCCGTAGATCAGGCCCAGCAGCCAGCCGAAGAGGGCCATCAGCAGGGCGCTGCTGAAGATGCGCTGCCAGAGCGGCTTGATCTGCGCCCCGCCCCTGTTCATCGTGGTGATCACCTCGGCGGGCGCGTATACGGCCGCGCCCACCACGGCGCCTACGCCGGCCCCCACCCCATCGATCGCGTGGCCCAGCACGCCACCAGCCCCCGCGCCCAGCACCGTTCCCCACACCACCGCGTCTCGTATCTGGCCGGTACGGCTTCGCCTACGTCGGTCCGGCTCGGCCATGCCGGGATTATGAGCGCCGCCCGTCGATCTCGTAGGATCGGCGCGATGGAGGAAAGGGCCCTGGCGGTCACCCTGGCGCGTGGACGGATCGCCTTCGGCGTGGTGTCGATCCTGGCCCCCGGCCTCCTGGCGAGGACGATGACCGGCGCCGGCGGCCCGGAGAGCGGAACGAGCCTCTTCATGCGCATGGTCGGCGCGCGCGACCTCGGACTCGGCCTCGGGCTCCAGCTGGCCCTGGACCGCGAGGCGCCCACGCGCGGGTGGCTCGAGGCGTCGGCCGTGGTGGACGGCGTGGACGCGGCCGCGATCCTGCTCGCCCGCAATCACCTGCGCCCGGGCGTCTTTCCCGGCACCCTCGGGCTTGCCGCCACCGGGGCGCTGCTCAGCGCATGGCTGGCCCGGCGCGTCTGAGGATCAAGCCGCCGCCGCAAACGGCCGAAGAAGACGACATGACCACAGCGCTGCGCTCGCGGCCGAGCGCGCACGCCCGCGAGCTCATCCTTCAGGCGGTAGCCGAGCACCCGTACGTCCAGCAGCGCGACCTCGCGTCGGAACTCCACGAGCTCACCGGGCTCGCGGAGTCCACCCTCATCACCCTGTTCCAGAAGCTCGCCCGCGCGGGCGAGCTCGAGCCCGGTCTCGACGGCCGGCGCCGGACCTACCGGCTGCCGTTGAGGTAGGGGCGCCAGAGCGCGTCTCCGCCCACCGGCTCGCACACAACGGCCCCTTCTCCGGTGAGCGCTATCAACTGCGCCTCGGTTGCCGCCAGGTCCGCGTCCACCAGGTCGGACGGCCGCAGAACGGCGGCCATCTCGGCCGTGGTGAGGCCGTCCGGGAACGCGCTCAGGGCCTCCACGGGGTCGGCGGGCGGCGGGCGGCGCTCCAGCGAGACGTCGAGGTTGGCCAGCGCCGTGTCGTACGCCTCGAAGGGCTGAAAGCCACCGACCTCCAGCCGGCGCCCGTCCGCCTGCTCGAAGATGACCGATGGTGCGGTGTACCGGACCGGCCCGTCGCTCGTGGAGTGCCGGTCCTGTGCCTCGGTCGGAGCTCCCTCCGCCGAGCGCGCCAGGGCCCTGTCCGCCTCGTAGAGCGCGGTGACCTCGGGGCTGTCGATGCTCGCCAGGATGGCCTCCGCGTCGAGGCCCGGCACTCGCGCGAGCGCGTGACGCAGGTCGGCGTCCTCGTCCAGCAGACGCGGGCTGGCGAACTGCATCAACTGCAGCTCACGCAGAGCCACCTCGCCCAGCGCCGGGTCGATCTCACGCGCTGCCACGATCGCGCGACACGCACGGGCGGTGGCTCCCATCCGGGGCTTGAGCTCGAAGGTGAACGGCATCCCGAAGCGGCCCTGGAACATGCGCCAGCCCGTGGCGCTGCGTGCCGGCGTGTATCCACGGGCCACGTAGCGCTCCGCCGTCTCGCTGAGCCCGATCGTGACGAGCCGCCATTCGATCTGCTCGCCGAAGCGCCAGATCAGGCGCGCATGGGCGGGACGCACCGAATAGGCCCACGGGCAGCCGGGATCCGTGAAGTGGGTTGCGATGACCGCGGACACCCTCTTCACGCTAGCGAGGCGCTCCCGGAGCTCACGGAAATTCACCTTTTTACTCAGGTGTTTCGAGATCCGGTGTGACGACCGGGATTTGGCTTGCCCTGTACGAAAATCGTCTTAAGTGACCACTGTTTTCATCCCTTGGGGGGATGGGGGGTGCGAGTCCGGTGTCGAAGCTTCTCGCATTGCTCAGATTTCGGCGGCTGGACTCGCCGCTGTAGTTCCTTGACGACCCAGGGAGGTCATTGTGTCCACCAGACGACTGTCTATTCGGATTGCGGGTGTTACAGCGGCAATCACCGCGCTGCTCGGCCTGTCGGCCGCGAGCGCACTGGCTTGGAACCCGGACTGCGACAAGAGCGGCAGCGGCCACAGCGAGTGGTCCCCGCCGAAACACGAGGAGTGGTCTCCTCCCAAGCACGAGGAGTGGTCACCGCCGAAGCACGAGGAGTGGTCACCGCCCAAGCACGAGCATTGGACTCCGCCGGCCAAGCCGGCGCCCAAGCCGGCGGCTCCCGCTCCGGCACCCACGCCGGCAGCTCCGGCGCCTGCTCCCGCACCCGCGCCCGCGCCCGCGCCCGCGCCCGTAGTCCCCGCACCGGTACCGGCGTCACCTACGCCGGCGCCTGCCCCGGTGGCACCCACACCTGCCGCGCCTCCGGCGGAGACACCCGCCGCGCCCGTGGTGCAGCTGGGCATCCCCGTGACCCCGGCACCCGAGACCGTGCCCGAGACGCCCGAGGTGCAGGAGAAGAAGGGCGTGCTCGGCAAGGTGGGAACACGTAAGGAGGCCGTGAAGAAGAAGATCGGCACCCGCGGCACCCCCACCACCACTCCCGTCGTGCTCATTCAATCCGGGGCCGACACCGAAGCGCTTCCCCACACCGGCTTCGGCGGCAGCCTCCCGCTGGCACTGCTGGGCATCGCCTGGCTCACCGGCGGCTACCTGCTGCTGCGCCGCACACAGCCCGCCTGAGCAGACCGACCGACCTGGCGCCTGCGGCTCTCAGCCGCAGGCGCTGGTGCGCGTACCGAACAGCGCCACCACCGTCAGGCCACCCGGGTCGCCCTGCGGCGACCCGTCCACCACTCCCACGCCGAAGTCCCGCCAGCCGGGGCGCAGCACGTTGCGGCGGTGCGACTCGCTGCCCAGCCAGGCGCCCAGCAGCTGTGCCGGCGTGGATCTGACACGTGAGAAGAAGAGGTTCTCCCCTGCGGTCCAGCAGCCCGTGGCGGGCCGGTAGGAGCTGGCGGCGATCCGATCCATGTGGTCCCTGTTGCTCGGCGACAGGTGCGCGAAGTAGTGGTGCGCAACCATCTCGCGCGCGTACTTGGCGGCTACGCGCGACAGCTGCGGGTTGGCGCGAAGCCTGCGCAGTCCGTGCTCGCGGCGCGCCACGTTGTGCGCGCACAGCACCGCCCGCTGGTAGCGCCGAGCGTCCCCGGTGGCGCTGTCAACGCCGGCGCAGCCCGCCTGCGACGAGCGCGCGTGACCGCCGGCGCCGGCGGCGGACGGGAACACGGCAGCCAGGGTCACGAGCAGAGCGGCGAGCACCAGCGGAGCGGGCACGCGGTGCATTGAGCCGAGGGGTCGAGTTCTCATACGAAAGCATGCCGACGCCCACGGCCAGTGAGGGCATCCACCAACTAACCGAAATCACGAGGGACCCAAGTCCGTCTCCCCCAAAGGTGTGCCCCACCGGCACGAAACCAAACCCTCCGCCGCCCGAAAGGACGGCGTGGCGGTTACGCGACCCAGTGCCGGAGGTCCACGCCGAGTTCCTCGCTCGGCAGGTACCAGCCGACCATGCGCTCGCGCTGATCGAAGTAGACGATCACGGACGCACCCACGTGCACGAGTCCATGCATCTCTTCGAGAACGGGGACCTCCAGGTCCCTGCCGTCCTCCAGCGTCAGCGCCAGCTTGTCGTTCCGGTGGAGCTCGGACACGGTTCCCGCCACGGCCACCGTTGCACCGATCCGGTCGGACACGGGCGCGTCCCCGTTGGAAGCCGCGAGTTCCCCGTTGGACGCCGTCGGCGACCCGTAAAGCTCCACGTAGCGGAAGGCCGCCTCCGTGCGGTTGGCGGCGGACAGCTTCTTCAAGATCTGGCTCACGTGAGACTTGACGGTGTTCTGGGAGATCACGAACCGATCGGCGATCTCCGCGTTCTTGGCCCCGGTAGCGATTGACTCGAGGATCTGAAGCTCGCGACGGCTCAGGGCCTCGGATCGCTTGGTGACCTCGGGACGCACCGTCAGCTTTTTCAAGAGCGCAGGCGGTCTGATCCTGCTCACGCCGCCTGGCCGCGCCTGGCCCCCGGCGACGATCACACCTCCGAGGACGGCGGCGAGGCCGAGATATCCCAGCGGACCGAAGCCGCCGCCGTCGGTCGCCGCGGCGATGGCCACGCACGCGAGCGCGAAGGCACCCACGCCCGCTGCCGCCAGCGCACCCAGATCCCTGGACACGATCCAGACCGGGAACGCGACCAGATAGCAGAGGGCATCGCCCGGATTGGTCAGCGCTATGAGGACGACGACCGCCACGCAGGTGGTGATCACGGCCGCCGCGTCGAAGCGGCCCATGCCCGAGCCCTCCGTGGCTCCCCAGCCATCGGGGCCGGGCCGGCCTCGAATCATGGGCCGCAGGACCGACCTAAACGACAATGTGAACCCCCCTCATAGGTACGACTGCCTCAGTCACCTGAATGGCTGCGCACCGTTCACGCAGGTAGCCGACTCGCGCTTTACCGCCTCTACCTACCGGGAGGGAGGAGTTATGGACCATTTGCTCCGCGAGCCGACGAGCACTGAAAGGGTACCGAGTGGATCAGCGGCATCCTCGTTATGACTACTTGAACCGGGTTAGGCTCGCGTGGAATGAGGGGCCACCCCCCGGTGGGGTCAATTGTGGCGGGGTACAGACTCGTCTCCCTGGTGGGCGAAGGAGCCACCGGTTCCGTGTACCTGGCCGAACGCGAGGGAGAGCCGGAACGGGTGGCTCTGAAGGTCCTCGATCCCGAGCTCGCGCAGAACGAGCGGTTCCGGCGGCGCTTCCTCCAGGAGTCGACGATCGCCGCCGGCCTGAGCCACGCGCATGTCGTGCCGATCCTGGACTTCGGCGAGACCGGCGACGGGCTCTACCTCGCCATGCGCCACGTGGACGGATGCGACCTGCGCGAGCTGCTCGAACGCGACGGCCCGCTCGAGGGCGCTCGCGCGATCGATCTCCTGTCGCAGGTGGCTGACGCCCTCGACGTGGCCCATGCCGAGGGCCTCGTGCACCGCGACGTCAAGCCGGCGAACATCCTGGTGGAGCCCGGCGACCGGGGCGAGCGGGTTTACCTCGGCGACTTCGGGCTCGCGAAGCACGCTTCGTCGGTCAGCAGCCTGACCGGCGAGCACGCCTTCGTCGGGACGATCGCCTACGTCTCGCCGGAGCAGATCAAGGGCGAGCAGATCGACGGGCGCGCCGACGTGTACTCGCTCGGCTGCGTGCTCTTCGAGTGCCTGGCCGGCGCGCCGCCGTTCGACCGCGAGAGCGAGCTCGCGGTGGTGTACGCCCACCTGAACGAGCGAGCGCCCCGGCTGGGGGACCTGAGAGCGGGCCTGCCGGACCAGCTCGACGACGTGATCGCCAAGGCCACCGCGAAGCTGCCGGGCCGGCGCTATGCCACCTGCGCCGAGTTGATCGCAGCCGCGCGCGGCGCGCTCGCCGGCGAGGGGCGTGGCTCAGGCCGCCGGCGCCGGGTGGCGGTCGCGCTGGCCGCCACCGCCGCGGTCGCCGCGGCGGTCGTTGCACTCGTTAGCGGCGGGGACGACGACGCGGGACCTGCGGAGAAGTTGCTCGCCGTCAGCGGTCCCGGAGTGACCCTCGTCGATCCCGGACGGCAGCGCGTTGTCGACCGGGTCGCGCTGCCCGAGCCGCCGCAGGACCTGGTCTTCGGCGAGCGGTCGGCGTGGGCCCTGCTCCGTAGCGCGCAACGCGTCGTCGAGCTCGACGGGGACCGCCGCCGAGTCGTGGGCGGTGTGGAGCTGCCATTCCCCGCCGGAGGCCTGGCGCTGGCCGGCCAGGCGCTCTACGTGACCGAGAAGGGCGGTCCGGGGATCGTGCGCGTGGACACCGGCACACGCAAGGTCACGGCGAGCTGGACGGTGGATACCCATGGGGCACGCATATCGGATCCCACGGGGATCGCCACCGGCGCCGGCTCCGTCTGGGTCGCACGTGGCGCGGAGGTGGTCCGCGTGGACCCCCGCACCGGCAGGGCGCGGAGCCGCATCCCGCTACCGGTCACGGCCACGCTTCTGACCTTTGCCGGCGGCGCCCTCTGGGCTGCCAGCAGCGAGAACGGCCTGGTCGAGAAGATCGATCCGGCGAGTGACCGGGTGGCGGCGCGGGCCAAGCTCCACGGGTGGATCTCCGACCTGGCCGTGGCGGGCGGATCCGTGTGGGCCGCCGTGACGCCGGACGACGTGGTCTTCCGGTTGAGCGCGGACGACGCGAGCGTCGAGCAGACGGTGCCCGCCGGGGAAGGCCCGGAGAGCCTGGCCGGCAGCCGCGATGCGCTCTGGATCGCTAATTCGCGTGGCCGCGCGCTCACCCGCATCGACGTGCGGTCGGGAGCCCGGCGCACGGTCGCGCTCACCGGCGTTCCGCACCTTGTGCGCAACCGGGATGGGCTGCTGTGGACAGCCGCCACGCCCGCCCCCCCGGCGCTGCCGGAGGCGGAGGACGGCGGCGAGATCCGAGTGGCGCTGCGCGACGACGGCGTTGAGCTGGATCCCGGGCTCGGCCCGTATCCGGTCGCGAGCCAGCTCCTCTACGCGACCTGCGCCAAGCTCGTGAACTATCCCGACGCCGCTGGAGCGGCCGGCCGCCGGCTGCGGCCCGAGGCCGCGGTGGCACTTCCGGCGATCTCGGCCGACCGTCGCACGTACAGCTTTCGCATACGCGACGACCTGCGCTTCTCGCCGCCGTCCGGCCGGCGCGTCGACGCACGGGCCTTCCGCCACACCTTCGAGCGGACCCTCTCCCCCAAGGCCGGCCCCGATCCGTCGGGGCTTCACATCCTCGGCGACGTGGCCGGCGCGCGGGCGTTCCATGCCGGCCGCGCCCCGCACGTGAGCGGGATCACCGCCCGAGGCGACCGCCTGACGATCACACTCGAGAAGCCCGCCGGGGACCTGCTCTCCCGGTTGGCCATGCCGATCAACTGCGTGGTCCCTCCGGGCACGCCGCCCCCGGGCCGGGTGGACGGCCCGATCCCCTCGGCCGGCCCGTATTACGTCCGCCAGGAGACCGCCGGGCAGACGGTGCTCGAGCGCAACCCCAACTACCGCGGTGACCGACCCGCGCGGCCTGCGCGCATCGTCTACCTCACCGGTATTCCCACGGCGGAGGGCGTGGCCCTGACGCGTGCCGGCCGGGCGGACGTGGTGCCCTGGGACTACGACCTCCACGGCCCGCTGGCCCCCGGCGGGCCGCTGGATCGCCGCTTCGGCGGACCGGGCGGCCGCTACCGCGAGGCGCCGGCCCCGGGCGTCGACATGATCGCCTTCAACACCAGGCGCCCTCTGTTCCGGGACGCGCGGGTACGGCGGGCTGTGAACTACGCACTCGACAGGAAGGCGCTCGCCGCCGTATGGGGCGAGCCCCCCACCGACCGCTACGTCCCGCCCGTCGTCTCCGGGCCACGGTCCGATCCGGTGTACCCGCTCTCAGGCCCCGACCTCCGCAGCGCCCGGCGACTGCTGCGCGGACGCGCGCCCGCGTCGGCGCGGCTGTATTTCTGCGGCGAGCCATCCAACGCGCGCATCGCCGAGATCATCCGCGCGAACCTGCGGCCACTCCGGATCGACCTCGCGATCGAACCGTCGCTCGACTGCCTCCAAGGCTCCGATCCGAAGGCGCTCAAGGCCGACCTGCTGCTGGTGACCCGTTCAACCGCTGAGCTCGATCCCGCCCCGTTCCTGGAGGCGACGGTGGGTGATGCGGACCGGTTCGGCCCGAGCCACGACCCGGTCACCTGGGACGACCGCGGGTTCAGGAAGCAGCTCGAACGGGCGCGCAGCGTCAACGGCGACCGGCGGCTGGCGACATATGAGCGCCTCGAGGACCGGCTGCTGCGAGGCCCCGCCCCATATGCGGCCTTCGCGGCCTTCACGGCCCCGGAGTTCCGGTCGGAACGGGCGGGCTGCGCCCTCGTCCAGGGCGCCTACCAGGTGCTCGACCTCGCCGCCCTCTGTCCGCGCCCGGACTAGCCGCCGGCCAGCGACCAGGTGAACCGCGTGGTGGCCTCGCGCGGAGCGATCCCGCTCGGGCGCAGGCCGCGGTGCACCACCAGCACCGGGCAGCCGGGATCGGCCACAAGAGCGCGCCGAGCGGCGCCCAGGCCCTCGCGGCGCCAGCGCGGAGAGAGCCCCACCACCACGGCGCTCGCTCCGGCCGCCGCGGTGAGGAGGCCCTCCGGCCCGGGATCCACGAGCGCCGGCTCGGCGGCGATCCCGACCGTCCGCTGCACGGCCAGGGAAGCGTCTGCCAGAACGCGGCTGGCGTCGCGGCCCGGGTGACGCGCGTCGGCCCGCGGTCCGGCCAGGCGCAGCCGCTCTCCGGTGGCGGCAGCCAGCCACGCGCCCAGCTCGACCGCCGCCCAGTCGTGCTCGCCTCCGCCAAAGGGCACGAGCACGCCGCCGCCCTCGGGCGCGGCACGCGCCGGCGCGAACAGAAGGCCCACGTCGGCGGGGCTTCGCTCGAGCACCTCCGTGAGCTCCCCCGGTGGTCCGTCCGCGAGCTCCGGCGTGCCCTCCAGGAGCACGAGGTCCGCGTCGTTCGAGCGGACGAGGTGCAGCACGTCCTCGCCCTCCCCCGCCGTGACGAACGGCGCGGTGCGGACGCCGGGCAGATCGCGTCGGTCGCGAACCGCGGACAGCGCCGCCACGGCGTCGGGAAGCTGCGCCTCGTCCTCGACCAGGAGCGCCGCGACCAACTCCCCGGGCCGGGGGTGCAGCGAGAGCGGCGCGGCCACCGCCAGGAGCGGACCCAGGCGCTCCGGGTCGCGTCCGGCCAGCAACACCGTTCTCGCCGGATCCGCGCGGTCACTCCGGTCGGGTGACGGAGTGGCCAGATCCGGGTCGTGGCGGAGGATCGCCTGCTCGAGGCGCCCCAGCTCAGGTCGCGGCTCCACTCCGAACGCCTGCACGAGCTCCTCGCGCGTCGTGCGGTAGACCTCGAGTGCCTCCACCTGGCGGCCGGATCGGTAGAGCGCCAGCATCAGCAGCTCCCGCAGGCGCTCGCGCAGCGGGTGCTCGGTGGCGAGGTCGCGCAGCTCCGGCACCACCTCCGCGTGACCAGCCAGCGCCAGCTCGGCCTCGATACGGCGCTCGAGCGCGGCGAGCCGCAGGTCCTCGAGGCGGGCAATCGGCGCCTGGGCGAACGGCTCGTACTCGAGGTCGGCCAGCGGGGGCCCGCGCCACAGGTCAAGTGCCTCGCGCAGCAGCGCCAGCGCCGCCCGCGGATCGGCGCCGAGCGTGTCCGCGGCCTCCGTGGTGAGGCTCTCGAACCGGTGTAGGTCGAATCCGCGGCCGTCCACTCTGATCAGGTAGCCGGGCGGGCGCGTCTCGATCACGGACTCGGCGGCGGCGTCCGCGTCGAACAGCTTGCGCAGCTCCGAGACCTGACGATGGACCTGCGTGACGGCGCTCACCGGTGTCTCGCCGCCGTACAGCTCGGCCGCCAGGCGCTCGATGGAGACCACGCGGCCCGCCTGGAGGAGCAGCAGCGCCAGGACCGCCTTCTGGTTGCGGCCGCCGAGCCGCAGCTGCTCGCCCGCGCGGTGCGCCTCGAGCGGGCCCAGGATGCCGAACTCGATCACCAGAGCGCCACGGTAGCCGGTCGGTAGCCAGGCGGTAGCGGCCCCCCGGAGCATGCGACCACCACTTCGACGGGAGGCCCCATGAACAGAGCCGCGACACTCGCACTACTCCTTGCAGCCGCCATCGCCGGACCGGCGGCCACACCGGCGCTGGCCGGCCAATCCCGTTCTTCGGCGGTTCGCTGCGGACAGGTGATCTCCCATGACACGAGGCTGTCCAAGGACCTCGTGAACTGCCCGGGCACCGCCCTCACGATCGGTGCCGACGGTGTGACGCTCGACCTCGGCGGCCACGTGGTGGACGGCATCAACGCCCCGGGCAGCGAGGGCATCGCGGTGGACGGGCATTCGCGGGTGACCGTCGCGAACGGAACGGTCAGGGAGTTCCGGGTCAACGGAGTCGCGTTCCGGGACGCCGCGCGAGGACGGGTGCGCGACCTGGTCGTCAGGCAGATCGGCGCGGGCGGCGTGGAGGGCGAGGACGTATCGGCCGGCATCTTCGTGGACGGCTCCGATGGTGTGGAGATCGAGGGAAACCGCGTGTCGAACCACGTGGAGGCCTACCAGGCCGACGGCATCGTGGTCCTCAATACGAACCGCCCGGAGGTCGCACGCAACTACACGAGCGACAACGCGTGGAACGGCATCATCGTCGTGGAGTCCCCGCAGGCGCGAGTGCTGAGGAACCGCAGCGCGCGCAACGTCAACAGCGGCATCCTGGTGGTCACCTCCGAGCGGTCGGTGGTCAGCCGCAACCTCGCGTCCGGGCACGTCAATCCCGACACCGGGGGGATCGTTCTCCTCGCGTGCGTGAAGTGCGTGGTGGCGGGCAACGAGCTGAACGACAACGACGCGGCCGGCATCTCCGTGGAGAACGAGAGCACGTCCACGAAGGTGGTGCGAAACCGCGTCCGGGGTGGCGGTGACGGAATCCTCGTGCTCGACTCCGACGAGACCACCGTGGCCGGCAACGGCGTGCAGAGCGTCGCCGGCGTGGGGATCGTGCTCGACGCGCTCTTCCTCGACGGCTCCGACGGGAACACGATCTCCGGCAACGCCGTGGTCCGGAGCGGCCTGGCGGGCATCCTCGTGGTGGGCGGATCCGACGGGAACCTGCTCAGCGAGAACGTGGCCTCCGGAAGCGCGGGCACCGGCGAGGGAGAGGACCCCGCCGGCGGCATCGTCGTGGACGGCGCCACGGCCAACCGCTTGGAACGCAACGTGACCGCGCGCAACGCCGCCGACGGCATCCGCGTGGTCACGGCGGGAAACCGGTTGGCGCGGAACACGTCCTTCCTCAACCGCGGCCGCGGCATCGACGCGATCGCGGGCACGATCGACGCCGGCGGAAACCGCGCGTTCCAGAACGCCCTGTCGCCGCAGTGCTCGGGGGTGGCCTGCGGATAGCGCGCCACGAGGAGTAGCGTCAGAGCGCATGAATGAAGAACACCCCGTGCGCTTCTCGGTCGACTATCCCGACCGGGCCCTCAACCGCCTCACCACCGCCCTCCGCGTCTTCACGGTGGTCCCGATCGCGATCGTGCTCGGGACCATCGGCGGGTACGCCGGCGGTGGCGGCTGGGAGGGCGGACAGGGGACCTCCGTGGCCATCGGCGGCACGGGTCTCCTCTTCCTACCCCCACTGCTGATGCTCCTGTTCCGCGAGAAGTACCCGCGCTGGTGGTTCGACTGGAACCTGGAGCTGCTCCGGTTCACGAATCGCGTGGGGGTGTACGCCGCTCTGATGGACGACCGCTATCCGTCCACCGACGAGCACCAGTCGGTGCACCTCGACTTCCCATACCCCGACGCGAAGCAGGACCTCAACCGCTGGCTGCCGCTGGTCAAGTGGTTTCTCGCGATCCCGCACTACATCGTGTTGTTCTTCCTCTGGATCGGTGGCGTGATCCTGGTGATCGCCGCCTGGTTCGCGATCCTGTTCACCGGCCGCTACCCGCGTGGGGTGTTCGACTACGTGGAGGGCGTGATCCGCTGGCACAACCGTGTGGCGGGCTACGCATTCATCCTCGTGACAGACCGCTACCCGCCGTTCTCACTGAGCTCCTAGCTCTCGCGCTCGCCGGTAGCGCCACGGCGCTGGCCACCGGGCTCGGCGCGGTGCCTGTGTTCCTGCTCGGCCGGCGCGCCGAGGCGCTGCGGCCGTTCCTCTGGGGCGCCACCGTGGGGCTGATGACGGTCGCCTCCGTGGTGGGCCTGCTCCTCCCAGCCCTGGACGAGGGCTCGGCCGGAGAAGCCGCCGTGGGACTCATCGCGGGCGTGGCCTTCCTGCTGGCCAGCCGCCGGCTTCTCTCCCACCGCGACCCCTGGATCGCCGGTCACCACGGCGCCGGCGTGCGCCGCTCGGTGCTCGTGTTCGGGGTACTGCTGGTGCATAGCCTGCCAGAGGGGTTCGCCATCGGCGCCGCGTTCGCCTCGGACACCGAGGGCCTGGCGCTGTTCGTGTTCCTGGCGATCGCGCTTCAGAACATCCCGGAGGGCACCAGCGTGGCGATCCCGATGGAGGCTGAGGGGTTCGGGCGCTCCCAGCAGTTCTGGGCGGCCGTGGGCACCAGCGCGCCGCAGCCGGTCGGGGCGGTGATCGCCTACCTGGCAGTGGAGCAGATCACCGGACTGCTGCCGCTGTCGTTCACCTTCGCCGCAGGCGCCATGCTGTCGCTGGTGGCCGTCGAGCTGCTGCCTCAGACGCTGGCGCCCGGGGGACGCGTGAAGGCGGCCACGGGCGCGGCGGCCGGTGCCGCGCTCATGCTCGTCCTGGCCGCGCTCCTCGGGGTGTAGCGGACCCAGAGGGTGGCCGCCGCTGCCCGCCGTACGGTGCATGGAGCGTGGAGCACCCCACCACACCGCCTCAGCGGGAGCGTCCCACCAAGCACGCGCCCGGGCACCTGCCGCTCTCACGAGTCGGTCCGGGACTGGTGGTCGACGTGGCGCGCCACGTCGTCAGGCTGCTGAATCATTGGTCCCGCCCGTCGGGGCGGCGCTGATCTCCGCCCTACTTGGCGGCCTTCCTACGCGCGGTTGAGCTGCGCGCGGTCGTCTTGCGCGCGGGAGCGGCCTTCTTGGCGGTGGTGGCCTTCTTGGCGCCGGCCTTCGCCCTGGTGGTCGTCCTCGTGGCGGTCGCCCTCGTGGCTGTGGCCTTCTTCGCGGTAGCCCTTTTCGCCGTGGCCTTCTTGGCGGCGGGCTTCTTGGCGGCGGGCTTTCTCGCCGTGGCCTTCTTGACGGTCACCTTCGTGGCGGCGGGCTTCTTGCCGGTCGCCGTCTGCCGGGCCTGCGCCAAGTCCTTGGCCAGTCCGCTGCTCACGCTGCGCACTTGCTTGCGCGCGTCGCGGAGCGTCGAGTCCACGTCCTTGAGGAGCGTGCGCGATCCCCGGCTCAGCTCGGAGCGCAACTCCTTGAGCGCCTTCTCGGCCGCGTCGATCGACTCCTGCAGCTGATCAAGGGCCTTGTGTCCACGGCTCGAAGCTCGCGCTCCTGTCTTGCTTGCCGTCTTCCTGATGCTGCGTTGTGCCACGAGTCACCTCTAGGTCTGGGTCTCGCGTGTAGCGAGCGACCGCCGATTGTTGCCGATTGGCGCCCGGCGTGTCAGCGCCGAGGTTCACTGGGTCACGCGCGACGGTCGCCCGCCCGGTACCACCACGGCGCTGCTGGACACCGTCCGCGACCTCGAGCTGCCCGGCGAACGCGGCCAGTCCTGGGGCGGCGGCGAGGCACTGGCGATGCGCGACGTGCGCCGCTACCTGGCGGCCGAGCACCCGTCCGCCGCGGAGTCGATGAACACCCTCGGCTATTGGAAGCACCGCGCCACGCCGGACGACGTGGACTAGCCCGGCGGCGCCACGGCGGTTTGCGCACGGAAGCGGTAGCTGTCGGAGTCGGCCGAGACGGCGACCTGCTCGAAGCCGGCAACCGACAGCCGGTCCGGCATGGCGGCGGGAGGGATGAGGTTCTTCGTGTCGCCGACGTGAAGCAGCGCGAAGCCCACGCCCGTCCCGATGCTGTCCGTGCCGGCGAACACGCCGCCCGGGCGCAGCACGCGGCGGACCTCCCGGAAGAGGCGGTCCTGCGCCTCGACCGACGGGACGTGGTGGAGCATCGTGAAGCAGACCGCGGCGTCGAAGCGCTCGTCGGGGAAGGGCATCGTGGCCCCGTCGCCCTCCACGATCTCGGCCCGGTCCCCCAGCCGCTGCCGCAGCGAGTGCGCGAGCCCCGTGTCGATCTCGAGCGCCGTGAGCCGTGGCACGCGGCCGGCCAGCACCTCTGTGGCGGGCCCGAAGCCCGGCCCGATCTCGAGCACCTCGTCCCCGAGCTCGACACCCTCGATCGCGGCCGGCACCAGCTCCTCGCGAACGTGACGCTTCCACGCCTCGCGATTGCAGTACCAGTGGTGCAGCCGGTTCACCCGAGCGCGCGCTCGCCGGCCACGAGCCGCTGCCCTTCCAGCGCATCACGTTGCGAGCGGGCCCTGTCGATCAGCTCGTCGAGGTTGGTGGCGGCGATCTCGGGATGTTCGCCGGCCACGCGGGCGAGGGCCTCCCACAGCGACAGCTTCCCGGTCACGCCGAGCGTCATGCTCTCGAGCGCCATGAAGTAGCCCACGTCCGGGTCGCCCGAGGTCATGCCGCTGAACTTCGGACGGCTGGCCTTCTCGGCAATCCAGGTCGTGGCCTGCTTGACGGGGTTCCGCGAGATGTCCATGCGCTCCATCAGGTCGATGAGCGTGTCGCGGTCTTCGTCGATCTGCGCGGAGATCGTGACCATCACGTCACCGAACGGCGTGCCCTCGCTCCGGTCCCGGATCTGCTCGGCCAGGTCGCTGCCCAGCAGCGCTCCCGCCAGGTGGTCGTTGAGGTAGACCTCCAACGCCTTCTCCGCCATGTGCCCTCCTCGTCGTGGCCGCGGGGGTCCAGGCTATGCCCCGCCGCCTCATGGATGCTCCGCGGTGCGTCGATGACCATCAGAGAGCCGGCCCCCGCATTCCCGTACCAGCACTCTGATTCGCAGCCGCCCCCAATCCGCGACACTCCTGTGCGCCATCACACTGATGGCGCTGTGCCTCGCGCTGCCCTCGCCGGCGAGCGCTCAGGCCACTCCCGCCAGCCCCTACTCCGCGCACTCGATGATCTACGCCAACACGATGCCGCTGGCGCAGAAGGAGCGGATCTTCGCCGAGGCGAAGGCCACGGGCGCGAGCCACATCCGGCTGGACATCGAGCTGCACGGAGTCTTCAAGCGCTATCGCCGTAACTGGGTGGACCGCGACTGGCGCGGGGTGGACGAGGTGGTGGCGCTCTCGCGGCGCTACGAGCTCCCGGTCCTGGCGGTGCTCATCGGCGTGCCCGAGTTCATATCGGTCTGCCACGACGACGACGCGGAGAAGTGCGCCGCCTCCGACGTGGCCGCCTACGGGCGCTACGCGGGCGAGGTGGCCGAGCACACGCGCGGCGCCATCAGCCTCTTCGAGATCATCAACGAGCCCGACTCGACCGGCATGTTCCGCGGCAGCCCGGAGGACTACGCACGCATGCTCTCCGCCGCCTACCGCGAGATCAAGGCGCGCTCCCCCGGCAGCTCGGTGCTGCTTGGCGGCGTGTCGGGCACGATCGCCAAGGACTGGCTCGGCCGCGTGTTCGCCACGCCGGGAGTGGCGGCAGCCACGAAGTTCGACATCGCCAACGTGCACGTGCGCGGCGGCATCAGCTCGATCACGCGCTCCATGAAGCTCTGGCGCGACCTGTTCGCGGGCATCGGCCGCGGCAACGCGCCGCTGTGGGTGACCGAGCACGGCTATCCCGCCGACACCGCCTACCAGAACGACTCGCGGTACCGCGGCGGCGAGGCGGCCCAGGCGAGGTTCCTGAGGGACTCGCTTCCGACGCTCGTGAGAGCGGGGGCCGCACAGATCTTTGTCAGCACGCGCGACACCTGGCCCGACGAGTTCGGCCCACAGAGCCCGTTCAACAGCGAGGGTGTGGCCAGCGTCTCCGACGACGCGCCGTACACGGTGCACAGGCGCCAGGCCTCCGCGGTCGTGCGATCGCTTGCGAGAGAGTGGCCGAAGGTGCCGCTCACCGTAGGCGAGCTGGCGAGCCTGACCACCGCCCGGAACACCCACGCGGTCAACTGCTTCCGGACGACCGGCACGCGCGACAACCTGGTCACTCGCAGCGCCAAGGCGCGCCGCACGGTCAAGAAGCTGAGGGCCGGCGTGAAGCGCGCCACCCGCGCCCACAAGCGCCGGCAGGCCAACTCTCTTCGCCGGCGGGTCCGGGTGTCGCTGCGCCTCGTGACCAAGATGAAGCGCCAGTACGTGACGGCCAAGGCCGGTGCAGCCGTGACCTGCGGGCTCGTCCGGGTCTACCAGGCCCGGCTCGAAGCCGGAAGCTGAACAGCAGCCGAGGGGCGGCCCGTG